>JACPVR010000015.1 GCA_016197405.1 Mycobacterium sp.
ACCACCTGGCCGAATAGGCCCCTACCGGAGCGCACAGGGAAAAGCTGGGCAGACCAGCGGTTACGTCACGCTCACAAGCCCACCAAACGACAACCAGCCACGGCAGACACATCAATCACTCAAGTCCACGGATCGAGGTTTAGCGCGCGGTAGTACGAGTGTGGGGCGCGCCGAATCGCACGGCTGAGGGGATCGAACGTGGCAGTCATCGCACGCACTGCATTCGCAGGTCGGCGACCACGACCTGCGGATCGAGTTCATCGGGGAACAGGGGGTCATAGGGACCGTCGACCGGGTCTACCGAGCGCAGGTCAACGGCAACATCAGCGCCATTGGGGTCGCGGTACCACAACCTGATGAAACCGGCATGGACCGTGGCGCGATGAGGTGAGGAACCCAGCCGCGCAAGCCGATCGATCGTGGTAACCGCGTCTGCGGGCCCGGCCGGCGTGACGGCGATCGTCGTCACGCCACAGGCTTCGCGGTGATAGTCCACCGCGACATCCGATCGCTCGATCACGATATTGATCGTCGGGCTGCACAGCACGGCGGTGCGTCCGCGACCGCGTGGTGGATCTGGCACCCCGAGCAGAGCCGCCCACCAGGTGAGCATCTGTTCGGGTCGGTAGGTCAGCAGGTGCACCGTAGGTGCGGCAGTCCCGGTCATGCGGTCAGTTCCTGATGCGAAGGGTGGACGGTCGGGGTGAGTCGCAGCGCGGTGAGCGCGGCGTCCAGGCTCGTCGGGTCGCCCAGGTACAGGTGTGCGGCGATGTGATGGTCAGGGCGCACCAGGAAGGCGTGATCTGTGCCCTCGCCCCACAGTAGATCGCAGATCGCCGGATCGGCGATCGCCACGACCGCGACATCTGCCGGCGCAACTGCCGCCCACTGCGATTCGGCGGCGGCCGGAGTCATCAGCGTCGGGCGATCGTTACGGATCAGGTCCAGGGTGGACTGCCGTGTTCCGCCCTCGTCGAGCCAGGCATGCGGCAGTCGGCCACCGACAAGTGCTGTCGGAGTATAGAATTCGGGATCCTGTGGCGGATGTGGCTTCCCGTCGTTGACGACTGCTCCACCGAGATAGCTGCCGCCGAGGTCGGCGCCCCAGCTGCGGTAGTGCGGTCCCTGCCTGGCAATGGCCGCTGCGGCACGCTCTCTGACCCGGTTTCCCATCGGCCCCTTGAGGGCGGCCAGTCGAAGCCGCTGGTAGCCCAGCCGCATGCCCATTTCGAGCAGTGGTCGCACCAACCATCGGGGGAGCCGCCGCGGTAGGCGGTCCAGTGCGGTCGGCATCGCCCGCACCGACTTTCGGGGCAAACCGAGGGCGGCGAGAACGTCGAGCAGGCCGTCGAAGTTGTGCACCGAATCATCGGCGGCGGCCTGCCCGAGCGGACGCCGCTCGATGTCGTAGGTATCCAGTAGCGAGGGCTCGGCGCGGCCCGCCAGTACCCAGGCCAGCTTCCAGGCGAGATTGTGTGCGTCGGCGATACCGGTGTTCATGCCGCGACCCCCGGTGGGAGGGAAGCGGTGGGCGGCATCTCCGAGCAGAAAGCTGCGGCCGGATCGATAGCTGTCGGCGATCTGGGCGGTCATCGCCCACGATTGGATCGACTTGACCGTGATCTGAACCGAGTCGTCTCCGATCGCGTTGGCGATGTGGCGGCGACACACCTGCGGGGTGAAGTCTTCCAGCCTCTGGACCGGTGGGAAATAGGGGATCTGGAACACGATGTCATCGGGTGCGCGATGAACGATGAACGTGCCCAGTCCTTTCGGCGTATGTGTCCACAGGACCGGGCCGCGCCGATTGCGGTAGAACTGCTCGATGTCCGCGGCGAAGTGCACGCTGACCATGTGCTGCAGGACCGGTCCGGCCATTCCGATTCCCAACTCGCGGCGAACGGCACTGCCCGCGCCGTCGGCACCGACGACATACCGGGTGCGAATCTCGACGCAGCTGTCGTCGCGCTGCGCCGACACCACCGTATGGTCGGCTGCCGGCTGTTGCCCGCAGTAGCGCCAGCCGGGTTCGAACGCGATCAACTCGTTGTCGCTCAACCTGTTCCACAGTGTCTGTTCCAGGATGTTCTGCGGAAGGTGGGCGCCGCGCGTCGGGCTGATCGATTCGACCGAGTCGATCAACTCGTCGCCGAGATCGAGCACCGGCACGTCGCCCAGGGCGGGGCCGGCCAGCGTCGTGCAGTAGGCGATCGTGCGAAGTTCGTGCAGGGGAGCGCTGAGTCGGCGAATCTCCCTTTCGAGCCCGATCTGACGCCAGATCTCCAGCGAGCGCGTGGTGAGGACGTGTGCGGCGGGGTGGGGTTGCGGTTGTGTGCGGCGTTCGATGACGGTGCTGGAGACCCCGTGGTCGGCGAGTATCAGCGCCATCGTCGCCCCGACCGGTCCCGCGCCGACAATGACGATGTCATCGCTGCATCGCATCGGCGCCGCCCCTCAAATTGATCAAATAGAACGAACTAATACATTCGTTCTACCACAGGGGGCGTCGAAGGGGAAGGCGTGACCATGGTGCTTTGCCGATCGACGGCTCCGCCGCAACGGCGGACGCGTCCGGGTCAGAGGCTGACCGAGCCGATATGCCCGTTCACGGTGATCGTGGCTCGGTCGGCGATGGTCTTGGTGGCGCCGGTGATTCCGCCGACGGCCGGGATGCCGTACTCGCGTGACAGGATCGCGCCGTGGCTCAGCTTGCCGCCGGTCTCGACGACCAGCCCGGAAAGTAGCGGGAACACGCTGGTCCAGCCGGGGTCGATATTGGGCGCCACCAGAATGTCGCCTGCCTCGACCTTCCCGAGGTCGGCAAGCGTGTGCACCACTCGGGCCGGACCGGTTGCCTTTCCGTGACAGAACGCGGTCCCGCCGATGGCACCCTCAGGCAGGTCCGGGTGCTCGTCGGCGAGTTCGGTGTCCACTTCGGTTTCGACATCGTCGAACAGATACGTCGCAGGCAACCGGCCACTGTTGCGTGCGAACTCGGCGCGTCTGACGTCGAGGGCAGCGGCCAGCTCGGCAGTCGCCGGGCCGCCGCCCAGCAGTGCGAAGAACTCCTCGCCCCGCAACAGGAAAACATCGTCGGGGTCGGACAGCACTCCCTGCCGGACAAGACGTCTCGCTTGTTCGAGAACCAGTGATCGCAGGTGCGTGAGCAGATAGTCGAGGTGGTAGCGCTGATTCTCGCGATAACGCGTGTAGTCCTGGACCATCCTCATCAGGCGGCCCAGAATCGGCCTGCGCACCCACCCCAGCGGACCTCTGCCGAGCCGTGCCAATGCGTCGGTCTCGGCGATATGACGGCGTTGCCGTGACGAATTCGACCGCGGGCCGGCCGCGATGGTATGGGCGGAACGAAGCTGCGCACGGACGAGTTCCAGTATCAGGTGCGGCTGTTCGCGCCAGCGCGGACGCGCGATGTCACGGCTGTCGGATCGGTGACCATGGCGCAGAAGGAACTCGTCGTAGCGTCGCCAGAACGCCGCATCGGTGGTGCCGGCGCGGACCTGCTGATAGGTCGCGCCATCGCGCACCATGGCGGCGAGGTCACAATCTTCGCGCGCGGCGCGGGCAAGTCCGGCGATCTCGGTGTTGATCGTGGCGGTCTTGGTGTCGTCCAGCCCGCTGATGACGTTCTGGTACAGCTCGCCCGATTCGTCGGCGCACCAGCTTTCGAGAAAGCGTTGCAGCAGGGCATGCAGAAAACTGTTGTAGATCGTCATGCCCCAACGCACGATCCGAAAGTGCTCTTCGCCGAGCGCGTTGACCTCGTCGTACTGGCGACGCCATTCGGTGTCGGTGAGCAGGCCGTAGTCCTGGTCGATTTTCGGCACGATGTTTTCTTCTATTGCGGTGCAGTGCTTTTCGAGCGCCGCCAGGTTGTTCTTGAGACCGCTGCGTGCGCGGTCGCGCCGCGGGGCCAGGACGAAACCGGCCAGCAGCCGTGGATCCCAGCGCGCGGCCCGGACCCGCTCCAGTACCAGCGGTGGGAACCATTGTTCGGCGCCGTTGGAGCGCATCGACGGCGGTAGTACCCGCAGACTTTCGACGAAGTACGCGCCGCTGAAGTACGCATAACCGTGGTGCAACCGCACCGGCTCCATCCCGGCCATGTCGGGTCGCCCCTGGAGGGTGGTCATCTCCTTCATGCTCATCTCGGTGATCCAGGGCACCATCAGATCTTCGGGCAGCGGGAGGGTGCAGTCGGACAGGTATTCATCGCCGAACCGCCGTGACCACACGTCGACGGGGTTCTCGCTCGGCAGGTTGGTGATGGGCCGATCCTGCAGCACGAAAAGGCGTCCACCCGCAATGGCCCACTCCATGTCGCGGCGCGGGCCGATACGCTCGGTGACAATCTTCGAGACATCGTGCAGTTGGTGCAGCTGTGCTGCGGTCAAACAGAATTCAGCGCACCGACCCGGGTCGACGGCGCGTTCGTGGACGCCGTTGTCCCAGACGGCTTCCACAGCTTTACCGCCGAGCTGCCTGCTGCGGACCTCCCCGCTGCAGCGGTCGAGGACGAAGCTGTCCGGTTCGGTGCGACCCGACACCACGGTTTCGCCCAGACCCCACGCCGCGTCGATGACGATCTCGGATGCGAACGGGCGCAGCGGGTTGGCGGTCAGGAGAACTCCGGCGACATCGGGGCTCACCATGCGCTGCAGGATCAGCGCTATGCCACCGGCAGAGGTCTTTCCGAGGTTGTCCCGATAGGTCTGGGCGCGACTGTCGTCGAAGGACGCCCAGCAGGTGCGGACCGCCTCGCGAAGACCGTCGAGGCAATCGACCCCCAGGACCGTCTCGTACACCCCGGCGAACGAGGCGTCGGCCAGATCCTCGGCGACCGCCGAGCTGCGGACCGCCCACGGTCCCCCTGGGAACAGCACATCGACCTCGTCCCACCAGCGCGCCAGCGCCTCGTCGAGGCAGATGTCGCGAGTGTGCGCGTGTAGCGAGATATCGGCGGTGATGCACCACGCCTCCGGCACCGGCAGTCCCGCATTCAGAAGTCGAACCAGACCCTGTCCCTTGCCGCCCACGTGGTCGGCGGCGATATCGGTTTCGGGTTTCAGCGCGATGATCACCGGAACCTCGACATCACAGCGTCTTTGGCGACGGGAAGCAGCGCAGGCAGGTTGGTGAGCAGTTCACGCCGGCCCGCATGCCAGGTGTGCTCGAGCACGCCGGCGCCGGATAGCTGCGAACCATCGGAGAGACGGGCGTCGAACCGGGCATGCGTCTCGCGGAGCAACAGGCCGCTCTTGAACAGCGGGACCTGGCTGATTCCGCGTGCGGTGACCTCTATCGAGGTCCCTTCGTCGTCGACGATCGTCATCTCGGCATCCCGGGCACTGTGCGGGCCGGGGGAGACATAACTCAGGTCGAAGGCGCTGACACCGCGCGATAGCCCATCGCGACTGATGAAACCGGACTGCACGGGTCGTCCGTCGGCGGTGGTCTGGGTGACGGTGAAGGCCAGGTCGGGGCCGAACTGTGCCGAGATCCAATCCCAGCCGGTGATATTGCCCCAGTCCCGGGGACCCCAGGATTTGTCGCGGGTTCCGAAACCGCCGATCTGCCGTTCCCGGCCCCGGATCGCCGACCGGCCGGTCACCACGCCCGGATGTTCGAAATGCCGGTGCGCGACGACCTCGGTGCCGTTGTGACCGAAGTCGAACGCCGGTGCCAGCGCCGTCCAGGTCAGGTCGATTTCGTCGCGTCCCGACAGGGTGATGTGCCACCGCCGCAACGGCTCGTCGCAGCGGAAGGTCAGGCGGCCGACGGTCAGGCCGTCGACACTGCGGAAGGCCATCGGGTCGCCGTCGATGGGCTGGTCGACGGCGCCGTAGACCAGTTCGCGCCGGCCCGCGCGCATGGTGACCACGACAGCGTCGGCGCGTTGCTCGGCGAACCGGTAGCCCAACCGGGCGAAGCCCAGCGCCTGGCCGCCGATGTCGACCCAGTTGAAGTAGTAGCTCTCCTGCCAGTGCGCCGCGGCACCTGGCGGGTGCAGCTCCTCGTCTGTCGCAGCGATGACGTTGACCATGACCCCAGTCAAACGTGAGCGATAGCTCGCTTTCAATTCGTGTCTTGTGCCACACTGCGTGGATGTCCGTCGTACGCTCCGGCCCGCGCAAACAGCCGCGACAGGAGCGTTCGCGGGCGACGGTGGACCGCATTCTGGATGCGGCCGCTCGCGTCTTGATCGCGTACGGATACGACGGCGCGTCCACCAACCGCATCGCGCGGGCCGCGGGCGTGAGCCCGGGCTCGCTCTACCAATACTTCAGCGACAAGGACGCCATCACCGCGGCCGTCGTGGACAAACTCGCCGAGGACATCAATGCCGGTGTCGCCACGGTCTTCCGCAGCATGGCGGGGCGGTCGGCCGAGGACGGTACCCGGGCGGCGCTCACCACCTTGGTGAACGCACTGGCCCCGCAAGCGGATCTGCTGCGCATCGCCGTCGAGCAGGTACCACGGTTCGGTGACTCCGACAGACTGGCCGCGCTGCTGGCACGTGGTCGCGACCTGGTCTACCACCAACTACTGGCCAACCAGGACCGGCTGCGGCATCACGACCTGGACACCACGACGTGGTTCGTCGTGCACACCACCACCCAGATGACGATCCGCTACACCGTCGACCGGCCGCCGATTCCCGCGGACCGATTCGTCGACGAGCTCAGTCGGCTACTGCTCAGCTACGTCTACCGCGACTGATCCGCGTCCGTCGTGGTAGCGGACCGCCCACGATGCGGACATCGATTCGCCGGGCGCCAGCCACCGCAGGCCGACACCGCTGTTCAAAGCGTCGGCGGGCGCGGTCATCGGCTCCACTGCGACGGCTGTCACGAACGTTGCGCCGCACGGGAACTCCCGGGTGATGAACGCGTGGACAAAGCCGAAATTATCGTCGGCCCACAGTGTTACCGCGCGACCGTCGGGGGAGCGCAGTGTGTGCACGCTGCCGCCGTCCGTCGGCACCAGATCCGACCATGCGTCGTCGAGGTCGAGATCTGCGATGACACGTCCGGCCCGCAGATCCCATTCGGTCCCGTCGACGGCGGTGCTCCCGACCGGTATCCGCTGGTGGTCGAGTTCGATATGGCGGCGGCCGTTGACCGTCAACGTCAGGTCTTCGGTCGGTACGTCGCCGATCATCAGAAACGGGTGCGCTCCGATCGCGACCGGGGCAGGTCCGGAACCGGTGTTGTGAACTGTGTGAGTCGTCTCCAAGCCGTCGGCCACCAGTCGGTAACAGACTTTGGTGTCGAGCCGGAAGGGATAACCGGACTGCTCGACGACCGGTGCGCTCAGGGTTATCGACGACGCCGACCGCTCGACAGGTTGATACGCCGTGCCGCGCAGCAAGCCGTGCAGCGCCGCGCGGTGGCGGATGTCGTCGACGTCGAGTTGCAGTGTTTGACCGTGGTGAACCCAGCGGCCGTCGCGAACCCGGTTGGGCCACGGGATCAAGACGGTGCCGCAGCTGAACGGAGCGATGTCGTGGTCGTCGAAAACCGGCGCGATCTCCACGCCATCCACGCTGAGCTGCCGAATGGCCGCCCCCACCTGCGTGATGATCGCGTGCACCGCCCGCCCGTCGACCGACAGGGCGAGCTCGTACTGAGTTCCCAGGACCCCTTCCATGCGGTCAGCCGCCGGCGCCGGGGCCGGCATGGGTGGCGACGATGGTCGGCTCCCGGTAGCCGGCGCGCCGCACCGACGTACGTATCGCATCGCACACGGCATCGCTGCGCCCGGCGGGTACCAGGGCTATCACGCAGCCACCGAACCCGCCACCGGTCATCCGCGCTCCCAATGCTCCGGCCTGCACCGCCGTTTCGGCGATGAGATCGATATGTGCGGTGGTGATCTCGAAGTCGCCCTGCATCGACTTGTGCGAAGCGGTCAGCAGCCGGCCGACCTCGGCAAAATCGGAAACACGCAGGGCGTCAACAGTATCGAGGACCCGCTGGTTCTCGGTGAGAATGTGTCTGGCACGCCGGGCGTCGTCTGGATCGGGTATGCCGGCCAGCACCGCAGTGCCTGCCTCCTGAACGTCACGCAGTGAGGTGACGCCCAGCGCGGCGGCGGCACGTTCGCACGAGGCCCGCCGGGCGGCATATTCACCGCCGGCGTGCTGATGTGCGGCATGCGAATTGATCAGCAGCAGCGCCACGTCGGCGGCGTCGGGGTCGAACGGTACCGAGCGGGTCTGCAGCGTCCGGAAATCGATCAGCTGCGCCTGCCTGCTCTCGGCGAACAGAATCGCCAGCTGGTCCAGCAGACCCGTTGGCGCCCCGACATATTCGTTCTCCGCCCGTTGTGCCATCCGGGCTTGCTCGATCCGGTCCATCGGCTGGCCGGTCGCGGCCAGAACCGCGCCGAGCACCGCACACTCGAGTGCGGCCGACGATGCCAGGCCCGATCCGGTCTCGACACCGCCGGTGATCGTCATCGTGCCACCGGGCGCCGGGTAACCCGCGCAGTGCAGTGCCCACACGACACCCGCCACATAGGCGGCCCACCCGGTGACCTCGCCGGGTACGGTGCGTAACGCCACGCGGGCCGGTTCCGGTTCCCGGTCGCTGCGCACCACCAGCGAGTCACTCTGGTCGGGTTGAAAGGACACCGAGGTGCGTTCCGGCAGCGCAATGGGTAGCGCGAAGCCGGAGTTGTAGTCGGTGTGCTCGCCGATGAGGTTTATCCGGCCCGGTGCGCTGAACCGGACCGGTGGTGCGGTCGCCGGCGTCGTCACAGCTCCCGGAGCCTTTCGGCGACGGCCTCGGGTGTGGCGTCGGTGATGAACGCACCCATACCCGATTCCGATCCGGCCAGATACTTCAGCTTGGTGGCGCTGCGCCGCACGGAGAAAAGTTCGACATGGAAGTAACCCTCGCGTTGTGCGTCGTCGTCGGAGAACTGGTGCAGCGCCGATATGTAGGGCAGTGGTGTGCTGTACAACAGGTCGAAGCGGCGCAGGACATCGAGATAGATCCCGGCGAAATCGTCGAGTTCGGCGTCGTCGAGATCGACCAGGCTGTGCACGAATCTGTTGGGGTAGATGTGCACCTCGACCGGCCACCGCGATGCGAACGGCACGAACGCGGTGAACGTGTCGCTGCGGGTGATGATCCGGCTACCGTCGTCGACCTCGTCGGCGAGAAGGCGCGCGAACAGGTTGCTGCCGTGTCGCATTCGGTGTGCCTCGGCCTGACGCAGCATGGTGCTCGTCCGAGGTGTCAGATACGGGAAGCCGTAGATCTGACCGTGGGGGTGCGTCAGCGTCACACCGATCTCCTCGCCGCGGTTCTCGAAACAGAACACCTCCTCGATCTCGGGCCGAGCCATCAGCTCCGCGGTGCGCTGCCGCCAGGCGGCCACCACGAGTCGGGCATGCGCGTCGTCCAGGCCCGCGAAACTGCCCGTGTGGTCGCTGGAGAACGCGATGACTTCGCAGCGGCCATTGCCGGGCGCGGAGATGAATCCGTCGGCCGGGTTGTCCTTCACCGTCGTATCACCACCGGACAGACTGGGGAATCGGTTCTCGAAAACCGCCACGTCGTAGTCCGGTGCCGGCACCTCGCTCGACAGTCCCGACGGCCCCGGGCACAGCGGGCACTGGTCGGAAGCCGGTTTGTACGTGCGCTCTTGGCGCAGCGCCGCGATGATCACCCACTCGCCGGTCTGGCGGTCGAATCGCAGCTGCGTGCGCGCATCCGCGCGCGCCGGCGAGGGCCTGCGGTCGACGGTGGGTGCGGGGATGTGGCCGGGTAGCGAAAAGAAGAGCAGCTCGCGTCCATCGGCCAGGGTCCACCGCACGGGTGCGGCGTTCATTCGCCTGTCGTCCGGGCGCTTCTGCGCGTGGCACCGCCCGCCGACTGCACCCGCAACCAGGGCTGCTGCAGCTCCTCTTCGCGCCGCGCCTTCTCCGTGGTGATGATGAGGTTGACACGGTCGACGAGCTGGCTGGGCGTCAATCCGAACTCCGCGAGCACCTCATCCGACGGCGGGCCGCCGTACGGCGTCCAGCTGCGGACATAGTCGAGGAGGTCGCGGTCGTAGCGGTCCATCGGATCAGGATCCGCCCTTCTTCTTGTTGTAGACGTCGAAGCCCACCGCTGCCAGCAGGACCAGCCCCTTGATCACCTGCTGGACGTCGCTGCCGATGCCGATCAGCGACATACCGTTGTTCAGTACGCCGAGCACGAACCCGCCGATGATGGCGCCGAATACCGTTCCCACGCCGCCGTTGGCCGACGCCCCGCCGATGAAGGCCGCAGCGATGGCCTCCAGCTCCATCCCGATACCCGCCTGCGGGGTGGCCGAATTGAGCCGCGCCGCGAAGAGCAGACCGGCCAGCGCCGACAACAGCCCCATGTTGACGAAGACCAGGAATGTCACGCGTTTGGTCTTGACCCCGGACAGCCGCGCGGCCGCCACATTGCCGCCGACGGCGTAGACCTGCCTGCCGAAGACGGTGCTGCGCATGATGAATGCGTAGACGACGAAGGCGACGGCGAGGATGATGCCGACCACCGGTACGCCACGGTAGCTGGCGAGCAGTAGCGTGAATGCCGCAAGGGCAGCCACGATGCCCACGCACTTGACCACGAACCACACCGTCGGCAACACGTCGAAGCCGTAGCGCAGCTGTGTCCTGCGCTGCCGGACCTGTTGCCACACCGCGGCGACCATGACGAGGGTTCCGAGAATGACGGTGGGCCAATGGTAGAGGCTGTTGCCGCCGAGCTCGGGCAGGAAGCCGCTGCTGACCTGGCTGAAGCTGCGGGGGAACGGCGCAATGGACTGGCCTTCGAGCAGATACTGGGTCGCCCCGCGGAACACCAACATGCCGGCGAGCGTCACGATGAAGGACGGAATGCCGACATAGGCGATCCAGAACCCCTGCCACGCCCCGATCAGGGCACCCAGCAACAGGCAGAGGACTACCGCGACCGGCCACGGCATATCGTGCCGGATCATCAGCACCGCCGACATGGCTCCGATGAATCCGGCGATCGAGCCCACCGACAGGTCGATATGGCCGGAGATGATCACGATGACCATCCCGATCGCGAGGATCAGGATGTATCCGTTCTGCTGAACGATGTTGGTGACGTTGAGCGGTTTGAGCAGGATCCCGCTTGTCCACAGCTGGAACAGGATCACGATCAGAACCAGCGCTACGACCATGCCGTACTGCCGAAAGTTACTGCGCACGGCCGTCATCAGTCGGGCGGCTCCGGATTCCGGCGGGGGTGGCGGGGCGGGTGCGCCCGATGCCGCGTCCACCGTTGGGCTGGTGGTCATGTGGTCATCCCTTCATCATGTACTGCATCAGCGTTTCCTGGGCAGCCTGCTCGCGGGGTACCTCACCGGTCAGGCGGCCTTCGTTGAGGGTGTAGATACGGTCACACAGACCGATCAGCTCTGGCAGCTCGGAGGATATGACGATCACCGATTTTCCTTGGGCTGCCAGCGAATTGATGATGGTGTAGATCTCGTACTTGGCACCCACGTCGATGCCGCGGGTGGGTTCGTCGAGGATCAGCACGTCCGGGTCGGCGAAGATCCACTTGCTCAACACCACCTTCTGCTGGTTTCCGCCGGACAGGTTGCCGGTCGTGGCTCGCACGGAAGGGGCCTTGATCTGCATGTCCTTGCGGAAGCGTTCGGCGACGACGGTCTCCTCGTGCTCGTTGATGACGGTGGCTCTGCTCACCTTCGGCAGCGAGGCCAGTGTCACGCTCCGGGCGATGTCGTCCATCAGGTTGAGCCCGTAGTGCTTGCGGTCCTCGGTGGCATAGGCGATTCCGTGACTGATCGCTTCGGACACCGTGCGGGTCCGGATCTCCTTGCCGTCCTTGAAAACCGTCCCGCCGCCCTTCTTTCCGTAGCTGCGGCCGAAGACGCTCATCGCCAGTTCGGTGCGGCCCGCGCCCATGAGTCCGGCCAGGCCGACGACCTCGCCGCGCCGAACATTGATCGAGACGCCGTCGACGACCTTGCGCTGCTGGTCGAGCGGGTGGAACACGGTCCAGTCCTCGATCGCGAAGGTGACCTCGCCGACGGTGTGTGCGGTACGCGGCGGGAAGCGGTCGACCATATCGCGGCCCACCATGCCGCGAATGATCTGTTCCTCGGTCAGCCCGGCTTCGATGGGCCGGGTTTCGATGGTCTGACCGTCGCGCAGGATCGTGATGGTGTCGGCGACCCGCATCACCTCGTTGAGTTTGTGCGAGATGATGATGCAGGTCAGGCCTTGGCTGGTGAGCTCGACGATGAGATCGAGCAGGTGTCTGCTGTCCTCGTCGTTGAGCGCTGCGGTCGGTTCGTCGAGGATCAGCAGTTTGACCTTCTTGGACAACGCTTTCGCGATCTCGACGAGCTGTTGCTTGCCGACACCGATATCGGAGATCCGGGTCTGCGGACTCTCGTTGAGACCCACCCTGTCCATGAGTTGCCGTGCGTGGGTCGTGGTCTCGTGCCAGCTGATGATCCCGCCCGATGCGTGTTCGTTGCCCAGGAAGATGTTCTCGGCGATGGACAGCACCGGCACCAGCGCGAGTTCCTGATGGATGATGCCGATACCGCGGCGCTCACTGGAGCGGATGTCCTTGAAGTCGCCCGGTTGTCCGTCGAAGACGATCTCGCCCTGATAGGTGCCATGCGGATAGATACCGCTGAGCACCTTCATCAGTGTGGACTTTCCGGCACCGTTCTCACCGCAGATGGCGTGGATCTCACCATTGCGCACCGTGAGGTTCACATCGTTGAGTGCCGTGACATTGCCGAACCGCTTGGTGATATTCCGCATCTCGAGCAACGGAGCGGTGGCCACCGCCGTCACGCGAGCTGTGCCGCGGTGTAGTAGCCGGAGTCGACGAGGACCTGCTGGTAGTTGGTCTTGTCGACGCTGACCGGGTTGAGCAGGAACGCCGGGACCACCTTGACCCCGTTGTCATAGGTCTTGGTGTCGTTGACCTCGGGCTTTCCGCCGGTGAGCAGCGAATCCGCCATCTGCACAGCGGCTTTGGCCAGCTCGCGGGTGTCCTTGAACACCGTCTGGGTCTGCTCGCCGGCGATGATCGACTTCACCGACGCCAGCTCGGCGTCCTGTCCGGTGACGATCGGCAGGGGGTTGGCCGGAGTTCCGTAACCCGAGCTCTTCAGCGCCGAGATGATTCCCAGGGACATGCCGTCGTAGGGGGACAACACGGCGTCGACCCGGCCGCTGGTGTAGGCCTTGCTCAGCAGATTGTCCATCCGCGACTGGGCCAGCCCGCCGTCCCAGCGCAACGTGGCGACCTGGTCGAACGATGTCTGGCCACTCTTGACGACGAGCTTGCCGCTGTCCAAGTAGGGCTGCAGCACGCTCATTGCCCCGTTGAAGAAGAACGTCGCGTTGTTGTCGTCTGGAGACCCGGCGAAGAGCTCGATGTTGAAGGGCCCCTTGCCATCTGCGAGGCCCAGCTTGTCGACGATATAACTCGCCTGCAGCACGCCGACCTTGAAATTGTCGAAAGTGGCGTAGTAGTCGACATTGCTGGTTCCGCGGATCAGCCGGTCGTAGCTGACAACCGGGATCTTGGCGTCGGCCGCGCGCTGCAGGATATCGGTCAGCGAGGAACTGTCGATCGGGGCGATCACCAGAGCCTTGACGCCTTTGGTGATCATGTTCTCGATCTGTGAGACCTGGTTCTGAACGACGTCGTCGCCGTACTGCAGGTCGGTCTGGTACCCGAGCTTCTGGAACTGCTCGGCCATGTTGTTGCCGTCGGCGACCCATCGTTCAGAGGACTTGGTGGGCATCGCGATGCCGACGGTGCCGGTGCGTTCACCGCCACCTCCACCGCCGCCGGCCTCCGTCGGCGTCGAGCGACCGCAACCGGCGCTGGTGAGTGCGGCCAGCACGGCAACCGCGCCGACGACTCGAGCAAAGCTCCTACGCATGAAAATCCTCCGGATGGTTTTCTGGCTCTCAACCGCGCGGCGCAACAGGCGACCCGCAGGGTGATGTGAGCGCTAACATAGTCGAGTCTGTGACGCGGCTCACGGCTTTGTCAAGCCCCCGCGATCGCGAATGTTAGCGCTAACAATTCGTTGACAAGCGCGGAATGTGAGCGTTAACATCCGAACGGTGTAATGCCCGTCACACATCCATCAAAGACCCCGCGACCTGCCGAAACGCTGGCCATACGCGGTTGCTCTCGGCATCGAAGCGACATCGAAGGAGATATCGTGAAAAGGATTCGCACTGCGTTCGTGGCGGCCGTCGCGGCCACCCTGCTGGCGGCGTGTGGCAGTGGGCCGGCGCCGGGTTCCGGGTCGGGCTCAGGTGCCGACGGCGGACAGATCACCATGGGCTTCTCGCAGGTCGGTGCCGAGAGTGGCTGGCGGACGGCGAACACCAAATCGATACAGGACGCGGCCAAGGCGGCCGGGGTCGATCTGAAGTTCTCCGACGCCAACGGAGAGCAGGAGAACCAGATATCGGCCATCAGGTCGTTCATCCAGCAGCGCGTCGACGTGATCGCGTTCAGCCCGGTGGTGCGCACCGGCTGGGATGCGGTGCTGTTGGAAGCCAAGAATGCCGGCATCCCCGTCATTCTCACCGACCGGGCGGTGGACACCCAGGAACCCGACGTCTACAAGACCTTCCTCGGCGCGGACTTCGTCCAAGAAGGCCAGCGTGCCGGTGACTGGGTGGTACAGCAGTACGCATCCGCCCCCGGACCGGTCAACATCGTTCAGCTCGAAGGGACGACGGGTGCCGATCCGGCCATCGAACGCAGCTCGGGATTCGCCAAGGCCATCGCCGTCAATCCCAACCTGAAAGTCATTGCCTCCCAGAGCGGTGACTTCACCCGGTCCGGCGGCAAGCAGGTCATGGAGGCGTTCCTCAAGGCGAACCCGAAGATCGATCTGGTATTCGCGCAGAACGACGATATGGGCCTGGGTGCCATGGAGGCCATCGAGGCAGCAGGTCGCAAGCCCGGTCAGGACATCAAGATCGTCGCCGTCGATGCCACCCACGACGGGATGCAGGCGTTGGCCGATGGCAAGTTCAACTACATCGTCGAATGCAACCCGCTGCTCGGCCCGCAACTGATGGAGCTCGCCAAGAAGGTTGTCGCCGGTGAGCCGGTGCCGGCCCGGGTGGTCACCCCGGACGAGGCGTTCGATCAGCAGCAGGCTGCCGCCGCGCTGCCGGACCGCAAATACTGATGGCGGTGTCGGTCGCGGAATCCTCGGCGAAACCCGCTGTGGCGCCGGTGGTTCAGTTGCGCGGTGTCACCGTCGAGTTTCCCGGTGTCAAAGCGCTCGACGGGGTCGACTTCCGGTTGCTGCCCGGTGAGATCCACGCCCTGATGGGCGAGAACGGCGCCGGGAAGTCGACGCTGATCAAGGCACTCACCGGTGTCTACGACATCGCCTCGGGCAGCATCGCGATCGACGACACGGACCGGCGGTTCACCAGTCCGCGCCAGGCCCAGGACGCGGGTATCAGCACCGTGTACCAAGAGGTCAACCTGTGTCCCAATCTGAGCGTGGCAGAGAACATCCTGCTGGGTCGTGAGCCGCGGCGCTTCGGACGGATCGACTACCGGGCGATGCACCGGCGCGCGGCAGAACTGCTCGGTGAGCTCGACCTGACCATCGATCCCGGCTCGACGCTGGGGGCCCACCCGATCGCGTTGCAGCAGTTGGTCGCCATCGCCCGCGCGACCGCGGTGTCCGCACGCGTCCTGATCCTCGACGAACCCACATCGAGCCTGGACGCGGACGAGGTCGACGAACTGTTCCGGGTCATGCGTCGTCTGCGCGACAGTGGCGTCGCCATCCTGTTCGTCTCGCACTTCCTCGACCAGATCTACGAGATCTCGGACCGAATGACGGTGCTGCGCAACGGCCGTCTGGTGGGCGAGTATCTGACCGCCGACCTGGGCAAGCATCAGCTCGTGGCAGCCATGCTCGGACATGAACTCGATCTGCTGGAACACATCGAGGAAACGGTCGCGGCCGGTGCCGGCTCCGAATCCCAGGAGACCATCGTCAGCGCCCAGCAGGTCGGCCGCGCGCCCGGCGTGTACCCCGTGGACCTCGATATTCATCGGGGCGAGGTGGTCGGCCTGGCCGGCCTGCTGGGTTCGGGCCGCACGGAGTTGGCACGGCTACTCTTTGGCGCCGACCGCGCCACCAGCGGACGAATGCTGGTCAACGGCAAGCCGGTCACGTTGCGTTCGCCACGCGCCGCAATCGCCAAGGGTTTCGCGTTCTCCTCCGAGGACCGCAAAGGCGAGGGCATCATCGGCGACCTCACCGTCCGGGACAATCTGGTGCTGGCGCTACAAGCCCGCCGCGGGTTCGCTCGCCCGCTGGGCAGGAAGACCAAGGACGACCTGGTCGCCCGATACCTCGAAGCCCTCGACATCCGGCCGCGTGACCCGGGCGCTCTGGTGAAGAACCTCAGCGGCGGCAACCAGCAGAAGGTGCTGCTGGCGCGGTGGCTGATCACCGAGCCGCAGCTGTTCATCCTCGACGAACCCACCAGGGGTATCGACGTGGGCGCCAAAGCGCAGATTCAGAAGCTCGTGACCGATCTTGCGGCCGACGGTATGGCCGTGGTGTTCATCTCCGCCGAACTCGAGGAGGTCGCGCGGATCAGCGACCGGATCGTGGTGCTGCGCGACGGGCGCTGTATCGAACAGGTCGGTACCGACTGCACCGTTGCGGGTCTCACTGCGCTCATCGCCGGAGGGAGCGGGCAATGAGGTCCAAACTGTCGGCGTCGCCGCTGGTGTGGCCCGCTCTCGCGCTCGTCGGCCTGCTGGCCGTCAATGTCGTTCTCACGCCCAGCTTCCTGACGATCCGGATGCAGGACGGTCACCTCTTCGGCAGCCTGATCGACATATTGCGCAACGGTGCTCCGACCTTGCTGATCGCCCTCGGAATGACACTGGTGATCGCCTCCCGTGGTATCGACCTGTCCGTCGGTGCGGTGGTGGCCATCAGCGGGGCGTTGGCGTGTGCCCACATCGCGGCATCGCCGGATCCAGCAGGCACCGGCACCGTCATCACCGCGATGAGCATCGCCCTGGGCGTGGCGGTCGCCCTGGGTCTGTGGAACGGGATGCTGGTGTCGGTGTTCGGTGTCCAGCCGATCATCGCGACCCTCGTGTTGATGACGGCCGGCCGCGGTATCGCGCTGCTGATCACCGACGGCCAGATCGTCACGGTGACCAGCGCACCGTTCAAGGTGCTCGGTGCCGGATACGCATTGGGGCTACCGGTGGCGATCCTGGTGAGCCTGTCGGTGTTCGCCGTGGTGGGGCTTTTGACGCGGTGCACCGCGCTCGGCATGCTGCTGGAGTCGGTCGGTATAAACCCCGAGGCGAGCAGGCTCGCCGGTGTGCGGCACCGTTCGATCGTGTTCGCGGTGTACGTCTTCTGCGCGCTGTGCGCCGGAGTCGCCGGCCTGATGATCGCGTCGAACATCTCTGCGGCCGACGCCAACAACGCCGGACTGTGGATCGAGATGGACGCCATCCTGGCCGTGGTGATCGGTGGGACCTCGCTGTTGGGTGGACGCTTCAGCCTGACCGGGACGATTCTCGGCGCATTGATCATCCAGACCCTCACCACGACGGTCTACACCGCGGGCATCACACCCGAGACGACGTTGGTGTTCAAGGCGCTGGTCGTCATCGCGGTGTGCCTGCTGCAGGCACCGAAGTTCCGGGCGCTGTTATCGCTGCGCGGACCGCGCCACACCCCGCGCCGCACCACCCCGGCGCCGGACACCTCGTCGACATCGGATGTACCGGCAGTCCCGGTTCCCGGGCCGCCGGCCGGTGCGCCGGACTCTGCGATGGCGACGAAAGCGAGCAGCCGATGAGCACCCAAACCGCGGCCCGGCCGAAAACGGTCGCTGCCGGACTGCTGCACCGCGCCCGGGGACGCTACCTGTCGCCGTTGGCGTCCTTGCTGCTGTTCGTGGTGATGTTCGTCGCCGTCGTCGCCCGCTACGATTTCGCCAGCCCCACGCAGGTGTTCCTGAACCTGCTGGTGGACAACGCCCACCTGATCGTCCTCGCAGTGGGGATGACATTCGTGATCCTCACCGGCGGAATCGATCTCAGCGTCGGAGCGGTGGTCGCACTGTCGACCGTCATCTTGGCCACCACCTTGCGCGCAGGCTGGCCGATGCCGCTGGCGGTCGGTGTCGTACTACTGGTGGGGCCCCTGCTGGGCTTGCTGATGGGCGTGGTCATCGAGTACTTCGATGTCCAGCCGTTCATCGTGACGCTGGCCGGCATGTTCCTGGCACGTGGGTTGTGTTACGTGCTCAGCGTGGACACCCTGCCGATCAAGGATCGCGCCCTTCGCGCGTTCGGACTCAACTACGTCTACCTCTACGAGGACAAGTTCATCCGCTGGACCGTTGTTGTCGCCCTCGTCGTCGCGGTGGTCGCCGCGTACGTCCTGCACCAGACCCGGTTCGGCAGAACGGTGTATGCCGTGGGCGGTAACCGGCAGTCGGCGCAGTTGATGGGCCTCCACGCCGCCCGGGCCAGGGTGTCGGTCTACGCGATAAGCGGTTTGTGCGCGGCGCTGGCGGGGCTGCTGCTCGCCGTACAGAAACTGTCCGGTTACAGCCTCAACGGTATCGGGCTGGAGCTCGACGCCATCGCTGCAGCCGTCATCGGTGGTGTATTGCTCTCCGGCGGTGTCGGATTCGTACTCGGATCGGTGATCGGTGTACTGGTGCTGGGTACGATCCAGACATTCGTCACGGCCGCGAACCTCGATTCGTACTGGACGCGGATCATGACGGGTGTGCTGCTGCTGGTATTCGTTCTCGTGCAGCGCCTAGTCGTGAGGAAGCCAGGATGAGCAGTCAGCCCACCCCGCCCGTCACCCCGAAACCGGTGATGGCCGACGTCGCACGCCTCGCAGGCGTCAGCCACCAAACGGTCTCACGGGTCATCAACGGCTCACCCAGTATCAGGCCCGCCACCAAGGCGCGTGTCGAGCAGGCCATCTCCGAACTCGGATACCGGCCCAACACCGCGGCCCGGGCACTGGTGACCAGACGCTCCGGAATCATCGGGATCGTCGGCACCAACAGCGCGTTGTACGGTCCGTCGAGCATTCAGCGCTCCGTGGAAGAGGCCGCCCGCGCGGCCGGCTACTTCTCCAGCATGGTGCCGCTGGCCGAAGTGACCCAGGAGGCCCTACGGGACGCGCTGGATCATCTGGCGCGGCAATCGGTGGAGGCGATCGTGATGATCGCCGCGCAGGAAGACGCACTGGCGGTAGCACATTCGGCGGACGCCGGATTGCCGCTCATCGTCGTCGAGGGCGATCTGTCGGGTCGCGGGCTGAGCGTCGGCGTCGATCAGATCGCCGGCGCCCGGCAGGCCACCCAGCACCTCATCGACCTCGGCCACCGTGCCATCGATCACGTGGCGGGCCCGTTGACGTGGACGGAGGCCAAGGGCCGCCGGCTCGGGTACGAGGAGGCGATGCGTGCCGCGGGACTGGCGGCCCGGGAGTCGTTGGTGGGGGATTGGACCCCGGCCCGTGGCCACGAGATCGGCTGCGAGTTGGCCAGACGCGGGGACGCCACCGCGGTGTTCGTGGCGAACGACCAGATGGCGATCGGCGTCCTGCACGCGTTCGCCCAGAACGGGATCCGCGTTCCGGAAGACGTCAGCGTGGTGGGTTTCGACGACATCCCGGAAGCGGCATACCTCAACCCCGCGCTGACGACTGTCCGGCAGGACTTCAAGGCTGTCGGACAACGCGCCATCGAATTGGTGATAGCGACGTTGGACGGGTCGGCGACCAGTGTCGCGCTGCTTTCCCCCGAACTGATCGTCCGTGACAGCACGGCAAAACACCAGGAGGCCCGATGAGCGCCGAAAAGTACACGGTAGGTGTCGATTTCGGCACACTATCCGGCCGGGCACTGGTGGTGCGGGTCAGCGACGGACACCAGCTCGCCAGCGCCGAACACGTCTACGAGCACGGTGTCATCACCGATGCCCTGCCGGGCAGCGGTGTGCGGCTCCCGTCGCAGTGGGCGTTGCAGGTTCCTGAGGACTACATCCAGGTGCTGCGCACCGCCGTACCCCAGGCGGTCGCGAAATCCGGCGTCGACCCGAGCGACATCATCGGGATCGGAACCGATTTCACCGCGTGCACCATGGTGCCGGTGCGCAGCGACGGCACGCCCCTGAGCCAGCTCGGGGTGTTCGGCGACCGCCCGCACGCGTACGGCAAGCTTTGGCGGCACCATTCGCCACAACCGCAAGCCGACCGGATCAACCTGGTGGCCGCGCAGCGCGGTGAGCGCTGGTTGCCCAGATACGGCGGGCTGATCTCCAGTGAGTGGGAATTCGCCAAGGCGCTGGAGATCTTCGACGAGGATCCGCAGGTCTATCAGGCGATGGATCACTTCGTGGAGGCCGCCGACTGGATCGTGTGGCAGCTCTGCGGCAGCTACGTGCGCAATGCGTGCAGCGCCGGCTACAAGGGCATCCGGCAGGACGGCGAGTATCCGTCGCGGGATTTCCTCGAAGAGCTGCGTCCGGGATTCGCCGACTTCGTGACCGACAAGCTGGATGCGCCGATCGGACAGCTCGGGGACCGTGCCGGGTCTCTGACCGCGCAGGCGGCCGCCTGGACCGGCCTGCCGGAGGGTATCGCGGTTGCGGTGGGCAATGTGGATGCTCACGTGACCGTTGCCGCGGCCGACGCGCTGGAGCCGGGACATCTGGTGGCGATCATGGGGACGTCGACGTGTCATGTGATGAATTCCGACGTGCTGCGGGATGTTCCGGGGATGTGTGGGGTGGTCGACGGTGGAATCTCCGAAGGCAGCTGGGGATACGAGGCCGGGCAATCCGGCGTCGGCGACATCTTCGGATGGTTCGTCGAGAACTGCGTGCCCGAGCGCTATCACGTCGACGCACGCCGCCGCGGCATATCGCTGCACGAGCTGCTCACCGAGTTGGCCGGCGCGCAGGAGGTGGGTCAGCACGGTCTGATCGCGCTGGACTGGCACAGCGGGAACCGATCGGTTCTGGTCGACCACGAGCTGTCCGGCGTCATGATCGGCCAGACTCTGCAGACCAGCTGTGTGGACATGTACCGAGCACTGCTGGAGGCGACCGCTTTCGGCACCCGGATGATCGTGGAAACGTTTGTCAGCAGCGGTGTCCAGGTCGACGAGTTGGTGGTGGCCGGAGGACTTCTCAAGAACGAGCTGCTCATGCAGATCTATGCCGACGCCGTGGGTCTGCCGCTGTCGACCGTGCCGTCGACCCAGGCTCCCGCGCTGGGCTCGGCGATACATGCGGCGGTGGCAGCCGGCGCCTTCGACGACGTCCCTGCCGCCGCCGGACGGATGGGCAGGCGAACCCGCGACGCGTACCTGCCGATTCCGCACAATGTCGCGGCCTACGACCGGCTGTACCGCGAATATGTCGCGGCTTATGACTGGTTCGGGCGTGGCAACGACATGATGCGCCGGCTCCGGCGCATCGGATCACCAGAACCGGTAGGAGCCGTGCAATGACCATAACCTCGGATATCAACGCGGTCGTCGACCTACTCCGCCAACAGGTATGCGATCTGCACACCATGCTGACCCACTACGAGCTGGTGGTCTGGACGGCGGGCAACGTCTCGGCCCGGGTGCCCGACCGCGACCTCATGGTCATCAAACCGTCGGGGGCCGAATACGCCTCCCTGCGGGCCGAAGACATGGTGGTCTGCGATCTGCACGGCAATCTGGTGGACGGGGAACTGGCGCCGTCGTCCGACACCGCGGCGCATGCCTACGTGTATCGCCACATGCCTCGGGTGGGAGGCGTGGTGCACACCCATTCCACCTACGCCACCGCGTGGGCGGCGCTCGGTGAGCCCATTCCCTGCGTGCTCACGATGATCGCCGACGAGTTCGGTGGCGATATTCCGGTCGGCCCGTTCGCTCTCATCGGTGACGATTCGATCGGCCGGGGCATCGTCGAGACGCTGCGGGACAGCAGATCCCCTGCGGTGTTGATGCGCAACCATGGCCCGTTCACCATCGGCCGCACCGCCCGCGACGCGGTCAAAGCGGCGGTCATGGTCGAGGACGTGGCACGAACCGTGCACATCAGCCGCCAACTCGGGTCCCCGCCTGCGATCGATGACGCCGACGTGACCGCACTGTTCGACCGCTACCAGAACGTATACGGCCAATCCGGCCGCCGTCCCGACGTCCCCCAGGAGAACCAGCGATGATTGCGTCCCGTCTCGTCACCAGCCAGGTGTGGTTGATCACCGGCAGCCAGTCGATGTACGGGCCGGAGATCCTCGAGCAGGTCGCCGATCAGTCGCGACAGATCGCCGAGCGGCTCGACGGCAGTTCCGAGATTCCGGTGGAGGTGCGCTGGCTTCCCGTGGTGACCGACTCGGATCAGATCGCGCGGGTACTCAGCGAGGCGAACACGTCGGAGGAGTGTATCGGTGTCATCGCCTGGATGCACACCTTCTCGCCGGCCAAGATGTGGATCCGGGGCCTGAAGTCGCTGCGTAAACCGCTGTTGCACCTGCACACCCAGTTCGGTGTCGAATTGCCATGGCACAGCATCGATATGGATTTCATGAACCTCAACCAGGCGGCGCACGGCGATCGGGAATTCGGCTATATCCAGTCGCGACTGTCCACCTCGCGCAAGACCATCGCCGGTCACGTCAGCGACGCGCAGACCCGCGGCCGCATCGGGTCGTGGGTGCGCGCGGCGCTCGGCGCCGCGGAGTTGTCGACACTCAAGCTCGTGCGATTCGGGGACAATATGCGGGGTGTGGCGGTCACCGAAGGCGACAAGGTGGAGGCCGAAGCCCATTTCGGTGTCTCGGTGGACACCTACGGTGTCAACGATCTCGTCGAGGTCGTCGAACGCGTGCGGCCGGCCGATGTCGACAAACTGGTCCGCGAGTACGAACACACCTACCGGGTCGCACCGGAGCTGCTGCCCGGCGGCGACCGGCACGCGGCGTTGCGGCACGGCGCCCAGATCGAGCTGGGACTGCGAAAGTTTCTGGTCGATGGCGGATTTCACGCATTCACCACGAACTTCGAAGATCTCGGCGGATTGCGCCAACTGCCGGGCCTGGCGGTCCAGCGGTTGATGGCCGATGGCTACGGGTTCGGCGGTGAGGGTGACTGGAAGACCGCGCTGATGTTGCGCACCGTGAAGGTGATGGCCGAGGGGCTGCCCGGTGGGACGTCGTTCATGGAGGACTACACCTACGACCTGACGCCCGGTCGTGAGCGCATCCTCGGAGCGCACATGCTGGAGGTCTGCCCCAGTATCGCGGCGGCAACGCCGACGCTGGAGGTGCATCCGCTCTCCATCGGCGGTCGCGAAGATCCTGTCCGGCTCCGGTTCACGGCGGCACCCGCCGATGCCGTCATCGTCGGAATCTGCGATATGGGTAGTCGATTCCGCCTGGTGGCCAACGAGGTTCGAGTCGTCGAACCGGAAGAGGAACTGCCGAACCTGCCCGTGGCGTGCGCGGTATGGGAACCCATGCCCTGCTGGTCCACCTCGGCGGAGGCCTGGCTGATGGCGGGCGCGCCGCACCACACCGTGTTGACCACCGCCGTCGGCACCGAGGTGATGGACGATTTCGCCACCATGACCGACACCGAGCTGCTCATCATCGACGCGAATACGACGGTGCGCGGTTTCCAGCACGAACTCAAGTGGAACGATGTGTATCACCATGTCGCCGCCGGCCTTTGATCGGAACCGGACACATGATCGCAGCACGGCTGCACGCTGTCGGCGATCTGCGGGTCGCTTCCGAACGCGATCCTTCTGACCCACCCGCGGGATGGTCACTGCTTGCGGTTACCTCGGTGGGGATCTGTGGTTCCGACCTGCATTGGTTCACCGACGGCGGCATAGGGGAGAACAGGATCGAGCGACCCGTCGTACCGGGGCACGAGTTCGCGGCCCGCGCCCTCACCGGTCCCTATGCCGGCCGGCGCGTCGCGGTCGATCCCGCGATCCCGTGCCGATCGTGCGAGATGTGTCGCATGGGATATCACAACCTTTGCCCGACAGTGCAATTCGCTGGACACGGCACGGTAGACGGTGCGCTTCAGGAATACCTGGTGTGGCCGGACCACCTGTTACACGAGTTGCCCGACGAGCTCAGCGATGATGCGGGCGCTCTCCTCGAACCGCTCGGTGTCGCCATTCACGCGGTCGGTGTCAGCCACCTGCGCCCGGGCGCCGACGTGCTGGTGGTCGGTGCCGGACCGATCGGTGTGCTCGCGGTCCAGGTGGCCCTTCGCGGCGGGGCGTCGCGGGTCTTCGTCACCGAGCCACTGGCGCACCGCCGGACCAGTGCGCTGCGCGCCGGCGCGTCGCAGGTGTGGTCGCCGGCCGAGGCGCCCGACGCGGTCGCCGATGCCACGAGCGGGCGCGGCGTCGATATCGTGATCGAATTGGCCGGCACCGACGCCGGTATTGCCACCGCGGTGACGGCTGCGCGACCCGGGGCGCGAATCGCGCTGGCCGGCATCCCGTCGGAGGACACCTCGTCATTCCCGGCCGCGGCGGCGCGCCGCAAGGGCTTGACGTTCGCCATGGTGCGGCGCATGAAAGACACCTACCCGCAAGCCATAGCGCTGGCCGCCGGTGGCGTCGATCTGGACCTGTTGGTCACCGAACGCTATCCACTTCTGGAGGCGGCCACGGCATTCACCTCGGCCGCACAGCGCAGTGGCGACAAGGTCGTCGTGGCGGTATCGGACTGACGTGGTGGTGCTTTAGGCGCCCCGACCGTCCTGGGCGCCGAAAAGCTCCGTTGCGCTGCACGGCCGCCCCAGAAAGAAACCCTGCCCGCGCGGAATTCCGAGGCGCTGAACCACCTCTTTTTGTTCGGCGTTCTCGATCGACTCCGCCACCGGAAACGCTCCGAGTTCGGCGGCGAACTGCACTATCGAGGCCGCGAGTGCTCGTTTGACCGAATCGTGTTCGATACCACGGATGAACTCACCGTCGAGCTTGATGATCTCGGGCCTTATCCGCAGGATCTGCGTGAAGCTCGCGAACCCGGCTCCGGCATCGTCGACGGCAAGCAGGATCCCCTTGTCCCGCAACGGTTTGAGACCCTCGTTGAGGTCCTCGGGGAAGCGCTCGTGTTCGGTCAACTCCAGGACGAGCTGGCGGTCCGTCGACAGCAGGATGTCTTGGACCTCGGCGTTGAGCGCCGCCAACGGGCTCAAATTCACCCCGACGTCGAACTCGTCGGGGATGTCGCGGGCGGCGTCGAGGATGGTGTGCAGTGCCGCCAGCTCGAGTGCGATACCGCGCCCCACCCGACGGGCTTCCCGGAACCAACTGGCGGTGTCCATGTCCGCTGTCTGTGGAAATCGGCATAGTCCTTCGAACCCAAGGGTTATGCCGGTGTGCAGGTCGACGACGGGTTGGAACACGGCACGAAAGCTCGTCGCGTTGTCCAACAGGTCGTCGACACGTCGTGTGATGAAGTCGGTCCGGGCAAGATTCGGGATCAAGAAAGAGGCCAGAAACTGAGTCGTGGGTGAATCGTCAGGAGTGGCTGGGTCTTCGAGCAGATCTGCCAGCAGGCGGCGCATTTCGGAATGAGAACCGATCAACGCCGAGACGAAGCGACCCATCGAAGCGATACCGGCGACATCGAGGGGACTGAAGGCGTCGGGTGCGCTTGCCATGACGTTCAGCGCGCCCAGAGCCGTGTCCTGGTGATACAGCGGGATCGCCACCCAGGACCGGATGCCCAGATCCGATGCCAGTTCACACATCTGTGGGTTGAGCCGTGGATCGGTCGTGGCGTCGCCACTGCACTGCGGTGTCTGGGTCTGCAATGCGAGCGCCTGGAAAGTACCGCGGGCGGGCACGGCGTTGCCCAGCAACGGTTCCGATACGCCACATGCGGACACGACGGTCAGGTAGTCGTCGGTGCACAAGCTCACCGCCGCCCCGTCGGCTTTCGGCGCGAAGACGCAGGCCTGTTCGGCGACTCTGGCCAACAGGGATGCCGGATCGATCGACGCGGTGAGCGCCGCGATCAAATTCTTCATCGAAAATCCTCGGTTGCGTGGCGGCCCCTTGGACGTTGCCGTACAACACGAGAATGTTTCCGACGGCGCTGCCGGGAGCGACTTAGCTTGGGGCGATCCTAGCCGCTCGTCTCCCGTGGTGGTCTCAAACGCACTGACGAGTTGTTTGCTGCCAGGCGCCCGTGCGCCGGCTGGGTCCAGGATCTTCCTCGAGTATTCGGCGCGGCGTACCGGTGCACCGCATCTACAGTGTTACCGAGCCGGTTGTGTGCCCACGTTCTCGTCTTGTAGTGACCGAGACCTGGCTTGCAGTTGGGTGTTTGGACGCCGGGTACATCGGGGCCCGCGATGACAGCTTCGTCGAAGGAGCGCCGCCATGCAATGCAATCGCAGCGATACCGCCGTGGTGATGATCGACCCGCAGAACGACGTCCTGAGCCCGCAGGGCACGAGTTGGGACGTCGTCGGCGCCAGTGTCGTCGAGAACGGCACCGTGCAACATCTGCTGGAGATCTTCGAGGCCGCCAAGAGCCGTGATTACTACGTCGTGATATCTCCGCACTATTTCTATCCCACCGATCACACCTGGCTGTTCAACGGACCGCTGGAGTCAAACGAATTACAGACCAACACCTTCGCGCGGTCCGGTGCGCTGAGCCTCGACGGTTTTGCCGATTCCGGCGCGGACTGGCTCGAGGAATTCAAGCCGTACATCAACAATGCCAAGACGGTGGTGGCCAGCCCGCACAAAGTGTGGGGACCGACCACCAACGACCTTGTTCTGCAACTGCGCAAGCGCGGGATCTCCCGCGTCATCCTGTGCGGCATGCTGGCGAACATCTGCGTCGAATCGCACCTGCGAGAGTTGTTGGAGAACGGCTTCGAGGTGTACGTGGTTCACGATGCCACGGCTGGTCCGCGCCACCCCGATTGGGGCGATGGCTACCAGGCGGCGTTGATCAATTACCGATTCCTGGCTCACGCGGTGGTGTCCACCGACGAGATCGTGAGTGCGATGTTGTGAGTCGCCGGCGTCTTCAAACGTGGTCTTGGCCACATTGGCAACTGATTTCGTAGCAACCTAACACCATGTCACAGGATTGAAACCTGCGGCAGGCGGCTCAACTGCAACGGATTCCGTAGGCTTGTCTTCGGCGTCCCGCAACGACGCGGCAGTACGACGCCTGTCCGCCGGCAACAGTTCCGACCTGGAGGCTCCAGCTAATCGTGCAACTCGACTCCCTCACGTCCCAGCCCCGCGGTTTGGTCCCGGAGCCGCCCAGCGGACCCACCGTGCGCCAACGTCTGTCCGGCATTGCCCGGTACGACCTGCCTGCTTCACTGGTGGTATTTCTCGTCGCGGTTCCGCTGTCGATCGGCATCGCGGTGGCCTCCGGTGCACCGATCATGGCCGGGCTCATCGCGGCGGTGATCGGCGGTGTCGTAGCAGGAGCGCTGGGTGGCTCACCCTTGCAGGTGAGCGGACCGGCGGCAGGACTCACGGTCATCGTTGCCGAGCTGGTCGCACGGTTCGGTTGGGGTGTCACATGTTTCATCACCATCGCCGCCGGTGCAGTGCAGATCCTGCTCGGTCTCAGTCGCATCGCCCGCCAAGCCCTGGCGATCTCACCTGTCGTGGTGCACGCCATGTTGGCCGGTATCGGTGTGACCATCGCCCTGCAGCAGATCCACGTCCTGCTCGGCGAGGAATCCAAGAGCTCCGCGATAGCGAACATCACCTCGTTGCCTGCCTCGATCGGCGTGGCCGATATGGCCTCGGTGGTGGTGGGCGTCGTCGTGATCGCACTCATGCTGCTCTGGCCGCGGGTACCAGGATTCCTGGGCAAGGTCCCCGGCCCGCTCGTCGCCGTCGTCGCGGCAACGGCGGTGTCGCTGGTGGCCGGTATGGACATCGCGCGGATCGAGCTGCCCGGCAGCCTGATCGAGGCGATCGAGCTGCCGACCATTCCGGACGGCCAGTGGGCGGGTATCGCCACGGGTATCCTGACCATCGCCCTGATCGCCAGCGTCGAAAGCCTGCTCTCGGCGGTGGCCGTGGACAAGATGCATTCCGGTGACCGGACCAATTTCGACCGTGAACTGCTCGGCCAAGGCACAGCGAACATGGCCTCCGGGCTCGCCGGGGGCCTCCCCGTCACCGGCGTCATCGTCCGTAGTGCGACCAACGCCAAGACCGGCGCGCGCAGTCGGGCATCGGCGATCATGCACGGGGTCTGGGTTCTCGCTTTCTCCGTCCTGCTGATCAATGTGGTCGAACTGGTGCCCTATGCGGCGCTGGCGGGCCTGCTTGTCATGATCGGCATCCAGTTGGTGAAGCTCGCCGACATCAAACTGGCCAGCAAGACCGGCGACGCCGCGATCTACGTCGTGACGGTGATCGGTGTCGTCCTGCTCAACCTGCTGGAAGGCGTGCTCATCGGATTGGCGTTATCGCTGGTTCTGGTTCTGCGACGGGTGTTGTGGGCA
Organism: Mycobacterium sp.; assembly: GCA_016197405.1. Lineage (GTDB taxonomy): Bacteria > Actinomycetota > Actinomycetes > Mycobacteriales > Mycobacteriaceae > Mycobacterium. Next base: position 28,625 of record JACPVR010000015.1, read on the forward strand.
CGGGTGCACGCCGAAGAGTTGCCGTCGGGCAGCTGGCGCGTCGTGGTCGAGGGATCGCTGAGCTTCCTGTCGCTGCCGCGTCTGACCCGGGTGCTGCAGTCGGTGCCGCCGGCCAAGGCGGTCACCGTGGAACTGGTCGTCGACTTCCTCGACCACGCCGTCTACGACTCGGTGCACGAGTGGATCAAGCAATACGAGGCCAACGGCGGCACCGTTGTCATCGACGAGGCTGGTGCGGCGCCGATGTCGGCGGCCACCGAAGGGCCGCCACGACGGTTCCGCCAGTTGGCGTCCGCCCGCACATTTCTGCCGTGGTCGCAGTGGCAGTCCCGCGACGGTGATGTACAGACGCCGGCGGCGCTGCGACCGGTGTTGACCGGGGTCGCGGAGTTTCACCGCCGCGGCGCCGATACGGTGCGCCCACACCTGTCCCAGTTGGGCGAGTTCCAGGATCCCGACACGTTCTTCCTCAGCTGCGTGGACTCGCGCGTCATGCCCAACACCATCACCAGCGCGGGTCCGGGCGACCTGTTCACCGTCCGCAACATGGGCAATCTGATCCCCGCCAAGGGTGAGGACATGGCGGTCGAGGCGGCCCTGCAGTACGCCATCGGTCAGCTCAACATCAGTTCGATCGTGGTGTGTGGACACTCGGGATGCGGTGCCATGCGCGGCCTACTAGGCGAGGGCCCCGCTGTCGACGACGCGGTCGAGCAGTGGTTGGCATACGGCAACCCGAGTCGAACGGCCTACGAAAATGGTCATCCGGTCGGACGGCATGCCGAGGAGCTGGGTTTCGCCCCGGTCGATCAGCTGTCGATGGTCAACGTCGCCATGCAGGTGCAGACCCTGATACGGCATCGCGTGGTGGGCGCGGCCGTCGCCGAAGGCAAGGTGAGGGTCATCGGACTGTTCTTCGACATCCCCTCGGCCCGGGTTCTTCAGGTCGATTCGCAATCAGTGTCCGAACTCGACCACAGCTGATCTGCCTGCGTCAGGCGGTATCCCGATGGCGGTTCATCCCGCCATCGGGATACACAGCGCCCCAGGCATTGTCGACAAACCTTCGTAGCCGGCCGATCGCCGCTGACCCCGTCCGGCTGCGCCAGACCACATGCCCGTCGGGGCGAACCAGCACCGCGCCCTCGGTACCGACCTCGAACAGATCGATGATCCTGTTCTGATCGTCGGGTTCCGGCGCCGCCAGCGCGACCACCGTGATCGGTGCGGCAGCCGGCGAGCTCCCCAACGCGGAGGACCAGCCTTGGGCATCGGCGGTGAACAATGTCAGGCCGGTCCGGCCGACCAGCTCGTGTATGGGTCGCGGAGTTGCGTCGCGATCGAGCACGGTGGCGTGCGGTAGCCGCGCGCCGGGGTGCGTGGTGGGGTGGTAAAGCGACACGTCGCCGTCGGGGCAGGGTCCTTCGCTCGCGGTATCGATCAATACGCTGTCGTAGGCGTAGCCGAACTCCAGGCCGCTGGCCACGAAATGCTCCACCTGCCCGGGTATCTCATCGCCCATCCGCTGTCTGAGGCGGTTGCCGTTTGCATCTTGTCGCAGCAGCCGTTTCGTCCGTGATGTCTGAGCGCGCGTCATACCGTCGGCCATTGTGGCCATCACCCGATCGGGAACCCAGCCCAGCCAGGACCGGCCCATGAGCTCGGTGGCCTTGTGCAGCGCGCGGTTGGTGATACCCAACGGTGCCGTGACCTCGTCCAGTTTGAAATGGTTGGTCGTGCTCTGCTCGGCGAAGCGTGCCACGACCGGCCGGCGTTCGACGTCGTAGGTGTCCAACAAGGAATCGGGTGCCCCCGAGTCGAGCACCGCCGCCAGCTTCCAGGCCAGATTGTGTGCGTCCTGGACACCGCTGTTGAGCCCGAAGCCGCCGGTGTGCGGAAAGCGGTGTGCCGCATCACCGATCAACAACAGCCGGCCGGCACGGAGCCGCTCGGCCATCTGCGACGTCATGGTCCATGTCCCGGTCGACCGGATCTGGTAGTCGGTGGCACCGATGACATCTGGCAGCACGCGGTCCCAGTACTGCCGGCTCTGCCGTGCGATGAGTTGTGCGCTGTGCAGGTACGGCGTCATCAAGACGTAGTTGTCGTCGGCATGGGCGATCATCACCCCGCTGAACGTGGGGTGATAGATCCAGCTGAGCAATGGGCGGTCGGCGCCTTCGGGGTACAGCCCGGGCGCGTGGAAGAATACACTGCCCATATTGGCCAGAACGGGTCCCGCCATCGCGATACCCGCCGATTCCCGAAGGGTGCTGTTGGCGCCGTCGGCGGCGATCACGAACCGCGGGGTCACCACGGTGGACGATCCGGCCGGCGGGCGCAGAACGAGGTTGTCGGCGGTACCTTCGGCGCGCCATCCGCGCCGGAAATCGATCAGGGGTTCATCGTCGAGAACCTGCCAGAGCTCGGGCATGAGCAGGTGTTGGCCGATGTGGGAGATCAGAAATGGGCTGTGCGATCGGACTTCGGCGAGACGATCCGGTTGCGACAGCAGGTCGATCTCGCCCAGCGGCTCGGCGCGTACGCCGGTGCACCACCGGATGATGTTGACGGTCTCGATATCCGGTGTGATCGACTCCAGCGCATGAACCAGTTGAGGTGAGGCCGCATTCCAGATTTCGAGGGAGCGCGCGTTGATGACGTGCGCCGCGGGGTGCAGGCGGGTGTCCGTGCGTTGTTCGATGACGGTGGAGGCGATACCGTATCGGGCCAGCAAGAGCGCCATCGTGGAGCCGGCGGCTCCGGCACCGACAATGACTATTGGTTCAGTAGGCATGTCTCACAACGTCTTCCACGTGATCGTCCGTTTGTTGGCTCGCTGCTTGGTACCCGGTCGAGTGCCTGCACCCCGCCTGAGCAGAGCGGCATGGTCGGCTCCGGCGCGCAACCTCTCCAGCAGGTAGCCGGGATCGATGTTGACCCCGATGGGGTTGTCGGCAAACTCGGTGCTGTTGAAGTACTCGGCCGTCTGTTGTGCGGTGGGGAAGTTCTCGACCTGGAACTCGAGCCGAATACCCTCCGGGTCCTCGTAATAGAGGCTGGTGGTCGGGCCGTGATTGATCGACCAGACTGGGCTGATCCCGACCTTCTGCAGCCGCTCATACGTCAGCAGCAGCTGCTCCAACGAGGTGAATGTGAAGGCCAGATGGTCGATCCCGTAGGTCTTTCGGCGCAGCCGGGCCAACGGAAACAGGAACCGCATCGGCGGCGGAAGCTTCACCAGGGCCAGTCGGTGACTTTCCTGGTCCCAGGTCAGGAAGGCGATCTGAGAATCTTCATGGACCACTGTGGCGCCGAATACCTTTGCATACCAATCGATCATCTCGGCACTACGCGCTGTCTTCACCACGAAGTGCGCGATGAACTCCGGAACCAACCGATCGGACGGTGCTGCGAGGTCCGGTGTGGGCTGTGGCGGGCCGCTCGTGGGGCTCATGTGCGTTGTCCTTTCTATGGTGCGGCGATGGTGGTCCGCTGCGTGCCGAGATCGAGCGAGCCCGTCGCATTGCGGATCGACGCGGTGATCACATCGCCGGGTTGCAGATAGGGTTTGCGCTTGTTGAGCTTGATGAACGCAGCCCACATCTTGTCCTCGGGCAGTAGCGCGGTGGCCAGCCGGCGGACCACGGGCGGTGGCGAGGTGGCGACACAGCCGTGCGGGGTGCCGGTGAGCAGCACGTCGCCGGGGCTGATGTTGCAGAACTCGGTGAGTTCGGTGAGCGTCTCGGCCGGCCGGTAGAGCATGTTGGCGGTGTTGTCGCTCTGCCGCACCGAGCCGTTGACCCGCAATGTCAGTTCGAGGTCGTCGAGCAGTGCGAAGTCGCCGGGCTCCAGGACCGCCAGTACCGGTCCGACCGGGCAGAATCCGCGATAGCTCTTGCCCTTGAGGAACTGTCCTTGTGGCAGCTGCACGTCGCGTGCCGACAGGTCGTTGGCGATGGTGACGCCGAAGACGTACTCGTGCAGGTTCTCGACGGTGATGGTGGTGGGCCTGTCGACCGCTTGCCGCATGACCAGTGCCAACTCGATCTCGTAGTCCAGGAGTGCGACATGTGCCGGGCGGGTGACGTCGGCATGCGGCCCGGTGACGGAGGCGTCGGTCTTGTCGAAGAACAGATTGAAGGCGCGTTCGTCGGGGTTCATCCCCGACTCGATGGCGTGCTGTCGATAGTTGGCCCCCTGGCACATCACCCGGCACGGGATGGTGACGGGGGAGAGCGGCTCGACTTCGGCGAATGCGATATCGCCGGTCTTGGCGGCCGCTGATTTCCAGTCGGCTGCCCCGTTTTCGATGAGGTCGGCGGTGCTCTCATAGTGTCCGTCCAACGGCGCGATGACATCGCCGTCGAGGACTCCCCAGGCAATACCGCCGTGGTGTTGGTACCGGGTGAGGTGGACAACCACGCCAATCTCCGTTCCGCTGTCGGTCGACACGCACATGCCAGTCAACCGAGCGAACATCGATACGGGCTTGTGTCGAGAACCAGGATGGACTCATCGGGATTGGACTTCAGTCCAAACTGCGTACCGTCGGGTGTCTGTCGGGTGACGGCAGTACGGCCTCGCCCAATTCTTCGGCCAGGGTCAGGGCGGCGTGCAGCTGCAGGCGCCGCTCGGTTGCCGGGCGTCCGCGCAGCTGCTCGGCCCGCTGCACCCGGTAGGCCACGGTATTGCGCGCCACGTGGAGTTCGGCGGCGGTGCGCGCGAGACTGCGATCGCGATCGAGATAGCTCTTGAGGGTGTGGCGCATCATGGCGACCGATTCAGCCGATCCTGCCAATTCGCCGAGTTCGCGAGCCACGAATTCGCGGGCGGATGGCAGGTCGGCGCTCAGCATCGCCACGATGTCCACGTCGCGGTAGCTGAAAAGCCACTCGTCGCGGGTCGATCCGGCGCCGACTCTGGCGGCATGCGCGGCTTGCTGGTGGCTACGACGGAAGCCGTCGACTCCGGCCGCGGCCAGTCCCGCTGCGACGTATACGGCCGGCGCGGGGGACGCCGACGTATCAGCGGGTAGTTCCGGAGGGTTCGAGGTACGCGAGCCCCACCCCCAAACCTGCTGGGCACCAACGGGGAGAACAAGCGTGGATACGCACCCCGCGGCCGCCAGAGCGGTGCCGGCGGCGATCTGCAGCTGCGCAGGGTCGGCAGGTGTGCCGCCGCCGGTCCAGGCGATCACGGCAAGGTGCCAGCGGTTCAGGTCGTACCCGAGGATGCGGTTGGCCCGGTCCAGCGGAACGCCGTGTCCGCCGAGGATGTCGTCGACGATCTCCATCCGCAGTGCCGTCGAGCTGGTCAACCAGGCTTCCTGCGCGCGGGTGTACTCACCGGCCATCCGCTCGGTGACAAAGTCCACGATCCCGAACAGGACCTCGTTGATACGCCGCAGTTCGGTGAAGCGTCGTGGTGCGGGCAGCAACCGTTCGGCGGCGTCGAGCATCGTTTCGGCGGCCGCCGCGTGCGCGATGTGGATGCTGCGCAGCATGTGCTCGATACCGATGCCGCGTGCCACCACCTCCATCGGGCCCGTCAGGATCTCCGGCATGGCCGACAACGACACGGTCGTGTCGAGCGCGAGCGCTGCCAGCGACCCCAGCGCAACCGCCTCGCAGCCTTTGCGGATCTCGGTGGCGACGACGTCCACCGCGAGCTCCGGGATGGCCTCGACGATGCGCGAGGCCATCAACGCCCCCAGTTCCACCGCCCAGCCTGTCGGCCCCGGTCCCAGCAGCGCCGCGAGTTCGTCGGCGCGGGTGCGCAGCACCGCGGAGTCCGGAAACGATTGGTCGGCGACGGGTCTGAGGTCGGCGATCCAGGGGCGTGTCACGTGACCACCTCCTTCTCCGCCGGCGTGTGTGCGGCCCGTCCCGACATACTGACAGAACCCGCGGGCGGCGTTGCCGGATGGGGCCTAGGTGGCCAGGTCCAGGACGGCGCGCAGGATGCTGTCGGTGTCGATGCCGTGGTGACGGTAAACCTCGTCGAGCGCGCCGGCTTGCCCGAACGTGTTGACGCCGAGGAATTTTGCCGGGACTCGGTTGATGGTCGGCAGGAATGCCAGCGTATGCGGGTGGCCGTCGATCACGGTGACCATCGGTGCCGCGCGGTCGGCAGGGAAGATCTGGTCGACGATCCACGTCGGCGCGTCGCCGAGGCCGTCGCGGGCCTGTACCGCCTCGAACAGCAGACCCGGGCTGGTCACGCAGATGACTTCGGTGGGAATGTCGAGTTGGTCGAGGCGGTCGGCGGCCGCCAGCGCCTCGGTGACCAACGCACCCATGGTCACGATGCAGCCGGCGGGGTGCGGGTGCGCACGCAGTGTGTACGCGCCGGCGACGACGTGCTGTCGCCGCCGTTCGCGTGCCGCCGGATCGGTGGGCAGGGCGGCCAGCTCCTGTTCCACCGGTCTGGTCGAGAGCCGCAGATACGCCGACGTGCCGTCGGGGCGGCCCAGTTGCGACAAACACTGCAGCAGAATCCATTCGACCTCGGCGGCGAATGCCGGCTCGTAGCTGACGCAGCCCGGTTGTTCGAGTCCGATCGACGGGGTCTTGATGGATTGATGTGCGCCGCCCTCGGCGGCCAGTGTGACTCCCGAGGGTGTGCCGACGAGGATCGACTGACCGCCGGCGTAGATGCCGAAAGACCAGGGTTCCAAGGCGCGTTCGACGAAGGGGTCGTAGAGCACGCCGATGGGCAACAGCGGTTGGCCCCAGCGGCTCCAGGTGGCGCCTAGCTCACCGAGCAATCCGACCAGGTTGGTCTCGGCGATACCCAGTTCCATGTGCTGTCCGGTGGGCTTCTCGCGCCAGTGCATGATGGTCTCCGGGTCGTCGTCGAACCAGTTGCGACGTTCCGATGGCGACCACACCCCGACCTTGTTGAGCCAGCCGGCCAGGTTGGTGCTCGAACTGACGTCGGGGCTGACGGTGACGATTCGGCGCGCGACATCGGGTGCGTCGCGGGTGAGATCGAGCAGTGTTCGGCCCAGGGCCGCTTGGGTGGTGGTGATCGCTTGCGGTGTGCGGCCTATCTCGACGGGCACAGCCGGTGGAGCGGTTTCGGATTGTGCTGGGCGCCTAAGCCTTTCGGCAGCTGCGCTGCACAGTCGCCCGGCCGGGCCGTCGGAATCGAAGCGGCTCCACGGGCGGTGCGGGTCCTTGCCGAGTGTTGACCCCAGGTCGGCGAACTGTTCGACGGTGAGCAGCGCCGAATGGTTCTGGGGATGTCCCTGCGTCGGCAGGCGCCAACCTTTGATGGTGTAGGCCAGGATGACCGTGGGGCGGGTGTCGTCGATCTGGGCAAAGGCGGCCCGTAACGAGGCCAGGTCGTGACCGCCGAGGTTGGCGATGGCCCGAAGCAGTGTCTCGTCATCGAGCCCGGCGACCAACTCGCTCAGCGCCCCGGCGTCGGGACCGGTCCCGGGCAGCCGGGTGCGCAGTTGCTCGGCGTTGCAACGCAGCAGCCGTTGATACTCCGGATTGGGCATGTCGATGATCCGCTGCCGCAGTTGCGCTCCGCCTGGCCTGGTGAACAGCTCTTCGAGCAGTGTGCCGAATTTGACGTCGATGACCTGCCAGCCGGCGGCGTCGAACATCGTCGCCACGCGGCCTGCCGCGATGTTGGGCACCACGCGGTCGAGCGACTGCCTGTTCATGTCGACTATCCACACCACCTCGCCGAGATCCTGTACGGCGGGATCGAGAATCGCCTCCCAGACCGCGCCCTCGTCGAGTTCGGCGTCACCCACCAGTGAGTACTGCCGTCCGGTACCTGTGGACGCCAACGTGGTGTCGACATAGCGGCGCGCGACGGCGCCCCAGATCGGTGCCGTCGCCCCGATTCCCACCGATCCGGTCGAGTAGTCGACGGGATCGGGGTCTTTCGAACGGCTGGGATAGCTCTGGAGCCCGCCGTACTCGCGCAGCGTGGTCAGGTACTGCTCGTCGAGGAAGCCGAGCAGGTAGTTGATGGCATGCAGTACCGGGGAGGCGTGCGGTTTGACCGATACCCGGTCGCCGGCGGTGAGCTGCTCGAAGTACAGCGAGGTCATGATCGAGACCATCGAAGCGCACGATGCCTGGTGGCCGCCGACCTTCATACCGCTGGGATTCGGGCGAATATTGTTGGCGTGGTGCACGATCGCTGTCGACAGCCACAGCACCTGCTCGACGATCTGTTGCAGCGGCTCGCTGCTGTCATGGTCGGTCGGTGTTGATTCGACGGTGCTCGTCGTCATCCTGGCTCCTCAGGTTTCCCTCACCGGACGGCGGTGACCGACGGACGAGGCCGGCCACCTGGATATGCAGATTGATCACAATCGCAGCACTGATCAGCAGATCAGGCAACCAAGTACCGTCAAATTGTGCATAATGCACTGATGGACACCGGTCTCGCCATTCAAGGCTGCGCACAATGACAACCGGAGGAGCCGCTGATCCGATCGATGCGCGGCTGCTCGCCGCCCTTGTTGCGGACCCGCGCGCCTCGGCGATCGCGTTGGCCGAGCATGCCGGAGTATCGCGCAATACTGTGCAGGCCCGGTTGAACAAGTGGGACCAGGACGGTGTCCTGCTGCCCTTCGACCGCTGCGTCAATCCGGCCTTCCTGGGATATCCGATGCGCGCATTCGTCCGGGCGTGGCTCAAACAGCGTCTGCTGAGCGAGGTCTCGGCCGCACTCTCGGAAATCCCCGAGGTCGTCGAAGTGCTCGGTCTCAGCGGCGGCGCCGACCTCCTCGTCCAAGTGGTCGCCCGTGATGCCGACGACCTGTACCGCATCGCGGGGCGGATCCTGGATGTCCCCGGGGTACAGCGGACCAACACCTCACTGGTCATGCGTCAGTTGGTCGACCACCGGACGGTTCAGCTTCTCGACGGAGACCACTGACGCCCAACGTCATTCGGGCCTGGAGCGCCTGCGGACTCAGTGCCGTCAGTGTCATGTCGCCGCCGTAGTGCGCCAGCACACGCGGGTCCATCACCCGCCGCCACAGTGGAGGCACGAGTGCGAGCGCCAGCATGGCGCCGTAACCCGCGGGCAGTTGTGGTGCCTGCTCCGAGGGGCGCAGTGTCTGATAGCGGCGTCGCGGATTGGTGTGGTGATCGGAATGCCGTTGCAGGTGAAAGAGGAATACGTTGGTGACCAGTGTGTCGCTGTTCCAACTGTGCGCCGGGCGCACCCGTTCGTATCGCCCGCTGGCCAGCTTCTGGCGTCGAAGGCCGTAGTGCTCAAGGTAGTTGACGGCTTCCAGCAGGCTGAAGCCGATGACCGCCTGCCCGGCCAGCCACGGCAGCACAGCGGGCCCGAACCACAACGCCAACCCGCCGAACAATGATGCTGACAACAGCCAGGAACTGAGGACCTCATTGCGCAGAGTCCAGGGTGAGCGGCCCAGTTTGGCGAGCCGGCGGCGCTCCAAGTGCCAGGCCGATCGCGCGCCTGCGGTAACCGATCGGACGACGAACCGATAGACGCTTTCGCCGAACCGCGAACTGGCCGGATCCTCCACGGTGGCCACCCGCATGTGATGCCCGCGATTGTGCTCGACGAAAAAATGGCCGTAGCAGGTCTGTGCCAACGCGAGCCGGGAGAGCCGTTGTTCGGTGCTTGCGCGTTTGTGCCCGAGCTCATGGGCCGCGTTGATCGCGATACCGCCGACGATTCCCACCGTCACCATCAGACCCGCTTTGTCGACGGTGGACATGCTCAGCCACCCGCCGCCGGACCACAGCCAGCAGGCGAACAACAGGGACAGGTACTGCGTGGGCAGGTAGAGATTGGTGGCCCAGCGGTAGAACCGATCGGTGTCGAGCCACTCGAACGCGCTGTCGGGAGGGTCGTCGGTGACGGTGCCCACCAGGTAATCGAGCAGCGGAACCGTCACGAAGGTGAGAAATGGTCCCAGCCACCAGAACAGTCGAAGGCCGGTGCTCTCGACGGCGAGCCAGGACGCGAAGACCGCGCCCGGCACCAACGCCCCGAGCAGCCAGAGGTATTTCTTCCGATCGCGCCATTGGTCCGCGCGATCGGCACGGGGTTCCCGTGTCGTGATAGCGGGGGCCGCGCGATGTGGGTACATAGTGAACTCCGAGAGGGCGATCACTGACGTGCTCGGTTTCGAGCGGCGCTCCCACCCGGTGTGGGGGATCCGAGCTGGCTGATTGGTCAACCACGCGTAACTGTACGCGGCTCGATACCGCCTCGGATCAGTTTGCTGGCTTCCGGGTACCGACTGTGCGGGCGGTCCCGGCGATCAGTCTGATCTCGGCGATCCATCAGCGCCTTCATTATGTGGACATCGCACGTCGGGAGTACGGTAGCGCTCGGTTGACGGCGGCGTCAGCCGAAGGCAGGTTAGCTTCATGTATCGGGTCAGTTCGCTAGCGGGCGCTGACGGCCGTGTCTTCGGCAGGCAGCGGGTGCGGCTGTTGCGGATCTACCTCGGTGTGACGACGTCTCTGTTCGCCTACGGCGTGGTGTTCACGTTGTACCCGGTTCGCACCGATATCGCCTACGGCAATCCGATCGGCGGAATCGTTGCCATCGGCCTGGGAGTGGCGGCACTTGTGTCGTTGGCCCTCAACCCTCATCGGCTGATGCCGGCCACCCTCGCCGCGATTGCCGCCACCCCCGTGGTGATGGCCTTCCATGTCACCCTCACCGCCGAGTACGTCTGCTTGATCGGCCCGATGTTTCTGGCCATGTATATCCGGGCGTTCCACCCCACGCGCGAGGCCTGGTTCCTGGTGTGTGCGCTCACCGTTGCCTGCATCGTGGCCGTCGTCGTCGCCCCGGCGCCCCACGTGGGTGTCATCACCGTCCTCATCATCGGCGCGGCGATCATCGGTGCCGCGGAGTCTTTCGGGTTGCTGATGCGGGCGATGTTCACCGCGGCATGCTCGGATCCGCTGACCGGCCTGCTGAATCGAGCGGGCTGGGAAATCGGTACGGCCGACCTGCTCGCACGATCACGGGACCCGGTTTCGGTGACGGTGGTGGTCCTCGATATCGACGGCCTCAAACACGTCAACGACACATACGGTCATCAGGCCGGCGACCGGCACATCGCCAACTACGCCCAGCACTGGAAACATGTGGTTCCGCGGCGCGCGGTTCTGGCGCGGCTCGGGGGTGACGAATTCGCCGTGTGCATGGTCGGCGAACCCGGCGAGGTCGTCGAGAAGTTCCTGAACGATGTCGAGCACCGGACGCCGGGCGTGAGCTGCGGAACGGCCACCCGGTCCTCGGCTCAGGCCGGCGTCGCCGACCTCTATGCACTTGCCGACGCCGCGCTCTACCGCCGACGGGGTCGCCCGCTGCGTGACGAGCGGGGAGAGGGACGCCAACAGGACCGGTGACTCGGTGAGATCGGGTGAACTCCGGTGAAATCCCAGGTGAACAACGGCGCCGAGTGGTGCGGGTCGCGGCCCGATATGCTGCCTTGCATTCCGACGACCCCCACCCTGGATAGTGAGCGTGCAGACCGAATACCTGACGTCCACCGCGGCGCCGTGCACGGTCTCGTCCCGACGTAAAGATCTCCTCTGTCTGTGTGGCCTTGCGGTCGCACTGGTGGTGGTCGACCACGTGTGGCTCGGCCGGGCATCCGCCGGGATCGACGTGTTGTTGGTGGTAACGGGCTTCTTCTTCGGTGAGCGGCTGCTTCGGCCGGCCGATCGAGACCGGGTGGGCGTGCAGGTCGTTCGGCACGTGGCGCGGATGGCGCGTCGGCTGGTACCGCCGCTCGTCATCGTGGTTGCCGTCAGCGGATTACTGACGCTGTGGCTGCAGCCGCGCACGCGGTGGGAGACCTTCGCCGACCACAGCCTGTCGACGTTCGGTTTCATCCAGAACTGGCAGTTGGTGCAGTCCGGTGTGCCCTACGCGCGCGCCGGCGAGGTCGTCAGCCCGCTGCAGCACACGTGGGCGATATCGATGCTGGCCCAGCTGTTCCTGGTGGGGCTGCTGATGACGTGGGTGATCGGTGCTTCGGTTCCGGCACGGCGCCGACGAGCGGTCCTGGTGGGGGCGGTCGGCGTGCTGGCGGTCGCCTCATTCGGTTTTGCGATGATCGCGCATCACACCGATCAGGGCGCCGCCTTCTACAACACTTTCGCGCGTGCCTGGCAACCGCTGGCCGGCGTGCTGGCCGCCGCACTCGTCGGTCGTCTGCACGTGCCGGAGTGGGTGCGCATCGCCGCGGTCGCGGTCGGTGTCACGACGATCGTGGTGACCGGCACGGTGATCGACGGGGCCGAGCATTTCCCGGGGCCGCTGGCAGTGCTCCCGGTCGCGGCGGCGGTGCTGGTGATCTGCGGTGTGATGGGCGGGACCGATATCGACCGCTGGTGGACCGGGGCTTTGCGCGCAGAACCTCTGCCGGCCCTGGGAGGTATGGCCTACGCGCTCTATCTGTGGCACTGGCCGGTACTGACGTTCTGGCTGGCCCGTTCGGAGAAAGACGCCGTCGGCCCGACGGACGGACTCCTCGTCGTGGCTGCCGCGCTCGCTCTGGCGTACCTGACGAACAAGCTCGTCGAGCGACCTCTGCGGGCACCACGGCGACCGGTGGAGCGCGCCCGTGTCGGGGCGACGGTACTGGCGTGTGTGGTGGCGCTGTCGGCGATCACGGTCATGGTGGGCGCGGCCGGTTGGCGGCAGTACACCAACGCCGTGCGCGCCAATGGTGCTGAACTGCAGAACCTCTCGCTGACCGATTACCCCGGTGGGCGGGCGTTGATCGACGGACTGCGGGTCCCCAAGCTGCCGGTGCGCCCCACGGTGTTGGAGGCCGCCGACGACCTCCCGGCGAGCGTTGCCGACGGATGCATCAGTGACTTCGGCAACTCGGCCCTGGCCAGGTGCACCTACGGTGACCCCAAGGCGTCGCGCACGATCGCTCTGGCCGGAGGCTCGCATTCCGAACATTGGCTGGTGGCGTTGGATCGGATCGGGCAGCGCCATGGGTTCAAGGTGGTGACGTATCTGAAAATGGGATGCCCGCTGACCACCGACAAACTGCCCCGCGTCAGTGTGTCCAATGATCCCTACCCCGGGTGCCGGGACTGGATCGACTCGGCGATGGCCAGCATGGTGGCCGACCGGCCTGATTACGTTTTCACCACGACGACGCGTCCGCGGCCCGAAGCGCCCGGCGATTTCGTGCCAGAAAGCTACCTCGGCATCTGGGACATGTTGGCCGCCAACGATATCGCCATACTCGGCATGCGGGACACACCGTGGATGTATCACGATGGGTTTCTCTTCTCCCCGGTCGACTGCCTGGCCGATGGCGGTGATCCCAACAGCGACACCTGCGGCCTTCCCCGCTCCGAGGTGCTGGCGGACTACAACCCGACCATGGACTACCTGGGCCGGTATCCGTTGCTGGCGCCCCTCGACATGAGCGACGCCATCTGTCGGCCGGATTTCTGCCGAGCCGTCGAAGGCAACGTGATGGTCTACCACGATGCCCACCACCTGTCGGCGACATACGTGCGTACCTTGTCCGACGAACTCGCCCGTCAGCTCGCGGCCGCCACCGGCTGGTGGTGAGACAGCGCGGTTCGTGTAACGCCTCGGTGCTGGGCCTGCACTCTTCTTGGTAGCCGTCGGCGGAGGTACCGCCGGCGCCGAAGGAGAGAGTGTGATGACCGTCAGTGTCAATGCAATCCGCACCGGCGCACCCGAAGGTGCGCTCGCCGCAGTTGGTGGCCTGCTCGCCCGTTACGGTCTGGTCGTCGTGATCGGATGGATCGGCTTGCTCAAGTTCACCTCGTATGAGGCGCAGGGTATTCAACCGTTGGTGGCCAACAGCCCGGCCATGAGTTGGCTGTACGAATTGTTCTCGGTGCGGGCGTTCTCGTCGGCGCTCGGTGTCATCGAAGTCGCCACGGCGATCCTGATCGCGGTCAAGCCGTGGTGGCCCAGGGCGTCGGCGGTGGGCAGCGTCGTGGCTGTCGGCCTCTTCGTCGCCACCATCAGCTTCCTGTTCACCACCCCGGGTATCGGCGAACCGACGGCCGGCGGGTTCCCTCTGCTGTCCATGACGGGTCAGTTCCTGATCAAGGATGTCGCGCTGTTGGGTATTGCGGTGTGGACGCTGGGGGACGCGCTTCGCGCCGCTCGATCCGCTGGTTGATCAGATCGCGCTTGAAGGCGATACCCTGTTGACCGTCATGACGAGGATGACGGGGGACGAGGCCGGGTTGGTCGCCGCGCTGAAGAGCGGTGACGAATCCGCCTTCGCCGCGCTCGTCGACCTGCATAGCCCCGCGATGCTGCGGGTGGCGCGCGGGTATGTCGCCAGCCGCGAGGTCGCCGAAGATGTCGTTCAGGAGACGTGGATTGCTCTGCTCAAGGGGATCGGCTCTTTCGAGGGCCGATCCTCTTTGCGTACTTGGCTTTTCACTGTGCTGATCAATATCGCGAAGCGCCGGGGAGTCAGTGAGCGCCGCAACACCGATCTCGCCGTGCTGTCGTTCACCGGCGGCACTGTGGACCCGGCCCGATTCCGCGGCTCAGACGATCCCTATCCGGGCCATTGGCTGCCCCACGAAGTGCCTGCACCGTTCCCGGACACCCCGGAAGGCTCGGTCCTGGGAGACGAATTGATTGCCTTGGCCCGCCGCGAACTCGACAAGCTGCCTGAACGTCAGCGTGTCGTGGTGACCATGCGGGATATGTTGGGGCTGGACTCGGCGGAAGTCTGCGAACTGCTCGACATAAGTACCGCGAACCAGCGTGTGCTGCTACATCGCGGCCGTGCCGCGTTACGACAAGTTCTCGAGGACTATCTGAGGGACACGATATGACGCCTAACCCAATGGACTGCCATGAACTGGTCGAGTTGGTGACGGCGTATCTCGACGGCACCCTCGATCTGGAGAACCGCGCCCGATTCGATATGCACCTGCTCGACTGCGACGGCTGTGAGAATTACCTGCAACAGTTCCGTGCCACGATCTCAATCGTCGGCAGAGTGCCCGTCGATGAGATCGACCCGGTGTTCCGCGATCGACTGCTCGGGGCGTTCCGGAATTGGCAGCGCTGAACGTGTAACGGCTGAGGGCGGAGTCGACACTCAATCGACAAGAGAAACCTCTTGTCGAAAGGACCGATGATGAAGTCGTCTACACGTAATGCCGTTGCCGCAGTTGCATTTACGGTCATAGGGCTGTGTTCGGCCGCTACCGGCCACGCCGCCCCGGCCGACCCCGCGCCGGTCGCCGATCCGCAGGCGCCCATGCCGATGGCCGGTGTGCTCACCCAGGGCGAAGACGCCATGATGGCGATCAGCAAGGCCATGTACGGCTGCATGATGCGCGAGGGCGGCGGTGTGCCCCGCGCCATCGCCAATGATCGCGGTGTGATGTTCTACTGCGCGAACCCGCAGTAGCGTATCGCCCCGGCTCAGTCCGGGTTCCGTGGTCGCAGAATCTCCACGCGACGGTCGGACAGTAGTGGGCGAATGCGCCCGACGACGATCTCCTGGTAGTGCGGAGAGCTCAGATGTTCGTCCAGCGCGGAGCCGTCACGGTAGTGCTCGATCAACACCAGGCTGGTCGGGTCGTGCAGGCTCCGGAACTGTTCGTAACCAAGACATCCGGGTTCGGCGAGTGCTCGTGGCGCAAGCTCGGCGAGGTGCGCCAGCACCGCGTCGAGTGCGTCCTCGGTGGTCTGCCAGTGCGCGACGACGACCACCGTTTCGGCGGCGCTCATCGGCGTTGTTTGAGGGCGTCGGCCAGCGCCTCGCCCACGAGCGTCCCCGATTGCGGGTTCTGTCCGGTGATCAGCCGGCCGTCGACGACGAGCTTGGGGTGCCATGGTTCGGTGGCCGAATAGTCGGCGCCCTCGGCGCGCAACGCGGCCTCCAGATCGAACGGCACGTCCTGGTCGGCGTAACCGTCTTCTTCGGCGGTCGAAAACGCGGTGAGCTTACGACCGCTCACCAGTGGAGTTCCGTCATCGAGGGTCACACCGAGGAAGGCCGACGGCCCGTGACAGACCGCAGCGACGATCATGCCGGCGTTCCAGGCGCGGCTGACGGTGTCCTGCACTTCTGGGTTGCCGGTGATGTCGACCATCGGCCCGAGTCCACCGGGGAAGAAGACGGCGTCATAGTCGAGCACGTCGACTTCGGATAGTTTGCGGCTGCGCGACAGGCGTCGGTAGGCCTTGCTGTCGAGAAATGTCGTCTGCCCGACGTCGTCGGCGTCGAACCCGTCCTCTGGTGGTTTGCCACCCAACGGGGACGCGAATTCGACTGCAATGCCTGCCTTGTCGAGCTCCTCGTAGGGGTGGGCGATTTCCGGGAAGAAGAATCCGGTAGCCCGGTTGTGCGGGCCGATCACCGCGGCATTGGTTGCGACAAACAAGACGTAGGGAAGGCTCACGGCTCGCTCCTTGACTGATAGGTGGGCAATAACGAAAGAACAACACAGCAGCCGCGCGGCAGTCGCCCCGGTGGTCAGGAGCGCTCGAAAACGACAATCATCAGGCGCGAATGCGTCATCGGAGTTCGACGTTCATTCACAGCGTCCTGGCAGTAAACTCATCGCCACAGTGGGACAACTCGAATGATCACGGAGTGGCGACGTGGCTGTTTCGATCGGTCCCGTCGACACCTCCGGCGGTGTGCGGGCATCCGAATGTTCTGTGCGCCTGCAGATTCTCGGCCCGTTACGGATCTGGCGTGACGGTGTCGAGCTTTACGTGGGCCCACCGCAGCAGGCCTATCTTCTCGCCTTGCTGGCCGCGCGGGTGGGGCGGCCCACGAGCGCGGCTGAACTCGTCGACCTGATCTGGGGGGATGAGGCGCCGGCCAGCGCGCTCAACGTCTTGCACAAGTACGTCGGCGCACTGCGGCGGCTGCTCGAACCGCGCCTTCCGGCCCGGGAATCGGGATCGCATCTGTTGCGGCGGGGCAACGGCTATCTGTTCCTGGCCGGTCCCGGCGCACTGGACCTCGTCGACTTCCGGGAAAGCGTTGCCGCCGCGCGGGTCGAGCGAAGTCAGGACCGATACGACAGCGCGCTCGAGCACTATGCCCGAGCGTTGGAATTGTGGACCGGTGCCGCGGGTGACGGTTTGGCACAGGGCCCGGGCGCACTTGCGATTTTCGCCGGGGTCAATGACGAGTTCTTCGAAGCCTGCACGGCAGCAGCTGAACTCGCGGTGCAGCGGGGCAGTCCCGAGCGCGTCGTAGCCGCGCTACAACGGGCTGCCGCGATCGCTCCGCTGCACGAACCGGTCCAGGCGGCGCTCGTCACCGTACTGGGTGCGGCGGGCCGTCAGGGCGAGGCGGTGGCGACTTTCCACGCTGTTCGCGCCCGGATCGTCGACGATCTCGGCCTCGACCCCGGCCCGGCGTTGCAGGCGGCCCATCAGCGGGTACTGAACCAAACCCCGATGCACGTGCCTGCCCAGGTCCGCCCGCCCGGGGCCGGACTGGTCGGCCGGACCGAAGAGCTTGCACAACTGCGCCAGACCGTCGATTCGGCATTCGACGGCAGCACCGCGTTGGCCGTCGTGGAGGGCGAACCGGGTGTGGGCAAGAGCCGCCTGCTGCAGGAGGCCCGCACCGAAGCCGAAGGCCGAGGCGCAACCGTCGTATGGGGGAGCTGTCTGGAAGGCGAGGGGACACCCTCGATGTGGCCGTGGGTGCAGGTCGTCGACTCGGTGGTGGCCAACCTGCCACCCGATGCCCGGGAGATGTTGTTGCACAGTGACCTCGGTCGACTCGTCGAACCGCGGGAAGGCATCCTCGCCGGGTCCTTCCTGCCGGACAGCGGCACCCAGTTCCGGCTGTTCGAGCGGGTCGTCGAAGCTGTCGATCAGGTTGCGGCGCAGCGGCCGCTGGTCATCGTGCTCGACGACCTGCACTGGGCCGATACCGCGTCCCTGCAGTTGCTCACTCACTTGGCCGGCCGGTTGTCCAGCGGCACCGTGATCATCGCCGCGTTGCGCGATCGTGCACCGACACCCGGTGCGGAGTTGGCGCGCACCCTGGCCGCCGCGAGCCGTGTCCCTGGACACCGACGTATCCGGTTGGGGCCACTGAAGCTGGGTGAGGTGGCCGAACTGATCCGTAGGGAGACCGGCCGCGCTGCCGATTCCAGTTCGGTCCGTGGAATCCATGCGCGAACCGGTGGAAACCCGTTCTTCGTCCGGGAACTGTCCCGATTCCTTGCCGACACCGCCGCACCGGGCGCCGGCGGGACGCCGGAGGCGGGTGTGCCGTCCACCGTGCGCGACGTCGTGCGGGACCGGTTGGCCCGGCTCGACGGCGATGTCATGGACCTGCTGCAGACGGCGGCCCTGATCGGCAGGGATATCGACCTGACCCTGCTGGCCGATGCCTGCGGCGTCGATGTGCAGTCCTGCATGCAACGGCTTGAGCCACTGCAGTCCCTCGGCCTGCTGGAACCAGCTCCGAAAGACCCGTTCTCATTCCGCTTCACACATGATCTCGTCCGCGAGTCGGTCGCCGGGATCACGCCGCAGCGGAGGATGACCGAACTGCATGTTCGCATCGCGGATGCGCTGGAAAGTATCGGCCTGGAGGATGATTCGACCGCCGAGCGGCTGGCGCACCACCTATGGTCGGCCGGGCCGTTCGCCGAGGCCGCCCGCACCGCGGCCGCGTTGATTCGCGCCGGAAGTTGCGCGGCGACGAAATCCGCGCTGGAGGCGGCCGAATGGCAACTGCGGTCCGCGGTGCAGGTTTCGCGCAACGCCGGTCTGGCCGAACAGGAACTGGCCGCGCTATCTCAGCTGACCGCTGTCGTCGGGATGCGTTCGATGTACGGGCGTTCGGCACTCGACCTTCTGGAGCGCGCCGAGCAGCTGGCTCGTGGCCTCGGCCGGGAGCTGGAGGCGACCGGCTTTCTGTACTCGCGGTGGGCCGCCCACGCCCAGGGAATGGAGTTCGACCGCAGTGGGCCGCTGGCACGTCGGCTGCTCGAACAGGGCTACGAGTCCGCCGACCCGATCGTGCGGGCCTACGGGCTGCAGGCCTGGGGTATCCACCAATGGGATATCGGCAACGTCGGTGAGTCGATTCGCTATCTGCGCCAGTCAGAGCGGACGCTGCTGGCCAACCTGACCCGGCACGACGAAGATCCGGTCCGCCGAGACCTGAAACTGCTGATGACCGGCCTGCTGGCCGAGACCAGCGCGTTGCACGGAGATGTCGGCACGGCTCGCGGCCTGCTCGACACATTGGAGCGCGCCGCAGGTGACAACCCCTACCGGATAACCGTGTGGGCCACCATTGCCGCCCGGATCGCCTCCATCGTCGGTGACCCGGCCTGGGCGGCGAGCGTCGCCGAGCGGGGCATCGCGGTGGACCCTGGATTCTCGTTCGTCTTCCTCGGCACCTACCAGCGGCTGGCCCGATGTTGGTCAATTGCGCTGACCAGCGAAGACCGCGATACGGCCGCTGCGGTCATCACCGAGGCTCAGCGTCTGATCGCCGCCAACCTGCTGGACCCGCCGCGTTCCTGCGTCGCGACCTGGTATGCCCTGCTGGCCGAGATGCACCTCGCGGTCGGGTCGATCGACGATGCCGCCGTCGCGCTGGATCGTGCTGACTTCTACCTGCACACCTATGGCCAGCGTTATCCGGAAGGGCTGTTGCTTCTGTTGCGCGCGCGGCTGCTGCAAGCGCAGGGTGAACCCGCCGCTGTCGTCCGGGCCGCAGCCGTCAAAGCCCGCACGCTGTCGCTGGACCGGGAAGCGCGCCTGTTCGCCCAGCGTGCCGACCAGCTGCTGGCCGAGATCCACTGAACGTCAACTCGTCGTCAAGACCACCCGAATACGTTCGGGAGTCATGCAGATGCAGGCAGCGCGTATTCATCGCTTCAACGAGCCGTTGGTACTGGACGAGGTCCCGGTCCCAGAGCCGGCCAAGAATCAGGTCCTTCTCAAGGTCGCCGCAACGGGGATGTGCCGCAGCGATTACCAACTGCTCGACGGCTACTTCCGGGACGGCCTGCCGGTCGAATTGCCTTTCACACCGGGCCACGAGGTCGCCGGTACCGTCGCGGCGCTCGGTTCCGAGGTGCCCGAGTCCGCGCAGTTGTCCGAGGGTGACCTCGTCATCGTCAACCCGAACTGGGGCGACGGCACCTGTCGGCAATGTCACGAGGGTAATGAACAGCTCTGCAGCAATGGGCAACTCGTAGGTTTCGGGCCCAATGGCGGCTTCGCCGAGTACATGCTGGCGCCCTACGATCACGTGATATCGGTCGCCGATCAGCCCGATGCGCGACCGGAGACCTTGGCGCCGCTCACCGATGCCGGACTCACGCCCTACCGAGGTATCAAGAAGCTTCGCGACGCCGGAAAGCTCGGCGCCGGCCGCACCGTCGTCGTCAACGGGATCGGCGGACTCGGTAGTTACGGTGTGCAGTATGCGCGCCTGCTGGGCGGCGGCGCGACGGTTGTCGGGTTCGCGCGTTCCGATGAAAAGTTGGCGGTGGCAAAGGAAAACGGTGCACATCACACCGTGAACGTTCGCGGCAAATCTGCCGAAGATGTACAGGATGAGCTCGAGGACCGCACCGGGCGCCGGACCGTCGACGCGGTGCTGGACTGCGCAGGATCCCCAGAATCACTGGGATTGGCGGCGTCGGTGTTGGGGACCGAGGGCGCACTGTCACAAGTGGGTCTGATGGGACAGCGCGTCGAACTACCGCTGTTTCCCTTTGTCAGCGGAGAGAGGTCCTACTTCGGATCGTTCTGGGGCAACCACAACGACCTCCAGGAGGTGCTGGCCCTTGCCAGCCAGGGGCTGATCAAGCACAACATCGTTCCGGTGCGCCTCGAAGACGTGAACAAGAACCTCGAAGCACTGGGCCGCGGCGACATCGTCGGTCGCGCCGTCATCGTGTTCAACTGAAAGGCCGGCATTTTCGTGACACAGATCGTCTTCATCCATGGGCTTTGGATCTCGTATACCGCATGGCAGCCATGGATCGATTACTTCGGCGAGAACGGCCACTCAGCGATCGCGCCGCGTTGGCCAGGGGAAGCCGATACCGCGGCCGCGTCCCGCGACAGCGCCGCGGCGCAAGCGGGGTTCGGAATAGATCAGGTGACCGACCACTTCGCGGCCGTGATCGAGCAATTCGATACTCTGCCGATCGCAGTCGGCCATTCCTTCGGTGGTCTGATCGCGCAGAAGCTGCTGGGCCAGAACAAAGTGGCTGCCGCGGTCGCCATCGATCCAGCGCCGATCAAGGGTGTCAAACCGCTGCCGTTCGCGCAATTGCGCTCCGCCTTCCCGGTTCTCGGCAACCCGTTGAACTGGGGACGGGCCAAGGCGCTGACGCAGAAGCAATGGCGCTACGGCTTCGGCAACACCCTGACCGACGTGGAGTCTGATGCTTTGTGGGGGAAATGGTCCATTCCCTCACCGGGCAGGCCGCTCTTCGAGGCGGCGTCGGCGAACTTCATCCCGAACTCACCTGCCAAGGTCGACACCGGCAACACCGGTCGCGGGCCGCTGCTCATCACGGCGGGAACCAAGGATCACACCGTGCCTTTCGTGGCAGCGAAGGCAGCTTTCAAGCGCTATGCGAAGTCGAGTGCCGTCACCGATTTTCATGCTTTCGACGGCGCCGGACATTCACTGACGATCGACCACCGCTGGCGTGAAGTCGCCGATGTGGTGCTCACCTGGCTCACCGACAAGGGATTCACCGGAACAGGCGCGTGATGGCTCGCGTTGCTGCTGCCTTTCCCATCGGAGGCCCGCACGCATCCGAGCGGTTGCGCTTCGAGCTGGGTAGACGAGTGCGCGCCGATGGCGTGAATATCGGGCAGTGGCCAGGGTTGGCGATCTGTCGATTCACCCAGTCCATCGAAGCGCGCTGGAACGCCGTCGAACGCCTGTCGGTGGCGATCCTCGTGCCGGCAGGCGATCGCCGGCCCGTCTACGCGGTGATCGGCGGCGGAAGCCGGTTGGACTGCCGCATCCTCAAAGCGTCGTGCTCTCAACCGGTCCTGGGCCTGCTGCTGGAGATCGACCCGCAGGTGGTGCGTTCGGTATCGGCGAGCATGGGCGGACCGAGGCCGGCGGCCCGATACGACGGCGAGCCGGCGTTGTCGGTGATCGATGTCGAAATGACCGACACCGTGGTGCGGTTTCTCGAATCACTGTCCACCGGCGCCGACCGCCACTTCCTGGCACCACTTCGCTTGCAGGAGATCATTTATCGGATGTTGCAACGCGATCAGCGCAGTCGATTGGAGCAACTGGCCGCCAGCTTGGCAGTGGGTGGTCCGGTCGCTGAGGCGCTCGACTACATCGACCGGAATCTGGCTGAACCCTTGTCCGTCGAGATCCTGGCGGCGCAGGTCTGCCTGAGCGCATCGGCTTTCTCCCGGATCTTCCGGCAGGTGACGGACCGCTCGCCCTACCAGTACGTCAAAGAGAAGCGACTCGACCATGCGCGACGATTCTTCGACGACGGGAGGGTCGGCGTCGCGGATGTGTCCCGGTCGGTCGGATACCGCAGCGTGTCGCACTTCATCAAGGAGTTCCGCAACCAATTCGGGGTCACTCCGGGCGGTTATGCCGAGATGCGCACCCGGCAGGGCGGGCTGCATGCGGTGGCGCGGGCCGGACCGGATCTGCAAACAGCCGCGCTTAGCCGCTGAGCGGTCGGTGGCCTGCGAATTACTTAGCGGCTAAACGGCGCGGCGCTCTTGGGCTTCTTCCAGGATGTCCTCGACGCCGGCCAATGAGTGCAGTCCGTTGGCGACGTTGAGTCCGAGGTAGCCGCGGTCCACCAGGTAGTCGATCACCGCGCTGCGGCCGCCGATTGTCTGGTCCGAGCCCGCACGCGGCGATTCACGCGACCGTGCGCTTTGTGAGCGCATCTCGATCGGCGCGATCTCCGGAGTAAAGGAGCGGTGGCGAATCAACGGTTTGTCGGTGAACTGAGCGAGTCTGGTTGTATTCCGCGCTAACGAAATTGGTGCATTCAAGTGCGCAATGCTGGCGTTGTCGGGAGCGATGTTGCTCATGGATACCGCCTCTAAGTAGTGGACTGTTCGTTTGCTCGAGCCGTCGCAAGGAAGCGGCGTCCGGTCCGCCTCCCGCGCTGCTCGCGACACATCCACCCTGACAACGGTGTCTACCCGGCGATGCGTTCTTTGCGCCGCAACTCATCGACCGCATGGACGAGTTCGCGCTGGGATTCGGGGGATAGGCCGACCGTGCGTGCGACGATCCGGCGTACGCCGTCATCGCGCATATGGGCCAGCCAGGTCAGCTCTTTGTCGAGCTTCTCGTAGTACTCGTCATCGGTGAAATAAGCGGGCTTGATCCGGAAGAAGTTTGCAAGCGCTTCCATGGTTGCCAACGACGGATTGGTCCGGTTTCCCGAACGCAACTGTGACAAATACGGAGCCGACATGGTGACACCCTCTGCTTTGAGCGCGGCGATCGCTTCTGCTGAGGTGTGCGGCCCGCGGCCTGGCGGGTACACAGTGTCGAATAGTCGGTTGAGGCGGTTGGCAAATGTGGCACCCATAGAATTAGCCTTCGGTTGATCGGCGACGACAGCACGATTTTGCTAAACGATAGCGCCGTTGTACCAGTCTTTGCACGTCAAAACGCAAAATTTATTCACGCGAGGGCATATTTGGCGCTTTCGGGCGCTCCGTCAGCGGTCCGAACGAGATGCAGAGTCTCGTCTAACATTCACAAAAAGTTTGCTGTGATGCTGGTTTCCCGTGATAGTAAGACTTGCGAAGTTAACACCATGGTGGTGATTAGCCACGGCGTCGGGATGCGGTGTCAGCGGTAGCCGAAAAGGCGCCGACGAACCGGATGCGTGGTTCGTCGGGCTACTTCAGGACGCGGACGCCCCGTTCGGCGGGTCATCGGCGATCGGTGGTCGGCGGTTCAGGGTAGGTGTGGCAACGCCGGGGCGGGTATGACCGCGGTCGGTACACCTGCCATGTCGCAAGACCTAGGGCAACACCGTGTGCATCAGCATGACGTTGTAGGCCGACCACAGCGACAGGTTGTAGTAGAGCTCCTTGCCGGTCGACCATGGATGCAGGAACGGGGCGTAGATGCCGCCGGGTATCTCGGCGGAGGTCACCAGGACCTGTTCGGGCCCCCATGGCCCCTGTGGTGCCGGCGCGGTCCTCATCACGACGTTGTTGGCGCCATTGCCGTAGAGGACCAGGTACTGCTTGAGATAGGTGTTGTATTGGGCCGACATCTCACCGACCGGACCGGGGATGACCACGGTGGCGGCCGCGGGATTGTTCGGGACCCAGGATGCGCTGTCGGCGTTCCAGTATTCGTACTTCGTCACGTCAGGCACCAGACCCGGCGCCACCCGGGCGATATAGGCCGAACCGCTGCGGCCGGCCGGCGTCCCGAACGAGTACAGATAGGGATCACCCGGCCCGGGTTTGAGGAATGCGCCCTGCTGAAAGTTTTCGTTGCCCGCCGCATACGTGGCGCCGGGGGCAGCGTCCGGTCTGGGGGTCCGAACCGTGCGTGGGTAGACGCCCCAGGTCTCCCCGTTGTCGTTGGACACCGCCAGCGCCGAGTAGTTCGTCGTCCACGCGCCGTTGGCGTCCCAGCTCTTGATGGACATGAAGTTCAGGATCTGGGTGGTCCCGACGGCAACGCCCGCGGTCGGGATGATGCCCTTCTCGGTTTGTGCCGCGTTGATGCTGTTGATGATCTGCTTGGACAGGCCCTGGCCCCACACCGGTGAACCGGAGTACTTGTTGGCCGCCACGGCGTCGGGCACCTTGATGGTGCCGTCGAGCGCGCCGTCGTTGGTGCGCAGCAGGACGTTGTAGCGCCATTGGTCGCCGTGGATGCCGCAGTATCCGTAGGTGTCGCCGAATGCCATCAGGACCTGATGGCCGGCGGGATCTCCGTTGTCCCACATGATGCCGAGATCGGTGCCGCTTATCGCGAAGCGCGGGATGGTCTGGTTCGGCCCGTCCGGTCCCGTCACCCAGCCGACGATCGAGGTTCCCGGCGGCGCAGACGACGGCGGCTGAGCCGCTGCCGGGGCGGGCGCCGGCGCGGGCTTCGGCGCGGCGGCGCTCGGTGAAGGTGCCACTGCCGCTTGCTTTTCCACCTGAGCGGACTGAGGCGTGAAGGCTTTGAGGATCTCCAACGGCAACTGGCCCAGCTTCGGCAGGGGAGCGCTGTCGTTGGTACCGGTGGGCTTGTGCCCGGTTTCGCGGCTGAACGCGAAATGTGAGGGAGACGGCAGCTCGACGGCATTGGTGCCGCTGGTCGGCACCGCGGCGGCCGCACCGGTGCACGGGTCTGCGACCGCAGGCGGAGCGACGCCCATCGCAAAGCAAAGTCCCAGCGCTGAGGCCGACGCCACGGATCTGGAAGCGATACGCAGACCGGGCGACATGTCACACCTTTCAGGCGAGACGTCGCGGCGACGTCAGCTAACGATGTGACGATAGTGAATGCTGAGGTTCTTGCGCTGTATGAGACAGCGATAGGGATGCATCCGTGACCGTGTCGCAACGCTTTCGTGTTCGTCGCGGTCGGCGGTCACCCCGCCCAGACATCCTCGACGTAGTGATCGGATTCGACCAGGCCGATGAGCCAGTCGCGGGCCTGACTCTCGCCGGCACCGGTACGCGAGCGGTAGATGTCGAGGAAAGCCTGCCGTACGGCCGGAGCCATCTTGCCGCCGTCGCCGCATACGAAGACGTGAGTGTCCCGCGCCGGGTCGCCGAGCATCTCCCAAACCTCGTCGGCGTCGGCGGCGATGCGGTCTTGGACGTAGCGAACGCCGTCCTGCGGCGCGCGGGAGAAGGCGGGGCGCATCCGGACGATCCCCATGGCGTCAGCCTGCTCGAACTGTTCACGGAAGATGTAGTCGACGTCGGGGTCGCGGACTCCGAAGAAGCACAGCGCGGACGAGTACGGCGCGCCGGATTCCTTGGCTGCCAGTCGATCACCGAGAAATCCACAAAACGGTGCGACGCCGGTGCCTGCACTGACCAGGATGACGTTCTTTTCCGGGTCGGCTCCGGCGCGGAAGGCCTGGCGTGCCGGATCTACCCGGGCACGGATCTGGGCTCCCGGTTGGATGCCGGCCAGGTGGTTGGATGCCACCCCCTTGAACAAGCCGATACCGGACCGGGCTGGTGAGCCCAGCACGCTGACAACCAGGCCGACGACGCCGGGTGAGCGCCGCGACGATGAGGCGATGGAATAGTGCCGCGGCGTCATGGGCTCGAGCAGTTCCAACAGCTCGGCGCCGGTGAGAACGCAGGCCGGAAATTCCAGGAGGCATTCGATGGGGCTGAGGACGCACGGGTCGGCCGATTCAGCCATTTCTTCGAGGCGTTGTCGTTCCGGCGGGCAGGGGTTGGCCGCGGCGAGCCGACGTAGCTGGCTGCGCGTCGCAGCCTTGCGCAGCTCGACGAAATGGGTGAGCAGTTCGCGCACACTGACTTCGCGGTCGAGGGCGATGAGCCGCCGTGAGGTGCGCCGCGGATTGATCGACAGCCGCAGGTCCGGGTCGATGTTGAGTACTTCCAGAACCGCGTCCACGACGTCAGGTGGATTGTCCGCCAGCACCGTCAAATGATCACCGGTCTGATATTGGACCCCGTCCGGAAGAGCAACCCGGACATAGTGTTTGGCCTGCCCGAGCGCATTGTCGGCGCTGACCAACTCGTCGTTGAGTTCCACGACCATCGGTGTCACCGCGAAGCGGACATCGATCGCGGCGGTGACCGGGCCGACTATCGGGTGCAGATCGTAGAGCGGCTCGTCCTCGGCGGTCACCGGGGCTGCATTCGGATCGCCGAAGAGCCCTGACAGCGAGGCCCACAACGCCGTCGAAAACTCTTCGACTGTTCCGGTGAGATCACCGGAGGTATCTGCCGAAGCCCGCTCGACCAGGCGGCGGCCGCCCAGTTCGGATAACCGTTCGTCGATGTGTTTGGGCACTGCCTGGTAGGTGTCGGCCCAGTTGCGGTCACCGACACCGAGGACCGCGTAGTTCAAAGCGGCGGGCAGTGCGGCGTCCGCGCTGAGCAGCCACGTGCGGAACTCGCGCGCGTCGTCGGTCGGCTGGCCGTTGTACGACGAAGCGACGATCAGGATCGCATCGGTTTGCGGTAGGCCACCCGCGGCGTCATCGAGTGGTCCGACCGTTGCGGCACAACCGATGTCGGCGGCCTCTTCGGCGAGTTGGGCGGCCAAAGCCCGGCAGGTACCGAGGTTGGAGCCATGCAGGATCGCCAGTGTGGTTCCGGGTTTGACACGGGCAGCCGACGACGGTGACGCCTGCGTTGCGGTCGCCACCGCGGGTGCCTCGCGGTGGCGGTCGGCGGCGGTGCGTCTGACCAGATCGAGCCGGAAGCCGACGGGGCGACGGCTCAGTTGGCTATCCCACTGCAGCGCATAATGTTGCGAGTCGACCAGCCGATACCGGTGGACGAGCCGGGCGATCGCCAGGGTCGCTTCGTGCAGGGCGAACTGGCGGCCGATGCATGAGCGCGCCCCGGTGCCGAATGGTTTGAACAACCCGCCGGGGCGGGCGGCTGCCACGGTGGGCTCGAACCGGTCGGGATCGAAGAGCTCGGGATTGTCACCCCATTCCGGTTGCCGATGCAGCGCTCCAGTGAGCACGGTGACGGCCTCACCTTGTTTGATCGGGTAGACGTCACCGATAACGGTGTCCGCCAATGCCATTCGATCGAAGCCCAGTACGGGTGGGGACAGTCGCAGTGTCTCGTTGAGGACCTGTCTCAGATAGTTGAGCTTTCCGATGTCGTCGTAGGTCGGCAGGTGGTCGTCGTCGGGTCCGAACACCTCATCCACCTCGGCCGCCACGCGCGACAGCACCGCGGGATGGTGCACGAGGTTGTAGAGGGCGTTGGGCATCAGCTCGGAAGTCGTGAGCTGCCCGGCGATGAGGAAGGTCATGATCTGGTTGCGGATATTGTCGCGGTCGAGCACGGGAGTCCCGTCGGGGTCCTGCCCGAGCATGACGAACAGCAGGTCATCGGCACCGCCGGGATCCGCGGCGCGATGCCCGTCGATGAGGCTGTCGAAATATGCGTGCAGACGGGACAGCTCTGCCTCGAATTCAGCTGTCGTGCCGCGTGTTACGAGCTCGCCAAAGGCGTCGGTGAAACTCTGCGGCACCGGGGCGAGGCCGTCATGGTCATACGAGGCAAACCGCGCGCCGAAGCCCGCCAACCCGACGGTGTCCATCGCGAGCTTCTGTAGATCGCCGGAGACATCCACCGGGTGCTGCCCGACGGACGCGTCCCACCGAGCGATGAGCTGACAATTGATGTCCAGCATTGCCTGGTGGTAATTGCGCAGACCGGCATAGCTGAAACCCGGTAGCAGAACGTCATGGGCCTTCTGCCAATTCGGTTCGCCATAGTAGGAGGTGAACAGTCCGTCGCCGGCCAGCGGACGCACCCGGGCCAGGGATTCGGTGAGGTTCTTGGCGAACCGGGTCTCATCGCAGAGTTCTTCCACCAACGCCAGCGAGCATGCATACAACTTCCGGATGCCGCTGTAGTCGGCGTAGAACAGCGGACCGTGCAGCTCACCGAGAATATCGACGGGCAAGGCGTAGGGACGGCCGACCAATTGCGCCGCCGTGGGCAGAGGCCCCTCGGCGGAAGGAACGTCCTCCAGCTGCGGGGGTTTGGACGGTGCGAACTCAGCCATGCCGGGCAGCATAGACGCGGGTCGGTTGCGATGAGGCCGAGTTGAAGGTGTTCCGAAACCCGCCGCCTCGCGCTGCGCAGGCAGGCCAAATCGGCGATGCTGAGACTTCCGCGACGATAACTGGGGGTCAAGGAAGGGGCGCCGGAGAGTGTCCGAGGATTCCCGAGCGATGGCGCCCGCCGCGCAGGCCAAGACAGTCGTGTTCGCGCTCTACGACAAGGTGACGCTGCAGGATGTCGCGGCGCCGTTGGAGATCTTCGCCCGCGCGAACGATTTCGGTGCCCACTACACCGTCTTGCTGGCGTCTCCGAGCGGACGGGCTGTCGGGACGACGGCCTATGCGCGCCTGGACGCCGACGTGGCGCTGGTCGATGTGCCCACCGTCATCGATACGCTGGTCGTTCCCGGAGGCGTGCCGGCCGACTTCACCTTCACCCCTGGCCTGCATGACATCCCGGAGGAACCCACACCGGACTGCGTTCCCGATGCGGTGGAGATGGTGCGCACACTGGCACCGCGGGCCAACCGCGTCGCCTCGGTCTGTACCGGTGCGTTCGTGTTGGCTTCACTGGGGATGCTGGACGGGCGCCGCGCGACCACGCACTGGGCGCATTGCCAGACGCTGGCCCGCACCTATCCGAAGGTGAAGGTCGACCCGGACTCGCTGTTCGTCCGCGATGGCGCCTACATCACCGGCGCCGGGATCACCGCCGGAATCGATCTGGCGCTGGCGCTGGTGGAAAGTGACTACGGTCCCGCGGTGGCCCGCCGCGTCGCGCGCTGGATGGTCGTCTTTCTGCAACGTCCCGGCGGGCAGGCCCAGTTCAGTGTGTGGGCGGACTCGGCACTTCCGGTCTCCGACGGTCTGCGCGAGATCGTCGATGACGTCATCGCCGACCCGGCCGGCGACCATTCGATCGCGGCGATGGCCGCCCGGGCCGTGGTCAGCGAACGTCACCTGGTGCGGATGTTTCGCGACCAGGTCGGTGTCACACCGGCCCGATTCGTCGAACAGGCACGACTGGAGGCGGCCAAAGTGTTGCTTGCGACCGGTGACCTGAGTCAGGAATCCATCGCTCGCCGAACGGGTTTCGGGACCACGGACACCATGCGTCGCACGTTCCGTCGCAACCTCGGTGTCTCACCCGGTGTGTATCGCAACCGCTTTCGCACCACGGGTATCGACCAGTAGGCCGGCGAGTTCGACATCACCGGGCAGGACGCGGTGTGCCTCGAGGTGGTCACGGACCCGGGCGCCGTAGCGCAGTCCGCTGCGCCGGGCAGCGGCGTGGAACGACTCACCGGACAGGACCAGGGCGACGGCGTTCTCCAGTCGAACCTCGTACACGTACTGGCGCAGCGTCATCCCGGTCTGCGCCTTGAACAGCCGAGCCAGATGCCGTGGGCTCAGGCCGAGCTCGGCGGCCACGGCGTCCAATTCGTACTGGCCGGCCGGGTCGGCACCGATCGTTGCCATCAATCGGTCCAGCTCCGGGTGCTTGGGTCGTGGTGTGCGGGCCGCGACCGAAATCTGCGGATGGCCTTCCAGGCGCCTGCTGAGAACCACCATGTCCTTGGAAATGTCTTGTGCCACATCGGCCCCGTGGTCCTCGGCGACCAACGCCAACGCCAGGTCGATACCGGCCGCCACCCCGGCCGATGTCCAGATGTTGCCGTCGCGGGTGTAGATCGATTCGCGCTCGACGATGGTCGAGGGATGGCGGGCGGCAAGCGCGTCGAGATGGCGCCAATGAGTCGTCGCGCGGCGACCGTCGAGCAGGCCGGCCGCGGCGAGCGCGAATGAACCCGCACATACTGCTGCCACCCGCCGCGCTGCGGGGGCATGTGTGCCGATGAACCGGCGTACGTCGGCGGGCACACCGTCGGTCGCCAGGGCGTCCCCACCAGGGATGACCAGAGTGTCAACACACTCGTCGAGCGCGGTTCCCGGCGTGGCATCGAGGGTGAGACCCGACGAGCACCGAATCGACTGTTGCGCAGCGCTGGAGTAGATTCCGACAGAGTACGAATACCCCATACCGCGGGCGATGTCGAAGACTTCCAGCGGTCCGGTGACGTCCAAGGTACGGACCCCGTCGTACACCAGTATCGCGATATGCCGTGGTCGGCGGCGATCATGGTGGCACATGAGACAAGGGTGACGGACCGTCGGGAACGGTGCCCGGCGATGTCCGGATTTTCGCCCGATGTGTCCGAGTCGGCCGCCCCTGATCTCCGGTGTCCGATTCTGCGCATGAGATGTCCACCTACCGAGGCAGCCGAAAAGCCTGAGTTACCGCACGGAAACATCACGGGCTCAACGTTGTTCACGGATCGAGCGAGATATGGATCGCCAACTCTCGGCTCTGGGCATCGACAACGAGGTGGAACTTTATGGATTCGCGGTCTGCGTTGACGCTGAGCATAGGTGTGCTCGGCGGGGTTGCGGTGGCGTTCACCGCCACGGTGATCACCGTCCCGATCTGGGTGGTGTTCCTGGCTTGGGCGTCGTTCTTCTTCGTCGGCGGGGGAACCGCAGGCTGGGTGCGCTCGGTGTCGTCGAACCTGGTAGGCGTCGTGATCGCCTGCGCGAGCCTGTACGCGGCCTATCTGCTGGGCGGCGGCCTGTTGGCCACATCGGTGGCGGTGGGTGTGGGAAGCGCCCTGATGGTGCAGGCCTCCTGGGTCGGGTTGCTGTCCACCACTCCCGCTGTGGTCGTCGGTTTTGCCTCGACGGTGTCGACGGTTGCCGGGACCGGGCAGCTGGTCACCACGGCGAGCATCTCCCATCCCGGTTTGGTGGCGGCGTGCGCGTGCGTGCTCGGCGCGACGTTCGGGATCGCCTCGGAACTTCTGGCCACTGTGATGACGCGGACGGCCCCGGACGGCCATCCCGAAGTGAAAGGTGCGACAGCATGAAATTGCAGCACTATCTGGGCGGTCTGGAAGGTCTGCCGCAGCCGCTGGACCTAGAGAAGCGTGTCTTCGTGGAAGATTGGGAGAAAAGGATATTCGGCATCCACGTCGCGATGATGGGTCTGAGTAAGCATCTCGGGTCCGCACTGCCGCAGTATCCGATCGACGAGGTCCCGACGGCGTTCCGCGACGAGTGGACGTGGGCGAGTCTGCGCACCGGCGCCGAGGCGATGAACCCGTTCGACTACTTCAAGTTCCGCTACTACGAGAAGTGGCTTGGCGGCATCACCCAGTTCTTCATCGACAACGGCTATGTGTCCGAGGAGGAGATCGCCGCCCGTCTCGGCGCCACCGCCGATGTCGGCGATGCCGGCGAGCCCGCGATCGACAACCAGGTCATCGACTACCTGCGGCGCGGCGACAGTCCGCGACGCGACGCCGCCCACCCCCGGTTCGCCATCGGCGAGCAGGTGATCATCACCGACGTTCCGGCCGGCTCGCACACCCGGTTGCCCGGCTACCTGCGGGCAAAAACCGGAACCGTACAGCGCATCTTCGAGGGTGATTACGGCTACTTCGTGCACACCGGCGACGGTATCGGCGACCCGATGCCGATCTACATCGTCGAGTTCACTCCCGAAGAGTTATGGGGCGTGCGAGCCGAGTCCGGTGCCAACACCCTGTACGCGGAACTTTTCGAAGCCTATCTGGCGCCCGTCCACGAAGACACCGAGGAGAATCGATGACCGACCAATTCGCCTACCCGCCCGACCGTGAGCAAAGCAGCGCCGATCGTGTTGCGGCACTGGAACAACTGCTCGTCGAGAAGGGCATCATCACCGGCCAGACGGTCGACAAGGTGCTGGCCTATTTCGAATCGGAGATGACGCCGCTCAACGGAAAGAAGATCGTCGTGAAGGCGTGGACCGATCCGGATTTCGCCGCCCGCGTGGTTGTCGACACCCCGGCCGCCCTGGAAGAACTCGAGCTGCCCGAAGGTATGGCAGGCGCCGAGGGCGAACATCTGCAAGCGGTGGCCAATTCCCCCGGCGTGCACAACCTGGTGATCTGCACGCTGTGCTCGTGTTTCCCGTGGCCGGTCCTGGGGTTGCCGCCCTATTGGTACAAGGACCCGGTGTTTCGTGCCCGCGCCGCTCGCGAACCCCGCACCGTGCTGGCCGAGGTCGGCGTCGATCTGCCGGCCGACACCGAGATCAAGGTGTGGGACTCCAGTGGGCACTCACGCTGGTTTGTCATCCCCGAACGGCCCTCTGGTACCGACGAATTGACCGAAGAAGAGCTGATGGATCTGGTCACCACGGAATCGATGATGGGCGTGGCGTTGGCGGGACAGCCGGCATGAAACTCCACAACACCTGCACCACCGACCAGGCGGCGCCGCAGTTCGAGCACGAATGGCAGAGGCGGGCGTTCGGGCTGGCGCTGGCGCTCTCGGAGTTCGGTCACTACCCGTGGAGCGAGTTCCAGCAGAACCTGATCGAGACCATCGGGGCCTGGGAGGCGGCACCGGAGCCGGCCCGCGGTGACTGGCAGTACTACGACCATTGGGTCGCCGCGCTCGAAAGCGTCGTCGATCACCGCCAATTGCTCACCGCGGCCGTCGTCACCGATGACGGTGATCATGCGGTGGCCGGCGACCACCACTGATCCCGAACCCGCTCCCGAAAGGAAGGAACCACCATGCACATCGAGCCTGGAATCGTCGAGGGCCCCAAGATCGTCCTGAGTTATCTGACCGCCAGCGGTGTGGGCGCGTACACCCTGTCGCTGGCGTCCAAGCACATCAAAGAACGCGGTGCGGCGTCGCTGCTGGCCGGTGTCGTTGCCACGACCGCGCTGGTCTTCACCTTCTTCCAGGTCTTCCCGCATGTCGCCGTGGGGATCTCCGAGGTCCACCTGATCCTCGGCTCGACGCTGTTCCTGCTGTTCGGGGCGGCGCCGGCGGCGTTCGGGCTGGCCCTCGGCCTGCTGGTCCAGGGGGTGTTCTTCGCGCCCTTCGATCTGCCTCAGTTCGGCATGAATGTCACCACGCTGCTGGTTCCGCTGCTGGCGCTGCAGGCAGTGGCACGACGGACGATCGCGCCACAGACGCCGTACGTGGATCTGAAGTACCGGCAGGCGTTGGCGCTGTCGGCGACCTACCAGGCCGGGATTGTGTCCTGGGTGACGTTCTGGGCGCTCTACGGGCAGGGTTTCACCGTCGAAAATGTCGCCAGCATAGCGACTTTCGGTGTGGCTTACATGTCGGTGATCCTCCTCGAACCGTTGGCGGATCTGTTGGTCCTAGCCGGGGCGAAGGCCGTCCGCAGCCTGCGCGACGGCGCCTGGCTGGAGCCGCGGTTGTTCAACCCGGCCTGACTCGTCGTGCATCTGCGGCCGCTGCCCGATTCCGGGTGGCGGCCGCTGTGCTCCTGGGCTGCTGCCACTGTTTCCGTGGCGTTTGGGCTCGCTCGTCACGAAATCCGTCGCCGGGGGCCGGGGTAACTGACTCGCCGGTAAGAAATCCGCCAAACCTCTATGCACACCCGGTTAGACACGGTAAGTATTAAGGACATGGGGGCTGGAGCGTATGTCGGGCGTGTCGGTGGGTTGGCGGTCTTTCTCGGAGTCGGTGTCGCGGTGTTCACCGGTGCCGGCATCGCCTCGGCGGCCGATGAGGGTGCGGGCGCAGACGCATCGTCAACCACCTCCACAAGTCAGTCGGCATCCAACGAAAAGCCGGCGAAGTCGGAGCCAAAAGGGCTGTCCGGCAAGTCCGATGACGGTTCGAAAGATGTCGCCGACACGTCAAAAGATGTCGCCGCCACGGACGAGAAAGCCGACGACACCACAGCTGTCGATGACGACACCTCCAAGGATGCCGCCGAAGGGGAGGCGAAGCCGGATGCCGACAAGCCGGCCAAGCACCCGCATGCCGAGGGCGACGAAACAGCGGTAGACGAGCAGCCTGCCGAGAAGAAATCCGAGAGCGACGAGGACGAGGCTGCCGTGACCCAGGCCGTCACGCTCGCCGAGCCGCCCTCGGTCGACAAGACCGACGGTTCGGGCAAACCAGGCGTCCCCGCCTTGGCCTCGCTGGCCATGTCGTTGGTAACCGCCGGGCGTGACGCGACGGACAAATCCGAACAGTCAGTCGAAGATGTCACGACGACCAGCCTGGCCGCGGCTGCGGACCCGACGTATCCATACCCGACCGACGTCAAGGTCAAGGAGGTCGTGGCACCGCTGGAATTCCTGCAGTACGTCCCCGTTCTCGGCCGATACGTTGTCACCCCGGTGGTGCGGTTCATTCACACCATCCCGTTGGTCGGCGACATTCTGCATCCGCTGATTGGCTGGCCCGTTGACCATGACGCACCGCCCGGGACACCGAAAGCACGAACGGTTCGCGTGACCTCATTCGACGGCACATCGATTTATGTGCATTTCATGCCTGCGAAGGGCCTCAAGGCCGGACAGGAAGCACCGACGATTCTGGACGGTCCCGGGCTGGGGCTGCCCGGTGCCACGACCATCGACCTCAAGTACGACGGCCTGCTGCCCAACGACGTCATCGGGGTGGGGGAGCTACGCGCCAACGGCTACAACGTGGTGACCTGGGATCCTCGCGGTGAGTGGCATTCCGGCGGCGTCATGCACCTGGACTCACCTGACCTCGAAGGCCGCGATGTATCGGCGATCATCAGCTGGGTGGCCTCCCTGGGCGAAGCGCAGCTCGATTCCGTCAACGACCCGCGCATCGGTATGGTCGGGGCGTCCTACGGCGGTGGTATCCAATTGGCAACCGCGGCAATCGATCACCGTATCGATGCCATAGTGCCGACGATCGCCTGGAACAACCTGGTCGATGTGCTGTTTCCGCGGAAGGCGGTCAACAGCGCCTGGGGAACGCTGCTGCCCACGGTGCTCGCCCTGACCGGGCAGCGGCCCTACCCGCGGATCTACCCGGTCGCGATCCAGGGCGTGCTGTTCGGCACGGCGAACCAGTCCGATATCGACCTGCTGGAGAGCTTCGGATACCAGGATCAGATCCAGGACATCACCACGCCGACGCTGCTGATCCAGGGCACCGTGGACACGTTGTTCGGATTGAGCCAGGCCGATATCAACGCGCGCGCTCTCATCGCCGCCGGTACCACCACCAAGGTCATCTGGTACTGCGGCGGACACGGCACCTGCCTGAGCGATTACAACGACGGCAAGGTGGTTCGCGCTCGCACCATGGATTGGCTGGCCCGCTACGTCAAAGGCCAAAATGTCGATACCAAAGAGCAATTCGAGTACGTCGATCAGAACGGGGACTGGCACAGCTCACCGACCTATCCGGCCACGGAAGATCTGACGCCGATCGTCGCCGAATCCGACCGCCCCAAGACGCTCGGATACATCGGGGTGCTCGGTGGCTCGGGACCCAATCCGTTGATCCTGACGACGGGGCCGCTCGGCACGCTGCTCGGCCTACCGTCGGCGGGATATGCGTTCAACGCCTACAACCTGCACGTGCCGGACGCCACGGTGCAGACGCAGATCGTGGGTGCCCCGGAGCTGACACTGACGTACTCGGGCACCGGCAATGCCAAGCACGTGTACGCCCAGATCGTGGACGATGAAACAGGTTTGGTGCTGGGCAACCAGGTCACCCCGATCCCGGTTCAGCTCGACGGTGAAACCCACACCATCACCTACTCGCTGGAGCAGGTCGCACAGACCTTGAAGCCCGGTCAGTCGGTCACGGTGCAGATCAGCACCTCGGCGTTCAAGTACTTCAACTTCTACTCCTACGGTTCGATCACCGTCCAAGGCGCCTCGATCAAACTGCCGACTCTCGGCGAGGCGGCGATGTCCCAGGAGCCGGTGGCCGCAGCCTAGGAGTTTGACCTCGACAACTGGATGATTGCGAATACTGCTGTGCTGCAGTGTGAATCATGGATTCGCAGCGATTGGTCGGAAAATTCGATTGCGGGTCCGGCCGGTCTCTGGCCACCATGGAGGGAAAGCGACGACGGGGTCGTACGACGATAGAAACATGCAGGGGGAGACAATGATGCGTTGTCGGAAGGGCGATACAGTCACCGCTCGACGGAAGATCGAAGGCATGGACGTGCCCGTGGTACCGGAAGGCACCACCGGCACGGTCGTCGCCACCACGGCACTCGGCCGGCCAAAGACGGTGTTCTTCAAGGTGAACGACGGCTGGGGGCTCAAGCGCTTTCAGGTGACCGTACGCCGGGGAGACGTGGCCTAGCCTGCATCTGGTAGACCAGGTAGTCGGCTACCTGAATCATGAGCGAGGGCAGATTCCCCGGCTGAGCAGAGTTACGTTTCGCTGGGCTGGTCATCGACCAGACGGTGGAAACGGGGGTGGCCATGACGGTACTTGGGGATCGCGCAGTCGTTCTGGGTGAGAGTATGGCCGGGTTGCTGGCGGCCCGGGTGCTCGCCGAGCATTACCGCACCGTGACCGTGGTCGAGCGGGATGTGTGTCCTCACGGACCGGCGAATCGGCGTGGAGTGCCGCAGGCCCGGCATGCCCACGCCCTGCTCGCGCGTGGCGCACAGATTCTGGATGAGCTCTTTCCCGGCATTCTGCAAGAGCTGGTCGCCGATGGTGCGCCAGTATGGGACGACGGCGATATGACCCGATTTCACATGTGCATCGGCGGCCACCTGCTGTGTTGCACCGGCTACGCCGAGGGCTTCGATCCCGCGCTGCATTCCTTGTATTCGCCGAGCCGTCCGCTCCTGGAAGCCCATGTCCGGCAACGGGTCAAGGCGTTGGGCAATGTGACCGTGCTGGAAGGGTGCGATGTCGTCGAACTCACCTCGACCGACGATCATCGCCGTATCACCGGTGTGCGGGTAGTCGATCGCGACTCCGGCGCGGCGTCCGAGCTGGCGGCCGATCTCGTCGTAGACGCCATGGGCCGCGCCGCGCATACTCCGGCGGCACTGGACGCCCTCGGGTACGGCAGGCCGGTCGAGGAGCACATCACCGTGCATACCGTGTATGTCAGCCAGGCTCTGCGGATCCCGCCGGGAGCGATCCACGAAACGCTGATCGCCATCCCGCCTGTTCCAGATCGTCCTACTGGAATGTTCTTGGCAAGCAATGAAAATGACGTGTGGATGCTCACGGTCTTCGGCATGGTCGGGCATGAGCCACCGCATGACCTCGCCGGGATACTCGACTTCGTCGCGGCATTTGCGCCGCCCAAGTTCCTAGCGGCGATCCGCTCCGGTGAACCGCAGGCGCCGGTTGTTCAGCACCGATTGCCGTCGAGTCAGTGGCGGCGCTACGACAAGATGCGCCGGTTCCCCGATGGCCTGCTGGTCTGTGGTGACGCGATGTGCAGCTTCAATCCCATCTACGGGCAGGGTATGACGGTCGCAGCCCTGGAGGCGGTGGCGTTGAAAGAGGCATTGCAGCACGGTACGACGGAGCTGACCCGCCGGTACTTCGGCTCGGCCGCGACGTCGATCCGCGCCGCGTGGAATTTGGCCGCCGGGTCGGACCTGACGTTCCCCGAGGTGGAGGGTAATCGGGCGCCGGGTATGCGCGTCATCAATCGGTTTGTCGACTGGGTGCTGACGGCAGCGGAGCATGACCCCGTGGTGGTGCGTCAGTTCATCAGGGTTACGGGTCTGCTCGACCCGCCGACGCGGTTGTTCAATCCCGCTTTCGTCCTTCGGGTAGCTGCGGTGAACATGCGACATAGGCTGCGTCATTCGCCTCAGCCGACAGAGCGCTCGACTGTCGTCCAGTCACCCGGCATCAGCTGAATCTCGGCGCTCAGCCCAGGAGATGGCGGCGGGTATTCGTTTGTTGGCGTTATTGCCTAGCAAACCGGAGCACTTTCATGCCTCGAACGGACTGCGAAGTTCAGCTCAAACCGCCAGCGCTCGATACGGAATTCGCACCTTTGTAAAGTTGCTGATATCGGCACAGCGCAACGTGGCGGGATGAGTTTTGGCGACGATGCAGCGACTCTTGTCGCTGGCGCACATTTTCGATGCCAGTTGATCAGCTTTTACTTCCGATACCCGTCCGGGTGTAACGCGACGGATTGCTTTCGTTGGCAACTAACTGCGTTCGAGTTACCTGCGACAGATTTGCTGAACTGTCGCTCCTCGATACGCTCCACCCGGGGACTTGCCGGGGATCTTCTGCAAGTTGGCTGTCAGCCGCCACCGTCGGTGGCGTTTTCAGGGGGAGGCATTCATCGTGGGTAAGCACTCGGCCAGTTCTCGTCGTCATATCGCCGTAGCGAGAGGCGCGAGCGTCACCGCGAAGGCGCCGATCACCAACTACGCCCACTACGTCGGTCGAGTGGGCGCGTTGGCCGTCGCATTCGGCATCGGCGCTGCAGTGACTCTGCCTGGTATCGCGTGGGCTGACTCCGGAGCAACAGATCTCGGTGCCAAGACAGCGCCGGACACCTCTCGGACGGCTGACCCGTCTCCTGAACCGGCCGGCGACGGTGACACCGACTCCAAGAGCGATGAGCAGACTGCTTCGGCCGACGATTCGGCAGGCGAGGATGTCGGTGACGCCCAGGATCAGCACGACGAAAGCACAGGCGAACTCGCCGGTCCACAAGGCAATGCGGGCGAAGATGAGCCCACTGTTGATGGAGTCGAAGCCAGTGAGCCGGACCTCGATCTGGATCGGTCCGACCCAGATTCGGCGCCAGGAACGGGAACCCCTACTGCCGAGGTTTCACCGCCCCCGCCCGCTGACGTAGAGGAGAAGGAGCGGGCGCAGGCTCGCGAGCATGTCCCCGATGCATCAGTAGCGATGTCTCGTCCGGAACGGTCCAGCGAAGTCGACCAGATTGCAGAAAATGTGGTGACGCAGAAGTTTATCGACGAGGCCCCGGCTGCTCGGGTGTTCACCGCAGACCCGCACGACAGATTTGCGGCCAGGAGTGCTTTGCCGGGCGGCGCAGACGCATCACCTGCGTCTCCGTCGTCGGCTCCCGCGAAACCGCAACCCAGCCTTATCGACTCGCTGTTAGCGATCCCGGGCAGCCTGGCCAGTGGTGTGCTCAACCTGGTTTCGGCAGTGCTGGCACCAGTCATCGGACCAGGTGCTCCGCTTGATTCGCCCTTCCTCTGGGGGGCTCTCACCCTGCTGCGCCGCCAGTTCGATCAGGCGTTCGCCAATCACACGCCAGTGTTGGCGCCGATACAGACCAGCCAGGACGTCGACGACGGCCAGGTCCATGGCCTGTTGGGTGGTACCGACCGCGACGGTGACGCGTTGACGTACACCGTTCCCGCCCGTGGCTCGATCGGCGGACCGGTCCATGGGACCGTCACTGTCGACCAGACGGCGGGCACTTGGACTTACACCCCTGACGACAACGGCACGCCGACAAATTTCGCAGACGACTATCGGGGGTCGGATTCGTTCGCGATCACCGTCAGTGATGCCAACACCGGATTCCACGTACATGCGCTAGGTGCTACCCACCAAGCGGTCGCTTCCGTTGCCGTGCAGATTAATTCAACCCAAGTGACCCCACCGACCGCGCCTGACCCGGAGCACCCCTACACACCTGCTCCATCGCAGTCCGGTGATTCGATCGGTGCGGTTCGCGGAACGGTGCATGCGACCGATCCCAACGGGCTGCCCGTCAGCTACAGCAACGGCTGACCAGGAACCACGGCGGACGGCAGCACCGTGGTCGTCAATCAGGACGGTTCCTTCCTGTACACCCCCAGTGACGATGCACGCCATGAATCCGCCGCTGGTGCAGGGACTTTCACGTTCACGGTCAAGGCCACGAATAGTGCTGGCGCGTCGATCGATATCCCCATCACCGTGCCGGTCGGACCGGCGATCAACCAGGATCCGATCGCTGCCCAACCCGTGGTCAATTCACCGGTCTCCGGCGTCGTACACGGAACGGTGGTCGTGACCGATGCTGACCAGGATGGTTTGCATTACGTGGTGCTGGCCCAGCCCAGCACCGGGACGGTCGACATCGACCCGAATACCGGGCTATTCACCTACACCGCATCTGCTGAGGCCCGCGCCGCGGCTGCCGCGACGCCACACCCTGACAGCGGATCGTTCACCGTCGTCATCACCGATGGGCACGGCGGCGTGACGACCGCTGATATCTCGGTCGGGATCTCGCCTTCGGGTGTCCTGGGTGAGGTGGTGCAACAATCGGCCGGTTCGGTATCCGCCGTATCGATCACGTATAAGCCCGGCGGCGGCCAAGCAATCATCGCGTCCAACCGCTACGACGGCACCGCGTTCGCGACTTCTTACACCCTCATCGACATAGCGACCGGAAACGTCATCGGCGATCCGGTGAGCGTGCGCGGCAGCGTCAACACCGCGCTCGGTGGCCAGCTCAGACCGGAGTTCTCATCCGACGGTTCTCGCGTGGTCGTCTACACCTGGGCGCCGCCCACCTACGGGAGCACGGGCGAGATCTTCACTACGCGCGTGGCCATCATCGACACTGCGACCGGAGCCCAGATCGGTTCCACTATCGTCCAGACCGGTGCCGGCGGTGCAAGTTTCGCCGACCACGAAACACGGATCGCGGTCATCACGGGCGCGAATACCATCTATGGCAGCGATGACGCACCGACGCAAGTGTCGGTGTACGACGTCGTTACCGGAGCGCAGATCGGTGAAAGGGTAACCCTCTTCGACACGCGCTACTCGTGGGTCGAGCGCAGCCAGGACGGAACGAAAGCGATCTTCATCTTGGAGAGCGAGGTCGTCGACACTGCAGCCGACCTCCGTCGCCGCACATCGTCAATTGCCATGGTCGATCTGGTGACTGGCGCTCAGATCGGCGAGACGCTCCAGCAGATCGGCAGCGCCAATGGGTCGGTTCAGTTCGTCGCCGGCGACACCCGTGCCGTGGTCAGTACGTCGGAGCTCCTCGACTACGACGCGGATCGTTGGACGACCCGGGTGACGGTGCTCGATACGGCAACCGGTGACATCGTCGGGACCACATTCATAGTGCCCGGCGACGCTGGGGGTTTGTCGCTTGCTGGTGAAACGCGTGCAGTCGTTATCACCAGTGACGGACGCAACGTGCAGGGAGCGACCTACATTTCGGTGATCGACACCGTCACGGGAACTCCTGTGCACGCCAGCGTGTTGCTCCCGGGCTCGACCTATTCTGGCGCAGAGCTCACCTCCGACGGTTCACGAGCTGTGGTCACTACTTCCGACTACGACAGCGGTACCCGGCTGGTGGTCATCGATACGCAGAGCGGTGCACAGGTGGGTGACACTTTCGAACAGTCGGGAGGCGGGGAGAGCCTCCTTGCGCTTGACGGAACGCGGGCGATCCTGGTCACCAACCGCCTGGACTTGTCGGGTTACACCGCATACGCCAGCGTCATCAACACGGCTACGGGCGCCCAGCTCGGGACCACGGTCAGTCACGTAGGGTTTGCAGCCAGTCAGATCGTCGCAGACGGTACGAGAACGATCCTCACCATCGGCAGCAACAACTACGACCAAGCAACCGTGGTCATCATCAACAATGTCACGGGGGCCCAAGTCGGCCAAGCCATTACGGCTGCTGGCTACGGGTACGACGTGCAACTCGTTCACGACGACGCGCTTGCACTGCTGGTAGCCCAGGACAGCTCGACAAATTCGACCCATGTGAGTGTCATCGATACCCGCAGCGGAGAGCAGATCGGGGACACGGTCACACGACCCGGTAACGCATATGTGTGGACGACCGATGATGAGGCGTACGGTCTGTTGATTGGGGGCACGACCGATGCAAGCGGTGCGGCGACGACCACGATCACCGTCATCGATATCGCTACCGGGCAGACGGTAGGCGACGACATTTCGATCGAGGGCGCGGTGAAATATCGCATCTTCAACAACGACTCGTCACGGGCATTCTTCTACAGCGAAACCGCCGACCCTTCAACATTCGTCACGACTGTTCACCTCAGTCTGATCGATCTGAACATCGGGGCTCAGATCGGCGAAACTATCGAGCCAACAGGCTATTTCGAGAGTTGGGCGTTTTCGGGACCCGACCGCGCCGCACTGATCACGAAGAAGTACGACTCGTCGAATGATAAGTACGACGTGCAAATGACCATCATTGACGCCAATACCGGAGCGCAGGTGGGAGATCCGCTATTGCTGGTCGGTGAGCCGACGCGGGTCCACTGCACCGCTGACGGCAATTATGTGGTTGTGACGACTACGACGTATGACAGCGTGAGTGAAAGGTCCATCAGCCGGCTCGCGATCGTTGACTTGCACACCGGTGCCACCGAGCGAGCCGTGCTGACTCAGCAGGGGTCGACGCCGCCCTACTACTTTGGCACCGGCGCGCCGGTGTTCAGTGATGACGGCACCCAAGCGATCCTCGCAACCGGCGACTACGACGCGACAACCGATACCGGAACGCTGACGATCACGACGGTAGCGCTACCCGCAGGGTAGCGGCGGACCGACGCGAGTCCTGGTTGCGGGAGATCAGCGCTTCAGTTCGGCAGCTCCGGCTCCTTTGCGCCGGATGGCGGCCTTGACCCAGGCCACTGTCCAGCCGCCGCCCCACACCATCCACGCGATACCCGCGCCGTAGTGCAGGTGCTGGGTGTCCTCGTCGCCGGATGTCGATGTCAGTAGGGGGATGCCGAATCGCAAGGTGACGATCAGTGATAGCACCGCGACGATGGCGAACGCGTAGTCGATGGAAATTCGACGCTTTGCTGGAGCTATTGATGGCAAGATTTCTTGCTTGGGAATCTCAATCGTCATGCGCGAACTACCTCTACATATGGGCGTCGATCTGCAAGATGGCCTGGTTCTTGGCAAATTTGACGACCGTTACCGACTCGTTATTTTAGGGTACTGGTGGTCTCGTCGCAAAGTGTGTTTGCTGGCAGGTTGCTGGGTCCGGTGCGCGGTGCCGGGGGCAGCCGGATTTCGTACGCGGCATTGGAGTAGTCCACTACGCGTGCATGTGCGGGTTGTGGTTCTTAATGTCCACTGCGGCAGGGAAATACCGACCTACGGGGGTAGACATGACAACGAAGACGCCGGACATTCTGCGGCTGATAGCGCGCATCGATCCGCGGTTGTGGGAGGTCATCGTTCCTCCGCAGCCGCCGTGGCTGCGCACCGAAGTTCGTGGGCCATTCCCGCAGCCGTGGCGTGACGCCGTCGAACAGGGTCCGATCCCTGACCCGTGGATTGCGGCGGCGGACGATCTGCAGCTGTACGCCCAAATCCAGGCGGCTGACCTGGCGCGTCG
The DNA here is from genome assembly GCA_016197405.1 of Mycobacterium sp. Classification (GTDB taxonomy): domain Bacteria; phylum Actinomycetota; class Actinomycetes; order Mycobacteriales; family Mycobacteriaceae; genus Mycobacterium. Next base: position 72,572 of record JACPVR010000015.1, read on the forward strand.
TGTCGTCGATGCCGCTTCAGCGGCGAGCGTTCAAGGCGCAGACGGACCGGCGGTCATCGCTCGGACCATCGACCAATGGGTCAAGATCGATGACGGAGATGGAACCGGGCACCTGCCGTTCCCGTTTCCCTTCCCCTCGCCATGGGCTGTGAAACCGCCCAGGCCGCCGCGCCCCAATGAGCTGATAGATCTCGGGCAGGTGCTGACTGCCGCAGCGCTGTCGTTCGCCACGCTCGGGGAGACGATCCAGGATCCCGGGCTCAGCTCTGCGATCGAGCATGGTGTCGAGACGATCGCCACGCGCGTCGCGGCACTGGACGTGAGCCGCGGGGCGGTGCGGGCATCGAGATGAGCGCAGCGGGTTGGTGCCCGAGTTACACCGGCTCGGGCACCCGCTCCTTGCTCACAGTCGCCCGCATCTCTTGACGCAGCGTGGTGAACTCCGAGATCGTCTTCGACGCCACGGTCGCCACCGGACGTGCGTTGCGACCGGTGGCTTCCTTCTTCGACACCATCACCACGCTGTCGATGTAGGGCTGGATCGTCGTCGCGTTCTGCACGGTGGCCACGATGACCAGCTGGAAGCCGAACTTACGGAAGGCCTGCAGCGCCTGCTGGGCGAACTGCGGATCGGACTTGGAGAACGCTTCGTCCAGCATGAGCTGGGCGAAAACCGGTTTGTTATCCGTACTTTCGGGACTGGCCAGGTTGAAGCTGAGCGCACCGGCCAGGCAGAAGGCCATCAGCTTCTCCTGCTCGCCGCCGGAGTTGTCGCCGGCGTTGCTGTGTGTGCGGATCAGTTCGTCGGTGCGCACATCCCACTCGGCGCAGTCGAAGGTGAACCGGTTGCGGACGTCGAGCGCATCGCGCGTCCAGGCCTTGTCCTCTGGCGCGGTGGACGCCAACCGGTTGCGCAACCGCAGGATGTCGGCGTACTGATCGAGGATCGCCTGCTTGTCCCCGAGGCCCACCTCGGCGATACGCCGCGAGATGGCCTTGACGATATCGGTGAGCTCGGCGACCGCGGTCAGGCTGCGCGGGGTGGCCCGCAACGTCAGGCGGGTACCGCGGTTGAACTCGACGGCACCGAGGCCGGTGTTGACCCGCTCGATCTGCTCGCTGATCCGCCGGGCTTCCTGCTCGGCGACGCGATGCAACGTCAGGATCGCATCCGGTGCCTGCTCGGTGACCAGACGCATCATCCGCTCGTAGGCCTCGGGGAGCTCGCGCTCGTCGATATGCCTGCACAGTGCGACGTAATCGTGCACCCGCTCGTCGAACACATCACTGTCATTGGGGATGGCATCCGGGAACGCGGTGTCGAAGGTGTTGAGGATGCGGGCCAGTTCATCGTATGAGCGCCTGCGACTTTCGCGCAGCTGCTCGCGTTCCCGGCGGATCGCGGCGAATACGGCCTCGCGGTGCGGCTCGGGGTTGAGCAGCTCCAAACTCACCGGCACATCGTTGGCGTAGCGGTTGAGCAGTTCGGTCAGCGGCTCGGAGACGAACGCCGGTGCCAGGCGATCCTGCAGTTCCAGCAGCTGGGTGCGGCGGGCATCGAGGTCGTCGCGGCGGGTCTGGATGGCACCGCGGCGCGTCATCAACGTCTGGATGTTCTCCCAGCACTCCTCGGCGCGCGCCGAGAGCGCCTCGATATCGGGGTTGTCGGCAAGCAGCAGTTCGTACTGTTCGCGCAGCCGGTCGGCATGACCGTCGGCGGTCTCGGTGTCGATGTGGTTCCACTGCGGGAACTGTTCGCAGATCGCCTTGCATGCCGAAACCCGGTCGCGCCACTGCTGGCGTTCGGCGGCGATATCGTCGGCCGCGCGCCGGGCCGCCTGGTAGGCCTCCTCGGCGTTGGCCAGGTCGACCGTGAGCGCGTCGATCTTGGAGCCGACATCACCTTGGTAGATGTACTCGGAGTGCTTGAGCGGACGCCGGTCGTCCTTGATGGCCAGCCGCTCTGAGTCCTTGTACAGGCCGGTGTCGGTGACCGCGCGACGGAACCGGGAGAACACGTCCGGGGTGTCGACGCAGATGTGATCACCGGCGGCAGCGATGACGTCGGCCGCCTCGGCCGCACACGGATGGGTGGGGTCGACGACGAAAAGCTTGCCGGCCAACGTGTTGGGCTCGGCTTCGCGACCGCTGGCCGACGGGCGCACATGGTGTAGCTGCAGCCGGCCACCCATGTTGGTCTCGTTGACGAATCGCAGCACCGCGCCGTAGTGGCTGTCTGGGACCAGCAGCCGCAGTCCGACACCGCGCAGTACCTTCTCGACGGCGACGCGCCAGCGGCTCTGCTCGGGCCGCAGGTCCATCAGCTCGGCGATATAGGGCAGCTCGCGCGCGTCGACGCCCACGGCGGCGGCGATGTGCTCCCGCATGGTGATCGCGAACTCCGGCAGCGCCGAGCCGACATGCTCGACACGTTTGAGTTCCTTGGCGGCATCATCGCGCGCGATGCGGGCCGACTTCTGTGCGTACTCGGCGTCGGTGGAGGCCTCTCGGCCGCGGTCCAGTTTGGCCAGCAGTTCGGTGGCCGTCGAGGTCAGCTCTTCTCGCAGATTCCAGAATTCGTCGGCGGTATCCGGAACATCCAAACCCTGTGCGGCCAGTGCTGATTCGTAGGCGGCGCGACGACGCGACACTTCCTCGGCCTGCGCTTCGGCACCGGCCACCTGCGACTGCAGCGGGCCCAGGTTCGCACTCGACCCGCTGATCTGCGCGTTGAGCGAATCACCCTCAGCCTTGGCGAGATTGAGCTGGCGGGTCACATCCTCGTACTCGTTGCCGAGCTGGTCGATGGTGGTGTCCAGCGATTCGATCTGGGCCGGACACTGCGCCAGCCGGACGTGGTCGGTGTATGCGCGCACCATCGGCGCATCCACCAGGTCGATGATGCCCAGGTCGGAGGATTCCGCGGCGTAGCGCTGTTGGATCTTCTCGATATCGCCGAGGATCTTGCGTTTGCGTTGCGCGACGGCCAGCAGTTCGCGGGCGTCGACCAGGGGGTCGATCTGCTTGAGCGCATCCGGTAGCCGGGTCAGGCTGCTGGGCTCGTCGAGCATGAATTCGCGGACGAATTGTTCCAGTCCGCCAACGCTTTTCAGTGACTTCGCCTTGCCGAGCAGCTGTTGGGCAGCATCGGAGGCGCGGATGCCGATGGTGGCGTACAGCTGGGCCAGGTACTGCGATTCCACCTTGGTGGAGAACCGCCAGTCGTCCTTGAACACATTGCTGTCGAAGCGGCCCGCGGCCCAGCGGTTGCAGATGTCTTCGATATCGCGGTCACCGTCCGCCAGTACGAACCGGCTGGAGGAGTCCGATCGGGACTCACCGGTCAGCCATTTCAGCACCAGGCCGGTGACGGCGCGGCCGGTATTGCTGGAGTAGGTGACTGCCACGGCCGACCAGGCGGCGCCCTCACCACGCAGGTACATGACCTTGCTGGAGCCGCCGTCGCTGCGTTGGCCCCAGGCGCCGCGGACGTACTTGTCGACGGTGCGTCGGCCGGCGCTGGAACCGGCGGCGGAGTTGTCGCCCGAGGCGTTGAAGTTGCGCCGGTTGAACGGCAGGAACCCGAGCGAAATGGCATCCAGCAGTGAGGATTTACCACTACCTGAGGCGCCGGCGATCAGCGCGCCGCCTTCGGTGAACGGGATGGAGTGATAACCGTCGAAGACACCCCAGTTGATGACCTGCAGTCGGGACAGATGGAACTGCTCAGGCATCGACGGCCTCGTCTTCCTGCTCCTGGGGTGCGCCGCCGTTGAGCAACAGCTCGAACTGCTGCTGCAACTCGGCGATCACCGACGCCGTCATGACGGCATTGATGACGGGTGAGACGGTGTAGCTGTCCTCGTCGTCGCGGGTCTTGCGCAAGATCTCCAGACCAGCCAACCGAGCGATGGCGGCGTCGATGCGGGCGGTGAAGGTGACGGCGTCACGGTCGACGTCGTTGAGGACGCCGGAGAACAGCCCGTGCACTTCCTCGCGGCTGATCAGGACCGTCTGATCGCCGGAGGCGCGCATCATCTGCGCCAGGTGCAGCGCCAGGATCGAGTCGTAGGTACCCAGCGGTTCGCGTCTGAGAAGCTTTACGCCGCGGGCGGATTCGTAGCGGGCCTGCTCCACGAAAGCGACATCCGCGCCCTCGGCGACGCGCAGCAGCAGGTCGAGTTCAGAGAGCCGGACAGAAAGCTGGGCGCGGTATTCCAAGACCCAGCTGTAGAGGTCGCTGTCGGCCTCGGCGCTTATGTAGCGGCGGGTCAGCAGCTGCTGGAGCGCCCAGCAGGCGCGGTCAGGTAGCTCGGAGACATCACCGTCGAACCGGGGTCGACGCTGATGCGGGGTGCGGGCGGTCTGGTCGACCTGGGGGAGCGACGAGAAGTCGATATCGGGTTCGGTGGTGGTCATGAGGCGGCTCCCAGCAGGCTGGAGATCGGTTCGGTGAACATCAGGTGCGGGACTTCCATCTCGCGGTCGCGGCCATCCAGGGACTGGAAGCGGACGGTGACCGACTCGGCTGGGTCGGTTGGGATGGGCTGTTTGAGCGCCCAGGACCACAACACGATGACGTGGCCCAGGTAGGCGGAGTCGAGCATCTCGACGGCCGCGGGCAGTGACAGCGGCCCGTCCTCGATGGCGCTGTTGATCATGTCCGACATGGCGGGTGCGTCGACCTGGGTGGTCAGCGCCGCGAAACTCGACAGGTCGACATCGCTTTCGGCCGCGTGAGCGGGTTTCGGGTTGGACAAGTCGCCGATCCGGAAGCTCAGCGCGCCAACGGAACTGATCGAGTGCCGGGCCAGCGGGAGTTCCAGATCAAGGCGAGAGTCGGTCAGCGAGGCCTTGAGCAGGTTGCGGGCGGCGCCGATGGCCTCGTTGAGCTGGCGGGCCACACCGCGGCTCTGTTCCAGGGTGCCGAACGCGGTGAAGCGTTTGACCCGCTGCGCGCAGCGCTGCTGGATGCGTTCGACCTCATCGATCTGGTGGCCGACCAGTTCGAAGAACCCGGCCATGACCTTGCGCAGGGCGGGGTCGAGGGCGGGAAGGGCTTCGGCGACTGCGGCGACGTCGGCTTCGAACTCGGCGCGCTGGTCGGGGTCGTTGATCATCCGCAGGAAGGCGCGATGGCTGTCGCGGCCCTGGGAATCCCAGGCCGCCTGGTAGTCGGCGTACATCTGACGCTGCCGCTCGGCGTATTCGGTATTGCTGTCGATCGGCTCGTCCAGGGCGGCGGTGGTCTGCTCCAGCATGGTGCCGTACTGGCCGATGTCGGTGATCAGCCGTTCCATCTGCAGGGCGATGGCATGGGCCTCGTCGTACATATCGGTCATGTCGGCGTCGTGTGGTGTGTAGTCCTCGGTGTCTTCGCCGGCGTCGAGTTTGTCCAGCTCGGCGTGCAGTGCGGCGATTTCGGCCTCGATCCCGGCGCGGATGCGGTCGGGGTCGTTGCCGACGCGGATGGCGATCTGCTTGAGCCGGGAGGCGATGCCGTTGATGGAGCCGCCGGTGGCGATGGTGTCCTGTCGGCGGATGCCACGCAGGAAATCCAGGGCGCGGCGGGCTTCCTGGGTGAGGTAGCAGAGGTTGCGTTCGATGCCGGTGCGCTGGTCAGCGACTCGGTGCAGCCACCCCTGGCTGGCCCAGGACTTGATCAGCGCCAGGCCGGACTGAGCGTCGTTGAGTTCGGCCAGGTCGCGTTCGAGCCGGACCACCAGGTCGGTCTCCGGGATGACACCGCCGGACAGGTGGCGCTCCATCAGCGTGGCGTAAATGCCCAGGTTGAGGGTGGCCAGCAGGCGGATCGTGGGGGAGGACTGGAGTTCGCGGTTCTCGGTGAGCAGGGTGGCGGCCGATATGACAGTGCTGTCTTCCACCTGGCTCCCCGTCTGTGTAGTTGGCTGGACGGTCCAATTTAGAGGACGCCGGGGACAGCGAGCGCCGGCGCGGGTGGGTGTCGGGGGTGTGTTTGGGTTGGTTGGTCACAGGGGTCTCAGGGGGAACTTGGGTCACTGTGGTTGGGGCTACCGGCTTGGCCAGCCTTTCGCGTAGCCCTATGACCAACCGTTCCGAGGGCTGAATCTGGCTTTGCTGCTCGCTGGTTCCGATGCAGTGACACGCCCTACAGTGCGCGGGGCCCTGTCAGCACCATTCGGTAGGGTCGCCGCGTGCCACAAAGCCCCACCGTGAAGTCCGTGAACTCCCGCCTCGCTGCCGAGTTGGAGGTCGAGGAAGCCCGGGTCACCGCCGCCGTTCGCCTCCTCGACGAGGGCGCGACCGTGCCGTTCATCGCCCGCTACCGCAAGGAAGCAACCGGCAGCCTCGATGACGGTCAGCTGCGCCTCCTCGAAGAGCGCCTGGCCTACCTGCGGGAGCTTGACCAGCGCCGCACTGCGGTACTCGCTTCCATCGAGGAGCAGGGAAAGCTCACCGACGAGTTGCGGGCCGCACTGCTCGCGGCCGACACGAAGGCGCGGGTGGAAGACATCTATCTGCCCTACAAGCCCAAACGTCGGACCAAAGCGCAGATCGCCCGCGAAGCGGGTCTGGAACCCCTGGCTGATCGCCTGCTGAGCGACCCGACACTTGTCCCGGACGCGGTCGCCGCGGAGTTCCTCAACGACGACGTCGCCGATGCCGCCGCCGCACTGGAGGGCGCACGAAACATCCTCATCGAGCGAGCGGCCGAAAACGCCGAACTGGTCGGTGCCACTCGTGAGAAGTTCTGGGCGGACGGTTCGGTGCGCACCAAGCCGTGGTCCGAAGAGGCGGCGAAAACTCCTGCGGGACAGAAGTTCCGCGACTACTTCGACTTCTCCGAATCCCTGGAGACCATGCCGTCGCACCGTGTACTTGCGGTGATGCGAGGCGAGAAGGAGCAGGTTCTTTCCCTTACCCTCGACGGCGGCGACGACGAGCCCTACCAGGCCATGATCGCCCAGGCCCTCGGGATCGACATGACTGCCAAAACGCCGGCGACGCCCTGGCTGAAGGGCACCGTCGAATGGGCGTGGCGGACCCGGTTGGTGGTATCGGCCTCGATCGACGCCCGGGTGCGGCTGCGCCAACGCGCCGAAGGTGACGCCGTGACGGTGTTCGCCCGCAACCTCAAGGACCTGCTGCTGGCGGCGCCCGCGGGTGATCGCACCACATTGGGGTTGGATCCCGGCTTCCGTACCGGCGTCAAGGTGGCGGTGGTGGACGGCACCGGCAAGGTCGTCGACACCTGCGCCATCTTCCCGCACCAGCCGCAGAGGCAATGGGATCAGGCCAAAGCGACGCTCGCCGCGCTCGTGGCACGCCACGGCGTGCAGTTGATCGCGATCGGCAACGGCACCGCATCCCGCGAAACCGATGCGCTGGCAACCGAGCTCATCGCCGAGATCCGAAGCGCCGGCGCCGATGCACCGGCCAAAGCTGTGGTCAGCGAGGCAGGCGCCTCGGTGTACTCGGCATCGGCTTACGCCGCGCACGAGCTACCTGAGCTCGATGTGACACTGCGCGGAGCGGTGTCGATCGCGCGGCGCCTGCAGGATCCGCTGGCCGAGCTGGTGAAGATCGAACCGAAGTCGATCGGTGTCGGGCAGTACCAACACGACGTCACACCGGGAACCCTGGCGCGCAGCCTGGACGCGGTGGTCGAGGACGCCGTGAACGCCGTGGGCGTCGACCTGAACACGGCCTCGGTGCCGCTGCTGGCGCGCGTATCGGGTGTGTCGGAATCGCTGGCCGAAGCCATCGTCGCCCACCGTGACGAGACCGGCCCGTTCCCGAACCGCAAGGCGCTGTTGAAGGTTCCGCGGCTGGGCCCCAAGGCTTTTGAACAGTGCGCCGGGTTTTTGCGGATCCGCGGTGGCGATGATCCGCTGGATGCGTCAGGTGTGCACCCGGAGGCCTACCCAGTGGTGCGGCGCATCCTCGACCGCTCCGGCATCACACTGGCCGAACTCATCGGCAACGAGCGGTCACTACGCACGCTGAAGCCTGCCGAGTTCGCCGACGACCGCTTCGGTATCCCGACCGTCACCGACATCCTCGCCGAGTTGGAGAAGCCGGGCCGCGATCCGCGCCCGGCCTTCACGACCGCCACGTTCGCCGCCGGTGTGGAGAAGGTTGCCGACCTCAAACCGGGCATGGTCCTGGAAGGCGTCGTCACCAACGTGGCAGCCTTCGGCGCCTTCGTCGACGTCGGTGTGCACCAGGACGGACTGGTGCACGTCTCGGCGATGTCGGACCGGTTCGTCTCCGACCCGCACGAAGTGGTGAAGTCTGGGCAGGTAGTCAAGGTCAAGGTCCTCGATGTTGACGTGGACCGGCAACGCATCGCTCTGACCCTGCGCCTCAAAGACGAAGCGCAACGCGGGCAAGGCAAGCGCCCCGAGCGTGGCGGTGGCGCCAATCCGAGCTCAAGCAAAGCGCCAAACCCGAAGCGGGGCAATAAACCCAACGCGCGACAGGCAGCCCCGGCTACGGGGTCGATGGCCGACGCTCTGCGTAACGCGGGGTTCGGTCGCTGACCTTCGGCGAGAATGCGTCCACGGTCGTGCCCGGCGCGCAAATCACAACCGTGGACGCAGTTTCGTGGCAGCGACTATCGTCCTGCCAACCATCCGAAGAACTCCTCCGCAGTGAACACGGCCTTGCCGTATTCGATTGCCTTGCGGGCCTTTCCGGACTGCGTACCCGCCTCGGCGGTCACCAGCGCCTCACACCGCGTCTTGGTCACCGATCGCACCGGAGCCAATCCGGCCGACGAGGCGAGTTGTTCCATTTCCTCGCGCTCGACCACCCGGCCGGCCGCATCGATTGCCGTTCCGGTGAAACAGACTCGTGCGCCAGGCACTAGGACCGTTTCGATGTCGTCATCATCTGATGACGTTCCCTCCGGCATAACATCGACGCCCAGCAGCGTCGACGCGTCGGCCAACCGTGCCACGACCTCGCCAGGCAGTCGTACGCGTGACGCCGCGGCGCGTAGCTGATCGGCGACCGACTGCCGGGCCGCCAGCTGCCACGCCGTCGCTTCCTCCCGCGTCACGTCGGCGCCCGACGCTGTACCCAGCAGCACCGCGCCGAGCCCGCGCGACACGTCCAGCAGTGCGGACAATGCCGGCAAATGCGCCGCAGCTGGTGTCTTGACGTCGGGATCGCGGCTGACCAGCAGGCCCGAAACGGTCTCCACCTCTTCGGGTTCCTCGAAGGCCGAGGCACCGGTATCGACATCACCGGCGGAGTGCGCAGCCAACGCAGACTGCGCCCGCTCCAGCGCCGTGCGTCCTGTCACTCGAACGCCGCGCAGTTCGACGCCGAGCGGCATCTTCGCCACATGCCCGAGTCGCTTGAGTTCGAAATCGATCAGGCCCAGCGTCTCGTCGACACCCACACCGACCGGGGCGCACCCGGCCAGCATCGGCGCGATCACCGCCCACGCCTCCCGCAGGGTCGGGGCCAGCAGCACGTCAGCGACACTGATGCCGTAGGCATTTCGGGCATCGGCCAGATCACGCTGCGGATTGATCAACGTCGACACCGCCGTGCCGTCATCGAACGCCACCGCCAGTTCCACCGGGCGCGGCCGCGACATGCGGCCCTCATCACCGACCGTCAGCAACCCGATCGCACAGAACCGCCGCACCTGCTCGCCGCCGGACGAAGCGCGCAGGAACCGCGCGATGCGCCGGTCGGTCTTCATATCCTTCGGCAGCACAGGCCTTTTGAGAACCAGACCGGCCAACGATCGGCACCGGCTCAACGCCACATACAGCTGCCCGCTGGAGAACATGCCGCCCGTCAGATCCACCATCGCGCGGTCCAGCGTCTGGCCCTGACTCTTGTGGATGGTGATCGCCCAGGCGAGTTTGAACGGCAGCTGGATGTAGGAGCCGACGACCTCGCGGCGCAGCGCGCCGCCGTCGACCACCGGCCGGGTGGCTTCCCATTCGAACGGTGTCACCTCGGTGCACGAGCCGTCCGGGAACTCGACCTCGACCACCGCGCCCCAGCGGTCATAACCCACACCGACGACCCGACCGATCGACCCGTTGACCCAGCGGCTGTTCTGGTCGTTGTTGAGCATCATGATCTGCGCTCCGACCTTGAAGCGCAGCTCCTCGTCGACCGGCTTGTCGAACAGCGACAAGTCACCGTGCTCGCGCGCGTGGTGCACCATCTCATCACCCGGCAGGCGCTGCAGCTGTTGCCGATTGCGCGACGTGACGAGCCGATTGGTGGGTGCCAGCGTCAACCAGAATTCATTGTCCGGCGGCACGAAGTCGGCATCGGCCCGCGCATTCAACTGTTCCAGAGCGTGCCCGAGCAGCACACCTTCACGAATCTCGTTGAGGATGGCCGTCATCCGGTCATCGCCGAGCTGGCGGAACACCGTCGTCAGCGAGACGGTGGGGAAGTCGTCTCGGGAGAAGCTGTGCGCAGAAAAGAAATACGGTGTCTGGTAGGTCGACGAGAAGTAGTCGGCTTCATGTTCGGTCATCACCGGTGGCAGCTGGTAGAGATCGCCGACCAACACGATCTGCACCCCGCCGAATGGTGTTCCCGGGACCGGCCCGAAGCGTCCCAGCGCGGCGGCCATCATGTCGAAGACGTCGGCACGCACCATTGATGCCTCGTCGACGATCAGGGTCTGCAGTGACGCCAGTGTCTTGGTGAAGCGACCCGGTCGATAGTCCCCGGAGGTGACATCGTGAATGGTGGTCGTCGGGCGGAACCCGAAAAGGCGATGGATGGTGTATCCGTCGACGTTGAGTGCGGCGATCCCGGTCGGTGCGACCACCACCACTTTGCGGTCGGTGCCCGCCATGAAGTGCCGGATCAGGGTCGACTTACCGGTGCCGGCCTTGCCGGTGAGGAACATGTGCCGGCCGCCGTCGAACAGTGCCAGGGCGCAGGTGAACTCCTCGGTGAGGATCAATTCGCCGGCTGCCACGTGTGCACCCTATCGGGGCGCAGGCGACGCACTCAGCCCGCGGAGGCCCCGCGCTGCCGGTCTTCCAACAGCTGGTCACACGTGCTCACCAGATGCCGCAACATCTCATCGGCCGCCTCAGTCGGGGTGCCCGCGACGATCGCCGCCTGAATCGCGCGGTGATCGTCCAAGGAGCGTTGCGGTTGCCCGGACCGGGTCAGTGAACTCTCCGAGGTGCGATCGAGTGATCCGCGAATTCGGTTGAGCAGTTCGATGAGCACCGGATTGTGCGATGCCGCTGCCACACCCATATGAAAGCGGCGATCACCCTCCAGGCCGGGCTTACCGTCGTCGATCTCGGCGGCCATCAACTCCAGCGCCGCTTCGATCTCCGCGAGGTCGCCCTTCTCGGCTCGCGTCGCCGCAAGGCGAGCACACTGAGTCTCCAGTGCCTGCCGCGTCTCCCAGATGTACGGGTGGTCGGCGTGTGTGTCGATGAGCTCGGTGGCCAGCGAGGAAATCAAGTCCTCCGGCCGGTGCATCAGATAGATGCCCTCGCCGTGCCGAACCTCGACGATTCCCTGGGCCCGTAGCGCGGTGATCGCCTCCCGAATGGAGGATCGTCCGACCGACAGCTGTTGTGCCAGCTCGCGTTCGGTCATCAGGCGGTCGCCGGGTTGCAGCTCGTTGACGTCGATGAACTCCCGTAGGCGCTCGCTGACCTGCTCGTAGATCGGCTTGCGGCTCACAGGCCGCATCGCGGGTCGGTTGGCAGCAGAGCTCGGCATGGACTTCCCGTCGAACAGATGGTGGTTGGGTCAGATTACCGCTCGTCGGGCCAATCCTCGCCGTCGACGAAGGTCACGGCGTTGCGGCGGTCCCGGAGCACGGTGTTGACGAAGACGTCGGGCCGGCTGTAGTGACCGGTCGGGTCGAAGGTGAGCCGCTCGCGGTAGATCAGGTTCAGATCAAGCTCGGCGATGACGAGTCCCTCGACATCAGGCACCGGAGCGACAAGCCACTGGCCGTCCGGCCCGGCGACCGCTGATCCGCCATTGAATGCGATGCCCGCCGAATGTGCGCGCAACTCCTGCGCCAGCGGAAAATCGTCGGGGACGTCCTCGGCGCGCAGCACACCGGATACCGCGACACTGAACACGCGGCCCTCCAACGCGACGAACCGGGTGATATCGGTGGTGAGACCCGTCGACCCGGGCCAGACGCTGATGTGGACGTCCTCTCCGTCGGCGTACAGCGCCTGGCGCGCCGACGGCATCCAGTTTTCCCAGCAGTTCAGCGAGCCGACTATTGCGTAGCCGACGGTATGTGTCCGCAACCCTGCACCATCGCCGTTGGCCCACACCAGGCGCTCGTCGTAGGTGGGAACGAGCTTGCGGTGATGGCCCACCAGGCCCGACCGTGGGTCGATGGTGAGCACCGAACAGTAGGTCGATCCGCGGCCGCTGCCGACGCCGCGTTCGGTGACTCCGACGATGATGGTGATCCCGAGATCAGCTGACAGCGAGATGATTTCACGCACCTGCGGGCCGGGAACCTCCAACGCTGATTCCAGGTAGTAGGCGTAGCACGCTTTCTGATCGGGGTCGTTGAAGCGAGCGCCGCCGGTGCGCGGCAGCCAGAACGGATAGCCGTTGAGGTAGGTCTCGGGGAACGCCACCACATCGCAACCCTTGTCGGCCGCTGTCGTGCAGTAGTCGATCAGGCGAGCCAGCCGGGCCGGTCCATCCAGCCACGGGCCGCCCACTTGGGCGAGCCCGACGGTGAGCAGCGGCCCTGGTTGCGACGCGGTGTGGTGCCCGATGACCACGATGTCATTGCGGGCCAACTCAGTACACCTCGAAATATTCGCGTTGTTCCCAGTCGGTCACATACGCGTTGAAGCGGGAGATCTCGTGGCGCTTGATGGCGCTGAGGTAGCTGACGAACGGCGTTCCGAGCTCGGTGCGCAGCAGATCGCTGCCCTCGAAGGCGGTGACCGCGGCTTCCAGGGTGGCGTGAAGGCTCGGCGCGTCGGCCAGGTAGGGCTCGTCAGCGGACGGCCCGGGATCGGTCTGGTTCTGTAAACCGTCTCGGCCGCTGATGATCTGGGAGGCCAGGTACAGGTACGGATTGGCGGCAGGTTCGCCGATCCGGTTCTCTAGATGCGTCGTCGCGTCGCCCCGGCTACCGGCGACCCGGATCAGCGCTCCGCGGTTCTCCTCGGCCCATGCGACACGATCGGGTGCGAACGAATCCGGTCGGAACCGTTTGTACCCGTTGATGGTTGGTGTTGTGAGCACCGAGCAGGCCAAGGCGTGCCGCAACAACCCGCCCATGTAGTGCACCCCGGTGGCCGATAGCAGGGCGCCGTCGGAGGCGGCGAACGCGTTGGGGTTGTCGGCGGTGCGAAGCGACTGGTGCAGATGCCAGCCGCTGGAGAACGCATTCGGAAAACTGGGCCGCGCCATGAACGTGGCGTGATAGCCGTTGCGGCGGCACAACTGCTTGATGGCGCCACGGATCAGCACAGCAGCATCCGCCGCTTGGGTGCCGATCATCGGGTCGAAGGTGAACTCGACTTGGCTTGGGCCCCATTCATCTTCGACAGTTGCCAACGGGAAGCCGAGCGCCACCAGATTGTCGCGGATCAGGCCGGTGATACCGTCGACCTCGTCTCCGCGGTTCTCCGTCAGGTACTGGAATCCGTGCGCGGTGGCCATGACCTCCGGAGGTTCCGGCGGGTAACCCGAATCGGCGAAACTGAGTTTCGGGTCGACCAGACGCGTGATGTAGCACTCAAGCTCGATACCGGCCACGTATTGGAAACCGTCGTCGGCCAGCTTGTGCAGTTGGGTCTGCAGGACGCCACGCGTGTCGAACGGGACGCGCTCGCCGGACTGGTAGTACAGGTCGCACAAGACCCATCCGGTCTTGTCGAGCCAGGGCAGGATCTTGAATGTCAGCGGGTCCGGCACCAAGACACCGTCGGGCAGGCCCGTCATCCGGGGATCGCCCAGTGCATCGGCGCCGAACGGGGCGACGACAGGGTTGTTGGTGGTGTCGAAGATCAGCGTCGCGGTCTGGAAATCTTTACCGTTTTTCAGCACCGACAGGAAGTGGCCGACTTCGACGGTCTTTCCGCGCAGAATGCCGTGCTGATCACTCCAGGCGATACGGATCTGACGTAAGCCCAGCTCCTGGGCCTGCGCGGCGACGCTTTCGGCGTTGTCGCGCTGTTCGTCGGTCCACAGGGCGTGGCGGGTGATGAAGCCGTCAGTCATCTCAGGTCCTCTGATGGTCGGGTGGTCTGACCACTAGTCTCAGCGGAACCTATTTCGGGGCCGTTAACGACGAGTTCCGGCTGCGTCTCCAATTGCCGTTCGTGCGACTGGGTCACCGATAGCGGTCGTCTGACCGCCATGCAACCGTCAGGTCAGCCAGTCACAGCGCTCAGCTGGCCGTATCGACCTCAGCCGCATGATGGCTACGTCCGACGTGCGCCTCGGTCCGCATCCGCTCGACCATGTGCGGGTAGTGCAGCTCGAACGCCGGCCGCTCGGAGCGGATGCGCGGCAGCTCGGTGAAGTTGTGCCGCGGCGGCGGGCAGCTGGTCGCCCACTCCAGGGAGTTGCCATGGCCCCATGGGTCGTCGACCGTGACGACCTCGCCGTAGCGCCAGCTCTTGAAGACGTTCCAGACGAACGGCAGTGTCGACAACCCGAGCAGGAATGATCCTGCCGTGGAGATCATGTTCAGCGTGGTGAAGCCGTCGGTCGGCAGGTAGTCGGCATACCGGCGCGGCATACCGGAGTTGCCGAGCCAGTGCTGCACAAGGAACGTGCAGTGAAAACCGATGAACGTCAACCAGAAATGCAATTTGCCGAGACGTTCGTCGAGCAGCCGGCCGGTCATCTTCGGGAACCAGAAGTAGATACCGGCATAGGTGGCGAACACGATGGTCCCGAACAGCACATAGTGGAAGTGCGCGACCACGAAATACGTGTCCGAGACGTGAAAGTCCAAGGGGGGACTGGCAAGTAAGACTCCCGACAGACCCCCGAGCAGGAACGTGACCAGGAAGCCGAAGGAGAACAACATCGGCGTCTCGAAAGTCACCTGGCCCCGCCACATGGTGCCGATCCAGTTGAAGAACTTGATCCCGGTCGGGACGGCGATCAGGAAGGTCATGAAGGAAAAGAACGGCAGCATCACCGCTCCGGTGGCGTACATGTGGTGTGCCCACACCGCGACCGACAATGCCGCAATGGACAGCGTCGCGTAGATCAGCGTGGTGTAACCGAAGATCGGCTTGCGGCTGAACACCGGAATGATCTCGCTGACGATGCCGAAGAACGGCAACGCGATCACATACACCTCGGGATGGCCGAAGAACCAGAACAGGTGTTGCCAGAGGATCACTCCGCCGTTGGCCGGGTCGTAGACATGCGCACCGAGCAGTCGGTCAGCAGCCAGACCGAACAGCGCCGCGGTGAGGATCGGGAAGATGATCAGCACCAGGATCGAGGTCACCAGGATGTTCCAGGTGAAGATCGGCATCCGGAACATCGTCATACCGGGGGCACGCATGCAGGCCACCGTGGTGATCATGTTGACGGCGCCGAGGATGGTCCCGAGCCCGCCGACTCCGAGGCCCATGATCCACAAGGTGGCTCCGGGACCGGGGGAGTGCACGGCATCGGTCAGCGGGGTGTAGGCCGTCCAGCCGAAGTCGGCGGCCCCGCCCGGTGTGATGAAACCCGACAGCGCGATCAGCGCGCCGAACAGGAACAGCCAGAACGACAGCGCGTTGAGTCGCGGAAACGCCACGTCGGGCGCGCCGATCTGCAGTGGGAGTACCAGGTTGGCGAAGCCGAACACGATGGGCGTGGCGTAGAAGAGCAGCATCGCGGTGCCGTGCATGGTGAACAGCTGGTTGTACTGCTCGTTGGACAGAAACTGCAGGCCGGGAAGGGTGAGCTCGGCGCGCAGCAGCAAGGCCATCAGGCCGCCGATGAAGAAGAAGATGAAGCAGACGACGCAGTACATGATGCCGATCAGCTTGTGATCGGTCGTCGTGATGAGCTTGTAGATCAGGTTGCCCTTGGGTCCTACCCGTTCCTTGAACGGACGCGTCGCTTCCAGCGGCGGTGCGGGGGCATCGGTGGTCACGGGCTCCTCCAAATGTGCTGGCACCCAACAGATGGCTGTTGGGCAGCGACAGCTCAGCCTTGCTGATCCGCGACACGCCAATCAAGGGACCAAAGTCCCTCGATCCGGGGCCTTCACGTCTGCTTCTAGGGTGATGTCATGACCGCGCAGGACCGCGACCGCTGGGACCGCAGATACGCCGATCGTGACCCGGCCCCCGACCACCATGTCGGACTGCCCGCGCCGCTCGACGCCTACACCGACCTCTTCCCGGCTTCCGGTATTGCGCTGGATGTCGCCTGCGGTGGCGGAGTCACCGCCGTGTGGCTTGCCCAGCACGGCCTGACCACGACAGGTATCGATATCTCTCCGATTGCCATCGAGCAGGCACGAGAGTTGGCCCGCCGCAACGCAGTCGAGGTCACGTTCGACACCGTAGATCTCGACGACGGCTTACCGCCCGGCCCAGCCGCCGATGTGGTTGTGTGCCTGCGGTTCCGGGACGCCCGCCTGGATCGGGCGATCGTCGAGCGTCTGGCGCCGGGCGGCATCTTGGCGACCAGCGCGCTCAGTGAGGTGGGCGGCACGGTCGGCAACCACCGCGCGAAACCCGGTGAACTCCTGACCGCATTCGCCGATCTGGAGGTCATCGCCTCCGGCGAAGGCGACGGTACGGCGTGGCTGTTGGCGCGCAAGCCGTCCGCTGCCTGACGCCGCGCGCTACGGCGGCGGGGGCGGCACCCCAGGATCAACCGGAGGTGGTGGCGGGGGTGCTTCCGGGGCAGGCGGCGGCAACGGTTCCGGCGCGGGTGGCGGCGGCGGAGGCGGAGCCGGGAATGGCAGCGTAATGGGCGGCAGCCCGGGAATGTTGATGACATTCGGGGGCGGCGGCGGGGGAGGTGCGTCCGGTGGTGGGGGCGGTGCATCCGGTTGCGGCACGAAAACCGGCGCGGGCGCCACCCCGTTGCTGATGTTGATCACGATGATCGACCCGGGGAACGCCTGATCCTTCGGCGACGTCCCCACCACAGCACCCTTCGACAGGTAGCTGTTGACCGGCGACGGTTGGTCGGCGACCTTGAAACCGGCGTCCACCAACTTCTTGCGCGCCGCATCGATCTTCAGGCCCGAGATACTGGGCAGTTTGGTCATCGGGGCACCGTCGACATACCGCGGATCGGTCGGCGGCAGAGCGATCGGCCCGAAATCCTCGGCGATCGGTTTCATCGCCAAAAACCAGGTCTGGGCGGGCGATGCGCCGCCGAACAGGTTGCCGTCGCGGCATTTTCGCAACGGATAAGAGCACAGACCGCCCGGCGAGGTGGAGTCGTCGAAGATGTAGTTGGCCGCGGCGTAGCGGTTGGTGAACCCCAGGTATGCCGAGGATCGGTGCGATTCGGTGGTGCCGGTCTTCCCCGACGCCGGCAGGTTCCAGCCGACCGAACCGGCAGACCCCGCCGCGGTACCGCTGGTGGTGTCCTTGCTCAGCGCATTGGCCAGCGTGTTGGCCAACCCCTCGGGCACCACCTGCTCACAGGCCGCGGTCTGCAGTGTCACTTCGCGGCCGGTGCGGTCGAAGATCTTGTCGATGGGGCTGGGCGGGCACCACATACCTCCGGAGGCGATGGTCGCGGCCACATTGGACAACTCGAGCGCGTTGAGCTCGAACGGGCCGAGGGTGAACGAGCCCAGGTTCTGCCGCTTGATGTAATCGGCCAGGCTCTCGTTGTTGTCGGGGTCGTAGGCGCGCGCGGTGCCGGGTTCGGCGTAGGACCGCAGCCCCAGCTTGACCGCCATGTCGACCGCACGCGGCACGCCCACCTGGGCGATGAGTTTCGCGAACGCGGTGTTGGGGGATTGCGCCAGTGCGTCGGTGACGCTCATCGGGCTGCGGTAACCACCGGCGTTCTTCACACACCAGGTCTCCGGCGGACATCCCGGCGTACCGCTGGTGCCCAGCCCGGTGCCCTGAAAGGTCTGCGGCACGTCGAGCTGGGCGTTGATACCCATGCCCATGTCGAGCGCCGCGGCGGTGGTGAAGATCTTGAAGATCGACCCGGCACCGTCGCCGACCAGAGAGAAGGGCTGCGGTTGCATGGTCTGCCCGGCGTCGAGGTCCAGTCCGTAGGTGCGGTTGTCGGCCATCGCGACCACCCGGTGCGCGTCCTTGCCGGGCAGCACCACGCTCATGACGCTCGCGACGCCGTCCTGGGTGGGCTTGGCGACGGTGTCGACGGCCTTCTTGACACTGTCCTGGACCCGCGGGTCCAGGGTGGTCTTGATCAGATAACCGTCCCGGGACAACTGCTCCCGGTCGATCCCCGCGCGCGCCAGATACTGCAGCGCGTAATCGCAGAAGAACGCCCGGTCCTGCGCTCCGATGCAGCCCTGCGGCAGCTGCTGCGGTTGCGGCAGGACGCCCAGCGGCTGCTGCCGGGCAGCGCGCAACTCGTCGGCCTTGTCGGGGATGTTCTCGATCATGGTGTCGAGTACGACGTTTCGCCGGGCCAGCGCACCCTCGGGATTGGTGTAGGGATTCAGCGTGCTCGTCGACTGCACCAGCCCGGCCAACAGCGCGGCCTGCTGCCAGTTGAGCTCGGAGGCGTTGATCCCGAAGTAGGTCTTGGCGGCGTCCTGCACGCCGAACGCACCGTTGCCGAAGGACACCAGGTTCAGGTATCGCGTCAGGATCTCCGACTTGGGCAGCGCACGGTCCAAGGCCAGCGCCATCCGCATCTCGCGGATCTTGCGGACCGGTGTGGTCGCCACCGCGGCGCGGCGCTCGGCATCGGTCTTGGCGTTGACCAAGAAGTTGTAGTTCTTGACGTACTGCTGCTCGATCGTCGAACCGCCACGGGTGTCCTCGATACCGCGCAGATAGCCGGCGATGCCGGTCAAGGTGCCTTGGACGTCGACACCGCCGTGTTCGGTGAAGCGTTTGTCCTCGATCGAGACGATGGCCAGCTTGATGGTGTCGGCGATCTTCTCGCTGGGCACGTTCCACCGGCGCTGGGTGTAGAGCCACGCGATCGGATTACCGGCGGCATCGACCATGGTCGACACCGTCGGCACCGTGCCTTCGACCAACTTGGCCGAATCTTCGATCGCCTGGTCGGTGATTGCGGTGGCCGCGACGACGGTTCCGCCGACCACCGGAAACATCAAGCCCGCCAACAGTGCACCGGCCAGCACGCAGTACGCGGCGAGTCTTGCTGCCGTTGCCCCGTGCGACCTCATGTCGAACAGCGTATGCCCATCGTTGAGGTGAAATTTCACCGTCGGTGACGTGCGGGTCAATACGAACGCAACCGCGATCTATCCGAGACATCTACCACTGTGTGGGGGCCGGGAGCCCCAACTCAGGAGGCGACTACTTCGGCGTGACGGTGAAGCTGGTGGTGTGGGTGCCCGGCAGGCCGCCGCACTCCCCGAGATGCGGGGTAGAGGTCTTGCCCGTCAGGGTTGTCGCGTCCCAGGAGAACGATTCATTGGCCCGGTACTGGGTGCCATCGGGGCACACGATGGCCTTCGGGTTGGGGACCGTCATATCCCAGCGCCCGTTGGTGAGGTTGGCGGTGGCAGCCCAGCCGCCGCTGGTCACCGTGGCGCAGGTGGGTCCGCAGGACACGACGATCCAGGTGCTGCTGTCGCCCTCACTGTCGGTGAACAGATAGGTGCCGTCCGGGCCGTCGGCCCAGCTAGGGGCCGCGAACGCGACCAATGCGCCTGCTGCGACAGCAGCGGTACCGACCAACCGAGCGATGAACACGACGTCCCCCTTAAACGAATTCAGCTAACGCGCAGCCGTAGTATCACCGGCCGAACGCCGACCGGAGTGCCAGAACACGAAAATCACGAACTTTTCTTTGCTATTGATCGTCGCAGAGGCCCCCGGCATTACAGGTGAAAATCCGAACCACCACCATGGGGGCGAATTTTCGTCGCCAAATCTGACATGTTCTGGCGGCGTCGTCAATATTTGCCTTTTCCGGCGGGCGGCCGATGGGCCCGGCTGACCGTTACTGGCCGCTCTGCCGGTCAGCTGCTAGACATGTTGGAGCAGGTCAGCGTGCGATCAGGGGGCGTGATGGCGCTAAGGGTGAACATCGACGATCTGTCGGCATCAGGTGTCGCGGTGACCAATCACGGCGAGGACCTCGCGAACACACACGCCGGCGCCGACGGCCGCATCGAGGCCGCGCACGCGGGTTGGCAGGGGGAGTCGGCGACCGCCATGGCCGCGCGTTCGGCGGCATGGCTGGAGACGACGAAGACCCTGCTGACCCGGATGGCCGATCACGCGCAGGGCCTGCACACCGGCGCACACGCCTTCGCGGAGATGGAAGCCAAGAACTCCGAACAGATGCGCAAGGTCGCCGCGCACGGCGATGCGGCCGCGCGAGCAGCCAAGCAGTAGTGACCCTCACCGTCGCCGATATCGAGCGATGGAACGCCGGCGATGTCCGAGAGGTGTTCCACGCGGCGACCAGCCGTGCCCAGGCCGCCTTCGACGCCGCCGACGGTCTCGCCCAGCTGCCGGCCTTCGCCACCTGGGGTGGTGAGGCCGCCGACGCCGCCAAGGAAGCGATCGGCAAGACCCGCAAAGACCTCGACGCGCACGGTAACGAAGCCCTCGCCGTCGCCAACGCCGCCCGCAATGCCGCCGACAGCATCGACCGGATCAAAACGGATCTGGCCACCCTCAAAGCCGACGCCGAGTCGGCCGGGCTGGAAGTGGACCCGCAGACCGACCGCATCGTGCCTGCACCCGGAACGCGGCACGGCCGCCGCGAGATGCAGACCAAGATCCCACCGTTGCAGACCCGGCTCAACGCGCTGGTCTCCCAGGCCAACCTCGTCGACATGGCCCTGGCGGATGCCATCAACATGGCCGGCGGCGCCGCGCCGATACCCGCCACCCCGCACGACAACCGGCCCGAGATCCAGGCCGCACTGAACAAGCCGCTGCCCGCCGACCCCGACGAGTTCAACGCGCTGTGGAACCAGCTCACCAAGGAGGAGAAGGACTGGCTCTACAGCCAGGACCACAATGTGGGCAACCATCCGGGTATGCCGTTCGCCGGTGGGCCCGATGATCCCGGCAAGGACTACTACAACCGGATGCACCTGGACGAACTGCAGCAGACCACACAGGCCGGCGTCGACCGTATGCAGGCCCGCTTCGACGAGCTCGCCGCCCAGATGTACATGGGCGACCACAGCGCTGACACGGCCGACGAGCTCAACGCGCTGGCCGCTCAACTGCCGGCGGCCCGCCACCAACTCGAGGGCTACAACGCGGTGAAGAACACCCTCGACAAGAAGGACGGCGTGCCACGCTATCTCGGTGTCCTCGACGACCAGGGCCACGCCGCGGTATCCATCGGCGATCCCGACAACGCCAAGCGGACTGCCACCTTCGTGCCCGGTACCGGACAGGACATGGCGGCGTTCGACGGCAGTGACAACAAGTCGCTGCAGATGCACCGCGCCGCGCTTGATGCCGACCGTTCCCTGCTGCCCCAAGACGTCTCCGTCACCACCTGGATGGGTTACGACCGGCCGATGGACCTCGGTGCGGCCGCCTGGCCGGGTCGAGCCGAAAACGGCGGCGCCGCACTCGATCTGTTCGTCGACGGTATGCACGCCTCGCACCATGGCCCGCCCGCGGTCGACACCGTCATCGGGCACAGCTACGGCTCGACCCTGGTCGGTGGTGCTGCCACCGGCGGAAACCACCTCTCCGCCGACAACGTCATCGCCGTCGGCAGCCCCGGCATGCTGTCCAAACACGCCGCCGACCTCGCGCTGGACAACGGTGCGCAGGTGTATTCCATGACCGCGCGCAACGACATCATCAGCGTGGTCACCGATATGACGCTCGGTGACGATCCGTACGGTGTCGACTACGGCGCGACCCGGCTCTGGACCGATCCCGGTCCGCCGCTGCCCCACACCGGGGGGCTGTTGCCGAGCGTGGCCGCGCACAGTTTCTACTGGAGTGACCTCAACCCCGGCCTGGCCAACATGGGCGCCATCATCGCCGGGCTGCCGCCACTGCAGATCGTGACACCGGACGGAGTTGTCCAGCAGCCATGACCTTGTCACCGAGTAACCGTCTCGCCGCCTGCCTGTTGACGTCCGCATTGACGCTGTCCGCGTGCGGTTCCGGCGCCACCGATATTGGAGGATCATCGATGACATCCACACCGCCCCCACCGGCCGGCTGGGTCGTGAAGGACGTGGTTCCGACCAGCCAGCAGCAGGCCCAGGACACCGTCGTCGGGTATCTCAAGCGGACCCTTGCCGCATTGCCGGCCGGAACCGTCATCGACGCGACCCGGTACGGCACCGCCGGCGTCACCGGGTACTGCGATGACAACGATTCCAGTCCGTCGGCACCGCGGCGATACTCCACCCTCGGTGAGCTGAAGACCCCGCCCGGTGTGGACGCGACGAATATCGTCGCCACCGTCGGGGACATCTGGCGCGGCTGGGGCTGGTACGTCCTGGAGCGTGACGGATTCCCCAAACCCAACGAATTCGGTTACGCCCCAGACGGTTACACCATCCATATCGCAGCGGCCCGCCAGGCCGGGTATCCGCCGTCGATCCAGGCCGGATCGCCGTGCTACCCGGGCCAGATCGCCCGCGACGATATCCCGGTGCCGACCATCCTGACGGCGCAGTAGCCGGGCGCGCGTACAGCAATGGCGCAGGTTCTCGTCATCGAACGTCCAGCCACCGGTGGCATAACGGGCATATCGCTTCGATTCCGAGGAGTAGACATGCGTCTTATCGCAGGTTCACTTGTCGCCGCAACGGCCGTGGCAGCATTCGCCCTGGCGCCGACCGCTGCCGCTGATCCGTCGACAGTGCCGACGCCCGGCTCCGAACCGGCGGCCGCGACCATCGAAGATCTGTCGAAACAGGGCTACAACGTGGATCTGAACTGGCTCAACGGGTCCTACGGCGTGCCGCTGAACCAATGCTCGGTCACCGCCATCCAGACCCCGGACCGCCATACCGCCAACGTGGACGTGTCCTGTCCGCCCGCTGCGTAGCGCCGGGTCAGCGCAGGGGATGCGCCCGATAGAACGCGATATGCGCAGCCGCCGCCGACTCCCAGGTCATCGAGGACGCCAACTGCCGGCCCGCCACGGCGCGCGAATCGTCGCCGATCGCCGCGGCCAGAGCGTCAGCCAGTGACGGCACGTCGGTGGCGTAGCGCACGGTGTCACCGAAGACCTCCCGCAACACCGGCAGGTCCCGCGTGACGACGGGCCGCTGCGCGGCCAAGGCCTCCATGGCGGCCAACCCGAACCCCTCCTTGGTCGACGGGAAGGCGAAAACCTCGCAAGAGGCCATCAGGCTGGGCAACTCCTCGTCGTCGACGGCCCCGAGGATGACCGGCGCGACGTCGAGTTCGGCGCACAGGTCCTCGAACGCCGCGCGGTAATCCCGGTAGTCGAACAACGTCTCACCACCCGCGATCACCAGCGAGACATCCGGAAACCGCTGGCGGAAAAGCGCATACGCGCTCACCAGATCGAGTGATCCCTTACGCGGTTCGATACCGCCGACCGCCAGCACATACCGGCCCAGCTCGTCGCGCCAGCGGCTGCGGCGCGGATCGGCCGCGGCCGCGATGAACCGTTCGGCGCGCACACCGTTGGGGATCACCGTCGGGTGCAGACCCCACCCCGCCTCGACTTCGGCGGCCACCGCGGCCGACACGCAGATCCGGGCATACGGCTCAACCACGGCCTTCTCATGGCATTCGGCCAGCACCGGCGTGGTGAACTGATCCAGATGGTGGATGGTCCTGATACAGCGACCGATGGCGTTGGCGCTGATGCAGTCCTGCGCGTGCACGACGTCGTAGTCGCCGGGCGTGAACGCCGCCCGCATGGACTCGATGGACCGCACGATCCGGTCGGTCACGGTCTCACCCTCGACATCGGGAAACGCGACCAACCGCAACGTCACCGATGGATCGACATCCCGGAAGAAGCCCGTGTCGCCCTGGCGCGCCAGCGACCACACGTCCACCTCGACGCTTTGGGCGGCCAGTGCCTCGGCCAGGTTCAGGGTGTGCACCACACCGCCGCGCGGTTTGGTCGAGTAGGTGGCCAGCGCAACTTTCACGACGGCGCCTGCCGCGACGGTGACCGATAGGCGTCCAGCCGGCGTTCGGCCAGGTGGTTCAAAACCCTTCTGGCTCGATCGATTTCGGCCTCCACGTCGATCTCCACCTTCGCCAGCCCGCCTTTGGATCGGGTGTTGGCCAGCACTTCACCACCGGGTCCGACGACCTTGGCCTGCCCGAGGAAGCGCAACGAGCCCATGATGCCGGTCTGGTTCGACGACACCAGAACCACCTGGTTCTCCGCGGCACGGGCACAGTCGTAAAGGTCGAAAAGCCGGGACTGCCGATCAGCGGGCAGCCGTGACGCCCGGTCGGTGACACTGGCCGGCCAGGCCGACAGCGCCGCGATGATGTGCGCGCCGTCCAGCGCCAGCACCCGGGCCGATTCCGGGAAGGTCTTGTCGTAGTCGATGAGCATGCCCACCCGGCCGACCGGGGTGTCGAACGCCGCGAACGAATCACCGGCCAGATACGCCAACGACTCACCGGCCGGCTGGTGCACCTTGCGGTGCGTGCCGAGCACGCCCTCACCGGACACACAGATCGCCGAGTTGTACCGGCCGCCGGTGGCCTCCTCGGCGTAACCCACGCAGACCGTCATCGGCCCGGCCGCCGCGATCACCGCGGCGATCTCCGGGCCGTCGGGGTCCAATGCCGGAGGAGGATCGGTCGGATCGGGCGCGCGCAGGTCACCGATATAGCCGCCCAGGCAGGCGTCCGGGAACACCAACAGCTGTACACCTTCTCGGGCCGCCGCCTCGATGATGCCGACGACCTTGCCCACCCCGCGGTCCACATCGCGGCCGAAATGTGCCGCCACCGCGGCCACCGTCACCGGCGCCATGGGTCCCCGCTCATGCGTGCCCCAAACCCGTCACCCCCGCGGCGATCGCCGTCGTCACCGCACCGTCGGGCCAGCGCAACCGCACTCCCGGCTCGGCCGTCAGCCGCCCGCACACCGCACTGGCCACACCAGACGGTAACGCGGGCGTCCGGTCGTCGCGGTCGGCGGTCAGCATGCCGAAGCCGGGGAAACAGGTCAGCCACGAACCCATCTCAGCACCGGTAGGCCGCGGAATGGCGGAAACATCCAGATCGACACCCGTGCCACCGGCCTCGGCGAGCATGCCTGCCGTGCCGGCGATCCCCGCCATGCTGACATCCTTGGCGGCTCGCGGCCGCATCCCGGCCACCACCGCACCGAGCGCCGCCAGCTCCTCCGAGCTGCGGGTGCTGGTGGAATCCCACTGCCGGCCGCGATACCCGGGGCGCCAGCCGCCGGCCAGATCGGCCGTCAAGCGGATATCGTCACCAACCGAACCACCGCCGGCCGGGATGGGATCGGTGGTGCGGCCCAGGGCCGTCACCGACAGCGCGGCGGGAACCCCGAGCTGGGTGTGTCCGCCCAGCACCGGAACCTGCCAGGCTGCCGATGCGCGCGCCATGCCGCGGATGATCCGGGTCAGCAGCGACTGCGTCGGCGCCCCGACGGCGTCCAGCAGCCCCACCGGGGTGGCGCCCATGGCGGCCAAATCGTTGAGGTTGACCAGCACCGAACACCAGCCGGCCCACTCCGGGTCGCGCTCCACCATCGACGGGATGATCGCATCGCAGGCCGCGATGAGGTCGCTGCCGGGCAGCGGGACGCCGTCGTCACCGACGAAGCCGGCCGGACCCAGCCCGCCGGTCACGGCGCGCAGCGGGTCCAGCGCAGCCGCCAGGAATGCCTTGGTGGTGTCGGTGACGCGCTGAATCTGGTTGAGCGGCCACCGCATCCGCACATGGGGGCTGTCTGCCACCGTGCAGTCGCCCTGGTTCTCCCAGCCCAGCGAGGTGAACAAGGACAGGTACCGGTGCTGCACGGTGGCTTCGAAGCGCAGCACACCCGCGGTTTCGGCGTAGGCGCAGGCGGCCCGGATCAGGGCCGCACCGATACCGGCGGTCTGCGCCGACGGCTCGGCCACCAGGCGGCTGCCGGTCCACCAGCCGATGTCGGGTGCGCAGACCGGGGCCAGCCGTACCCCGCCGAGCACCGTGCCGTCCTGGCCGGCGGCGATCAGCACCACGGTCCGTGGGTCGTCGTCGATATCGTCACGGTCGGTCCCGGCGAACAAGCCCTGTTCGATCACGAACGCC
The DNA here is from genome assembly GCA_016197405.1 of Mycobacterium sp. GTDB lineage: Bacteria > Actinomycetota > Actinomycetes > Mycobacteriales > Mycobacteriaceae > Mycobacterium. The sequence continues at coordinate 98,935 of JACPVR010000015.1, forward strand.
TCCCGGCGAAGCCGCCGGTAGTCCTCGATATCGGCGGGTCGCTCGGCCGGGCGGATCAGGAACGGCGTGGCGGGCGCGCGGCTGCCGGACAGGATCGACAGGTCGATCATGTTGTGGCCCATGGCTAACCACCCAGATTCTGCAGCACGCCGCAGGCCCCGCAGGACGCGCAGCCGGCCCGCTGATCGGCTCCTGCCATACCCGCCATCCGCAGCGCCGCGGCCACCTCCCGGGATACCTTCTCCACGATCGCGGCATCCGGTGCGACCGCGCGATCGACATCCACCGCCAGGGTGCCCGGGTGCGGGCGGAACGGCACCACGAACGGATACACACCCATCGCGATCAGTTCGGTTGCACCGGCGACGAGTTCGTCGGGATCCTCACCCAGACCGACCAGCAGATAGGTCGACACCTGGTTTCGGCCGAAAACCCGGACCGCTTCGCGCCACGCCGCCCGGTACTGCGTGAGCGGCACGGTGGCCTTGCCTGGCATCCACCGTCGGCGCACCTCGTCGTCGAGTGATTCGACGTGGATACCGATGGCATCCGCCCCGGCGTCACGCAGTTCGGTGATGACCGACAGATCGGCCGGCGGTTCGCACTGCACCTGGATCGGCAGCCCGGGTACCGCCGCCTTGACGGCCCGCACACACCGCGCGAGATGGCGTGCCCCGCGGTCGGTGCCCGCGGAGGTGCCGGTCGTCATCACCATCTGGGTGACACCGTCGAGCCGCACCGCGGCCTCGGCGACCTCGGCCAGCTCGGCGGGTCGTTTGACGGCGGTGGTGGCCCCCGACTTCAACGATTCCTCGATGGAACAGAACCGACAACGCTGATCGGGGGTGTAGCGAACGCAGGTCTGCACAACCGTCGTGGCCAACACGTTTCGCCCGTGCAGCTTGGCCAACTTCTCGTACGGGATACCGTCGGCGGTTGTCAGATCGTAGAACGCGGGCCGGTCGATGACCTGGACGTCCAGGCCGGTCTCGGCGCCGTCGAGCAGGATCTGGCTGCCGTCGAAGACGAACGGGCTCAACGGGTTACGGGGGATGGCGGCATTGAGGCCGTCGATCACCAGGTGGCCGTCGTCGCTGGGACCGGCGCCTGCGGTGCGGCTCAGCGGTGGGCGGCCCCGGATACCGAGCAGGGCCAGGTCGACGCGGGTCGAAACCGTCATGACAGTTCTCCTTGTCCCGAAGCGGTCAGTGCCCGACCGCGAGCCGCAACACGGACTCGTGGTAGCCGCTGATGATGGTCGCCGCGATGTGCTGGGCATCGCGGTCGATGCCGAGGAACCGGCCAGAGCCCCAGGTGTGCATCCACGGCAGGCCCACGAAGCTGAGTCCGTCGACACCGGTGACACCGCGGTTCTGCATGGGACGCCCGCCGCCGTCGAAGGCGCTGGCCTCGATCCAGCGGTAGTCCGGCCGGTAGCCGATGGCCCATACGATGCTGGTGACACCCTCGGCCGCCAGATCCAGTGCCGTCGGGTCGGTGTCCGCCGTCCACACCGGGGTGTAGCGCAGGCCCGGTGGGGCGTCGATACCCTCCCGTTCGATATAGCTGTCGATATCGGCGCAGATCGAGTTGTACACGGCGTCAGCGTGATCGAGGTGTTCGGCCAAGGTGGGCGCAAATGCCAGCGTGTTGTCCTTACCGTCGACCAGGGTGCCGTAGAGCCGCATCCCTTCGGCGGCGAAGCGGCGCAGGTCGATATCGCGTCCGCCGTCGCGCCCGGTCACATAGTGGTTGGTCTTCTCGATGGCGGCCTTGCCGCCCGGGTACTCGCCGGCTGCCTTGTCGTACAAACCCATATCGGACAGCCATGTCATGCAGTCCCGGCCGCGGTAGAAGCGGGCAACCCGGGGTGCGTTGCCGACGGCCAGGTGCACCTGCCGGCCCGCCAGGTGCAGGTCCTCGGCGATCTGTGCGCCGGACTGCCCGGTGCCGACGACGAGCACCGCGCCCTCGGGAAGCTGCCCGGCATTGCGGTACTGCTCGGAATGGATCTGGGTGACGGCCCGGTCCAGCGAACCGGCGAAGGCCGGTGTGACGGGCAGCGGGTAGCCGCCGGTGGCGATGACGGCGTTGTCGCAGGTGATGGTCTGCTCGCCGTGTCCGGTGGACACCGTGAGCTCGAAACCGCCGTCGGTGTGGTTGCGCAGCCGGGTCACCCGGTTGTGCGTGCGCACCGGTGCGTCGAAGGTCTGTAGCCAGCCGTCCAGCCAGGCCACCACCTCATCGCGGGTCATGAATCCGTCGGGGTCGTCACCGTCGTAGGTGTAGCCCGGCAGCCGGCAATGCCAGTTCGGGGTGACCAGGGTGAAGTTGTCCCAACGGCTGTCGGCCCAGGCGTGTACCGGGGTGTGTGCCTCCAGCACCACGTGTTCGATACCGGCCCGGCTGAGGTACCAGCTGACCGAGAGACCGGCCTGGCCCGCACCGATGATGACGACCGGGAGGTGTTCGGTACTCATACCTGCTCCAGCGCGGGATGCATGGCGGTGATGTGAATCAACGCATCGGATGGGAAACGGGTTGCGGTGTCGCGGATCTCGGCATCGGTGGCGGCGGCGGATGTGCAGGCGAAACCGAATTTCGCGCGCACCCGGTCGCTGGCCTCGGCCAGTGCCGTGCCGGAGCGCGACACGAAGTCGGCGACGGTGTAGGTCGCGCCGGTCTGCAGGTAGTCGTGCATGACCAAGCTGGGGGAGTAGCAGCGCTGCCTGCTGCCGTCGGGCCAGCGCACCTCGAACGTCATCTCAGGCATGAGCCAGCTCCTGCCATTTCGCGGCGTCGGCCTGGGTGAGCGGGCCGTAGACGTCGGGTCTGCGGTCGCGCAGATGGAACATGCCGGCGCGCATGGCCCGGAAGGTCCCGTCGATATCCACTTCGGCAACAGCCATCCCGCTGCCCAGAAGTGTTGTGGCGAGCACATTTCCACCGGGGTCGACGACCTTGGCGTTGCCGACGTAACGCAGCGAGCCGAATGTGCCGCTCTGGTTGGAGGCCATCCAGAACACCTGGTTGTCCAGTGCGCGGGCACTGTCGAAAAGGTTGAACCGGTAGGTCCAGCGGTCGTCCTGCAGGTTCTCCGCGGTCGCGGTGCGGGCCGCCGGCCAGGCCGACAGGCTGGCGATGATCTGCGCGCCCTGCAGTGCCATGATGCGGGCCGCTTCCGGGAAGGCCTTGTCGTAGCAGATCTGCAGACCGACCCGGCCGACCGGCGTGTCGAACACGTCGTAGCCGGAACCGGCCGAATACGACATTCCTTCACCGAGCGGCTGGTGGACCTTACGGTAGGAACCGTAGATCCGGTTGCCGTCCAGAATGGCTGCGGCGTTGTAGCGGGTCTCGCCGTCCTCGGCCAGCTCACAGAACCCGATCGCGATGACGAGGTCACCGATGATCTGCTGGACCCTGGCGATTTCCGGGCCGTCGAGCCTGATGGCAGGCGGCAGTGATTTGGTGGTGGTCTTCACGGTGTCGCCGTGGTTGCCCAGCGAGGACAGGTAGCCACCGATGGCCGCCTCCGGCAGCACCATGAAGTCCACATTCTTGGCACGGGCCTCTTCGGTGAGCGACGCGATCAGCGCGTAGTTCTGTTCCAGGTCACGGGTGAAGTTCGCCGCAACCGATGCAAGTATCGTCATCACGAATCCTCAAGTCCTGCTGTGCTTTCGCCTCAGACCATGTATGTGGAGTTGATGATGGCGCCCTTGCGGGCGTAGTGGATCAGCGCGTCCTGCACGTCGAGCGGGTGCGCGGGGATGACGCCTTCGATCAGATCTTCCTCGCGTCCGCCGTGCAGTGCCAACCCGAAGCGGCAGCAGAACACCGTGCCGCCTTCGGCGATGAAGGTGCCCAGTGAGTCGTTGATGTTCTGCTCGCCGGGGAAGCCTGAATCACCGGTCTTCGGAAAGCCCCGGGTGGCAAGGCAATTGATCGCTCCGGGGCCGTAGAAGTAGATGGCTGACTCGAATCCTTTGCGCAGTGCGCGGGTGGCCTGCAACACGGCGACGAAGCTGACCGAGGACTCGTGGGCGATACCGTGCACCAGGGTGAAGTAGGACTCCCCGTCCTCGGCCTGGTAGTCGGGGAAGATCTTGGTGCCACCGTAGATGTTGGATCCCTTGGGTAGTGCGGGATGCGGGATCTCGGCGAGCGAGGTCTTGATGTTCTCGGCGATGGAATCGTCAAAAGGCATGGGAATCTCCAGGTTTGGGTGTCGGGTGAAAGCTGACGGCGTCTGTGCCGGGGAGCCGGGATGATTTGTCGGCTGAAACCATTACAGGCTCCGCTGATTTCCGGGTGGTTAGCGATGGAATACAGCTGCGTTATGAGGGGCTCACGGCGGAAATGCGGCCGTAACGTGCCGGGCTCAGGGCGCGGCGGGTGCTACCCACTGGGCGGCGATACCAAAACCCTTGTGACAACCCTCATATCCGCTGCATATCGGGCTCATGTCACCGTCGTCCGCGCTGACAGCACCGCACATCACGGCTACCGTCGAAGCGGTACCTGATCTGTCGTCCCCGATTGTCCGGAGCACGCGTCTGCCATGCCCGAGAACCCACGCTGGAAACCGCAACCAATCTCGCCGTCACCCTTGCCTGGGTGACCGGAGCCGTGATCGTCACCTACCTGGTGGGGGTCGCGCTGACCTGGGCGGTGTCTCGCATCGGCAGGCGCAGCCACATCCTGCGCGATGTCGCCGAACTGACCAGAATGCCGGTGCGCGCCACCTTGGTGGTCGTCGCGGCGACCATCGCCGTCAACCGCACCTCGGCGCAGTCGGCGAGTTGGCGCGGCTGGCTGGACCACACCCTGGTCATCGCGCTGATCGGTGCCATCACCTGGCTGCTGGCGCGGCTGGTCAAGGTCGTCGAACGCCGCATGCTGTCGCGATTCGCCGGTGGCGAGACCGAGATGACCGATGCCGACCGGCACCGCAGGCGCGCCAAGACCCAGATCACCACGCTGCGCCGGCTCGTCATCGCCATCGTCGTGCTGTTCGGGGCCGCGGCGGCGCTCATGACCTTCCCGGCGTTCGCCAACATCGGGACGACGTTGTTCGCCTCGGCCGGCGTGTTGTCGGTCGTCGCCGGCCTGGCCGCGCAGACGTCGCTGGGCTCGGTGTTCGCCGGAATGCAGATCGCGTTCTCCGATGCCATCCGGGTCGGCGATGTCGTGGTGCTGGAGGACGAGTGGGGCCGTATCGAGGAGATCACCCTGACCTACGTGGTGGTCCAGCTGTGGGATCAGCGCCGGCTGGTGTTGCCGACCACCTACTTCACCACCACGCCGTTCCAGAACTGGACCCGCAACGCGACCGAACTGCTGGGCACCACCGAACTCGACGTCGACTTCACCGTGCCGTTCGAGGAGATGCGCGCCGAGCTGGCCCGGCTGCTGGCGCGCAGTGAACTGTGGGACGGCCGGGTAGGCATCCTGCAGGTAACCGACGCCGTCGGCGGCTATGTCCGGGTCCGGATGCTGGTGAGCGCACCCAATGCACCGGCATTGTTCGACTTACGCTGCGAGGTCCGCGAAGGAATGGTGGCCTGGCTGCAGCGCGAGGCACCCGGCGCGATGCCGCATTGGCGCCTCGAACAGTCTCGATCGCGACCGCACACCCCGCAGAAGACCAACGCCCGCGAGAAGGCCGACTCCGGTCTGTTCACCGGCAGCGCGCAGGCCGAGGAACGTCGCCGGGCCTTCGAAACCGACGATGACGACGCCTCACCCCGCAACGGCAGCCGGGACGACTACATCTGGGCGCACGGCGACTCGAACTAGGCCACGCCGAGTGCCGGGCCGATGGTGGTGTTCCAGGATTCCTGCATCTCGGATTCGAAAAGCCCCCAGGTGTGTGATCCGTCGGGGCGGACGATGTAGGTAACCGGAACGCCGGCGGCGGCGGCGTTGTCGGCGAACACCCGGGTGCTGTCGGCGACGATGCGTTCGATGAATCCGCCGGTGATGTTGGGGCCGAAGTTGTCGGGCAGTCGATCGACGGTTCCGGGGTTTCCGCTGGCCGATGCCGCGACGTACACCGCTGTGCCACGCAGCTTCTCGACGTTCTTGGACGGGTCGTGTGCCACCCACAACGGTCCGCCGCCGGGACCCCACATGGCATCGGCACTGGCGCCGCCGCCCATCAGGGTCAACCCCACCTGCTGGGAGTTGTCCGACGGGGTCAGGAAACCGCTGTAGGAACCGACAGCCTTGTAGAGCCCAGGTGCCTGGACGGCGTAGTCGACGGCGGTGCCGCCGGTGCTGGACAGCCCACCTACGGCGTTCTTACCGTTGGTCTTGTACTGGGCGTTGATCAGCGGTGGCAGTTCCCGGGTCATGTAGGTCTGGTACTGCTTGCTCGGGTCGGCGATCCAGTCGGTGTACCAGCTGAATTGCCCGCCGAGCGGCGACACCACGTTGACGTTCTTGTCGGCGAAGAAGCCCTGGATGTCGGTCATGCCGAACCAGCTCTTGGTGCCCGGCGCCCAGTTCCCGCCGGGGTCGAGGTTGTCGCCGCCGTCGATACCGGGAAGCAGATAGAGCACCGGCGCCCCACTTTTGGGCGCCTTGAAAACGTCGTTGACGATGATCTTGTCCATCGACGGTGAATACACCGACACCTTGTCCCAGCGGTCGTTCACCTTTTCGATTCCGGTGATATGCGCACCCTGGCCCGGCTCGGCGTACGCCAGCTCGGGTGAAAGATATGCAAAAGCCGATATCAGGACAATGGTCAGGACGGCGATGCGGCCCCCGCGTCGTATCACCGGCTGATTATTAGCGGTGCGATCTTGATGGCGCAAGCCAAACAACGAACACTTTCCGACGAGCAAACGACCATTGATTGCAAAGGGAAAAACAACTATTTCCGCACGCAAAAGAATGGCGTTTGCTCCGCCGTCGCGACCCGCTAGTCCTCTTTCCGGATCAGTTTCTGCAGCGCCGCACCGTCGGGTGCGAGCAGCTCGTCAATGCGGTCGTGGTTGACATCGGCGACCACGATCTCGCCGACATCCTGATGCACATCGCGGAAGATGCCGTGCGACTTCATCTTCTGGGTCTGATAGATGTTGTCGTCGGTGGGCGTCACGTAATACACCGCGTCGGCCTTGAAGCGGTGGATGAGCCACAGATGGATGAGCGTCATCAACCGCTTCTGCCGCAGCTGCTCGCCGAAGGTGTTCTGGTCACGCACCGTCAGGATGCTGCGGCCGTTGCGGTCCTTGATCGGGTCGACCAGCACATTGGCCAGCTTCTCGTCGTCCTTGCCGTAGATGGCCAATTCGAGCACTTCACCGCCGGCGCGCAACGGCCGGAACTGGATGCGTAACTGTTCGCCGAGGTGGTAGTGCTCGCCCCACAGCGCCAGCCATTCCTCCAGCAGCTTCTTGGGCACCTCGGTCTGCACCAGATGCTGATGTTGCGTGGAGCCCTTGCCCATCGACTTGGTGGTCGCGGTGCGGCCCGAAGAGGCAGCCAGCGCGGCGTCGCTGCGCGGTCCGCCGACCAGCGTCTGCGGTGTGCGGTAGGGAGATTCGACGAGCCGCATCTTGCGCTGCAGCCGGGCCAGTGCCAGCATGCCGTCCTGGCGTAGCGCGCCGGCGAACTCCTCGGCCGCGACACCGTCGATCTGGTGGCCGCCGTAGGTCATGAAATTGAAGACGAAGCCCATCTTGCCGATTTCCTCGGGGAAGGCCCGCATCTCGTCATCGGTCATACCGGTGGTGTCCCAGTTGAACGACGGCGACAGGTTATAGGCCAGCATCTTGTCCGGATACACCGCGTGGATGGCATCGGCGAACTGTTTGGCGTCGGCCAGGTCGGCGGTCTTGGTCTCCATCCACAGGATGTCGGCAAAAGGCGCTGCCGCAAGCGATTTCGCGATCGCATACGGGATACCGCCGCGCACCTGGTAGTAGCCCTCCGGTGTCTTGGCGCGCTCGCAGTCCCACGGCGCGTCGGCGCCGAGCTCCCGGGCCTTCTCGCGCGCGGCGTACAGCGAGGCATGCTCGGCGAACTCGCGCCACTGCGCCGCGCTCATGTCGTGCGGCTCGCCCTCGCGCTCACGGAACTCCAGGAGTTCGGCGACCGCTTCGCCGTAGGTTTGCAGCCCGGCATCGGCCTGCCAGGCATCGACGAACTTCGACTCGACCTCGTCGAACAGTGCATCCACCGATTGCTCGGTGCCGTCGCGCCGGGTGGCGGCGGCCTCCCGCACGGCGGCCAGCAGACCGTGCCGGTCCAACCACGCGACGGCGACGGCGTATTCACCCTCGGGCAGCGCATAGAGCAGATGGCCGTTGAGTTCGGTGACACCGGCCTCGTAGAAACTGCGGACCAGTGCCAGGAAGCACGCCTTGTACGGCGGCACCTTGAGGTTGGTGGCGCCCAGCAGGAACGGCTGGTCACGTTCGTCGGCCCGACTGTCGATCAGGTTGGCCGCCTCGGCATCGGTGCGCGCCACGATGATGCCCGGCACCCGCATGATGTCGAGCTGGAACCGGGCGGTGTTGAGCCGCTTGATCTGCTCATCCGAGGGCACCAGAACCTTGCCGCCCTGATGGCCGCACTTCTTGGTGCCCGGCCGCTGATCTTCGATGTGATAACCGGGTACCCCGGCCTCGACGAAACGCCGAATCAGGTTGCGGACGTGCGGATCTCCACCGTGACCGGTATCGGCGTCGGCGATGATGAAAGGCCGGAAATCGGTGGCCGGGGTGGCGGCGCGCTGTTCGGGGGTCATCCGCAGCCGCAGGTACTGCTGATTGCGGTCGGCGGTCAGCAGAGCGCGCACCAGACCGGCGGCCTCGTCGGGCACCTGGCTCAGCGGATAACTGGCCAGATCAGGTCCCGGATCCTCGCTCAGCGACCCCTTGGCCGATGTCGCCCAGCCACCGAGGTAGATGCCCTCGATGCCCTGGCGTTTGATGGTGACCGCCTGCCCCGGCGAGTACGGGCCGAACGTCGTGATGCTCTTGTGCTGGGAGAACAACTCCCGCAGACGGGCGTAGAACGCCGTCGCGGCGTCGCGCGCGACGACATACTCGGTGGGGATGGTGCCGCGCTGCTCGGCGACCTGACGCGCGGTGTAGAGCCGGGTGATGCCCTCGAAACGCGGACTGTCGATATACCGCTGAGTGGCGGCGACATCGTCTTCGAACGGTGTCTGAGCCTGGGGTTCCGCTTCGATTATCGACATGCCTCTGCGCTCCTCGCTGAGCCGGAATTCTGCGTCTGTGACAGCGAGTCTATTGCGGTTACCGGACGGTAAGGACGGCTTTGCCTGCGACCGTGCGATTCAGTAGGGCCTCGGCCGCGCCGGACACATTGGTCCAGGAATCCCGCAGTCCGATCTGCGGGTCGAGTTCGCCGTCGGCCAGCAGCGTCAGCAGATAGCGCAGGTCGGCGTCGAACGGGGCGCGAACCGTGAACGGCTCGATTCGCCTGCGCCCGCCCAGCCGGCGCTGCTCCTCGAAATCGATGGTGGTGGGCTGTCCTGATGCCATGCCGATCGATTGCACCGAACCGCCGTCGGCCACTTTCGAGAACGCGTCGGCCAGCAGTTGACCGCCGACATTGTCGAGCACCCCGAAAACCGGCTCGGTGACACTGTCGAGGCCCACCACGACCTCGGCTGCCCCCAATTTGTCCAGCCCCGCACCGCGTGCGGGGCTACCGACCGCGGCGACGACGTGCGCACCGGCCCGCGCGGCCAGCTGCACTGCGAAGCGGCCGACACCGCCGGACGCGCCGGTGATCAGGACGCGTCTGCCGACGACGGGACCCAGCGCGCGCAGCGCCTGCAGTGCCGTCACCGCGGCCACCGGCAGGGCCGCGGCCTCTTCGAACTCGACGAACGGCGGCAGCTCGGCGAGATTCTCGGTCGCCACCGCCCGCTGCTCGGCCCAGCCGCCTTCACCGTCGAAGCCGACGACACGGGTGCCGGCCGGCGGGCCGGATCCGTCGGCCGCGGCCGCTACGACGACACCGGCGGCATCCCAGCCGGGTATTTCGCCCGGTTGGCGCATGCGGTCGATCCAGTGCACTTCGCCGAAGTTGAGGCCGATGGCATACACATCGATGAGGGCTTGGCCGGGCGCCGGCACGGGCGCCGCGGTCTCGTCCATCCGCAGCTTGGCCGGAGCATCAGGGTCATAGACGATGGCGCGCATGATCGCGCCAACCGCGGCGAGCGCCGGTGTATTCCCGCCGCCCGTGCCGGCTAAACCCCGATCTTCTCCCGGACCGAGTCGACGAAACTTCGCACCGAGGACACCGGGTGGAAAGCGCGGGCCGCTGCCGTCAGGGCCGATTGCGCCTCGGGCGACAACTCGATATCGGCGGCCGCCACATTGAATTCCAGCTGCTCGACACTGGAGGCGCCCGGAATGGCAACGACACCAGGCAGATTCAGCAGCCAGGCCAGTGCCACCTGTGGCGGTTTCGCCGAGACCTGCCCCGCGACATCGCGCAGTGTGTCCAGCAGCGGTTCGATGCGTCTGAGATTCTCGGTGCCGAACAGCCGGTTCGCGGCCCTTACACCGCCGGGACGGTTGTCGACACCGTATTTTCCGCCGAGCAGGCCCTGGGCCAACGGGCTGTAGGCGATCACCATGCGGTTCTCGCGTTCGGCGAACGGCACCAGGTCCTCGAGCGGTTCCGGGTGGGCCAGTGAGAAGTGCACCTGATTGCTGATCACCGGGCGTCCGAGAGCGGCATCGGCTTTGCGCCAGCGGTCCAGCGAGTAGTTCGAGACGCCGGCCGCACCGATGCGGCCACTATCGAGCAGCTCGCGCATCCCGGGCATGATCACCGAATCGGGCACCACCGGATTGGGTTGGTGGATCTGGTAGAGCGGGATGCGGTCGAGACCCAGCCGGCGCGCACTGGCTTCCTCGCGCTGTCTGACGATCGCCGGGAACGTGGCGACCGGGAAGATCTTGCTGGCCACGACCACGTCACCACGGGCGTCGCCGAGCGCGTCACCGAGGATGCGTTCACTCTTCCCGGTTCCGTAGATCTCGGCGGTGTCGAAAAGCGTGACGCCCAGTGCGAGGGCGCGGGTCACGATCTCTTTCGCCGGGCCGGTGGCGTAGCTGTCGCCGTAGCCCCACTCCCGGGAACCGAACTGCCAGGTACCCAGCCCGATCCGGCTGACTTCTCCGAGGCCGTCGACATTGAGGTACTTCATGACCTCACCGTACTGATGCCGGGAGTGTGGGGTGTCAGATCGCGGCGCTCAGGGCGTTCATCACAACCTCGGCCTCGGTTCGGTTCTGATAGAGCCGCCATGCCGACTCGGCCAGGACGTCGGGATCGAGCAAACCGGCCGGCGCTGCGCCGAACGCCGAGGTTCCGGCCGTCATCGCGGTGTGGATATCGCTGCGCTCGATGAGCCCGCCGACGGTCACGGTCCCGGCGTAGACCCCGGCGGGGGCGAGCGCGGCGTGCAGCGTCAGGGCGTACATTCGCAGCGCGGCGCCGGCCAGCGCCAGACCGCCCAACGGTGGCATGGGAACCACACTGCTCAGGCCTCCGGCGAACAGCAGCCCGCCCGAGCCGCGCGCGGTGAGCTCGGGAATGAGCAATGACGCGAAGTCGACCGCCGGGACGACGCTGCGCAGCGCCTTGTTGGCGCCTGTGGCGTCCAGTTCGGTGATATCGCGTGGCGCGACATCGAATCCGGCCGGACCGTAGTAGCCGACATCGATGCGACCGAACAGATTTCGGGTGCCGTCGACGACGTTGCGCAGTGCCGACGGGTCGCTGATATCGGCCCGGAAAGCGGCGGCCTCCACACCGGCACGGGCCAGCGAATCCAGGTATGTGGCGTGCCGGGCATCGCTGCGGGACACCAGGACGACGGAGTAACCCTCGGCGCCGAAACGGTGCGCGATCGACAAACCGAGGCCGGGTCCGGCGCCGAGGACAAGCAGCACGCGCGGCGAAGTTGAGGTCATCCTCAAGTTGATACCATAAACTGAGGTGGCCCTCAACTTCGTTTACACTGCCCAGGTGACCACTCTGCGCGCCGACGCCGCCCGCAACCGCGACCGCCTCATCGCGGCCGCGGCCGAGCTGTTCGCCGAGCGCGGCGTCAACGCACCGCTGGAAGAGGTGGCCAAACGGGCCGGGGTCAGCATCGGCACGCTGTACAACCACTTCCCGAACCGTGGTGCCTTATTGGATGCGGTTCTGCCGGAACGACTTTCCGAGATCCGGGAACTGGCCTGCGCGGCTCTGAGTGCGGCCGACCCATGGCAAGGCTTCTCGGAGTTCCTTCATGGGATGTTCGCGGTGCAGGCGGGGGACAAGGCCTTCAACGACGCGATTGCGCGCAGTCCGGTGGGACCGGTCGACGTCGCCGCCGAATGTGGGCAGTCCGGCGGTGTACTGATCGATGTCGTCGACAGGGCCCATTCCGCCGGGGTCCTGCGCGCCGACTTCGGCGCAGAGGATCTGGCAACGCTGATCTGGGCGATGTCGAAGGTCATCGCGATGTCTGCCGATGACGACACCGTCTGGCGGCGTCACCTGGGTTTCCTGCTGGACGGATTGCGCGCCTAGCCTGCGGCGTCCCACCACGTCAGTACGCGGGTACCGATCAGGGTCAGCCACTTCGACGGCTCGCCGGGGGCCACATCGACCTCGAACCAGACCCGTCCGGGATGTCTGCTCGCCTGCAGCCAGGTGCCGTCGGGCTGCCGGGCCGCGCGGATCATCTCGATCGCCTCGGCAAGGCGGGGATCGGGCGCGGTGCCGTCCGGCAGCGAGACCTCGCGAAAGAAGTCCGCGGCATTGAGCACGCTGTACACCCACCGGAACGGGTAGCAGAAGGAATCAACCCACGGCCCCACCCGGTCACCGGTGGACAACCGGCGAAAAAGGTTGCGCTGCAGCAGATATTCCTGCCCACTGTGGCGTGCGGCCCGCGATGGCCCGCTGCCACCGGTCGCCGCTTCATAGGCCAGGAGCCCTTTGAGGGAGTTGAGCGTGGAATGAAAAGACGACCGCTCCGAACCCTCGACCCACTCGCAGTTCCAGCCGCCGTCGGCCAACCGGTGCTCGACGAACCAGTCCGCGATGCCGGTGACATCGGCGCCCAGCCACGCGCCGTTGGCCAACGTCCAGCCGTTGATACAGCAGTCCACCTCGCCGTCCCAGTACGGCAGATCCTCGTACTCCCATCGGGAATGCTCGGCCAGCAGTTCGGCGGTGTTGTTCGTCTTCAGCGGGTCGGCAGGCATACCCCACTCCCGCAGCAAGTTCAGCGTCCACGTGGTCGCCGTCCACGGCTGGCCCTCGTCGGCTTCGGGTCCGTCGAAGTCGAAGCCGGCAGGAAAGAACGCACCGCCCGCCCATTGACCGTCGCCGTCCTGCAGCGCGAGCAGCTGGGCGCCGAACCCTTCGGTGGGTATGCGGGCGCGGGTCGCCTCCCAGACCTCGGCGGGTGCCCCCACCAGATCGCGTTCGACCTGCCAGCGCAATGCCGGGTCAGAGTCCAGCAGCCAGTCCAGGGGTGCCTCGGCCATAGTGCACAGTAACGGCACCGCAGTGCGGTCAGGCGCCGATGAGCTTCAGCGGCAGGCGTTCGTGTCGTCGGATGATGTTGTTGATCGCCCAGATGGGCGTACCGCTGAGCTCGATGCGCTCTACGCGTTCCACCAGCGCTCGCAGCATGGCGGTGGTTTCCAGCCGTGCCAGCGCCTGACCGGCGCAGGCATGTGCGCCGTTGCCGAACCCGAGGTGCCGCTTGGCGTCGCGGCGGATGTCGAACACGTTCGGGGTCTCCCATTCGCGTTCGTCCCGGTTGGCGGAGGCGTACAACACCAGCACCCGCGAGCCGGCGGCTATCGGCGTCGATGCAATCTCGGTGTCCTGGCAGACCTTTCGCGCGAAGGCGCGTAGCGGGGCCTCGTAGCGGATCACCTCGTTGACCGCATCGGGGATCAGCGCCGGGTCGTCGCGCAGCAGCTGCCATTGTTCCGGATGCGTGGCGAACAGATGTAGCGCATTGGCGATCGCGCTGATCGTGGTGTCCAGCGACGGCGCGATGTAGTCGATCATCAGCGGGGCACATTCGGCATAGGAGATCTTGCCGGCATCAGCGGCCAGCAGCACATCGTGACCGAGGCTGCCGTCGAGCATGGTGCGGTCACGGACGACTCGGCGCGCGAACTGCAGCATCCGGGTGCTGCCGGGCACGGCCCGGACCGCATGCCGGTTCAGTGGGCCGAGTATGTCGAATGTGGCTCCGCCCCAGGCGAGTAGGTGCTCGCGCTGGTTGCGCGGCCAGCCCACCAGATCGGGTACCACCGCCAACGGCAGGGCCGAGGCGACGTCGGCGACACCGTCCACGACACCGCGCGCCAGAGCGGCATCGACCACTGCCGCGGCCTGCTCGTCGACATTCGCACTGATGGCATGCAGGGCGCGCGGCAGCATCCGGTGCGCGAGCAGCTTGCGCCGCTGTTCGTGTTCGGCGCCGTCACTGTTGAGAGTGGTGCCGCGCGAGAGCCGGTTGCTGACCGGATTGAGCGCGACACCCTCGCCGGAGATGAATGTCTTATCGTCCCGCAGAACGGTTTTGCACTCGGCATACCGGGGCAACGCGTACACGCGTTGGCGCGGTAGCCATACCACCGGTCCCAGATCGCGCAGTGCAGCATAGTGCGGGTACGGGTCGATGATGGCGGCCGTGCGGTAGATATCGGGCCGGTACACCGGGGCATCGCCGTGGGTTCTCATTGTTGTGTCGAGTCCGATCTCGTCGCGGCCGAGCCGACCTCGGCGCATGAGCGCGGCAGTGACCGGCACAGGGTGACGATGTCGTTTCCCGCCCGCATTACGGTGCGGTCGGGACGCACGATTGCCGCGGTGGCGCGGCCGCGGCGCAACCATTGGCCGAGTTCGCTTTCCGCGGTCGCGACATGCAGCACCGCGGCGCGCTGATCGATCAGGGTGCGCTCGACCGGTCCCGGCGTGGTCGTGGTGATGATCGCGAATCCGGTACCCAGGACGGCATCGAGTCTGTCCGCACCGTCGACAAACGGATTCGGGCACAGGGTGCCGGCGAGCCGCCCGGGCAGCCGCGAGGTGTGGGCAAGCGTCGAGCGATGCAGCGCGGGTGTGCGACTGTCCATGACCTTGCCGCTCAGACCGGGCAGCCGGGACAACCGCGGCAGCAGTGACCGGCGCGCGATGTCACCCAGCGTGCCGCCTGCGGTCATGGCCCGACCGACAGCGAGAGCGAGTTGGATCATGTGCCGCGCGTGCGGCTTTCGTTCCTGCTGGTAGGTGTCCAATGCGTCGGCGGGCAGTGTCCCGGCAAGCACGCCGGCGAGCTTCCACGACAGGTTCATGGCATCGCGCAACCCGGCCCCCATGCCCTGGCCGATGAACGGCGGCGTCAGATGCGCCGCATCCCCGAGCAGGAACACCGGGCCGCGCCGCCAGTGGTCGACCAGTTGCGCACGGAAGGTGTACTCGGCCACCCGCACCAGCTCCAACCCACCGGCAGGCACATCCGAGACCCACGGCCGGATCAGCGGCGCCAACGCCTCGATGGTGTCGAAGTCGGCCGGTGTCTCACCAGGCAGCAGCCGGAACTCCCAGCGGTAGCGGTTGTCGCCGATCCGCATATACGTCCCGGCTCGCACCGGGTCGCACACCTGATGAACACCGTCCCACTGGTGCAGGTCGGCGGCGGTGGCGACGTCGACCACCAGCCAGCGCTGCTCGAAGCCGAGATCCTCCATGGCAGAACCGATCCGGCTGCGGGTGATGCTGTTGGCGCCATCACAGCCCAGCACATAGTCGGCGGTGACGACGGTCTCGGTACCGTCGGTGCGATCGGTGTAGCTGACTCGCACCCGGCCGGTGCCGTCCTCGGCGATATCGCCGACCTCGACGTTGCCGCGCAATTCGACGCTCGGGTAGTGCACCAGGTTTGCGCGCAGCAGCGCTTCCAGTTCGGGCTGGTCGAACATGTTCGCCTGCGGGAAACCGTTGCGGCTCAGTCCGGTATCGCGGCAGAACTCAGCCAGGACGGTCATCTTGGAGTCCAGCAGGCGAAGCCCCAGCGCCGGCCGGGTGATCGCCGAGACCGCCTCGGCGATACCGAGACGGGCCGTGATGCGGTAGATCTCGTCGTCCATGTGCACCGCCCGTGGCTGCGGGTACACCCCGGTCCAGCGGTCGAGCACCAGGCAGCGCACGCCGTACTGGGCCAGCAGCGTTGCCGCCGTCACCCCGGTTGGCCCGGCGCCGACGACGACCACCGGCACGTGCGTCATGCGTATCGCACCCGGCAGCGCTGAACCCCGAGATCGATGGCGTGGTCGTCGGTGGCGATCGAGGCCTCGACGATATCGCCGTCGTGCAGGTATTTGGCGTTCTCCGACTGCGCCTTGAAGAAGGCCTTCCACTTGACGGCGGGCGGCAGCAGCGCACCGATCATCTCGATGGGTTTCGGCGGGGCGGTGAGCGCGGTGCCGGCCGGAGTGCCGGTGAGCAGCAGATCACCGGTGTCGAGGCGCTGGAAACGGCTCAGCTCCTGCAGCGCGCGCAGCGGCGGGTAGATCATGTCGCCGGCCACCGTGGAGTTCTGCCGTAGCTCACCGTTGACCCGCAGCTGCAACCGAAGATCGCTGAACCGCTTGAGCTCGTCGGCGTCGAGCAGCACCAGTGCCGGGCCCACCGGGGTGAAGGTGGGATACGACTTCGCCTCGTAGAACTGGGTTTTCGGCAGCTGGATATCGCGCGCCGAGACGTCATTGGTGACGACCAGGCCGGCGATGTAATTCGGCAGGTCGCCCTCTTCGAGGGTGGTGCCGACCGGAAGATCGCGCCCGATGACCAGACCGACCTCCACCTCGTAGTCGAGGAACCGGACGTGGGCGGGTTTGACGATATCGTCGGTGGGTCCGTTGATCGACCCGGATGCCTTGCGGAAGAACGTCAATGGGATGGTCTCCGGATTCATGCCGGAGTCCTTGACGTGTGAGGTGTAGTTGGTCATCTGTGCGACGACGCGGCACGGCGCGGTCACCGGGGACAGCAGTTCGAGCGACTCGACCGGGACGGCGCCGGCTGGCTGCGCGGCGGCGGCGTCGACGGCGGCGCGGTCGCGCAACAACTCGGCGGTGGTAGTCGCCGTGGTGTCGATCGGGACAGCGCCGGCCTCGGTCTGGACGTACCAGGAGCTGGCGGTGCGCAGGACGGTGATCGTCATGTGGTGGCTACTTTCAGTAGGCCGCGTAGGCGGGTCAGGTCGAATTCGTTGTCGGAGTGCCGAATCGCAGTCAGCATGGACCGCAGTTCGGCCAGGGATTCTGGGCCGGGGGAGATGCCGAGGAAGTCCTTGGTGACCGGCGGGCCCCACTGCGCCAGGCCCGACGCGGTGAACGGTGCCCAGCCGGGTTCCAGGGTGTTGTCGAACATGTCGCCGTCGGTGAAGTGTTCGACCAGGAAGCCGTCGGGATCGCGCCAGTAGTCGAAGATCTGGCTGCCCTGGATATGCCTGCCGATTCCCCAGGAGCGCTGGTAGCCCCGCTCGCGCAGGTATTCTCCGCCGGCGGCCAGGGCGTCGAGATCGCTGACCTGATAGGCCGAGTGCACATAGCGGTTGGACGGCCCCAGCGCCATCGCCAGGGTGTGATGATCGGCAGGCAGGCTGCCCCGATCGCAGCGGATGAAACTCATGGTCGGGCCGCGATCGCGCTGGCCGGCGTAGTAGAGGAAATCGCTGACGATCATGCCGAGGGTGTCGAGATACCAGTTCAGCGTCTCGACATAGCGATTGCTCTGCAACACCACGTGGCCGAGGCGCTGCACCCGGGCAGGCAACCGGGGCGGGCGCTGGGTCTCGTTGGCGCGCAGCGTGGAATGTCCGAAGTTGAAAGTGTGCGCGGGTTGAATGGGGAGCGCGGGCAGCTCGTGTGTACCCGCGATGACCCGGACCGGGACCCCGCTGGGGTCCGTCAGCGCCACCGCGATACCGCCGATACTCTCCGGCAGCTCTTGGGTGGCCGTTCCCGTCGCGTCGGCAAGGCGCTGCACATCTGCGGGTTCCTGCGCGGCGAAGGCGATACCCGCGAATCGGGTCCGTGCACCCCGGCGGACGAGCAGGCACGGGGCGCCGGCGTCGGTACCGCGCAGTTGTAGTTCCTGTTCGGTGCGGGCCACAGTGCTGAATCCGAAGGCCTGAGCGAATGCTTCCGCACGCATCAGATCCGGCTTCTCG
This sequence comes from Mycobacterium sp., assembly GCA_016197405.1. Taxonomy (GTDB): domain Bacteria; phylum Actinomycetota; class Actinomycetes; order Mycobacteriales; family Mycobacteriaceae; genus Mycobacterium. The sequence goes on from JACPVR010000015.1 coordinate 117,200, forward strand.
AATTCCAACCAGGCGATATCGCGGACCTTGATGGTGGGATTGCAGGCACGGCCGGGATGCTCACCAGGCCGGGCGCCCTGCTCGCTGTGCAGGTCGTTGTGCGCCCCGATGGTGTCGCTCATGAGGCCTCCTTCACGTTTCTGACGAAATCGTCACATACGTTGGCTGCCTCAGTCAACAATTTCTGACGATTTCATCAAATCTGAAGAAGGCAAGATATGCTGTTCCCCGGATGGCCGCGAGGGCATGGGCAAGGAGTGGCGGTGACGACAGAACCAGATGTCCCCCCGAGTCGGCTGGCCCGTCGCAAGCAGCGGACCCGCGCGGCGCTGCTCGCCGCGGCCCGCACCTTCATCGCCGCGGGCAAGCTCAATGTGCCGGTCCTGGAGATAACCCAAGCCGCCGACGTCGGTATGGGCTCCTTCTACAACCACTTCCAGACCAAGGAAGAGCTGTTCGCCGCGGCGGTCAACGAGGTCCTCGATCTGCACGGCGCCCGGCTCGACAAGCTGACCGCGACGATCGACGATCCGGCCGAGGCCTTCGCCTGCAGTTTCCGTCTCACCGGCCGGCTGTTCCGGCAGCGTCCGCAGGAGAGCGCGGTACTGCTGAGCAATGGTCTGCCGCTGATGACGTCGCAGGCCGGGCTGGCGCCGCGCGCACTACGAGACATCATCGCCGCCGCCGATGCCGGCCGATTCCACGTGCGCGATCCCGAGATGGCGCTGGCGATCGCCGGCGGCTCACTGCTGGGCCTCGGTCAGCTGCTGACGGTGCAACCCGAACGCGATGACGCCGACACCGCCGACCAGTTCACCGAGGATCTGCTGCGGCTGCTCGGGATGGATGCCGATGAAGCGCAGCGGATCTGCCGGCTGCCGCTGCCGGATCTCGACGACCTCACCGAGCCCGATTCCGCCGCCTGAGTAGCGCCGCTCGTCGCGCTGACGAGCGGGCGCAGATTACGAGAATTCCGCGGTGTGTTGGCCGGGGACACGCACGCTCGCGCGATGTGGGGATGTGGGGGTGTGGGGCCGGGGGTGTGGGGTGTGCAGTCGGGTGGCGGGCGTAACGCGCGGATAACCGAGTGTCACACCGCAGAAACATAAACGGTATACCGTTTCGCATTATCGCCTGACGGACCGACTCGGTCGCCGATAGCTCAGGCACTGCGGAAGGGAGCGGTGGCGCACCGTATGACCGAACTCGTGAGCCCGTTGCTCGACCCGGCGACAAGCCCGCTCGACGATCGTCAGCGCGACGTCGTCCGACGTGTCTCCGACGCCGAGCGCGCCCACATCCTTGCGCTGCCGAGCAATGATCCGCGCGATCCGAAATTGCGCGCCCGCGTGCAGGCCACCGGGCCCGAACTGTTCGGCCAGCCGGCCGCAATCAGGGCCACACTGAGGGAAAACGCCAGCGCGCTGGACATCATCGCCGACAAGCTCGGCACCGGGATCAGTCGCGTCGTGCTGGTGGGGTGCGGTGATTCGCTGGCCGTCATGATCGCCGCCCGTCAAGCGCTGGAGGATGTGCTCGGGGTGCCGTGCGAGCCGATGCAGAGCCTGGAGTTCGCCTACTACCACGCCCGTCTGGCCGGCCCGGGAACCGCGGTCATCGCGCTGTCCAGCTCCGGCGAGACGACCAGGACAGTGGAAGCGCTGCTGATGGCCCAGCAACGCGGATCGTATACCGTTGCGCTCACCAACACCGACGGCTCGACCCTGCAGTCGGAGGCCGACACCGCCCTGAAGATCGAGGCCACCCGCGTCGGCTGGCCCACGCAGTCGTCCACTTCGGCGCTGGCCCTGCTGCTCGAACTCGCGGTCCGGATCGGTGAACGCAACAACCCCGCCGCAACCGAGCCGCTGCGCGCCGCCTTCGACGCGCTGCCCGACACCATGCGCCAGGTGTTGATACGCCTCGACCAGGTCATCGCGTCCATCGCCGAGGCCGAGGTCGCCGCCGGGGTGCAGACGGTGTTGTTCGCCGGTGCCGGACCCAATCTCGCGTCGGCGATCATCGGTGCGGCCAAGGTCAAGGAATGCACCGCGCTGCACGCCATCGACATCCAGACCGAGGAATACCACCACTACAACTCGCAGAAGGCCGGCGAACCGCTGTTCCTGCTGGCACCGTCGGGCCCGACGGTGCCCCGCGCCGTCGACACCGGAACCGACGCGCTGCGCTGGGGCGGGCGGCTCTACGTCGTCACCACCGAGGGTGAGGACGCCTTCGAACACCTCGGCGGCCAGATCATCACGCTGCCCGCGGTTGCGGAGTCGCTGTCGCCGCTGCTGTACGTGCTACCTGCCCAGCTGTTCGGATATCACCTCGGACTGAGCTGTTATGCCGCGGCGGCACCGAGATGAGCGCAACCACCCTGGCCTGTATCGGCAACCTCACCATCGACGAAGCGGTGTCACCCTCGGGCGCGCGGATCGAATCGGTCGGCGGCGACGCATTGTTCGCCGCCCTGGCGGCCCGTCTGGCCGGCGGCAGCCCGACGATAGTGGCGCCGCTGGGCACCGACGCCACCCCGGCGCTGCTGGCGGCCATCACCACCGCGGGCAGTGATCCGGCCTCGCTGCCACGCCGCGATCTGCCGACCGTGCGCAATGTCATCCATTACGACGAGGACGGCGGGCGGATCTGGGATCTGGTGCTCGGCGACGACCATTTCGAGCAGATGTCGGTGCAACCCGCCGATATCACCGCAGCCACCGTGGCCGCACCGGGAATCCTGCTGTCGGCCATGGCCTTACACGCTCAGCTCACGCTGGCCGCGTGGCTGCGGGCACGTACCACCGCGACCATCTACTTCGATCCGCAGGAGGACTACATCGCCGGTAACGAGGCGGCGCTGCGTGCCGCGGTTGCCGCCTGTGACGTATTCCTGCCCAGCGAGGTCGAGGCCACCGCGCTGGCGGGCACCGCGGACCTCGCCGCGGCGGCCGCGGCCTTCCTGGCGCTGGGCCCCGGCGTCGTCGTCATCAAACGTGCCGAGACCGGTTGCCTCGTGGCCACCACCGAACATCCCGAACCGGTCGCGGTCGGTGCCGACGCAGTCGACCCGGTGGACAGCACCGGGGCCGGGGACGCCTTCTGCGGCGCATTCAGCGCCGTGCATCTGCGCACCGGCGATCCGTACGCCGCGGCACGCGCCGGTGCAGACGTGGCCCGGATCGCGGTCAGCGCCAACGGAATCGACGGTCTACTGGCCGCCGTCAGCACCGAGGTGGCGCGATGACCCGGATCACCGTCATCAACCCCAACACCTCGGCCGAGCTGACCGCAACCATCACCGCCGCCGCACAGGCCGTGGCCGCACCGCATGTCGCCGTCATCGGCGTCAACCCCGCGGTCGGCGTCCCCAGCGTGGAAAGCCATGCCGAAGAGGCGATCGCCGCCGTCGGCGTGCTCGAACAGGTCCGGCTGACCACCGACTACACCGACGCCTACGTCATCGCCTGTTTCGGCGACACCGGCGTTGCCGCCGCCCGTGAGATCGCCACCTGCCCCGTCGTCGGGATGACCGAAGCCGCACTGCAAACCGCCTGCCTGGTCGCGCACCGGTTCGTCGTCATCACCATGCCGGACCGCACCATCGCGCACAGCGACCGCGTGATAGCCGCACTCGGACTGGCGCACCGCTGCACCGTGCGTGCCGTCGACGTGCCGGTCACCGACCTCGTCGAAGGATCGACCCACCTGCTCGACGCGTTCGTCGCCGCCGCCCGCGACGCCATCGACACCGAACATGCCGAGGCCGTCGTGCTCGGCTGCGCCGGACTGGCCGATCTGGCAGGCCCGCTGACCGAAGCACTCGGCGTCCCGGTCGTCGACGGGGTCGCCGCGGGTATCGGAATCGCGGCCGGACTGGTCGCGATGGGGCTGAACACCTCGCGCGCAAACACTTTCGCAGCGGTCCCCGGACTGCCCGCCTACCGGCTGGACCAGCCATGAACACACTTTTCCGCGACGTCCTGATCTACGACGCGACCGCCGCCGACGCCATGACCGGGCCGGTCGACGTGCTGATCGACGGCGACCGCATCAGCACCATCGGCGCGCAGCTGCCCGCTCCCGCCGGTGCCCGGATCATCGACGGACACGGCAGGCATCTGCTGCTGCCCGGTCTGATCAACGCGCATTTCCATTCACCGGCCAACCATCTGAAAGGTTCGGTGCGCAGCCTGCCGCTCGAACTCTTCATGCTCTTCGAATCACCGGCCGATCCGGCGCTGACGCCCAGCCCGCGCGAGGCCTACCTGCGGACCATGCTCGGCGCCATCGAAATGCTGCAACGCGGTATCACCTGCGTGCAGGATGACGCCTTCCTGATGCCCTATCCCGACCCGGAGATCATCGACGCCGTGGCATCGGCATACCGCGACAGCGGTATACGCGCCTTCCTCGCACTGGACCAGCCGGAGCTGACCGAGGCCGAAAAGCTACCGTTCGTCGGCGAACTCGACGCCACCGGCCGCGCAGCCTTCGACCAGCCCGCCCCGGCGGCCGCCGACCAGCTGCTGGCTGCCTATGACCACCTGATCACCCGGTGGCACGGAGCCGCCGATGACCGCATCCGCGCTGCCGTGTCGATCTCCGCCCCGCAGCGCGTCAGCCTGGACTACTTCGGCGCGCTCGACGATCTCGCCGAACGGCACGGTCTTCCGCTGTATGCGCACATGCTCGAAACCAAGGTGCAGCGCACCCTGATGACCGAACAACCACGATTCGGCGGCCGCTCGCTGGTCGGTTACACCGCCGACGCCGGGCTGCTCAAACCGCACACCAACGTCATCCACGCGGTCTGGGTCGACGATGCCGACCTCGACCTCATCGCCGGTGCCGGTTGCACCGTGGTGCACAACCCGATCAGCAATCTGCGACTGGGCAGCGGTGTGCTGCCGTGGCGTGCCATGCTCGATCACGGTATCCCGGTCGCGCTGGGCACCGACGAGGCGATCTGCGACGACAGCGTCAACGTGTGGACCGTCGCCAAGATCGCCGGCCTGATCCACAACGTGTCCGGGCTCGACAGCGACCAATGGCCAACGCCGGTCGAGGTTCTCGACGCGCTGTGGAGCGGAGGCGCCCGCGCGACCCGGCGTGCCGACCTCGGCGTCATCGCGCCGAACATGCTCGCCGACCTGGCGATGGTCGACCTGCACAGCATCGCCTTCACCCCACTCAACGACCTGCGCGAACAACTGGTGCACTGCCAGGACGGCAGCGATGTCGTGCTCACCATGGTCGCCGGCCGCGTCGTCGCCGAGCACGGCCACGTCACCAGCGTCGACGAAACCGCGCTACTCGACGAGGCCCGGGAGCTGTTCGGCGCCAAACTGCCGGCGATCCGGCGCGCCCGCGAAGGTGCCGCGGAGCTGTATCCGGCCTACCAGCACATCGTGCGCCGCGCCGCCACAACCGATGTCGGGTTCACCCGCTGGCTCACTCCCGCAAGGAAGAACACATGACCAACCCGGCCGACTACCGCTATTCGCCCATACCGGACCGCCCGGCAGGCAGCTGGCCCAACGGCGCGCGACTTGCCGTCGTCGTCTGTGTCGGTGTCGAGTCCTACCGGTTCGGTGACGGACTGACCGAGGACGTGCTGCCGGGCGTTCCCGCACCGGATGTCGTCAACACCGCGTGGCGGGATTACGGCAACCGCGTGGGCGCCTTCCGGATCTTCGATATGCTTGCCGGCCTGGGTATTCCGCCCACCGTCCTGCTCAACACCGACGTATACGACGAAGCCCCCGCGGTGCTGGAGGCGGCGCGGCGGGCAGGCGCGGAGATCGTCGGGCACGGCCGGTCCAATTCCGACACCCTGGCGACGATGGCGCCCGAGGCCGAACGCGCCTACCTCGCCGACGTCGCCGACCGGATCCGCACGCACGAGGGCGCCGCGCCGGGCGGCTGGTCCAGCCCATGGCTGAGCCACACCGAGGACACGGTGAACCTGCTGGCCGACACCGGCTACCGCTATCTGCTCGACCTGCGGCTCGACGATCAACCGGTCTGGCTGACCACCGGATCCGGCCCGCTGCTGGCGATCCCGTACAACGCCGAGATCAACGACTCGTCGACCATGATCGGCAGGCAGGCCTCGGCGCACGAATTCGAGTCGATGATCGTCGACGAGTTCACCGAACTGCACACCGCTGCCGCCGGGGTGCCGCTGGTGATGAACATCGTGCTGCACAGCTTCATCTCCGGTGTGCCGTTCCGGCTCGCGGCGGTGCGGCGAGCGCTGCAGCGTGTCGCCGGTGCCGACGGTGTCTGGTTCAGCACGCCGCGCGACATCCACCGAGCCGTGCTGGCGACACCGGAGCTGTTCCCGCTACCGGTCGGGGCGGTGAGGTCATGACCGAGACGACAGCACCGGTCGCCGTCGTCGAGGACTTCGGTCTGTCGTTGGTGCGCAACGGTGTTCGTAGTGAGGTCCTGAAGAACGTCTCGCTGGCGATCCGGCCCGGTGAGATCCTCGGCCTGGTAGGCGAATCCGGCTCCGGCAAGAGCGTGCTGGCCCTGAGCCTGCTCGGGTTGCTCCCGCCGGAATCTGCGCCGCAGGCAGCCGGATCGGTCACCGTCGACGGCGTCGACATGCTGGCCGCAAAACCCGCGGAGTTGCGCCGGGTGCGCCGCGACAAGCTCGGCGCCATCTTTCAGGACCCGATGACATCGCTGAACCCGACCATGCGTATCGGCAGGCAGATCGGCGAGGTCACCGGAGACGACGCCGAGTCGGTTCGGCTGCTGGAGACCGTCGGTGTGCGCGATGCCCAACTGCGGCTGCGGGTGTACCCACACGAGCTCTCCGGTGGTTTGCGGCAGCGTGTGATGGCGGCCATCGCGGTCGCCGGGCGACCGGCCCTGATCGTCGCCGACGAACCCACCACGGCACTCGATGTGACGGTGCAAGCCCAGCTCCTGGACCTGCTGCGGGAACTGCGCGACGACTTCGGCTGCTCGGTGCTGATGATCACCCACGACCTGGGCGTCGCCGACCAGATCGCCGACCGGCTCGCGGTGCTCTACCGCGGCGAGCTCGTCGAGATCGGGCCGGCCGCCGATGTGGTGCGCAACCCGCAACACCCCTACACCCGATCCCTGCTGGCATCGCGGCTGACGCTGACCATGCCGCGCGACCAACGGTTCACCGCCGCCGCCGAAGTCGAGCCCGCGGTGCGAATCAGCAACCTGCACTGTGCGTTCGACGTCCGCGGTAACCGGCGCACCCGCGCACAGCAGATCAAAGCCGTCGACGGCGTCGACCTCGATATCGCCAGGGGCGAGGCACTGGCCATCGTCGGCGAAAGCGGTTCGGGCAAGTCCACACTGCTGCGTATCGTGGCCGGCCTGGAGAAGCCGACATCGGGATCGGTGACACTGACCGGCGACGGCGGCCCGCAGATGGTGTTCCAGGACGCCGGCTCCTCCCTGACCCCGTGGCTGACCATCGGCGAAACGCTGGGGGAGCGGCTGCGCGGGCACAAACTGTCCCGGGCCCAGGTCCGCGACCGGGTCATCGCGGCGCTGGACGCCGTCGGCCTGCCCGCCGAGGTCGCCACGGCCCGCCCCGGTGAACTGTCGGGCGGACAGCGGCAACGCGTCGGGCTAGCACGGGCCACCATGATCCCGCCCGCCGTGCTGTTGTGCGACGAACCGACCAGCGCGCTGGACGCTTCGCTGGCCAAGAGTGTGCTCACCCTGATCCGGGACTTGCGTGCCCAGATCGGGATGACGGTGCTGTTCGTGACGCACGACCTCGCGGTGGCCCGGCTGATGGGGGATCGTATCGCCGTCATGCAGGCCGGCCGGGTCGTCGAACTCGGCCCCGCCGAACAGGTCATCTCCGCACCCCGGCAGGACTACACCCGAACCCTGCTGGCCGCCGTACCCGAGATCGAGGGAGCCGCGTCATGACTGCCCTTGGGTTGGTGGCGCGGGGCCGGGTCCGTCCGATCACCGCCGGCGGCACCCGGCTGGCCCGGCCCATCGCCTGGGCGCTGGTCGGTGTGCTGGGCCTGGTGACGCTGCTGGCGGTGTTCGCGCGAACATTGGCACCGCACAACCCGATCCAGCCCGTCGGCCCGCTGAACCTGCCGCCGCTGAGCCCGGGGTTCCCGCTCGGCACCGACGGAATCGGCCGGGACCTGTTGTCCCGCACACTGATCGGGATACAGGTCAGCTGGCTCTCGGCGCTCGTCGTGGTAGCCAGTGGGCTGCTGATCGGCGGTACCGTCGGGTTGATCGCCGGCGCCGCGGGAGGGCGCGTCGACAACATTCTGATGCGCATCACCGACCTGTTCCTGGCACTGCCCGGCGCACTGGTCGCCATCGCGATCGTCGCGGCCCTGGGCTCGGGGCTGTTCAACACCCTGGTCGGCGTCGCCATCGTGTGGTGGCCGTACTACGCCCGCATCGTGCGTGGTGAGGTCAAGGCACTGGCCGCCCGCCCGCACGTCGAGGCCGCCCGGCTCGCCGGGGTCAGCAGGACACGGATCCTGACCCGGCACCTGCTGCCCGGCGTGGTGCCGACCGCCGTCGTCACCGCGAGTCTCGATGTCGGCAATGTGGTGCTGCTGCTGGCTGCGTTGTCCTTCCTGGGCCTGGGCCAGCAGGCTCCGGCACCCGAACTCGGTGCCGACACCGCGCGGGCGCTGAGCCAGCTGCTGAGCCAATGGTGGGTGCCGGGAGTGCCGGGTATCGCGGTGCTGCTGCTGAGCCTGATCGCCAATGTCGGCGGCGACGCCATCCGCAATCTGATCCGGGTCCGGAGGTGACACGGTGCTGCGATTCCTGAGCCGCCGGCTATCGGCCGCCGCGCTGATCCTGCTCATCCTGTCGCTGGTGATCTTTGTGCTGCAACAGGTTTCGCCGGGGGATCCGGCGCGCGCCTACGTCGGCGCCAATGCCTCCAACGCCATGGTCGCCGCCGAACGGCAGCGCCTGGGCCTCAACGACCCGTTCTTCACGCAGTACTTCCGGTTCCTGGGCGGGGTTTTCACCGGCGACCTGGGTCGCTCGTTGCGTACCCGCCAACCGGTGACCTCCGATCTGGCGACCTACCTGCCCGCCACCGTCGAACTGGTGGTGACGGCATTCGTCATCGCGCTGATCCTCGCCGCCCTGTATGCGCTGTCCGGTGCACTGCGCTGGCCCGGTGCCTCGATAGGCCGCGGTGTGTTGCTGCTGCTGGCCACCGCACCGCCGTTCCTGCTGGCGCTGGTGGGCATCATCGTGTTCTTCGGGCAGCTGGGCTGGCTGCCGGCCCGCGGTGTCGGCAATTTCGAGGACCCAGGTCCCACCGGGATGCAGGCGCTCGACACCCTGCTGCACGGGCAGGCCGACGCATTCCTCGACGCGCTCGCGCATCTGGCGCTGCCGGCGCTGGTGCTCTCGATTGCCCCGGCGGTCGCCATCGGCCGGGTGTTGCGGTCGTCGCTGCAGGGTGTGCTCGGAGTCGACTATGTGCGGACCGCCCGGTCCAAGGGACTGGGCGAACCGCAGGTGGTCGGACGGCATGTGGTGCGCAACGCCATCGGGGCGGCGCTGTCGATGGCCGGGCTGCAACTCGGGGTGATGTTCGCCGGCGTCGTCGTGGTGGAGCAGATCTTCTCCTGGCCCGGGATCGGCAACTACCTGGCGGCATCGATCCCGGTGTCCGATTTCCCCGCCATCGCCGCCGTCACATTGGTGCTCGGTGCCATATACGTCCTGTCCAATGTCGCCGTGGACTTGCTGCAGGCCGTCGCCGACCCCCGAATAGTCGCCGAATGATCGACAACGCAACACCTTTCGTCCCAACCCGACAAATCCACCGAGCAAGGAGCACTGTTATGACAACCCGACTCTCGCGTGCGCGCACCGGCGTCATCGCCGCCGGTGCCGCACTGGCCCTGATCCTGGCCGGCTGTAGTTCCGGAACGCCCAGTTCCACCGGCGGCGGCGGGGGCGGCGGAGCGCCCACGGACGGCACCCTGACCGTCGGTCTGCTCGGTGATATCGGCCAGCCGCCCGATCCGGACATCTACTACGCCAACAACGGCACCGCGATCATGATCAACGCCTACGAAGGCCTGGTGCAGTACAAGAACAACACCGACCACGTCGAGATCGCACCGCGGCTGGCCGAGTCCTGGGAGGTCAATCCGGCGCACGACGTCTACACCTTCCACCTTCGTCAGGGCGTGACGTTCCATGACGGAACACCGTTCACCTCTGCCGCCGTCGACGTCGCGTTCAAGCGGCGGATCGCGGTCAAGGGCGGTGCTGCCTACATGGTCGAGGCGGTCAAGAGTGTCGCCACCCCCGACGAGCACACCGCGGTGATAACGCTCAAGGCGCCCAACACGGCGTTCCTGAGCTACCTGGCCTCGCCGTTCGGCCCCAAGATGGAATCCCCCGAGGGCCTCAAGGCCAACGCGGGCTCCGACGACGCCCAGACCTACCTGTCCTCACACGACCTGGGCACCGGGCCCTACATGCTGACGACGGCGCAGACCGGCGTGAAGTACGAGCTGACCCAGTACGACGGGTACTGGGGCCCGAAGTCACCGTTCAAGAAGGTCGAATTGCCGGTCTACACCGACGAATCCGCGCTCGAGCTGGCATTCGACAACGGCACCGTCGACACCATCGTCGCGGCACTGCCGTCCTCCAGCCTGGACAAGTACGCCACCAAGGACGGTGTGTCCAACTACTTCCTGCCGACCCTGCAGGGCTCGATGGTGACGGTCAACTCCAGCCACGACTTCTTCAAGACACCCGAGGCCCGCGTCGCGTTCCTCAAGTCCATCGACCAGGCGGCGCTGGTCAAGCAGGTGCTCGGTAAGCGGTCCGAGGTGGCGACCACGATGTACGCCAAGGGCATGATCCCCGGGGACAACCCCGCGGCAGTGGACAAGCAGGCCATCTCGTTCGACGCCGGGGCACTGAAGACCTATGTCGACGCACTGCCGGCGGGTGCCAACAAGACGCTGGTGATCGGCTACGCCAACGGCAACGTCAACGCCCAGTCGATGACCAATATCGTGGTCGCCAACCTGCAGACCGTCGGACTGTCGGCGTCGGCACAGGGTTATGACACCTCGACGGTGTTCGGCTGGATCAACGACCCGCCGAGCGGCCCGGACGCCTTCATCGACGGCAACAACGGCCCCGACGGCGGCGATCCGTACATGTGGGGGCACGTCTTCTGGGATGCCTCCGGTGGGATCAACTACTTCGGTTGTGAGTCAAAGGAAGTCAACGACCTGCTGAACCAGGCTCTGGGCACCGGCGATATGGCCACCTATGTCAAGGCCGGAGACCTCTATGGCCAGACCGGGTGTTTCTACAACCTGTCCTACAACCAGAACTGGGTGGTGGCGCAGAAGTGGCTCACCGGCGTCCCGGAGAGCCAGAATATCGGTGCCAACGAGTTGAACTTCTCGTTGCTCGGTATCGCCGGGTGACACTGAAGTGATCTCGTGGGGCCGCGTACCGACGGTGCGCGGCCCCACACCGCGCCGTCCACGGGGAAGCGAGTAGATGTCGACTACCGAGTTCGATTCAGCGCCAGCGCAATCGCGGCAGTCGCTGTCACAGCGCATCTATGCCACCGTGCGGGAGCGGATCATCCTCGGCCAGTACCCGCAGGGCAGCCGGCTGCCCGAACAGCGCATAGGCGAGGAACTCGACGTCTCCCGGGTGCCACTGCGCGAGGCGGTGCCGCTGCTGGAGCGGGACGGATTCGTGCACTCCTACCCGCGGCGCAGTGCGGTGGTGAGCCGCTGGGATGTCAAGGCGATCGACGACCTCTTCGACGCCAGGCTGTCGTTGGAGGTGGTGGCGGCCGGTTACGCGGCCCGCCAGGTCGCCCGCGGCGGGTCGATGGATTCGCTGAACGCGGCCGTTGAGGAAGCGCACCGCGTCGTTGAGGCCGGTGACGCCTACGCGATAGCGCAGTGCAGTACGAGATTCCACGAGGCCGTCGTCGAGGCGTCGGGCAATGAGCTGATGGTCCGGCTGATGTCGACGATCTCCGGACGCATCACCTGGCTGTTCTACCTGAGCAGCGGGCTACCGGCCGACGAGGCCTTCCACGACCACGTGATGCTGCGTGACGCCATCGCCTCGGGTGATCAGCGCGTCGCCGAATCGGTGGCCTATGCCCACATCGCGCGGGACCGCGAGCCCACCTTCGAGGCCATGCGGGACCAGATCTCGGGCTGAGCCGGCACCGATCGGAACGTCACGGGGGCCTTCGCGCCGATTTTTAGCCATGCGCTTACACCCGTGGCTACCTATGTGCGGGCACTGATCTGTGCTATCAAGACGCCATGAAGGTCCCCGCTCGGCCCGGTCCGCACCGCCGGTGTGCCGGCCTGACGGCGGCCGGTGCCACGGTTGCGTTGCTGGTGACCGGGTGCGGCGCGATCGCGGACCTGAAGGCCGACCGGACATCGGCGGCCACGTCGACCACCACCGTGAGCAGCGGCGTCGTGAGCACCGCCCCGGTGACGTCGACCCTGGTGGCCGCGCCCGGTGATTACAGCGCACTGCTGATGGACGCCACCGAACTACCCAGCGTCGGTGAACCGTTCGTCATGGACGCGCCGGTGCTCAACCCCAACGATGTCAAGGGTGTCGTCGCGGCTTACCGCACCGAAAGCGGGTCCGCCACCATCGGCGACACCATCGCGCTGCTCGACGACCCCACCCAGGTGGCGGGTGCGGCGACGAAGATCGTCGACTCCTTCCTCCAGACCGAGGTCAAGGGCGAGCCGGCGGCATCGCCCATCGGCACCGGCGGCACCGTCATCGCCGGCACCTCGCCCGACGGCACCCGCGCCGCGACGGCGCTGATCTTCACCGAGCAGAACGCCGTCGTGACGCTGATGTTCGACAACCGGCCCGGTGACCTCACCCCGATACCACCGGACTTCGTCGAATCCGCCGGCCGGCTCCAACTCGACGCGCTCAGAGCGGCACTGCCCGCGGTCACCGCGGCAAGCCCGTCGGCGGGCGCCGCCAAGGTCACCGTCGGGGGTGTCGCGCAACCAGCGACCGGTCCGGTCGTCTGCTCGACCACCGAAGGCAAATTCTCCATCACCGTCGGCGAGCCCGGCGCCGGTGTCGTGATCGGCTTGGAGGGCGACGGTTCGGCGGTGCACCACATCGAATTCGGCACCGTCGACGGTGTCGACCTGCGTTTCACCGAAGGGGTGCCCGACAACACCGCCGGGGCGGTCAAGGACGGCAAGCACTACGACATCACCGGATCGGCGACCGGCACCGATCCCGCCGGCGCGCCGGTGACCAAACCGTTCGAAATCGACGTCACCTGCCCGTGATCGAGGACCGGCACTCACCGGCGCCGGACGGTCGGTGATCGGTTACCGTTGGCAAACAGTCCAAAGGGGTAGCAGATGCGAGAGCCACGAAATCCCGACGGAGACGCGCCGTTGTGGCGGCAGGCCGTCCGCGAGCTCAAGTGTTTCGTCAAACGCCGGATCGCCCCGGCCGGCACCCCCGTGCCACCGCCGAAACACCCGTATCTGGTGGTGCCGATCCTGGGTCAGTCCAACGCTTTCGGCATGGGGCTGGGACTGGACCCCGACGGACTCGACAAGCCTCATCCACTGGTCCATCAATGGGCCATGTGCGGGCCGTCGAAGAACACGGTGATCCTCGGAGTCGACCCGCTGCTGCATGAAATCCCCTCCAAGCGTGTGGGATTCGGCGTCACCTTCGGCAAGGCACTGGCCGATCACACCAACCGCGCGGTGCTGCTGATCCCGGCCGCCCGAGGTGACACCTCGTTCGCGCCGAAGAACGGCTACACCTGGGACATCGACGACACCAAGACCAGGCGCAACCTGTACACCGAAGCCGTTGCGGCCATCGACGCCGCCCTGGCCCGCTATCCGGGCAGCACCGTGGCCGCGATCCTGTGGCACCAGGGCGAATCGGATGTGCCGTTGACGCCGGGCCCGGTCTATCAGGCCAAACTCGACGCCCTGTTCGACGATCTGCGTGCCCGCTACGGCGAACAGACCCCGGTGATACTGGGCCAGATGGTGCCCGAGGAGATGGAACGCGGTCACAAGGACTACTCGGTGATCAACGCGATCCATGCCGACACACCGAACCGCAAGCCGCACACCGCCTTCGTCACCGGACGCCGCAACTGCATCAACGACGACGTCGACCGGCACTACAACGCCGAAGGGCTGCGCGCCATGGGCGCCGATATGTGGACCGCCTACAGCGCGATCGCGTCGACGGCGCTGGCAGGCTACGCCCGCGACGCAGACTAGCGGCTACTCCTGCGGTGTCCGGCGCGAACCGCGCCAGCGCCGGTACCCGCGGTGCGCCGCGAAAGCCCCGATGACGGCCGTCACGCACCACACCGCGATGGCCGCATAGGCCAGTGGCGAGGTCAGATCGGAGATCGAGGCGCCCAACGCGGTGTAGACGAACGCCCTCGGCATCGAACCGATGAAGGCCCCGATGGCCATCTGCCACAACGGAACTCCGAACGCACCGAAGGCATAGGATGCCAGCGCGTCCGAGACACCGGGGATGAAACGCTGCCCGACCACCGCCCACAGCCCGTAGTGCTTTATCTGGTCCTCGAGCCGGTCGGCGCGTTCGGTCCCCAGCAGTGCATACGCACTGTCCTTGCCGGCACGCCTGCCGACCAGGCTGGTGATGGTGGCGGTGCCGACCGTCGAACCCAGTGTCACGAACGTCCCCAACAACGGACCGAACAGCACTCCGCTGCCCGCCGCCAGGATCGGGCCGGGAACGAATATCGCGCCGAGCACCGCCGACACCACGACATAGGTGAGCGGGGCGGCAGGCCCCGTCGCCGCCACGGTGCGCCGCACGTCCTCGACGTCGACGACCCGGGTGACGGCGACCAGATAGAACAGGCCGAGCAGGAATGCCGCGAACAGCACCAGCCGCACGATATGGCGCCGCCGGCCTGGGGTTTCGGGGACTTCGTCACTGTCGCTCATGCTGCCCGCATTCTTCCAGGTGTGGACGGCGGTCCCACCGGGTACAGACCCACAACGGTCCAGGCGCCCCCGCGGTGCGAAGACATGCCCGAAAGAGATGACGATGCGATACGTCGCGGCCCTCACCGCCGCTGTCGCACTGCTGCTTTCCCTGGTGGGTTGCGCGCCGGCCCGCCATGTCGACCTGGGGCAGGGCTCCGGCAACCTGATCGCTGCCATCTCCGGGGAACCCGATCAGCTCGACCCGCAGAAGACCGGTGCCTACTTCTCCTTCGAGGTGCTGGAGAACGTCTTCGACACCCTGGTCGCACCCGATGCGAGCCTGCAGATGAAACCGGCGCTGGCCACCTCCTGGGAGACCGCACCCGACCAGCTCACCTGGACCTTCCATCTGGGCGACGGTGTCAGCTTCCATGACGGAACCCCGTTCACCGCCGCCGACGTGGTGTATTCGTACCGGCGCATCATCGACGAGAAGCTGACCAACGCCGACAAGTTCAGCGCCGTCACCGATGTGCGGGCCGCCGACGAGCACACCGTCGTCATCACGTTGCGACACCCGACCCCGAATCTGCTGACCAACCTCGGCGGGTTCAAGGGCGTGGCCATCGTGTCGCGGCGCAATGTGGAGAGCGGCCAGATCGCGACGCATCCCATCGGTACCGGACCGTTCGCCTTCGACAGCCAGACCAGTGGCGACTCGATAGTCCTGAAAGCCAACAAGTCCTATTGGGGTGGGGCCCCGAAGATCTCCGGCGTGACTTTCCGGTTCATCTCCGAACCGTCGACGGCGCTGTCGGCATTGCAGGCCGGGGAGATCGACTGGACCGACGCGGTACCGCCGCAGCGGGTGGCGCAGCTGCGCAATGACGACTCCATCCACCTCGCGGTCACCGCAAGCAACGACTACTGGTACCTGGCCCTCAACGAAGCCCGCGCACCCTGGAACGACGTCCGGGTCCGCCAGGCCATCGCCTACGCACTGGACCGGCCCTCGATCGTCCAAGCCACCAGCTACGGCACCGCGGCGGCCAACCAACTCGCGATCCCGGAGGGCAACCCGTGGTACACGCCGTACGACCGCTACCGCGATGATCTCGACAAGGCCCGCGAACTGCTCGCCCAGGCCGGTGCCAAACCGGACCGGTTGGACCTGCTGGTCACCACCGAATATCCGCAGACCGTGACCGCAGCCCAGGTCATCGCCGATAACCTTGCGCCACTGGGTATCACGGTCGGCATCCGCACCGTGGACTTCGCCACCTGGCTCGACGAGCAGAACAACGGCAACTTCGACATGCTCATGATGGGGTGGCTGGGCAACATCGACCCGGACGACTTCTACTACGCCCAGCACCACACGGACGGCACCAGCAATGCCCAGAAATTCTCCGACCCGGAGGTGGACCGGCTGCTCGACGCCGGCCGCGTCGAGACCAACGAGCAAGCGCGCAAACAGATCTACGCCAAGGCGGCCACCCTGATCGCCGACCAGGTCAGCTATATCTACCTGTACAACCCGTCGGTGATCCAGGCCTGGTCGCCTCGGCTTTCCGGTTATGAAGCACGGCGCGACAAGGCCATCCGGTTCAGCGGTGCCACCCTGGCCGACGGTGGTGCGGACCGGTGAACGTCCTCGGATTTCTGGGCCGCCGGCTGGCGTACTCGTTGATAGTTCTGGTCGGTGTGGCCATCGTGGTGTTCGCGTTGGTGCAACTGGTCCCCGGCGATCCGGTGCGGATCGCACTGGGCACCCGGTACACCCCGGAGGCCTATCACGCACTGCGGGAGGCCAGCGGGTTGGACCGTCCGCTGATCGTCCAGTTCTTCTCGTTCCTGGGCAACGCCGCCCGCGGTGATCTCGGTGTCAGCTTCCGCAACGGCGACCCGGTGGCGCAGATCCTGATGGACCGGCTGCCGGCCACCGTGTCACTGGCCGTGGTCGGGATCGCGATCGCCCTCGTCGTCGCTCTGCCCGCGGGCATCTTCTCCGCACTGCGCGAGGGTCGCGTCAGCGACGCAATCGTCCGGGTGTCAAGCCAATTCGGCGTTTCCATCCCCGACTTCTGGATGGGAATCCTGCTCATCGCATTGTTCTCCACCACACTGGGCTGGTTGCCCACCTCCGGCTACCGGCCGCTGTTCTCCGACCCCGGCGGCTGGTTGCAACACGTCATCCTGCCCGGGCTGACCGTGGGTGTGGTCGCCGCCGCGATCATGACGCGCTACGTGCGCTCGGCGGTACTGGAAGTCGCCGACAAGGGATACGTGCGCACCGCGAAATCCAAGGGGCTCTCACCACAGGTCGTCACCTCCCGCCACATCGTGCGCAACGCGCTGGTGCCGATCTTGACCATTGCCGGAATCCAGCTGGCCACCATCCTCGGTGGCGTCATCGTCGTCGAGGTGGTGTTCGCCTGGCCCGGGCTGGGCCGGTTGGTCTACACCGCTGTCGCGGCGCGCGACTATCCGGTGATTCAGGGTGCGGTGCTGCTGATCGCCGCCCTGTTCCTGCTCATCAACCTGATCGTGGACGTGTTGTACGCGGTCGTCGACCCCAGGATCAGGCTGTCATGACCGAGCCCCGATCCCGCGTCGCCGGATGGCGGTTGCTGCTGAGAAACCCCGTCACCGCGATCAGTGCGTTCACGCTGGTGGCGGTCATCGTCATCGCCCTGACCGCACAGTGGATCGCGCCCTACGGTGTCAACGACGTCGACGTTCCCAACGCGCTGCACTCACCCGACGGCCAACACCTCATGGGCACAGACGAACTCGGTCGCGACGTGCTGTCCCGGGTTCTGGTCGCCATCCAGGCCTCGATGACGGTGGCGGTGGTCAGCGTCGCGTTCGCGGTCGTCGTGGGAGTGACCGTCGGTATCGTCGCCGGTTACCGCGGCGGCTGGGCCGACACCGTGTCGATGCGCGTCGTGGACGTGCTGTTCGCGTTCCCGGTGCTGCTGCTGGCGCTGGCGATCGTCGCGGTTCTCGGCCCCGGCATCACCACCACGATGCTGGCCATCGGTGTCGTCTACACACCGATATTCGCGCGGGTGGCCCGGGCCAGCACGCTGTCGGTGCGAACCGAGCCGTTCGTCGCGGTATCGCGCACCATAGGCTCCGGTGATCTCCACATCCTGGGCCGGCACATCCTGCCCAACGTCACCGGACCGCTCATCGTGCAGACCTCACTGTCGCTGGCGTTCGCGATACTGTCCGAGGCAGCGCTGTCCTTCCTGGGTTTGGGCATCCAGCCCCCGCAGCCGTCGTTGGGCCGGATGATCTACGACTCACAGGGATTCGTGACACTGGCCTGGTGGATGGCGGTCTTCCCCGGCGCCGCGATCTTCGTCATCGTGCTGGCCTTCAACCTGCTCGGTGACGGTCTGCGCGACGTCCTGGACCCCAAGCAGCGCACCATGATCGAAGCCCGGAGAAAGCAATGAGCCAACGGGTCCTCGACGTCACCGATCTGCGGGTGTGCATCGGTGACCGCGATATCGTCACCGGCGTCTCGCTACACGTCGACCGCGACCAGACCCTCGGTATCGTCGGTGAATCCGGATCCGGCAAGTCGATGACGGCGCTGGCAGCCACGGGGCTGCTCGATGCCCCCGGCGCCGTCGTCTCCGGATCCAGTGTCCTTGCCGGAGAACAACAATTGGTCGGTGCGCCGGCCAGAACGCTGCGTGCCGTGCACGGCGGCCGGATCGGATTCGTCTTCCAGGACCCCGGCACCTCACTGAACCCGCTGTTGACCGTCGAGCGCCAGATCACCGAATCGCTGGAAGCGCACCGGCAGCTGAGCCGGCGCGGCGCCCGCAGCCGGGCGCTGGAGTTGCTGGAGGCCGTGGGTCTGCCCGATCCGCAGAACCGGCTCTACTCCTACCCGCATCAGCTCTCGGGCGGGCAGCGCCAGCGGGTGATGATCGCCATCGCGTTGGCGTGTGATCCCGAATTGCTGATCGCCGACGAACCCACGACGTCGCTGGACGTCACGACCGGGGCACAGATCATCGAGCTGGTACGCGATCTGCAACGCGACTTCGGCACCGCGGTGGTGTGGATCAGTCACGATCTCGGCGTCATCGGTGAAGTCGCCGACGATGTGACGGTGCTGCAGCACGGTGCGGTAGTCGAGCAGGCACCGCTGCTCGACATCTTCGAGCGACCGTCCCAGGAATACACCCGCGAACTCCTCGAGGCCCGGCCCGTCATCGGCGCCGCACACCCTGCTGCGCCCCCCGATGACGCGCCGGTACTGCTCGACGTCGCCGGTCTGGACATCCGGTTCCCGATCCGGACCGCCACCGGACGCTCGACGGTGCACGCCGTCAAAGACCTGACCTTCGCGATCCGCCGCGGCAGCACGCTGGGGCTGGTGGGGGAGTCCGGTTCGGGAAAGTCGACGGTCGCCTCGGCGCTGACCGGGCTGATACAACCCGATGGCGGCCGGGCGCTGCTGGACGGAACCGATGTGCTGCATGCTCGCGGTGCGGCGCGCAAGGCGATCCGGCGCCGCATCGGCCTGGTGTTCCAGGATCCGTTCGCCTCACTCGACCCGCGCAGCCCGGTCGGCGCCGCGGTCGGTGAGCCGCTGAGCGTGCACAAGCTGGTCGACGGCAAGGCCGCGCGCGCGGCCCGGGTCGCCGAACTACTCGAGATGGTCGGCCTGACAGCGCAATTCGCCTCTCGTTATCCGCACGAGCTGTCCGGTGGTCAGCGGCAGCGGGTCAGCATCGCCCGCGCGTTGGCCGTCGCGCCAGAACTGCTGATCCTCGACGAGGCCACTGCGTCGCTGGACGTCTCGGTGCAGGCCAAGGTGTTGGACCTGCTGGCGCAACTGCAGCGCGACCTCGGGTTGACCTATCTGTTCATCGGCCACGATCTGGCGGTGATCCAGCGGGTCAGTCACGACGTTCTGGTGCTCAGGTCCGGTGAAGCGGTCGAATACCGCCCTGCTGCAGAGCTTTTCGCCGCACCCGAGCACGAATACACCCGCGCGCTGCTGGCCGCCGTGCCACCGGCAGTGCCCCGTCGCTAGGTGAGCAGCTCAACCTCGATACGCGCCCGGCCGCGCTGTTTGGCGCGGTACATGGCGCGGTCGGCCCTGGCCATCAGTTGGGAAGCGTCGCACTGCGTTGCGTAGGTGACGCCGATGCTTGCCGACAGGTGCACCGTCTCGGTGCCGGCCCGGTAGGGCGGCTTCAGCAGCGCTTCCAGGATGTTGGCCGCGATATCGGAGGCCTCCTGCGGATCGCGCAGTGCCGGGCAGTGCACCACGAACTCGTCGCCGCCGAGCCGTGCCGCGAAATCCTGCGGCCGGATCGCGGCGCTGACCCGCGCGGCGACCTCTCTGAGCAGCCGGTCACCGATCTCATGACCGTAGGTGTCGTTGACGGCCTTGAAATCGTCGACGTCGACGAAGATCATGGCGCTCGGACCGGGGAAGGCGACCTGGTCGGCGGCCAAGGTGAGGCGTTCGGTGAAAGCCTGCCGATTGGCCAGACCGGTCAACCAGTCGTGGGTGGCGGCATGAGCCAGTTGTTCGGTGGCTCGGCGGCGTTCGGTGATGTCCTGAAGTTGCACCAGCACGCCGCGCGGAATCGAGGTGGCGTCATCGCGCAGCAGCACCATATTGCAGTGCCCCCAGATCCAGCTGCCGTCGCTGCGCTGATATCGGCACTCGGATTCGTGCATGACGAGGGCACCGGACAACACCGCAGCAAAGTCTCCACAGTCGTCGGCCGGGTGGGTGAACCGGCTCAGGGTCTTGCCGAGGAGATCGTCGGCGTCGCGTCCCAACATCTCGCACAACGCGCGATTGACCTGAGTGAAGGACCCGTCGGCGCTGCACACGGCGATGCCGATGGGCGAGCTTTCCAACGTCGAGCGCACCAGTTGCACCGCGGCATCGCGCTCGTGTTCGGCCTTGATCCGTGCGGTCGCGTCGCGCCACGCCGTGCGCATCTGCGAGGTCTTGCCGGCGGCGTCGCGTACCGCCTGTCCGGCGACCTCCATCCAGAGATAGTGTCCGTCGCGGTGCCGCATCCGCAGGATCATCACGCGTGGGGCGTCGGGACTTCCGCCGTCGAGATCGGTTGCCGCGCGCGCGGCGGACAGGTCGTCGGGGTGCATGTAGTCAAACGCCGGACGGCCCACCATGTCCTCGGGGTCGTAGCCCAGCACGTCGTGCACCGCAGACGAGACCCACAGGAAAGTACTGTCCGACAGCTGCCAGGCCACGATGTCGGGGTCATGTTCGATCAGGAAGCGATAGAGCCGCTCAGAAGCCGCCAGTTGCAATTCGGTAGCCCGCGGCCCGGTCAGCATCGAGAAGCGGGTGATGGTGCGGGTGGGGGCGTCGGTGGGGCCGATCGGGACGCTGTCGACGACGAGCCACACATGCTTGCCTGCTGCGTCGCGGCCCGGTCGATGCACACCGATGACCGCACCGATGACGGGGGTGCCGGACCGCAGCGCCCGCGACGAGGGATAGTCGCGCGCACGCAGGGCGGTCCCGTCGGGTGCGATGGCCGCCCAGCGGCGGTCGGCGACAACGCGTCCCAATATCTGGTCGAGCGTCAACCCGAGGATCGTCTCGGCTTCCGGGGTGGCCGCCTCGATGACGCCCGTGGCGGACTGCAGCATCAGACCGGCGCCCTCTTCGACATCCAAGCCGGCCTGGGCCGCCGC
The DNA here is from genome assembly GCA_016197405.1 of Mycobacterium sp. Classification (GTDB taxonomy): domain Bacteria; phylum Actinomycetota; class Actinomycetes; order Mycobacteriales; family Mycobacteriaceae; genus Mycobacterium. Next base: position 138,919 of record JACPVR010000015.1, read on the forward strand.
GGTCAGCGCGAGGGCGGCGATGCCCTCGCGTGTTGTCGTGTCCACGGTGTAGTCCGCCGAACAGGACTGGCCGTAAGAACTGGGTGCCACCGGGAAATCTTCCCACTGCCAACCGGGTCTGGGGTGCATTGCAGCAAACTGTCGCCATCGTCAGAATTTTGAGAGCCAGTGTCATCTTGCGACTTGGTTGGCATCATCGGGTTCGAGCAAAATCTGAACCGGACAGGGTGGCGGCCCGCGTACTCCGCGGGTGTTCTCGGTGACACCGCGGACGGAAAACTCTGCCGGTGTTGCCATCTGTTTGCCGACGCCGCTTTGCGGTGCGGTTTTCTTGCCGCTTCGGGATGGCCGAGGCTGTGAACTGCACAATCGGGCCGGCGAACGAAATTCATGCCGCGACCACAACCCGGAATTTGAGTGCCAGATTTACGGTATGTGACACATTGCACAGCGTACGGATTACTTGACGAGCGTCGAAACTCGTATTTTCGGGTGAGACAGAGTTCGAAATATTGACGAGTCCGCAAACACTGGAATCTTCCAAGTGGGTTGGGTCACAATTGCACGGGGTAGTCGGCACAGAGCGGTCTCGATTCCCAATTAAATTATTCCGGGTTTGCCCGGGAGGGGGCACGATGCTGGCGTCGTGGTACATACAGCAGGGCAGGGCGGGCGATGTCCTGCGCGTGGGCAACCTGCCCGATCCCGAGCCGCTACCGGGCGAGGTGCGCGTGCGGGTGTCGGTCTCGGGCGTCGACCCCGGCGACGCCCAGAAGCGCAACGGTTGGTCGCCGATGGACTTTCCGCGCATCATCCCGCACAGCGACGGTGCCGGCGTCATCGACGCCGTGGGCATCGGCGTGCCGCCGGACCGGATCGGCGAGCGCGTGTGGGTCTACGGTGCGCAGACCAGCAGGCCGTACGGCACCGCCGCACAGTTCACCTGCGTGCCGCAGAATCAGGCCATTCCGCTACCGGCCCAGGTCGGCGATGAGATCGGGGCCAGCCTGGGCAGCCCCGGTATCACCGCCCACCGGGCGGTCTTCGGTGACGGACCCGTTGCGGGGCAACGCGTGCTGGTGCACGGCGTGCTCGACACCGTCGGTTCGCTGGCCGCACAGCTCGCGGTGTGGGGCGGCGCGACGGTGATCGCGACGGTGTCGCGCACCACCGATATCGAGAAGGCACAGGCGCGGTTTCCCGACTGCCGGGCCATCGTGGCGCTGGATTCCGCCGAGGCAGCCGCCGACGTGCTGCGAACGGCGCCCGCCGGTGTGGAACGCATCGTGGACGGATCGCTGTCGCACAATGTCGACTTCGACGCGTCGGTGGCGGCCGATCATGCCGTCATCACCGCGTACGGGAGCACGGCCTACCGGCCCGATTTTCCGTTCTGGCAGCTGGCGGCTGCCAATGTGACCCTGCGTCTGATCAACAGCACCAGCATCCCCGCGGCGGCGAAAAAACAAGCGGCGAAAGTGCTCACCGAGGCCGCTGCGACGGCCCGACTCGACGTTCCGATCGCGGGGCGCTATCCGCTGACCAAGATCGTCTGCAGCCACCAATGCGTCGACGAGGGTGTGCGCGGCCGGGTCCTGGTGACGATTCCCCCCGTCGGGTGATCACACCCCGAGCAGCGAATCGATCCAACCGCGCGCGAAGTACAGCAGGAATCCGGACGCCACCACCCACAGCAGTGGGCTGATCTCACGGGCCTTGCCCGACGCGCCCCGAAGCACCACCCAGGAGATGAACCCGACGCCGATACCGTTGGCGATCGAATAGCTCAGCGGCATCACCGCAACGGTGAGCACCACCGGTAGCACCACCGAGAACTCACCGAAATCGATATCTCGCAGCACCGAGGTCATCATGGCGCCGACGGTGACCAGCGCGGCGGCGGCCACCTCCGACGGCACGATCGCCGCCAGCGGTGTCAAGAACATCGCCGCCAGAAACAGCCCGCCCGTCACCAGGCTGGCCAGCCCAGTGCGCGCACCCTCGCCGATGCCGGCACCGGACTCGATGAAGACGGTGTTGGACGATGCCGAAACCGCGCCACCGACCACCGCGCCCGAACCCTCGACGATGAGCGCGGAATGCAGACGGGGGAAATTGCCCTGCTCATCGGCCAGGCCGGCCTGCCGGGACAACCCGGTGAAGGTGCCCATGGCGTCGAAGAAGTTGGTGAACACCAACGTGAACACCAACATGACCACCGCCAGGATGCCGATCCGGCCGACACTGTCGAGGCTGAACGCGCCGACCAGCGACAGGTCGGGGACCGCGAACGGAGAACCGTGCAGCGTCGGCACCGAAAGGCTCCAGCCGCCCGGCTTTTCGGTGGCCGGCCCCAGATGCCAGATGGCTTCGACCGCGACGGCAAGTACCGTTCCGGCGACCAGCCCGATCAGAATCGCGCCGCGGACCTTGCGGGACACCAGGATTCCGGTGATCAGCAATGTCACGACGAAGATGACGGTGGGCACCGACCCGATCCATCCGGTCCCGGATGCGCCCAGGCCGACCGGCGGCGACGGCAGCCCGGTGGAGCCGACGAAACCGGCGTCGACGAGTCCGATGAACAAGATGAAAAGACCGATACCCGCCGTGATGGCGAGCTTGAGCGGCATCGGCACCGCATCGAAGATCAGCCTGCGCAGCCCCGTCACGGCCAGCGCGACGATGATCAGACCGTTGATCAGCACCAGACCCATGGCCTCCGGCCAGGTCAGGGAGCCGACCACCGAGCTGGCCAGAAAAGAGTTGATGCCAAGGCCCGCGGCGAAAGCGAACGGCAGGCGCGCGACGACACCGAACACGATGGTCATGACGCCCGCCGCCAGTGACGTCACCGCCGACACCTGGGTGAACCCGAGTTCGTTCCCGGTGACATCGGCGGTGCCGGACAGGATGATCGGATTCAGCACGATGATGTAGGCCATCGCGATGAAGGTGACGATGCCACCGCGTAATTCGGTGGCGACAGACGAACCGCGCGCGGAAATCTCGAAGAAACGGTCGAGGCGAGTCACGGATCGACCCTAGAGGGACGCGAAACCGGTCAGACGTGCACGTCGCGTTTGCCGACCGCGTTGCGCAGCCCCGAGCAGTTGTAGCAGCCCACGCAACCGACGCAGTCACGGCAACTGGCGCAGCCCACACAGGCCAGACAGCGGATACAGCCCGCGCAACCGAGACAACCCACACATGCCGCGCAACCGCGCAGCGCGGCCGAGAACGCCGACAGTGCGCTGGCCCCGATGCCGGCGCTGCCGACGGTGGCAACCGAGCCCGTGACTCCGGCCGACAGCGCGGTCAACAACGCACCGGCGATACCGGCGCTACGGAAGGTGCCGGCGGACCCGACGACAGCCTTGCTCTGCACCGTCAAGAAGGACCCGACGACGCGGGTGTCGATGTCTGCGGTCATCGACACAGCCTAGGTGTTGTCGCGCCCGCAGACGATGTCAACGCACGGCATTGACCAGCGGCCCGCACCGGACGTCGTAGCGTTCCCGGACCGTATCGAGCGCACGACGGTTCCGGTCGCGCTCATCACGATGCGTGCGCTGGAAACCCACCGCGTTCAGCAGCCGCCGCGGCGCCGGATACCAGCGGTCGAAATCCAGCCCGCATTCGGTAAACACCTTGGCGGGAACGCTATCGGCGATCAGGCTGAGGTTGTAGCCGACGAGCGAGAACGTGGCGCAGGTGGCCGCGGCCCTGGACTTCTTGCGCAGCTCCTGCACATCGATCTCGTACAACTCGATATCCCGGATCCGGTCCAGGAACATCAGGTGCGTCATGAAATAGGCGATATAGGACGTCAGGTGCAGTGTCGCGGACCGGACGTTGACCGAAAGCACGCGGCCGTGCGGTGAGATGTAGGGCTCATACGGCTGATCGTCGCGCAGCAGATAGCCGGTGCAGTTGACGATCCAGCTGCCCGCCTCGATGCCCCTGTGCGTCCCGCTTCGCAGGTGCGCGGTCGTGGTGCCGGCGACGTCGACGATGTCGACGAGGTGATCCATCACCACTTCGCCCAGACCTGCCCCAACGGTGGCCGCCTCATCTTCGGAGAGCAGGCCGAGGAAGAAGTTGCCGGTTTCGGGCGTCAGCCAGATGCCGTAGTTGTCTCGCAGCCACGCCGACACCTCCGATTCGTTGGTGCCGTCGAATCGTCGCGCCAACTGCAACCCGAGGCTGCTCAACGGCATCCCGCCATGCCAGCGCCGAGCGCCGCCGGGGAAGAGCTTGTCGCGATTCATGAAGAACGTGCCCGAGCCCGCGATCATGTTCACGTCGCGCCCCGGGAATTCCGTGATCAACGAGTGCGCGGTGTCCATCGCGGTCTTGCCACCCCCGATGATCCAGACCGGAGCGTCGTCACGCCGCATGGTGGTGCGCCGCATGTCGTCGATATCGGGTGACACCGATCTGACCCTGGTGCTGGAAAGCGGTAGCGGAGCATTGGGCTCGACGCGAACGCCGTGGGCCTTGATCAGCCTTTTGGCCTCGATCACCCGATGCCGCCCGCCGATCGACCGGCATGCGATCCGCACGCCTTCGGCGGTCTCCTCCTCGGATTCGGCCTCCCAGCCGAACATTTCGTCGATGTCCACGTGTTCGCGGATGATGTCGAGGCAGTACTCGAAATGGTCGAGTACCTCACCTTTGGTCGCGAGATAGGAGCGCTGCCTGCCCAGGGTCCAGCCGATGTTGCCCGCGGTGAACATGCCGTGCGGCTGGTGCAGGCGCACATAGGGATAGGTGTCGACCCACATCCCGCCGGCCCGCAGCCTGCGATCGACCAGGATGACCCGTTGTCCGCGGGACAGATATCTACCGGCCACGAACAACGCGTTGAGACCGGCCAGCCCGGCGCCGACGATGCACACATCGCACTGCTCGACGTCGACATCCGGATCGACGGACACCAGGTAACGATCCATCGCAACAGCCTTCCGTCACGGCACCGAACGGCACCATTGCGGTCAGTGTGTGCGGCTGCGGCGCGACGGGCGTGAGTAGTCGACTACGTGATTCGCCGGAGTGTCAGATGTCCACCGGCATCGGATCGACATGCCAGATGTCCTCGCAGTACTGCGCGATGGCGCGATCGGAGGAGAACTTGCCGCTGCGCGCACTGTTGAGGATCGACATCCTCGACCAGGTGTCGCCGTCTTGCCACGCGGCGCTGACCCGGTCCTGGCAGTCGACGTAGGACCGGTAATCGGCCAGTACCAGGAACGGGTCGTGGAAGCACAGGTTGTCGACAATCGGTCGCAGCACTTCGGTGTCCCCGTGGGTGAACGTGCCCTGGGCGATCAGTTCCAGGACGGCGGCCAGTTCCGGATCCCGCTCGATGTATTCGGTGGGTCGGTAGCCCTGGGCCTTCACCCCTTCGACCTGGTCCTCGGTGAGCCCGAACAGGAAGAAGTTCTCCGCGCCGGCCTCCTCGCGGATTTCCACATTGGCCCCGTCGAGCGTGCCGATGGTCAGCGCGCCGTTGATCATGAACTTCATGTTGCCGGTACCGGAGGCTTCCTTGCCGGCCGTCGAAATCTGCTCGGACAGGTTGGCGGCCGGATAGATCAGGTGCGCGTTCTGGACGTTGAAGTTGGGCAGGAACACCACCTTCATGAAGCGGTTCACGTCGGGGTCGTTGTTGACGGTTGCGCCGACGGCGGTGATCAGCCTGATGATGCGCTTGGCCATGAAATAGCCCGGTGCGGCCTTACCGCCGAAGATGAACGCCCGCGGCGGGATCGACAGACTGGGATCCTGCTTGAGCCGGTGGTAGAGCGCGATGATGTGCAGCACGTTGAGGTGCTGGCGCTTGTACTCGTGGATCCGCTTGACCTGCACGTCGAACATCCAGGTGGGGTCCAGCTCGATGCCGGTCGAGGAGTGTACGTACTCGGCGAGCCGGGACTTGTTGGCACGCTTCACTTCGCGCCACCGCTCGCGGAAAGACGGATCGTCGACGAAATTCTCCAGCCCGCGCAGCCGGTCCAGGTCGGTCAGCCAGCCCGTTCCGACGGTCTCATCGAGCAGCGTGCGCAGCCCTGGATTCGACAGTGCCAGGAACCGGCGCGGGGTGACCCCGTTGGTGACGTTGCCGAACCGCTCCGGCCACATCTCGTAGAAGTCCTTGAGGACACTGGCCTTGAGCAGCTCGGAGTGCAGCGCGGCCACCCCGTTGACGGCGTGGCTGCCGACGGTGGCCAGATGCGCCATCCGTACGCACTTGCCACCGTCCTCGCCGATCAGCGACATCCGGCGCACCCGCTCCTCGTCATCGGGGAAACGTGCCCGCACCTCGTCGAGGAACCGCTCGTTGATCTCGTAGATGATCTCCAGATGCCGCGGCAGGGAGTCGCCGAAGATCGACAGTGGCCAGGTCTCCAACGCCTCGGGCAGCAGCGTGTGATTGGTGTAGCCGAAGGTCCGGATGGTGAGGTCCCACGCCTCGTCCCATTCCAGGTGGTGCTCGTCGACCAACAGGCGCATCAGTTCGGCGACCGCGATGGACGGGTGGGTGTCGTTGAGCTGGATGGCCCACTTGTCCGGCAGTGCCGACAGCGGCTGGTTGGCCCGCTGGGTGTGGATGTTGATGATGTCCTGCAGTGAGCACGAGACGAAGAAGTACTGCTGCTGCAGCCGCAGCCGCTTACCGGCCTCGGGCTCGTCATTGGGGTAGAGAACCTTGGAGACCTTCTCGGTCAGGACCTCGTCCTCGACGGCCTTGTAGAAGTCGCCGGTGTTGAACGCTTCCAGCACGAAGGACTGCACCGATCGGGCGCTCCACAGTGTCAGCGTGTTGCAGGTGTTGACGCCGTAACCCTGGATCGGGGTGTCGTAGGAGACACCCTTGAGCACCCGCCGGGGGATCCACCGCACCCGCAGCCGCCCGGCGACGTCGACGTACTGCTCGGTGTAGCCGCCCCAGCAGACCAGATAGCTGGCGTCGGGCTTGTCGATTTCCCACGGGTTGCCCGCGACCAGCCAGTTGTCGGTCTTCTCGACCTGCCAGCCGTCCTGGATCTCCTGATCGAAGATGCCGAACTCGTAGCGGATGCCGTATCCGATCGACGGCCGTTCCAGGGTGGCCATCGAATCCAGGTAGCAGGCCGCCAGACGGCCCAGGCCGCCGTTGCCCAGACCGGGCTCTTCCTCGCAGGCGATGATCTCGTCGAGATCCTGGCCGAGTGCTGCCAGCGCCTCGCGGGCCTCGTCCTCGATCTGCAGGTTGAGCAGATTGTTGCCCAGCTGCGGGCCCATCAGGAACTCCGCCGACAGATAGCAGGTGACCTTGTTCGACAGGTCGAGCCAGTCCTGGGTGGTCGCCATCCAGCGCTGCTGCATGCGATCGCGCACGGCCAGCGACAACGCCCGGTAATAGTGCTCTGTCGTGCGCGCCGCCGCCGGACGGCCGATGGAGTACGTCAGGTGGTCGGAGACCGCCGCACGCAACGCCTCGGCGGTCATCCCGGTCCGCGTCTGCCCGGTCGGGGCGGGCGCCGTCACCGGGGTGCCGTCATCCGTCCGACCGGACAGCGAGTTCACGACATCGGTCACCGAAGTTTCTCCCTACGTAGAGTGCACGCGATTTCGGGTGCAGTGTGTCACCACAGTGTTACGTGAAGCGCTCAGATTGGGTCATCGGCGTGAACGAATGCCGTCCAGCGGGCGGCCTCGGTAACAAATCGCGGCGGCCGGCGATGCATGTGTTGAGGGACGTCGCGGTACTAACCGGTCAGGAGCCGGTGTCGGGGGAGACGGCCGCGAGGGCTGGGGTTGTAAGGCGGTACTGCACTATGCGTGCATCGATCGAATCACGTTGTAGACAAACGCTTGTAGCTGGTCTCGCGACAACGGTCGTGATCTGTATGACCGCTCTGACCGGCGGAATCGCCCCGGCGCTTGCCGCGCCGCGGACCGACACCGAGGCACCGGCCGTGCCCGCGACGACCACCGCGGTGGCGCCGGTGCCCGACACGCCGCAGGACAAGCCTGCCGGCAAGACCCCGGCGGCCCCCGCCGAGACCCCGGCGGCCCCCGCCGAGACCCCGGTGGCGCCCGCCGAGACCCCGGTGGCGCCCGCCGAGACCCCGGTGGCGCCGGTGGAGACGCCGGTGGCGCCGGTCACACCGGTGCCGACACCCGTCGCGCCGGTGCCGGTCGAGTCTCCGGCAGCGGTGCCGGCCGAAATGCCTGCCGCCCCGTCGGCGCAGAAACCTGCTGCCACACCCACCGCAACACCTCGGGCCGCCGCGGTGCCGGAGCCGGCCCCAGAAGCGCCGGCGGCCGTGCCCGCACCACAAGCCCCGGCATCGACGACCGCGCCCGCCACCACACCGGCCCCGGCTGCCGCGCCGTCCAGCGCGGCACCGGCTACACCGAGTTCCGCCACGCCCGGCGCCACGTCCGAGGTCGCCGCGCCGACCACCTCTGGTTCATCGGTGGCGGCCACGCCCGAGACGTCACCGCCGGCCGGCTCGGAGACGGCCAAGACCGGTTCTGAGACCACGGTGTCGGAGGCTGCGGATGCCCGCTCCGAGGTGACCGGATCCGCGGTGCAGCAGGCGGCCTTGGAGACCCCGCAGACCCTGCAGGCCGCCCAGGCCGATATCGCGGTGGCCAAAGCGGCGGTGCCGGTCGAGCAGAAACCGGCTGCGGCCGCACCGCAGGAGGTGGCCGAACTGGTGCAGGCCATCGAGTTGCCGCAACGCAATATCGCCGAACCTGTTGTCGCCGCCGCGAACTGGAGCAACGGCGTGCGGCAATGGAGCCCGGACTGGGTGCGCTATGACGAGCGCGAGCGGCCGGTGCTGTCCAACCCGTACCGCGATCCGGTTCGGGTGGTCTACGTCTACGAGAACACGCCGCGCATCGCGGTGATCCCGCCGTTGGCCAGCATCGTGCTGGAAGTGGCCCGGTTGGCGGTGTATAGCTTCACCGCCGTCGTGGTCAACGCCATCAACACCGTCGTCGATGTCGCGGTCGGCACGTTCTTCGGTGGCGGAATTCTGCCGTCACTGGTCGACGGGCTCGGCGCGGTGATAGGGCTGCCCGCACCGATATTCGGGGTGTCGCGCTACACCGACGTGCCCGTCCAGGTGCGCTATTCCGATGCCGCCTACCAGCCGTTCCTGGTGCGCCAGGTCGTCGACCTGGGGGAGGACACCCAGTACGGGGAACGCAAAGTCCTGCTCGACGGTGCAACGCCGGCATGGGGCCAGTGGGTGAAGACCGCAGGCGGGCAACAACAGTTCGAGGTCCACAAGACCCAGCAGCTCCCCGGCCTGGACACCCCGCGGGAAGCGCCGCTGCCCGGCAACTACCGGCTGCGGCTGGCCTCCGAGGACGCCCCGACCGGCGGCGGTAACCGAACTCAGGAGTACCTGGCGATCGCGGGCGCGCTCGCGGTGGCGCTCAGCATGGGTTGTGTGGGCCTCAGCGTCTACCTGGGACGCCGGCGGGTGCCGTTGCACTGATGCCAGCCCGGCAGGTCGCTGTACGGCACGTCGAATGGGCGTCCAGATAAGAATCGCGCCGATTTCATCACTACCGCGGCACGGCTGATTACGGGATGTTGACGGGGCCGTAAAAACCCGATCAGCACCCGATAACACCAGATCAGGCGAACCAAGCATGTCCACCGTCGTCGTGGGCATGCCGTCGACCCCTGCGCGGTGTGGATCGCTTGAGCGAAAGATCAGCAAACGATGTCCGCACCCATTGCCACCCCGGGCCGTCTCGGCGCTGTTGCCGCCGTCGTCGCCGTCAGCACCCTGGTGCTGGCCGGTTGCGGGGCCTCGGATCAGACGTCGTCGTCAGGCGGTGACGGAAAACCCGTCAGCGGCGGATCGATCGTCTATGGTGCCGACCGCGAGCCCATCTGCCTGGACCCGCACAACTACGGCGATATGCCGCAGACCTATGTTGCCCGGCAGTACCTGGACTCGCTGGTCTCGGAGCGTCCCGACGGCACCGTGGTGCCCTGGCTCGCCGACTCCTGGACGGTGTCACCTGACGGGCTCACCTACACATTCAAGATCAAGCAGGGCGTGAAGTTCCACGACGGCGAGGTGCTCGACGCTCCCGCGGTCAAGGCCAACTTCGACCAGATCCTCGATCCCGCAACACAATCGATGACCGATACCGGGTATCTGAAGCCGTATTACGAGTCGTCGAAGGCCGTCGATCCCACGACATTCGAACTCAAACTGCACACCCCGTACTCGGCGCTGTTGCCGGTACTGTCGCAGGCATTTTTCGGGATCGAATCACCCAAGGCGATGGCGCGCGGGCTCGACGCCAACTGCCAGTCGCCGGTGGGCACTGGCCCGTTCAAGGTCAAGGAATGGGTGCACGGCCAGAGCGTCGAACTGGACAAGAATGCCGACTACAACTCCGCGCCCGCCGACGCCAAGCATCAGGGCCCGGCCTACCTGGATCATGTCAGCTGGAAATTCCTGGAAGACGGCTCAGTGCGGTTCGCGGCGGTGCAAGGCCAGGGTGCCGACATCATCTTCAACCCGCCGCCGCAGCAGAACGCCGCGCTCAAGGCCGACCCCAATCTGGCACTGCAGGAATTCACGCACACCGGTCTGCCGAACGGATTGGCGCTCAACACGACTCGGTTCCCCTTCACCGACACCGCGGTACGCCAGGCCTTCATCCACGGATCGAATGCAGAAGCCGCGGTGAAGAGCTCGTACCTCGGGGTCTTCGAATGGGAGCCCGGCCCGCTGTCGTCGACCACACCCTTCTTCGACAAGGACCTGCGCAACTATTACGCCCATGACCCGGACACGTCCAACAAACTGCTCGACGAGGCCGGCTGGACGCAGCGCGACGGTGACGGCTACCGGACCAAGGACGGCAAGCAGCTGAAGGCCGAGCTGGTCTACTCCTCGGATCCCGGTGACACACCGCCCGCCGATCTCACGCTCTACCAAGACATTCAGGCCGCCGAGAAGGAAATCGGCTTCAACCTGGTGCTCAAGCCGATCCCGCAGGACCAGTACTTCGCCGCGTTCACCGACCAGAACGCCTACGACGCACTGGCCGGTGCGTACTGGAACAGCCCGACGCCATTGGTGCTGTCGATCGTCTACTCGACGGATTCACTGAAACTGGCGCCCGGCAACAACATGTCCTGGGTGCAGAACCCGGCCATCGACGCCCCGCTGCACGAGGTGTCGGCGGCATCGGATCCCGAGACCCAGCAGCACCTCTACGACCAGGTGCAGAAGATCGTCGCCGAGCAGGCCTATCACCTCGGGCTGTATCCGCAGACCACCCGGCTGGTGACCAAGAAGAATCTCAAGGACGTCTGGATCGAGCCCTCCGAAGGTGAGCCGGTGCTGCACGACGCATGGCTGGCGCCGTGACCGATCCGGTTACACCGGCCCGCCGCACCCGTATCCGGGTGCGGCGGGTTCTCGGTCGTATCGCCGGTGTGATCGGTGTGCTGTGGGGTGCGGCGACACTGACCTTCATTGCCCAGCAGCTGATGCCGACCGACGCCGCCCAGTCCATCCTCGGCGGTGCGGGTTCCAAGCCGACACCCGAACAGCTCGCCGCCGTCCGGGCGCAGTACGGTCTGGACCGCCCGGTGCTCATCCAGTACCTGGACTACATCGGCGGCCTGCTGCGCGGCGACCTCGGGGTCTCCTACTCGCGCAAACAACCGGTCGCCGAGATGATCGGCCAGCAACTCGGACCCACCGTGACGCTGACCCTCACCGCACTCGTGGTGTCCTGGTTGATCGCCGTCGCGGTCACCCTGCTGACCGCGCACCGCGGCCGAACACTGGCCACCATCGGCTCAGGTCTGGAGACATTCCTGGCCGCATTGCCCCAATATTGGCTGGGCATAGTGCTTCTGGTGTTGTTCGCATTCCATCTGCACTGGCTGCCGGTGGTCGGTGACGGCGGGTTGGCGAGCCTGATCCTGCCTGCCCTGACGCTGGCGCTGCCCCTGGCCGGTTTCCTCGGGCAGGTCACCCGCGACGAGTTCTCCTCGGCGCTGGAGCAGCCGTTTGCGGTCTCGGCCCGCGCCCGCGGAATGGGCGACTGGGGTGTGCGTTGGCGGCACGCGCTGCGGCACGCGGTGCTGCCCGGACTGACATTGTCCGGCTGGGCATTGGGCTCGTTGTTCTCCACCGCGGTCATCGTCGAGACGGTCTTCGTACGTCCCGGTCTGGGTCGCGTTCTCGTCGACGCGGTGACGGCGCACGATATGCCCGTCGTGGTCGGTGTGACGCTCTTCGTGGCGGCGGTGTACGTGCTGGCGAACCTCTTGGTGAACACCGCCTTCGGGCGTATCGACCCGCGGCTACGAGCGGCGGCCCGATGACGATCAATGTCGCCGACGCCGCCGCGGTCCGTTCCGCGCTCAGCGTCCCAGGTACGCGCCGCTTCCGGCCCGCGGTCTGGCTGGCCGCGCTGTTCCTGGTTCTGGTGCTGGCCTGGGCGGTCGCGCCCGGTGCGTTCACCAGCGAGACCCCTTTCGACACCGATATCGAAGCCGCACTGCAGAGTCCGTCGCTGCAGCACTGGTTCGGCACCGACGCCTCCGGCCGCGATATCTTTACCCGGGTGGTGTTCGGCGCCCGCAGCTCACTGCTCATCGGCACCGGCGCCACCGCGCTCGCGCTGGTCTTCGCGATCGCATTCGGTTTCGCGGCCGGCCTCGGTGGGCGGTTCACCGACGGCGCCATCAGCCGTTTCCTCGAAGTGGTGCTCGCAATACCGGGTCTGCTGATCGCGTTGCTCTTCGTCGCGATGTTCGGACCGGGGGTGGCCACCGAGATCGTCGCCGTGGCGCTCGGATCGGCTGCCGGATACGCGTGGATGGTGCGCGGCCAGGTCATCGCCGTCAAGGATTCCGGGTACGTCAACGCCGCAGTGGCGCTGGGGCACAAGCGGTCCCGGATCATCGCGCGACACGTCTTCCCCAATGCGATGCGGCCGTTGGTGGCGCTGGCGACACTCGGTGTCGGTCAGTCGATCGTGTGGGCGTCGTCGCTGAGCTTTCTCGGGCTCGGTGTCGCGCCGCCGGCACCGGAGTGGGGAGCCATGCTCGATGCCGGGCGCGATTTCGTGTCGACGGCCTGGTGGCTGGAACTCTTCCCCGGGCTGGCCATCGTCGGCTGCACGCTGTCGGTGACGGTGCTGGGTCGCCATTGGCAACAGCGAATCGAAGGACGGCTGCCATGAGCACTGCATTACTGCGCGTCGAGGATCTCCGTGTCGCGTTCGGTTCCCGGGAGCCGGTCGTGCGTGGGGTGTCCTTCGAGGTGGCGCCGGGGGAGTGCCTCGCGATCGTCGGTGAGTCCGGGTCCGGTAAGAGCGTCACCGCCCGCACACTTCTCGGATTGGCAGGTCCCGCAGCACATGTCAGTGCGGCACGGCTCGAACTACAGGGCCGCTCGCTGTTGGGCAACCGCGACCGGGACTGGCGCAGGATCCGTGGCGGCCAGGTCGGCTTCGTACTACAGGACGCCCTGGTATCGCTCGATCCGTTGCGCACCGTCGGTGCCGAGATCGCCGAGACGCTACGGCTGCACCGGTACGGCAACAAGGCCCGGCGCCGCGCCCGGGTGCTGGAGCTCCTGGAGGCCGTCGGAGTCCCGGAACCGGAACTTCGGGCCCGTCAGCTGCCACACGAACTCTCCGGAGGGCAGCGTCAGCGCGCACTGATCGCCTCGGCCATCGCACTGGACCCCCCGCTGCTGATCGCCGACGAACCCACCACAGCGCTCGATGTCACCATCCAAGCCCAGATCCTCGACCTCTTGCAGGCGATGAAGGACCGCGGCACCGGTTTGATCCTGATAAGTCACGACCTTGCGGTGGTGAGCCGATTGGCAGACCGGGTCGCCGTGATGCGCAATGGGCTGCTGGTGGAGCAGGGTCCGGTCACCGAGGTGCTGACGCACCCGAGCCATCCCTACACCCGCACGCTGTTGAACGCCATACCGGCCGCACACCGCAAGGGCACCAGGCTTTCCGGCGCACCGGCCCGGCCTGTCACCGATACCGTGCGGCCCGCGTCGCCACCGGGTGGCGTGCTGCTGGCCGCCGACGGTCTGGTGAAGAGATTCCGCGGCCCCGACGGTGTGGAACGCACTGCGGTCGAGGATGTCTCGTTCACCGTCGGGGTCGGGGAGACGCTCGGCATCGTGGGCGAGTCCGGCTCGGGTAAGACCACCACCGCACAACTGGCGCTGGCCTTGCTCGAACCGGACTCCGGAACCGTACGGCTGGCCGGAGAGCCGTGGAGTGCGGTGAGCGAAGGTCAGCGCCGGGACCGTAGGCGCACGGTGTCGGTGATCTACCAGGATCCGCTGGGATCATTCGATCCACGCTGGACGGTCGGTCGCATCATCTCCGACGCTCTGCCCGTGGCGTCGTACCGGGACAAGGCGGCACGGCAGCGGCGCACGGCCGAGTTGCTCGCCGATGTCGGATTGTCCCGCGAACATGTGGACCGGCGTCCCCTGTTGTTGTCCGGAGGTCAGCGCCAGCGGGTTGCCATCGCGCGGGCACTGGCACCGGAACCCGCACTCATCGTCTGCGACGAACCGGTGTCGGCACTCGATGTCACCATCCAGGCGCAGGTGCTCGATCTGCTCGACGACCTGCAGAAGCGGCTCGGCTTGTCGTATCTGTTCATATCGCACGATTTGGGCGTCATCCATCACGTCGCCGACCGGGTCCTGGTGATGCGACACGGCCGGGTCGTCGAATCCGGAACGGCCACCGAGATTTTCCAGACCCCACGCGATCCCTACACCCGGCAACTACTGGCGAGCCTGCCCCCCGCGGTGCCGCAACCCGTCCCCGGAGGCTGACGTGACCCGCAGAATCATCCTGAACGCATTCGACATGAACTGCGTGACGCATATCGTCGCCGGGACGTGGCGTCATCCCGAATCGCAGGCCGCGCAGTACAAGGACCTGCGGTACTGGCTCGATCTGGCGAAGCTGTTGGAGCGCGGACTCTTCGACGGCCTGTTCATCGCCGATGTGCTGGGTGTCTACGACGTGTACGGCGGTGGCCCGGAGGCCGCGTTGCGTTCAGGTGCCCAGGTACCCGTCAACGATCCGCTGCTCGTCGTTCCGGCGATGGCCACCGTGACCGAGAACCTCGGATTCGGCGTCACCGCCGCCACCTCGTTCGAACATCCGTACTCGTTCGCGCGGCGGATGTCGACGTTGGATCATCTGACCAAGGGCCGCGTCGGCTGGAACATCGTCACCGGCTATCTGGAGAGTGCCGCACGCAACCACGGCCTGGACACCATCACACCGCACGCCGACCGTTACGACATCGCCGACGAGTACACCGAGGTCCTCTACAAGCTCTGGGAGGGCTCCTGGGACGACGATGCCGTCGGCGCCGACCCCGGCCGCGCCGAATATGCCGATCCGGCCAAGGTGCACCCGATTGCGCACGAGGGCAAGCACTTCCGAGTCCCCGGTATCCACCTGTGCGAACCGTCACCGCAGCGAACCCCGGTGCTCTACCAAGCCGGTGCATCGAACCGCGGTAAGCAGTTCGGCGCGGAGAACGCCGAGGTGATCTTCGTCGGCGCACCCACCAAGGAGGCGCTGCGCGAAACCGTCGCCGATATCCGCGCACGGGCGGCAGCGGCCGGCCGTGACCCACATGACGTCAAGATCGTCAACGGCCATGTCGTGGTGACCGGAGCCGATGAGGCCGCCGCCAAGGCCCGATACGCCGACTTCCGCCAGTACATCGATCCCGAAGGTGCGCTGGCGTTGTGGTCGGGCTGGCTGGGGACCGACCTGTCGCGCTTCGCACTCGATGATCCGGTCGCGGTCACCGACAACGAATTCCTGAAGTCGTCGGTGGAGAACTTCGGGCAGGGTCAGTGGACGCTACGCGACTTCGTCGACGCACACGCGATCGATGCCGAAGGCGGGTTCAGCGTCGGGTCCCCGCAGCAGGTCGCCGACGATCTGCAGGAGTGGGTCGAGGAGACCGATGTCGACGGTTTCAACATCACCAACGCCATCACGCCGGGTTCGTTCGTCGACTTCGTCGACCATGTGATCCCGGAACTGCAACGACGCGGTGCCTACAAGACGTCCTACGCAGAAGGCACTCTGCGCGAAAAGCTCTTCGGTCACGGACCGCGGCTACCCGAAACACACCGTGCGGCACGCTATCGCCGCGTCTCAGAGGAGGTCTCGCTATGACAGTCGCCGAATCGCGTGAAGCGCTCACCTACGGCTCCGAACGGCTGGCGGCTCTGATCGCCGCCGTCGGCGAGGGATCATTGGAACGCGAACGTGCCAACGAGCGTCCCTTCGCGGCAATCGATCTGGTGCGTGCCGAACGGCTCGGGGCGCTGCGGGTCCCGGCCGCCGAAGGTGGTGGTGGCGCCAGCCTTCGGGAGTTGTTCGCCGTGGTGATCGCGCTGGCGACTGCCGATGTCAATGTCGCGCACATCCTGCGCGGCCACTTCGCCCATGTCGAAGAGCGACTGCGGCTCGGCGGCGAGCAGCGCAGGCGGGTCGTCGATCTGGCGTTGCGTGGCGCGATCGTCGGGAACGCGTCGACCGAACTGGGTTCCACCCCCGCCGGGTCGTTCGCCTGGAAGACCCGGATCACACCGGACGGCAACGGATTCCGGCTCGACGGGAAGAAATTCTTCACCACGGGAACGCTGTACGCCGACTATGCCGAGGTGATGGCCAGCGCCCCGGACGGCGCTACGGTGTTGGCCCTGGTGCCGACCGATCGTGCGGGCGTCACGGTGCTCGACGATTGGGACGGTATGGGCCAGCGGGCCACCGGTACGGGTACCGCGGTCTTCGAGAATGTCGCGGTCGGAGCCGACGAGGTGCTGCGCTTCGAGCCGGCGGCCGAAGGAACCGATCCGCCGCCGATGTACCTGTCGGGTGCGTTCTTCCAGCTCTATGTCACCGCATTGGTGGCCGGCGTACTGCATGCACTGCGCGCCGATGCGGTGGCACACGTCCGTCAGCGTGAACGCAGTTTCACCTGGGCGCCCACACCGTCTGCCGTCGACGACCCGCTGCTGCAGCGCGAGATCGGCGAGATCGCCGCCGCTGCTTACGCCGCCGAGGCGACCGTGCTGGCCGCGTCCGATGCCCTCGCGGTCGCCTTCGAGGCTGCCGAGCACGGCACCGACGCGAACCTCGAACTGGCGCAAGAGGCCTCGTTGCAGGCGGCGTCGGCAAAGGTGGTGGTGGACGCACTGGGGCAGAAGGCCGCCTCACAGATCTTCGATGTTGGGGGCGCTTCGGTGGTGCGCGAGAAGCATCAGCTCGACCGGCATTGGCGCAACATCCGCACCCTGGCGTCGCACAACCCGACGTCGTACAAAGCGCAGGCGATCGGCGACCATTACCTGCGTGGTACCGCGTTGCCGGGCAGTGGCTATTTCTGAGCCAGCCCGGCGGTAGCCGCCAAAAACCGACCGGGCATTGCCGGAGATGCCATGATGGCGCATGCGAATTCGGCGGTTATGGGTTGCAGCGGCGACGTTGGCTGCGGTGGGCATGGCACCTGCAGGAGTCGCCCAGGCCGGTCCCACCACCGATTGTGATCCGCAGGGTGGCTACTTCATCCAGATCTACGGCGACTTGAGCTGCGCGGACGCTTACGCAATCGGGGCCGGTTTCGACCTACAGGGTGAGGCGTTCCAGGAGCTCGGCACATTCACCTGCTACACCTCGCCGGCCGACGTCCGTCCGATCATCTTCCAATGCGCCGACGGCGATATCGATTTCGCGGTGTCGCAGGTCTAGAGCTTCTGCCGGTTGTTGTGAAACCCTGAATTCTCTTCTGTCACTTGGGTTTCTGCTGTCACAAGACCGGGTTTCTTGTCGGTGTATCGAACTAGTGTTCGAGTATGAGTTCGGGTGTGGTGGCGGATCGGGCGGCGGTCAAAGCTGCTCTGGAACGCTACGAGGCAGCCGCGGCGGCGTTCGCGGCGTTGCCCCTGGACGCGTTGAGCCCAATCGATTTGTTGGCGGTCGCTGATCGTCGGGAGGCGCTTCGCCGCGCGCAGGCAGCAGTCGATCACCGAATCGTGGCCCGGCTGGCCGGTGAATGCGATCCACGAGAACTCGGCGCGAAGAACATGCCCGAGGTGCTGGCAACCCGGTTGCGGATCTCGCGTGCCGAGGCGCGGCGTCGCATCGCCGAGGCCCACGACCTGGGTCCACGCACCGCGATGACCGGAGAAGCCTTGGATCCGGTGCTACCGGCGACCGCGGCCGGGGTCGCCGACGGGCAGATCAGCGCCGAGCACGTCAGCGTCATCCGGTCATTCTTCAAACACCTGCCCGCCCACGTCGATGCCGGAACCCGCGAACACGCCGAAGCCGACGTCGCGCGCTACGCCCGCGAACTCGCCCCCGAAGATCTACGACAGGTCACCGACAAACTGGCCACCCTGTTGGATCAGGACGGCACGCTGACCGACGGCGACCGCGCCCGGCGCCGCGGGATCACCATCGGCAGACAACAGCCCGACGGGATGAGCACCATCACCGGCCTGCTCGACCCGCAATTGCGCGCCACGCTGGACGCGGTCTTCGCGAAACTGGCGGCACCGGGCATGTGCAA
>JACPVR010000003.1 GCA_016197405.1 Mycobacterium sp.
GGTCGCACTGACGCTCAACAACCGACCCCGAAAGGTCCTCGGCTGGAAGACTCCCGCCGAAGTCTTTGCCCAACAGCTACACTCACTCCAACAACCCGGTGTTGCAACGACCGATTGAACCCGCCCTGCTGACCGAACGCCCGATCCACCCGACCATGTGGGTACGGGGCTGGTTCCCGGACGGTGAGAAGTCCCATCAACGTGGTTACACCCTGGTCGACCCCGATCCGGTGGCCCGGACCGTCGATATCGACTTCGCCATGCACGACGGCCTGGCCACCCGGTGGGCCGCCGGTGCCGCGGCGGGCGATGTTCTCGAGGTGACCGTACTGGGCAGCAACTTCACGCTGCCGACGCCGGATCCGGCGGGCTACGTCTTCGTGGGGGACACCGCGTCGCTGCCTGCCATCAACTCCCTGCTGGGTGCCATCGGTGACGCGCCGGCGCGGGTTTTCCTGGAAGCCGGGCACGCCGATGATCGCGAGCTGCCGGTGGCGGCGGCGACCGGTGACGTGCGGATCACCTGGGTGGACCGGATCGACGGCGGCGAGGCACTGGTCAGCGCCGTCAGCTCGTCGGCGTTCGACGCCACCGATCACTTCGGCTGGGTGGCGTGCGACAACCGCACCACCCGGACGGTGGCCAAGGTCCTGCGGGAGGAGTACGCGATCCCGCGCAAGTCCATCAAGGCGCAGGCCTACTGGGCCGCTTAACTGCGCTTCGCCGGTGTGACGATCGGGACCAGGAACTCCTCGACCATGGCCCGTTCGTCATCGGCATCGCGGCCGGGGAAGATCAGCAGCGAGGTCAGGATCCGCACCAGCCAGCGGGCTTTACGGTCGACACCGTCGGGATCGTCGGAGCCCAGCGAGGCGATGAAGGCCGCACTCATCGCTTTGATGACATCGGATTGCTCGGCGATCTCGGCGCCGATGGGCCGGTCGGCCGCGGAGAACCAGGACCGCAGTGCCGGGCTGCTGCGCACCAGGTCCAGTGACGCCAGGAATCCGGCGACGAGCTTCTCGGCCGGATCGTCGACATCGGCGAGCCGGGCGATCATCTGCTCGTGCACGGCGTAGGCCTCGCGGTGCACGAACGCGGTGTGCAGCGCCTCGCGGTTCTCGAAATACCGGTACAGGGTCGCCCTGGAACAGCCTGCGGCCTGGGCGATCTCATGCATGCCGATGGAAGCCGCGGGCGCCTTGGTGAACAGCTCGCCCGCGGCGTCGAGAATGCGGTCCACGGCGACTTCGCCGCGCCGCGATGCCAGCCAGTTGTTGCCCGCCATCATTTCACCGTGAACGGCACCGACAGCGGCCTGCGCACGTAACTGCCTCCGGCCCAGACGATTCCGCTCTCGTCGACCTCGAAATCCGGGCACCGTGACATCAGCTCGGTCAGCGCCACCCGGGACTGCATACGCGCTGCCGCCGCGCCCAGGCAGTGATGGGCACCATGGCTGAACGTCAGGATATTGCGTGGACGGCGGGTGACGTCGAGCTCGGCGGCGTCCTGGCCGTACTGTCGCTCGTCTCGGTTGCCCGAGCCGTACAGCAACAGCACGCGCCGGCCCGCCGGGATGGTGGTCTCGCCGAGGGTGACATCGCGGGTGACGGTGCGGGCCAGTCCCTGTACCGGCGACGTCAGACGCAGCAGCTCGTCGACCGAATCCGGTATCAGATCGAGGTTTTCGGCCAGCAGCCGACGCTGATCGGGACGCTGATGCAACAGCTGTACCGATCCGCCGAGCATGCCGGTGGTGGTGTCGTTTCCGCCGGTGACCATGGTGAAGGTGAACGCCAGGATGGACAGCACACCGGCGATGTCACCGTCGGCGCCGATGCCGGCCGAAACCAGGTGTGACACCGTGTCGTCGGCGGGATCGAGCCGGCGTCGTTCGATGAGACCGGTGAAATAGGTCATCATCTCGCCGAGTGCGTCACCGAGGGTTTCCAGCGCACCGCCCAGGCCGCCCTCGGCGGTGTTGGCCGCCACGATCGCCTCGGTCCAGTGGTCGAACTGGGCGCGGTCGGCCTCGGGTACGCCGAGATAGTGCGCGACGACCATCGAGGGCAGTGGTTTGAACAGCTCGGCGACGATGTCGCCGCCGCCGCGTGCGCGCAACCCCTCGATGCGCCCTACGACGAATTCGCGGACCTTGGGCTCGACCGCTTCCACCTGGCGGGGGGTGAAACCCCGCGAGACCAGCTTGCGGAATTCGGTGTGCCCCGGCGGGTCCTGCATCACCATCGGCGGGTTGTCTTGCAGGCCAATCATTTCCAGTTCGCCGTAATTGACCGTCAGCCCTTGCGCCGACGAGAACGTCTCGTGGTCGCGGGCGGCGGAGAAGATGTCGGCATGCCGTGACAGCACGTAGTAGTCGTTGTCCGGGTTGGCCTCGGGAACCACATGGTGCACGGGGTCCAGGTCCCGCAGGGCCTTGTACAACGGCCAGGGCTCGGGCCAGGTGTCGGCATCGGCCAGCTGAAAGCGCGGTGGTGCTTGATGAGACACACTCGCAGTCATGTCTTATTAGTACGACACCGGGTCTGATGTGTCAACTATGTGGTGGCCTCGGGCGGGTCCGGGACGAACCGGGTATCGGCGCCGGGCTTGAACACCACATAGGCGCGTTTCCAGGGGGCGTCGTCGACCAGCCGCCATTTGTGCCCGGTACCGGTGTGGTCGACGGCCAGGAGTACGTCACCGGGGTGGATGGTGAACGTCTCGCCGCCGACGGTCGTGAATTCAAGGACACCGGACAGCGTGATGACGTACTGCGGAATCGGGTCGTTGTGCCAGTCGAACGACGAATGTGGTTGGGTCTCTTTGAATTCGATGGACTGCGCGTCGACGAGTGCGCCGCCGGCAATGCTGCCGCGCTCGACGTGGGAGTTACCGTCGGGGCCGGTGTAGAGGCGATAGGCTCGGATCATCGTCTCATCCTCGCTGCTCGTCGGACCCGACGCGGGGTCGGGGGTCTACCGGAACATCGGTGCGCCCGCATGGCGTTACCTGCTGGCAGGAATGCCGGGTGGAGGTCACCGGTGCAGATATCGCTGCCCGTAGCCGCCACACTGGACATGCCGTACTGGCGGCCCACGACGACGGAAGAGGCGCGCGATGCAGGGACTGTATGCCGTACTGGGCGCCACCGGAGCTCAAGGCGGTGCGGTGGTGACGGCACTGCTCGAGCGCGGTGCTCAGGTCCGCGGAATCACCCGCCGCACGGACGCGCCGGCGGCCCGGGCGCTCGCTGCAGCCGGAGTGCAGGTGGTGGCCGCCGATCTCTCCGACGAGGCGTCGGTGGCCGCGGCCTTCACCGGTGTCGACGGTGCCTACGCGCTGACCACGCCATTCGAGGAAGGCCCGGCGGCCGAGGTGGCGCAGGGCGCGACGATCATCGCTGCCGCGCTCGCCGCGCGGGTTCCGCATCTGGTGTTCTCCTCGGTGGCCGATGCCGACCGGCACACCGGGATTCCGCATTTCGACAGTAAAGCCGTCGTCGAGAAGGCGCTTGCCGATTCCGGCCTGTCGCACACCATCGTCGGCCCGACCTACTTCTACGACAACATGCTCGGTGGGATCGACGACATCAGGGCCGGGGTCTTCGAGCTTGCGCTGCCGGCCGATGTCGGACTTCAACAATTGTCGCGGCGCGATCTGGGCCGCTTCGTGGCGACCGTCCTGGCCGAGCCGGACCGGTTCCGGGGCGCCCGCATCGACCTCGCCTCGGACGATCCGACGCCCACGCGGATGGCGGCGGTGCTCAGCGGTGCGCTGGGCAGGCCGGTGCGACTGGTGACCCGCGACCCGGCGGACATCGCCTCGGCGGATATGCGGGCGATGTTCGGGTTCCTGGCCCGCGGCGGCTACACCGTCGACATCGCCGAACTGCACGCCCGCTACCCGCAGATCGGCTGGCAGTCCTTCGACGAGTGGGTCGGCGCCGAACTCGTCGGCGCACCGTGAACCGATGACCTCTGTCGATCCGGGCGTTTCGCCCTGGGCACCGCTGCGGTCCGCGGTGTACCGCAGCCTGTTCTTCGCCCAGCTCGCTTCGAATATCGGCACGTGGATGCAAACCGTTGGTGCGCAATGGTTCCTGGTCGACAGGCAGAGCAGTCCGACGGTCATCGCCCTGGTCCAGACCGCCAGCCTGGCTCCGACGCTGCTGCTGGCGCTTTTCGCGGGGACCATTGCCGACGTCTTCGATCGCAGACGCGTACTGCTGTTCGCGACCGCGTACTCGGTGGTGGTGTCCGGGGTGATGACGGTGTTGGCCTGGACCCACACCCTCACGCCCTACGGGTTGCTGGCATTGACGTTCGCAACGGGCATCGGGGCGGCGTTGGCCGCTCCCGCGTGGCAGGCCATCCAGCCCGAACTGGTACCGCGCGAACAGATTCCGGCGGCGTCGTCGTTGGGCAGCGTCACCGTCAACGGTGCGCGGGCCATCGGGCCCGCGCTGGCCGGGGTCGTGGTGGCAGCGGCCGGCCCCGGTGCGGTGTTCGCCGTCAACACCGCGTCGTTCCTGGTGGTGATCGGTGCGCTGGTCTGCTGGCGACGTACGCCCACGCAGCCCACCGCCGACCGCGAGTCGCTCGGTGGCTCCATCGCGGCCGGTATCCGCTATGTCAACTCCGCACCCATCGTGCGGAGAATCATGCTGCGGTCGGCATTGTTCGCCCTTCCTGCCTCGGCACTGTGGGCGCTGCTGCCGATCGCATCTGCTGAGCATCTCGGGTTGAGTGCGGCCGGCTACGGCGCACTGCTCGGGGTGCTGGGGGTCGGTGCGCTGGCCGGTGTGGCGGCGGTGCCCTGGCTGCGGGCGACGTTGTCGGACAACATGGTCTTGGCGTTGTCGGCACTGGTGTTCGCCGCCGGAACGGCCGCCGCGGGATACCTTCCGCTGTACCCGGCCGTGATCGCGCTGACGCTGGCCGGTACCGCCTGGATTGCGACGTTGACGACGCTTAACACCGCTGCCCAACTCTCGGTTGCGCCCTGGGCCCGGGCCCGTGCGCTTTCGGTCTATCTGCTGGTCTTCATGGGAGCGCAGGCCGGGGGATCCTTGTTGTGGGGATACCTGGCGTCTCATGCCGGGCTCGGTGCGTCACTGGGGGTGGCGGCCGGACTGCTTGTCGCCGTTGCTGCCAGCGTGCTGCTGGTGCCGCTGCGCGCGCAGACCGGGACGCTGGATCGCGCGACGTCGTCGGCCTGGCCCACCCCCAGGTTGATGTTCGAACCCGAGCCCGACGACGGACCGGTCCTGGTAACGGTGTCCTACCGGGTGGCCGATGATGACGTCGCGCAGTTCACCGCCGCCATGCGCGCCGTGCAGAAGTCCCGCCGGCGAACCGGTGGTTACGCCTGGCGCCTCTACCGCAGTGGTGACGATCCGCAGGTCATGCTCGAGCAGTTCGTCGTGCCGTCCTGGGGGGAATTCCGTCGCCAGCACCGGCAACGGTGGCTCGCCTCGGATCACCACGCCATCACGGCCGCATTGGCGTTCACCGTCGACCGCCAGCCCCAGCAGCGGTTCTACTTTCAGCAGCTTCGCTGACGGGTTCGCCGCGAGACCAGGATGTCGCGCAACCGCATGGGGATGAGCAGTCCGATGGCCATGGCGGCGATGACGCTGACGGCGAGCGCGCCCTCCGCGGCGGTCTCGGCCAGCAGTTCGGCGGAGGTGTTCGCCGGCAGCTGCAGGATGCCGCTGAGCATCCGGAACACGTACATGCCCGGTACCAGCGCCACAACGGAGGCGAATCCTATTGCCGCGAAGGGTATTCGCAGAAAGTGCGATACCGGCACCAAAATGATCCCGACCAGTAAGCACGCGAGGAATGCCGCGGTCGCCGGACCGGTGGCACCGACGCTCAGTGCCCACCAGTGCGCGCCGTGTGCGATCGTTCCGGCCAGTACCGGCCAGACCATCATGCGATAGGGCATGGAGAAGTACACCGAGTAGGACGCCGCGGCGACCGCGGCTGCCAGTACGTCGATCGGTAGCGGGGCCACCGCGACGGTGCCCGTGACGGGTAGTTCTTGACCGCCGATCCTCAGGCCCAGAATGAGGCCGGCGGCAATCGCGGTGAGAATTATTGCGCCGTAGCCTAATCGCGCCAGTCCCAGTGAAACGCGCAGCGCGATCAGATCGAGCGCGCCGTTGAGGATGTGCGGACCGGGAACCAGCACCATCGCCGGACACACCGCGACCATGCCTGCCGCGGTGCCCAGCTGCAGGTGTGCCGCGGCCGCGCCGAGCAGGCCGGCGACCATCGCGGCGATGAACACCTGAACCACGACGCCGATTCCGTACCGGCCCAATGTCCGGCGCAGTACTGCGCCGATGGCTGCACTGGTCGCAGACAGGACCACCGCGCGCACATCGTGCGCGCCGAAGATCACCGTCAGCGCGCCGGCCCCGGTGGCGCAGGCCAGCGTGAATGCCGCCGCATGTGACGGCGGCAGCGCCGCTGCCGCCGAGATGCCGGCCCGCACCTCGGCGAGGTCGAGGGGACCGTCCTCGGCTTGGTCGATGACACGCATCGCGCCCGCGACCCGGCGCATGTTTATGCCGGTCGGCGTGAGCGCGGAAACCCGGGCCGGCACGTCGTGGTCGGAGCTGCCCAGGATCAGTGACGCCCACGAGGGAATCAGCACACCGTGCACGCCGAGGCCGGAGTTGAGCCGGTCGACGGCGAGCAGCGTTGTGCCGGTGGATTGCCCGTTGTTCTGCAGGAGCACGGCGGCGTCGAGCACGCTGTCCAGCGGATCGGCCTGCCCGGCCGCGTCGTCGGTGTCCGGCTCCGTCACACGAATTCCTCCCTGAAAACGGCCTCACCCTATCCGGCGCGTGCCACCGGGACCGTGCAAGCGGCGGAATACCGCAGCGCGCGGCGGCTGTTGAGTGCATAGTCTCGGTTGTCAGTCCCGATCTTTCGAAAGGACGGCGTGGTGAGCAAGCACTACGGCGCCATAGCGTTCACCGATGCTGTTCGCGACGTCCAGCACAGCCATGGCAGCGACGGTTTCTACAACCGCAAGCGGGTCGAGGGACGGGCGGTTCCCGGGGTCGACGCGCTGACCGACGACGAGAAGGACTACCTCGCCGAACGTGACGGCTTCTATCTGGCGACGGTCAGCGAGACCGGCTGGCCCTATGTGCAGTTCCGGGGTGGTCCCGCGGGGTTCCTGCGGGTCGTCGACGATCACACCATCGGCTGGGCGGATTTCCGGGGCAATCTGCAGTACATCAGCACCGGGAACCTCGCCGGCTCCGACCGGGTGGCCCTGATCGCGATGGACTATGCCCACCGGCGCCGGCTCAAGATCTTCGGCCATGCCCGGGTGGTCACCGTGGAAGAGGATCCCCGACTGGTCGAGACCTTCGCCGACCCCGGCTACGACGCCGAGGTGCAACGCGTCGTGCTGGTCACGGTCGAGGCCTTCGACTGGAACTGCCCGCAGCACATCACGCAGCGGTTCAGCGCCGAGGAACTCGAACCACTACGCCGGGAACTCGAAGCCCTGCGTGCCGAGAACGCCGCACTTCGCGAAAAGCTCACGCCCGAGCAGTGATCAGATCACCGCGCCCGGATTCAGGATCCCGTCGGGGTCGAGCGCGGTTTTGATCCGTCGGTTCAGTTCCATTGCCTCTGGCCCCAGATACCCGGCCAGCCAAGGCTTCTTGAGCCGCCCGACACCATGCTCACCGGTGATGGTGCCGCCCAGGCTCACGGCCAGATCCATGATGTCGCCGAAGGCCTTGTTGGCCCGCCGGGTCATCTCGGCGTCGGCGGGGTCGTAGACGATCAGCGGGTGGGTGTTGCCGTCACCGGCATGGGCGATCACCGAGATCATCAGGCCGGTGTCGGCGGACATCTTCTCGATCGCGGCCACCAGGTCGGCCAGCGCCGAGACCGGCACCCCGACGTCTTCGAGCAGTAGTGCGCCCTTGTCCTCCACGGCCGGGATGGCGAACCGGCGAGCCACCACGAAGGCCTCACCCTCCTCGGCATCCGATGTCGAAAATACTTCGGTGGCACCGTGTTCGGTGAAGACCGAGGCCATGAACTCGGCGTCTTCGGCTCCGGAGGGGCCACGGTCGTCGGATGTCGCGACCATCATGGCGGCCGCGTTGCGGTCCAGGCCCATCCGCAGTTTGTCCTCGACGGCGTTGATGGCGACGGCGTCCATGAACTCCAGCATGGCGGGCCGGATCTTGGCGGTGATGGCGGTGACCGCTTCACATGCACCGCGTACCGACGGGAACGTGGCGACCACTGTGCAGGCCGGGTGCTGTGGCGGCAGCAGCCGCAGGGTCACCTCGGTGATGACGCCCAGGGTGCCTTCGCTTCCCACGAAGAGTTTCGTCAGGCTCAGTCCCGCAACATCTTTGAGGCGTGGACCGCCGAGGGAGACCGCGGTGCCGTCGGCGAGCACCACCTGCATGCCGAGCACATAGTCGGTGGTGACGCCGTACTTTACACAGCACAATCCGCCGGCGTTGGTGGCGATGTTCCCGCCGATGCTGCAGATCTCGAACGACGACGGATCCGGGGGATACCACAGCCCGTATTCGGCGACTGCCTTCTTGACCTCGGCGTTGAGCAGGCCCGGCTGTGCCACCGCGGTCCGCGTGACGGGATCGACGGTGATATCGCGCATCTTCTCGGTGGACAGCACTATCCCGCCGTTGACCGCGGTCGCGCCGCCGGACAGGCCCGTGCCCATTCCGCGCGGCACCACCGCGATCCGGTGTCTGGTGGCCCACCGCAGAACGGTCTGGACTTCCTCGGTGCGGGTGGGGCGCACCACGGCCAGCGCGGTTCCGGCGTCCGGATCGGCGGCGCGGTCCTGTCGGTAGGAGGCGACGATGTCGGGATCGGTGACGACGGTGCCGTCGGGGAGTTCGGCAGCCAGTTCGGCGATCGCGGACATGGCCCGATCCTACGAGGCCGGGGACTTGTCGAGTTCGCGTAATGACGACAGGAACACCGCGAGCACGCCGATCAGCAGCATCGGCAGCGATAACGCCAGGAAGGTGGTCTGCAGTCCGGCGGCATCTGCCAGCGGGCCGGCCACGATCAGTCCCAGCGGTCCGGCGGCGTAGGTCAACGAGCCCATCACGCCGACCACCCGGCCGCGCAGATGCTGCGGCGCGCGCGTCTGCATGACGTAGTTGTAGATCGGTGCGATCGGTCCGTACACCAGGCCCACCAGCGCGCACAGCGCCAGGATCAGCGGCAACGGCGGCAGGAACGCGATCACCGTCATCGCCACGCCGAGTGTCAGCACCGCGACCAGCATGGTGGTGCGCTTGCGCATGTACCTGCTCAGCAGGGCATAACCCAATGCCCCGACCAGCCCGCCGAGCGACAGCGCCATCAGCACCCAGCCCAGGTGTGCCGGCTCGTTGCGGTCGGTGAAGTACTTCGGGAACAGCACCGACTCCATCGGCATGTACAGCCCCGTGACGGTCAGGTCGACGAATGCCAGGGTGCGCAGCACCTTGGTGTTCCACACGAACCGCAGACCTTCGACGATGCCGGACCACACGCCGTCGGGCAGTTTGTTGGCATCTGGTCTGCCGGCACCCTCCAGGCGCAGCGCCGAGATCGCCAGGATCGACAGCAGGAATGCAGCGGCGGTGACCCACATGGTGTTGACGCCACCCAGGGTCGCGATCAGCAGACCGCCGATTCCGGGGCCGACGATATAGGCCAGGTTGAACACCGCCTCGTAGACGCTGTTGGCGTGGTCCAGGCTCCAGCCGGCGCGGTCGGCGGCCTCGGGCAGCATCGTCTCGCGTGCCGTCATGCCGGCCGGGTCGAAGAACGCTCCCAGTGCGGCCAGTGCCGCCAGTACGCCGACGTTGACGGCGTCGACACCGAAGCTCAGGGCGATCACCGGAACCGCGACCACCGACAGTCCCGACAGCAGATCGGAGATCATCGAGACGCGGCGCCGGCCCAGGTAGTCGACGGCGGCGCCGGCGATCAGGGTGGCGACCAGCAGCGGCAGCGTGCCGGCCATGGCGACGATCGAGGCGTCCAGTGCCGAGCCGTTTCGCTGCAGCACCAGCCAGGGGAAGGCCACCATCGAAATGCCGTTACCGGCTCCGGCCATCAACGCGGCGAACAGGATGGTCAGGACGGGACCGCGCTTGGTTGCCATGGCGGGGGAAATCTAGCAGCGCACACCCATCGGCGGCCAGAGATTTCCGGCCCTTGATGCGCTCGGCGGGCCGGTTGGTGCCGCCGCGATTAACCTGACGAGGTGTTCGAGGCCGGCGACATCCTCGCGGGGTACACCGTTGAGGCGTACCTGGGTGGGGGCAGCACGGCCGATGTCTACCGTGCCCGGCGTAATGACGACGGCACCCTGGTGGCGCTGAAGGTTCTGCACACCGACGCCACGAGCTATGAACGCGCCAGGGATCGTTTCGTCCGCGAGTTCACCATCGCCTCGATGCTGCGGCATCGTCATATCGTGGCGATGTACGGCCACGGCGAGGTCGACTCGCACCCGGCGCAGCGACCCACCGCATTGCAGTCCGGTGCCTATCCGCCGTCGCCGGGCACGTTGTGGATGAGCATGCAGTATGTCGACGGGCCGCAATCATCGGTGCTGATCCCGGCAGGCCCGGCCGAGCCGGATGTCGAGACCATCGTGCTCATCGCCGGCCAGATCGCCGATGCGCTGGATTACGCGCATTCCCAAGACATTCTGCACCGCGACGTCAAACCGGCGAACATACTTCTCGACGGCGATCGGCGTAACGCCTACCTGACCGATTTCGGCATCGCGCAGCTCGTGGACGATGCCAAACCGCTGGCCCGCAATGGTCGGGTCGAGGGCTCGATCGCTTATGCGTCACCGGAATTGCTACAGGGGCAACAATTGTCGCCGGCGACAGATCTTTACGGGTTGGCGTGCACCTTGTTCGAGTGGTTGACCGGGCAGCCGCCCTTTCCGCGCGCGACCACTTTCGCCATCACCTATGCTCAGATTCGCGATCCGATTCCCCTTGTGACATCGCGCCGATCGTGGCTGCCGTCCGGGTTGGACGCGGTCTTCGGCAAAGCGCTGTCGAAAAGCCCGCCACAACGCTATTCGTCGTGTTCGGAGTTCGTCGACATCGTCGCTCGCACCCTGCGCGACGTGCCGGTTCCGCGTCGAACGCCGAGTCGTCGATGGTGGCTACCGAGCCGGGCGTAACCGCAGTACCACACATTCAAACCCGAATTCAGTACGAAAAATAGTGGTTTACAACATGTTTCAAACACCGTGTTGATACGGGTGAAACATGGGTTGCGCAATATTTACATTGCTCCGCTTTCGCCTCTGGTTACCCGGCGTTAAGGTTTGGTCCAGCTCAGTCGAGGGGGGCCACTCGAAGTTCGATTGAGACCGAGTGGGGCTGGTGTCCGACATTCATGCCTGTGTTCGCACCTACGTAGTTAAGGGACGGTATGACAGCCGAATCACCGACCAGTTACGACAATTCAGCACTTGCCCACGAAGACGAGGGTTATCACAAGGCGCTCAAACCGCGCCAGATCCAGATGATCGCCATCGGCGGTGCGATCGGTACCGGCCTTTTCATGGGTGCGGGCAGCCGGCTGAACAGCGCCGGGCCGGGATTGTTCCTGGTCTATGCATTCTGTGGAATCTTCGTGTTCTTCATCATGCGTGCGCTCGGTGAGCTGGTCCTGCACCGGCCGTCATCGGGATCATTCGTCTCTTATGCGCGCGAATTCTTCGGTGAGAAGACCGCTTACGTCACCGGCTGGCTCTACTTCTTCAACTGGGCCGCAACCGCCATCGTCGACGTCACCGCCGTCGCACTCTACGTGCACTACTGGGGCATGTTCGAGGCGATACCGCAGTGGACGATCGCCCTGGTGGCACTCGGCATCGTGCTCACCATGAACATCATCTCGGTGAAACTGTTCGGCGAGATGGAGTTCTGGGCGTCGATCATCAAGGTGGCCGCATTGGTGACATTCCTGGTCGTCGGGTTCATATTCCTGGCCGGCCGGTTCGAGATCCAGGGTCAGTCAACCGGTTTCAGCGTCATCAGCGATAGCGGCGGGTTGTTCCCCTCCGGCATGTTCGCCCTGGTGATCGTCACCTCCGGTGTC
This sequence comes from Mycobacterium sp., assembly GCA_016197405.1. Classification (GTDB taxonomy): domain Bacteria; phylum Actinomycetota; class Actinomycetes; order Mycobacteriales; family Mycobacteriaceae; genus Mycobacterium. The sequence continues at coordinate 12,156 of JACPVR010000003.1, forward strand.
ATCTTCGCTTATGCAGCAGTCGAACTCGTCGGCATCGCGGCGGGCGAGACCGAGAATCCCGAGAAGGTGATGCCGCGTGCCATCAACTCGGTCGTCATGCGAATCGCCGTTTTCTACGTCGGCTCGCTGATCCTGCTGGCACTGTTGTTGCCCTACACCGACTATCACAAGGGTGAGAGCCCCTTCGTGACGTTCTTCTCCAAGATTGGGGTGCCCGCCGCCGGCGGCATCATGAACCTGGTGGTGCTCACCGCGGCCATGTCGAGCCTCAACGCCGGGCTGTACTCCACCGGGCGCATCCTGCGGTCGATGTCGATGAACGGCAGCGCACCGGAGTTCACCGGGAAGATGAACCGTAACGGCGTTCCGTTCGGTGGCATCGCATTGACCGCCGGGCTGACCCTGCTCGGTGTCGTGCTCAACCTGTTCGTCCCCGAGGAAGCGTTCAACATCGCGTTGGACCTGTCGGCGCTGGGCATCATCTCCACCTGGGCGATGATCATGGCCTGCCAGATTCAGCTGTACCGCTGGGAGCAGAAGGGCATCCTGCAGCGGCCCAAGTTCCGGCTGCCCGGTACGCCCTACACCAGCTACGCGACGCTGATATTCCTGTTCGCCGTCACGGCGCTGATGTGCTACGAGAACATCTGGAACCTGATCGCGATCTTCGTCATCGGGCCGATGCTGGTCGCCGGCTGGTATGCCGTACGTCCCAAGGTCCTGTCGATGGCCGAGGCGCGCGTCGGCTACACCGGTGAGTACCCGGTGATCCCACAGCCGCCGATCCCCGAAGAACCGCACTTCGGCAAGCACGACGACGACAAGTAGGGACTGATCACGAACACACCCCATCGTGGCCCGCTCGGGCACGATGGGGTGATGTTCGTCCACCCGCGCACCGGCCGCGGATTCGCGTCCCCGGTTCCGCCCGGGACGGGATGGCCCGGCGACCCGGCGACCGCCTCGACCCCGGTCGCCGCGGATGCCGGTGCCGTCAGCTCACTGGCGGCGCGGGCGACATCGATCGCCGACCTCGATGCCGAGGTCAGCGTCTGCCGGGCCTGCCCCCGGTTGGTCACCTGGCGCGAGGAGGTCGCCGCTATCAAGCGGCGCGCCTACGCCGACCAGCCGTACTGGGGACGCCCGGTGACCGGTTGGGGATCGGCTCGGCCACGGATCCTGATCGTCGGGCTGGCGCCTGCGGCGCACGGTGCCAACCGGACCGGCCGGGTTTTCACCGGCGACCGCTCAGGTGATCAGCTGTTCGCCGCGCTGTACCGGTGCGGGCTGGTCAGCCAACCGACAAGCGTCGACGCCGCGGATGGTTTGCGAGCCAACAAGATTCGCATCACCGCACCGGTCCGGTGTGCGCCGCCCGCCAACGCCCCGACACCGGCGGAACGCGACACCTGCGCGCCTTGGCTGACCGCCGAGTGGGCGTTGATCGCCGCGCATGTCCGCGTCGTGGTCGCCCTCGGCGGCTTCGCCTGGCAGGTGGCGCTCGGGATGCTCGCCGATCAGGTGCCGGCCGGCGCCAAACCGAAATTCGGGCACGGTGTGGTCGCCGAACTGGATGGCGGTCTGCAGCTGCTCGGCTGCTATCACCCCAGCCAGCAGAACATGTTCACCGGCCGGCTCACCCCGGCGATGCTCGACGATGTCTTCACCGACGCCCGCCACCGCGCCCGCATCTGAGCGATTTCGGCGTGTTGGGTTGGGTGTTGACTAGTTCTATGCGGCTTTCTGTCCTCGACCTGGTGCCGGTGCGCACCGACCAGACCACCTCCGACGCGCTGGCTGCCACGGTCACGCTGGCCCAGACCGCTGATCGGCTCGGCTTCACCCGGTACTGGGTCGCCGAACACCACAACATGCCCGCCGTCGCGGCCACCAGCCCGCCGGTGCTGCTGGCTTACCTGGCCGCCCAGACCTCCCATATCCGGCTGGGGTCGGGCGGGGTGATGCTGCCCAACCACGCGCCGCTGGCCGTGGCCGAGCAGTTCGCCCTGCTGGAGGCGGCGGCGCCCGGGCGTATCGACCTGGGGCTGGGCCGCGCACCCGGTAGCGATCCGGTGGTGTCGATGGTGCTGCGGGGCGGACGCGACGAGACCGATATCGACAAGTTCCCGCAATATCTCGACGAGGTGGCCGCCATGATGAGCGCCACTGGCGTCCGCATCGAATTGCCCGCCCGGCTGCAACGTGCCGACTACATCCTCAAGGCGACGCCGGCCGCCGCGGGGGAGCCGCGACTGTGGCTTCTGGGGTCGTCGATGTACTCCGCGCATCTGGCCGCCGCCAAGGGACTGCCATATGTGTTCGCCCACCACTTCTCCGGCATGGGTACCGACGAGGCGCTCGACATCTACCGCTCGGAGTTCCGGCCCAGCGATTTCGGCACCGAACCGGTCACCTTCCTGACGGTCAATGCCTCGGTGGCACCGACCCGCGAGGAGGCCGAGGCCGCGCTGCTGCCCAATCTGCAGATGATGGCGAAACTGCGCACCGGGCAACCCCTGACCGCGCTCGACCTGATCGAGGACGCGCAGGCCGCGGTGCCGACGGCGCACGAGCAGGCCATCATCGACGCCGGCCGGGCCAAGTCCATCGTGGGCGCGCCCGCCGAGGCCGCCGATCAGCTGCGCGCGCTCGCGCAGCGCTTCGACGTCGACGAGGTGATGGTGAACCCGGTCGGTTCCGCGCACCGCGGCGACGATCCGGCGTCGGCGACCGCGCGCGAGACCACGCTGGAGCTACTGGCCAAGGAACTGTTCTAACGCGGTGTCAGGACTATCACCGGGATCGGACGCGGCGTCCGCTTCTGGTAGTCGCGGTACCTGTTGCTGTTGTTCTTGTTGGCGATATCCCAGAGCCGGCCGTAATCGGCGTCGTCGGGTGTGACGATGCGGGCTGTGGCCGGTAGCCGTCGCGGCCCCAGGTTGATCTCGACATCAGGATGCGCCTTGAGGTTGTGGTACCAGGCCGGGAACCGGTGGGCCCCACCGTTGGACGCCACGATCAGGTACCGGCCGCCGTCCTCGGCGTAGGTCAACGTGTGCGTGCGAGGCTGGCCGGTCTTGGCGCCGACGGTGTGCAGCAGCAGGCTGTTGGGCATTCCCGGCACCCATTGCCCGATCCAGCCCCCGGTGCGTTGGTAGACGGTGTCGTGGACGCGCAGGAATGCGAAAACGGCGCGTTCGACGGTGCGGTTCACGGCTGCGCCGCCAGTGCGGTGCGCAGGATCGCGCCGGTGGCTTCGCGATCGGGGTCACGGCGCACCACCAGCCCTTTGGCGAACGACAGTTTGTCGCCGGTCTGCCGCGGTGCGACGTGCAGATGGATGTGGAACACGGTCTGGAATGCGGCTTTACCGTCGTTGATGACGATGTTGTTGCCGTCGGCGTGCAACTCCGAGACCCGCGCGGCCTTGGCGATGCGCTGCCCCAGGGTGACCATGCCCGCGATGGTCTCCGCCGGGGTGTCGGTCAGGTCGACGGTGTGCTTCTTGGGCAGCACCAGGGTGTGACCACGCACGATGGGGCGGATATCGAGGATGGCGAGGTAGTCGTCGTCCTCGTGGATACGGATCGCGGGAGCCTCCCCGGCGACGATGGCGCAGAACACGCATGACATGGCGCCACCGTAACCAACACCGGCGTCACAGGTTGTCGCTGCCCCACTCGGCAAGTCGACGTTCGCGCTCGGCTGCCGAGACCTCTTCGACACGGGTCATCACGGCCCAGCGTTGTCCGAACGGGTCGACGATGGACGCGAACCGGTCGCCGGTGACGAAAGTGGACACGGGCTCGCGGATGGTGGCCCCGGCCCGCTCGGCGCGGGCCACCACGTCGTCGACATCCGCGCAGTACAACACCATCGAATGCGTCACGGAATCACCGGCTTCCGGTGCCGCGAGACCATACTGCGGGTTCGGATCCGACAGTTGCAGCCGGCCGGTGCCGAAGTCGAGTTCGGCGTGCGCGATGGCGTCGTCGGGGCCCGTCATCTTCTCGACCAGCTCCGCACCGAACACCGACGTATAGAAGTCGATGGCCGCCGCGGCACCGTCGATGACGAGGAACGGGGTCAGGCTGGTGTATCCCTGCGGGATCGGTGTGACGGTCATATCGACGAGTTTTCTAGGCTGGGATGCGTGCCGGCTTGGAAAAACACGCCACCCGCGCAGCCGCAGCGCGGTGTGGTCGGCCGTGCCGGGTCAGTGGACATGTTCGATCTCACGCGGTGGGAGCCGTCGCCGGCCGCCGCCCGGTTCGTCGAGCATTTCTGGTCGGTGCAGTGGGATCTGCGCGGTAAGCCGCCGTTCGACAGCACCGTCATAACCTTCCCGGCGATGCACCTGACGCACGAATGGGGTGCCGACCGGCCGCGGCACGGATACCGGCTGCCCAACACGCTGATCCAGGGTGTCGTGCAGCAGGTTTTCCACACCACGCTCACCGAGTGGGGTGTGGTGGTCGGCGCCCGGTTCCGGCCCGGTGGGTTCACGGCGCGGTTCGGACGGGATGCCTGCGACTACACCGATCGCACGGTGCCCGCCGACGGCGGGTTGTTCGGACTGCCAACCGATTTCGTCGAGCAGCGGGAAGCCTGTGCGGCGTCGCTGGACGAGGCGATCGGCAACGTCGCGGTGGCCGTCGACCCGGTCTATGAGTCGTTGACCGCGCTGTTGGACCGGATCCGCGTCGACAACGACCTGCACCGCGTCGAACAGGTGATGGCGTATTCGCCATGGAGTGCCCGCACCACGCAGCGGGTTTTCCGCCGCTATGTCGGCGTCCCGGTGAAATGGGTGCTGTGCCGGTACCGGCTGCAGCAGGCCGCCCTGGACATCGAGACCTGCCCGGCCGTCGACCTGGCCGACCTGGCAGCCCGGCTGGGCTGGTACGACCAGGCGCATTTCACCAACGACTTCCGTTCGATGCTCGGGTGCACGCCGGGGGAGTACGCCGCGAGGCACGGCGTCGGCGGCGGCTGAACTGGCTACGCTCAGCCGATGGACTCCATTGACCTCGCGTTCGCCGGAGCCGCCGAACAGGCCCGCATGCTGGCGTCGGGCACGGTGACGGCGCCTGCGCTCACCGAGCTCTACCTGGAGCGCATCGCACGGCTGGACCCTGAACTGCGGGCCTATCGCGTGGTGTTCGCCGATGCCGCGCGCGACGCGGCGCTGGACGCACAGCAGCGCCTCGACGCCGGCGAGCGGTTACCGCTGCTGGGTGTCCCGATCGCCATCAAGGACGACACCGATGTGGCCGGCGAGGTCACCGCCTACGGTTCTACGGCGCACGGTCCGGCGCCGACCAAGGACGCCGAGGTGATCCGGTTGCTGCGGGAGGCCGGCGCGGTGCTGCTCGGTAAGACCGCGGTGCCCGAGATGATGATCTGGCCTTTCACCGAGACGGTGTCCTACGGGGCGACGCACAATCCGTGGGACATCTCGCGCAGTCCGGGCGGCAGCAGCGGTGGCAGCGCGGCGGCGGTCGCGGCCGGGTTGGCCTCGCTCGCGCTGGGTTCCGACGGGGCCGGCTCGATCCGGATCCCCGCGACGTGGTGCGGCCTGTTCGGCATCAAGCCGCAGCGTGACCGGGTGCCGCTGGCGCCGCATGACGACGCCTGGTGCGGCATGGTCGCCAACGGGCCACTGACCCGCACCGTCGAGGATGCGGCGTTGTTCCTCGACGTCACCTGTGCCAAGTCGATGCCGGGCCCCCCGGGCGGTTTCGTGGGAGCGGCGTCGCGGCCGCCGAATCGGCTGCGAATTGCGTTGAGCACCAAGGTTCCTCCGCTGGTGACGGCGTATCACGACGCCGAGCAGCGGGCCGCCGTGCATCAGGCCGGCGCGCTGTTACGCGAGCTGGGCCACGACGTGGTGATCCGCGATTTCGACTACCCGCCGGCATCGGTGTACGCCCATGTGTTGCCACGCTTCTTCCGCGGGATCTACGACGACGTGAAGATGCTGCCGCATCAGGAGCGGCTGGATTCGCGCACCCGGGGGATGGCCCGCATCGGCCGGATGATCTCCGATGAGCGGATCGCCAAGATCCGTGCCGCCGAGGCCGATATCTCCAGTCGGATGCAGCGGATCTTCGATGACGTCGACGTCGTCATCACGCCGGGAACCGCGACCGGCCCGTCCAAGGTCGGGGCGTATCGGCGCCTCGGCGGCGTCTCGACGCTGTCGCTGGTCGCTGCGCGGGTGCCCTATCAGGCGGCGTTCAACGCGACCGGACAGCCCGCGGCGGTGGTGCCGTGGGGCCTGGACCGGCACGGTCTGCCGTTGTCGATCCAATTGGTGGGCAGGCCTTTCGACGAGGCGACGCTGTTGTCGCTGTCCGCCGAGATCGAGGCAGACCGCCCCTGGGCCCAGCGCCGCCCCGCCGTCTCCTAACTCCCCGCGAGCGCGCGTGTCTGTACAGCGACACGCCGCTCCGGGCGTACAAAGACGCGCGCTCGCGGAGTCAGTCCATGGCGTCGGCGGACGCCATATGTCCTTCGAATCTCAATGCGTGAGCGATCTTTCGGTAATCGTCGCGCAAGTCGCGGTAGCCGGTGGCGTTTTCCCGTGCCTTTTCCAGTAGTGCCCTCTGGTACAGCAGCGGCAGCTCCTGAAAGGTGTAGCCACCCGATGTTGCCGCGAAGCGGGCTATCGCCGACGAAGCCTCATCGATATCGCCGCCACCGGACCTGTGTAGCAACGCTTCGACCAAGACCGTGGTGACCTGCGGCGCGATTATCGCGTTGCCGCTGCCGAACATATCCTCGGCGGTGCGTCGCGCCAGTCGGATGGCACTATCGGTGTCACCGGAGCGAAGCAGGTGTCGTGCATACTGCACATCGGCCGTCGGTATCGCCGCTGTCAGAAAGCGGTCCTTAGCGGCGGCTTCGGTCGCCGACGCGAGCATTTCGAATGCCTCGTTTCGCGTTGAGTCATGACACGCCAGTGTGATCCCTCGCGTGAGGTGAGTACCGGACAGGGTGAAGTCGTCGCCGAAACGTTCGGCGGCACGCGCGAGTTCGGCCGTCTCGGAAAGCGCGACATCATCGGCAACCAAAACCCCAGCCGGTATGGCGAATACGTACTTGTAGGTCAGCACGATCGCGAGGGTGGTGGGATCACATATCCGGCCCAGAGCCGTGGCATCAGCGAAATCCTCCCGCCATCCGGGGATCCCGAGGGCGATACGAGCTATCGCGCGAAGCACGGTTGCCGTCGCCAGCGGCGACGTGCTGAATCTGGTGCCTTTGTCTTTGTCGCCGTCGGCCATGTCGATGACGCGCTGGGATTGGTCAAGCAATGCGTGCATCCGACCCGACTGGTAGATCGCGTACATCGACACGGTCAGCGCGGCGAGCACCACATCTGCATCGTCGAGTGAGCCCACCAACGCGACCAGCTCGGCGGTGAGTGCGCACGCAGTGTCGAGGTCATCGTGCAAGCCCAGCATCGCGCACTGGCCAATCATGGCGACAGCAAGCGCGTTATGGTCGTTGGATTCGATTGCCAACAAACGCAATTCCTCGTACCCCGTGTCGGCCACCGGTGCACCCACCCTCCACGCGCTTCCGGTCAACGGCAAACGGGCCGCAATCTGCATCGTCGTACGCCCTGGAATATCGATGGGTAACAAGTCGGCGATATCGCGTGCCCGACGCCAGCTCGACCGTGCCGCCGGGACGTCGCGTGAGGCGAACCAGTCGCCGGCACGCATATGCCAGGCAAAGGCATCGGCGAAATCACCAGCTGCTTCGTGGTGTTCGGCGATCATCGCGGCATTGCGATCGGTCCCGGTCTCATCGGATGCTATCGCCGCGGCGACCTGTCGATGCAGCTCGCAGCGATCAGACCGCAGCTGTGATTCGTATGCCACCGCGCGGATGAGTGGATGCCGGAAGGCATATTCCGGATCCGGCGTATAGGCCACCTGCTCGAGCAGATCGGCGTTTACAGCCGCGGCGACGTCGACCTCGCCGAGCAACCTTTTCAGGACATTGCCGCCGAAGCGGCCGCCGAGGACGGCGGCGGCGTTCAGCGTCCGCTTTCCCCGCCGGTCGAGCCGGTCGATACGGGCGGCGATCGTGGATTGCAGTGTCGCCGGGATACCGATATCCGTGGTGTCCTGCTGACACACGTAGCGTCCGGGAAGCCCGTCCAGCACACCGCGTTCGGATAGGTCGCGGACCATTTCCTGTGCAAAGAACGGGTTTCCGTCAGCACGGACGGCGATGTGGGCCTTGAGTTTTATCGTCGAGGTGTCGGTGCCGACGATGGTGTCCAGCAGATCTGCGGTTTGCGCATCACGTAGCGGAGTCAAGGAGATCCGCTGACCGCTGACGGCCTGCGCCAGCGGGCCGCGGTATTCCGGGCGGTATGTCACCACCATCAGAATCCAGGTCTGCGACAGAACCGATGCGAAGTCGGCCAGCATGGCCTCGCTGGCGGGGTCGATCCAATGGGCGTCTTCGACGACCACGACGGCGGGTGCATCCCGGCTCAGCGCAGCGGTGTTCAGCAGGCCGGTCACCCGACGTCGCCGGGCATCAGGGGCGACTTCCAGCGTGCGGGCGACGTGTTCGCGTATTCCGAGCAAGTCTTCGAGGAGGGTGATATCGGTGTCGTCGGCGGTACTGAGCCGCCGTCGCAGCGCGGCACGGGTGGCGCTGTCGTCGAGGCCCTCGATGCCGAACACCGATCGCAGGAGTCCGCTCGCCGCTCGGAATGCAATATCGCCCGTATGGGATTCGCAGTAGGCCGTATACACGGCGATCTGTTGGTTCGTGGCATGCGTCGTCGCTTCGCGCGTCAGTCGGCTCTTTCCGATTCCTGGTGGTCCGACGACGCCGACGAGACCGCCGGTACCCGACACCGCTTGGTCAATCATTGCTACCAGTGCGCTGAGTTCCCAGGTCCGCCCCACCAGCTTCGGCTCGTCGCGCGGACGGTCACCGGCCGGCAGCGTCGCCGGCAGCAGCTGTCGCGCGCGTATCGATGTTTGGAGGCCCTTGATCTGAACCAATTCGGGCTCCGCCATGACGACCCGCCCGACTACCAGCTTTGCCGTCGATTCACCGAGCATGACACCACCGGGTGGCGCGATCGACTCCATCCTTTGCGCCAGACCCACGTGTTCGCCGACCGCGGTATACCCGGCCGCACCAGTGCTGATTTCGCCGACGATCACAGCACCGGAGTTGATCCCGATGCGGAGCTGCAAAGCCACGCCGTTGCGGCTGTCGACATTTGCGGCAAGACGCTCGATGTCCCGTTGGATATCCAGGGCAGCCAGGCAGGCGCGATACGCGTGGTCCTCCAGGGCCGCCGGCGCGCCGAAGAGTGCCATGATCCCGTCGCCGGTGAACTTGTCGACGGTTCCACCGAAGCGTTTGACCACCCTTGCGCACAGGTCGAACACCTCGCCCATCACTTCGCGTAGGCGCTCAGGATCGAGGGCCGCGGCGATATCCATCGACCGCACGACATCGGTGAACAAAACGGTGACCTGCTTGTACTCGGCACGCGAATCGCAAGACTCCAGCGCCGCCCCGCAGCTGTCGCAGAACCGCGCACCTTCACGCGGCTGCGCCCCGCATCCCCGGCATACCGCCATGCGACCTCCCCGATGGTCTGCAATGCCCGCCCAACCGAGGGTAATCCCGGAGGTCTTCAGAGTCCCGGGAGTGGGCGACAATATCGACATGGGTCTGTTCGGCGGTGCCAAGGACGATATCGACGACGGCGGTCTGCGCCGGCGGGTCGAGGAACTGGAACGACGCGTCGCGGCGCTGGAGTGGGCGTTGCGTGATGCGGGCCGGCAACCGGACCGCCTGCCCGAACCACCACATCAGCAGGTCGACGGCGACGGGATCAGCCCCGAGGTCCGTCAGCTGGCCATGCAGGGCAAGAAGATCCAGGCGATCAAGGTGCTGCGTGAACAGACTGGTCTCGGTCTGAAGGAATCCAAGGACATCGTCGACCGGCTCTAGCTGGTGATCACCCGCCAGGCATCGAGCTTCGCCGGATACCCGAGAGTGTGCGCCGGGCTGGTCGACGGCAACCGTGCATATGTCACCGAAGCGTCCATGCCGACCAGCTTGGCGTAGTTCGCCTCGGCTGCCGCGCCGTTGAAGAACACCCGGGTGATCGACGGATGGCGGTCGAAGAACACGGCAAAGTCGTTGGGCGCCATGCTGTCTCGCTCGACGGCCGAATCCAGGCTGCCCGGCCGGCGGCAGGACTCCAGCACATCCCAGACCGCCACCCGGGCTGAGATCAGCGATGCGACACGCACGTCGTAGTCGGCCTGGGCGTCGAAGCCGAACAGTTCCCCGGCGATACGCCAGAACGCGTTGCGCGGGTTTCCGTAGTACTGGCCGGCAGTCAGCGACAGCACGCTGGGCATGTTGCCGAGGATCAACAGCGAAGGGCTGCCACCGACGATCGGTGGCAGCCCCTGCAGCAGTGGTGAGCTCATCAGCTCACATGATGCACCTCGGCCAATCCGTACACCGGTGTCGGGATGCCCTCATAGCGGGCTTTGAGCTGCAATGCCAGGTACAGCGAGTAATGCCGTGACTGGTGCAGGTTGCCGCCGTGGAACCACAGGTTGTCCTGCTGGGTGGGCTTCCACATATTGCGCTGCTCACCCTCCCACGGCCCGGGATCCTTCGGGGTGTCGCTGCCCAGGCCCCACACTTTGCCGACCTTGTCGGCGATCTCCTGGCCCATCAGGTCGGCGGCCCAGCCGTTCATCGAGCCGTAGCCGGTGGCGTAGACAACCAGATCGGCGGGCAGTTCGGTACCGTCGGCCAGCACCACCGAATCCTTCGTCAGATGCGAGACCTGGCCGTGCGCCAGCTTGATCGAACCGTCGGCCACCAGATCACAGGCCCCCACGTCGATGTAGTAGCCCGAACCGCGTCGCAGATACTTCATGAACAGGCCGGAACCGTCTGAGCCCCAGTCCAATTCGAATCCGGCGTCGGCGAGTCGCTGGTAGAACTCCTTGTCTCGTTCGCGGATCGCGTCGTAGATCGGGATCTGGAACTCGTGCATGATGCGATACGGCAGCGAGGCGAAGGTCAGATCGGCCTTGTCGGTGGTCATCCCGGCAGCCAGGGCGCGTTCGGAGTACAGATCACCCAGCCCGAGGTCCATCAGCGAATCGGATTTGACGATATGCGTCGACGAGCGCTGCACCATCGTCACGTCGACGCCGTTCTCGACGAGCGCCTTGCAGATATCGTGCGCGGAGTTGTTCGACCCGATCACCACGACCTTCTTGCCCGCGTAGCGGTCCGGCCCGGGATGCGCGCTTGAGTGGTGCTGCTCGCCGGCGAACACGTCCTGGCCCGGCAGCACCGGGATGCTGGGCTTACCCGACATGCCGGTCGCGAGCACCAACTGCGTCGGGTGCAGCGTCAGCTTCTCGCCGTCGCGGTCCACCTCGACAGTCCACCGGCCCGACGCCTCGTCGTAGGACGCGGACCGGCATGTCGTCTTCGACCAGTACGGGACCTCCATCACCCGGGTGTAGAACTCCAGCCAGTCGCCGATCTTGTCCTTGGGCGCGAACACCGGCCAGTTCTGCGGGAAGGGCATGTACGGCAGGTGGTCGTACCAGACCGGATCGTGCAGGCACAGCGACTTGTAGCGCTTGCGCCACTGGTCGCCGGGGCGGTCGTGCTTGTCGACGACGATCGCCGGCACGCCGAGCTGACGTAGCCGCGCGCCGAGCGCGATGCCGCCCTGACCGCCGCCGATCACCAGCACATAGGGCTGCTCGCTGCGGCCCAGGGCAGCCTCCTCGGCGGCGCGCTTCTCGGCCCACGACCGCGGGTCGGGATCGGAACCGTGCACCGCGCCCAGCACCCGGGTCACACCCTTGCGCTCCTCGTGGCCCTTGATCTCCTGCAGCGTGGTCAGCAGCGTCCACGCCAGGTCCGTTCCCGCGTCGCTCCGGAGCCGCAGATGCCCGACGCCGCGACCTACCGCGGTCTCGAACTCGATGAACGCCGAGGTCACATCACCATCGGTGACGGGTTCTTCGCGGGTGCGGAACCCGGACGGGTCGGTATCGGCAAGCCGGGCGCCGAGCATATCGGCAACGCCGTCGCGGCCCTCGACGGTCTTGATGTTCCAGGTGAAGGCGACCAGGTCGCGCCAGAAGCTGTCGGTGGCGAACATTGCCACCACGCGGTCGATGTCGCGGGCCGCCAGCGCTGCCTCGAAATCGGCAAGCCAGGCGTCGACGCGCTGCTGCGGGGTCAGGGCAGTACTGGGTTCCAACGTTTGTGTCATGTGACCCAGCGCACACCCTGGCCGCCGGGGCGCGCAAGAGTTGCGAGACGTTGCAGTCGGCAGTGCAACCCCTTGCAACTCTTTCGCATTGTGGCCGCAGTCACATAGACATGCCGTTATGAAAGCAGCTGTGTACTACGGGCCCAACAAGGTCGAGATCGACGATGTCGCCGAACCGGATCCCGCCCCGGGCACCGTCAAACTGAAGGTCGGTTTCAACGGCATCTGCGGCACCGACCTGCACGAGTACTACGCCGGCCCGATCTTCGTGCCCACCGAACCGCACCCGCTGACCCACCAGCAACTGCCCTTGACCATGGGGCACGAGTTCTCCGGAACCATCACCGCGCTGGGCGCCGGCGTAACCGGCTGGGCCGAGGGTGACCGGGTGGCCGTCGAGCCCATCTACAAGTGCGGGCACTGCGTGCCGTGCCTGGCCGGCAATTACAACGTGTGCCAGCAGATCGGGTTTCACGGTCTGATGTCCGACGGCGGGATGGCCGAATACACCGTGGTTCCCACCGACATGCTGCACAAGCTGCCCGACAACGTCGGCTTGGAGCTCGGTGCGCTGGTCGAGCCCATGTCGGTGGCCTATCACGCTGCCACACTGGGCGATACGAACCCTGGTGACACCGCGATGGTGTTCGGTGCAGGCCCGATCGGTATCGGTCTGTGGTTCGCGTTGCGCGGCAAGGGTCTTGACGATGTCTTCGTGGTGGAGCCGTCGGCGACCAGGCGTGCGGCAATCGAGGTCCTCGGCGCCAAGACGCTCGATCCGACCGCGCTCGACGTGCCGGCGTTCATCGCCGAGCACACCAAGGGTGCCGGCGCCGACGCGGTGTTCGACGCCGCCGGTGTCACCCCCGCGGTGGTCACGGCACTGGCCTGCGTCGGCTCCCGTAAGCCGATGGTCAGCGTCGCGATCTACGAGAAGCCGCTGGAGACCCCGCTGCTGAACCTGGTGATGAACGAGTCCCGGATCCAGGGCTCACTGTGCTACACCGGCGCGGACTTCGAGGCCGTGATCGCGCTGATGGCCGAAGGCCGCTACGACACCACGGGCTGGGTCGCCCACATTCCGATCGATGACGTGGTCGATGAGGGCTTCGAGGCACTGCACGCCGGCAAGAAGATGAAAGTTCTTGTCGATCCGACGATCTGAGGGATGCAACATGACATTGACAGGAAAAGTCGCCCTGGTGACAGGCGCAGGCCGTGGTATCGGGCGCGGCATCGCGCTGCGGCTGGCACGAGACGGTGCCGATATCGCGCTGGTGGACGTGGCCGCGGACACCGTCGCCGCGGTTGCCGATGAGATCGCCGAAATCGGCTGCAAGACAACCACATTTGTCGCCGACGTCAGCGATCGCGCTCAGGTGTTCGCCGCCGTCGACGATGCCGCCGCCGCGCTCGGCGGTTTCGACATCATGGTCAACAATGCCGGTGTCGCGCTGGTCGGTCCGATCGCCGAGGTCACTCCCGACGAGCTCAAGCGGTTGTGGGCGATCAACGTCGACGGTGTGCTGTGGGGTATCCAGGCCGCGGTCGCCAAATTCAAGGAGCTCGGCCGCCCCGGAAAAATCATCAACGCCTCGTCAATCGCGGGGCACGACGGTTTCGCGATGCTCGGGCCCTACAGTGCCACCAAGTTCGCGGTCCGGGCGCTGACGCAGGCCGCCGCCAAGGAGCACGCCGCCGACGGCATCACCGTCAACGCCTACTGTCCCGGAGTGGTCGGCACCGACATGTGGGTCGAGATCGACAAACGCTTCGCCGCGCTGACCGGCGCCGCCGAAGGCGAGACCTATGACAAGTTCGTCGGTGGTATCGCGCTGGGCCGCGCCGAGACACCCGATGACGTCGCGGGCTTCGTTTCCTATCTGGCCGGGCCGGATGCCGACTACATGACCGGGCAGGCCGGACTCATCGACGGCGGGCTGGTCTACCGCTGATCTGTGACGGGGAGCACAATCGACTGTGATGTCCGTACCTGAACCGGCGGTCGCCGTGGGCGAGGATCCGCGCAGTTATGCGCGGCTGATGTCGGCTGTGTACGAAGCGACTATGGCGGGCAACCGCGCACCGGCCCGGCCGCGCACGGTGATCAGCGATTCCTGGCAGCGCGTGATGGCCAGCGGCGCCGACCCCGACAGCCACGCGGCGCCGGTGGTCGAGACCGGCGCGCTGGAGCTGCTCCGGCGATCGTCGGGTCTGATGTCGGTCCTCGACGAGGTCTCACGGGGATTGGAATCCCTTGTGGCCGAGGGGGATAACATCCTGGTCGTCGCCGACGCCAAGGGTCGGGTGCTGTGGCGGTCCGGCTCGCCGTCGGTGCTCGGCAACGCCGACCGGCTGGGCTTCGTCGAGGGCGCGCACTGGGGTGAGGGTGCCGTCGGAACCAACGCGATCGGCACCGCGCTGGCCTCCCACCGTGCCGTGCAGGTGTTCTCCGCCGAGCACTTCATGCGCAGCCACCACGGGTGGACCTGCGCGGGCGCGCCGATCCGCGACCCACGTACCGGCCAGGTGATCGGCGTGGTGGACGTCTCCGGCCCGGCGGCCACCGTGCACCCGACGACCGTAGCGCTCGTCGACGTCGTGGCGCGGCTCGCCGAATCCCAGCTGCGCGAGCAGCACGACCGCACGCTGAACCGTCTGCGCACCGTCGCCGCCCCCATCCTGGCCCGGATCGGCAGCCCCGCGTTGGCCGTCGATGCCGAGGGCTGGGTCGCTGCGGTCGATTCGCTGCCGCTGCACAACCGCATCCTGCTGCCCGGCGAGATGGCCCCGGGACGAGTGTGGATCCCGACCCTGGGGCTGTGCGAGGTGGAGTTTCTGCCCGGCGGCTGGCTGGTGCGGGTGGATCCGGACCAGACCGGCGACACCGTCGGGACCGGGGCCTCGCGGGTGACTCTGGATCTGCGCAGCGCCGGATCGCCGTCTCTGGAGATGGTCGGGCAGTTCGGTTCCTGGCGGCACATCATCTCGTTACGACATGCCGAGATCCTGCTGATCCTCGCGCTGTTCAGCGAAGGCCGGACCGCGACGCAGCTGGCGACCGATCTCTACGGCGATCCCACCCGCGTCGTCACGGTCCGTGCCGAGATGTCGCGACTGCGAAAACAATTGGCGGGCTTGGTGATCGGCAGGCCATACCGGTTCGGTACCAACGTCGCCGTGCAGGTCTGCTATCCCGACGACATGACGGCATTGCTGGCCGCCTCCACCTCCCCGGCCGTACGGGCCGCGCGGGTGCCGCGCTGACCGCGGTAGTTTGACCTACGTGGAGCAACCCGACATCGCGGCCAGTGGCCTGCTCGACGAACTGGACGGGCAACAGCGCAACGAGCGCGCCGAACTGATCGCCTGGCTGCTGGACCAGGGGTTCACCCTCGACCAGATCCGCGGGTCGTTCTCGCCGATCCTGTTGGCGTCGCGACGCGTCATCGGCGACGACGGCACGTTCGTCTCGACCCGCGACATCGCCGCCAAGACCGGCGCCGATATCGAGCTGATCCGCCGCGTGCAGCGGGCGATAGGCCTGCCGACCGCAGAGGACCCGGACGCGGCGGTGTATCTGCGGGCCGACGGCGAAGCCGTGGGACACACCACCGGCTTCATCGATCTGGGCTTCGATGCCGACGATCTACTGCAGGTGACCCGCAATCTGGCCGAGGGGCTGGCCGGAACCGCGGAAATGATGCGATCGACGGCCCTTGCGGCGGTATTGCGGCCCGGGGCAAGCGAACTCGACACCGCCAAGGCCGCGGTGGACATCGTCACCAAGGTGGCACCGCTGCTCGGTCCGATGATCGAGGACATGCTCATGGTGCAGTTGCGGCACGCCATGGAAACCGAAGCGGTCAACGCCTCGGAGCGGGCGTCCGGTCAGCCGTTGCCCGGGGCGCGCGAGATCGCGGTGGCATTCGCCGATCTGGTGGGCTTCACCCGGCTCGGTGAGGAGCTGCCGCCGGAGGATCTCGAGGCACTCGCGCACCGGTTGGCGACGATGGCCCGCGATGTCGCGGTCCCGCCGGTGCGCTTCGTCAAGACCATCGGGGATGCCGTCATGCTGGTGTGCCCGGAGCCCGCACCCCTGCTCGCGGCGATGCTGGAGCTGGCCGGCGCGGCCCAGGCCGACGCCGACTTCCCGCGGCTGCGGGTCGGTATCGCGTTCGGCGAAGCGGTCAGCCGGGCCGGCGACTGGTTCGGCAGCCCGGTGAACCTGGCCAGCCGGGTCACCGGGGTGGCGCGGCCCGGCGCGGTCCTGGTGTCCGAGGCGACGCGGGAGGCGATCGGCGACGACGAGGGTTTCGACTGGTCCTTCGCCGGCGCGCGTCACCTCAAGGGCATCAAGGGTGAGACCAAGCTCTACCGCGCACGCCTGCACGCGGACTGAGACTCCTCTCACTGCACCGGGATCGTCACACCTTCCGACGGTTGCACGATGACGAAGCCCTGACCGGCGAAGGCGACCTGCAGTGCCTCACCGGATCCGCGGCCTATCAGCGCCCCGGCCTTGAAACTGGCCTTGAGCGAGGTCTGTAGGTTCGCCGACCAGGCGACGACGGCGTTGGTGTCGGCGAATGTCGGTGCCTCGCCGGCATTGAGGACCACCGGCGGACCATCGGTGGTCAGGGCCACCCAGCCGGTGCCGCGCAGCGTGGTGTTGAACAGCCCGCCGGTCGCGATGCTGCCGCCTTTGACCCGTTCGACATTCCAGTCCAGGCTCGACGAGAACGCCAGGACGTTCTTACCGCTCACCGAAAGCCCGCTGTTGGACAGCTTCAGCAGGTGGATGTCGTAGGCCCGGTCGGCGAGGAACACATCGCCCTGGCCCTGGCAGCGCATCAGTGGCAGGCCCTCGCCGGTGAACGCCTTCTTGATGAACTTCGACGCTCCGCTGCCTTCGTAGGCGAAATCGACATTGCCCTGATAGGCCACCATCGCACCCTGGCGGGCCATGAACGGCTCGCCGAGGCGCACGCGGAACATCTTGGCGTTCTGGTTGGCGATCGGGGTGGCTTCCTTCTCGCTGAACCGGCCGTCCACCAGATCACCGCTGATACCGGCGAAGCCGTCACCGGCCGGGGTGGGTTCCGGTGTCGCATGCGCCGGGCCGGACGGTGCCTGGGCCGACTGTGGTTGGGCCGGTGGGCCGCCCAGCGGGGCCTGGAACACCTGACCCCGGGTGGAGACCTGATCGGTCCAGGTCTGACCATCCCACCAGCGGAACTCGAAGCGGCCCTCCGGATCAGGTTGCCAGCTCCCAGGATTTGGTTGATTCACCGCGCACTCCTCGTTGAATATCGACAGCAGGCACTTCGAAATCCCAGCGTATGTCAGCCGGGCCGAGCCATTGCCGATCTCGTGGTCAGGGCGCATCCTTGGCGCATGGCAGGCAAGGAGATCGACCGTGAGCGGGCCCGCGGCGCACTGGAGGTCGTCAAAGCCCATCCCGGCATGACGCTTTTCGCGGTGTCACCGGCGATCATCGCGTTGGGCGCGGTGTGGTGGTTGCTGGGTGGGGGCTGGGCCTTCGTGCTGCTGCTGGTGATGGTGGCAGGCGGGGCGGCGATAGTCCTCAAACGCTGAGCTGTGGCCGTTCACCTGTGGTGAACACGGACCGACCAGTGATGTAACGGTGTAATTATGTAATCATGAAGCATCATCACGGACCCAACCGCCAATCCCAGCCCGATGCCACCGACGCCGCCGACTGGTTCGCCGGCCGCCTGCCGGAGGCCTGGTTCGACAGTGACCCACAGGTCACCGTCGATCGTGAAGAAATAACCGTCATCGGTCGCCTGCCCGCCGCAGACGCCGACGAGACCACCGCTCGCGCGTCGGGCCGCGTCGCACGATTCCGCGAGGAAACCCGTACCGAGCGCATGCGCATCGCCGACGAGGCCGAGAACCGTTTCGGCCGCAAGGTCGCCTGGGGCGTCGAGGTGGGCGGCGAGTCGCTGCTGTTCACCCATCTCGCCGTGCCCGTCATGACACGCCTGCGCCAGCCCGAACGCCGGGTGCTCGACACCCTGGTCGACGCCGGTGTGGCGCGCTCGCGTTCAGATGCGCTGGCCTGGTCGGTCAAGCTGGTCGGGGAGCACGCCGACGAGTGGCTCACCAAACTGCGCGACGCCATGTCGGAGGTCGACGAGCTGCGTTCGCAAGGCCCCGAGCTCTAACCCGCACTCAGGCCTGCGTCATATCCCAGTAGGCGCCGCGCCGGGCCATCAGCTCGTCGTGCGTCCCCTGCTCGACGATCCTGCCGGCCTGCACCACCAGGATCAGGTCGGCGTCACGGATCGTCGAGAGCCGGTGGGCGATAATGAAACTCGTTCGGTCGCGGCGCAGTTCGGCCATGGCCTGCTGAATCAGCAGCTCGGTCCGGGTGTCCACCGAGCTGGTCGCCTCGTCCAGGATCAGCAGGCGCGGGCCGGCCAGGATGGCCCGCGCGATGGTGATCAACTGCTTTTCGCCGGCGCTGATATTGCCGCCGTCGTCGCTGACGACGGTGTCGTACCCGTCGGGCAGCGTCTGCACGAACCGGTCGACATAGGCGGCGCGGGCCGCGGCGACGACGTCGTCCTCGCTCGCCGACGGCCGGCCGAAGGCGATGTTCTCGGCGATCGTCCCGCCGAACAACCAGGTGTCCTGCAGCACCATGCCGATCTGCGAGCGCACCGATGCCCTGCTGACTCCTGCGATATCGACGTCGTCGATCAGGATCCGGCCGTCGTCGACGTCGTAGAAGCGCATGAGCAGGTTGACCAGGGTGGTCTTACCCGCACCGGTCGGCCCGACGATCGCCACGGTGCTGCCCGGCTCGGCCACCAGCGACAGGTCGGTGATGACCGGTATGCCCTCGCGGTAGCTGAAGCCGACGTGGTCGAAAACCACCCGCGGTGGCGACGCCTGCACCGGCAGGGCGGCGCCGGCCGGATCCGGTGACTGTTCGGGCTCGTCGAGGAAATCGAAAACCCGCTCCGCGCTGGCCATCCCGGACTGCAGCGTGTTGTACATGCCCGCCACCTGCGTCAGCGGCTGGTTGAACTGGCGGACGTACTGGATGAACGCCTGGATGCTGCCCAGCGTGATCTGGCCGGTGGCCACCTGCAGACCGCCGATCACCGCCACCGCGACATAGCTGAGGTTGCCGACGAACGTCGTCGCGGGGCCGACCAGGCCGGAGAAGAACTGCGCGCCGAAGCTGGCGTGGAAGACGTCGTCGTTGTATTCGGTGAACTGCTCACGGGCCGCCGCACGATGACCGAAGGTCTTGACGACGGTGAAACCGCTGTAGGTCTCTTCGATATGCGCGTTGAGCCGGCCCGTGTTACGCCATTGCGCCACAAAGAGTTTCTGCGATCGTCGGGTGATGCTGCGGGTGACCCACAGCGACAGCGGAACGGTCGCGACGGTGATGGCCGCGAGCAGGGGGGAGATGGTCACCATCATCACCAGCACCGCGATGATGGTCAGCAGCGAGGTGAGCAGCTGGTTGATGGTTATCGACAGCGAGGTCTGCACATTGTCGATGTCGTTGGTGACCCGGCTGAGCAGTTCACCGCGCTGGCGGGAATCGAAATGCGACAGCGGCAGCCGGTGCACCTTGTCCTCGACGTCGGCGCGCAGTGTGATCATGGTCCGCTGCACCGCCACGTTCAGCAGCCTGGCCTGAATCCAGATCAGCAGGGCGGCAACGAGGTAGAGCGCCAGTGCCAGCAGCAGGGTGCGGGCCACCGCGGCGAAGTCCACCCCCTGTCCCGGGATGACGTTCATCCCCGACAGCAGGTCGGCGAAGGTGTTGTCGCCGCGTGCGCGGGCGGCGTCGATGGCCTGTTGCTTGGAGATGCCCGCGGGCAGCTGTCTGCCGATCACACCGTTGAACAGCAGATCGGTGGCGTGTCCCAGGATTCGCGGGCCGATCACCCCGATGGCGATGCCGATTATCGACAGCACGATGACAGCGATGGTGACACCGCGCTGCGGGGTGAGCCTTCGTACCAGGCGCAACGCGGCGCCCGTGAAATCCCGTGACCGTTGCGCGGGTGCCTGCTGCAGGCGCATCGCGCCGCGCATCGGCCCGCTCACCCGGGCACTCCCAGTGCCTGCGATTCGGCGAACTCCGCGTAGATCGGGCAATCGACGAGCAGGCTGTCATGGGTGCCCGTTCCGACCACCCGGCCGTCGTCGAGCACTATCACCTGATCGGCATGCAGCACCGTGGAAATACGTTGCGCCACAATGATGACCGTGGCATCCGCGGCGACCTCGGCCAGCCGGGTGCGCACCCGCGCATCGGTACCGACGTCGAGGGCGGAGAACGCGTCGTCGAACAGATATATCGCCGGACGGCGGATCACCGCCCGGGCGATGGCCAGTCGCTGGCGTTGGCCGCCGGAGAAATTGATACCGCCCTGGGCCACCCGCATGTCGAGCTTGTCCTCGCTCGCCCCGACGAAACCCTCGGCATCGGCGATGCGCAGCGCCTCCCACATCTCGTCTTCGGTGCAGTCGGCCTTGCCGTAGCGCAGATTGTCGGCGATCGTGCCGGAGAACAGGTATCCCCGCTGCGGTACCAGGCCGATCGTCGACCACAGCCGCTCGGTCCGGTAGTCCCGGACGTCGACATCGTCGACGAACACCGCGCCGGATGTCACGTCGTACATCCGGCTCATCAGCGCGACCAGGGTCGACTTCCCCGAGCCGGTGCTGCCGACGATCGCGGTGGTGGTACCCGGCCGCGCGGTGAACGAGACATCATGCAGGACAGGCTGATCGGCTCCGGGGTATTGGAAGCTCGCGGCGTCGAGGCGCACCACACCGGTGCTGCCGGCCGCGGGTTCGACGGGGTTGCGCGGATCGGCGATGGCCGGCGTGGTGTCGAGCACCTCGGTGATCCGCTCGGCGCACACCGTGGCCCTGGGCAGCATCGCCAGGAAGATGGTGGCCATCAGCACGGCCATCAGGATCTGCATGAAATAGGACAGGAACGCGATCAGCGAACCGACCTGCATCTGGCCGTCGTCGATGCGCTGACCGCCGAACCAGATCAGCGCCACGCTGGAGATGTTGATGGTCAGTGTCGTCACCGGCAGCATCAGCGCCTGCCAGCGGCCCGCCTCCAGGGCGGTGTCGGCCAGCTTTCGGTTGGCGGTCTCGAACCGGTCGCGTTCCAGCGGTTCGCGCGCGAACGCGCGGATGACCCTGATACCGGACAGTTGTTCGCGCATCACCCGGTTGATGCCGTCGATGAAGCCCTGCAGGTTGCGGAAGATGGGCAGCAGATGCCGGATGATCCAGTAGTTCGACAGTGCCAGCACCGGCACGCTGACCACCAACAGCCAGGAAAGTCCGGCGTCCTGGTGGATCGCCATGAAGACGCCGCCGACACACATGATCGGTGCGGTCACCAGGGTGGTGAAGGTCATCTGGACCAGCAGCTGTACCTGTTGGACGTCATTGGTGGTCCGGGTCAGCAGTGACGGCGCGCCGAAGCGGGCGGTCTCGTGCGCGGAGAACGTGATGACGTGACCGAATATCGCCGCTCGCACGTCGCGGCCGAAACTCATCCCGGCCCGGGAACCGAAGTACACCGCGGCGATCGCGCACAGCACCTGGCCGGCGGTCACCGCGAGCATGACCCCGCCGAGCCGGATGATGGTGTCGGTGTCGCCGACGGCCACGCCGTCGTCGATGATCGCCGCGTTCACCGTCGGCAGGTACAGCGAAGCCAGCGAGCTGACCATCTGCAGTCCCACCACCACCGCGACCAGCCACCGGTACGGCCGCACGTACTGCCGCAGCAGAGCCAGGAGCATCTCGCTACTGTCGCACACCGCCCGCGCCGGCCGCCGTCGGCAAGACCGCGCATCCGGTGTTTTCACAGCTACCGCGACGCCATTCAAAAGGCCAGGTCAATAGGCGTGTCTGTCGAGCACGCCAAGGACGGCCGCTACAGTGCATGCTGTGAGCAGAAGGCAACTGAACCGGTGACGCGCAAGATCACGGCGCTGGCCGTCGCGGCGGTGGCCGCGATCCCGCTGATCGCCGCTTGCTCGAGCGACAACTCCGGCCCGTCCAGCGATGTTCCCCAGACCCCGGCACCCAATGCCGATATCAAGCACGGGCCGACATTCCCCGAGTGTGGCGGCGTCAGCGATGCGACGGTCAGCCAGCTCACCCAGATCACCGGGTTGGTCAACACCACGAAGAACTCGGTCGGATGTCAGTGGCTGGTCAACGGCGGCATCGTCGGACCGCAGTTCTCCTTCACGTCCTTCCGGGGCAGCCCCATCGGCCGCGAGCGCAAGACCGAAGAGCTGTCCCGCAGCAGTGTCAACGACATCACCATCGAGGGCCACAGCGGTTTCATCGCCGTCGGAACGGATCCGCAGATCGGTGACAATCTCTGCGAGATCGGCATCCAGTTCGACGATGATTTCATCGAGTGGTCGGTCAGCTTTGCCTCCGAACCCTTCCCTGACCCGTGCGGTGTGGCCAAAGAGCTGACCGCCCAATCGATCAGGAACGCCAAATGATCCAGCCCAGGCGCCTGTTGATCCCGGTCGTCGTCACGTTGTCGGCGCTGGCGCTGATCACCGGTTGTTCGCGTGCCGTCGACGGCACCGCGGTCAAGGCCGGCGTCGCGGGCCCGCGCAACAACGACTCCGCGCAGACCTATCCGAACCTGCTGAAGGAATGTGACGTCCTGACCACCGATGTGCTGGCGAAGACCGTCGGCGCGGACCCGTTGGACATCCAGAGCACCTTCGTCGGCGCGGTGTGCCGCTGGCAGGCCGCCAACCCGGCGGGCCTGATAGACATCACCCGGTTCTGGTTCGAGCAGGGCAGCCTGGACAACGAGAAGAAGGTCGCCGAGACCCTGAAGTACCAGATCGAGAACCGTGCCATCGCCGGTGTGCCGTCGATCGTCATGCGCAATACCGCCGCCAACGGTGCGTGTGGCGTGGCCAGTGACGCCGCCGGTGTGGTGGGTTGGTGGGTCAACCCGCAGGCCCCCGGGATCGACGCGTGCGGTCAGGCGATCAAGCTGATGGAGCTCACGCTCGCCACCAACTCGTAGCCCTACCGGGGTACGTAGAACGTCACGAGCGCGGCGCTGCCCAGTTCCAGGGAGCTCCACGGCCCGGTGAACTTCAGCACCGCCATCGCCGATGTCGGATACTTCGTCGAAACACGTTCCGCAGCGCTGTGATTGGTCCCCTCGCTGGCCGCCAGGCCGAGAGCCAGACCGGACATCGCTGGCTCATGGCCCACGACGAGCAGCGTGTCCACGTCGAAATCGAACGCGGAATCGACTTTGTTGATCTCGTCGATGATCGCTCCGGGCGCCGCGCCGTAGAGCCGGTCGAGGTAGTGCACCGGGACGTCGAGACCCGTGCGTTCCAGGGTCTGGCGGGTCCTGGTCGCGCTCGAGCACAACACCGCCTGCACCGGTGGCCCGGTCACCGATTGCCGCAGCCAGTCGCCGGCCAGGCCGGCCTCGCGTTCGCCGCGTGATGCCAGCGGCCGCTCGTGGTCGCCGACACCGGCGGGATAGTCCGACTTGGCGTGCCGCAGCAGAACCAGGGTGCGTCGTTCGTCGCTCATCGGGTCAACATACGAGCGCCGGCGAGCTGTGTACACAGTGCCCTGAAGGAATGCTCACGCGGCGACGCGCGCGGTGGTTGAGCTGATCTGTCAGGCCCCAGTCCTAGACTCGCCTCGTCCCGCAATCAGCGCCGAGCAAAGGAGAGTCGCGGATGCGTTTCCTACACACCGCCGACTGGCAGCTCGGCATGACGCGGTACTTCCTGGAAGGGGAGGCCCAGCCGCGCTATTCGGCGGCCCGGCGCGACGCCGTGGCCGGCCTCGGCGCCATCGCACAGGAAACCGGCGCCGAGTTCGTCGTGGTCGCCGGTGACGTCTTCGAGGACAACCAGTTGGACCCGCGCGTCGTCAGCCAGTCGCTGGAGGCCATGCGGGCCATCGGCGTTCCGGTGTACCTGCTGCCGGGCAATCACGACCCCCTTGACGCTGCGTCGGTGTACACCAGCGAGCTCTTCACCGCCGAGCGTCCCGACAACGTCATCGTGCTCGACCGGGCCGGGGTCTTCGAGGTGCGCCCGGGACTGCAGATCGTCGCCGCGCCGTGGCGGTCCAAGCGCCCGACGACCGATCTGGTGGCCGAGGTGCTGGCCGACCTGCCCGCCGACGGTGCCACCCGGATCCTGGTGGCACATGGCGGAGTCGACATCCTCGACCCGGACCCGACCCGGCCCAGCCTGATCCGCATCGCAGCGGTCCACGATGCCCTCGACCGCGGCGCCATCCACTACGTGGCGTTGGGCGACAAGCATTCCCGCACCCAGGTCGGGCAAACCGGCCGCATCTGGTACTCCGGCTCACCCGAGGTCACCAATTACGACGACATCGAATCCGATCCCGGACATGTCCTCGTGGTCGATATCGACGAGGACGATCACGCCGTCACGGTCGATGCCCGCCGAGTCGGGCAGTGGCGATTCGTCACTCTGCACCATCAGGTCGATGACAGCCGCGGCGTCGCCGATCTCAACCTTAACCTGGATCTGCTGGCCGACAAGGACCGCACGGTGGTTCGGCTGGTTCTGACCGGATCGCTGACGGTGACCGACCGGGCCGCGCTGGACGCCTGCCTGGACAAGCACGCCCGGCTGTTCGCCTGGCTCGGACTGTGGGAGCGGCACTGCGACCTGGTGGTGGTGCCCGCCGACGGCGAGTTCGCCGACCTCGGCATCGGCGGTTTCGCGGCGTCGGCGGTCGCGGAGCTGATGGACACCGCACGATCGACGGCCGAGGACGCCCAGGACGCGCAGGCTGCGCTGGCACTGCTGATGCGGCTGGCGACTCCGAAGAGCGGTGCGGCATGAGACTGCACCGGCTGACACTGTCCAACTACCGCGGAATCGCGCACCGCGATATCGAGTTCCCGGAGCGTGGCGTCACCGTCGTGTCGGGTCCCAACGAGGTCGGCAAGTCCTCGATGATCGAAGCGCTCGACCTGCTGCTGGAGTCCAAGGACCGGTCCTCGAAGAAGGACGTCAAGCAGGTCAAGCCCACGCATGCCGATGTCGGCTCCGAGGTCACCGCCGAGATCAGCACGGGCCCATACCGATTCGTGTACCGCAAGCGGTTCCACAAGAAGTGCGAGACCGAGCTCAGCATCCTGGCCCCGCGTCGTGAGCAACTCACCGGCGACGAGGCGCACGACCGGGTGCGGGCCATGCTCGCCGAAACCGTCGACACCGGGCTGTGGCAGGCACAGCGGGTGCTGCAGTCGGCGTCGACGTCGGCGGTGGACCTGTCCAGCTGCGACGCGCTGTCACGGGCACTCGATGTGGCCGCCAGTGATTCGGCGGCCGCCGATCTGGCTGCCGGGCTGTCCTCCACCGAACCGCTGCTGATCGAGAAGATCGACACCGAGTACGCGCGGTATTTCACCGCGACCGGACGCCCGACCGGCGTGTGGGCCGCGGTGAGCGCCGCCCTGCGCGACGCCGACGCCGATGTCGCGCAATGCCAGGAAGCCCTCGCCGAGGTGGACGAGCGGGTACGGGTGCACGCCGAATTGACCGACGAGCTCGCGGGTTTGACCGGATTGCGTGCCGAGGCGACGGGCCGGCTGACGCGGGCACAAGCCGCCGCGGCGCACGTCGCCGCCCTGACCGACGAGCTGCGCGCCGCCCAGCAACAGGCCGCCGCCGCGGCCGCCACCCACACCGCCGCCGTCGCCGCACACCGTGAGCGGCTGCGGTTGCGCGCCGACGCGCAGGACCGCGCCGTCGTGGTCGACGAGACCGAGTCGGCGGCCGTCGAAGCCGCCGAGTCCGAGGCGCTCGGACGTGCGGTCCTCGACGAGGCCGAGCAGGCCGCCGAAACCGCGGGTGTCGCGTTGGGGCAGGCCCAGCAGCGGGTCGAGACCGCGCGCCAGGCGATCGCCGAACTGATCCAGGCGCAGGAGTGCGAGCGGTTGCGCGCCAGGCTGGCCCGGATCGACGCCGCGAGGTCCGAACTGGACACCGTGGCGACGCGGTTGCGCGGTATCACCCTGACCGACCGCGCCTTCGGCATCGTCGAGGCCGCCGCTGCGGCAGTGGCAATGGCCGGTGCCCAGGCCGAGCAGCAGTCGGCCACCGTCACGCTGGCGGCCGAGAGCGCCGTCGAGTTCCTGGTCGGCGACCGCCGGGTCGTGCTGGCCGCCGGTTCGACCTACGACCTGACCATCGCCGAGGTCACCCAGATCACGCTGCCCGGGCTGCTGACGACGACAATCGCGCCGGGCGCGACGGCCGAAGACACCCAGGCGAAATTCGCTGCCGCGCAGCACACCCTGACCGAGGCACTCGTGGGCGCCGGCGTCGAGAGCCCGGAGGCGGCCCGGCAGATCGACCAGCAACGCCGCGAGCTGCTGGCACAACGCGATCGGCTGGTCGCGGTCATGACCGGCCTGCTGGGCGACGATGACGAGGCGCAGCTGCGGTCGCGAGTGGCTGAGCTGGCCGACACCCAGCCGCCGGCAGACCCCGATCAGGACGCCGTGCGCGCCGAACTCGAAACCGCCCGCGCCGAGCTGGCGCTGGCCGAGACACAGTGCACCAGTGCGCGCAAGGTCGCCGTCGCCGCCGCCACCCAACTGACCGAACGGACCACCAGGTCGACCATCCTGCGGGAAAAGGCCAGCGCGGCCCGGACCGAGAGCGCCGCGGTGGCCGAGCGGCTGGCCGCGAGCCGCGCCGAGATCGCCGACGACGAGTTGGCGGTGCGGGCCCAGGCCGCCGCCGAGACCGCGGAGAAAGCCGCCGCATCGGTGGCCGAATTGTCGCAGCGGTTGGCACAAGCCGGTCCCGACGCCGCGGCCGCCGAACTGGCGGAAGCGCAGCGCGCCCAGCTCGCACTCACTGCCAGGTACGAACAGGTGTCACAGGCACTGCGCGATGTCACGGTGCAGCTGGACACCATCGGAACGCAGGGCCGCGCAGGCAAATTGGCGGCCGCCCGGATCCGGCGCGAGCATGCCGCCGCCGAGTTCGCCCGCGTTCAGAACCGGGCCAACGCCGCCCGGCTGCTCCGTTCGACGATGGCCCGGCACCGCGACGACACCCGGCAGCGCTATGCCGAACCGTTCCGCACCGAGGTGGAACGCCTGGGCCGCACCGTTTTCGGTGCCAGCTTCGAGGTCGAGGTCGACAGTGATCTGCAGATCTGCAGTCGCACCTTGGAGGGGCGGACCGTTCCGTTCGAATCACTCTCGGGCGGTGCCAAGGAGCAGCTCGGCATCGTGGCACGGCTGGCGGTCGCGGCGCTGGTCGCCAAGGAAGACACCGTGCCGGTGATGATCGACGATGCGCTGGGCTTCACCGACCCCGGTCGGCTGGCCCGGATGGCCGCGGTCTTCGACGAGGTCGGGGTGGACGGCCAGGTCATCGTGCTGACCTGCACCGCGGATCGCTACCGCGGTATCACTGCCGCCCACACCGTCGAACTCACCGCCTGAGCTCAGCTCGCCGCGATCTGTGCGGTCCGGTGCGGCGCACTGAAGGTTGCCGGCGGCAAACCGAGATGATCGCGCAGGGTGGTTCCGCTGTATTCGGTACGGAACAGTCCGCGCCGCTGCAGTTCGGGCACCACCGAATCGACGAAATCGTTGAACGTGCCGGGGCTGGACGCCGCGGACACCATGAAACCATCGGCTTCACCGCCGGTGAACGACGCCTCGATCTCGTCGGCGACCTGCTTTGCGGTGCCGACGAACTGGGGCAGCAGCACACCCTGGGCGTACCACTTACCGATATCGCGCAGCGTCAGGTTGTCACGGTTGGCGACCCGCCGGGCGGTGTCGAACAGACCCTGGGTACCGGTGACCTGCACATCCTCGACAGGTGCATCGAGGTCGTACTGCGAGAAGTCGTGGTCGGTGTGCACGCTCAACGTGATGAGCCCCGATATCGGGTCGGCCAGTTCGTTGTGGAACGCCTGCTTTTCACGGGCGATCGATTCGGTCTCGCCGATGAACGGGATGAAGGCCGGAAAGATCAGCACATGATCGGGGTTGCGGCCATAGTCGGATACCCGTGACTTGATGTCGTCGTAGTAGGCGCGCCGGCCCTCCGGTGTGGGGTCGATCTCGAATATCGCTTCTGCCCAGCGCGCGGCGAAATCCTTTCCGGTGCCCGATGATCCGGCCTGGATGAGCACCGGACGCCCCTGCGGCGAGTGTGGCACATTGAGCGGACCGCGGGACTTGAAGTATTTGCCGGCATGGTCGATGTGACGGATCCGCGTCGGATCGGCGAAGACCCCGGATTCCTTGTCCAGGATCAGCGCGTCGGGTTCCCAACTCGACCACAGTTCGAGGGCGGTGCGGACGAACTCGTCGGCGCGCTCGTAGCGGAACTCGTGGTCGAGGTGGTCGTCCTGGCCGAAGTTCTGCGCCTCGGCCTGGGTCAGCGAGGTGACGATGTTCCATGCCACCCGCCCGCGGGTGACGTGGTCAAGGCTGGAGAAGATCCTGGCCAGCTCGTAGGGGTGAAAGTAGGTGGCGGACTTGGTGATCGCCACGCCGAGGTGGGTCGTGACGGCTGCGATACTGGCCGCCACGATCGACGGGTCCAGCGTCGCGGTGGCCTGCGTACCTCGCCGGAACGGCTCGGCGATACCGTCACCGAATCGGATCGGCGCGGCCAGCAGATCGGCGAAGAACACGAAGTCGAACTTGCCGCGTTCCAGGATGCGTCCGATGCGGTGGTAGTACTCCGGCGTCAGGAACGAGGTGTCGCTGGCGGGATGGCGCCAGGCGGCGTGCGAATGGGTGACCTGCGAGGCGATCTGGAATCCGCCCAGGTGCAACTGTTTGGGCATTGTGTTCCTCAGAAGTAGGCGTTGGCGGGAATCGGGGTGCCGTGCAACAGGTTCTCGCCGATGACGCGCGCCTTGTAGGCCACCGGGTTGTGCAGCGTGATGGTGCGGATATTGCGCCAATGCCGGTCCAGGTTGCGTTGCCTGCTGGCGGCGCTGGCACCGCCGAGTTCCAGGAGCCGGGTGGCGGCCTCGGGCGCGACATCGTCGAGGTGCACCTTCACCTTGGCGACCTTGAGCTGCGCCTGCACGGCGAGCGTGGCATCGGGGATACCTGAGGCGTCGATCGAATCGGTGGCCGCGCCGATCGCGTCGGCGGCGTCGAGCACCGCAGCCTTGGCGATGTAGGCCGTGGCGGCCAGTTCTCCGAGCAGCTTCTGGTACAGCGGATCGTCGACGGGGCGTTCGGTGATCGCGTGGCTGAAGCTGCGGGTACGCGAGCGCAGCAGTGCCACCCCGTCATCGACGATGGAGGCCAGCACACCGGCCACGATGGCGTGGATGTAGAGCTGCAACGACGAATACTGCACGGTTGCAGTCGGTTCGGCGTCGTACGGGGTGTCCACCAGTATCTCGTCGGCGGCGACGGCCACATTGTCGAATTTGGTGGTGCCGGTACCGGTGCGCCGCTGGCCGAAGCCGTCCCAGTCGTCGATGAGGCGGACACCGGTGCGGTCGGCGGGCACGATGACGTTGGCAACGGAGTCGTGGTCGGTGGTGGCGGTCACCGTCAGGTAGTCGGAGAACAGTGTGCCGGTGCTGTAGAACTTCTCGCCGTCGAGCCGGAATCCGCCGCCGTCGACGGGCAGCAGGCGGGTGTTGAACACCAGGCTGCCGACCGCCAGCGATCCCTTCTCGCTGAACGCGTTGGCGAACAGTCGCCCGGCCTTGACCTCGTCGATCCACCGCTTCGAGACCGCGTCATCGGGATCGATGCGCAGGGCCCGCAGCCGTTCCTCGACGAACCAGAAGTGGGTGCGGAAGATGTGGGCGACTATCGGATCGGCCTGGGCAACATCGATGATGGTGGAAAACAGTTGCCGCACAGAAAGTCCGGGACCACCGAACTCCGCGGGCAGGCGCAGTGTGCCGAAGCCGGCCCGCTTGAGGGCGGCGACCTGGTCGAAGGGATTCTCGTCGTTGAGGTCGCGGTCCTTTGCCCCGGCGGCGATCTCGGAGAGCAGGGTGGCGAATTCGTCGGAGCCGGGCAGCAGGGTCCGGATGGCAGGTGCTTGGGTCATGCTCCGGTTCTACCGACCAGCCGATCGGCGAACACCTCTTAGGATCAGGACGAACCTAAGAAGCCGATGAATCGACGCCGCCGTCAATGGTGGTCGTCATCCTCACCGTCATCCCGATCGCGGCCACCCAGGAGCCGCTCGGGGTGGTGGTAGTCGTTGGTGCGAGCGCCGCCGGAGTCCAGTTCGGCCGGCAGGATCCACTCGGTGCGGCCGTCTTCGCGTTTCCTGGTCTGCCAGCCGTCGGGTCCGATCAACTGGTGATGCCGACCGCAGGCAAGGGTCAGTTCATCGATGTTGGTCTGCCCCTCGTCGGCCCAGTCCGTGACCGCATGATGCACCTCGCAGTAGTACGCCGGCACAGTGCATCCCGGTGCGGTACAGCCACGTTCGCGACCGTAGAGCACTATGCGCTGACCAGCCGAGGCGATGCGCTTGGATCGACCCAGATACAACGGCACCTCGGT
Organism: Mycobacterium sp.; assembly: GCA_016197405.1. Taxonomy (GTDB): domain Bacteria; phylum Actinomycetota; class Actinomycetes; order Mycobacteriales; family Mycobacteriaceae; genus Mycobacterium. Next base: position 43,088 of record JACPVR010000003.1, read on the forward strand.
GGCGTCGTCGAAAACCGCCAGATAGTGGTGGGCATGGCGGGCCTGCCGGATCACATCCGACATCGGCAGAAGTGTTCCGCCTGCTGTGACGGCATGTCCGGTGGACGATTCCAACTCGGCCAACGTGGTGGAGATGAATATCGTGGCCGGAAGGCCCCGGTGCTGGCCGAGGTCACCGGATGCCAGCATCGCCCGGCTCAGGGCCGTCAACGCATCGTGTCGGCGTTGGGCCGGGCTGCGCAGGTCGGCATCGATCTGCTGCTGGCTGGCGCTGCCGTCGACCCGTGGGGACGTTTCGTCGGGATTGCACATACCCGGTGCGGCGAGCTTGGCGAAAACCGCATCCAGGGTGGCGCGCAGTTCGGGGTCCAACAAGCCGGTTATCGGGCTCATGCCGTCGAACTGCTGGCGCCCGATCGTGATACCACGGCGCCGGGCCCGGTCACCGTCGGTCAGGGTGCCGTCCTGGTCGAGCAGGGACGCCAGTTTCGTTGCGACCTGACGTAATTCGTCGGGCCCCAACTCCCGGGCGTAGCGTGCCACATCCTGTTCGGCCTGGCCGCGTGTGGTGGCGTCCACGCTGGCGGGCAGCTGTTTGAAGAAGGACCGGATGACGCTGACGTGCTCGGTACCGATCTCACCGGCCGCCACACCGGTTGCCACCGTCGGCAGGACCGGCTGCAGCAGCTCACCGGTCATCGCGGTCCGTGGCGCCAAGTCCTGGGCAACGGCGATGCGGTTGCGGGCATCGGAGCGTGAGATGCGAAGCCGCAGCGCCAGCACCTCGGTCATGCTCTTGGCGCCGAATTCTCGAGGGTCGCATTCATTGGCCAACCGGCCGTACAGCCGGTGATCGACCGCCGCCTGCGCGCGCCGCATGGCCTCGCGGCGATCGGCGACCGCGAGTAGGTCGGTCGGGGTCAGCGCGTCCAGGGGCAGTGCCGCGAATGCCGCACTGGCGGCCTCGTGTAACTCCAAGGCGCGCTTGATCGCCGCACGATCCGCGAGCACACCCGAACTCATGCCAGAACACTACGTTCGGCCACCGACAGGAATCGACGAAATGTGACTACTGAAACCTAAGTGGCAGAAGAGAATTCGCGCTCTTCAGTCCTTGTAGTACACGATCTGATGCGTGCTGACCAGCAGGGTGCCGTCGCGGCCCCACAGCTGCGCGGATTGGTCGAAATACCCACGTGCGAACCGATTTGCGCGGGCCGTCGCCAAGACGTGGTCGCTACCCTGAGCCGTCAGCTGTGCACCGTCGACATGGAAGTACACCGTCAGCGAGATGGTGCCCGCCGGAACCACTTTGGCTCGGCGGCGGTAGATGCGCGGGTAGAAGATATCCGACATCGAGGTGAGTGCCGGGAAGTCCAGCGGCCGGGCGGGCCGCTCGCGCACCCACAGTGTGGTCTCCGAGGATTCGCTCTCGTCGTCACCACGGCTGGGTGCGGCGCCGGTGACGAACCGCATTTCGTAATTGCGTGCCCAGGCGATCACATCGGGCAACCCGGAGACCGGTGTGGCTTCGACGGTCGGTGCGTCGGGCATCGTCGACTCGGTATCCGACCAGGCGTCGCGCCGGATACCGAACACTGCGGTCGCGGTGGTCTTGACGTCCCCGTCCTGGGCCAGCTCGAGGATCCAGTGCTGGTTGGTGCGATTGGTGCGTACCGCGCGCAGCGAGATGTCGAACTCCCCGTCGGCCATCGGCGCCAGGAAGTTGACGGTCAGCGCCACCGGCTCGCCATGCCGATCGGGATGCTGCTCGATGGCGCGGATGAACCATGCGGCGGTGATCCCGCCGTACGGCCCGACCATGTTGGCCCAGGCCGGTGTGGTGCGTCCCCGGACCACACCGTCGGATACCGGATCGAGTTGCATGGCCACGTCAAAGGAATGGATCGAGTGGTCTATCTGCGCCATGCCGTCACGTTACTACGTGCCCCCTGCCCACCCGCGCCCGATGGCGGCACAATGTAGTGCGATGACCCTGAACGCCAAGCGCAAGCGGGCCCACGACAAGCTCGCCGCGCTGCCGGGTGTGTCCTCGGTGCGGCGGCCGGTGACGACCGGCGGCGCCGAGCGGTTCGACGTGTTCTACGTGCGTTCGGGCCCGGTGACCGACCATCCGCTCGTCATCATCCCCGGCGGCCCGGGAGTGGCCTCGGTTCAGCAGTACCGCGCGGTGCGCCGGCGGTTGGCCGATCAGGGCATCGACGTCCTGATGGTCGAGCACCGCGGTGTGGGCATGTCCCGGCATGACGACGCCGGTGCCGATCTGCCGCCCGAAGCCATCACCGTCGACGAGGTGCTCGACGATATCGCCGCCGTCCTCGACGACGCCGGGGTCGATACCGCCGATATCTACGGCACGTCCTACGGCAGCTACCTGGCGGCCGGTCTGGGTGTTCGGCATCCGCACCGGGTGCACAGCATGATCCTGGACTCGCCGGTGCTCTCGGCCCGCGATATCGAGGCCGTCCGGGCCGCGGTGCGCGGACTGCTGCTGCACGGTCCGCATCCGGAAGCCACCCGGCTGGCGCCCAAGGTGCGCAGGCTCATCGACCGGGGTGTGCTGGCCCCGTCCACGGTCGAGGTGGCCAGCGCGGTATACGGCTACGGTGGCGTCAAACTGCTGGAGCGCCAGCTCGACCTGCTGCTCAGTGGGCGGACCCTGTTGTGGCGGGGGATAGCGCAGATGAACCAGCTGATGATGCGCAAAGTGCCCTATCGCAATGAGATCGACTTGGTCGGCCGCATCGCGTTCCGGGAACTGGACTATGTGGGCCAGCCCGACGGCCTGCCGCTCGATCCGTCGGAGTCCATGCAGGAGCTGTGGGTGCAAAGCACCGAAGCTGCAACCGAATTCGAGGCCGAACCCTACGATCTGGTGTCCGAGATGCCGCGTTTCGGCTGGCCGACAGTGGTGCTGTCGGGTGGCCGGGACCTCACCACGCCGCCTGCGGTGGCCGCCCGCGTCGCCGCCCTGATCCCGGACGCTGTGCTGGTCGAACTGCCGACCGCCGCGCACAGCGTGCTCGATTTCCGGGAACGGGCAGCGATCGAGATCATCACCGCGGTGCGCAACGGTGAGCGGGACTCGCTACCGGCGCGCGCCGCCGAACTCGATGCGCTGCCGGCGCATCCGGCGTTACGGCTGCTGATGTCGGCGATAGCTGCGGCCGCAGTGGTGGAGAACGCCTTGCCGCCACTGCCGGCTACTTCATGAAGCCGATCTTGGTGTAGTCCAGATCACCGATACCGGCCGGGCCGAAGTTGGCCAGGTTGGCGCGCAGCGCCACATTGCCCGGACTTTGAGTCAACGGCAGGCTGAAGCCGATGGCCCACAGCAGCTTGTCCAGCTCGTTGGCGTGCTCGCGGGCCTTGGCCGGATCCAGCTCAGAGAGCGTCTGTTCGATCTTGGCGTCGATCTCGGGGCTGCTGATCTTGCCGAAGTTGCTGTCACCGCCGGTCGCGAAGATCTGGGTCAGGCTCGACAGCGCGAAAGCATCGCCACTCCAGGCGAATTGCGCCATGTCGAAGTTGCCCGGCGTGACGTACTGAGTGAACAGCGAACCACCTGCGACCGGCTCCAGCTGCAGGTTGACCCCGATCTGTGCCAGGTTGTTCTGCGCGATCTGGCCGATCTGCCGGGTGCTCTGGGCGTCGTAGAACACGTCCCGGATCACCAGCGGTTTACCGTCTTTGGCGCGGAACTGGCCGTTCTGCTTCCACCCCAGCTCGTCGAGCTCGCGTTTGGCGGCTTCCGGATCGAACGGCGTGCCATTGTCCTGGTAGCCCTCCTGGCCGGCCACGTAGATGTGATTGTTCAGTGGGACGGGTTTGTCGACCATGCCGCGCTGGGTGATATCGGCGATGGCTTGCCGGTCAATACCTTTGGCGACCGCCAGGCGCAGTTTCGGGTCGGCCAGTATCGAGCCGGGGGCGCCGTTGAAGGTGAAGTGGTAGTAGTACGGCGCCGATGCGCGGCGGATGGCGATGCCCGGTATACGTCGCGCGATGGTCAGATCGTCCAGGTTCTGCATCGCCACGGCGTCGATGGCGTTGTTCTGCAGCGCCGGCAGGCGCGCGGCGTCATCGAGCACGGTGTAGCTGATCGAGTTGAGCAGCGGCGGGGTGCCCCACCATTTCGGGTTGCGTGTCAGTGTGATTCGCTGCGCGCCCTTGTCGAGGCCGGTGACGATGAACGGGCCCGCCGAGGGCCCGGGCGCATCGCGCATGGCCTTGTTGAACGCCTCCGGCGTCGACGTCATCGACTTCGGGAACAGCATGCCGTTACCGGCGAACATGGCCTTCCAGTCCGCGAAATGCTTGGCGAAGGTGATGACGGCCTGCCGGTCGTCGACTCCCTTGGTCACCGAGGCGACCCGCTCGCTGCCATTGGGGGAGGAGATCAGATAGGCGGGATCGGTGCCCTTGGTGGCGTTGATCTGGGAGGCGATGTCCTCCCAGGTGATCGGGGTTCCGTCGGACCAGACGGCCTTCGGGTTGATGGTGTAGGTGACTTCCTGCGGATCGGTCTTGGTCAGCTCGACATCGGTGAAGTAGTCGTGGTTGACGGTGGTGCTGCCGTCGGGCGCGATGATGAAAGCCCGCGGCATGGTGGGGCGCAGCAGCCCGCCGACCTCGCCGTCGCTGTCGATGTTCATGCTGTTGAAGTTGTTGGGGTAACCGGTCAGCGCCAACCGCAGGTCGCCGCCGTCGCGCAGGGTCGACGGGTCCTGCGGGTTGATGTCGTTGGTGGCGCCGACCTCGGCGTTGCCGCCCGGGGCGGGCGGTGCCGTGTTGTCGCTCGAACAACCGGCCAGCAACAGTGCGGCCGCCAGCAGCGCGGACCCGTAGCGTCGAAGCGTCATGAGCTCCGATGCTAACCCGATCCGCTAGCCCGACGGCGGTGTCGGCTGCGGAACCGCCGCGAGCAGTTTGCGGGTGTAGGGGTGCGTCGGGTTGGCGAACACCTGATCGGCGTCGCCCTGTTCGACGATGACACCGGAGTTCATCACCGCGACCCGGTGCGCCAGATGCTTGACCACCGACAGGTCGTGGCTGACGAAAAGGTAGGACAGGCCGAACTGCTGCTGCAGGTCGAGCAGCAGGTTGACGATGCCGGCCTGGATCGAGACGTCCAGCGCCGACACCGGTTCGTCGAGGGCGAGGATCTTCGGCTGCAGCGCCAGTGCCCGCGCGATCCCGATGCGCTGTTTCTGGCCACCGGAGAATTCGCCGGGGTAGCGGGTGGCGTCGGCGGTGCGCAGCCCGACGATATCGAGCAGTTCGGCGACTCGCCGGTCAAGGTCTTTCTTGTTGAAACCGTTGGCCTGTAACGGTTCTGCCAAAAGCTCGAAAACCGGCAGCCGGGGATCGAGCGAGGCGACCGGGTCCTGGAACACCACCTGCAGATCCCGGCGTAGTGCGCGGCGCCGGGTGTTGTCGGCGGTTGCGACGTCGGTGCCGAGTATTTCGATGGAGCCCGACTGCGGGCGGGTCAGTTCCAGGATCTCGTGCAGCGTCGTCGACTTGCCCGAGCCGGATTCGCCGACGATTGCCAGCGTCTGTCCGGCGAGCAGCTCGAAGCTCACACCGTCGACGGCGCGCACCTCGCCGACGGTCCGGCGGAACACCACCCCTTTGGTGAGCTGATAGGTCCGCACGAGATCCCGCACTCGCAGTACGACCTCACCGGTCGAAGCGACGGCGTCGGCGGTGTCGGTGACGGTGGCCACCTGATAGATGTCGGCCGCGCTGCGCCCGGCGACGTCGTCGGTGCGGATACAGGCCGCCAGGTGTGCATTCGCACTGCTGGGGTCGCCTACCGCTCGCAGGTCCGGCTCGGCACTGCGGCAGTCGTCGACGGCCAGCGGGCAGCGCGGCGCGAACGGACATCCGGGATCCAGTCCCGCCAGGGTGGGCGGTGCTCCGGGAATCGGCACCAGCCGGGTGCCCTGCGCTGCGTCCAGCCGCGGAACCGAGCCCAACAGGCCTGCGGTGTAGGGCATCCGGCGGTCGGCATACAAGGTGGGCACCGTGGCGGATTCGACGATGCGTCCGCCGTACATCACCAGGGCCCGGTCGGCGAACTCCGCGACCACACCGAGGTCGTGGGTGATGATCAGCACGCCCGCGCCGGTGACATCCCGAGCCGTCTTGAGCACATCGAGGATCTGCGCCTGCACCGTGACATCGAGGGCCGTCGTCGGCTCATCGCAGATCAGCAGGTCCGGGTCGTTGGCGATGGCGATGGCGATGACGACGCGCTGGCGCTCACCGCCGGACAACTCGTGCGGGAAGGAACGCGCCCGCCGTTCGGGTTGTCCGATGCCCACCAGCTCGAGGAGTTCGACGGCACGCTTTCGGGCCGCGGCTTTGCCCAGCTTGTGCTGGTGGACGGTGATCGCCTCGGCGATCTGGTCGCCGACGGTGAAGACCGGCGTCAGCGCCGACATCGGGTCCTGGAACACCATGCCGATCGAGGCGCCGCGGAACCGTGACATCTGCTTATCGGATATGCCGAGCAGTTCCTGGCCGTGCAGCCGCACCGACCCGGTGACATCGGCATAGTCGGGCAACAGCCCCATGACGGCCATCGCGGTCGCCGACTTGCCGGAGCCGGATTCGCCGACGACGGCCACGACTTCGCCGGGTTCGACGCGCAGGCTGACACCGCGGACGGCGGTCACCGGGGTGGTGTCGGTGGGGAAGGTGACGGCCAGATCGGTCACTTCGAGCAGGCTCACCGGCTGCCCCGCAGCCGCCGCAGGCTTCCCGATCCGGGATCCACGGCATCGCGCAGTCCGTCACCGATCAGGTTGGCGCACAGCACTATCAGTACCAGCACCCCGGCCGGGAACAGGAAGACCCACGGGTAGGTGGTGGCCGACGGCGTGCCGTCGGCGATCAGGGTGCCCAGTGACACGTCGGGCGGTTGCACGCCGAATCCCAGGAAGCTGAGTCCGGTTTCGGCCAGAATCGCGATCCCGACGTTGAGCGCGGTGTCGATGATCAGGATCGACGCCACGTTGGGCAGGATGTGCCGGGTGATGATCTGGCGGCTCGGCACCCCCATATAACGTGCGGCGCTGACGTATTCGCGGTCGCGCAAGCTCATCGTCAGTCCACGGACCATGCGTGAGCTGATCATCCAGCTGAACGCCGCCAGCAGCAGGATCAGCGTGATGACGGCACCCGATTGCCGGATCCGCGGTGTGACGATGGCGATCAGGATGAAACTCGGGACCACCAACAACAGGTCGACGAGCCACATCAGGCCGCGATCCCGCCAGCCGCCGAAGTATCCCGATATGGTGCCGAACGTCGCGGCGACCGCCGTCGAGATGAATGCCACGCACGCCCCGATGAGCATGGATTTCTGCATACCGCGCAGCGTCTGGGCGAACAGATCCTGGCCCAGCCCGTTGGTGCCGAACCAATGCGTCGTCGACGGCGGTTGCTGCAGGTTGTAGTAGTCCAGATCGGTGTAGGAGTAGGGCAGCAGTGGTGGCACCGCGTAGCAGGCGACGAACAACAGCACCAGCAGCGCCAGTGCTGCCATTGCGGGCCGGTTGCGCCGGAATCGCCGCCACACCAGGGTGCGTCGTGACGCGAAAACCGTCGGCTCGCTCATGAGACCCGCACCCGGGGATCGAGGATGGCATAGATGACATCGGACAACAGCCCCGCGAGCAGCACCACGGCGCCGGTGAACACCGCGACCGCGGCGATGATGTTGGTGTCCTGGTTGGCGATGCCTTGCACCACCCATTCGCCGATACCGTGCCAGCCGAAGATCTTCTCGACGAAAACCGAGCCGGTGACGACGCCCGCGAGGCCGTAGGCGAACAGCGTGGCCATCGGGATCAGCGCGGTCCGCAGGCCGTGTTTGAACAATGCCTGGCGCCGGGTCAGGCCCTTGGCGCGGGCGGTCCGGATGAAATCCTGGTTGAGCACGTCGAGCATGGCGTTGCGCTGGTAGCGGCTGTAGCCGGCGGCCGCTCCCAGGATGAGTGTGAACGTCGGCAGGGCCAGGTGTTGCATCCGGTCGGCGAACTGGCTCCAGGCGTCGGGCGCGGTCATCGGCGAGGTTTCGCCGGTGTATTCGAAAAGCTGAACGCCCAGAATCGAATTGACGCGCAGCGCCGCCAGGATGAGCAGGTTGGCGATCACGAACGTCGGTGCGCTGATGACCAGCAGTGAGGCCACCGTGATGACGCGGTCGGACAGCCGGTATTGCCGGATCGCGCTCCAGGCGCCGACCACCACGCCGGTGATCGCGCCGACGACGCTGCCGATGATGAGCAGCCGCAGGCTGACCCCGATGCGTCGCCACAACTCCTCGGCCACCGGTTGGCCTTGGACCGTGGTGCCGAAGTCGCCGTGCACCGCGCCCGCCACCCAGTGCGCGTAGCGCAGCGGTATCGGCTTGTCGAGATCGAGTTCGGCAGCCTTGGCCGCGATGACGGCCTCCGGGGGCCGCGGGTTGCGCTGCTGCAGGCTCTCCAGTGGCGAGAAGGACACCGACGTCAGGCAGAAGGTCAGGAACGACGCCAGGAACAGCAGCACCACGTAGTTGAGCAGCCGGCGCGCCAGGAAGCGCGTCATCCGGTGCCCTTCCGTGTGTGCCGCATCCGCACAGGGTAGGAGATGGTTCTGGACCGCCGCCGCTCGACGCGCTGCGCGGGCACCCGTTGGGATCAGCGTGATCGAAGGCGCTGGAGCCGTGCCGAGTGGCTGTTAGCGTCGAAACTCATGACCGTCACCGATGAGTATCTGGCCAACAACGCGAAGTACGTCGAGACGTTCACGGGCCCGCTGCCGCTGCCGCCGAGCAAGCATGTGGCCGTCGTGGCGTGCATGGACGCCCGACTCGACGTCTACCGGATCCTCGGCCTCGGCGACGGTGAGGCGCATGTGATCCGCAATGCCGGCGGCGTCGTCACCGACGACGAGATCCGCTCGTTGGCCATCAGCCAGCGGCTGCTTGGCACCCGCGAGATCATCCTGATCCACCACACCGATTGCGGCATGCTGACCTTCACCGACGACGGTTTCAAGAAGGCCATCCAGGACGAGACGGGGATCAAGCCGGAGTGGGCGGCCGAGTCATTCCCCGATGTGGACGAGGACGTGCGCCAGTCACTGCGCCGGATCGAGGCCAGCCCGTTCGTCACCCTGCACGAATCCCTGCGGGGTTTCGTCTTCGACGTGGCCACCGGCAAGCTCAACGAGGTCACCCTCTAGCGATTTGGGCGTGTTACGCCACGCTCCGCGTGGCGTAACACGCCCAAATCACGGCTAGTTCCACTCGGCGAGCACGCGCATCTTGGCGGCCTTCGCCGCAGCTTCGCGCCGGAGCCGCATCAGCTCGGGTGCGAAGGCATTGCGCTCGTTGTGCTGATAGTTCAGCGGTAGATCCAGTGCAGCGATCAGCTTGGCTTCGAGGTGCCACGGCTCGGGATGAACCTTCCAGGACACCGTGGCGTTCTCGGCCATCCACGCAGAAAGCACCGCTTCACCGTCGGCAAAGGTCTGCCGCTTGCCCGACCCGATCCGGCGCAGGGCGAACCCGAGTTGGTGGCCGAGCAGCACACCCAGCGATTTACGCAGCGGGGAGCCTTCCGCGTTCGCGGAGCCGGCGCCGAAGTGGTAACGGGTGCGTTTGCGGATGTCCTGGGGCATCGCCGGCTTGCCGTCGGTCCGCGGCGGTCCGGGGCTGATCCCCACATACAGCAGTGTCCAGCCGTCGCGCTGTTCGCAGCCGGAGACGTCGATATCCCCGGGGATCTCCCGGAACCACCAGCCGCAGGCTCCCGATTCGGCAGGGATCGGACTGGGCTCGGCGAATATCTCTTCGCAGGTATGGCGTTTGGCCGCAAGGAAATTCACGACGGTGTTTTCCCTGCGCTTCGCGGACATCGACTCGGCCATGGAGCTGAGCGTAGTCGCAGGCAGGTCCACCGGCTCACGGCATTTGCGGCCATCCTCGCGATATCGCCGGGCGGGTGCGCGTGGCGTAGGGAGGCACGTCGTTGACATCGCGACGTATCGCTGGTTCCATACTGGGTTATACCAATTAACTTGGTCAGATCGACCAACTTTGCAAGGAAGCGTATGACGACTCCAGTCGCGAGCCAACCGGCCGCCGGTCAGTACGAGCTGAGCCACCTTCGATCACTCGAAGCCGAGGCCATCCACATCATCCGGGAGGTGGCGGCCGAGTTCGAACGGCCGGTCCTGCTGTTCTCCGGTGGCAAGGACTCCATCGTCATGCTGGCGCTGGCCATCAAGGCCTTCGCCCCGGGACGGTTGCCGTTCCCGGTCATGCACGTCGACACCGGCCACAACTTCGACGAGGTCATCGCCACCCGCGACGCCCTGGTGGCCCAGCACGGCCTGCGCCTGGTGGTGGCCAGCGTGGAGGAGGACATCGCCGCCGGCCGCGTCGTCGACAACGGTCCGTCGCGTAACCCGCTGCAGACCGTGACCCTGCTGCGCGCCATCCGCGAGAACAAGTTCGACGCCGCATTCGGTGGCGCCCGCCGCGACGAGGAGAAGGCCCGCGCCAAGGAGCGGGTTTTCAGCTTCCGCGACGAGTTCGGCCAATGGGATCCCAAGGCCCAGCGTCCCGAGCTGTGGAACCTCTACAACGGCAGGCACCGCAAGGGTGAGCACATCCGGGTCTTCCCGCTGTCGAACTGGACCGAGTACGACATCTGGGCCTACATCGGCGCCGAGAACATCACGCTGCCCGGCATCTACTACGCACACACCCGCCCGGTGTTCGCCCGCGACGGGATGCTGCTGGCGGTGCACGAGTTCATGCAGCCCCGCGACGACGAAGAGGTCTTCGAGACCTCGGTGCGGTTCCGCACCGTCGGCGACGTCACCTGCACGGGCTGCGTGGAATCGACCGCGGCCACCGTCGACGAGGTGATCGCCGAGACCGCGGTATCGCGACTGACCGAACGAGGCGCGACCCGCGCCGATGACCGGATCTCCGAGGCCGGTATGGAAGACCGCAAGCGGGAGGGCTACTTCTGATGGCTTCGAACATGACGTTGTTGCGCATCGCGACAGCAGGTTCGGTCGACGACGGGAAATCAACCCTGATCGGCCGGCTGCTGTATGACTCCAAGGCCGTCATGGAGGATCAGCTGGCCTCGGTCGAGCGCACCTCCAAGGAGCGCGGCAACGATTACACCGACCTGGCCCTGGTGACCGATGGCCTGCGCGCCGAGCGCGAGCAGGGCATCACCATCGATGTCGCCTACCGCTATTTCGCAACGGCTAAGCGGAAATTCATCATCGCCGACACCCCGGGGCACATTCAGTACACCCGCAACATGGTGACCGGTACCTCGACGGCGCAGCTGGCGATCGTGCTCGTCGACGCCCGCCACGGGCTGCTCGAGCAGTCCCGTCGGCACGCCTTCCTGGCCTCGCTGCTCGGTGTGCAGCACATCGTGCTGGCGGTCAACAAGATGGACCTGATCGACTGGGACCGTGAACGATTCGAGTTCATCCGCGACGAGTTCCACGCCTTCGCTGCGCGCCTGGACATCCACGATGTCACCACCATTCCGCTGTCGGCGCTCACCGGCGACAATGTGGTCACCAAATCCGACAAGACGCCGTGGTACGAGGGGCCGGCCCTGCTGGCGCATCTCGAGGACGTCTACATCGCCGGTGACCGCAACCTGATCGACGTCCGGTTCCCGGTGCAGTACGTCATCCGGCCGCAGACCCGTGACCATGCCGACCACCGCAGCTACGCGGGCACGGTGGCCGGCGGCGTGTTGCGACCCGGTGACGAGATCGTGGCGCTGCCCAACGGCAAACTGAGCCGGATCACCGCAATCGACGGCCCCACCGGCCCGGTCACCGAGGCGTTCCCGCCGATGGCCGTCTCGATAAGCCTGGCCGACGATATCGACATCTCCCGCGGCGACATGCTGGCGCGCCCGCAGAATCAGCCCGCCACCACCAGCGAGTTCGACGCCATGGTGTGCTGGATGGCCGATGACGCGGCGCTGGAACCGGGACGCGACTACGTCATCAAACACACCACCCGGACCACCAGGGCGCGGGTGACGGGCCTGGACTACCGCCTCGACGTCAACACCCTGCACCGCGACAAGAGCGCAACGGCGCTCAAGCTCAACGAGCTGGGCCGCGTCACCTTGCGCACCCAGGTGCCGCTGTTGCTCGACGAGTATTCGCGCAATGCCGCCACCGGGTCGTTCATCCTGATCGATCCCGACACCAACGTCACGGTGGCGGCCGGCATGGTGCGCGACACCACCCCGGCGGCCGCCCGGTCGGCGACGCCCAACACCGTCCGGCATCAGTCGCTGGTCAGCGCGCAGGATCGGCTGAGTAAGGGCCGCACCCTGTGGTTCACCGGTCTGTCCGGTTCGGGCAAGTCGTCCATCGCGGTTCTCGTGGAGCAGAAACTGCTCGAAAGCGGCTGCCCGACATACATTCTCGACGGAGACAACCTGCGGCACGGCCTCAACGCCGACCTGGGGTTCTCGATGGCCGACCGCGCGGAGAATCTGCGCCGGCTCGCCCATATCGCCACGTTGATGGCCGATGCCGGTCTCACGGTGCTGGTGCCGGTCATCAGCCCGCTGACCGAGCACCGGGACCTGGCCCGCAAGGTGCACACCGATCAGGACGTCGACTTCTACGAGATCTTCGTCGACACGCCACTGGAGGATTGCGAACGCCGTGATCCGAAGGGTCTGTACGCCAAGGCCCGGGCCGGTGAGATCACGCACTTCACCGGAATCGACAGCCCGTATCAGCGTCCGCGGAACCCTGATCTGCGGCTGACTCCCGATCGTTCCTGTGATGAACTTGCCCAAGAAGTCGTCGATCTGCTGACAGTGGGTGCACATGGGTGATCACGATCTGGCCGCCGAACTGGCGACGCGCGCCGGCCGGTTGTTGCTGACGGTCCGCGAGGAACTCGCCGAGGCTTCCACCGATGAGCGCAAAGCCGCCGGCGACAAACGATCTCATGATTTCCTGATGGCCGAGCTGGCGGCGGCCCGGCCCGATGACATTGTGCTTTCCGAAGAGGGTGCCGACGACCCGGCCCGGCTCACCGCCGACCGGGTGTGGATCGTCGACCCACTCGACGGCACCCGGGAGTTCTCCGAACCGGGACGTGCGGACTGGGCCGTGCACGTAGCCCTCTGGCAGAACGGCGAACTGGTGGCCGGAGCGGTCGCACTGCCGGCTCAGGACGTCACCTTGGCCACCCCCGACGTTGCCGCCCCGGCCGCCTTCGACGGTCCACCGCGGGTCGTGGTGTCCCGCACCCGCCCGCCCGCGGTGGCGTTGGCGGTGCGTGACGCCCTGGCCGGCACGCTGGTGGAGATGGGCTCGGCGGGTGCCAAGGTCGCCGCGGTGGTGCAGGGCCACGCGGACGTCTATGTGCACGCCGGCGGGCAGTACGAATGGGATTCGGCCGCCCCGGTGGCGGTGGCCCGTGCTGCCGGGTTGTTCACCTCGCGTATCGACGGTTCGCCGCTGCGCTACAACCAGACCGACATCAAGCTGCCCGACCTGATCGTGTGCCGGCCCGAATACGCCGACGCCGTGCTGGCGGTCACCAGGGCCTGACGCGGTAGGTTCGGGTATGGCCGAACTACCGACACTACGGTCCCTTGCCGGGCTCCCCACGGAGCCGGTGAGCTTGGCCGAGTCCACGTTGATCCTGATCGACTGCCAGAACACCTATACCGAGGGTGTGATGGAGCTCGAAGGTGTGCAACCGGCGCTCGCGGAAGCCGCCGCGCTGCTGGAGCGGGCGCGCAGTGCCGGTATCCCGATCATCCACATCCAGCACAACGACGGTCCCGGGTCGCTGTACGACATCGAGGGGCGCAGCGGCGCCATCGTCGACATCGTGGCGCCTCGCGGTGACGAGCCGGTGGTGGTGAAGGCCTATCCGAACTCCTTCGTCGACACCGATCTCGACGATCGGCTGAAGGCCGTCAACGCCACCAACCTCGTGCTGGCCGGCTTCATGACACACATGTGTGTCAACTCCACCGCCCGCGGTGCGTTCAATCTTGGCTACGCCCCGACGGTGGTCGCCGCCGCAACCGCCACGCGTGCGCTGCCCGGGCCCGGCGGCGATGTCCCGGCGGCGACAATGCAGGCAGCCAGCCTGGCTGCGGTCGCCGACCTGTTCGCCGTGGTGGCGCCCGACGCCGCGGCGATACCCGGTTAACACCGCCCGAATGGCAGAATTCGCCTGATGAGGATGTCGGCGAAGGCGGAGTACGCCGTGCGAGCCATGGTGCAGCTCGCCACGGTGGAACCCGGCATCCTGGTGAAAACCGACGACCTGGCCAAGGCGCAGGGCATCCCCGCGCAATTCCTGGTCGATATCCTCGCCGCCTTGCGCAACGACCGACTGGTGCGCAGCCATCGCGGACGGGAGGGCGGCTACGCGCTCGGTCGTTCCGCCGAGCAGATCAGCATCGCCGATGTGCTGCGCTGCATCGACGGACCGCTGGCCAGTGTGCGCGATATCGGGCTGGGGGACCTGCCGTACTCCGGCCCGACCGAGAAACTCACCGATGTATGGCGAGCATTGCGGGCAAGCATGCGGGCGGTGCTGGAGCAGACCAGCCTGGCCGACGTGGCCTCAGGAACGCTGCCGCCGCACGTCAGCGGCCTGGCCGATGACTATCGCAGGCAGGAGACCAGCCGCGGTCACCGCTCGGCGGGCTGAGCGCCGCCGTCCCCCTCGGCCTGCTCGTCCTTGCCGTACTTCGGGTTACCGTCGTCGTCGAGCCAGTCGTTGACCGCGGTCCCGGTGATGGTGTTGTGCGACCCGGGCAGCACCGCCGTGGGGCGGTCGTCGTAGGCACGCGCCATCTCGGCGGCCTCTTCTTTTGCCGATTCGGTGACTTCCACCGGCGTCTCGTTTGATTCCATGCCCGTTCGGCTGCCCCGAACGCTGTGAGCCGAAACACACCGGCGGTGATTGCTCAGTCCCGGCGCGAGATGGTCAGGTCACCGCTGTCGGTGCGCGCCGTGATGACCGCGACCGCGGCGGCGGGATCCGCTGCCTGCGGTACCCGGACCACGGTGTCTCCCGATCCGCTGGCGGCGTTGACCGCGAACGGTCCCGGCCCGGGCACGTCGAGCCGCACGTCGCCGTCCCCGGTTCTCACCGAGATGGTTCGCGGTGCGCTGTCGAAGTCGACGGTGACGTCACCGTCGATGCTGTTGGCCGCGAACGACTCTCGCACCGCGATGGGCGTACGGGTATGGATGCCGCCATCCTGGGTGTGGATCTCGATGGCGCGTGCCGAACCACGCAGCAGCACGCCGCCGTCGGTCACGTGCGCCACCAGCCGATCCAGATCCGCATCGGCCATCAAGACGCCGTCCTGCTGTGTCGTGCTGACACTGAGGCGGCGGGCGAGATCCGGTGGCAGCACCACCGTCAGCACCCCGCCGCCCCAGCTGAGCCAGCCCGGATCCCGGCCGCTGACACGCACGCGGACGTCGGTGCCGGTGGCGATGTCGAGACCGCCGCCTGCGCCGCCCGCGCTGAGGAATCGAAGGTCCACCCGGGGCTGGGTCACGTCCGGATCGGTGGTCAAGCGCACCGCCATCGGCAGATCACCGGTGTCGATCGCCAGGGTGCGCATGGTCGCGGGCAGCGGCTGCGAATCGGCGATCATCCGGGTGTTACCGATCCCGACGGCCGCGGCCGTCAGACCGCCCACCGTGCCGAGCAGCAGAAGTGTCGCGGCGAGCACCAGGGCCACCCGGATCGTGGTGCGGGCCGCACTGGTCACGGCGGGCGGCTGCGCCGCGGGTGCGGGCGGGTAGGGCATCGTCATCAGCAGGTCCTTCATTCAGGATTCGAGGTAACGCAGGACGGCGAGTACGCGGCGGTTCTCGGTCTCGTCGGGTGCCAGGTCGAACTTCGTGAAGATCGAGGCGATGTGTTTCTCCGCGGATCCGGTCGAGATCGACAGGGTGCTCGCGATGGCCGAATTGGTCTTGCCCTCGGCCATCAGTTGCAGCACGTCCTGCTCTCGGGGGGTCAGCTGGCCCAAGGTGTTTCGCCGCTGCGAGCGCACCAGGATCTGGGACACCACTTCGGGATCGAGCACGGTGCCGCCGGCGCCCACCGTGGTGACGGCGTCCAGGAAAGCCGGTACGTCGGCGACCCGATCCTTGAGCAGATAGCCGAACCCGCGGGTGTCCGAGGCGATCAACTCGGCCGCATACCGTTCTTCGACGTAGTGCGACAGCACCAGTACCGCCGATTCCGGATTCTGGCTGCGCAGGATGGCGGCCGCGCGGATGCCTTCGTCGGTGAAGGTCGGCGGCATCCGGACATCGACGATCACCAGATCCGGTTGCTTGTCCCCGACGATCCAGAGCAGATCGGTCGCATCGGACACCCCCGCGACGACCTCGTGGCCGGTGTCGGTGAGGATCCGCTCGAGTCCGGCCCGCAGCAGAGCGGAATCCTCGGCGATCACGATCCGCATGGCAGCACCGCACTGACGATCGTCGGGCCGGTGGCGGGACTCGACACCGTGAAGACCCCGCCCGCCGAGCGCACCCGTTCGGCCAGACCGCGCAGCCCGGTGCTGTCCTCGTCGTCGGTGACGAGCGCACCGCCGCGGCCGTCGTCGAACACCGAGATGTGCAGCGCGCCGGCGGTGTCGTCGAGCCGGACAGTGACCACGGCCCTGGTGGCCTCGGCGTGTTTGGCGACATTGGTCAGCGCCTCGGCGACGACGGAGTAGGCCACCGCCTCGATCTCGTCGGGTAGTCGACGTGGCAGTTGGATGTTGAGATGCGTTGGTACTCCAGATGTCTCGCTGCGTTGTACGACAGCCGACAGTGCGGCGTCGAGGCCGCGGTCGGCCAGGATGGTCGGGGCGATACCGCGCACGACGTTGCGCAGCTCGGCGAGGGCCTGTTTGGCGTCGTCATGGGCTTCGGCGATCAATGCCTTCGCCGCGGGCAGGTCGTCGTCGAGTTTGGTCTGGGCCAGCCCGATGGTCATCGCCAGCGAAACCAGCCGCGGCTGCACGCTGTCATGCAGGTCGCGCTCGATGCGGTGGCGTTCGGTCTGCGCTGACGAGACGGCGCCCTGCCGGGCATCGGCCAGCGCGTACACCTGGTTGCGCAGGGCATCGGTCGGTGACGGGGAGAGCAGCCATCGATCGATTCGGGCGTCCAGCGCCGGTGCCAGTGCCAGGATTGCGATGGCCGCGACCAGCGCCACCACCGCCAACAGGAACGCCACCGGCGGTGCGAGGAAGTCCAGGCCGGCCGCCGGGTCGCTGCGACGCGCCGCGATCGATGCCGCCGGGCCCAGGAATGCGAAACCCAGCAGGGCGATCGCCGCGGTGGTGGCCGTCGCGTCATAGACCATCCGTAGATAGTGCTGCGCGCAGCCTTTCCAGAATCGGGCGCTGCTGACATCGAGCCACAGTTGGTGCAGCCATCGCTGGAACCCGGTGTGCTGCGACAGCGGCCGAATCGGGACCGGGATGCCCATACCGAAAACCGCTTCGCTGCGCAGCCGCTCGACGGTCTCCACACCGCGCATCAGATAGATGAACACCACCGCGGCCAGCACGAAACCGATCAGCGACGGGATCGACGACACCGCGACGATCAGGATGGCCAACGGGATCCAGAACCACACCACAGCCACCGCGGCACCGCTGACCATCGACGCTGTCGGGACGACACCGATATGCCAATCCCGGTTCCGTCCGAGATCGGTCGTGCTCAGGCCGGCGTTGTCGGTGATTGCAACCATGCCCCCAAACCTAGGGACCGGGAGGGCTGGGCGACACAGCGTTTCCCTCCGAATGTCCGTGGGGGAAAACCCCCGGATCGCGAATCGCAGTAGGCTGCCGACGTGTCGAGCCCGCAGAGACGTGTCGAGGTACTGGGCAATATCGGTCCCAACTGGTTCGCCTCGGTCATGGGCACCGGGATCGTCGCCACCGCGGCGGCCTCCCTGCCGGTACACGTGCCGGGTCTGCAGACCTTCGCGCGCGTGGTGTGGGTTATCGCCGCGCTGCTGCTGGTGGTCCTGATCGTGGTGATCGGCGGGCACTGGCTGCGTCATCCCACCGTTGCGCGCACCCATGCCCGGAACCCGCAGATGGCGCATTTCTACGGGGCGGCGCCGATGGCGTTGATGACGGTCGGCGGCGGTGCCCTCCTGGTGGGCAAGGATCTGATCGGCGAACGCGTCGCGGTGGACCTGGCGTGGGTGTTGTGGACCGCGGGCACCCTCGGCGGTCTCTTCACCGCGGTGAGCATCCCGTACCTGATGTTCACCCAATACCGGGTGGAAGCCGACGCCGCATTCGGCGGCTGGCTGATGCCGGTGGTCCCGCCGATGGTGTCGGCAGCCACCGGAGCGTTGTTGATCCCGCATATGGCGCCGGGTACCGGGCAGCAGACACTGCTGTACGGCTGCTATGCCATGTTCGGTCTGTCGCTGATGGCTTCGATCCTGATCATCGCGATGATCTGGACGCGGCTGACGCTGTACGGCACATCGGGTTCGGCGCGGGTGCCCACGCTGTGGATCGTGTTGGGCCCGCTTGGGCAATCCATCACCGCGGCAGGGCTTCTCGGCACCAATGCGGCCCTGGCGGTCAAGCCGGAGATCGCCGAGGATCTCAGCGTCTTCGCGATCCTCTACGGCGTCCCGGTCTGGGGATTCGCGGTGCTGTGGATTGCGTTGGCGATGTCGCTGACCGTGCGGACGCTGCGGCGCGGGATGCCGTTCGCATTGACGTGGTGGAGCCTGACCTTTCCGGTCGGCACCTTCGTCACCGGCACCACGCAGCTTGCGGTGCACACCGGGCTGCCGGCCTTCCGGTATGCCGCCGCTCTGGCCTATCTGGGCCTGTTGACCACCTGGATCGTCGTCGCGGTGCGCACGACCGGCGGCAGTGTGCGGGGCAACCTATTCGCGCCGCCGCCCAGCGGCGGGCCCATCAAAGCCTTCAAAGACCCGGCATCCTGAACTGCCGGCTCATTTCGGCGCCGACAGCTCCAGGGCGATGTTGTCGGGATCGCGGAACTCCAGGATGAACATGGCGCCGATATCCTTGACGCCGGCGTGCGGGATGCCGAGATCATCGAGATGTGCTGCGGCCGCGTCGATATCGGCCTTGCTCGGCACTTTGAATGCCAGATGGTCCAGTCCCACCCGGTCCTCGTCGAATGCCCCGGTCGCCACCGGACGCAGCCCGATCAGCCCGTCGCCGAACCGGTAGATGACACCGCCGAACAGAAAACTCAACTCGGCCCTGGTCTTCTCGTCGGCGTCGGCGGGCACCTCGATGGCGACCGGCCAGCCGAAGACACTTTCGTAGAACTGCCGCGAACGCGCGATATCGGTGACGGTGAGCCTGATGTGCGAGAACTCGGTGGTGGTTATTGTCATCCACCCACTCTGCCAGTGCACGCAAACCTGACGTCGCGCGCCCATTACCTGCGGTCTGGTCGGCGCGGCGCCGATCCGTGCCAGAATCGCGAACGTGCGCATTGGGATGACGTTGCCGGTGATGGAACCTGACCTGGACGCGGCAGTGCTGCGGGAGTGGACCGAGATCATCGACAACGGGCCGTTCTCATCGCTGGCCTGGGGTGAGCGCATAGCCTTCACCAACCCAGACAGCCTGACGTTGCTGGGCGCCCTGGCCGCCTGGACCGAGCGGGTGGAGCTGGTGGCGACGGTCATCGTGCCCCAGCTGCACGACCCGGTGATGTGTGCCAAGGCGCTGGCGACCGGTGACCTGCTCTCCGGTGGCCGGCTCACCGTCGGGATCGGCGTGGGCGGCCGGCATGAGGACTACCTCGCCGTCGGTGCCGACCCCGCCACCCAGACCATGCGTGAGATGGCCGACCGCGTCGCGCTCATGCGCAGGGTTTGGGCCGGCGAGAAGCTCACCGAATCGGTACTTCCGGTCGGGCCGGTCCCGATCACCCCCGGCGGCCCGCGGCTGCTGGTCGGGACCATCGGACCCAAGACCGTGCGCAGCGCGGCGGCCTGGGCCGACGGGCTGGCCGGTATCACCATGGACCTCGACGTCGCCAAGCAGAACGAACTGTTCGACGTCGCGCGCGACGCATGGAAACAGGCCGGTAAGCCGGCACCGCATCTGGCCACCTCGTTCTGGTTCGCGATGGCCAAACCGGGTGACACCGGCCAGGCCCGCTCCCAGGTGCACCACCATCTGCGCCGGTACATGAACTGGATTCCGGTCGAGCTGGTCGATGCCATCGCCCCGAGCACCGGTTGGTCGGGTGACGAGGACGACCTGGCCGCCACCCTGCGTGCCTTCGAAGCCGTCGGCACCGACGAAATCCATCTGATCCCAACCAGTTCCGATATCGACCAGCTCCGGCGGGTCGCCGATGTGGTGAAGGACTTCACATGAGCATGAGCGCACCGTTCGGCGCCTACCAGTACGAGATCTACTTCCAGGGACTGACCGGCGTGCTGCCGAGTCTGCCGATGACCTACGCCGAACTGGAGTCGCGGGCCCAGCAGGTGCTGTCACCGTCGGTATGGTCCTACGTCGCCGGCGGAGCGGGCGACGAGCACACCCAGGACGGCAATGTGGCGGCGTTTCGCCGATGGGGCCTGATACCGCGCATGCTCGTCGGGGCCAAAGAACGCGACTTGTCGGTCGAGTTGTGGGGAAAGCGCTGGCCGGCACCGATTTTCATGGCGCCGATCGGCGTCATCGCGTTATGCGCGCAGGACGGGCACGGCGACCTCGCGACGGCGCGGGCCGCGGCGGCCACCGGTGTACCGATGTGCGTCTCGACTCTCGTCGAGGATCCGATGGAGGATGTCGCCGCCGAATTCGGTGACACACCAGGGCTTTTCCAGCTGTACTGCCCCACCGACCGGGAGCTGGCCGAGAGCCTGGTGCGTCGGGCCGAGGCCGCTGGTTACGCCGGCATCGTCGTCACGCTGGACACCTGGATCCCGGGCTGGCGGCCCCGTGACCTGGCAACCGCCAACTTCCCGCAGTTGCGCGGCAAGTGTCTGGCGAACTACACCAGCGATCCGGTGTTCGCGGCCAAAACAGGTTTGTCGGCCGAACAGCTGGCTGCCGACCCGCGGGCCGCCGTCATGCACTGGGTGCCGATCTTCGGAAATCCACTGACCTGGGACGACCTCACCTGGCTGCGGTCGTTGACCACCTTGCCGCTGATCCTGAAAGGCATCTGCCATCCCGACGATGCCCGGCGCGCAGTCGATTACGGTGTCGACGGTATCTACTGCTCCAACCACGGCGGCCGTCAGGCCAACGGCGGTATCCCGGCCATCGACTGCCTGCCCGGCGTGGTCGAGGCGGCGGGGGAGCTGCCGGTGTTGTTCGACTCCGGTGTGCGCTCGGGAACCGATATCGTCAAGGCGCTGGCTCTGGGAGCCAGCGCGGTCGGTATCGGCCGGCCCTACGCCTACGGACTGGCGCTGGGCGGTGTGGACGGTATCGTGCACGTCCTACGCTCACTGGCTGCCGAGGCCGATCTGACCATGGCCGTCGACGGCTACCGCACCTTGGCCGACCTGACGCCCGATGCGTTGCGCCGGGTGGGAATCTGATGGCGGCGCACTGGTGGGAATCGGCGGTCGTCTATCAGGTCTACATTCGCAGCTTCGCCGACGACAACGGTGACGGTATCGGCGATATCGAGGGTCTGCGTTCGCGGCTGCCGTATCTGTCGGCACTGGGTGTCGACGCGGTGTGGATCAACCCCTGGTATCCGTCTCCGATGGCCGACGCCGGCTACGACGTCGCCGATTACTGCTCTATCGAGCCGTCCTACGGAACCCTTGACGAGGCACAGCATTTCATCACCGAGGCGCACGCGGCCGGCATCAGGGTGCTGCTCGACATCGTCCCCAACCACACGTCGGATCAGCACGCCTGGTTCGCCGCCGCGCTCGCCGGTGAGCCGGGCGCCCGCGACCGGTACCTGTTCCGGCCGGGCCGCGGTGCCGGTGGCGAACTGCCACCCAACGACTGGCAGAGCGTCTTCGGCGGCCCGGCCTGGACGCGGTTACCGGACGGATCGTGGTACCTGCATCTGTTCGCGCCGGGCCAGCCCGACCTGAACTGGCAGCACCCCGAGGTGCGCGCAGAATTCGAACGCGTGCTGGCATTCTGGTTCGACCGCGGGGTCGACGGATTCCGCATCGACGTGGCCCACGGGCTGGTCAAAGCCGACGGGCTGCCGGACGGCGGCGCCAAAACAGCTGGTGTGCAACACAACAACACCCACCCCGCGTGGGATCAGGACGGTGTGCACGAGATCTACCGAGGCTGGCGTGCCGTGGCCGACGCCTATACGCCGCCGCGGGTCTTCATCGCCGAAGCCTGGGTGCCGAGCAACGAGCGGCTGGCCCGCTACCTGCGTCCCGACGAATTGCACACCGCGTTCCAGTTCGATTTCCTGCGGGCGCCGTGGCGCGCATCGAGCCTGCGCTCGGTGGTCGACGACGCCATCGAGGCTGCCGCGTCGGTGGGCGCACCGCCCACCTGGGTGCTGTCCAACCACGATGTCCCGCGCACGGTGACCCGGTACTCGCGCTCCCAACCTGCCGGCATGGTCGAAAGTGACTGGGAGCGGGCCAGATGGTCCGAGGAGAACGCCGACCACGAGCTGGGTCGGCGCCGCGCCAGGGCGTGTGCGCTGCTGCAACTGGCGCTGCCGGGAACCGCCTACGTCTACCAGGGGGAGGAACTGGGCCTCGAAGAGGTCGAGGACCTGCCCGACGAGGTGCGCCAAGACCCGACATGGGTGCAGTCGGGCTTCAGCGATGTCGGACGCGACGGTTGCCGGGTTCCGCTGCCATGGTCGGATTCGGCTGCACCGTATGGCTTTTCCCCTGCCGGGGCGGCGAAGGAGCCGTGGCTGCCGCAACCCGAACATTGGGGTGCGCTGGCGGTTGCAACCCAGCAGGCCGATGCCGACTCGGTGCTGAACCTGTATCGGGCCGCGCTGGCCCTGCGTCGTGAGCACTGGGTGGACGCCGGCGACATCAGCTGGCTGGACTCCGGTGCCGGCGTACTGGCCTTCGAACGCAACGGCACGCAGTGCTGGGTCAACACCGGCTCCGCCGATATCGCGCTACCGGCGCAGGCTTCGGTGATATTGGTCTCCGGACCCGCTCCGGACGGGGTGCTGCCGCCCGATACCTCGGCTTGGTTGGTCGCCTCGTGCGACAGTTAGGGCATGTCGCAGCCTACGACCCGGATCTCCCGGATACCTGAAAAGCAGAGCACCTCGCGCGCGGCCCTCGACGAGCTGCTCGACAGCACACCACTGGCCACCATCGCCTTGGTCCGCGATGGTCATCCGGTGGTCTTTCCGACCGGCTTCGCGCGGATCGGCGACGACCTCGTCATCCACGGTTCCACCGGGTCACCGTGGATGCGGGCACTGGAGGTTGGTGCACCGGCGGCGGTCTCAGTCACGATGCTGGACGGGATCGTGGTGGCGCGTAGTGGTTTCGAGTCCTCCTTCCGGTACCGCAGCGCGGTGCTGTTCGGCACCTTCGAGCTGGTCCCGCCGGAGGACAAGATCCGCTATCTCAACACGCTGACCGACACCTTCATCCCGGGCCGGGTCGCCGAGTTGCGGGAGAGCTCGCGTAAGGAACTCGCCGCGACGCTGCCCCTTCGGTTGCCGATCGGGGAGTCGAACTGGTCGCTGAAACTCAGTGACGGCTGGTCGGAGGATCCGCCGGAGGACATCGCCGCCGGCGTGTGGGCCGGTGTCATACCGCTCTCGGTGGTGTGCGGCGCACCCGAGTACGCACCCGACTGCGATCCGGGGATTCCGGTTCCGCCATCGGTATTGCGGATGACGGGTCAGACCGCGATCGACGACGAAACCGGCTCGTAGGTCACGATATAGCTGGTGCTGGCTCCCGGTGTGACGATGACGTGGGTCGCGGCCCCGCCGTCGGACCAATTGCCGAATGTGACCGGCACCCCGTTGACGTTCTGCGGTAGCACCACACCGAGGGTCCGGTGCACGCCGACCACCGCGTCCTCGGTGTAGGTGCCGGTTCGCGGGATCCCGTCCAAGGTGTACTGCGCATCGTCGCTGGCACCGAAAGTCAGTGACACGGTGTTGGGGGTGACGTCCTTGGTGACCGTCGTCTTCAGGCCGCTGCTGTCGGTGACCGTCAGGATGACCCGGTACCAGGTGTTGGCCAGCTGGTCGTAGTCGGTCGGGATGGTGAAGCTCAGCTGCGAGCCCGTGGCGTTGTCGATGAACGGATGCTTGTGCAGAGCGTGGCGGAACTCCACCGTCCAGGAGTACGCGCTTTCGGGCAGCCCGGCACTGTCCTGCAGATCCGAGGCCGTCGCGGTGAAACTGACAGTGTCGCCGGCGTTGTATTTGTAACTGCCACTGACGGTTGCGAAATCGGCCACCGGAGGCGTGCTTCCGACGACGATCTGCTGCGTGGTGGTGTTCTGCTTACCGCCGTCGTCGGTGACCGTCAACGTCACGGTGTAACTGGTGTAGCCGGCGCCGGTGTTGGTGAAGGTGACTGTCGCCGGGTTCGCCCCGGTCCCGGTCTGCCCGTTGCCGAAGTTCCACTGGTAGGTCAGGGGATCACCATCGGGATCGCTGGACCCACTGCCGGAGAAGTCGACTTCCAGGGAATTGCCCACACCCGACGTCGCGGACGCGTCGATGTCCGCAGTCGGCGCACGGTTGCCCCCGGACGGAGTGATCACCGACAACGTGCCGGGGTAGATGTTGAGTTGGTAGATATCGCCGTTGGGCGCCTGGGCCAGTTTGACGACCGTTCCCGCACCGCTGTCGAAGGTCTTCTCACTGATCAGGCTGGTGTACTGGTCATCGAACGTCAGCTCCTTGATCCAGCCGAGGGAGTAGTCGGCGATCATCACCTTCTTCTGGCCGGGCACGGAATCGTCGTCGAGCACCAGTACTGCGGTGATGGAACCCGTCTTGGTCGCGTTGTCATGCGCGTAGGAGTACAGCGGATCGACGTATCCGCTACCGGGAGCGGAACCTTCGGCGTTCGGCCAGCCGTAGTTGCCGCCCGGCTGTACGAGATTGAGCTCCTCCCAGGTCGCCTCGCCGACATCACCGGCCAGCACCGCGCCGCTCTGCGGGTCCACCGCGAACCGGAACGGGTTGCGGAATCCGTAGGCGTAGATGAGCTTGGTGATCTCGTTTGTGGAGCTGATGAACGGATTGCCGGCGACAGCGGTGCCGTCGCGGTTGAGTCGCAGGATCTTGCCGTGGATGTTGGTCAGGTCCTGTGAGTTGGCGCTGACGGTGTTGTTGCCGACCGCCCAATAGAGGTACTGGCCGGTCGGGTCGAATTCGAGTTCGCCGGCATGGTGGAACTCGTTGGCGGACAAGGTCGATTTGACGAGTACGGTCTCCGTCCCGAGCGAGTTGAGGGATCCCGCGGGGGACCCGGCCGCATCGGTGAGCCGGAAGCTCGACAACCTGTCGAAGTTGTCGGCACCGGTGTAGGCCAGATAGATCATGTGCGATCCGGGCTCACCGTCGGCGCCCCAGAAGTTGGGGTCCACCTCGATACCGATCAGGCCACGCTCGCCGTTACCGGTGGTGACGGCGAAGGTGGCCAGCGTTGTCACCAGTCCGGTATGGGTGTCGTAGGACTTCAGGGCACCGGACTTCTCGGTGAACAGAATGTGATGGATCTCGTCGGGATCGCCGTCGTCCATGATGAATTCGAAGTCGGTCGGCTCGTTGAGGCCCGGGACGACGACCGTTCGGTCGAAGTCATCGGACAGTTCGGTGGAGTCGTTGCACTGCGCGAGGAATGCCGCGACCGCCGCCGAGAACTTGCGGCCATCGGGGGTGTTACCGAGGTCGGTGACCCAGTCGGTGGCGGCGACACCGAGCTCGTGCACCCACCGGCCCAACGATGAGCTGTTGAACGCCGCAACGGCGTAGTCGACCTGTCTGCGTGCCCAGGCCAGCACCGTCCACAGCACGCCTTCCTGTGCCGGGCTGGCCGGTCCCGGGGTGGCCGCGGGCGACATCACCCCGCCGAGCAGCTTGGTGATGGTGTTGATGGTGCCGCAGAGGCAGTAGACCGTGGCGCTCTTGATCTGTTCGACGACCTGCGTCGGCGTCGGCAGGTGCAGAGCGCTACCGATCTGCTTGCCCCACATCACGAGTGGGTTGTTGGCGGTGGCCGCCGCGGCCGGGGTGACCGACAAGGCAGCGGCCGCGCTCTGCAGGGCGGAATCGGCATGGGTGTCGGCCTGGGTGTCGTTGACCCGGGCGGCGGACACGTGCTGCACCGAGGAGCTCTCCTCGCTGCTCTCGCTCGCCTCGGCCGCGCCGCCGCTCTCGGACTCGCTGGTAGCCGGCGGCAGCTGCGCGGGGGTGCCGGTCGACGGCTCACCGCCCACCGACGGGTCATCATCGACTTCGGTGCCGGACTCGTCGCCATCCGGTGTCTGCTCGGTGTCCTGGGAATCGGTGCCGGCGTCCTCGCCGTCGGGATCCGCGGCTTCGGGATCGGCATCGGGGTCGTCCGGGTCGTCGGGTGCAGCATCGGTGTCATCGGTGGCACCGGTGTCGCTGCCCTCGGTGTCGGTGTCGGTGTCGGCCTGGTCCGTTGACTGGTCTGCACCGGTACCGGAGCCGGTCGAGGTATCCGTCGAACCCGATGCCGACGGGGCGGAGGTGCCGGACGGCCCGGCGTCCGACGGCGTCCCGGTTTCGGCCCACGCCACGCCGGGGCTGGTCGCCACCGCCCCGAAAACGCCCAGTGCGACCGCCAGGCCGCCTACTCGTCCGATGTGGCGCGCATAGCCGTGCCGCCCGGAATTCCCACCCCGAGAACCGTCAAATTGGTCGCCGAAATTCATTACCCCACCCCCACGGTGACATCCCACTTCCCCGGGGAGACTATCGCACAGGAAACTCCCAGCCGCGGCTGTTCGCGGCGATGTCGGCGAGTGTTTCGGTCGGTCGGTCGGTCAGTGCCCGGCGCGTGCTGCCGATCCTCCACGATGCCGCCGAATTCGCAGAATGCCGGGCGATGGACCGGGGGACCGGAGCCGATCCGCGCGGCGCCGCTGACCGTCAACAACGATGATGAACACATGACGACCGATCGCCCCCGCGCCCGTGACTTCGGCATCGATCTGCGGGGCACCCCGGGACAACTGAACGCGATCACCGATGTCGCGGGCGTCGAGGTCGGGTACGCCACCCTGGTGCACGGCGACGGTGCGCTGACAGTCGGTGGCGGGCCGGTACGCACCGGGGTCACCGCGATCTTCCCGCGCGGCCGAGGTGGGGTCGGAAGACCCTGCGCAGCAGGCCGTTTCAGCCTCAACGGTAACGGTGAGATGACCGGCTCGGCCTGGATCGACGAAGTCGGTGAAATCGCGCTGCCGATCACCGTGTCCAATACCCACGCCATCGGGGCCTGTCACACCGGCGTGATCGAGTGGATCAACGCCAACCATCCCGCCCTGGCGCGGCAGTGGCTGCTGCCGGTGTGTGCCGAGACCTGGGACGGCTACCTCAACGACATCAACGGCGGACATGTCACGCCCACAGTGGTGGGGCGTGCGCTCGATGCAGCCCGCGGCGGCGCGCTCGCGGAAGGTTCCGTCGGCGGCGGCACCGGGATGAACTGTTACGGGTTCAAAGGCGGCAGCGGGACGTCGTCACGGCTGGTGCGCTTCGGTGCGACGACCTACACCGTCGGGGTCTTCATGCAGGCCAACTTCGGTTCCCGCGACGAGCTGACCGTCAACGGCAGACCCCTGGGGCGATTACTGGACGTCGAAAACCCGATGGAGAACAGCGACTGGTTCCAACGCGACCTGCGTGCGCCGGCCGGGGCCGGCTCCTGTATCACCATCGTGGCCACCGACGCGCCGTTGAGCGCCGCGCAGTGTGCCGGACTGGCGCGACGGGTCCCGCTCGGCCTGGCCCGCACCGGAACGACCGGCAGTCTGTTCAGCGGTGACATCTTTCTGGCCTTCTCCACCGGCAACGACGGACCGTCGCAGACCGGATTCGCCGACGACGAGTCGGCCCTCGAGTTGCACGCGACGCAGCACCTGCCCTGGAACCGGATCGACCCGCTCTACGCCGCCGTGGTCTACGCCGTGGAGGAGGCGGTGCTCAACGCCCTGCTCGTCAACGAGACGATGGTCGGGCGCGACGGGCACATCTCACCGGCGCTGCCGCATGACCAGCTGCGGGCGCTGTTGCCTCAGGAGCCGTGACGCCGTGCCCAATCCGCCAGTGCGGCTTCATCTGTCACGTGGTCCAAAGCCAATGCCGTCGCGCCGATGAGCGGGGCGTCGTCGCCGTGTTCCCCGTCGATGACGGCCGGTGCCGACGTCTTGCGGAACGCCATCAGCCCGCCGCGGTAGGCGGTCTCGAACGCCTCCGGTGCGGCCGCGCGCAATGCCGGGGCCAGGCCGCCGATCGTGACGATATCGGGGTCGTGCAGGTTGACCAGGCCGCCGATACCCCTGCCGAGGGCAGTGGCGACCGAGGCGAATGCGGCACGTGATCGCGGGGCGACGGGTCGCTGCTCGAGTACATCGCGCGCGTACCCGATCGGATCGGCGGGCGCCGGTTCGTCAAGATGTCGCGCCAACGCCCGGCCGTCGACCTCGAGGTCCCAGCAACCGGTTGCACCGCAGGGGCATTCGACGTCTGGGCTGCCGAACGGCACATGGCCGTATTCGCCCGCCGCACCGTGCGCCCCGATGACGGGTTCGCCGTTGACCACCAGCGTGCCGCCGAGTCCGACGGCGACTATCAGATGCAGTGTGGTCCCGGCGGAGCGTCCGGCTCCGGTGCGGGCCTCGGCAAGGCCGGCCAAGGTGGCGTCATTGCCCAGCAGCAGGGGGATCTCGGGGCATCCGGCCATCAGTCCGGACAGGTCGGTGTCACGCCAGCCTTTGGTGGTGAACTGGACGAGCCGGGAATCGCTGACCGTTCCGGACACCGACATCGCGACCGCGCCGACCCGGTGACCCCTGCGCAGGCAGGCCTCGGTGATCGCGGCGCCGAGTTCGGCGACCAGTCGGGCGTCGTCGGTGCGGCGGTGGCTGCCCTCGGCGACCACCCGCGGCGCGCCGTCGATGCCTGCTTCGGCCAATCGCCAGTCCCCGGCGCCCAATTCGGCCGCCAGCACCAGGGGGCCGGCGGGGTGCGGGCCCAGCACCGTGGTCGGCCTGCCGCGACCCTGCACCGGTGCGGGGGCTTCCTCCAGGAGATTGCACCTGCGCAACCGGGCGACCAGATCGGCCGCGCCGCCGGTGCCGATACCGAGGCGTTGTGCGGCGGCGGCCCGGGTGATCCCGGGTTCGGCACGCACCAGGCCGATCAGTTGCGCGGCGCCGTACCAACGCGCCTGCGATGCCGGTCGGGGTTCCTGCGACATGGTCACCAATATCCCGTTTGATTAAACTCGTTGCCTGAGTATATTCGACCTGGTGACCGCGACAACCGTCCGACACGACCCGGCGGCGGGGTTGCGACCCCATCTGCCGGCATTGCTGTCGCTGGCGGGCGCCTCATGTCTGGCGGTCACCACCGAGATGTTGCCCGTCGGGCTGCTTCCGGCCATCGGTCGTGCGTTCGCCGTCAACGATTCGCTCGCGGGCCTGCTCGTCACCCTGTACGCCGTCATGGTCGCGGTGCTGGCGGTGCCGCTGACCATCGCGACCACCCGTTTCGGGCGTAAGCCGCTGTTGTTGATGACCCTGCTCGGCTACGTGCTGAGCAATGCACTGGTTGCCGTGGCTCCGGTATTCGCGGTGGTGGCAGTGGGCCGCGGACTCGGTGGTATCACCCACGCGCTGTTCTTCTCCCTGTGTATCGGTTACGTCCCCCGGGTCGTGCCCGCGGCATCCGTTGGCCGCGCGCTGACCATCGTCACCGGTGGAGCATCGGCGGGATTCGTTCTGGGCGTGCCACTTTCGACGTCGTTGGGTACCGCGGTGGGATGGCGGGCAGCGTTCGCGGTGCTGGCAGTGCTGGCCGCGGTCACACTGGCGCTGGTGGCAAAGCTGCTGCCCGCGATCCCCAACGGGACCCGGTCCAAAGCCGCCGCCCGCGGCCGCGGAGAGCTGGCAGCGGTGGTGGCCTCCAACGGTTTGACCTACCTCGGTCAGTTCACCCTCTACACGTTCATCAGTCTGCTGGCGCTGCGGGCCGGGCTTCGGGAAAGCCTCATCGGGCCACTGCTGCTGGTCTGCGGTGCCTGCGGGCTGATCGGACTCGCCTACACCGCAAAGACGTTGGACCGTAGCCCACGACGGACCGCGATCCTGATCCTGGGTGTCGTCGTGGTCGCCGTCCTGGGTGTGGCGATCGGCTACCCGGCGTTGATCGCGCTGGTGGTGCTGGCCGCGGTCTGGAATGGCGCATTCGGTGGTGTGCCGTCGATCTACCAGGCCTGCGCGGTGCGAACCAAGGCGGTATCGCCGGAGATGGCCGGGGCTTGGGTCAATGCCAGTGCGAACGTCGGAATCGGCGGAGGTGCCGCCATCGGCGCCGGACTGCTCCCCGTCGTCGGTCTGGGCGGGCTACCGTGGGCCGCGGCGGGTCTGCTGACCGCGGGCCTGGCAGTGGTGATCTGCGCCCGCCGGGCGTTCCCTGACAGGCCGTAATTCCGCTGTTGCACAGTCGAATTCATGTTGCCTGCGTTCGGGTGTCTGGGTGAGCGCAGCACGTGTAGGTTGATCGGGTGCATAAGCGCGTAAGCGGTGGAGTCGTCTCGGTCGAGGTATGTGACGGCGTGCTGCGTGCCCGCGGGCTGCCGTACGGTCGCGCGCGCCGGTTCGAGGCCGCCGAGTCGGCGCCCGCCTGGACCGGTGAGCGCGACGCCACCCAGCCCGGTCCGGCGTGCCCGCAGCGTCCGTCGCGCCTGGCCTTCGTCAGTGGTCCCATGCTCGACGGGCTGCGGGTCGACGAGGACTGCCTGGTGCTGTCGGTGACGGCACCGCAGGACGCCGACGGCCTGCCGGTGATGGTGTGGATACACGGCGGGGCCTATGTGGCCGGTAGCGGAGAGTCGGCGAAGTACGACCCCGCTGCGCTGGTGCGCGAGGGCGATGTCGTGGTGGTCAACATCAACTATCGGCTGGGAATCTTCGGGTATCTGTCCCCACCCGGGGCCGACGCCGACGACAACCTCGGCCTGCGCGATCAGATCCTGGCCCTGCAGTGGGTGCGCGACAACATCGCGGCCTTCGGCGGCGACCCGGCAAACGTCACCGTGTTCGGACAGTCCGCCGGCGGCGACTCGGTGCTGGCGCTGATGCTCAGCCCGCAGGGCGCAGGCTTGTTCCACCGCGCCATCGTCCAGAGCGCGCCGCTGGGCGTGGGCACACAGAACCCGGCCGCCGCGGCCAGCCGGGAGCCGCTTGTCCATGCCATGCAGTCCGCGATGGCGACGTCACTGGCCGGAGTCGCACCCCGGGACGCGACGTACGCGCAGCTGCTGACCGCGGAGGCCGCCGCGGCCACGGCGGTTCAGAGATTCGGTCTGGTGGCCAGCATGGCGTTCGCACCGCTGTTGGGCCGGGACCCGTTGCCGCCGCCGGCGGAGATCGACGAGCGGCTCGCGGCGGCGGCCGGACGGATCGAACTGTTGATCGGATACACCAGGGACGACGCGGCGCCGTTCGTCGCGATGGATCCCCGGGTCAAGAAGCTGTCCGCAGTCGGCGTGGCCGAGCGGCTCGCCATGCGGGTGATGACACCCAAGCTGACGGCGCGCGCATTCGGAGGTCTGGTCGAACCGTTCGTCGAGATGTGGCGGTCGCACGGCGGACGGGCCGGGAGCTACCGGCTCGATTGGCGTCCGGCCGGGTCGCCGTTGGGTGCCTGTCACTGCATCGATCTGCCACTGCTGTTCGGCGCCGAGGGGAGGTGGTCGGACGCGCCGATGTTGGGCCCGAACCGGACCGTCGATTCGGCACTCGGGGCTGACCTGCGGTCGGTGTGGACCGGGTTCGCGCATTCTGGCATCGCCGCACTGCCGTCGGAACCGCTCCGGTTTCGATGAAACTGGCAAATCGCTGGGAATAGCCACGACGCGAATATTTGCGCGAACGATAGCAATTGACGGCCGCGGGCCGCTACGCTTACCAGCGATTCCTGTCGATTGGCGGGATCGGTCCATGGCAGGTGTCCAGCAACATTCGTTTACTGGGCAATGACGAGGTAATGATGCAAATGCGATACGGCAGCTACGTCGGACGGGTCGGCGCACTGGCCGTCGCACTCGGCATCGGGTCCGCGGTGGCCGCACCGGCCGGCCTGGCCTGGGCCACCCCCGACGACTCGACCGCCACCGCCCCCTCGGCAGGCACCGATGCCGGCGGCACGGCCGCATCCAGCAGCACCCCGTCGCATCAGTCCAGCGCCCCGGCTACCGCCGAGTCGACCGGCACCGAATCCGCCGAACCCGGTGAGCCGAAGTCCGGTTCCACCGCCGCTGCCGAGCCGGCGGACGGCGCCGATGCGGGTAGCACGGAGTCCGAGACCGACGACACCACAGACGCTGGCGGCGCTGCCGACGAAGAAGCCGGCGCGGATACCAAGCCGAAGAAGAAGACGGCATCTAGCGCGCACGCCCGCCTGACCGAATCGACTGCGGCGACGACCGCGCCGGACGAGCATGCCGACGCGCAGACCGCGACCGAACCCGCTCACCAGGAGAGCGCACCGACGACCGATTCGGAGAGCGAGACGGAACCGGCCGCGCAGGCCACCGCTGCGGTCGCGGTGACCGAACCCGTGGCCACCGAGGCTCCAGCGATGGCCGCTGTGCCCACCGAGACGACGGAGGCGACCGCAGTCCAGACCTCGCTCGGCAGCCTGATCAACAATGCTGTGCGGCGGGCGTTGTCGTCATTTCTGAGCATGCTGCCCGGTGGCGCCGCGGAGTCACCGCTGGCGTGGGTTCTGCTCGGGGCGGCACGCAAACAGATCGGGACCACCGAAGACGCCGGCACCGACATCGCGGCCGCGAGCATGGCCGCCACCCAGACCGTCGCCGCGGCGGTGGCCAACCAGCCGCCCACCGCAACGGTGACCTTCGGCAGGCCCGACGCGACCACGGGAACCGTGACAGGCCAACTGATCACCAGCGATCCCGAGGGCAAGAAGGTCGCGGTGGCGTTGACCACCGCCCCGTCCGCCGGAACGCTGGCTTACAACGCCAAGACCGGTGTGCTGACCTACACACCCACCAGCGCGCAGCGTTTCATCGCCGCGACCACGTCGACCGACGACACCATCGCCATGACGCTCACGGTGTCCGACGGCGTCAATACCGTTGCGGTTCCGGTGAATATCCCGGTCAGCCCGTCGCCGTTCTACAAGGCGAGCGATATCAACGTCACCGGGCCCAGCGCGGTAGCGGCCACCAACACCCGCGCCTACATCGCCAACCGCGACGCCGGAACCGTCACCGTCTACGACACCGTCAAGGGCACGGTCATCGGCACCTATGCCGCGGGCTCCGCGCCAGACGGTATCGCGGTCAAACCCGACGGCACCCGGCTCTATGTGTCGAGTTCGACCAACAACACCGTCACCGTCATCGACACCGTGGCCGGCACCACCAAGGCGACACTGGCCGTTGCCAACCCCACCGCGATCACCATCAATGCCGCGGGCAGCATGGTGTACGTCGCCAACGGCAGCACCGCGACCATCACCAAGATCGCCACGTCGTACAACAAGTTCTCCGGCACGGTGAAGCTCGCGGCGGGACTGACACCCACCGAGCTCGCGGTCAGTGCCGACGGCAAGAAGATCTACGTGGCCAGCGCGAAATCTGGCGGCGGTGGCAACATCTCGGTGTTCTCGTCGACCGGTACGGCTGTCACGTCCATCACCGACATCACCGGCGCGCCAACTGGTTTGGCTATCAGTGCGAAATTGCCGAGGCTTTTCGCCAGTGCCGATGACGGCAAGCTCACCATCGTGGACACCGCCAACAACACCGCGGTCACCAAGGACATCGGCCTGGCCCTGTCCGGGGTCGCGATCAGCAATGACAGCAGCGTGGTCATCGTCACCACCTACTCCGGTCTGGTCGCGGCGATCAGCGACACCGACGGCGCCGTCCTGCGAGCGCCGATGGTGCGCACCACCACCGACGCGCCGTCGGTGCAGCCCGGTACCACGCTGAGTCCCGACGGCACCCGGATGTACATCACCGACTACGACACCAACAGCGTCCACGTCGTCTCGCTTGTCCCGCCGAATGTCGCACCGTTCTCCAGTGATCCGCTGAACAGCGTTTCCAACGCGGCGACGGGCGCGCTCACCGGCCGGGTCGGCGTCGTCGACTACGACGGTGATCCACTGACCTACACCATCACCAGCAAGCCCACCAAGGGCAAGCTGGTGTTCAACGCCGACGGCACCTACACCTACACGCCAACCGCCGGCGCCCGGCACGCCGCCGCCGTCCCCGGTGCGGCCACCACGGTGACCGAGGACTCCTTCACCGTCACGGTCTCCGACGGGCGCAACGGCTCGACCACCACGACCATCCTCTTGGCGATAACCCCGAAGAACGCGGCCCCCACGGTTGCCGTCACCATCGGAAAACCCAGCACCTCAACAGGAGTCGTCAAAGGCACCGTCAAAGGCTCCGACGGCGACAAGGACAAATTGACCTACACGGTCACCGGGTCGCCGGCCAAGGGCGCCATCACGGTCAGCTCGTCCGGGTCGTTCACCTACACCCCGACCGCTGACGCCCGCGCGGCCGCCACGGCGCCGGGGGCCACCCACGCCGACAAGCAGGACAGCTTCACCGTCACGGTGGACGACGGACACGGGGGAGTCCAGGCCGTCACGGTCAACGTCAAGCTCGGCGCGGCCAACGTCAAACCCGGTGGCGCGACGGCTGTTGTCACCAGCACCGACCCACGCACCGGTGTGGCCACCGGCATCGTCACCGCAACCGACGCCGATGGTGACACCCTGTCCTACACCGCTGGTAAGACCACAAAGGGTGCGATCGCCATCAACTCCGACGGGACGTTCACCTACACCCCGACGGCGGCGGCCCGGCTGGCGGCGTCGGCACCCAAGGCCAGCAGCTCCACCAAGTCCGAGACCATCACCATCACCGTTGCCGACGGCTTCGGCGGAACCACCACGACGACGGTCAAGGTGGCCATCGCACCCAACCCGACGACCAACATCGCACCGACCAACGGCCATGCGACGGTGGGGGATCCGTCGACAGCGATCGGTGCCGTGACCGGCACGGTCACCGCCGATGACGCCGACGGCGATGCGCTGACCTACACCCTGGGATCCGGGCCGGCGTTCGGCACGGTGAAGGTGACCTCCGCCGGGCAGTTCACCTATACCCCCGATGTCGATTCGCGCTACCGCGCGCTGGTGACGCCCGGCGAAGACACCGACAGTTTCACGGTCAAGATCAGTGATGCGTTCGGCGGAACGACGACCGCGACAGTCAATGTCACGATCGCGCCGCCGTCGGCAACGGCGATCGATCAGCGTCCGACGACGGTCGCGGTTACCGCCCAGCAGATGTACTTCTACTCGCAGACCGACACCGACAAGGCCATGGCACTGCTCAAGGATGCCGGCATAGACACCATTCGCATTCAAATGCCCTGGGCCGGAATCGAACCCGCCGACGACACGTACGACTGGACGGCGGTGGACCGGATGGTCAACAGCGCCAACGCCAACGGCATCAAAGTGCTCGGCACCATCAATGCCACACCGGATTGGGCCGCGGTGCCCGATCAGCCACAACTGGCCGGGCATCCCGCCGACCTGAACGCGTTCGGAGACTTCGTCACCGAGGTGGCGACCCGGTACCAGGGCAAGATCGCCGACTACGAGATCTGGAACGAGCCCAACGCCGCCATCTTCTGGGCGCCCACACCCGACGCCGCGCAGTACACCGCGCTGCTCAAGGTCGCCTACACCGCGATCAAGGCGGTCGACCCGGACGCCGTCGTCATCGCGGCCTCGGTGGTGGCCGCGGCCGAGAAGCCGGGCGGTTCGGCGATCAACCCAGTGACCTATGTGTCCCAGATGTACGCCGCGGGTGCGGCCGGCTACTTCGACGCCATCGCGTATCACCCCTACCTGTACTCGTTGGCGTTCTCGGCCGGTGAGGGCCACGCCGGGGTGCCGATCACCCTGGCCGAGCAGATCTACGCGGTGATGGTCGCCAACGGTGACGGCAACAAGAAGATCTGGGCCACCGAATACGGCGAGCCGACATCCGATGTCTCCGAAGCCACCCAGGCCGCCTACATCGGCGACTTCCTGCGCACCTGGCGCACCCTGGAGTTCGCCGGCCCGGCGTTCATCCACACCCTGGCGGACTATCAGTCCCGTGACCCGGTGCAGGCGACGTTCGGCATCTTCCACGAGGACTGGACACCCAAACCCGCGGTCGCCACGATCACGCAGGTGATCCAGGAGAACGAGGCGATCAACGCCGCGGCCGACGCCGCGGTGAGTGTCTAGGACCTCGGTCTTCGCCTAGCGCGGCGGCCACTCGGCTGAGGGCCGCGTTCCGAACTTGACGTGCTGTCCCAGCGGGGCCGCGCCGTGTCGTCTACTATGTCTGTAACGATCCTTACAGATGGAGTCACGGTGTCATCGGAGCGGACCAAACGGCAGCTGCAGGGCGAGAGCTCACGCGAGCTGATCCTCGACGCGACCGAGCGGCTGATGGCGACGCGCGGCTACGCGGCCACCTCGATAAGCGATATCCGCAAGGCCTGCGGCCTGCCCGCCAGCTCGATCTACTGGCACTTCGGGTCCAAGCAGGGGGTGCTCGCCGCCGTGATGGAGCGTGGCGCCGAACGCTTCTTCGGCGCGATACCTGACCATGGTCAGGAATCACCGGCACCGGACGTCGAGGTGCAGCTGGCCACGACGGCGAAACTGCTCGCCGAGCATCCCGAGTTCCTTCGGCTGGTCTACCTGCTGGCGCTGGAGCGCACTGACGATCCCGCTGTCGGCGCCGCCTTGCAGCGGGTTCGCAGCTCCGCCATCGCGGGCTTCCGCTCCGCCATCGCGACGTTGCTGCCCGACGATGTGCCTGCCGCCAAGGCGGATCGCGTTCTCGACGAGCTCGCCGCGTTGGCGACCGCACTGTCGGACGGGGTGTTCTTCGCCGACCACCTCGAACCCGATGCGACCGATGTCGAACGGATGTACCGACGGCTGTTACAGGCCGTCAAAGCCCTATTGCCGATCCTGTTGGAGGAAAAATGACCACCCGAACCGTCATCATCACCGGAGCCAATACCGGACTCGGATTGGAATGCGCGCGCAGCCTCCTGGCGCAGGACGCGTCCTGGCAGGTGGTGCTCGCCGTCCGCAATCCCGAGCTCGGTGCCGCGGCCGTCGCCGAGCTCGCCGCGCCCGATCGGTGCACCGTGATTCGCTGCGATCTTGCATCCCTGGATTCGGTGCGGGAATTCGTCGAGGCGTTCGGTGCCGCCGACCTGCCGCCGTTGCACGCCATCGTCTGCAACGCCGGCCTGCAATCGCTTGATGGCAGGTCCACCGACGATGGCATCGAAATGACCTTCGGTGTCAATCATCTCGGTCATTTCGCGCTCGTCACGGGACTGCTCGACCGCCTTGTTGCACCGGCGCGGATCGTGGTCGTCGCCAGCGGCACACACGACCCCGCCAAGTTCACCGGCATGCCCCACCCGATCTACACCTCGGCCGAGGAACTCGCCCATCCGCCTGCCGATACGCCGGGTCAGGGCCGCCGCCGCTACACGACGTCGAAGTTGTGCAACGTGCTGTTCGCCTACGAGCTCGACCGCCGCCTCGGCCAGGGCGCCGAGGGAATCTGCGTGACGGCCTTCGACCCCGGTCTGATGCCCGCTTCGGGATTGTCCCGCGAGTACTCGCCGGTGCAGCGGATCATCTGGCGCTTCGTCGGGCCCGTGCTGCGGGTGCTGCCCAACGTCAACAGCACCGCCACATCCGGCGAACGGCTGGCCGCGCTGGTCGCCGACCCGAAGTTCGACGGTCTGACCGGCCGCTACTTCGAGGGCGCCAAGGAGATCCGCTCCTCGCAGGACTCCTACGACCTCGCGAAGGCGACCGATCTGTGGGAAACCAGCGAGAGACTGGTGCAGCGCATTACGACGTGAGGGGCGCCAGAGGGCGGAACACTGCGGCGGTGAGAAATACTGGTGCCCCCGGCAGGATTCGAACCTGCGGCCTTCTGCTCCGGAGGCAGACGCTCTATCCCCTGAGCTACGGGGGCGCATCAGAACAAACTGCGCCATTGGGCTTGCACAGACTAACGCATCCCGGCGCCGGCTTTGGCACCGGAATGGATTCGAGGCCTGAGCACCGCAGAACATAGGATGGACCCCCGTGACCCCCGCCGACCTGGCTGAGCTGCTCGCAACCACCGCTGCCGCGGTGCTGACCGAGCACGACCTGGATCCTGCCGCGCTGCCCGAAACCGTGACCGTCGAGCGTCCGCGCAACCCCGAACACGGTGATTACGCCACCAACATCGCCCTTCAGGTGGCCAAGAAGGTCGGCGCAAACCCACGTGAGCTGGCTGGATGGCTCGCCGAGGCGCTCGCCGCCGCCGACGGCATCGCCGCGGCCGAGGTCGCCGGCCCGGGCTTCGTCAACCTGCGTATCGAAGCCTCGGCGCAGGGACTCATCGTCAACAACGTCATCGACGCCGGCGACGGGTACGGAAACTCCGCCGAGTTGGGTGGCCTGAAGGTCAACCTGGAATTCGTCTCGGCCAACCCGACCGGACCCATCCACATCGGCGGCACCCGGTGGGCCGCCGTCGGCGATGCGCTGGGCCGGTTGCTGAGCACCCAGGGTGCCGCGGTGACCCGGGAGTACTACTTCAACGACCACGGCGCCCAGATCGACCGGTTCGCCCGGTCGCTGGTGGCCGCCGCCAAGGGGGAGCCCGCCCCGGAGGACGGCTACGCCGGAACCTATATCGCCGATATCGCCGCCCAGGTCCTCAAGCAGGCTCCCGACGCGATGAGCCTGCCCGCCGACGAGCAGCAGGAGACCTTCCGCGCGATCGGCGTGGACCTGATGTTCGCCCACATCAAGTCCTCGCTGCACGAGTTCGGCACCGATTTCGACGTCTACACGCACGAAGACTCCATGCACACCTCGGGCCGCGTCGACGAGGCGATCGCGCAGCTGCGCAAGACCGGCAACATCTACGAGAAGGACGGCGCAACCTGGTTGCGCACCACCGAGTTCGGTGACGACAAGGACCGCGTCGTCATCAAGAGCGACGGGCAACCGGCCTACATCGCCGGCGACCTGGCCTACTACCTCGACAAGCGCCAGCGCGGCTTCGACCTGTGCATCTACATGCTGGGGGCCGATCACCACGGTTACATCGCACGGCTCAAGGCTGCCGCCGCCGCGCTGGGCGACGACCCGGACACCGTCGAGGTGCTCATCGGGCAGATGGTCAACCTGGTCCGTGACGGACAGCCGCTGAAGATGAGCAAGCGCGCCGGCACCGTGATCACCCTCGACGACCTCGTCGACGCCATCGGTGTCGACGCCGCCCGGTACGCACTCATCCGGTCCTCGGTGGACACCCCGATCGACATCGACCTGGCCTTGTGGTCCTCGGCGTCCAGCGAGAACCCGGTCTACTACGTGCAATACGCACACGCCCGGCTGTCGGCGCTGGCGCGCAACGCCGCCGAACTCGGGCTGATCCCGGACACCTCGAACCTAGGGCTGCTCACCCACGACAAAGAGGGCACGCTCATCCGCAGCATCGGTGAGTTCCCCCGGGTGCTCAAAACCGCTGCCTCGCTGCGTGAACCGCACCGGGTGTGCCGCTACCTCGAGGATCTCGCGGGCGACTACCACCGCTTCTACGATTCCTGCCGAGTGCTGCCGCAGGGCGACGAAGAGGCCACCGAACTCAACACCGCGCGGCTGGCGCTGTGCCAGGCCACCCGCCAGGTCATCGCCAACGG
Organism: Mycobacterium sp.; assembly: GCA_016197405.1. GTDB lineage: Bacteria > Actinomycetota > Actinomycetes > Mycobacteriales > Mycobacteriaceae > Mycobacterium. The sequence goes on from JACPVR010000003.1 coordinate 83,206, forward strand.
ACTGTCGATCCTCGGGGTCACCGCACCGGAGCGGATGTGAACGCGCATCCCGCCGGCCCGCGTCACGCCGAAGAGAGCCACCACAGCGACACACCGGCCAAGCCGCACGACGCCACCGAGGTGCTGTACTTGGCGCCGAACGTCTGGCCGCGCAACCTCGTTCGCAACGCCGACGGTGAGGTCAGCATCGCCGGTGTCTCGGTCTCTGAACTGGCAGGCGAATTCGGCACCCCGCTTTTCGTGATCGACGAGGACGATTTCCGGCTGCGTTGCCGTGAGATCGCCGCGGCATTCGGTGGCGGCGAGTACGTCCGGTACGCCGCCAAGGCGTTCCTGTGCACCGAGATCGCCCGCTGGATCGACCAGGAGGGACTGGCGCTGGACGTGTGCAGCGGCGGCGAGCTCGCGGTCGCGCTCAACGCCGACTTCCCACCGGAGCGAATCGCCCTGCACGGCAACAACAAATCGATCGACGAACTGACCACCGCCGTCAAGGTCGGGGTCGGTCACGTGGTGCTGGACTCGATGATCGAGATCGACCGGCTCGACGCCATCGCCAGCGCCGCCGGGGTGGTCCAGGATGTGCTGATCCGCGTCACCGTCGGTGTGGAGGCGCACACCCACGAGTTCATCTCCACCGCACACGAAGACCAGAAGTTCGGGCTGTCGCTGGCTTCCGGTGCGGCGATGGACGGTGTCCGCAAGGTTTTCGCGGCCGACAACCTGCGGCTGGTGGGTCTGCACAGCCACATCGGTTCGCAGATCTTCGACGTCGCCGGTTTCGAACTGGCCGCGCACCGCGTCATCGGACTGCTGCGCGATGTCGTCGCGGAATTCGGTGTGGAGAAGACGGCGCAGATCTCCACCGTCGACCTCGGTGGCGGTCTCGGTATCTCCTATCTGCCGCAGGACAATCCGCCGCCGATGGAAGAGCTGGCGAGCAAGCTGCAGGCGATTGTGCGCAACGAGTCCGCCGCCGTGGGGCTGCCCGCGCCGCGCCTGGTGGTCGAACCCGGCCGCGCCATCGCCGGTCCGGGCACCGTGACGCTGTACTCGGTGGGCACCGTCAAGGACGTGGCGATCAGCGCCAGCGCACAGCGGCGCTACGTCAGCATCGATGGCGGTATGAGCGACAACATCCGCACCTCGCTGTACGCCGCCGAATACGACGCCCGGCTGGTGTCGCGGACCAGCGATGCCCCGCCGGTGCTGGCGCGCATCGTCGGAAAGCATTGCGAGAGTGGCGACATCGTTGTCCGCGATGCCTGGGTTTCGGCGGATATCGAACCCGGAGACCTGATGGCGGTGGCAGCCACCGGCGCCTACTGCTATTCGATGTCGAGCCGGTACAACATGCTGGGCCGCCCGGCCGTGGTGGCCGTGCGTGACGGGCAGGCCCGTCTGATCCTGCGCCGGGAGACGGTCGACGATCTATTGAGTCTGGAAGTGAGGTGACCGTGGCCGGAATCGAAAAGCCGATCGGCGTAGCGGTATTGGGGCTGGGCAACGTCGGCAGCGAGGTTGTCCGGATCATCGAGGAGAGCGCCGACGATCTGGCGGCGCGTATCGGTGCGCCGCTGGTGCTGCGCGGCATCGGGGTTCGCACGGTGTCGGCCGACCGCGGTGTGCCGGTCGAGTTGCTCACCGATGACATCGACACCCTGGTGTCCCGAGACGATGTCGACATCGTCGTCGAGGTGATGGGCCCGGTCGAACCGGCCCGCAAAGCGATCCTCGGCGCCCTCGAACACGGGAAATCCGTCGTCACCGCCAACAAGGCGCTGCTGGCACAGTCCACCGGCGAGCTGGCACAGGCCGCCGAGAACGCCCATGTCGACCTGTACTTCGAAGCCGCGGTGGCAGGCGCGATTCCGGTCATCCGGCCGCTGACCCAGTCGCTGGCCGGCGACACCGTGCTGCGGGTGGCCGGCATCGTCAACGGCACCACCAACTACATCCTGTCGGCGATGAACGATTCCGGCGCCGACTACGACAGTGCGCTGGCCGACGCCGGTGCGCTGGGCTACGCCGAAGCCGACCCGACGGCCGACGTGGAGGGTTACGACGCCGCGGCCAAGGCCGCCATCCTGGCGTCCATCGCGTTCCACACCCGGGTCACCGCCGATGACGTCTACCGCGAGGGCATCACCAATGTCACCGCCGAGGATTTCGAGTCGGCGCGCGCGCTGAAGTGCACCATCAAACTGCTGTCGATCTGCGAGCGGATCGTCACCCCCGATGGCCAGGAACGGGTTTCGGCCCGGGTGTATCCGGCGTTGGTGCCGCTGGATCATCCGCTGGCCTCGGTCGGCGGGGCATTCAACGCCGTGGTGGTCGAGGCGGCCGCTGCCGGCCGGTTGATGTTCTACGGCCAGGGTGCCGGGGGAGCGCCGACCGCATCCGCGGTGATGGGTGACCTGGTGATGGCTGCCCGCAACCGCGTGCAGGGTGGCCGGGGTCCTCGCGAATCGAAGTACGCCCAGCTGCCGGTCGCGCCGATCGGGGTCATCCCCACCCGCTACTACGTCAGCCTCGACGTCGACGACCGCCCCGGGGTGTTGTCCTCGGTGGCATCGGAATTCGCCAAACACGATGTCAGCATCGCCGAAGTCCGCCAGGAAGGTGTCGTCGGCGATGGTGGCCAGCGTGTCGGTGCGCGCATCGCGGTGCTGACGCACCGCGCCACCGATGCGGCACTCTCGGAAACGGTTGCAGCGCTGGGTGATTTGGACGCGGTTTCGCGGGTCAACAGTGTGCTGCGCATGGAAGGAGCCGGCGAATGACGGTCCACAAGCCGTGGCCTGGATTGATCGAGGCCTATCGGGACCGGTTGCCGGTTGGTGACGACTGGACTCCGATAACGCTGCTGGAGGGCGGGACACCGCTGATCCACGCCAAGCGGCTCAGCGAATTCACCGGCTGCACGGTGCATTTGAAGGTCGAAGGGCTCAATCCGACCGGGTCGTTCAAAGACCGCGGCATGACGATGGCCGTCACCGACGCGCTGGCGCGTGGCCAGCAGGCGGTGCTGTGCGCGTCGACCGGGAACACCTCGGCATCGGCGGCGGCGTATGCCGCCCGCGCCGGTATCACCTGCGCGGTGCTGATCCCGCAGGGCAAGATCGCGATGGGCAAGCTGGCGCAGGCTGTCATGCACGGCGCCAAGATCATCCAGATCGACGGCAACTTCGACGACTGTCTGGAACTGGCCCGCAAGATGACGGCCGACTTCCCGACCATCGCGCTGGTCAACAGCGTCAACCCGGTGCGGATCGAAGGCCAGAAGACCGCGGCGTTCGAGATCGTCGACGCACTCGGCTACGCGCCCGACATCCACGCGCTGCCGGTCGGCAACGCCGGCAACATCACTGCGTACTGGAAGGGCTACACCGAGTACCACCGCGACGGCCTTGCCGACAAGCTGCCGCGAATGCTGGGAACCCAGGCCGCCGGTGCCGCACCCCTGGTGTTCGGCGAGCCGGTCAAGGAACCCGAGACCATCGCCACCGCGATCCGCATCGGCTCGCCGGCATCGTGGTCGTCGGCGGTCGAGGCGCAGCAGCAGTCCAAGGGCAAGTTCATCGCGGCCACCGACGAAGAGATCCTGGCGGCCTACCACCTGGTGGCGCGTACCGAGGGTGTGTTCGTCGAGCCTGCGTCGGCCGCCAGCATCGCCGGCCTGCTCAAATCGGTCGAGGACGGCTGGGTCAAGCCGGGTTCAACCGTGGTGTGCACCGTCACCGGTAACGGGCTCAAGGATCCTGACACCGCGCTGAAGGGTATGCCGGTCGTGACGGCGGTGCCCGTCGACCCGGTGGCCGTCGTCGCCAAGCTGGGCCTGGTCTGACCGATGACCCTGACCCTGCCCGCCGGCCTCAGCGCATCGGCCACCGTCGCGGCATCCAGCGCCAACCTGGGACCAGGCTTCGACAGCCTCGGGTTGGCACTGAGCCTCTATGACGAAGTCGTGGTGACCACGACGGAGTCGGGTTTGGTCGTCGAGGTCGAGGGCGAAGGGCACGGTCAAGTCCCACTAGGTCCGGAACACCTTGTGGTGCAAGCCATTCAGCGTGGTTTGGCCGCATGTGGGGTAGCCGCATCAGGCCTTATCGTCAGCTGCCGCAACGCGATTCCGCATTCGCGTGGCCTCGGGTCGTCGGCGGCCGCTGCCGTCGGCGGATTGGCTGCCGCCAATGGTCTTGTCGCACAGAGTAATTCGCAGCCGCTCGGCGAACGTGAGCTGATCCAGCTGTCCTCGGAATTCGAGGGTCACCCCGACAATGCCGCGGCCGCGGTACTCGGTGGCGCGGTGGTTTCCTGGACGGAGGCATTCGATCGTCCGCGGTATGCGGCCGCGCCCCTGGTGCTGCATCCCGATATCCGGCTGTTCGCGGCCATCCCCGAGGTGCGCTCCTCGACTGCCGAGACCCGGGTGCTGCTGCCCGATACGGTGAGCCACCGCGACGCGCGGTTCAATCTGAGCCGCGCCGCATTGCTGGTTGTGGCGTTGACCGAACGACCCGATTTGCTGATGGCCGCCACCGAGGACGTCCTGCATCAACCGCAACGGGCTCCCGCAATGCCGGCGTCGGCGGAATTTCTGCAGACATTGCGGCGTTACAACATCGCAGCGGTGCTCTCAGGCGCCGGACCTGCGGTTCTGGCTCTCACAACGGAGCAGAATCTGCCGGCCGAGGCGCTGGAATTGAGTACCGCGCTCGGATTCACCATCAAGTCCATGACCGTCGGTGACGGAGTTCGCTGGAGTTCCGGGGTGGCCGTCAAGGCCTGACACGCAGTACGCGCCGCCTGGGCATTCTTGCTTCCGGCAACAATGCGGGTTATTCTCGGTGCCGTCCCGGCAATCGCAGCCTCTTCTGCGCCGACACTAGGACGACCACCAATCTTTCTCGTGTTTCACACGCGGACTGACGGTTCGCTAATTCGCCGCGAATCCCGGCGATCACCGTTGCATCGCCGACGGTGGTATTCCGCGTCCAGCGACTTGGCTGGGCGCACACAACCCCCGGATACAACCCGCGGGGCAAGAAAGGAAATCCGTGACTGATACGGACCTCATCACGGCTGACGACCGCGTCGAACAGACTTCGTTGCCGACGACCGTGACCTCAGAAACCTCCTCGGCAGGCACCTCGCTGTCCGCGATGGTGCTTCCCGAGCTGCGCGCACTCGCCGGCCGGGTTGGCGTCAAGGGCACGTCCGGAATGCGTAAGGGCGACCTGATCGCCGCCATCCGTGCCCAGCAGGGCGCCGGCGCAGCCAAGTCCGGCGACGCGGCACCGGCCGCTCACGCCGCCCCAGCCCCCGCCGCCGAGGACAACGGCGCGCAGACCCGCGACGACAATGCCGCCGCGGCGGGCACCGAGACCCGCAACAGCCGCCGGGAACGGCGCGGCGCATCGCGCAACGCAGGTTCGCCTGCGGCCGACGCCGACTCCGCCGCACCGTCGGGCGCCGATGCGCCGAAGACCGACAACGCCCCGGCCGAGGCACCCAAGACCGAGACCGTCGCGCCCGAAGCGAACCGCTCCAGCGAGCGCTCCGATTCCGGACGCAACGCCGATCAGCAGGGCAACCGCCAGGAGCGCAACGCCGATCAGCAGGGCGGTGGCGATCAGCAGGGCAACCGCCAGGAACGCAACGCCGATCAGCAGGGCGGTGGCAACCAGCGCAACCGCAACAACGACAACAACAACGCGAATCGCAACAACGCGAACAACAACAACGCGAACAACAACAACGCGAACAACAACGCCAACAACGATGACGACGACGACAGCCGTCAGGGTCGGCGTGGCAGGCGCTTCCGTGACCGCAAGCGTCGCGGCGACCGCGCCGGTGGCGGCGACGGCGGCGGTGGCCAGGACCGCGACACCGAGCTTCGTGAAGACGATGTCGTGCAGCCCGTCGCGGGCATCCTCGACGTGCTCGACAACTACGCCTTCGTCCGGACCTCCGGTTACCTGGCCGGTCCGAACGACGTCTACGTCTCGATGAACATGGTCCGCAAGAACGGTCTGCGTCGCGGCGACGCGGTGACCGGCGCGGTCCGCGTTCCCAAGGAAGCCGACACCGGCGGCCAGAACTCCCGGCAGAAGTTCAATCCGCTGGTGCGTCTCGACACCGTCAACGGCGGCCCGGTCGAAGACGCCAAGAAGCGTCCCGACTTCACCAAGCTCACCCCGCTGTACCCGAATCAGCGGCTGCGCCTGGAGACCACCCCGGACCGGCTGACCACCCGCATCATCGACCTGATCATGCCGATCGGTAAGGGACAGCGCGCGCTCATCGTGTCGCCGCCCAAGGCCGGCAAGACCACGATCATGCAGAACATCGCCAATGCGATCACCACGAACAATCCCGAGTGCCACCTGATGGTGGTGCTGGTCGACGAGCGACCTGAAGAGGTCACCGACATGCAGCGCTCGGTCAAGGGCGAGGTGATCGCCTCGACCTTCGACCGGCCACCGTCAGATCACACCCAGGCGGCCGAGCTCGCGATCGAACGGGCCAAGCGCCTCGTCGAGCAGGGCAAGGACGTCGTGGTTCTGCTGGACTCGATCACCCGTCTGGGCCGTGCCTACAACAACGCCTCGCCGGCGTCGGGCCGGATCCTGTCCGGTGGTGTCGATTCCACGGCGCTCTACCCGCCCAAGCGCTTCCTGGGTGCCGCCCGCAATATCGAGAACGGCGGCTCGCTGACCATCATCGCCACCGCGATGGTCGAGACCGGCTCCACCGGTGACACCGTGATCTTCGAAGAGTTCAAGGGCACCGGCAACGCCGAGCTCAAGCTCGACCGAAAGATCGCCGAGCGGCGCGTCTTCCCGGCCGTCGACGTCAACCCCTCCGGTACCCGCAAGGACGAATTGCTGCTTTCGACCGATGAGTTCGCGGTCGTGCACAAGCTGCGGCGGGTGCTGTCGGGCCTCGACTCGCATCAGGCGATCGACCTGCTGATGAGCCAGCTGCGCAAGACCAAGACCAATTACGAGTTCCTGGTCCAGGTCTCCAAGACCGCGCCCGGCAACATGGAAGAGCCCAACACCAACAATTACTGATCGTCAGGGCACGAAAACCAGTCGTCGCCCCGATGGTTCGGCGCTGGTCCACACCGTCTCGACATCGCGTAGCGCGCGCCGCGCGACATCGACGGTGAGGGTGCCGTCGGCGGCCATCGCGAACAGCGCGGGCAGTATCTCGGAGCCGGCACGCGCCTGCGCCTCGGCGGGGATGCTGCCGAGCCCCACCCCGATCAGTTCGACGCCCGCGCTGCGCAGGATCGCCGCGGGCAGGGTGATGGTGGGACCTGCCATCGAGCCGATCTGGACATAGCGCGTCGCGTGGTAGCCGGCGAGCAGGTGGGTGTTGCCGAGGGCAGCGAGCGCCCCTTCTGCCGGCGGCCCCCATAGGTAGTCCAGGACGGCGTCGAACGGATTCGTCCGGTGTTCGGCGGCGATCTGCTCGGTGAAGTCCTCGGTGCCCGCCGTGATGGCGTGATCGGCGCCGACGCCGCGCAGCCAGTCCAGCCGATCGGGGTTGCGGCCGACGACCGTGACACGCCCCGCGCCGAATCGGGTCTTGGCGAGCTGGACGGCGACCGAACCGGTCACCCCGGTGGCACCGAGCACCAACACGTGCTGCCCGGGTTGTATCCGTGCGGCGTATTCCAGCGAGAACCAGGCGGACAAACCCGGATTGGGAATCGCCGCCGCCAGCACCGGGTCGATACCGGGCGGCAGTTCCACCGCGCGCCGGGCATCGATGAGCGCGCGATCGGCCATCATGCCGTACGGCGCCACGGCTCCGGTGTAGACCAGCCGGCCGTCGTCGAGGCGGGCAACCCCGTCCACCCCGGCGACCAGCGGGAGCTGCAGGCCGGCGCTGCCGTAGTGGGTGCCCGCGATGAGTCCCCGGTCGAGGTTCTTCAGGGCCGCGGCAACGACGGCGGCCACCTGCGTGCCCTCGTGCGCGACCGGGTCGGGGAATTCCGAATAGATCGGTGGCCGGCCCAGTTCGTTGACCACTGCTGCCTTCATGAGCGCTCCCGTCGGTGTTTCTCTAGAAATCGTTTCCAAAGAAACTATAAGCACCGACCGTCGGGCGTGGCAATATGGTTTCCGTGAAAACCAAGTCGGACACCGTCGCGGAGATCGGCCGATTGCTGTCGGCGGTATCCGACAAGTTCGACGGTGATGTCGACGAGGAACGCGAATACATGGCCGCGCGGTGTCCGGCCAGGTTGCGTGACGCGGTTTTCGACATACCGGCGCCGGCGATCCATCTGCTGGCCGCCATCGCCGACGGCGGTGCGGTCAACCTGGTCGGCTTGGCGGCGGCATCGGGCCAACTCAAGGGCACCGTCTCCAAACACGTGCAGCGTCTGGTCGAGGCCGGTTTGGTGGCGCGCGATCCGGTTCCGGGCAACCGCAAGGAAATTCGGCTCACGCTGACCGCCGATGGTCGCGAGGTCGAGGAAGTGCACCGGCGGATGCATGACGAGATGGCCGGCGGCTTGGCGGATTTCCTGTCGCGCTACAGCGTCGCGGAACTGGAAACTGTCACCAAGATTCTCGGTGACCTGCTGCGGACCACCAAACGTGGCGTGCGCCTGGTCAGCGATCCGGACCGGTGATATCCCGCAGAATTTCTTCGAAGCCGGTCAGCCGAGCTGCTGCAGGCCCGGCATCAGATAGCGCTTGAGGTAGGCCAGCAGCGCCGTCGGATCGTCGGGGTCCAGCGTGGCGCCGGGCACCGTCGTGACGCTCAACAGGACGCGGGCCACCCATTCCGCGGCCTCGGCCACATCGGTCACGGTGATCTCGCCACGCTCCGCGGCGGCCTGCAGATACGGCTGCCACAACGCGCCGATGTCAGGCACCAGGCCCTGGACGCCGGCACCCGCGCAGGCCGCGAACTCCTCGGGCTCGTCGAGGCGCAGCCGCATCAGCAGCGCGCCGGGAGAGTCGTAAGCGGTGCGGCCCAGCGCCACCCCAGCGGCGACCTGTTCTGCCAGACCGTCCACTTCGGTGAGGATGGCGTGCGCCTCACCCCAGTACGCGTCGTTGAGCCGCACCAGCGCCGCACCCAGCAGCGCCGATTTGTCCGGGAAGTGCCGGTACAGCCAGCCTCGGGAGACTCCGGCCGCCTCGGCGACCTCGGAGACCGTGGTGGCACGGATACCTTTGGCCCGTAGGCATGCCTCGGCGGCATCGATGAGCCGCTCGCGCACGGTGGGGGCTGTGCGCGCGGGCTGCTGGACGTCCGGACCGGCGGTCACCGTAGAGCTCCTCGGGATGAGCGGAATCATTTGCGGATGTTCTCGCCGCAACATCTTCGCAGAACGGTGAACAGGATCGAGACCGAAGTGCGGCAGCTGTGCTGTACAGATCTATGATTCTGTTCACTGTCGGACAGGCAGACACCACAACGACACAAGGCGGTGCGACGGGTGGCCGAAACCGTTCAGCAGCAATTGCGGGACCTGATCGACGGCAGTTCGGTCGCGCTCCGGCATGACGGAGCGCAGCGCAGCTGGCGCGAGCATCTCGCAGATGCTGCCGCGCAGGCTTCGGCCCTGCTGGCCATCGCCGATTCCGGGCGGCCGCTGCACATCGGGACGCTGCTCGGGAACACCCCCGCGATGCTCACCGCGATGGCGGCCGCCGGCCTGGGCGGATACGTGCTGTGCGGTATCAACACCACCCGCCGGGGCGCCGCGCTGGCACGCGACATCACGCACTCGGACTGCCAGATCCTGCTCACCGACGACGCCCACCGCGACCTGCTGGCCGGCCTGGACCTACCCGGCGTCCGGATCATCGACGTCGGCTCGGCGGAATACGCGGCGCTGGTGGCCGACGCCGGTCCATTGCGCCCCGCGCGCGAAGTCGGGCCGATGGACACCTTCATGTTGATCTTCACCTCGGGGACCAGCGGGGATCCCAAAGCCGTGCAGGTCCCGCACATCACCGTCCTGCTCGCCGGCGCCGCACTGGCGCAACGGTTCGAGATCACCTCCGACGATGTCTGTTACCTGTCGATGCCGCTGTTCCACTCGAATGCGGTTCTGGCCGGCTGGAGTGTCGCGGTCGCCGCGGGTGCCGCCATGGTCCCTGCGGCATTCACGGCATCGGGCCTGGTGGACGACCTGCGCCGGTACGGCGTCACCTATCTGAACTACGTCGGAAAGCCGCTGGCCTACGTGCTGGCCACCCCGGAGCGCCCCGACGACGCCGACAACCCACTGCGGGTCGCCTTCGGCAACGAAGCCAGCGACCGCGACATCGAAGAGTTCGGCAGACGCTTCGCGTGCAAGGTCTGGGACGGTTTCGGCTCGACCGAAGGCGCGGTCGTCGTCACCCGCGAGGAGGGCTGCCCCACCGGCTCGGTCGGTCGCGGTTTCCCCGGTGTGGCCATCTACGACCCGGAGACGCTCGTCGAATGCCCGGTCGCCGAGTTCGACGCGCACGGCGTACTCGTCAACGGCGACCAGGCGATCGGCGAACTGGTCAACACCAGCGGATCGGGAATGTTCCAGGGTTACTACAAGGACGAGTCGGCCACCGAGGACCGGCTGCGCCACGGTATGTACTGGTCGGGCGACCTGGCCTATCGGGACGCCGACGGCTGGATATACCTGGCCGGCCGCACCGCGGACTGGATGCGTGTCGACGGCGAGAACATGACCTCGGCTCCCATTGAGCGAATCATTCTGCGGCACAAAGCAATCAGCCAGGTTGCGGTTTACCCCGTACCCGACGAGCAGGTCGGAGACCAGGTGATGGCCGCGATCGTCCTGCACGCCGGAGCCGAGCTGACACCGGCCCAGTTCGAGGAGTTCCTGGCCGGTCAGGACGATCTGTCGCCGAAGGCCTGGCCGCGCCGGGTGTGGATCACCGAGGTGCTCCCGGCCACCGCCACCAACAAGGTGCTCAAGCGCGAGCTGATCGCGCTGGGGACCGCACCGCCCGGCGGCTGCCACTGGCTTCGGGACGCCAGGGGTACCGCCTACTCCGACGCCGACATCGCGGTCTCGCGCTAGCCGATAGGGCAAACCGGCGCCTCCCGTACCCCGGGAATGCCGGGGGCGGTTCCGCTGTTTTGGGAGTACGACGGCTGACCTGGCATAATGGGCCGCCGACCACCTCCGGTTCCGGTTCACGTCCAACAATGCTGGTCAGAGCAGGGCGACCCGGCGGCCGACTATTGAAGAGGACACCATGAAATCCGGTATTCACCCCGAGTACAAAGAGACCACTGTCGTGTGCGGTTGTGGCAACTCGTTCACCACGCGTAGCACCAAGGACAGCGGCCACATCGTGGTCGAGGTCTGCTCGCAGTGCCACCCGTTCTACACCGGCAAGCAGAAGATCCTCGACAGCGGCGGCCGTGTCGCCCGCTTCGAGAAGCGCTACGGCAAGCGCAATGCCGGCGCCGACAAGGCCGCCGCAGACAAGTAGCTGCCCTACCGGCGCCCGCCGCGTCGCGCTCACCGCGCGACTCGGCCGGGCGCCGGTTTGTTTTTCCGGTACCGGCATCAACATCGATCGAGAGGCGGACATGACGCAGAGCGCACCTGCTATCGACGCGCTACTGGTCGAACATGCCGACCTCGAACGACAGCTGTCCGACCCGGAGCTGCACGCCAATGCGGGCAATGCCCGCAAGGTGGGTCGACGCTTCGCGCAGCTGGCCCCCATCGTCTCGGCGTACCGCAAGCTCGAGACCGCCCGCGGCGACCTCGAAGCGGCCCGCGAACTCGCCGGCGAGGACGAATCCTTCGCCGCCGAGGTGCCCGAGCTGGAAGCCCGTGTCAGCGAGCTCGACCGACATCTCACCGATCTGCTGGCGCCGCGTGACCCGCACGACGCCGACGACGTCGTACTCGAGGTGAAATCCGGCGAGGGTGGTGAAGAATCGGCGCTCTTCGCCGCCGACCTGGCCCGGATGTACATCCGCTACGCCGAGCGGCACGGCTGGAACGTCACGGTTCTCGATGCCACCACGTCCGATCTCGGGGGCTACAAGGAAGCCACGCTGACCATCGCCAGCAAGGGTGACACCGCCGACGGCGTGTGGTCCCGGTTGAAGTTCGAAGGCGGCGTGCACCGCGTGCAGCGCGTCCCCGTCACCGAATCGCAGGGCCGGGTGCACACCTCGGCCGCGGGCGTCCTGGTGTACCCCGAGCCCGACGAGGTCGAAGAAGTCCAGATCGACGAATCCGATCTGCGTATCGACGTCTACCGCAGCTCGGGCAAGGGCGGCCAGGGCGTCAACACCACCGACTCCGCCGTCCGCATCACCCATCTGCCCACCGGAATCGTCGTCACCTGCCAGAACGAGCGGTCGCAGCTGCAGAACAAGGCCCGCGCGATGCTGGTGCTGGCCGCCCGGCTGCAAGCCCTCGCCGAGGAGCAGGCGCAGGCCGACGCGTCCGCCGACCGGGCCAGCCAGATCCGGACCGTCGATCGCAGCGAGCGGATCCGGACCTACAACTTCCCGGAGAACCGCATCGCCGATCACCGGATCAACTTCAAGGCGCACAACCTCGACCAGGTCCTCGACGGTGAGCTCGATCCACTGCTCGACGCGCTCGCCGAAGCCGACAAGCAGGCCCGGCTCCAGCAGGCATGATGCGCGAGCAGGCGGCCATCCGCGATGTGCTGCGCGCCGCCGCGGCGGTCCTGGCCGAGGCGGGTATCTCCTCGGCGCGTAACGATGCCGAACTGCTGGCGGCGCACGCCGGCGGTGTCGACCGCGGCCGGTTGCCGATATTCGATCCACCCGCCGACTTCTACGACCGTTACGACGAACTCGTCGCGGCGCGGGCACGGCGCATCCCGCTACAGCACCTCACCGGCACCGCAGCCTTCGGGCCGTTGCTGCTCGACGTGGGGCCCGGGGTCTTCATCCCGCGCCCGGAGACCGAGGCGCTGCTGGAATGTGCCACCGCAGAACTGGATCGTCGAGACCTGCGTTCACCACGCATCGTCGACCTGTGTACCGGCAGCGGCGCGCTGGCACTCGCGTTGGCCCGGCACCGGCCGTCGGCCACGGTCACCGCGGTCGACGACTCGGCCGAAGCCCTGCGTTATGCCAGGCGAAACTGCGCCGGCACCGGTGTCGAGCTCGTCGAGGCCGATGTCTGCCACCGCGGGCTGCTGCCCCGACTGCGCGGGCAGGTCGATCTCGTGGTCGCCAACCCGCCCTACATTCCCGACGGTGCAGAGCTGGAACCTGAAGTCTGCGAACATGATCCGCACCACGCGTTGTTCGGCGGCCCCGACGGTATGGCTGTCATCGAGGCCATCGCCCGGCTGTCCGCCGGCTGGCTGCGCCCCGGCGGATTGCTGGCTGTCGAACACGACGACACCACATCTCAGCGCACCGTGGACGTCATCGCGGCGACGGGGTGCTTCGATGAGGTCATCGCGCGCGCCGACCTCACCGGCCGGCCGCGTTTCGTGACAGCCGTGCGTTCGGCGGACCAGGAAGGTGACGAGCCCCTATGAGTCAGGTCTTCAACTGCGGTGACGAAACCGAACGGGCCACCGGGCTGGCGTCGGCGGTCAGCGCCGCCAAGGGCGGCCGGCTGGTCGTGATGCCGACCGACACGGTGTACGGCATCGGCGCCGACGCCTTCGACAGCGCCGCGGTCGCGGCGCTGTTGGCGGCCAAGGGCCGTGGCCGCAATATGCCGGTGCCGGTCCTGGTCGGATCCTGGACCACGATCGACGGACTGGTCTACACCGTTCCCGCGGCGGCTCGCGAACTCATTCGCGCTTTCTGGCCCGGGGCACTGAGCCTGGTGGTGCGTCAGGCGCCGTCCCTGCAGTGGGATCTCGGCGATGCCGGCGGCACCGTGATGCTGCGGATGCCACTGCATCCGGTGGCGATCGACTTGCTGCGCGAGGTGGGGCCGATGGCGGTCTCCAGCGCCAATATCTCGGGTCGTCCGGCGGCGGTCACGGTCGAGGAGGCGCGTGAGCAACTCGGCGAGCGGGTGGAGGTCTACCTCGACGGAGGTCAGGCCACCGAACAGGCGGCATCGACCATCATCGATCTGACCTCGGACACCCCGAAGATCCTGCGGCAGGGCCCGATATCGGCCGAGCGGATCGCCGAGGTTCTCGGTGTCGAGCAGGCCACGCTCGGGGTCACCGACGCCTGATCGAACTCTCAGGCATGTGCAGTACGGTTCATTCGGTGGCGATCGGAGGCGACGGGCAGATGCTGGCCGACGGCCTGTTAGCCCTGTCTGATCGAGGCGCCGGCGTACCGCTGCGCGAGCTGGTCCTGGTGGGGCTGACCGCCGCGATCATCACCTATTTCGCCACCGGCGCGGTCCGGCTGCTCGCCACCCGGCTCGGCGCGGTGGCCTACCCGCGGGAACGCGATGTGCATGTGGCGCCCACACCGCGAATGGGTGGGCTCGCGATGTACATCGGCGTCATCGCCGCGGTTTTCCTGGCCTCCCAACTGCCCGCCCTGACGCGGGGCTTCGTCTACTCGACCGGTATGCCCGCTGTCGTGGTGGCCGGTGGGCTGATCATGGCCATCGGGCTGATCGACGACAAGTGGGGCCTCGATGCCCTGACGAAATTCGCCGGTCAGATCACCGCGGCCAGTGTCCTGGTGACGATGGGCGTGGCCTGGAGCGTGCTCTACATTCCGATCGGGGGAGTGGGCACGATAGTCCTCGATCAGACCTCGTCGATCCTGCTGACGCTGGCGCTGACCGTCTCGATCGTCAACGCCATGAACTTCGTCGACGGTCTGGACGGCCTGGCCGCCGGGCTGGGACTGATCACGGCGCTGGCCATCTGTGTGTTCTCGGTCGGTCTGCTGCGCGACCACGGCGGTGACGTGCTGTTCTACCCGCCGGCGGTGATCTCGGTGGTGCTGGCGGGTGCGTGCCTGGGATTCCTGCCGCACAATTTCCACCGGGCCCGGATCTTCATGGGCGACTCCGGTTCGATGCTCATCGGACTGATGCTGGCCGCCGCGTCGACGACGGCGGCAGGCCCGATATCGCAGAACGCCTACGGTGCCCGCGATGTCTTCGCCCTGTTGTCGCCTTTCCTGCTGGTCGTCGCGGTGATGTTCGTACCCGCCCTGGACATGCTGTTGGCGATCGTGCGTCGCACCCGGGCCGGGCGCAGCCCGTTCAGCCCCGACAAGATGCATCTGCACCACCGACTGCTGCAGATCGGGCATTCGCATCGACGCGTGGTGCTGCTGATCTACCTATGGGTCGGCATCGTCGCGTTCGGAGCTGCGAGCACCATTTTCTTCGATCCCCGGCACACCGGCGCGGTGATGCTCGGCGCGATTCTGGTCGCCGGAATCGTGACCGTCATACCGCTGCTGCGGCGCGGTGGCGATCAGTTCGACGGTTAGTAATCGATCAAGTACGACAATTCGTAGTAGGGCCGGTTAGGGCGTCCTACCTGTGTGGTACGGTTCTGGCAGAACCCGAAAAACCTCGCGGGTTGCCGGCCCCCGGCCCTTCGGTTTACCACCGATCTGAGCCGCCACCGACCGACAAAAGGGAGCGACCCCTTGGGTGATTCCACCGCGCCTGATGCCCTCCGATACGCTCACGGGGCATACACAGGAATGGTGACCCATCGGACCGTTTTCTTGTGACCGAGGATTGAGGTGAAGCAGTGACGACGCCAGCGCAGGACGCGCCGTTGGTGTTTCCGTCCGTCGCCTTCCGGCCTGTTCGTCTTCTGGCGATCTGTGTAGCGCTCACCGGACTGGTGACGCTGGCTGCCGGACTGCTGGGCTACGTGATGTTCGGCGTGTTCTTCGGCGTCGGTCTCGGGCTCGGTTTGATCAATGCACTGCTGGTGCGACGCGCGGTCGATTCGATCACCGCCGGCGACCACCCGCTGAAGAAGAAGATGGCGCTGAACTCGGCGACCCGGCTGCTTGTCATCACCGCGGTCGGATTGGTGATCGCGTTCGTGTTCCGGCCGATGGGCTTGGGAGTGCTGTTCGGCCTGGCGTTGTTCCAGGTGATCCTCGTACTGACCACGTCCCTGCCGGTCCTGAAGAAACTGCGCGAAGGCTCCGGAGACGATTCAGAGCCCTCCGCGCACCCAACTGTGTCCAACGACGGATGACTAGAGGATTGATCCGCAGATGAGTGAACGCATCGTTGCCGAGGCCGCGATCGAGGTCGGCCACCACGCGCCGATCTGGCACTGGTTCGGCATGACGATTAACGGTGACACGGTCATCGCCTCGGCGCTCGCCGGCGTCATCGTCATCGGCTTGGCGTTCTTCCTGCGGTCCAAGGTCACCTCGACCGGTGTCCCCGGCGGTGTGCAGCTGTTCTTCGAGGCCATCACCATCCAGATGCGCAACCAGGTCGAAAGCGCCATCGGCATGAAGATCGCGCCGTTCGTCTTGCCGCTGGCGGTATCGCTCTTCGTCTACATCCTGATCGCGAACTGGCTCTCGGTGTTCCCGGTGCAGTACACGACCTCCGAGGGCGTCACCGCCGAGCTGCTCAAGCCGCCGGCCTCCGACATCAACTTCGTGCTGGCGCTGGCGCTGTTCGTCTTCATCGCCTACCACGCAGCGGGTTTCTGGCGTCGCGGCATCGTCGGTCACCCGATCAAGGTCCTCAAGGGTCACGTCGCCGCGCTGGCGCCGATCAACCTCGTCGAGGAAATCGCCAAGCCGATCTCGCTGTCACTTCGACTCTTCGGCAACATCTTCGCCGGCGGCATCATGGTCGCGCTGATCGCGCTGTTCCCGGCGTGGATCATGTGGGCGCCCAACGCAATCTGGAAAGCCTTCGACCTGTTCGTCGGTTTGATCCAGGCCTTCATCTTCGCGCTCCTGACGGTCCTGTACTTCGGTCAGGCCATGGAGCTCGATCACGATCACGACGAAGCCACCGCAAACCACTAGAACCACAAAAGGCCTGGTAGATCACTACCAGTTATCAAGGAGGATAAGGAATGGATCCCACAATCGCTGCCGGCGCGCTCATCGGCGGTGGTCTGATCATGGCTGGCGGCGCCATCGGTGCCGGTATCGGTGACGGTATCGCCGGTAACGCGCTGATCTCGGGTATCGCCCGGCAGCCCGAGGCACAGGGTCGACTGTTCACTCCGTTCTTCATCACGGTTGGTCTGGTCGAGGCCGCGTACTTCATCAACCTCGCGTTCATGGCGCTGTTCGTCTTCGCCACCCCGGTCGGCTAATTCAGCGATATGGGTGAACTCGGCACAACCGTCCTTGCGGACGGCATCAACGTTCTAGCCGCCGAAGAGGGTGGGGGGACCAGTAACTTCCTGATCCCCAACGGCACCTTCTTCGTCGTGCTGTTGATCTTCCTGATCGTGCTCGGCGTGATCGGTAAGTGGGTTGTGCCACCGGTCAGCAAGGTGCTCGCCGAGCGGGAAGCCATGCTGGCCAAAACGGCTGCCGACAACAAGAAGGCAGCCGAACAGGTGGCCGCGGCGCAGGCCGACTACGACGCCGCCATGGCCGATGCCCGCGGTGAGGCATCGGCCATCCGCGACGAGGCTCGTTCCGAAGGCCGCGAGGTCGTCGACCAGTCCCGTGCGGAGGCCAGCGGCGAAGTGGCGGAGAAGCTGCAGGCTGCCGGTGCCGAATTGAACGAGAACGCACAGGCCGCGTCGACGCAGTTGCAGTCGTCGGTGGACGGTCTGTCCACCACGCTGGCCAACCGCATCCTCGGGATCGACGGCGCAGCCGCAGGCGGGAGTCGCTGATGTCGACCTTTATCGGAAACCTGATCGGCTTCGCCGTGATCATCTGGCTGGCGGTGAAGTTCGTGGTGCCGCCGGTTCGCACCATGATGACCAACCAGCAGGAGGCCGTGCGTAAGGCCCTTGAGGAGAGCGCGTCGGCCGCCGACAAGCTCGCCAACGCCGATCAGACGCATGCCAAGGCCCTCGAAGACGCCAAACGGGAAGCCTCGAAGGTGACCGAAGAGGCGCGCAGCGACTCGACCCGGATCGCCGAGCAGCTGCGCGAGCAGGCTGCCATCGATGCCGAACGCATCAAGGCACAGGGCGGTCAGCAGGTGCATCTCTTGCGCCAGCAGACCATTCGCGAACTACGCGCCAACCTCGGTGCGGAATCCGTGCAGAAGGCCGAAGATCTGGTTCGGGCGCATGTCGCCGACAGCGCCGCGCAGTCGGCGACCGTCGACCGTTTCCTCGACGAGCTCGAGGCGATGGCCCCGTCCGGCTCCGCGACTGCCACATCGGCAGAGCTCGGTGCCACGCTCAACCTGCGGGCGGCCAGCCGCGATGCGCTGGCTGCTGTCGTCGACAAGTTCGGCGAGGTGACGGGCGGACTCGACGCCGACGGCCTGACCGCGCTGGCCGATGATCTGTCCTCAGTCGCCAAGCTGCTGATCGAGGAGACCGTTCTCACCCGGCATCTGGCTCAGCCGTCCGATGACATCGAGCCCAAGGTGCGCCTGGTCGACTCGCTGTTCGCGGGCAAGATCGGTGCGCCGGCCCTCGACATCGTCAAAACCGCTGCGCAGCAACGCTGGTCGGCGGAATCGAATCTGGTCGACGTCATCGAGCACGCGGCTCGGCTGGCACTGCTGGTGCGCGCCGAGCGCAACAACGAAGGCGAGCTGGTCGAGGAGCAGTTGTTCCGGTTCGGCCGGGTGCTCGACGAGCAGCCCGAGCTGACCAGCCTGCTGTCGGACTACACGATGCCGGTCGACGGCCGCGTCGGACTGCTGGACAAGGTTCTCTCCAGCGGCAGCGATTCGGTGAACCCGACCGCGGCAGCTCTCTTGAAGCAGACGATCGAGTTGCTGCGCGGTGAGCGTGCCGACGAGGCCGTGGTGGATCTGGCTGAGCTGGCAGTGGCCCGGCGCGGAGAGGTCGTGGCGCACGTCGGCGCCGCAGCCGATCTGACCGATGCCCAGCGCACACGCCTGACCGAGGTGCTCAGCCGAATTTACGGTCAGCCAGTGTCGATCCAACTGAATATCGACCCGGAACTGCTCGGGGGCCTTGAGATCGCCGTTGGCGACGAGGTCATCGACGGTTCGATCTCTTCGCGGTTGGCCGCGGCCCGCACTGGCCTGCCGGACTGATCCACCCCTACTTGAGCACGTAACGAAAAACGAAGGCAGGAAAGCGAAAAGCCATGGCAGAGTTGACAATCTCAGCTGCTGATATCGAAGGCGCGATCGAGAACTACGTGTCCTCGTTCGAGGCCCAGTCGGAGCGCGAGGAGATCGGCACAGTCGTCGACGCCGGCGACGGTATCGCCCACGTCGAGGGCCTGCCCTCGGTGATGACGCAGGAACTGCTGGAGTTCCCCGGCGGCGTGCTCGGTGTCGCGCTCAACCTCGACGAGCACAGCGTCGGCGCCGTCATCCTCGGTGACTTCGAGAAGATCGAGCAGGGCCAGCAGGTCAAGCGCACCAACGAGGTCCTCTCGGTACCCGTCGGTGACGCCTTCCTCGGCCGCGTCATCAACCCGCTCGGTGAGCCGATCGACGGTCAGGGCGAGATCAAGGCCGAGACCCGCCGCGCCCTCGAGCTGCAGGCGCCTTCGGTGGTTCAGCGCCAGGGTGTCTCCGAGCCGCTGCAGACCGGTATCAAGGCCATCGACTCGCAGACCCCGATCGGCCGCGGCCAGCGCCAGCTGATCATCGGCGACCGCAAGACCGGCAAGACCGCGGTGTGCGTCGACACCATCCTCAACCAGCGCCAAGCCTGGGAGACCGGCGACCCGAAGCAGCAGGTGCGCTGCGTCTACGTCGCGATCGGCCAGAAGGGCACCACGATCGCCAGCGTCAAGCGGGCGCTCGAAGAGGGTGGCGCGATGGAGTACACCACCATCGTCGCGGCCCCGGCATCGGATGCCGCCGGCTTCAAATGGCTTGCGCCCTACACCGGTTCGGCCATCGGTCAGCACTGGATGTACGACGGCAAGCACGTCCTCATCGTGTTCGACGATCTGTCCAAGCAGGCCGACGCCTACCGCGCCATCTCGCTGCTGCTGCGTCGCCCGCCGGGCCGCGAAGCCTTCCCCGGTGACGTCTTCTACCTGCACTCCCGTCTGCTGGAACGTTGCGCCAAGCTCTCCGACGAGCTGGGTGGCGGTTCGATGACCGGGCTGCCGATCATCGAGACCAAGGCCAACGACATCTCGGCGTTCATCCCGACCAACGTCATCTCGATCACCGACGGCCAGTGCTTCCTGGAGTCCGACCTGTTCAACCAGGGCGTGCGTCCGGCAATCAACGTCGGTGTCTCGGTGTCCCGCGTCGGTGGTGCCGCACAGATCAAGGCCATGAAAGAGGTTGCCGGCTCGCTGCGTCTGGATCTGTCGCAGTACCGCGAGCTGGAGGCCTTCGCGGCCTTCGCCTCGGACCTGGATGCGGCGTCGAAGGCGCAGCTGGACCGCGGTGCCCGGCTGGTCGAGCTGCTCAAGCAGCCGCAGTACAGCCCGCTGTCGGTCGAAGAGCAGGTCGTCGCGATCTTCCTGGGTACCAAGGGCCACCTCGACTCGGTGCCGGTGGAAGACGTGCAGCGCTTCGAAGCCGAGTTCCTGGAGCACGTCAAGGCCTCGCATGAGGAGATCCTGACCGATATCCGGGAGTCCAAGAAGCTCTCCGATGAGAACGACGAGAAGCTCGTCAACGTCATCAACGAGTTCAAGAAGGGCTTCTCGGCCACCGACGGCAGCTCGGTCGTCGTCAACGAGAACGACGCCGAGGCGCTCGATCCCGATGACCTCGAAAAAGAGTCGGTCAAGGTTCGCAAGCCGGCTCCGAAGAAGAAGTAGACCCGGCAGAACTGAAGAGTCTGGAATCAGATGGCAGCAACACTTCGTGAACTACGCGGACGCATCCGCTCTGCCGGGTCGATCAAGAAGATCACCAAGGCCCAGGAGCTGATCGCGACGTCGCGGATCGCCAAGGCGCAGGCTCGTGTCGAGGCGGCCCGGCCGTATTCCGACGAGATCACCAACATGCTCACCAACTTGGCGAGCGCCAGCGCGCTGGACCACCCGCTGCTCGTCGAGCGGGAGAACCCCAAGCGCGCCGGTGTACTGGTGGTGTCCTCGGACCGCGGGCTGTGCGGTGCATACAACGCCAACGTGCTGCGCCGCTCCGAGGAACTGTTCTCGCTGCTGCGCGAGGAGGGCAAGCAGCCCGTCGTCTACGTCGTCGGACGTAAGGCGCTGGGCTACTACAACTTCCGCCAGCGCGAGGTCGTCGAGTCGTGGACCGGCTTCTCCGAGAACCCGACCTACGACAACGCCAGGGAGATCGCCGACACACTGGTGACGGCATTCATGTCGGGCGCCGACGACGAGGGTGACGACGCAGGTGCCGACGGCATCCTCGGGGTCGACGAGCTGCACATCGTCACGACCGAGTTCAAGTCGATGCTGTCGCAGGTCGCCGAAGCCCGACGGATCGCCCCGATGGTCGTCGAGTACGTGGGGGAGGAGGAGACCGGCCCGCACACGCTGTTCTCCTTCGAGCCGGATGCCGAGACGCTCTTCGGTGCTCTGCTGCCGCGCTACATCGCCACCCGCGTCTACTCGGCACTGCTGGAGGCGGCCGCATCGGAGTCGGCATCGCGCCGACGTGCGATGAAGTCCGCGAGCGATAACGCCGACGATCTGATCAAGGCCCTGACACTGGAAGCCAACCGCGAGCGCCAGGCCCAGATCACCCAGGAAATCAGCGAGATCGTCGGTGGCGCAAATGCGCTCGCCGATGCCAAATAACTTTTGATAACCACGCCTCACCAGGAAGCGAAGAAGATATGACTGCCACCGCCGAAAAGACCGCGACAGGGCGGGTTGTTCGAATCACCGGCCCCGTCGTGGACGTCGAGTTCCCCCGCGGCTCGGTGCCCGAATTGTTCAACGCGTTGCACGCCGAGATCACTTACGAGGCGCTGGCCAAGACGCTGACCCTTGAGGTCGCGCAGCACCTCGGTGACAACCTGGTCCGCACCATCTCGATGCAGCCGACCGACGGCCTGGTCCGCGGCGTCGAGGTGTCCGACACGGGTGCCTCGATCTCGGTGCCCGTCGGTGACGGCGTCAAGGGCCACGTCTTCAACGCCCTGGGTAACTGCCTCGACGACCCGGGCTACGGCAAGGACTTCGAGCACTGGTCGATCCACCGCAAGCCGCCGGCCTTCGCCGACCTCGAGCCCCGCACCGAGATGCTCGAGACGGGCCTGAAGGTCGTCGACCTGCTCACCCCGTATGTGCGTGGTGGCAAGATCGCCCTGTTCGGCGGTGCCGGCGTCGGCAAGACGGTGCTCATCCAGGAGATGATCAACCGCATCGCCCGTAACTTCGGTGGTACCTCGGTGTTCGCCGGTGTCGGTGAGCGCACCCGTGAGGGCAACGACCTCTGGGTCGAGCTCGAGGACGCCAACGTGCTCAAGGACACCGCTCTGGTGTTCGGCCAGATGGACGAGCCGCCGGGCACGCGTATGCGCGTCGCCCTGTCGGCGCTGACCATGGCGGAGTACTTCCGCGATGAGCAGAACCAGGACGTGCTGCTGTTCATCGACAACATCTTCCGTTTCACCCAGGCCGGTTCCGAGGTCTCCACGCTGCTCGGCCGTATGCCGTCGGCGGTGGGTTACCAGCCGACCCTGGCCGACGAGATGGGCGAGCTCCAGGAGCGGATCACCTCGACCCGTGGCCGGTCCATCACCTCGATGCAGGCCGTTTACGTGCCGGCCGACGACTACACCGACCCGGCGCCTGCTACGACGTTCGCCCACCTGGATGCCACCACCGAGCTTTCGCGTGCGGTGTTCTCCAAGGGCATCTTCCCGGCGGTGGACCCGCTGGCATCGAGCTCGACGATTCTGCACCCCAGCGTGGTCGGCGACGAGCACTACCGGGTCGCCCAGGAAGTCATCCGGATCCTGCAGCGCTACAAGGATCTTCAGGACATCATCGCCATCCTCGGTATCGACGAGCTGTCCGAAGAGGACAAGCAGCTGGTGTACCGGGCACGTCGTATCGAGCGCTTCCTGAGCCAGAACATGATGGCGGCCGAGCAGTTCACCGGTCAGCCGGGTTCGACCGTTCCGCTCAAGGAGACGGTGGAAGCCTTCGACAAGCTGTCCAAGGGCGACTTCGACCATGTGCCGGAGCAGGCGTTCTTCCTGATCGGTGGTCTCGACGACCTCGCCAAGAAGGCCGAGAGCCTCGGTTCCAAGCTGTGATTGCCGGATTGACTGGATCGCGAAAGGTGGTGTGCCATGGCTGAACTGGACGTCGACATCGTCGCCGTCGAGCGCAAGGTCTGGTCCGGAAAGGCCACCTTCGTCTTCACCCGGACCACTGCGGGTGAGATCGGCGTCCTGCCGCGACATATCCCGTTGGTGGCACAGCTGGTCGACGACGCCATGGTGCGCGTCGAACGCGAAGGCGAAGACGATCTGCGTATCGCGGTCGACGGTGGATTCCTGTCGGTGACCGACGAGGGCGTCATCATCTTGGCCGAGTCGGCCGAGTTCGAGTCGGAGATCGACGCCGACGCCGCCAAGACCGACTCCGAGTCGGACGACCCCGCGGTCGCTGCGAGGGGTCGGGCCAGGCTGCGCGCACTGGGCCAGCTCGACTAGACGGGCCGGGTCAGCCATGAGCACACCCATGATCCTGATGGCTGTGCTGGTAACTGTGCTGCTGTTGCTTGTCTTGGTGCTGAGCTATCGGCTGTGGAAACTGCGGCAGGGTGGCACCGCCGGAATCCTTCGGGACACCCCGGCCGTCGCCGGTCACGGTTGGCGGCACGGTGTGATCCGTTATCGCGGAGGCGAAGCCGCCTTCTACCGGTTGTCGAGTCTGCGCTGGTGGCCGGATCGCCGGCTCAGCAGGCGAGGCCTGGAGATCTTGTCGCGACGGGCACCCCGTGGTGACGAGTTCGACATCATGACCGACGAGATCGTGATTCTGGAATTGCGCGATACCGCCAATGACGGACTGGACCGCCGCACCGGTTACGAGCTGGCACTGGACCGGGGCGCGCTGACGGCGTTCCTGTCCTGGCTGGAGTCTCGGCCGTCACCGCGGACGCGCCGCAAGAGCGTGTAACCGGTTGCCGCCCTCAGGCTTCGGGTTTCTCTGCTCCCGGTCCGCCTGGCTGCCAGAGCACATCGCCGTCAGGATTGGCTGCTCGCGACAGGATGAACAGCAGGTCGGAGAGCCGATTGAGGTATTTCGCCGGCAGCACGCTGACACCGTCGGGATGTGCGGCCACCGCCGTCCAAGCCGATCGTTCGGCGCGACGTGCCACGGTGCGCGCGACATGTAAGAGGGCTGACAGCGCGGTTCCGCCGGGCAGGATGAACGAGTTCAGCGCCGGCAGCGGCTCGTTGAACTCATCGCACCATTTCTCCAGGCGGTCGATGTAGTTCTGGCTGATACGCAGCGGTGGGTACTCGGGATTCTCGACGACCGGTGTCGACAGGTCAGCCCCGGCGTCGAACAGATCGTTCTGAATCTGGCGCAAAACGGCCGATATTTGCTGCCCGGGTGCGCCGAGCGCCACGGCGACACCGATCGCGGCATTGGCCTCATCGCAGTCGGCGTAGGCCACCAGCCGCGGATCGTCTTTGGGCACACGAGAGAAATCACTCAGTCCCGTGGTCCCGTCATCGCCGGTACGGGTGTAAATGCGGGTCAAGTGCACTGCCATGGTCAAACCGTACCGGGCGGTGTGGCCGCGTGGCCTGACACCGACCCATGCGCTGTCTACACTGACCGGCGTGAGCGAGCGATTCGTGGTGACCGGTGGCAGCCGGTTGTCAGGCGAAGTTGCTGTCGGGGGAGCCAAGAACAGTGTTCTGAAGCTGATGGCCGCCAGCTTGCTCGCCGAGGGCACCACGACGATCACCAACTGCCCGGACATCCTCGATGTGCCACTGATGGCCGAGGTGCTGCGCGGACTCGGTGCCAATGTGGAGCTGGACGGCGACGTCGTCCGCATCACCTCACCCGACGAGCTCAAATACGACGCCGATTTCGCCGCGGTCCGCCAGTTCCGCGCATCGGTGTGCGTGCTGGGTCCGCTGGTGGGCCGCTGTAAACGTGCCAAGGTCGCGTTGCCCGGCGGTGACGCGATCGGATCGCGACCGCTGGACATGCACCAGGCCGGTCTGCGCCAGCTGGGTGCCAACTGCAATATCGAACACGGCTGCGTCGTGGCCGAGGCCGAACATCTGCGCGGTGCAGAGATCCAGTTGGAGTTCCCGTCGGTGGGAGCGACCGAGAACATCCTGATGGCCGCGGTACTGGCCGAGGGCGTGACGGTCATCCACAACGCGGCGCGCGAACCCGATGTCGTCGATCTGTGCACGATGCTGACCCAGATGGGTGCGGAGATCTCCGGGGCCGGCTCGCCGGTGCTGACGATCACCGGGGTGTCCAAGCTGTTCCCCACCGAACACCGGGTGATCGGCGACCGGATCGTTGCCGCGACCTGGGGTATCGCCGCGGCGATGACACGCGGGGATATCTCGATCACCGGGGTGGATCCCGCTCACCTGCAGTTGGTGTTGCACAAGCTGCACGACGTCGGCGCCACGGTGACCCAGAGTGACAACGGGTTCCGGGTGGTGCAGTACGAGCGGCCCAAGGCCGTCAACGTCGCAACGCTGCCGTTCCCGGGTTTCCCGACGGACCTGCAGCCGATGGCGATCGGTCTGGCCGCGATCGCCGACGGCACCTCGATGATCACCGAGAACGTCTTCGAGGCGAGGTTCCGGTTCGTCGAGGAGATGATCCGATTGGGTGCCGATGCCCGTACCGATGGTCACCACGCGGTAATCCGTGGCATCCCACAGCTTTCCAGCGCTCCGGTGTGGTCGTCGGACATCCGGGCCGGCGCGGGCTTGGTGCTCGCGGCGTTGGTCGCCGACGGAGACACCGAGGTCCACGACGTTTTCCACATCGATCGCGGTTACCCGTTGTTCGTCGAGAACCTGGTCAGTCTGGGAGCGGAGATCGAGCGAGTGGAGTAGAAATCGTTGTCCCGCAGTGCAATCACGCGCGATGGGGCAGACGCGGTTTGACATTCTCGCCCGGGAGTTACTAACCTGACGGAGTCGCTTCGCAGGCGCGGACTTTTCCCGGAGATCTCTTCGAGAAGATGACCGAAACCCGAAGTTGACAAGCCAGCTAGAGAACTACTAAGCTAGCACGGCTGCCTCGCAGGCGCGGACTCTTCTCGAAGATGACCGAAACCCGAGGTTGACACTCCCGCCGGATCTGTATTAAGCTGGCAGGGTTGCCCCGAATCGGGCAAAACAAAGCAAGTCTGTTGTTTGAGAACTCAATAGTGTGTTTGGTGGTTTTTGTTTGTTGTTTTGCCATCCTTTGTGGGGGACTCCCCGTCTTCCTGCATTGAGGGGTGGTTGTTTTTTTGATGCCAGTTTTGGTGTCTTTTTGTTAGGTCA
>JACPVR010000014.1 GCA_016197405.1 Mycobacterium sp.
AGCCACCGACATCCCAGCACGAACATGAACCCAGAACTGACGAACCTTCAACAACGCAACACCAGGCACTGCAACACTCCTTCACAGACGTGTTGCAACCACCCCTTGAAACCGCCCGGCGTGTTGGCCGGGGACACGCACGCTCGCGGTGAAGTGCTGGGTCAGTCGGTGGTTTCCAGGATGGCGACGGCCGCGGCGGTGTCACCGTCATGGGTCAGCGACACGTGCACGATGACGCGTTCCAGGTGTTCGGCGATCGCGCCGGTCAGCCGGACCTTGGGCCGTCCCCACATATCGGTGACGACCTCGATATCGCGGTAGACGTCATTGGGCAGGATGGGCCGTTTGGCGAACCGCGAACCGGACCACGCCTTGATGACGGCCTCCTTGGCGGCCCACCGGGCAGCCAGGTGGCGCGCCGCCACCGAACTCTTGTCGGCCGCGTCGCGGCGCTCACCCGGGGTGAACGTCTCGGCGAAAACCGTGCCCGGCTGGTCGACCTGCTCGGCGAACGCCGGAATGGAGACCACATCGATCCCCACTCCGACTATCGCCACGTCGCGAACCTTAGCGGACTCACCGGAACGTCACTGGCGGTACACGCCATCGGCACCGAGTCGCGAATCGACGCTGAGCAGCATCGCAGCCTCCTGCGGCTTCTCCGGCGAGTCGTGATCGAAGCGCCGGTCGGCGGGCCGCTCGTAGAGCGGTTTCCCACCGGCGATCGCCGATGCCAGCCTGCGACGGCCGGCCAGTGTCCGCAGTTCGGCCTTGCGGGCGTACTCCTCGCGCTCCGAGGGATCCAGCGCCGCCAGGAAGGCCTGCGGGTGCACCAGCGCGATCAGACCCGACACGTGGCCGAAGCCCAGGCTGGTCACCAGACCCGCCTTGAGCGGGAACTTCTCGCCCATCCGCAGCGTCTCGCGCACCCACACCAGGTGTCCGGCGGTGTCGAGCTCGTCGTCGACACAGTCCAGGCTGCGGTTGGGCGGAATGACGCCGTCGCGCAGGATCTGGCACAGCCCCAGCATCTGGAACACCGCCGCGCCGCCCTTGGCGTGACCCGTCAGCGACTTCTGGCTCACCACGAACAACGGCGCACCCGGTGACCGGCCCAGCGAATCGGCAAGCCGCTCATGCAGTTCCGTCTCGTTGGGATCGTTGGCCAGCGTCGAGGTGTCGTGCTTGGACACCACGGCGATATCGTCGGCACCGACACCGAGCTGGTTGAGCGAGCGAGCCAGCGTCGACTCCTTGCCACCGCGGCCCGCGCCCAGGGCGCCCAGGCCCGGAGCCGGGATCGAGGTGTGCACACCGTCGCCGAAGCTCTGCGCGTAGGCCACCACGGCCAGCACCGGCAGACCCATCTTCAGCGCCAGGTCACCGCGGGCCAGCAGCACCGTGCCACCGCCCTGGGCCTCCACGAAGCCCAGCCGGCGCCGGTCGTTGGCGCGCGAGAACTTCGAATCGCTGATGCCCTTGGCCCGCATCACCTCGGTGTCCGCGGTTGCCGACATGTCACCGAATCCGGTGACGGCTTCCTGCGTCAGATCGTCGAAGCCACCGGCGACCACGAGTTCGGCCTTGCCGAGGCGGATCTTGTCGACGCCCTCTTCCACCGAGACCGCCGCGGTCGCGCACGCACCGACCGGGTGGATCATCGAGCCGTAGCTGCCGATGTAGGACTGCACGACGTGGCCGGCGAAGACGTTCGGCAGGACTTCCTGCAGGATGTCGTTCGGCTTGTTCCGGCCCAGCAGGTTGCCGTGGAACATCATCTGCATCGAGGTCAGGCCGCCCATGCCGGTGCCCTGCGTGCTGGCCACCAGGCTGGGGTGCACCCAGCGCATCAACTCCGCCGGGGTGAACCCGGACGCCAGGAACGCGTCGACGGTGGCAACCATGTTCCACAACGCCAGCCGGTCGATCGACGTCGCCATATCGGCGCTGATACCCCAGACCATCGGATCGAAGCCGGTGGGGATCTGGGCACCGACGGTGCGCGACAGCGACACCTTGCGCGGAACCCGAATCTCGGTGCCCGCCTTGCGGATCACCTCCCAGTCGGCCGAACCGGGGATGGGCCGGACCACGGTGTGCTCGGGATCGAAACGCTCGAACGCCCGGGCATCGGCCTCGCTGGACACCACGAAACTGAAGTCCTTGTCGAGGAACACACTGACCAGCAGTGGTGCGGTCTGGTCGGCGTCGAGGGCACCGTCGCCGACGAACTCACGGATGCCGCACTTCTCCACGACGACGTCGTGGTAGCGCTCCACCAGCTCGGACTCGTCGACCAGCTCACCGCTCGCGGTGTCGTACCAGCCCGGCTTGGGATCGTCCTCCCACTTGACCAGGCCCGTGGTCCAGGCCAGTTCGAGAACACCGGCCGCGGACAATTCGCCGTCGACCTCCATCTCGAACCGGGTCCGCGACGAACCGTACGGTCCGAGCTCGCCGCCACCGACGATGACCACCAGGTCCGCCGGGTCGACATCGAGATCGGCCCAGTCCGGGGTCGGCACGCCACTGGGCAACCGCGGCGGTGACGGGAGCGCGGCGATGACACCCGCAGCGGACTCGTCCTCGTCGGAAACCGTTGCCTCGCTGAGCATCTCCTCGCGGGCCTTGGCAGCCAGCTCGGCCATGTCCAGCTGGACATCGCCCAGCCCACCGGTCAGATCGACCTGGATCGGCTCGACAGCGGACGCGGCCTTGGCCTCCACGTTGCACAGCGCCAGCAGCATCGCAGCCATCTCGGCGGTGGTGTAGGTGGTCACGCCGGCCTCTTCGACCGCACCGACGATGGCGTCGTTGTGACCCATCAGACCGGTGCCCTTGGTCCAGCCGATCAGCGCGTGCGCCAGGCTCACCCGGCCGGCCCAGGAGGACTCCGCCTTCCAGCGGGTCACCAGGGCGTCGAGCGCCGACTTGGACTCGCCGTAGGCGCCGTCGCCGCCGAACATGCCGCGGTTGGGGGAACCGGGCAGCACGACGTGCAGACGCGAGGCGATATCGCGGTCCGCGCCGATCGTGGACAGGCCCGCGATGAGCCGCTGCACGGCCCACAGGAGGACCTTCATCTCCATCTCCGAGCGCGAACCCGCCTCGGACATGTCGCCGGCCACTCGCGGTGCGGCGAACGGGAACAGCAGCGTCGGGGTCTGGGCATCCTTGAGGTGCAGGGACTTTGGCCCGAGGTTCTCGACCTGTTCGGTACCGACCCACTCCACCAGCGCGTCGATATCGGAGTAGGAGGCCATGTTGGCCGGAACCACCCACAACGTCGCACCGAAGCGGGCGTTCTCGCGATACAGCTTCTTGTAGAACGCCAACCGGTCGTCATCGAGCTTGGAGGTGGTCGCGACGACGGTCGCGCCGCCCTCAAGCAGCTGGCCGACCACCGACGCGGCGATGGAGCCCTTCGATGCACCGGTCACCACCGCGACCTCGTCGCTGTAGCGGCCCTTGCCCGGGTTCTCGGCACCGGCGGCGATCCGGGCGAAGAGCGAGGCATGCACGTTCTTGCCCATCGCCAGAGCCCGGCCCTGCCACCAGTTCGCCTGTGTCGCAACGGCATGCCCGGCCCCCTCGAAACGCTCCGAGAGTCGCGGCCAGTCGGCGTCGATGTCGTCTTCCTCGGTCAGCCACAGCCGCACGAGGTCCTCACGGGCACTGGCCCAGCGGTCGTCGAACACCACGGCCTTGCGGGCGTCGAATGCCGGTGCGACCAAACGCGGCCAGTCCGAACCCAATTCGGCATTGACCAGATCGATGAGCTCGGCATCGGTTGCCGCCTCGGGCGCCGACACCGGGTTGTCGAGCCCCAGCTGGCCCAGCATCAGGCGGGCAGCCGAGGCCAGCACGCCGTTGTTGCCGGTGACCGTCTCGGCGAACTCGGTGAGCGCCGCGGAATCCACGACCCCACCACCGCCACCGCCGGCCGACGGCAGGCTGACGGAGACACCCTTGCGGGCGCCGACCGCCGCCACCGCGGCATCGATGACCTTGTCGACCGATGCGGCATCAGCCAGTGCACCGTCGTGCAGACCACCGAGGCTGCCGCCGCGGACGCTGGATCCGTCCCGGGTGCCCATCGCCACTTCCGCGGTGACGTGCTTGGCCCAACCCGGACCCAATTCCCATGCCTTGGTGACACGTTCGGCGATGTAGGCCGGACGCTTGCCGGACGGGCCGAAGACCGTCTTGAGCTGGTCGTTGATGGCGTCGGAGAGCACCGGGCCGAACGGCTTGTAGGTGCGGGCCAGTTTGGTGACCTGCCCCTTGAGCGCGCCCAGGTCGGCTTCGGCGGCACCGTCGATGGCACCGAGGTTGAGCTCGGAGCCCAGGTCCACCAGCAGCTGGTTACGCCGTGACGACGCACCGTCGGTGATGGACTCGATGGAATCGAGCGTCTCGATCTGGTCCATCCGCATCTTGGCCGACAGTGCGATGAGCAGCACGGTGGCGTCGGCGGCGTCGAATCCGAGGTCATCGGGGCGGGGACCGCCCGACGGCGCCGCTGCGGGTGCAGCAGGCGCTGCCGCCGGTGCCGCTGCGCCGGCCGCAGCCTCGGCGGCGGGCGCCTCGGGCTCGGGCTCGACATCGGGTTCCGGATCGGTGTCGGTGGCGAACAGCACCGCCGAATCACGTTCGGTGTTGAGAACTTCCACCGTGCTGTGCGAGTACTCGGGCAGCTTGAGGGTGTTGCTGGCCAGACCGGCGACGGTCGGAGCCGACTTCACGCCGACCTCGACGAACCGCTCGACTCCCAGGCCGCCTGCGGCCTCCTCGATGAACAGCAGATCCTGGGTCTCGATCCACCGGACCGGGCTGGCGAACTGCCAGGCCAGCAGCTCGATGATGATCTTGCGGGTCAGCTCGGCCGGCCGCTCGTTGCGCCAGGTGTCGTAATCGGCGAGCACCTCGTCGAGCGGTTCGGCGGGAACCAGATCGCGGATCTCCTGGATGAAATCACGGTCCAGGGTGAACGGCCGCGGCACCAGGTTCGGGATGTACTTGCCGACCACCAGCTCCGGCGGGGTGTTCTCCGGCAGCACCCGGTTGAGGGCGCGACGGAAGTCGTCGACACCGACCCGCAGCACGCTGGAGTGGAACGGGACGTCGATACCGGGCACCAGGATGAAGGACCGCTTGCCACCGCTGATCTCGCGGCGACGCTCGACCTCTTCCTCCAGCGCCTCCAGGCCGCGCACCGTACCGGCGATCGCGTACTGCGCACCGCGCAGGTTGAAGTTCACGATCTCCAGAAATTCTCCGGTACTGGCCGCCACCCCGGCGACGAAATCCTTGACATCGTCGTCGTCGAGATCGATCTGCGACGGACGGATCGCGGCCATCCGGTAGTTGGACCGGCCACGGTCGTCACGCGGCACGATGTCGTGCATCTTCGATCCACGGTGGAAGACCGCCTCCAGCAGGCCCTCCAGCTCGTAGACGCCCGAAACACAGGCCAGGGCGGTGTATTCGCCGACGGAGTGCCCGCAGGCGATGGCGCCCTCGACGAAAGCACCCTGTTCACGCATCTCGGCAACCTGGGCGGCCGCCGTCGTCGCCATGGCGACCTGGGTGAACTGCGTCAGGTAGAGCACACCTTCGGGATGCTGGTAGTGCACACCCGAAGCGATCAGGCTCGTCGGGTTGTCGCGAACCACGTGCAGCACCGAGAAGCCCAGCGCCGAACGGGTGAACTTGTCGGCCTTGTCCCAGATGGCGCGGGCCGCCTTGGAACGGGCCCGGACCTCCATGCCCATACCCTTGTGCTGGATGCCTTGACCGGGGAATGCGTAAACCGTTGCCGGAGCAGCCAATCGGGCTGTCGCCGACATCTTCAGATCGGAGCCGACGCGCGCAGCGATCTCCAGGATCTCTGCGCCCTGGTCGATGCCGACCCGGTCGACGCGGAATTCGACCTCGTCGCCCGGCAGCACCATGCCCAGGAAGCGTGCCGTCCAGCCGATCAGCTTGGCCGGCGGTGTGGGCTTGCCGTCGGTTGCGGTCACCACGTGCTGCGCCGCAGCCGAGAGCCACATGCCGTGCACGATGGGCGATCCCAGACCGGCCAGCAGTGCCGCGGCACGATCGGTGTGGATCGGGTTGTGGTCACCGGAGACGACCGCGAAAGGCCGCATGTCGACCGGCGCGGTGACCGCGACATCGCGACGGCGGCGCCGCGGGGTATCGGTGGCGTTGTCGGACACCGCACCACCGGCGCGGACCGGATCGGCCAGTTCGGCGGCACCGTTGCGGCCACGGATGGCGAACCGCTCCTCGAGCGAGGCGACGGGGGTTCCGTCGGCCGTCGCGATGCTCACCGAAACCGGCACAACACGGCCGACCTCGGTGTCATAAGCCGCCGAAGCGGTTGCGGTGACGGACAATTCGGCGTGATCGGTCGGCAGCGGTGCCAGCAGGTGCGCGGCGTGGTCCAGGTGGACCAGGCTCAGCAGACCTTCGACGACCGGGAAACCCGCCTCGGTCGTGGCCGCTCCGATGGCGGCGAACACCGCGGGCCAGCAGCGGCCGACCAGCGCGTCGGGCACGACGGTCAGCGTCGGCGCCAGTGGGGCACCGAATGTCGCGGTCACACCGGTGTGGTCGGCGACGCGCTCGGGATCCCAGCTCACGGTGGCCGAGGTGACGGCCTTGCCGTCGACGAGTTCGACCTCGGGCAGCGCGTCGGGACCGTCGACACCGGCCGCGATGGCCAGCACGGCACGCATGGCGGCCGAGGCGTCCTCGGTGGAGACCACCGGGGCGCCGCCGTCGACCGTGGTGGCCGGCAGCTCGAACGGGATCTCGATCCAGGTGTCGGACACCGGAACGGTCAGTACGACGCGTCCGCCGCCGAGCTCGAGGCGAGCGCCGGTGGCCGCGTGGGTGGCGTGGGCGTTCTCCGGACCGGAGTTCCGGTGGACCTGCCACTCGGCAGGCGGTGCGATGCGGTGCACCGGGTTGGTCGCGATGCGACCGGCCCACAGCACATCGGGAGCATCCAGCACCACGCCCAGCGGGCCGCTGACATCGGTGCGGCCGTGCCTGCGCGACACCACCGGAGTGGGCGTGCCACCCACCGACAGCACATCGTCGATGGCGGCCTGCTCGAAGCGGTCCAGCAGTTCACCGACAGGCTCGTCGACCCGGGTGATACCGGCGACGGCTTCGGTGCCCGGGATGATGCAGACCTGATCGGCCGAATAGCGGGCGTCATGTGCCTGCCACAGCGAGTCGCTGCGCCACCAACGGCGGACGTCCTTGTCGATGACCGGCACGAAGTTCACCGGCTTGCCGGGGGTCTTGCACAGCGTCACGAAGAACGGCACGTCGGCGGGATGCAGTTGTACCGAGCCGGCGTCCGGGTAGGCGCCGACCAGTGCCGTGATGGCCTCTTCGGGCCGCTCCAGCAGAGCCTCGTCGGCGAAAAGCGATTCGATCGGGCCGAAGTCCTTGGGGTGCAGGCGGGCCTCGGCGCGGGTGAGCATGTCGGCGAAGCGATCCCGCCAGGTGATGTCGAGCCACGGCGACCCGGCGCTGGCGGTGTCGGCGGTCGAGCTGCCGTCACCGATCGCCAGTTCGACGTAGCGGCGCAGCCACTGCTCGTAGGTCATATCGGCGACGTCACCGAAGTACGGCTTGGCGGTCAGGGCCATCGCCGCGATGATCTCGTCGCGGCGCGCGGCCACGGCGTCGGCATCGCCGGCGACGTCGTCGAGCAGGCGGCCGCACCGCGAGGCGGCGTTGTCGATCTCGTGGATGTCGGCGCCGAGCTGGCTGCGGCCCGAGGCCATACCGGCCTCGGCCTTACCGGCCCCGACCCAGCGGTCGGTGCCCACGGTCTCCACCAGCAGCTGCTTGACCTGCGGCGAGGTGGTCGCCTCCAGCGTGGCCATGGCCGCGGTGCCGACCAGGATGCCGTCGACGGGCATCAGCGGATATCCGAACCGCTGCGACCAACGGCCCGACAGGTACTCCGCGGCGCGTTCCGGTGTGCCGATGCCACCGCCGACGCACAGCGTGATGTTGGGCCTGCGGCGCACATCGGAGTAGGTGGCCAGCAGCAGGTCGTCGAGGTCTTCCCACGAGTGGTGCCCGCCGGCGCGGCCGCCTTCGATGTGCACGATGACCGGCTTGTCCGGCACCTCGGCGGCGATCTTGATGACCGACTTGATCTGCTCGACGGTGCCGGGCTTGAACACCACGTGGCTGATGCCGATGTCGTTGAGCTCGCCGATCAGGTCGACGGCTTCTTCCAGGTCGGGGATGCCGGCGGTGACGACGACACCGTCGATCGGCGCGCCGGCCTGACGTGCCTTCTGCACCAGGCGCTTGCCACCGAGCTGCAGCTTCCACAGGTAGGGATCGAGGAACAGCGAGTTGAACTGCACCGAGCGTCCCGGCTCCAACAGCGTGGTCAGTTCCTCCACGCGGTCGTTGAAGATCTGCTCGGTGACCTGGCCGCCACCGGCGAGCTCGGCCCAGTGGCCGGCGTTGGCCGCGGCGGCGACGATCTTGGCGTCGACGGTGGTCGGCGTCATACCTGCCAGCAGGATCGGCGACCGGCCGGTCAGCCGGGTGAACTTGGTCGACAGCTTGACCGAGCCGTCGGGCAGGGTGATGACGGTCGGCGCGTAGCTCGACCAGGCCGGGTCCACCGGCGGGATGGCGCCGGGGGTGAACATGGCGCGGTGCCCGGTGCGGGTTGCCGCGGGCACGATGCCGATGCCGAGGCCGCGGATGATGGGCGCGGTCAGGCGAGTCGCGACATCACTGGGGCCCAGGTCGACGATCCAGCGGGCGCCGGCTTCGTGCAGTCGTTCGATGTCGGCCACCCAGTCGATGGGCTTGACGAAGATCTCCTCGGCCGCGTGGTGTGCCAGTTGGGGATCGATGCCGACCTGTGCCGACCAGTCGTCGACGAGGGCCACTCCGTCGATCAGCTGCGGCGTGTGGAAACCCACCTCGACCTGCACGCTGTGGAACACCGGGCTGAACACGGCACCGCCGCGCAGCTTGTTCTTACGCTCGGCCTGTTCCTTCTCGGCGATCTTGGTGCAGTACAGCTCGAACCGCGCCAGCTGCTCGGGCGTACCGGTGATAACCACGGCACGCCTGCCGTTGCGGATGGAAAGCGCGGGCGCCTGCACGGTGCGGACGTCCTGCGCGAACTCTTCGAGCAGTTCGGCGATCCGGTCGGGGTCGGCGTTGGTCACCGACAGCATGGGCGACTTCTCGCCACGGCCGACCATGCCGCGGCGGCGCGACATCAGCGAGCCCGCGGCACCCAGGATCTGGGCGTAGGCCAGCAGTTCGGCGTCGCGGGTGCCGTTGGCACGCAGCGACTCGCACGCCAGGATGCCCTGCGAGTGCCCGGCCATCGCGATGGGCGGCGTGGACGGCAGGTCGAGGCCCTGACGGGTCAGCGCTCGCATGGCCGCGATCTGGGTCAGCAGGATGCCGGGACCGGAGATCGCGGCGGCGGTCAGCTGGGCGGAGGTGGGCACCGGCTCGCCGGCGGCCAGCGCGCGCACCCAGCGCATCGGCTCGAAGCCGATCGGGCGGACGACGACCATCTCCCGTGCCACCGGTTCGAGCAACAGCTCGGCCTCGCCGACGAGGTTGGTCAGTTCCGACTCGATACCGGCCAGGTTGACGAGTTCTTCGAGGTTCTCCAGCCAGGCACCACCCTGGCCGCCGAACACGACGGCGTAGGGCTCGCCGGCGTTGAGCCGATCGACCAGAGCGTCAGAAGAGGATGGGCCGGTGGGGGAAGATTCGGCAGCGCTGCCATCGCGACTTGTGGACACTCGGTCGTGCTCGAAGATCGTCACCGTTAAATTTCTCCTGTGCTCATCGTCTCGTCGTGGCGTTGCGCGCACCTGTGCGCTCTGGGCGGTCGCCATTCGATGGTGTTGCGATTCCCCGTCGAATCCACCAGTTCCATCTGGACTGGTCCGGTGCCGCGCCGGCGTTCGGCTCTCTCGACCTACGCTGCGGCAAGTTCACCGGCTGCACTAAGAGTGTCATAAGGAGCTGGTGTCTCCCGGGCGCTCAGATGGTTACTGGCGAGTTCTACGCGCGGGTAACCATCTCCCGAGTAACGCGGCGATTGAACGCGGCCTCGAGTGCGGCGGACAAACGTCCTGCTTGCAGGTGGTTACGGTCGAGTAGCTATAACTGCCCTGATCACAGCAGTTTTGTTACCAAATCGTTATGTAAAATTTTTCAAGCTCGCCCGCGCACGTCAAATCCGCTGCGCCGCGCCGCGACGACCCGAGACGAGCCGTCTCCGACGAAAAACCGTTCTGAGAAGTTTGCTGAGGCTCCCCGCGAACGGCCCGTCGCACGGTCCGGCGTCAGCGCGACCTCAGTCCCACTGCCCGAAGTTGGGCTTGAGGATGTGATTGACGTCAACACCCACTCCGCCGACGCTGCGCTTGTCGATCTCGACCTGGTGCAGATGTGCGGCGGGGTGCGCGACACCGCCCGGCGACCCCCAGTTGTGCTGCCAGAAATAGGAGCCGAGGCCATCCTGCAACGCCCACTCGATGGTCTTGGAGTTGGCATAGACACCGGTGCGCTGATGCCCAAGCACCGATTCCCATCCGCGCAAATAGGGCGCGACCTGCTGTTTGTACTGTTCAAATGACGGATCGTCGTCTATCGAGGCGTAGATCGGAGCGCCGTAGGAACCACCGGCAGCAACGTGGAGTTGCCAGCCGCGCTGGGCGTGTTTGACCCCCGCGGCATGCCCGGCCAACCAGTCGGCACTGTCCTGCTTGCCGTACTGATAGCACGAGACGATCTTGAGCCCGCTGTGGTACAGATCACGCGCTTCGGGCAGCTGAATGGGCTTGCCGAGCATCCACTGGCCACCGGGGCGGCGGTCCGACACATAGCGGATTGCGCCCCGGGCACCCGAGGCCTTGATGTCGCTGGCGGGGATGACGCCGGCGGCGTAGTCCAGCAAAACGCCCAGCGGCGCCGCCGAGGCGCGCGGTAGTAACGGCGATCCCGTCGCCGACGCCGCGGCCACACCCAGACCGACCGCGGCGGGAGTCACGGCCGCGAGCTTGAGGAGGTCGCGGCGGGAAAGAGGCGACACGCGCATCAGGATAGGACAACAATCCCAGGATCCCCCTGAACCTCGCAGGTCACAGGCGCATCAAATTGCGATAGTTCACCGAATGACACCGGGCGTCGGGAGGTCCGGCAGCACGGCGGGTGTTTTCGGTTGCCCAGCTGCCCGGCGCCACGAAATCCGCGACTGCGCTGCGATACGACAACGGGATCCATAGGATTCCCCCATGCCAACCGGGCCGGCCGCCGCGCGGATCGAACTCATCGGGGTGCGCAAGGAGTTCGGGGACGGCAAGCACACCGTCGTCGCCGTGGAAGGTGCCGACCTGAGCGTCGCCGACGGCGAGCTGTTCGCGATCCTCGGCCCGTCCGGCTCCGGCAAGACCACGGTGTTGCGGATGATCGCCGGCTTCGAGCAGCCGACGACCGGCACCATCAAACTGGGCGGCCAGGATGTGACGGCGCTGCCGCCGGCCCGCCGGGACACCAACACGGTGTTCCAGCAGTACGCGCTGTTCCCGCACATGTCGGTGATGCAGAACGTCGAGTACGGCCTGAAGGTGCGCGGCGTCGGCAAGGCCGACCGGCGGCGCAGGGCCGGCGATGCACTGGAGATGGTGCGGCTGTCCGGGCACGCCGACCGCAAACCGGCCCAGCTCTCCGGCGGCCAGCAGCAGCGGGTCGCACTGGCCCGCGCGCTGGTGGGACGTCCCAAGGTACTGCTGCTCGACGAACCGCTCGGCGCGCTCGACCTCAAACTGCGCGAGCAGATGCAGGTCGAACTCAAGGCCATTCAGCGTGAGATCGGCATCACCTTCGTCATCGTCACCCACGACCAGGACGAGGCCCTCACCCTCTGCGACCGCCTCGCGGTCTTCAACGACGGCCGGATCGAACAGATCGGTGCGGCCCGCGAGGTGTACGAGAATCCCGTCAACCGGTTCGTCGCGGATTTCGTCGGCACCAGCAATGTGCTCGACGGTGCTGCCGCCGAAGCGGTCCTGGGCCGGCCCGGCAGTTACGCCGTTCGCCCGGAACGCATCCTGGTGCTGGCCCCCGGGGACTCCGCGCCGGCCGGTATGCGCACCGTCGAGGCCACCGTCGCCGAGATCGTCTACGCCGGACCGACCACCCGTGTCGCCGCCCGCGACTCCACCGGGGTGCAACTGACCGCCACCCTGCTCAGCGCCGAGGCATCCGATCAGCTGGCGCACGGTTCCGGCGTTCGGCTCGCCTGGCCCGACTCCGCAGTCCGTGACCTCTCACCCACAACACAGGAGAAACAATGACTCACAGGACATCCCGGCTCGCCGTCGCACTGGCCGTGTGTGCAGTCGTCATCGGCGCCTGTAGCAGCTCCGACAAGGCCGGTGGCAGCGAGAGCCCGCCGAGTCTGACGCCGCTCTCCTCGGTGGGCGATGGCGAAGGCGCACTCAATCTCATCGCCTGGGCGGGGTATGCCGAGAACGGCTCCAATGACCCGAAGGTCAACTGGGTGACGCCATTCGAGGAGAAGACCGGGTGCAAGGTCAACGTCAAGCTCGGCAACACCTCCGACGAGATGGTGCAGCTCATGCGCACCGGGCAGTACGACGGGGTGTCGGCATCCGGCGACGCCACGCTGCGGCTGATCTACGCCGGCGACGTCGCCCCGGTCAACACCGACCTGGTGCCCAACTACGCCACCATTTCGCCGTTCCTCAAGGACAGGGCGTGGAATTCGGTGGACGGCAAGATGTACGGCATCCCGCACGGCTGGGGTGCCAACCTGCTGATGTACAACACCCAGGCGGTCACCGACGCACCGGACTCCTGGGGCGCGGTGTTCCCCGGTGACGCGCACAAGGGCAAGGTCACCGCGTACGACTCGCCGATCTACATCGCCGATGCCGCGCTGTACCTGTCGAAGGCCAAACCCGAACTGGGAATCAAGGATCCGTACTCGCTGACCTCCGAACAGCTCGACGCCGCGGTCGATCTGCTCAAGCAGCAGAAGGAGAACATCGGCGAGTACTGGTCGGACTACACCAAGGAGGTGCAGGCGTTCGAGTCCGGTACCTCGGTCATCGGCACCACCTGGCAGGTGATCGCCAACACCATCGGCGCCGACAACAAGGTGCCCGTCAACACGGTGCTGCCCAAGGAGGGCTCGACCGGCTGGTCGGACACCTGGATGGTCGCCGCCAAGGCCGCGCACCCGAACTGCATGTACAAGTGGATGGACTGGATCACCTCCCCGGAGATCAACGCCCAGGTGGCCGAGTACTTCGGCGAGGCGCCGGCACAGACGAAGTCGTGCGCGTTCACCGCCGACAAGTCGTTCTGCGATATCTACCGGGCCACCGACGCGAAGTTCGCCGAGCAGATCCACTATTGGACGACTCCGCAGACCAAATGCGTTGACGGCAGCGGTGACAACTGCACGGCCTACAACGAGTGGGTGGACAAGTGGCAGCAGATGAAGGGCTGACGGCCGCGAACGTCTTCGATATCACCGCCGGCATCAGGTGAGCGCGACGACTGCCCTGCGGCACCGTGCGGGGCTGGCTTTCCTGCTGGTGCCGCCGCTGGCCTGGCTCGCCCTGGCCTATCTGGGATCCCTTGCGGTGCTCCTGGTTTCGGCATTCTGGGGAACCGACACCTTCACCGGAGCGGTGGTGCACAACTTCACCACCGACAACGTCGTCCGGGTGTTCACCGACGCGGTCTTCCGGACCGCGACGGTGCGCACCGTCGGGGTCGCGCTGACGGTGACGGTGATCTGCGCTGTCCTTGCCACTCCCCTGGCGCTCTATATGGCCAAGATCGCCTCGCCCGGGGTGCGGCTGGCCCTGGTGGTCGCCGTGACGACGCCGCTGTGGGCCAGCTATCTGGTCAAGGCGTACGCCTGGCGCATGCTGTTGTCCCCGGAAGGTCCAATGGCCTGGGCCACCGGCTACAGCCCGGGCTACGGTTTGGTCGCCACCATCGTGACGCTGACCTACCTGTGGTTGCCTTATATGGTCATCCCGGTCTTCGCGGCCTTCGACCGGGTTCCCGACGCACTGGTCGATGCCAGCGCCGACCTGGGCGCCTCCGGCTGGGAGACACTGCGCGCGATCGTGGCACCGCTGGTTTTCCCCGGTATCGCCGCCGGCTCGATCTTCACGTTCTCGCTGTCGCTGGGCGACTACATCGCGGTGACCATCGTCGGCGGTAAGACCCAGATGCTCGGCAACATCATCTACGGTCAGCTCGTCACGGCGAACAACCAGCCGCTGGCCGCCGCGCTGTCGGTGATACCGCTGGTGGCGATCATCGCCTACCTGCTGGCGATGCGCCGCACCGGTGCACTGGAGAACGTCTGATGCTCACATCGGGAGTCCGGCGGACGGCACGGGTATGGACCATCGGTGTCCTGATATTTCTCTACGCCCCACTGCTTCTCGTGGTGATCAACTCCTTCAACTCCTCGAAGTCGTTCGCCTTCCCGCCCAGCGGGTTCACCCTGGCCTGGTGGCGCACGGCCTGGCACAGCGAGGGGATGTGGCACTCGCTGGCCAATTCGGTGGTGGTCGGTCTGGTCGCGGCGGCGATCGCACTGGTGCTCGGCAGCATGGCGGCATTCGCGGTGCAGCGGTACTCGTTCTTCGGCAGGCAGGTCGTCAGTCTGCTTGTGGTACTGCCGATCACATTGCCCGGCATCGTCACCGGCATTGCCCTGAACGCGACCTTCACCTCGGTCCTCGGCATCACCCTGGGCATGGCGACGGTCATCATCGGACACGCGACGTTCTGTATCGTGATCGTGTTCAACAACATTCAGGCGCGGTTGCGTCGCATGGGCACCAGCCTGGAAGACGCCTCGGCGGACCTGGGCGCCTCGACCTGGCAGACGTTCCGGTTCGTGACCTTCCCCAGGATGCGCGGTGCACTGGTGGCCGGAGCGATCCTGGCCTTCGCACTGAGCTTCGACGAGATCGTGGTGACCACCTTCACCGCCGGACCCGCGGTACAGACCCTGCCGATCTGGATCTTCGGCAACCTGTTCCGGCCCAACCAGGCACCGGTCATCAACGTCGTCGCCGCGGCGCTGACAGTGATAGCCATCGTGCCGGTCTGGCTCGCGCAACGGGTCGGCGGCGACCCGGCAACGGCCCGGGTCTGAATATCCGTTAGGGCGTTACGGCCCACGTGGGGCAGACTGTGCAGGGCTGGGACTGGAAACGATTGACGCGAGAGGTGAGGCGAGCGTGCGGCCCTGGATCGTGTGGTCCGTCGGATTACTGGCCTATATCGTCGCCGTCCTCGATCGCACCACCCTGGGCGTCTCAGGCCTCGACGCCGCCGAACGCTTCAACGCCAGCCCCGCTGTGCTGTCCACTTTCGTCGTTCTGCAGATCGTGGTCTATGCCGGCGGGCAGATTCCGGCCGGCTTGCTGCTGGATCGCTACGGCTCCCGGCTGATGATCGTCGCGGGCGGGACGCTGATGGCGGCGGGCCAGCTCACGTTGTCGTTCAGCGAGTCACTACCCGCGGCCATCGCTGCGCGCGGTGTGGTGGGCCTCGGCGACGCGTTCACGTTCATCTCCGTTCTGCGGCTGGTTCCGCACTGGTTCACCGAGAAGCAGATCCCCTTGCTCACCCAGTTGACCGGTATCACCGGCCAACTCGGCCAGGTGCTTTCGGCGGTGCCGTTCTTGGCTCTGCTGGGCGGTGCGGGCTGGAACACCGCGTACCTCGCGGTCACCAGCTTCGGTCTGCTGGCGGTGGTGCTGGCCATCGCGCTGGTCAAGGACACCCCACGCGGGCGGGCCGAACCGGTGCGTTCCGAGGGCGTGCGCAAGACGCTGTCGCGTCTGAAGACGACGTGGCTGCGCCCTGGCACCAGACTCGGGTTCTTCACCCACATGGGCACCCAGTTCTCGGTGACGGTGTTCGCGCTGATGTGGGGTGTGCCCTACCTGACCGAGGCCCAGGGCCTGTCGCGGGCCGTCGCCGGTTCACTGCTGACGGTGTCGGTGGCGGCTGCCATCTCCTCGGGCATCGTCATCGGTATCTTCACCGGCCGTCATCCGCATCGACGCTCGCTGGTGGTGCTGGGCATCGTCATCAGCAATGCGCTGATCTGGACCGTCGTGCTGTCGTTGTCCTCGCCCGCGCCGCTGTGGCTGCTCGTGGTCCTGGTGGTCATCATCTCGGCGGGCGGACCCGGCTCGATGGTCGGCTTCGACTTCGCCCGCACTTTCAATCCCAGCAGAACGCTGGGCACCGCGACGGGCATCGTCAACATGGGCGGTTTCATCGCCTCGCTGCTGGTGATGCAGTCGATGGGGATGATCATCGGAGCCTGCGGCGGCTATTCGTTCGAGTCCTTCCGGCTGGCCTGGTCGGTGCAGTACGTCATCTGGGTCTTCGCTGTCGTGGCGATCCTGATCACCCGCCGCAAGGCGCGTCGCACCATCGGCGATATCGACGAGAGCAAGTACCTGCTGGAGTTCTTCGACGAACACCAGCTGTCACGCTGACGTACCGGGTGGACAACCGACGACTTCGATCTACCGTGGTCACATGAGCGTTCTCGACGATGACGTGATCGAGTTTCTGTCCGCCGGCACCCGGACCGGGATGCTGGGTTACCTGTCGTCCGGTGGTCGCCCGCTCGTCGCGCCGATCTGGTTCGTCGTCGACGACGGCGAACTGGCATTCAACACCGGCAAGGACACCGCCAAGGGCCGGGCCCTGGCACGCGACCCACATGTGGTGTTGTGCGTCGACGACCCGCACCCGCCGTACTCGTTCGTCCAGGTGCAGGGCATCGCGACGCTGTCCGAGGAGCCGGTGGCGATGCTCGATATCGCCACCAGGGCCGGAGCCCGCTACATGGGTGCCGATCGCGGAGCCGAATACGGCAAGCGCAACGCCGTTCCCGGCGAGTTGTTGGTGCGGATACGTCCCACCAAGGTGGTCAAGGCCTTCAATCTCGCCAACTGACGCCGACATCGGGTAGCCGACTACGCATCCCGGATTCCCCCGCCACGGGCAGTGTTGCGGTATCAGGTGATCGACGCCTGATGGGCAACATCAGTACGGGAGAATCACGATGTCCACGCTGTTTTCCGGATTCGGACGGCATCTGCGCCATGTCCCGTTCGCCGGGCAGACGCAGCGACGGTCTGCGCCGCACTACGCGCGACGACGCAGCTATCTCGAGAATGCGGCCGAGCGCCGGGCCCGAGATCACCTGTGAGCCGGGCCTAGCCGCGTCCCTGGTAGGCGCGGG
This sequence comes from Mycobacterium sp., assembly GCA_016197405.1. Classification (GTDB taxonomy): domain Bacteria; phylum Actinomycetota; class Actinomycetes; order Mycobacteriales; family Mycobacteriaceae; genus Mycobacterium. The sequence goes on from JACPVR010000014.1 coordinate 17,360, forward strand.
CGACACGGGTTACGAACTGGTAGACACCGTCCTCGTCGGGGGCCAGCGGGCCTGGCCGGGCGTGCGGCGAACTCAGTCCGCGCTGCACCGATTCGCAGGCCGTCCAGTCCTGCCGGTTGGTCAGGTCCCAGAAGTCGACGGCGTAGGACGGGTCGAAATCCGGTTTGGCGGCAACATCTTTCGGGAAGGCCCAGGCGCATTCGACATGTGTGCGATCGACGGCCAGCGGTGTCATCAGATGTGTCATCACGTAATCGGGATGCAGGCTGACCAACAAGTTGGGATAGCCGACGAGGTACATCACACTGCGCAGCTCATGCTCGGACAGGCCGGCAATGGCCTTGCCTCCGCTCTTGCCGTCCAGCGACATCGTCTCGGCGCCTTCGATTATCGACATCCAGCCACCCATCCAGGAACCGGCGAGTTCCAGGTTCTCACCACTGGTCGGGGGGCTGATCCGGGACAGCTCGGGGTGAATCGAGGAGCAGTGGTAGCACTCCTGGTAGTTCTCGGCGATCACCTTCCAGTTGGTGGCGAGCTCATAGGAGTGCCGCGCGACGATCGTCAGGTCTTCGGGGTGATAGGGCGCGACGACATCCTCCAGGCCCGCGACGTGATCGGCGAATTCGCCGTCCTGGCCGCTGGGGTCGACGAAAAGCCACCCGTGCCAATCGACCAGGCGCAGTTCGGCCAGCCCGAACTGCTCGCGGGCGAACCCGTCGTCGTCGGAGAAGCCCGGTGCGTTTCGCAACGAGCCGTCGAGTTTGTAGGACCATGCGTGGTACGGGCACACGATATTGCGCCGCTTGGTCTGCCCGCCGCACGTCAGCAGTTCGTGGCCGCGGTGCCGGCAGGTGTTGGCGAACGCGCGGGCCTGACCGTCGTCGCCGCGGACGAGCAGGACACCGTTTGTGCCGGAACCGACCGCGCGCTGCGCCCCGGGACCGGCGAGGTCGCTGGAGTGACCGACGCAGGTCCAGCCGCCGAAGATCGCCTGGCGCTCCCAGTCGAACACCGCGGGGTCGACGTAGGCCTCCCGCGGCAGCATCCGGGACCGGCCGAAGGGGGCCAGGGCGGCGGCGAGATCGTCCGCGGGAACAGGGGCCGGACCAAGCTGATTGAACATGCAGTCAGGATACTGGGCGCGGCCACGGTTGGTCCAGAGATGACGATCTCGACCCCGCGCCGAGCGCACGCATTTGTACAGCCGGCAACGGCGTGTCCTGTACAGACACGCGCGCTCGCGGGGCAGGAAGGGTCAGGTTTCGCCGGCGAAGGCAGCGATACCGCGGTCGGTGGTGTCGTCACCGCGCGTCATCCGCCGGTACACCAGGAATCCGATGACCACCGCGGCCAGCGAGGCGGCCAGCAGCAGCGTGGCCAGCGCGTTCAGGGCCGGCGTCGGTGCCGCCCGCGCGGTGTTGTAGATCTTCACCGAAACCGGCTCGGTCGAAGCGCCCAGCGACAGATACCGCACCAGCACGAAATCGTCGATGATATCGGCGAAGACCAGCACCGTACTGGCGAATATCGCGGGCATCAGCATCGGCATGGTCACCCGCCACAACCCACCCATCGGCGAAGCGCCCAAATCCATTGCGGCTTCTTCGTATTGCTTGCCGATGGTGGCAAGCCGGGCACGCACCAGAACCGCGGGATAGGCGACCTGATACGTCACCAGGCCGACGACCTGCGCGGAGGTGCCCAGGCCTATCGGCAGGGCCAGGTTCGTCACGACGAACAGCAGCGCCACGGCGAGCAGCACTTCCGGGATGACGAAGGAGATCAGCATCAAGACATTCGCCCCGGACGGCAACCGGCCCCGCCAGCGGTCCACACCGATGGCGAACAGCACGCCGAGCGGCACGGTGATCAGCGTTGCGAGCACACCGAGCTTGAGGGTCTGCAACAGCGCGGTGTGCAGGCTGGCGTCATGCCACACCGATTTGGCCGGGTCGCCCCAGTACCACCGGAACGAGAATCCCTGCCAGTGCGTCCTGGACCGACCGTCGTTGAAGGAGAACATGATTGCGATGAGCACCGGCAGCAGCGACCACACCAGATAGAAGACCGTGATCCCTGCCAGCACGCGCGGACGCCGCCACGGATCGCGGAACCACCCGACGGGGCCGCGGAAGCTCGCCGACCGCAGCGGGGTATCCGGTTGCACCGTCATGTGCGCACCTCCTCGCCCCGCAAGGTGACCCGCACGTAGTAGAACATCGGCAGCACCGTGGCGATCAACACCAGCATGACGAACGCGCCGGCCTGCCCGGTCTGACCGGGCGCCTGCACACTGTCGTTGATCAGGTTGCCGACCATCGCGGTCTTCGGCGATGCCGACAGCAGGTCATTGGTGAAGTAGTCCCCCAGCATCGGCAGGCAGGTCAGCAGGACCGCCGCCAGAATGGTGGGCCGGCACAACGGCAGCGTCACCCGCAGGAACGAGGACACCCTGTTGGCGCCGAGGTCACGCGACGCCTCCAGCATCGGCTGGGACAGCCGGTCCAGGCCCGCGTAGAGCGGCAGGATCATGTACGGGACATAGCCGTAGGCCAGACCGAGGATCACCACGACCGGCTGGCCGGTGAGCCAGTCCACCTGGACATCGAAGATGCCGCCGAAGTTCAGCACCCTGTTGACCAGGCCGTCGTTCTGAAGAAGGTTGACCCACGCCAGCATCCGCATCATGTAACTGATCCAGAACGGTGCGATCAGCAGGGCTATCAGCAGACCCTTGCGCCTACCGGCCAGTCGCGATACGTAGTAGGCGACCGGGAAGGCGATCCCCAGGCACAGGATGCTGGCGATGCCGACGTAGACCACGGTGCGCACCAGGGCCGGAAAGTAGACCCCGCCCGGCCCGATCCGGGAAAGCACATAGACGAACTGAGAAGGATTCCAGTCCAACGGATTCCACACCGGAATCGCGGTGCGGAACAGCGGGTCGACCTGCCCGAAGACGATCGCGAGAACGACGTAGAGCGGCGCGAGGAAGAACAGCAACAACCATCCGATACCCGGTGCGGCCAGGGCGGCCCACAGCCGGGAGTCCGATTCGCGCAACCGCAACACCGACGTCAGGATCCGCCGGCGTTGAAGGCGTTCCAGACGTTGTGCCACGCGGCATCATTGGCGGCGTCGAGCTCCAGGAGCCGGTAACCGGAGTCGAAATACTCCGGTTTGACGATCGCCTGCCGCAGGTTCTCCGGAATGAACTCCTCGGCGATCAGCGAGTCGGCGGTGATGGAGTTCTGCGGGGGCTGATAGCCGATGGCCGAGAAGTTCTCCTTGGCGACCGCCGGGTCGAGCATGTGGTTGAGGAACAGGTGCGCCAGCACCGGATTCTTGCCGCCCTTGAGGGTCACCAGCATGTCGTTGTCCACCAGACCCTTCCCGTCCTGCGGGAACCAGTACCGCAGGATCTCGGTTCCGACCCCCTCGGGCAGGTAGGACTGCGCGTTGATGATGTCGCCGGACCACATCTGGCTCAACCCGATCTGCCCGGCGGGCAGATCGCTGTACATGGTGATGGTGACCTTCGGTGACGTCGCCGCGACCAACGCGGTGAGCTGCTCGCCGACCATCTTCAGGTCATCCGCCGAGGAGGTGTTCACATCGGTGATGCCCTGTTTGAGTAGCACCATCGCCATTGCGGTGTGCCAATCGTCGATTATCGCGGTCTTGTCCTTGTAGGCCGGATCCCACAGCGACTCATAGGGATTCTTCAACGCGCCGATATCGGCGGGCACCTGGTCGCTGCGCCAACCCATCCCCGTCGTGTAGATGGTGTACGGCACGGTGAACTGCCAGCCCTGGTCATACCAGGGGTTGGTGAAGCTCGGCCACACGTTGGTGATGTTGGGGATGTAGCTGTGGTTGAGCGGTCGCACCAGCCCGCCGGTCACCAGCCGGCTCATCTCGGTGTAGTTGGCGTTGTAGATGTCGAAGTCGACGCCGCTGCGCAGCTTGGTGATTGCCTCGTCGCCGTCGTTGAAAGTCGAGATCTCGACCTTGCAGCCGAACCGCTCCTCGAAGCCCTTGACGGCCTGCGGGCTCAGATAGTCGGCGTAGTTGTAGATCTTGAGTGTCGCGTTCTTCTCCGGCGCCAGCCCGTCGGCGATGGCCTTGTTGTCTTCGGCGATGTTCCATTTGACCGGATTGTCCGGTTTCGCGATCGTCAGCGTCGGGCCCGGCGAAGACGGCCCGGACGTGGAACAGGCCGCCAGGAAGGCGCCCAGCGCGGGCGCTCCGGCGGCGAGAATGGCGGCGCGTTGCAGGAATTGACGGCGACTGGGGCCAGGACTGTTCGGCTTCGGTATCTGGCCTGGCATCGTGGCCTCCCCGCAGGTTCGCGTCTTGTCGGTGATAGGACTCTCGCATAGACTGAATGCTCAGTCAACCGCTGGAGAGTGGAGGTTCGACCGTGTCGTCTACGGTGTTGCATCCCCAGATATCGGACGCGGTGGATGACCTCATCGCCGGTGAAGAACGGGTGTTTCTGCGGCGTCAACCGCGCAGCACCGAGCTCATCTCCCGCGCCCGCGAACATCTCGCCGGCGGCGCCACCTCCAACTGGCAGATCGCCGAACCGCAGGCCGTATGGATGAGCCACGGCGAGGGTTCGAAGGTCTACGACGTCGACGGCAACCAGTACGTCGACATGCACGGCGGATACGGCGCTTCCATTGCCGGACATGCCCATCCGGCCATCGTGGCCGCGGTCAGTGACCGCGTCCGGCGCGGCACACACTTCGCACAGCCAACCGAGGACGCCATCTGGATAGCCGGCGAACTGGCGCGCCGGTTCGACCTGCCGTTGTGGCGGTTCGCCAACTCCGGCACCGAGGCCACCATGGATGCGGTGCATCTGGCCCGCTCGATCACCGGGCGCGACCTCATCATCAAGGTCGAAGGCTGCTATCACGGTCATCACGACTCGGTTCAGGTGTCGGTGCTGCCCGAGGCCGACGAGGTCGGCCCGCGCGAGCATCCCAACTCGGTGCCGGGTAACACCGGTATCCCGGCGGCGATCCGCGACCTGGTGATAGTCGTCCCGTTCAACGATCCCGCCGCGGTGGCCCGGGCACTCGACGAGCATCGCGGTCAGGTCGCGGCGATGATCCTCGAGCCGATCATGATGAATGCCGGCATCATCGCCCCCGATGACGGCTACCTGGCCGCGATCCGTGAACTGGTCCACCGGGCCGGTGCACTGCTGATCTTCGATGAGGTCAAGACCGGCTTCACCACCGGGCCGGGCGGCGTCACCGCGTCCTCGGGAGTGGTGCCCGATATGGTCTGTCTGGCAAAGGCATTGGGCGGTGGCATCTCGGTCGCGGCGATAGGCGGAACCACCGAGGTGATGTCTGCCATCGCCGACGGCCGCTACGAGCAGGTCGGCACCTTCAACGGCAACCCGCTGGCGATGGCCGCCACCCGGGCCACGCTCGCCGAGGTGCTCACCACCGATGCCTATCGTCACCTCGACGCCCTGGCCGCCCGTATGCGAGCGGCACTGGAGGCCACCATCGCCGCCCACGGATTCGACTGGCACGTCGTCACGGCAGGCGCGAAGGGATGCGTCACGTTCCGTCGCGACCCGGTACGGGAGTTCCGCGACTTCCTGGGGGTGGACGCGCGGCTCGGCCATCTGCACTGGCTCATCCAGCACAATGGCGGCGTGTTCCTGCCGCCGTGGGGCAAGGTGGAGCAATGGCTGCTGTCCGTTGCGCACGACGAGTCCGATGTCGATCGCTTCACCACCAATTTCGCCCGGTTGGCCGCGGCGGTGACGCCCTGACCGGCGGTGTCCGGCCGTGACCGCCGTTTCCGGCGGCCACATCGGGCTGCATCGACTCGTCAAGGCCTTCGACGGCGTTCCGGCCGTCACCGGCATCGACCTGGACATCCCGGCGGGGCAGTTCTACTCGCTGCTGGGCGCATCCGGGTGCGGTAAGACCACCACGCTGCGGATGATCGCAGGCTTCGAGAAACCCGATTCCGGGCGTATCGAGCTGGACGGTGTCGACATGGCCGCGGACCCGCCGCACAAGCGTCCGGTCAACACCGTGTTCCAGACCTACGCCCTGTTCCCGTTCATGACGGTCGCCGACAATGTGGCGTTCGGATTGAAGTACCTGAAGACCTCCCGCGAGGAGACCCGGCGCCGGGTAGGTGAGGCACTGGACCTGGTGCAGATGGGCAAGTTCGCCAAGCGCCGCCCGGCCCAGCTCTCGGGCGGTCAGCAGCAGCGTGTCGCGCTGGCCCGCGCACTGGTGCTACGGCCCCGCGTGCTGCTGCTCGACGAGCCGCTCGGCGCGCTGGACGCCAAGCTGCGCAGGCAGTTACAGCTGGAGCTGCGCGCCGTGCAGCGCGAGGTCGGTATCACGTTCGTCTACGTGACCCACGACCAGGAGGAAGCGCTCACGATGAGCGATCAGATCGCGGTGCTCGCCGAGGGCCGCGTCGAGCAGGTCGGACCGCCGCGGGAGATCTACGCCGCGCCGGCGACGACCTATGTCGCCGGATTCCTCGGCGCTGCCAACATCTTCGACGCCGAGGTGATTCAGGCCGGCACCGATTCGGCGGTCTGCGCGGCGATGTCGACGCGGATCCGCGCCGCAGTGGATGCCGGCACCGGCCTGTCCCACGGCGCGTGCGCCATCGTGATCAGGCCCGAGCGGATAACCCTGCAGAATCCCGGTGACCCGGTCGACGCCGGCCACAACACCATCGCCGGAACCGTGCGGGAGGTCGTCTATCTGGGATCATCGACGCAGGTGCACGTCGACATCGGCGAACCCGCCGCTCTCGTCGTCGAGGTCGCCAATCACGCAGGCCCGCAATCGGTTCGATTCGATCCCGGTAGCCCGGTGCACTGTGTGTGCACTGCGGACGCCGTGCGGATCCTGACCCGCAGCTCCGCGGTGCTGACCGATGATCCGGTGGCCGAGCCGGAGAACGCATTGAGCCTGCCGTGACGTCAGCGGCGGCGTACGGCGGTTTTCGCTGACTTCTTCTTGCCCGAGGGAAGGTTGAGCTCGCGCTCGGCGAAACCCATGGCGATCTGGTAGGCCAGCTCGGAGTCGACTTCCGGATCTTCCAGCGCCACCTGTATCGACAGGCCGTCGAGCAGGGCCGCGAATTCCAGGGCGAACATCCTGGGGTCGACCTTGGACGTGAGTTCGCCGGCATCCGCCGACTCCAGCGCGTCGATGATCATCTGGCGCCACCGTGCGTCGAGTTCGATCCGGCCGGCCTTGACCTCGTCGTGGCGAAAAGCCTGCGCCCACAGGTCGAACCACAGTCCCCATGCCCCCGGGATCTCGTCCTTGCCGTCGCCGTTGGGCACGCAGGTCCAACGGATCAGCAGCGACAGCCGTTCGCGTAGTGAAGCCACCTCGGCGAGCATCTTCTCCGCCGCGGTGTAGAAGGACTCCTCCGAGTACCGCAGCGCGTCGACCAGCAGTCGGTCCCGGGTGCCGAAGTAATAGATCACCAGCGCCGAGCTCACACCGGCCCGCTTGGCGACGTCGGCGATCCGAGTCTCGGAAAACCCGCGCTCACAGATGAGCTCGGCCGCCGCGCGCAGCATCTGAATTCGACGCGCCTCGTTCTGTTCGGTCGCCGGTGCCGGATCGGCCATCGTGTGCATCTCCCCTGTCTGAACGTGCCCCGCTGCACTTGTCGGAAGCCTAACACTTGGTTAGATTGAACAGTCAGTCAGGAGCGTTGGCTCGGGTGCGGACGAAAGCGGGCACGGATGACGAACAACTACGACGCGGTGATCATCGGCGGCGGCCACAACGGTCTCGTTTCGGCGGCCTATCTGGCCCGCTCCGGCGCCAAGACGCTGGTCCTGGAATCACGCGGCAGCCTCGGCGGTGCGGCGACCACGGAAGCACCGTGGGAGGACGCTCCGCACCTGCGCGTGACCCGGCTGTCCTATGTGGTGAGTTTGATGCCACCGACCATCGTGCGCGATCTCAACCTCGAACGGCACGGGTACAAGGTGCATCCGATGGGGCCGTACTACCAGGCGTTTCCCGAAGGTGGCTCGCTGACGATCTACGAGGACGACCCCGCCCGCACCCACGAACAACTGGCCAAGTTCTCCAGGAAGGACGCCGAGGCCTGGCCGAAGTGGAATGAATGGCTCGAAGGCATCGCCGAGGTGATGGGGCCGCTGCTGACCCAGGTGCCCCCCAATATCGGCTCGCACAAACCGTCGGATCTCCTGGACCTGGCCAAGCTGGCCTGGAGCCAAAAGGGCATCACCACCCGGATGACCGCCGACGTCACCCGGCTGCTCACCATGAGCATCGCCGATCTGCTCGACGACTGGTTCGAATCACCGCAAATCAAAGGCGCGCTGGCGGTCAACGGCGTAATCGGAACCTGGGCCGGCCCGTGCGAGCCCGGCACCGCCTACGTGATGGCGCATCACTCCATCGGTGACGTCGGCGACGGCCAACTGGGCAGCTGGGGCTACCCGGAGGGCGGTATGGGTGGCGTGTCCGAGGCGATAGCCCGCTCGGCCCGCAGTTTCGGCGCCGAAATACGCACCCGGGCAAAGGTCGCCCGGCTGCTGGTGAGCGGCGGCGCCGTGCGCGGTGTGGTGCTCGACAACGGCGAGGAGATCAATGCGCCGTTGGTCGTCACCACCCTGCACCCCAAAACCGCCTTCCTCGACCACATTCCGCGCAATGAGCTGCCGGATGATTTCGTGCGCGACATCGAGCACTGGAAGACCCGCAGCGGTGTGGTGAAGATCAATCTGGCACTCGGCGAGCTGCCGAACTTCACCGCCGACCCGAGCTCGGGTATCGCCGAGCATCACACCGGGTCGGTCGAGATGGCGCCGACGATGGACTACATCGAGGCCGCTTTCCAGGACGCCCGCACCGGCAGGCCGGCGTTGCTGCCGTTCAGCGACGGTGTCATCCCCACCACGCTGGACAAGACGCTCAACCCCGACGGCACCCACATCATGTCGCTGTTCACCCAATGGGTGCCCGCCGAATGGGCCGACGCGCCGCATACCGAGGAACTCGACGCCTACGCCGACCGGCTCATCGATCTCTACGACCAGGTGGCACCCGGCTTCAAATCGTCGATCCTGCACCGCGATATCGTCGGCCCGCATGAGATGGAGCAGGAGTACGGCCTGATCGGCGGCAACATCTTCCACGGCGAACTGTCCCTCGAGCAGTTGTTCCACATGCGGCCCGCACCCGGCTTCGCCGACTACCGCACACCCATCGCCGGGTTGTACAACGGCAGCTCGGCGACCCACGCCGGCGGCGGCGTCTGCGGTATCCCGGGCTGGCAGGCCGCCAGAGCCGCACTCGCCGACAAGAAGCGCGGCAGCCGGCGGGTGCTGGCAGCATTGAGGCGGTCCTGACCGACCGGCGGGCCGCCGTCGCGGCCATGCTCGAGGCCCGCTCGGTGGCCGTCGTCGGCGCCAGCGCCCGGCCCGACACGTTCGGGTCCCGCATGGTCATCGAGGCGCTGCGCGGCTCGGCCCGGGTGCAGCTGGTCAATCCGCGCTACCCGCGGATCGGTGAGCTGCCCTGCGCCCCGTCGCTGGAGTCCTTGGACGACGTGCCCGATCTGGTGTTGCTCGGGGTTCCCGATACCGCACTGATCGGCCAGTTGCGTTCGGCGGCCGCCGTCGGCGCCCGGTCGGCGGTGCTGTTCGGATCGGCACACATCCCCGGCCTGCGAGATGCCGTCGCCACCGTCGCCGGCGAGGCAGGGATGGCGGTGTGCGGTGCCGGTTGTATGGGTTTCATCAACAATGCCAGCGGTGTTCGTGCACTGGGATACCTCGAGCCCGACCCGCTGCCCGTCGGCGGTATCGCGCTGGTGACCCATTCCGGCTCGGCATTCTCGACAATGCTGCGCACCCGCCGCGGATTCGGCTTCCGGCTCGCGGTGTCCTCGGGCCAGGAACTCGTCACCGACACCGCCGATTACGTCGAGTACGCCGTGGACGATCCGGGAACGGAACTGATAGCACTGCTGATGGAGACGCCGCGGGCCGCACCGCGGCTGCGGCGCGCGCTGCACCGCGCTGCCGAACGCGGGCTGCCTGTGGTGATCCTGACCGTCGGCGGTTCACCCCGCGGACGCAGTATGGTGGCGGCACATTCCGGCGCGCTGGCAGGCGATGCCGCGGGCTGGAGCGCGTTCTGTACGGCCACCGGCGCTATCCGTACCATCGACCTGACCGAATTCACCGACACCATAGAGCTTTTCGCGTCCGGGCGGCGGGCGAGCCGAACCGGGGGAATCGCCACGGTGCACGATTCCGGCGCCGAGCGGGCGTTGTGCGCCGACGTGGCGCACGAGCTGGGCGTCGATTTCGCCGAGTTGTCCGCGCCGACCCTGAGCACCCTCGGTGAGCTGCTCGACGAGGGCCTGACACCGACCAACCCGCTCGATGTCTGGGGCACCGGTGCCGACACCCGGACTCTGTTCGGCGCCTGCCTGCGCACCATGTCCGCCGACCCCGCGGTGGCGGTGACCGCCCTGGCGATCGACCTGGTGACCGAATTCGACGGCGACACCGACTACACCGATGCGGTACTCGACATCGCCGCCGAGAGCCGGGCGCCGATCGCGGTCCTGGCCTCGGTGCCCGCGGCGATCGATCCGGTTGCTGCACAACGGCTCCGCGACGCCGGGGTGCCGGTTCTCGAAGGTATGCGCAGCGGGTTGGCGGCGCTGGGGCATCTCGGTTCCTGGCCGCTGGCCGTCCCGGCGGTGGACGCGACCGCCGACACCGAGCGACAACAGCACTGGCAGGAACGGATCACCTCGGGATCGGTGGACCCTTTCGCACTGCTCACCGACTACGGGGTCCCCACCGTCGCATCGACCACAGCCGCGACACTGGAACAGGTAACGAAGGCCGCCCGCGATATCGGCTACCCGGTCGCTCTGAAAACCGCAGCCGCCGAACACAAGACCGAGGTCGGCGGTGTGGTACTCGGGCTGGCCGACGAGGATGCCCTCGGGGCGGCCTACGGCGCGCTGGCCGCCCGGCTCGGTAGCGAGGTCACCGTCTCCGCGATGGCCCTGCCCGGTGTCGAGATCTCGGTGGGGTTCGTGCGGGACGACGCATTCGGCCCGCTGGTAATCGTCGCCGCCGGCGGGGTGACGGTGGAGCTACTGGGCGACCGGGCGGTGGCCTGCCCACCGATCGCGCGCCGGCAGGCCCGCCGGATGCTCGACGGGTTACGGATCCGGCCACTGCTGGCCGGCTGGCGAGGTTCCCCCGCCACCGATATCGACGCTCTTCTCGACGTCATCCTCGGATTCTCGGCCATGGCAACCGAACTCGGCGACATCCTGGACGCGGTGGAAGCCAATCCGGTGATCGTGTCACCGGATGGTGTCCTCGCCGTCGACGCCCTGGTTATCAGGCGCCCCTAGAAGATCGAGTACACCTTCCGGACGGTGTCGTGGATGTGCCAGGTGCCGGTCCAGCCCTTGGGAAAGACCGCCATATCGCCGACCCCGACCTCGGACGGTTCGCCGCCATCGGGTGTCACCGTCATCCGGCCCGCCACGATGTAGATCACCTCGTGGGTCTCCAGCGTCCAGCGCGACAGCCCCGGCTCGCACTGCCAGATCCCCGCCGACGAGTCACCGTCGACCCACAGCTCGACGCCGTGGGTGGCCATCGGCGCACCGGTGGCCTCCGGCAGCGGCCCCCAGTCCTCCAGCTCGGCGACGGCGGCGCCGGCCAACAACGGTGTGCTGATCACAGGTGAGTTCATGACGAGACCTTCTCTGCGGTAACGGTTTGCGGGAACGGTAGTGATATCGGCTCGGGCTCCAGCCTGCTGTGACCGTCGGCGTCGAACCGGTCCAGACCGAGATCGGTGACGTCGAGCCAGCCGCACTCGCCGGTCATGGTGAGGTCGGCGGCGACCTGCGCCACCGCGGGGCCCCACATCATTCCGTGGCCGGCGGCACTGGCGACCACGGTGCCTTCGACCGGGCCGTCGTCGGTCAGCAGCGGTCCCAGGATCGGCAGGTGATCAGGTGTGTAGTCGATTGTCGCGGCCCAGCTGCGACGCAGGCCGAGGCCCCGCACAGCGGGGTACAACTCCTCGATCCGGTGCCTGGCCTTCTCGTAATAGGTCCAGTCGAACTCCCCCGCGACACCGGGCTGTTCGTCGGGATTGCTCATACCCCAAAGCAATCCGCCGAACTCGCCGGGGCGCCAGTAGATTCCCGACACCACGTCGAAGACCATGGGCAGCGCCCACACGTCGGCCCCGGTGACCGGTGCGGTCACCACCACCTGATGCCGGGTGCCGCCGGCATGGACGCGCCCGCCGGCCAGCGATCCGACCTCCCCGAGCTGCGGGCCACCGGTGAGCACCACGCGGTCGGTCTGGATCGGACCGTCGGCGGTGTCCACCCCGATGACGCGGCCACCGGAGGTCCGCAGTCCCGTGAAAGCGCAACGCTCCCGCACATCGACACCGTGCACGGCGAGTGCGGCGGTGTAGGCCAGCACATTGCGCGGCGCGTCGATGTATCCGTCGCCCGGCGCATTCGATGCGCCCATCGTGACACCCTGCGCCAGGCCGGTGTCGCGGCTGTCCAGTTCCGAGCCCGAAACCCACTCGACGTCCAGACCAAGACTGCGTTGCAGGGCGATACGGTCATGCGCCTGGTCGACCTCGGCCTGGCTGAAACACGGCATCAGGTACCCCTGGGCGACGAAGCCGCAGTCCAGCGGGAACCGGTCACCGCTCTGGCGATAGAACTCCTGGCTGCGCATACCGAGCCGGATGGCGGTCTCGGTGCCCCCTTGTGCACGCACCATGCCCGCGGCTCGGCTACTGGCACCCTCACCGAGGGTGCCGGCGTCCAGCAGGACGATATCGCGTACGCCGCTTTCGGCGAGCAGAACGGCGGTCCACGCACCGACCGTGCCACCCCCCACCACCACGACGTCGGCACGAGAAGAGGAGCTGGTCATACCACGAAACCGTGGCATAGACTGAACGCTCAGTCAAGAGCAATGCGAGGATGGGACAACGCATGTACGGTCTGTCGTCCGAGGATCAGCGCATCCGTGATACCGCTTTCGAGTTCGCCGAAACGCTCATCCCCTATGAGGTCGAGGCCGAGCTGGCGGGCGGGCACCTGCCCGAGGAGTTGACCGAGGAGTTCCAGGCCAAGGCGATCAAGCTGGGTCTCTACGCCACCAATATCCCGGCCTCCGCCGGCGGGCCGGGGTGCACCGCGTTGCAGCAGGTTCTGGTTCAGGAACAAGTAGGACGCGTCACCAACGGCCTCGCCTGGGTCATGCACACCCCACCACAGTGGTGGGTCGACGTGGCGACCGACTACCAACGGGAACGCTGGCTACTGCCCGCCGTACGCGGCGAGAAGCACGAGGCGTATGCGATAACCGAGGAATTCGCCGGATCGGATGTGTCCGACCTGGCCGCCACCGCACGACGCGAAGGCGACGAGTATGTCGTCAATGGCGTCAAATGGCATGTCACTTCCTACAACCTCGCGCAGTATCTGTTCGTCCAGGCGGTCCTGGAGAACGGTGAGTTCGCCGGCGACCACGTGCTGTTGGTGGTCGACCTACCCTGGCCGGGCGTCGAAGTGGTTCGCACACCACACTATTCGCACCATATCGCCGACGAGCACCCCATCGTGTCGTTCACCGACGTCCGGGTTCCGGTCACCCACCTGGTGGGCGCCGAGGGACAGGGCATGACGTTCACCCAGGACTGGTTCCGGTTCGAGCGGATGATGGTGGCAGCACGCTGCGTGGGCGCCGCACAGCGGCTGCTGGACGAGATGACCAACTTCGCGCAGAACCGCATCATCGACGGTAAGCCGCTGGGTGAATATCAATTGGTGGCAGGCATGCTCGCCGACAGTGCAACCGAAGTCTTCGCGGCCCGCACCATGCTCTACGAGGTGGCCCGTTCGATCGATGCCGGCCTGGACCGCAAGACGCTGCACGGTCAGGCCTCGATGGCCAAGCTGTACTGCTCGGAGATGGCGGGCCGGGTCGCCGACCGCGCGGTCCAGGTGTTCGGCGGGCGGGGTTATATGCGTGAGAACGTCGCCGAGCGGATGTTCCGCGAGCTGCGGGTCGAACGGATCTGGGAGGGCGCCAGCGAGATTCAGCGGCTTATCGTGGCACGGCAGCTGATGAACCGGGGCTCGGCGGCGTTGCTGGGAACGACGCCGGGGTAGCTCACACCTCGATGGAGGGATGCAGCCGTTCCATCGTGTACTGCCGGTTTCTTCGCGCTGACCACGCACTGGCGCCCAGCGATACCACCAGCACACCGCTCAGCACCGCCACCGCGATCCACAGTCGGGAGTCGATACCGCCGACCGTGAGCTGCCGTAAACCGTTGACGGCATAGGTCATCGGGTCGAAGGGATGGATGATCTGGAACGGTTTGGCGGTCGTCTCGACCGGATAGATACCGCCCGCCGATACCAGTTGGAACATCAGGAACGCCAGCGTCGCGACCCGGCCGACGGCCACGCCGAGCAGCGCGTTGAAGGCCTGGATCATCGCCAGGAAGGCCGCGGCGATCAGGCCGAGGAACGCGACCGTGGCGAATGTGTACTTGGCGTGCAGCCCGACGCCGAAATGCACCACGACATACATCACCAGCACCTGGCACACGGCGATCAGCAGGGCCGGCCAGTAGGACGCCAGCACCACCCGCAGCGCACCGAGACCGTTGACGATCGGCCGGGACTGCAGCGGTGTCAACAACATCCAGATGATCAGGGTGCCGATGAACAGTGCCAGGGGCAGGAAGAACGGTGCGAATCCGGTACCGAAGGTGGCGGCTTCGTTATGGGTCACCAGATCCAGTGCGACCGGAGCCGACAGGGTGTGCGCCACCTCGGTGCGTTGCTGGGGCGTCCAGGTCGGCACCTGGGTGGACCCCTCGCGAAGCTTGACCGCCAATTCGTGGCTGCCGGCTCGCAACTTGTCGGTACCGTCCGCGAGTCGCTGTGCGCCACCTGCGAGTTGGTTGCTGCCGTTGCTCAGGGCAACCAAACCGCTGGACAACCGCTGTGCCCCGGAGTTGAGCTCGTCGACACCGTTGCGCAGCTGGGTGATGTCGGCACGCAATCCGCCGTCGACCGCCTTGGTGAGAAATACCCGTAGCTTGCCGTTGGGATCGCCCAGCTCGTTCTCCAGTTGAGTTGCGCTGTCGCGCAGCCGGATCAGTCCGTCGTCGGTTGCCGGGTCGATACCCTGAGCACCCAGCAGACTCTTGGCACCTGCGAGCACTTCGCCGACATCGCGCACCGCCGGATCCGGATTGGTGCGCAGTGTGCCCACCGCCTGGTCGATTATCGCGGCCGCCTGCGTCTGGTCGATGTTCAGCGCGGCGATCCGGTCGGTGGTCGAGCGCACCGCCCCGCTGAGATGCGCCGCCACCCGGCCCACCTCGTCGGGGTCCAGACCGAGGCCGTCGACCCTGTCGAGCACGGTCAACAACGGCGTGGTGGCGGTGTCGACGGCGCTCGAGAGCTTCTTCGTACCGGCGGCCAACTGGGCCGAGCCGTCCCGTGCGGTGACCATTCCGGCAGCGAGTGTGTCTGCGCCGGTGGACAATTGCTGTGCACCGTTGGCGGCGGTGTCGGTGCCGTCGGCGAGCTGTTGGGCGCCGTCGGCAGCCTGCACGAGCCCCGCCCCGGCGTCGGTCAGACCGGTGAGCACCGTGCCGACACTACGTTCGCCGATTTTCTCGTTGACCTGGTTGAGCACTTCACGCGCGGCGTTCTGCCCGATGATCGAGGCCAGATAGTTGTTGGCGTTGTTGAAGGTGAACTGGATCTTGGCTTGCTGCGGGTCACCTCCCGACGGGGAGGCGATGGCGGTGCTGAAATCGGCGGGCAGCGTTATCGAGAAGTAGTACCGCCCGCTGGCCACGCCGTCGGCCGCCTCCTGCGCGGAGACCTCGTGCAGCTGCAACTGCCCGGAATCCAGCAGGGACTGGGCGACCTCGTCACCGGCACGCAGCTGCTGGCCTTGTGCGGTGGCCCCGGTGTCCTCGTTGACCAATGCCACCGGCACCTTGTCGACCTCGTTGAACGGATTCCAGAACGCCCACAGGTACATCGCCCCGTACAGCAGCGGCAGCAGGATCACGGTCACCATGGCGATACGGGGCAACGTGCCCCGGGAGTAACGCTTGAGGTCGGTTCCCAACGACATTCCGGCGAGCACGGCTAGGCCCCGTTCTTCTGTTGTGCGGCGAGCTGCGCCCGTTCGGTGTTGGCGACGGGCAGCTGTGCCCGCACCGACTGGTCGGTCACACCGTTGACCGTCGTGGTGACGACGGTCTGCTGTCCGCCCAGGTCGATCAGGCGCTGCACCGCGAGTTCACGGTGGGCATCACTGGTGACGAAATCGAGGTTGCCGACGACCAACAGCGGTGGCCTGCGGGTGTTGGCCAGCGCGATACGCATCAACAGCTGGTCGAGTTCGGTCAGCTCGTCGAAGAACTCGGTGAGCGGCGGGAGCGGCAGGTCACCGAACACCGGGCCGCAGAGCGCAGCCAGGTCCGCTTCGTCGGCCCGGCGCACCATCCGGTGCCACGGCGCATCCCAGCGCCGTTGCTCGGTGATCAGATCGCGGACGGTCACGGATTCGGCGACGGTGTCGAGTTCGTCGATATTGGCCAGGCCGGCGACGCCGAATATGTCGCGGGTCACGGTCCGGCCGAAGACCGTGAGCTGTCCGGACTGTTGTCGCATCCGGCCGGCCAGTGTCATCAGCAGCGCCGTGCGTCCCGAGCCCGCGGGGCACACCAGCACCGTCAGGCCTCCGGCCGGAATCTCGAGGTCGACGGGTCCGTAGACGGGTCCCCACGGACCGCGCATCGTAAGACCACGTGCCAGCACTGCCAGGTCGTCGGTCGGTTCGGGATCCGTCATCAGCCAATCTCAGCACAGCAGCAACACCCGCACCGGGCCGTCGCTCAGATCGGAAGCGCCGAGTTGGCGCGCAGTTCCACCACCGTGGCAAAGTGTTCATCGCCATTGTCTCCGTCCGGCCGGCGCGGCAGAACCTCCACGAAAGCACCGATATGAACAGCATCGCTCCCAGCTCGATACTGCCCGGTGGGCAGGATTTGGATTCTGCTATCGCTGAAGGCGCGCGTGCCTATGAACTGGACCGCAAGCACGTGTTCCATTCCTGGTCAGCACAAGCCCAAATCACCCCGATGACCATCGTCGCCGCCGACGGCCAATACGTCTGGGACGGCAACGGCAACAAACTCCTCGACTTCTCCGGCCAACTCGTCTTCACCAACATCGGCCACCAACACCCCAAAGTCGTTGCCGCCATCGCCGAACAAGCCGCCAAACTCTGCACCATCGCCCCCCAACACGTCAACGCCGCCCGCTCCGAAGCCGCCCGCCTCATCGCCGAACGCACCCCCGGCGACCTCAACCGGGTGTTCTTCACCAACGGCGGCGCCGACGCCGTCGAACACGCCATCCGCATGGCACGCCTACACACCGGCCGCTACAAAGTCCTCTCGCGCTACCGCTCCTACCACGGCGGCACCGACACCGCCATCAACCTCACCGGCGACCCCCGCCGCTACCCCAACGACTACGCCAGCGCCGGCGTCGTGCACTTCAACGGTCCGTTCCTCTACCGCTCGTCGTTCTACGCCGAGAACGAGCAGCAGGAGAGCGAACGCGCCCTGGAATACCTGGAACGGCTGATCCAACACGAAGGTGCCACCTCGTTCGCCGCGATCATCCTCGAATCCGTCCCCGGCACCGCCGGCATCATGGTCCCCCCACCCGGATACCTCGCCGGCGTCCGCGAAATCTGCAACAAATACGGCATCGTCATGATCGCCGACGAAGTCATGGCCGGCTTCGGCCGCACCGGAAAATGGTTCGCCATCCAACACTTCGACGTCACCCCCGACCTCATGACCTTCGCCAAAGGCGTCACCTCCGGCTACGTCCCCCTCGGCGGCGTCGCCATCAACGACGCCATCTATGCGACGTTCGCCGACCGCGCCTACCCCGGCGGCCTCACCTACTCCGGACACCCCCTGGCCTGCGCCGCCGCCGTCGCCACCATCACCGCCATGGAAGACGAAAACATGGTCGCCAACGCCGCCCACATCGGCCAAACCGTCCTCGGCCCCGGCCTACACGAACTCGCCGCCAAACACCCCAGCGTCGGCGAAGTCCGCGGCCTCGGCGTCTTCTGGGCCATCGAACTCGTCACCAACCAAACCACCCGCGAACCACTAGCCCCCTACGGCGCCACCAGCCCCGCCATGAACGCCGTCATCGCCGCCTGCAAAACCGGCGGCCTACTGCCCTTCGCCAACTTCAACCGCATCCACACCACCCCCGCCTGCAACATCACCAACACCCAAGCCACCGAAGGCCTGCGTCCACGGTTGCGTGGCCTGTCACGGGACGCCTGGTATGCGGCGGGCAGTCTGGCGGCGGCGCTGACGGTGATGAACACCTGCTTTTATCTCGCGCTGGAACGCATCCCGCTCGGCGCGGCGGTAACCGTGGAAGTTCTTGGCCCGCTGATTTTTTCGGTCGTCACCAGCAACCGGCGCATCGCCTGGCTGTGGGCAGCGCTGGCGTTGACGGGCGTCGGCGTACTGGGCTTGTCACAACACCACCTGGACGGTGTCGATCCGGTGGGATTCGCGTTCGCCGGTGTGGCTGCGGTGGCGTGGGCGGCATACATCGCGGCATCCGCGAGGGCCGGTGCGGCGTTCCCCAGGCTCGACGGGCTTGCTCTTGCCACATTGTTCGGCGCATTGGCGATGGCGCCGTTCGCGTTGTTCTCCATCGATTTCTCGGCGGCGCTGCAGCCGAAGGTGCTCGGGCTGGCTGTCCTGGTCGGGCTGATGTCCTCGGTCATTCCGTATTCCCTGGAATTGGTGTCATTGCGCCGGCTTTCGGCTTCGACCTTCGCGATCCTGACATCGGCCTCCCCCGCCACCGCCGCAGTTGCCGGCTGGTTGGTGCTGGGACAGCGGTTGGGTGTGCCGGGTTATCTGGCGATCGTCCTGGTCTCGGCAGCGTGCATCGGCGCCGTGCGGTCGGCGCACTCCGGCCGGACGATAATCTGAATTCTCTTCTTTCACTTGGGTTTCTGTAGTCACACTGCGCGGTTTGTGTCGGTGTATCGAACTAGTGTTCGAGTATGGGTTCAGCGGGTGTGGTGGCGGATCGGGCGGCGGTCAAAGCTGCTCTGGAACGCTACGAGGCAGCCGCGGCGGCGTTCGCGGCCCTGTCGCTGGACGCGTTGAGCCCAATCGATTTGTTGGCGGTCGCTGATCGTCGCGAGGCCACGCGGCGCGCGCAGGCCGCGGTGGATCACCGGATCGTGGCCCGGTTGGCCGGTGAGTGCGATCCGCGGGAACTCG
This sequence comes from Mycobacterium sp., assembly GCA_016197405.1. GTDB lineage: Bacteria > Actinomycetota > Actinomycetes > Mycobacteriales > Mycobacteriaceae > Mycobacterium. The sequence continues at coordinate 36,817 of JACPVR010000014.1, forward strand.
GGGCGAAGAACATGGCGGAGGTGTTGGCGACCCGGTTGCGGATCTCGCGGGCCGAAGCCCGCCGACGCATCGCCGAGGCCCACGACCTTGGTCCACGCACCGCGATGACCGGAGAAGCCTTGGATCCGGTGCTACCGGCGACCGCGGCCGGGGTCGCCGACGGGCAGATCGGCGCCGAGCATGTCAGCGTCATCCGGTCATTCTTCAAACACCTGCCCGCCCACGTCGATGCCGGAACCCGCGAGCACGCCGAAGCCGATGTCGCGCGCTACGCCCGCGAACTCGCCCCCGAAGATCTGCGACAGGTCACCGACAAACTGGCCACCCTGTTGGATCAGGACGGCACGCTGACCGACGGCGACCGCGCCCGGCGCCGCGGAATCACCATCGGCAGACAACAGCCCGACGGGATGAGCACCATCACCGGCCTGCTCGACCCGCAATTGCGCGCCACGCTGGACGCGGTCTTCGCGAAACTGGCGGCACCGGGCATGTGCAACCCCGATGACCTCACCCCGCAGGTCGACGACAACGCCGGCCAGGAACAGGTGAACCGGGATCTGCGCAGCCCCGCTCAACGCCGCCACGACGCGCTGACCGCATTGAGTCGAGCGATGCTCGCGTCCGGGAAACTGGGCCAACACAACGGCATGCCCGCCACCCTGTTCATCTCCACGACCCTGGCCGAGCTGGAATCGGCCACCGGGCATGCCATCACCGCCGGCGGGTCGCTGCTGCCGATGTCAGAGGTCATCCGCCAAGCCCGGCACGCCCATCACTACCTGGCCGTGTTCGACGGCGCCAGCGAAGTCCCCCTGTACCTAGGGCGATCCAAACGCCTGGCCTCCGCCGGACAGCGCATCGTGCTCTACGGCAAAGAACGTGGCTGCAGCGCCCCGGGCTGCACCGTGCCCGCCTACCACTGCGAAGTCCACCATGCCGTCGCCGACTGGGTTGACAACGGCCACACCGACATCGACGAACTGACATTGGCATGCCCCGGCCACCACCACCTCATCCAACCCGGCGGCTGGCAAACCCGAAAACGCGACGACGGACGAACCGAATGGATCCCACCACCCCACCTCGACAGCGGCGGCGCACGCCTTGGTGCGCTCGTTTCCCGGATCGTAGATCGGCTTGAGCGACAACGTGATCGGGAACAGATCGCCACCGACGTTCACCTGGTAGCTGCCTGCCCGTATCCAGTCCGCGGTCGCCGGACCATCAGCCGAACGCACATATGCCAACCCGACGCAGGCACCGGTGGTCTGGCCCCATGCTGCGGAACTGACCTGGCCGACGGGCTGGCCATCACGCAGGATCAACTCCCCGCCCCACAGCATCGGTTCGGCGGAGTCGACCGCGAAACTCACCGCCCGCCGCTGCGGCCCGTCGGCTTTCGCCGCCTCCACCGCGGCACGTCCCAGGAAATCGATACCGGTGCGCAGTTTGCAGGCGAACAACAGGCCGGCCTCCACCGGGTTGTCATTGGGTGTCAACTCCCGGCCGAAAGCGCGATAACCCTTCTCCAGGCGTAGCGACTCGATCGCGTAGTACCCACCGCGGGCCACTCCGAACGCGGCGCCGGCGGCCAGCAGATCCTCGTAGACGCCCACTGCGAACTCTGTCGGAACATAAAGCTCCCAGCCCAATTCGCCGACATAGGTGATCCGGGTGGCTCGTACCGTCGCATAACCCAGCGAGATCAGCCGGCTGGTACCGAACGGAAACGCGTCGTTGCTCAGATCGGCATTGGTCAGCGCGCTCAGCAGTTCGCGGGATCTTGGTCCCATCACCCCGAAAACCGCCAACCCCGACGTGACGTCGACGAGGTTCGCGCGCGCTCCGGCGGGCATATGCGCGCGGATATGTGCCTTGTCCCGCTCCGTGGTGGCAGCACTGGACACGATGAGGTACTCGTCGTCGGCGATCCGGGTGACCGTGACATCGGATTCGTAGGTGCCGCGTGCGTTGAGCATCCCGGTGTAGACCGTGCGCCCGGGTTCCACCGCGACGTCGGCGGTGCACAGCCACTGCAGCGTGGCCTCGGCATCCGGGCCCACCAGCAGGTATTTCGAGAACGACGTCTGGTCGAAAACTGTGACGCCGGTGCGGGTACTGACCTGCTCGGCCGCCGAGAACTCCAGCCAGGACGGCTTACCCCAGGTGTAGGTGATGTCGGGTTCGGCACCGTCACGGGCGAAGAAGTTGGCCCGCTCCCAGCCCATTCGGCTGCCGAAATTCGCACCCGCCTCTACCAGGAGATGGTGTACCGGAGAACGGCGGAACGGTCGCGCGCTGGTCAATTCGCGGTTGGGCCAAGGAATTTCGTAATGCACCCCGAGCACCTCGGCAACGCGGTCATGCAGCCACGCCATATTGCCGTTGAAAGGTGCGAAACGCCGGATGTCCACACCGGTCAGATCCGTCGTCGGCTCGCCCTGCACGATCCATTCCGCCAGCGCGCGCCCGGCCCCGCCCGCCGACGCAATCCCGACCGAGTTGAATCCGGCGGCCACAAAGAAATTCGCCAGTTCCGGGGCCTCCCCCAGGATGAACTGGTTGTCCGGTGTGAAGCTCTCCGGGCCGTTGTAGAACTTCTTGATGCCGGTTTCCTCCAATGCCGGGATCCGCAGCATGGCATTGTCCATCAGGATCTGAAAGTGATCCCAGTCCTCGTCGAGCAGCTGGAACTCGAACGGGTACGGGATCGCGTCGGGGGCCACCCACGGTTTGGCCTCGGGTTCGAAACCACCGACGACCAGTCCGCCGACCTCCTCCTTGAAGTAGGTGTACCCGTCCGGGTCGCGCAGGATCGGCATATCGGGGTGCACCCCGTCGATGGTCTCGGAGACGACGTAGAAGTGCTCGGCCGAATGCAACGGGACGTTGACACCCGCCATCAGACCGACCTGCAGGGCCCACTGCCCGGCGCAGTTCACCACGATGTCGGCCTCGATATCGCCTGCGTCGGTGCGCACTCCGGTGACTCGCCCGCCTTCGGTGGATATCCTGGTGACCCGGACGTGTTCGAAGACCCGGGCTCCGCGCAGCCGGGCGCCCTTGGCCAGTGCCTGTGTGAGGTCGGCGGGGTTGGCCTTGCCATCGGCAGGCAGCCAGATCGCCCCCACCAGATCGTCGACCCGCATGACCGGGTAGCGCTCCAATGCCTGCTCCGGAGTGAGCAATTCGCATTCCAGGTCGTAGGCTGCGGCGTTGGCGGCGGTGCGCCGCAACTGCACCATCCGGTCCGGCGTGCGCGCGACGGTGACCCCGCCGCATTGCTTGTAGCCCGCCGACAAACCGGTCTCGGCTTCCAGCTCGGCATAAAGCTGAGTGGAGTACTGCACGAGCCGAGTTCCGCTCTCCGAGGCGCGCAGCTGACCGACCAGCCCGGCCGCGTGCCAGGTCGTGCCCGACGACAGTTGTCCCTGCTCCAGCAGCACCACATCGGTGTATCCGAGCTTGGTCAGGTGGTAGGCCACGCTGGTGCCGATGACGCCGCCACCGATGACGACGACCCGGGCCCGGTCGGGCAGTGCTTTCGCGGACAAAATTGTGTTCACCTGTCTCTAGTCGGTCTGCTGCACATCATCGAGCAGCCGGTCGAACTCCGGGCCGTGGAACTCGGCGACCGCGTTGTCGTAGCGCTCCATCGCCCATTCCCAGAAGTCGAAGTCCAGAGCGCTGGAGCCGTTCTGGATGCAACCCCACAACGTCCAGCCGTATTGGGAGACCGTGCCCTGCAGGCGGGCACGCGCCAGTTTGTGCCGCAACGGCCGGCCGTAATAGCAGGTGACGAGTTCTTCGAGCTGCTCGACCGTCAGCCGGCACTCCCGCCAGATGTTGCCGAGCTCGAAACACGGATCGTTGTTGCCCGAGTACTCGTAGTCGATGAGCCAGACCTTGTCGCCGTCTTCGAGGAAGTTCGCCGCCAGCAGGTCGTTGTGACATGGAACGGTCTGGGATCCGGTCGACGCCAGCGCGCGCCGGACCTGTTGGAAGCGGTCGGTCAGATCCAGATAACCGGCGGGAATCCGGAACCCGTTCGCGCGTGTGACCGCCAGATAGCGGGGCTGCAGGGTGAACATGTCGAAATCGGTCTGGAATCGCGGGCCGCGGTGCAGCGCCCGGCAGCCCGCGGCCACCTTCGCGATGACGCCCGGCCGCGCAAAGTCGTCGTTGTGCAGTGTCTTGCCGTTGAGGAAGCCGAACAGCAGCACGCCCAGATCCGGCCGGTAGTCGATGACGGGTGCGCCGACACCGGCCTGCTCGGCGGCGCGGGAGTTGTAGTACTCGTTCTCGCGGTCGATCCCCAGGAGATTGGCCGGGTCAGAACAACGAGCGACGAATACCCCGCGGTCGGTCGTCACCTTGATATTGCGGTTGGTCAATCCGCCCGGTAGCTCTTCGAGCAGGCGAGCCGAACCCGACAGCGCCGGAAGCTGATCCAGCACGGCGTTCAACGCGTCATCGCTGAGCATGAACGACATCCGGTCCTCCCGGCCGCTGCGGCCTTGTCCTCGCTGACGAGTCGGGACAACGCTAATGCGAACACGCCGCCGGCGTGCACCTTCGCGACGATGTCGCACCGAGCTGGTGCTTCCTTGACATTCCCTGGCCCGGGGGCAATCCTCGTCCCTGCATTGGGCACCGGCCATCGGGGGCTGCGCTGGCGTCGCCGGCGACGGGAACCGGTGCGCGATCACAAACAGCGGAAATGACATTTCCGCTGTTGAAGACACATTCTGGATCGATTTGCGGGTGCGATATGGTTAGCTCTCAGACTTCGGGAGTAACGTCATTCTCACCGTGTGTCCACCGGGCTGACCAGGAGGAAGCGATGCCGTTCAGCTTGCACCGCAGGTCGGCGACGTCAGGAGAATGATGGCATCCAGCCCCACAGATGCGGCTCGGAAGGCGGGAAAGGCCACCAAGGGCGGAACGTCGGAGTCGGCCGCGTCAGATGCGGAGGCGCAGGCAGCAGAGGCCGAAGCACTCGCTGCGGAAGCCGAGGCCGAGGCGGCCGAAGCGGAAGCCCAGGCGGCGCAGGCACGTGCTCGAGCGGCTGCGCTGCGCGCCGAACGTGAGCAAGAAGCCAGACGACGTGCCGCTGAGGCTGCGGCGGCAGCCGAGGCCGCGGACACCGAAGACGTCGATGCCGACTACCGCGAAGCCGAGCAGGACGAGGACACCGCGGGCCGCAGCTGGTTACGCGTCCCGAAGTTGTCGACCGTCGCCGCATCGTTTGTCGTGCTGGTGATAGCCGGACTCCTGGCCGCCAGCGGATACATGGTCTGGCAGAGCCATCAGACGGCCAAACACTGGGATCAGGAGGCCGCGTTCACCACGGCGGCCCGCCAGGGCGTCGTCAATCTGATGTCACTGAACTTCAACCACGGCGACCAGGACATGCAGCGGCTCATCGACAGCACTACCGGCCAGTTCCGCGAGGACTTCGAGAAATCCAAGACGGATTTCCTTGCCGTCATGAAAGGTTCGAGGGTCATCACCCAGGCCGAGGTGCGGGCCATCGGAGTGGAATCGATGACCGATGATTCGGCCGTCGTCCTGGTCGCCGCCAACTCCCAAGTCTCCAATTCCGCCAGTTCGACACAGGCACCCAGAGCCTGGCGGCTCAGCGTGACCATCGAGCGTGACAACGGCCAACTGAAGATGGCGAAAGTCGAGTTTGTACCGTGAAATCTGACCCGAAAGCGCTGCTCACCGACGAGCCCGAGGATCTGAAGGGTGATGTCGTGGACGAGCGTGACGACGATGCCACCGCGGAATCGGACACCGACGACGCCGAGGCCACCGCGGACGCCGACGAAGACCTGGCTGTGCAGACTCCGGCGAACGAATCACCATCGGGCCGCCGATGGTTCCGAGTCGGCTTCGTAGTTCTGGCGATCGCACTGCTGGCTTCGGCCGGCCTGACGACCTGGCTCTACCTCCACACCTATCGGCCGGACCGCGCGACCGATGCGGCTGCCGAACAGAGTGTTCTCGACGCCGCCAAGGAAGGGACCGTTGCGGCCCTGTCCTACGCGCCGGAGAGCCTCGACAAAGATCTCGATACCGCCAAATCGCATCTGACCGGTGACTTCCTCACCTACTACAGCCAATTCACCGATCAGGTGGTACGGCCCGCGGTCAAGCAGAAGCAGGTATCGACCAACGCCGAGGTGGTACGCGCGGCGGTGTCGGAGATGCACCCCGATACCGCGACGGTACTGCTGTTCGTCAATCAGACGACGACGAGCGCCGACCGCGCCGACCCGTCGATGGCGGCCAGCAGTGTCGTGGTGACCATGACCAAGGTCGACGGCAAATGGCTCATCTCGGCCTTCAACCCGGTCTGAGGTCAGTCCCGCGGTGACGCTGCGTTGACCGGTCGGTTCCTGCCGCCTCGATGATGGCGCGCACACTGCGCCTGCATCGTGCGCAATCGGCTCCCGCGCCGCACACCTCGGCGACCTGGTTGGTCGTGCTGGCACCGCCTGCCACCGCGTCGGCGACGACATGGCTGGTGACGCCGCGGCACAGACACACGAACATCCCCGACGGCCTCAGTCCGGCTCGCCGTGCTGGGCCTCGTCGACGCGCATGATCTCGACGAACTCGCCGACGAAAAGCGGTGGGTAGACGCCGATCCCGGCATCCTCCATCCAATCGGCAGCGGTGTCGTGCCGGGTGATCCAGCGGCGCGCATTGGCCTCGGAATCGAACTCCTGCAGTATCAGGACTTCGTGCGCGTCGTCGAAAGCCCGGAAGATCCAGACCTTGCGTACGCCGGCGGCCTTGAACGTGGTTTTCGCCGAATGCATTTCGCTGAGCAGCCAGGCCACCTCGTCGACCGACACGATCGCCGATACCAGCACGCCCGGCGGCATCTCGTCGGCGGTCTCGGCGAGGTTGTAGCGGTCCACGATCTCACCGGCGAACACGGCGGGCAGGTCGTCGACTCCGACGGCGTCGAACCAGTCGAAGAACACCCGCGAACGCAGCAGGTCGACGACCGGTTCGCGGCTGCGCACGCCGATCATCACCAGGACTCGGCCCTGTTCGCGAATGGACCGGTACACCAGAACATGGTGCGCACCCATCGCGGCCAGCGCATCCTTGCGTTTCTCCAGCAGTGGCCACACCCGGCTGGGGTCCGGGATGCGGTAGTCCGAAGCGATCACCATCGAATGCTGGTAGACGTCGGCGAGTTTCATCGCAGTCGGTCCTTCATCACCTTGCCGCTGGCATTGAGCGGCAGGCTGTCGACGAAAGCGACCGTGCGGGGCACCTTGTACCCCGCCATCCGGGTCTTGCTCCAGGCGATGAGATCGGCTTCGGTGAGCGGTTCGGCGGCGGGTCGCAGGACCACGAATGCCTTGCCGACCTGACCCATCCGGTCGTCGGCGACACCGATAACGGCCGCCTGGGCGATGGCCGGGTGTTCCAGCAGGAAGCCCTCGATCTCGGCCGGGTAGGCGTTGAAGCCGCCGACGATGAACATGTCCTTCTTACGGCCGATGATGCGTAGCCGACCGGACTCGGTGAACTCACCCAGATCGCCGGTGTGCAGCCACCCGTCGGCGTCGACGGCCTCGGCCGTCGCTGCCGGGTCGTCCAGATATCCCTGCATCACGCTGTATCCGCGGACCAGCACTTCTTGATCGTCAGCAATGCGCACCTCGATACCGTCGCACGGCAGGCCGACGGTTGTCGCGATGTCTTCGAATGAGTCGCCGGGACGCGACAACGTGGCCGTCCCGCACTCGGTCAGTCCGTAGCCGGTGGCCAGCGTCTGGAACGGCAGATCCTCGTGCACCCGGCGGATGAGTTCGACCGGGATGTCGGCCGACCCGGTGACGCCGGCGCGCAGCGTCGCCAGTTTGGTCTTGTCCGGCACCGCCAGCAGCGAGTGATACAGCGTGGGCGGCCCGGGCAACATGGTGACGCGTTCGGACTCGATCAGATCCACCACCACGTCGACGTCGAAGACCGGTACCGGCAGCGCCGTCGCCCCGCGGATCATCGCGGCGATCAAGCCGGCCTTGAGCCCGAAGGTGTGGAAGAACGGGTTCACCATCAGGTAGCGGTCACCGTGGCGCAGATCGGCCAGATCGCACCATTCGGCGTACAGGCGCAGCGTCTGGCTGTGGTTCATCATCACGCCCTTGGGGCGTCCGGTGGTTCCCGACGTGTAGATGATGTCGGCGATATCGGAACCCTGTAGGCCGCGTGCCTCGAAAGGTGCGCCGCTGGAAAGGAAATCGGAGCGCAGATCGATGACGGGCACACCGGGTGGCGCGGTGTACTCGGTACCGAGGAAGCCCTGCTGCACCAGGAGCGCCTTGGCCCGGCTGCGGGTTATGACATCGGCGGCCTCCTCGGCCCGGAACCTGGTGTTGACCGGTACCACGATGCCGCCCGCGGTGAGCAGCCCGAAGGCCGCGATCATCCAATCGGCCGAATTGGGCGCCCAGATCGCCACCGGGTCACCCTTCTCGATCCCGGACTCGGCGAACGCGCCTGCAGCGCAACGGATCTTGTCGACAAGTTCGGTGTAGGTCAGGCGTACCGAACCGTCGACGACCGCCTCGGAATCTCCGAAACGGTCGCCGACGGTGAGGACCATCTCGGGGATGGTCTGCCAGGTTTCCCGGTAGGTCACACCGTGACGAGGCGACCGAGGTTGCCGCCCATGATCTTGGCCTGATCCTCGACGGCGAGATGCTCGAGCGCGGTCACGTAATGCGTCGGTTCGGCCAACCCTTCCGGGTGCGGCCAGTCGGAGCCGTACAGCACCTGGTCGACACCGATCAGGTTGATCAGATCGTCGATGCCCTCTTCGTAGAACGGGCTGACGTAGATGCGGTTCTTGATCTCTTCGATCGGGTTGCCGAGGAAGGCCTCGGGCGCCTTCTTCCACACCTCGGCCATCGAATCCAGCAGGGGGAACATCCATTTGGATCCGGCTTCGACGATCCCCACTTTGAGCGTCGGGAACCGGAACAGTGCGCCGTGAATGACCCAGGACGCCACCGCATCCTGAATGGGGCGCCATTCGTTGAGGATCGACATTGCATTGGTCTGGAAGGGCAGCATCTCCTGCGCCGCGCCGTCCCACTCCGAGGTGTAGCGGGAGTAACCACTGTCCGACGAGTGCATCCCGACGAAGATGTCGTACTCGACACACTTCTGCCAGAACGGATCGAACTCGGGCAGCGCGAAGGACCGTGGGCCGCGGAAACCCGGTACCGGTGCCGGCCGTATCAGGATGGCGCGGGCGCCGCGCTTGACCGCCCAGTCGAGCTCCTCGATCGCCTTCTCGACGATGGGCAGGGTGATGACGGGCGTGGTGAAGATGCGGTTCTGGTAGTTGAATCCCCACACTTCGTGCAGCCACTCGTTGAGCGCATGCACGATGACGTGGATCGCGAGCGGGTCGTCGGACAACCGCTCCTCGATCAGGCTGGCCAACGTCGGGAACATCAGCGTGCGGTCCAGGCCCAGCTCGTTCATCTTCTCCAGCCGCGGGCCCGGTTCGAAGAACGCCGGGATGGCGCGCATGGGTTCGCCGAACAGCTCGCGCTTGCTCTTACCGTCGGGGTTGCCGAACTTGAAGTACTCCTCCCAGGCGCCCGGCTGGGCGACCACCGAGAAGGTCGGATTGGGGATGTAGTTGCTGATCTGCCCCTTGAGGGCGATCTTGGTGCGGCCGTTGACCTCGACGTACTGGACGACGTCCTTGTACTCCTTGGGGAGGTACTTGGTCATCGCCTCCGGCGGCTCGTAGAGGTGATTGTCCGCGTCGAACAGCGGAAACGGGATGTCGACTCTGTGCGACAGCTGACCCATGGAATTCTCCCTTCCGGTACGTGAGAATCATATTCTCACAGCGACGCGGTGGCAATGGCCACGGGGTGCGGTCTCGCTCCCAGCCGGGCGGAAACCCAGCGAACTGGCCTTATGTCGTCACGAACACCAGGGCGGTGGACCCGTCGCGGCCACCGGTTCGCCGGTCACGGGATACTTCTCGGGTCATCGACGATAGAACGGCGCTCACGCACCGCTATTCTCCTGTTGAGAGAATGCTGATATTAGATTTGGAGAACGCATTACATGGTCGACCTGGAGTTCGACGAAGGCCTCGCTGTCATCACCATCGACCGCCCGCATGCCCGCAACGCCATCGCTCCCGAGACCATGGACCAGCTGGACGAGGCGCTTGAGCGTGCGCACGGTGCGCTGGCCCTGGTGATCCGGGGCGGCGGTGATCGCGCTTTCGTCTCAGGTGGCGATCTCAAGGAGCTGGCCAAGCTGCGCACCGAAGACGAGGCCGCGGCCATGGCACGCCGGATGCGCGGTATCTGCGACCGCATCGCGGCGTTCCCGGCTCCCGTCGTGGCCGCCCTCAACGGGCATGCGCTCGGCGGCGGCGCGGAGGTCGCGGTCGCCGCCGATATCCGCATCGCTGCCGACGACATCAGGATCGGCTTCAATCAGGTGACGCTGGAGATCATGCCGGCCTGGGGCGGCGCCGAACGGCTGGCGGCCCTGGTCGGTCGTGGCCGGGCGCTGCTCCTGGCCGGCAGCGGCACGATCCTCGATGCCGCCGGCGCACTTCGGGTCGGCCTGGTCGACCAGGTGTTACCGCGCGCGGAGTTCGACGCCGGCTGGCGCGCCGTAGCCCGATCGCTGGCGCATCATGCGGCGACAGACATCAAGAGAGTCATCGCCGGCGTAGAACCCGAGGAGGCCATCGGAGCGTTCGCCCGGCTGTGGGTCTCCGACGAACACTGGGCGGCCGCCGACAAGGTGCTCAACAAAGGAGCCAAGAGCACGTAGACCGCGGCGGCGTCAGCCTTCGACCGGGTGGCGCCAGTCCCCCGGTAATCGTTCGCCTTCCAGGAATGTCAGCCATCGTGCCGCGAAGGTCAGCGTCTCTTCGTGGCCTGCCGACATGCCCAGCAGTTGTTCCTGCACGAGAACCTGGGTGGCGCCGGTCATCAGCACCATCAGGACCGTTGGACTGAACTCGTCGAACGGAACGTCGTAGCGTTCCATCGCCGCGGTGATGGTGTTGATCTGTTGGGTTCGGAACAGCTCCGCGTATCGGGCGATCTCGGCGCGCAGCGTCTTGCGGTGGTTGGCCAGCGCGACGAACTCCATCGTCATCGCGGTACCCGCGGCGTCGGTATTGAGCTCCCACAACGCCCACAACGGCTGCGGTGATTGCAGCGCCAGCTGGTGATAGTGCTGCATCTGGTCGGCGCGGCGCCGGAACAGTTCCAGGAACAGGTCGTCCATCGTGCGGAAGTAGTAGTGCACGAGCTGCGGTTTGAGTCCGGCCTTCTCGGCGACGCGGCGTGAGGTGACCGCGGCATAACCCTCGTCGCGCATGAGCTCTTCGGCAGCGTCGAGCAGGACGGTCCGGTTCTTGGCGTCGGGTGCACCCAATCGCCGGGGTGAAGCAACCGGCGAGCTAGCTGGGCGCGCCATCACGACCTTTCGGATCTGCTGCGTGTTCGGTGAGCAAGTGCTGACGGCCATGTTAATGCCGGGTGGCGTTCCTTGACCGTGCGACAGCTCACATGCTAAGCAAGTGCTCAGCACCTGTCAGCCCTTTCAGGAGATGAGCCTTGCCACCAACCGAGTCCAGCGTCGATTACGACGGCATCGACTTCTTCACCGACCAGAGACTGGTGCCTGACCCGTACCCGTACTTCGACCATCTGCGGGCGCAATGTCCGGTCCTCAAGACCTCCAACTACGGCGTCGTCGCGGTGACCGGCCACGAGGAGGCCTCGATCGTCTACAAGGACGCCGACCTGTTCTCGTCGTGCATCGCGGTGGGTGGCCCCTTCCCGCCGTTGCCGTTCACCCCCGAGGGATCCGATATCAGCGAGCAGATCGAGGCGCACCGCGCCGAGCTGCCGATGAGCGAGCACATGGTCACCATGGACCCGCCGCAGCACTCCCGGGCCCGCTCCCTGCTGAACCGGCTGCTGACGCCCAAACGCCTCAAGGAGAACGAGGAGTTCATGTGGCGGCTGGCCGACCAGCAGCTCGACCTGATCATCGACCGCGGCGGCTGCGAGTTCCTCACCGACTACGCCAAACCGTTCTCCACACTGGTGATCGCCGATCTGCTCGGCGTACCCGAGGAGGACCATCGGGAGTTCGGGGTGGCCCTCGGTGCCACACCGGGCTCGTCTGTGGGTTCACTCGACGGCGAGACACTCGCGCACAACCCACTGGAGTGGCTGGAGAACAAATTCATCGCCTACCTGGAAGACCGGCGCGCCAATCCCCGCGACGACGTGCTGACCGGTCTGGCCACGGCCAAGTACCCCGAGGGTGACACCCCCGAGGTCATCGACGTCGTCAAGAGTGCGACCTTCCTGTTCGCCGCCGGCCAGGAGACCACGACCAAACTGCTCTCGGCCGCCATCCGGCTGCTCGCCGAGCGCCCCGATATCGTCGAGCGCCTGCGTTCGGATCGCAGCCGCATCCCCGCCTTCGTCGAAGAGATGCTGCGGATGGAGAGCCCGGTCAAATCGGCCTTCCGGCTGGCCAAGAAGGACACCACCCTGGGAGGGGTCGACATTCCGGCGGGCACCATCCTGATGATCAATCCCGGTGCCATCAACCGTGATCCGCGTCGTTTCGACGATCCGCACGAGTTCGACATCGACCGGCACAACGTGCGCGAGCACCTGGCTTTCAGCCGCGGCGCACATTCGTGCCCCGGGGGCCCGCTGGCGCGGGTCGAGGGCCGGGTGTCGATCGAGCGGTTGCTGGATCGGGTCACCGATATCAAGCTCGACGAGTCCAAGCACGGTACCGCCGACAATCGCCGGTTCAACTACGAGCCGACCTTCATCCTGCGCGGCCTCACCGAGATCCACATCACCTGGACCAAACTGCCTGCGGCGGTGGACCGCTGATGACCGTCGACGCCACGACCGCCGCCGATCTCAACTACGACCCGTACGATGTCGACCTCAACATCGATCCCTATCCGGTGTTCGCCCGGCTGCGGGAAGAGGCCCCGCTGTACTACAACGAGCAGCACGACTTCTACGCGCTGAGCCGCTTCGACGATGTCAACAAGGCGGTCATCGACCACGAGACCTTCATCTCCGGCCGGGGCGCACTGCTGGAGATCATCAAGTCCGGGATGGAAATCCCGCCGGGGACACTGATTTTCGAGGATCCACCCATCCATAACATCCACCGCAATCTGCTGTCACGGATGTTCACGCCGCGCAAGGTCCTCGGGCTGGAGCCGCAGATCCGTGAGTTCACCGCACGCTGCCTCGATCCGCTCGTCGGCACCGGACGCTTCGATTTCGTCAACGATCTGGGCGAGCAGATGCCGATGCGGGTCATCGGGATGCTGTTGGGTATCCCCGAGGACATGCAGCGCACCGTCACCGACCACGGTGAGGCGACGCTGCAGAAGGAGAAAGTCGACGCGCTGGCCACCGGTGAGGTGTTCGGCGAGTTCATCGACTACCGCACCGACCATCCGTCCGACGACATCATGACCGACCTGCTCAACGCCGAATTCGTCGACGAGACAGGAACATTGCGCAAGCTGACGCGCGACGAGCTGTTGATGTATCTGATCGTCGTTGCCACCGCGGGCGCCGAGACCACGACGCGGCTCATCGGCTGGGCCGGTAAGACCCTGGCCGAGAATCCGGACCAGCGACGCGAACTCGCGGAGAACCCGGCTCTGATTCCCCAGGCCGTCGAGGAGATCCTGCGCTGGGAGCCGCCGGCATTGCAGATCGCCCGGTACGTGAGCCGCGATGTCGAGTACTACGGCCGGACGGTGCCGGAAGGTTCGGCGTTACTCATGCTGGTCGGCGCCGCCAACCGCGACCATCGCCGGTTCCCACCCAACGGTGACGTGTTCGACATCCACCGGGAGCAGCGGTCGCATATGACCTTCGGTGCGGGCACCCATTTCTGCCTGGGCAACGCGCTGGCCCGTCTGGAGGGCCGGGTTGCACTGGAGGAGATCCTCACCCGCTTCCCCACTTGGGAAGTCGACTGGCCCAATGCCGTGAAATCGCAGACCACCGCGGTGCGTGGCTGGGATGCCATGCCGACGCTCATCCCCTGAACCAACCGAAACAAGGGCAAGGAAGAAAACCATGGCAGGACGCCTCGAAGGCAAGGTCGCTTTCATCACCGGTGCGGCACGCGGCCAGGGCCGGGCACACGCGGTACGCCTGGCGCAGGAGGGCGCCGACATCATCGCCGTCGACATCTGCAAGAAGATCGACACCGTCGATCTGATCGCCGCATCCACGCCGGAGGATCTGGCCGAGACCGCTGATCTGGTCAAAGGTCACAACCGTCGCATCGTCACCGCCGAAGTCGACGTCCGCGACTTCGCGGCGCTCAAGGCCGCCGTCGACAGTGGTGTCGAGCAGTTGGGCAAGCTCGACATCATCGTGGCCAACGCCGGTATCGGCAACGGAGGCCAGACGCTGGACCAGACCAGCGAAGAAGACTGGACCGCGATGATCGACATCAACCTCGCCGGTGTCTGGAAGACGGTGAAAGCCGGTGTCCCCCATCTGATCGCCGGGGGCAACGGTGGGTCGATCATCCTGACCAGCTCCGTCGGCGGCATCAAGGCCTATCCGCACTGCGGTCACTACGTCGCCGCCAAACACGGTGTGGTCGGCCTGATGAAGACCTTCGCCGTCGAACTGGGCGCCCAGAACATCCGGGTGAACTCGGTGCATCCCACCAACGTCAACACACCGTTGTTCATGAACGAAGGCACCATGAAACTGTTCCGCCCCGACCTGGAGAACCCGGGACCGGACGATATCAAGGTGGTGGGCGAATTCATGCACACGCTGCCGATCGGGTGGGTCGAGCCCGAGGACATCGCCAACGCCGTGCTGTTCCTGGCCTCCGACGAGGCCCGCTATATCACCGGTGTTCAGCTTCCCGTCGACGGTGGCAGCTGCCTGAAATAGCGGTGTTCGGTTGCGGGCCGGGGATATAGGTGGGGAATCCCCGGCCCGTGACATATCGGGATCCGGCGCGATGACGACGGATCGGCCGAACGCGCGCGGCTAGCGCGCCGCTTTACGCCCGCGCATCGCCGGCGCGGTCCCGATGACCCCGTCGGCTTCCAGCGCCGCGATCTCGGCATCGGAACACCCGAGCTCCCGCAGGATCTCGCCGTTGTGCTCGCCCAGCAGGGGTGCGTGTCTGCGGTGCCAACCGGCCGGTCCGTTCGAGAACCGGGCCGGCAACGTGCTGTGCGACGCCGCACCGGCCAGCGGGTGATCCACCCGCTCGAAGAAGCCGCGGGCGGCCAGCTGTGCGAGCTCGGCCTGCCGGTGCGGTTGGGTCACCTTGGCCACCGGAACACCGGCAGGCCAGAGGGTTTCGACGATCTCGTCACCGGTGCGGGTCCGGCACCATGCCGCAAGCCCGGTGTCCACCTCGTCCTGGTGGGCACGGCGCCCCACCGCGCTCGACAACTCGGCGGCCATCGCCCAATCGGGCCTACCGATCGCGTCCCGCAGCGCCGCCCACTGCTCATCGGTGGCGACGGCGATCGCAACCCAGCTGTCGTCTCGGCCGAACTCGTCGATATCGACGCTCTGGTAGAGGTTCTGCGGTGACGCGGCAGGCCCGCGGTTACCGTCACGGCCCAGCAGCCGCCCGTTGGCGGTGTATTCGATGACCTGCTCGGCGGCGATGTTGAGTGCGGCATCGACCATGGCCGCCTCCACCAGCGCGCCCTCCCCGGTACGGCGCCGGTGCTCCAACGCCAGCAGCAGGGCGGTTAGCGCGTGGATCCCCGCGTTCGGGTCGCCCACCGAATACGGTTCGTACGGTGTGCGGTCGGGATAGCCGGTGAGCCAGCTCAGACCCGTCGCGTCCTCGATGATGTAGGCGAATGCCGGATTGTCACGCCACGGTCCGTCCAGACCGAATCCCGGCATCCGCACCATGACGATGTCCTCGCGCAGCGCGCGCACGCTGTCATAGTCCAGACCGAGCTGATCGATGACGCGGGGGGTGAAGTTCTCGACGATCACATCGCAGGTTGCGATCAATCGCCGCAACAGATCCGCACCCTCGGCGGTCTGGAAGTCCAGCGTGAGGCTTTTCTTGTTGGTGTTCAGCCCGGAGAAGATCGGGGACCGTTCCCACCAGTTGTCCTCGGTCGCCGGGATACCGGCGATCAGCCGGGTGCCATCGGGACGAGGTGTGGACTCCAGGTGTATCAACTCTGCACCGAGCATGCCGAGGATATGGGTGCACGACGGGCCGGCCCAGAAGGTGGTCATATCGAGAACCCGAAGTCCGCGCAGCGGTAACGGCGCCGGTTCGCCGAGCCCCTGCGACGGTCCGGCTTTGGGCATCAGCTCGGGGTGGGTCTCGGTGTGCTCGCCGAGCCGCGGTGCCGGCTCGGGCGCGCGCAGCGGCACGCCCCTGAGCCGGTACGGATGAGCAGGCTGGATGAAGCCGTCACGCGGGTTGCGCTGGAATACGCCGCGCTGCACGAAATGGTCGAACTCCGTGACGTTGGCCCCGTTGCCCACCGGCGCATTGGGGATCCGGAAGGCCGACGCGAGATCGCGGATATCGTCGACGTTCTCGCCGCGCAGCCATTCGAAGAGCTCGGCGGCATGGATATTGGCCTGTTCGGTGATCGACAGCGGGGAATCCTCGTCGATCCACTCTTGGTGGCCCGACATCGCGCACAGGTCGAACCACTGTTGGGCGGTACCGCAGCCCAGTGCGACGAGCCCGTCTGCGGCCTCTGCTACGCCGGGCACGGTCGGGCGCCGTTCGGTACGCCAAGGGCGGCCCAGCATCTCGAAGAATGTCACGGGGTAATAGGTGAGTCCGAGTATCTGCGACTCGAGCATCGACAGGTCGACCAGTTCTCCGCGGCCGGTCTGGACGGCACCGACGCGCGCCGCCAGGGTCAGTGCGGCCGCATAGGCACCGGTGACCCAGTCGCCCACCTGGCCGCCGACCTGCGCGGGCGGCCGGGACTGCTCGCCGCGGCCGATCCCCAGCACTCCCCCGGACCATGCCTGCAGGGTGAATTCGGTGGCGGCGTTGGCATGCCACGGTCCGTGCAGGCCGAACGGGGTGATCGCGGTGACAACCAGATGCCGGTGACGTCGGTGGATCGCCTCGGCCGCAAGACTTTCGAGCTCGGTCAACGGCGATTTCGGCGACCACACCACCGCGTCGGCACCGGCCAACAGCCGCTCGACGCGTTCGACGGCCGAGGGGTCGGTGGGGTCGGCGACGACACTGAGTTTGGAGCACGCCAGAAAACTGAACAGCGGCCCACCGGCGTCCGGGTCGACCGCGGTGCCCGAAGCCGACCAGGACCGCAGGGGATCACCCTGCGGTGGCTCGACCTTGATGACCTGAGCCCCGCCGTCGGCGAGCATCTTGGTGCAGTAGGCCCCGGCGATACCGGTGGACAGGTCGACCACGGTGTAGCCGTCCAGCGGCGGCACGGCTCAGTCCTTCTTCGCCCGGTTGCGCTTACTGAGCCGGAAGTCGGGCGGGAACCTCGAATCGTTGTCGTTGACCGCATCGGAGAGCCCGCTGTCGATCGCCTCGAACATGTCCAGGTCGTCGGCACCGTCATTGGCGACACCGTTGCCCATCGATTCGAAGAAGGCGCTCAGCAGACTGCCCATGTACTCGCCCTGCTGCTGCTTGAAGATCTCGAAGAACATCTTCTGCTGAAAGATGGTGTCCACCGGCCGATTCCGGGCACACGCGAGAGCGTACTTGGCGACCTCGTCTTCGAGCTCGTCACGGGCGACGACCTTGTTCAGGAAGTTGCAGTCATACATCTCGGCGGCCGTGAACGGCCGGCCGGTGAACACCATCTCCTGGAATTTGCGCAGTCCCATCATCTGCACCCAGGTCCACATACGCGGCCCCCAGCCGTGGTAGCGGAACGACGGATGCCCGAAAAGCGCGTCGTCGCTGGAGATCACCAGGTCGGCGTCGGCGCACTGGTAGAAATGCCAGCCGTAACAGTAGCCCTTGGCTTCGACGATGCTGATCTTCTTGAAATCCTGCAGCGCGCGGTTACCGGCCTGGGAGTTGGCATACCAGGCCGATATGGTCGCCCCGTTGCGGAACGAGCCCTTCGGCGGGTAGCTGACCTCGCCGACGCCGTCATCCTCCAGGCGCAGTTCGGCGAGCCGCACCGCGGGATTGTCGTTGCCCTCCATGAACTCCGGGAGATCCGCGCCGCTGCCCAGGTTGTCGCCGACGCCACGGATGACGACCACCTTCACGTCGTTGTCGGCATTGGCCGCGCGCAGCACGTCGGCGTAGCGGAGCCGCGCCATCGATGTGGGGGCGTTGAGGAATTCCGGGCGGTTGAAGGTGATGGTCGCGATCTTGGTCTTGGGATCCTTCTCGTAGAGGATGATCTCCTCCGGCGAGGGCCGTTCCGCCATCTATGAGCTCCTTTGCAGCAGTGGCGTTGTCGAACTTGCGCAGCGTCAGCGGGCGGCGCTCGGTGCCACGCTCCCCCACACCGGAGTCTCGGTCATCACCTCGGCTCCGTCAGCGGTGATCAGGACGGCGTCGCGGGTGAACACCGCACCCAGCCCGGGTTCCCACACGTAACCGGTGACGGCGAGCACCATGCCCTCGTCGAGCACATCACGCTCGGCGGTGGCACGCAGGTTCGGTGAGACGACCGGCGGATCGAACCCGAGTCCGAGGCCGTGCGCCACCGGCATGGCCGGTAACGGTTCGCCGGCCCGCTCGTAGGCATCCAGCAGCGCGCTGGTCGGATTACCGGGACGGCACGCGCCGAGGAGCCTCTCCCAGAGGTCGTCGCGGCGCCGGTACAGCGCGTGCACCGCAGCATCGGGCTCACCGACGTACACCGTGCGGGCCACCTCGCCGACATAACCGTCGGCCAGGACACCGGCCGACAGCGCCACCAGATCACCGTCACGGACCCGGCCGTCGCCCGTGGCGCGCCGCCACGGATGCTCGGCCGATGTCACCCATGCGGCATCCTGGGTGGCAGGGGTGCTCACGCCGCCGGCGGCCTCGGCCTCCAGCACGGCTCCGGCGAGTATCTGCTCGGTGGTACCCGCAACCAATTCCGCGACACCTCGGGCCAGCCCCTTTTCGGCGACCGTCAGCGCGCGCCGAAGTGCCGAGATCTCCTCGGAGGTCTTGATGCGGCGGGCGGCCCGCATCGCCTGTTCACCGTCGACCAGCTCGGCCCGCGGGAAGGCCATCGGCAGCAGTTTCGCGAAAGTCGGTGTCAATGCGTCGGTTCCGACCCGGCGCGCGGTATCGGTCCCTTCGATCTGTTGCAGCACACCGATCAGCGTCATCGGGTTCCAGGCCAGGCCGTAGAGGTTCTCGTGCGGGATCTCCTCGGGCACGCCCTCGTCCCAGGTGCTGTTCAGATGGATCTCACCGGTGGCGCGGACGAACGTGCAGATGGGCCCGAAAGGCCGGGTGCCCACCACCCACAGCTGCGGGGCACCGGAGATGTAGCGGACGTTGGCCTGCCTGCCCAGGACCAGGACGTCGAGGTCGTGGGCCGCCATCTGTTCCAGCGCACGCGCACGACGGCTGAAACGCAGCGCCCGATCGTCGGCCTCGATCTCAGTTCCCACTGGACACCTCATAAGGGTCGTACGGATAGGCGGTCAGCGGCATCCAGCCGCCCTCGGTGACCACCACGATTTCCTCACCGCGGTAGCCGCCGGTGCCGTCCTCCCACACCACCGGCTCGAAAACCAGCAACATGCCGTCGGGGAAGACGAAGTCGTCGTCCCATTGCTGACCGAGATCGGTGCCGATCATCGGCATCTCGGCCGCGCTGGTCCCGATACCGTGTCCCAGGTAGAAATGCGGAAGCCACGGTTTCTGTCCACCGGCCGCGGCGATCGCCGCACGTCCGAGGTCACCACAGCTGGCGCCGGCCTTGGTCACCGAGAGCACGGCATCGACGATCGTTCGCCATTTGTCGAACTGGGCTTGCTGCGCCGCTGTCGGATCCTGGCCGACGATCCACGTGCGGCCGTGGTCGGAGCAGTAGCCGTGGTAGGAGATCGACACATCGGTCCACAGCACGTCGCCCTGAGCGACTTCGCGTTCGGTCGTCAGCAACGGCAGCGCCAGATCACCGGTGGTGGTCCAGGTGCCTTCGGCCTTGGACGCCGGCATCACCTGCCAGATCGAATCGAACATGTTGGTGGTTGCACCGAGTTCGAAGGTGCGACGGACGAATTCGGCGGACAGGTCGATCTGGCGCGCACCGGGTGCCAGCGACTTCTGGATCTCGGCGACGGCCTGTTCGGTTATCTGACAGGCCCGGCGGATGCAGGAGATCTGATCGATGGTCTTGACCAGCTTCGCGGCGCCGATCACCGCGGCCGCGTCCACCGGCGCGCTCGGGAAGAGCGCATCGCCCGCGCGCCGCATCGCCCCGGTCAACTCGTCGGTCGCGATCGTCGCGCCAGGCGGCACAAGACCGGCCAATACCTTCGCGAATTCCGCTACGCCCTCGTCGAATTCGAGGTAGACCGGCCCGTGCAGATGATCGTCGGCGACACCGGTCTCGGTCGCCGTGCCTTCGCGGAACGGCAGGAACAGATGCGGATGCTCGTCGTCGGCGAGCACGACCGCAACGGGGCGTTCGACATGCGAGAGTCCGGCATCGGCCAACGGCCAGCTGATTCCGGTGGCGTACATGACGTTGCTGTTGCCCAGCAGCACCAGGGCATCGACACCCTGGGCGCCCATCGCGGCGTGCAGCCGGGCACCGACTTCCCGGCGCAGCCGCGCGAAGTCCGGCTCCGCAGGGATGTCGAGCCACCGCAGTCCGGTCCGGGCGGTCTGGGTGACGCCGGATTGCGTCAGTGTGCTCATGCGATTCCCAGGAACTTCTGCACATTGGTCGACACGATCTTGGCGGCGTCCTGTGCACCCACGGCCTCGACGACGGTGGCCAGCGACTTCTCCGAATAGCCGAAGGTCGACTCGTTGTGCGGGTAGTCGCTCGACCACATCACGTTGTCGACGCCGATCTTGTCGATGAGCTCCAGCCCCAGGGGGTCCACCATGAACGACGCGCTCATGTGGTTGTCCCAGTAGTACCGCACGTCGTGGGCGAGCTCATGGTTGAACATGTGCTGATAGGACGCCAACATGTGCTGGGCGTCTTGCAGAGCGGTTGGTACCCAGGCGATTCCGCCTTCGAACCAGCCGATCTTGAGGCTCGGGTGCCGGTCCAGGATGCCGGAGAAGACGTACTTGGCGAACTGCTCGCGGAACGAGTCGACGTTGACCATCATGCCGACGACGACGCTGTTGTTCTCGCACGGCGTCTTCGGCGGCGTCTCGCCGATGTGGTGACTGACCGGGACACCGGACGCCTCGATCTCATCCCAGACCGCGTCCATACCGGACCCGCCGTAGTCGTAGATGTTGCCTTCGTCGTCCTTACCCGGGTTCAGCGGCAGCAGGAAGGTCTTCAGGCCCAACGACTTCAGTTCTTCCAGGGTTCTGCGGGTGCCCGCGGGGTCCCACCAGTTGATCAGGCCGACGCCGTAGAAGTGCCCACCGGAACGCTCCTGCAGATCTGCGATGTGTTCGTTGTAGATACGAAAGACGCGTTCGCGTACCGATTTGTCCGGGTAATGGAACAAGGCGAGCACCGCGTTGGGAAACGCCAACTCCTTCTCGATACCGTCCTCGGCGAGTTCGCGGATGCGGGCCTCGATATTGTTCGTGGCCGCACCGGCGAGATCGTCGTACTGCATCAGCACCCGGCCGAAGTCGCCACCGGTCCATGCCTTGCCCTTCATGCCGACCATGTATGCGCCGTCCTCGTACCAGATCCGCGGCGCCGCGCCCTTGAGTTCTTCGGGAAACCGTTCGTAGAAGATGTCCTCGGCGACCGAGATGTGGTTGTCCGCCGAGAAGACGACAGTGCCTTCGGGTAGCCCGAGGTTTCCGGTCGCGTGTCCTCGCCGGTTCTTCGGCGCACCGAAGCCACCGGGCGGATAGAGGGTCGCGCTGCTGGACTGAGGGGACATCGTTGACCTTCCATTCGGACCGGACAGAGGCGATTCCACCCGATTCGCCGGCCGGCGGTGGAGCATTACTGCGGGCGGATGACCGCCGCAAACTGGGCGCGCGAGGCATCTGGAGCACGTGAGCCCGATGCTTTGTAATTGGTAATGACGTTATCAGCTTACGCGCATCACCAACAGCTGTTGTGCCTGTTTCACCGCCGAGACTGCCGCATTTTCAGCGGAAATAGAATTCTCTTTTTTGAGAATGCGTTCTACGCAGAGAGCGCGGCGCGGGTACCGGCGCATCACCGCTGGACATGCCGCACTTCGCCCCCACACACGCTCGGTCGTGCGCTATCTGCACCGCAGGCAGCACCGGCGACTCGGTCCGAGACCCTGGTTTTCTTTTGGGAGACTGCTATTCTCCCATTCGAGAACAAGGAGAGCGATCATGCCATCAGCCACTCGAGCCGCCATCCCCGATGCCGACAAGCTGGGCCGGTGGCTCGATGCCCGCGACGCTCCCGGTCACGGTGAGCGCCCGCTGCTGGAACTGCTGACCGGCGGATCACAGAACACCCTGTACCGCGTGCGGCGGGGCGAACATCGCCTGGTGCTGCGGATGCCGGGCCCCGGCGCCGATGCCGGTCGGCTCGACGGGTTGCTCCGGGAGATCAGGTTGGTACGTGCACTGCGGGGCACCGACGTGCCGCATGCGGAGCTGGTGGCTGCCGACGACAGCGGCGACGTGCTGGGCAAGCCGTTCTACGTCATGGCCGAGATCGACGGCTGGAGCCCGATGGAGGGAGGTTGGCAGCAGCCCTTCGACACCGATCTGAGCGCGCGCCGCGAGTTGGCCTTCCAGCTCATCGACGGTGCCGCCCGGCTCGGACGGGTCGACTGGGCCGCCCAGGGTCTCGATGGTTTCGGCAGGCCCGACGGATTCCACGAACGTCAGGTGGATCGCTGGCTGACGTTCCTGGCCGCTTACCGGGTACGCGAACTGCCCGGCCTCGACGAAGCAGCGCAGTGGTTACGGCGCAACCGGCCCGCCCACTACCGGCCGGGCATCATGCACGGTGACTATCAGTTCGCCAATGTCATGTTCGCGCACGGAACACCGGGCCGGCTCGCCGCGATCGTGGACTGGGAGATGACCACCATCGGCGATCCGCTGCTGGACCTGGGCTGGGCACTGCTCGGCTATGACGGTGAACATCCCCGAGCCGACGGCTTCTATCTCGATATGGCCGGAATGCCGACCCGCACCGAGCTGCTCGCGCATTACGAACAGGTCAGCGGACTCTCGACGGACAACATCGACTATTACCTGGTGCTGGCGAACTGGAAACTCGGCATCGTGCTGGAGAAGACCTACGCCGCCTCCCTGGCCCCGAACTCGAAGGTCGATCCGCAGGTGGCCGGGGCGATGGGCCCGATGATCCTGCAACTGATGACAACCGCTGCGCAGCTGGCCGCGGCCACCGGCCGCTGAGAGGAACGCGACATGGGATATGCCGACCGGATTTTCGACCTCACCGACAAGGTGGTGCTGGTGACCGGCGGGAGCCGCGGCCTCGGCAGGCAGATGGCCTTCGCGGCGGCGCGGTGCGGCGCCAATGTCGTCATCGCGAGCCGCAAGTTCGACGCATGCCAGGCCACCGCGGCCGAGATCGAGGCCGAAACCTGCCGGACGGCATTGCCTTACGCCGTTCACGTCGGACGCTGGGATCAGCTCGACGGTCTCGTCGACGCGGCGTACGACCGGTTCGGCCGCGTCGACGTCCTGATCAACAACGCGGGCATGTCACCGGTCTATGAGAAGCAGACCGACGTCACCGAATCGATGTTCGACGCCGTGGTGAACCTGAATCTCAAGGGGCCGTTCCGGCTCTCGGCACTCGTCGGCGAGCGGATGGTCGCCGCGGGCGGTGGCGTCATCATCAACGTCAGCACGCACGGGTCGCTGCGGCCGCATCCCTCGTTCCTCCCGTACGCGGCCTCCAAAGCCGGCCTCAACGCCATGACCGAGGGCCTGGCGCAGGCGTTCGGACCGACCGTCCGGGTCAACACCTTGATGCCGGGGCCGTACCTGACCGATATCAGCAAGGCGTGGAACTTCGCCTCCGAGCAGAACCCGTTCGGGCATTTCGCGCTGCAACGCGCCGGCAATCCCGAGGAGATCGTCGGCGCCGCGCTGTTCCTGATGTCGGATGCCTCCAGCTATACAACGGGCTCGATACTGCGGGCCGACGGTGGCATTCCCTGATACCGAAACCCGGCAGCGAGCCCTGATACCGAGCACCCGAAAGGCACACCATGGCATGGGATTTCTCCACCGAACCGGAGTTCGAGCCGAAACTGGCCTGGATCCGCGACTTCGTCCACGACGAGGTCGAGCCGCTCGAGGTCGCGTTCCCGGGCTGCGAGTTCCTGCCGCTCGACGACGAGCGACGCGCCATCGTGGACCCGCTCAAGCAGCAGGTCCGCGAACAAGGGCTGTGGGCTCCGCATCTGGGACCCGACCTCGGCGGGCAGGGTTTCGGCGCCGTCAAACTGACACTGATCAACGAGATACTCGGACGTAGCAGCTGGGCGCCGATCGTGTTCGGCACGCAGGCGCCCGACACCGGTAATGCCGAGATCCTGGCGCGTTTCGGCACCGAGGAGCAGAAGGACAGCTATCTGGCCGGGCTGCTGTCCGGCGAGATCTTCTCGTGCTTCTCGATGACCGAGCCGCAGGGCGGCTCCGATCCCCGGGTCTTCACCACCCGTGCGGTTCGCGACGGTGACGACTGGGTCATCAACGGGCGCAAGTATTTCTCGTCGAATGCCACCGTGGCGTCATTCTTCATCGTGGTCGCGATAACCGATCCGGACGTTCCGGTGCACCGTGGTGCGTCGACCTTCCTCATCCCCGCCGGGACCCCGGGCCTCGATATCGAGGCGACACACCACCTTTTCGGGTCGCTGCCGCATGAAGCCGGTCACTCGCTGATCCACTACGACAACGTCCGGGTGCCCGCGACCGCGATGCTCGGTGAGCCCGGCCATGGTTTCGAGATTCTGCAGGCCCGGCTGGCCGGTGGCCGCATCCACCACGCCATGCGGTCCATCGGGGTCGCCCAGCGCGCCCTCGACATGATGGCGCACCGCGCCAAAAGCCGTTACACCCAGGGCAGTTCGCTCGCCGACAAGCAGCTCGTGCAGGCCTTCATCGCCGACTCCTACGCCGAGCTGCTGCAGTTCCGGCTCACCGTGCTGCATGCCGCGTGGCTCATCGACACCGCCGGTGAGCACGCCGCACGCAAGGAGATCGGGGTGTGCAAGGCGGGTTCAATCGGTCGTTGCAACACCGGGTTGTTGGAGTGAGTGTAGCTGTTGGGCAAAGACTTCGGCGGGAGTCTTCCAGCCGAGGACCTTTCGGGGTCGGTTGTTGAGCGTCAGTGCGACCGCTTCGAGGTCTTGA
>JACPVR010000026.1 GCA_016197405.1 Mycobacterium sp.
CGTGGGCTGCGTCAACGCCGTGATGAACCCCAACGCACCAGCATTGGCCACCGCAGCCACCAACTCCGCACGACCCACCCACTGCATCCCACCCTGAGCAATCGGATGCTCGACACCGAACGCCTCAGTGAACTTCGTTGTGATGGACAACAAGACTCCTCGTGGTTCTCATGCCGACTCGGCATTGGGTGATGTTCAGGGCTTCGAGAGGCTGCGGCTGATCACCAGGCGTTGGATCTGGTTGGTGCCCTCGAAGATCTGGGTGATCTTCGCCTCCCGCATATAGCGTTCGACGCGGTAGTCGCGGGTGTAGCCGACTCCGCCGAGAACCTGCACGGCGTCGGTGGTGACCTTCATGGCGGCGTCGGTCGCGATGAGTTTGGCGACCGAGGCGTGGCGCGAGTAGTCCAGTCCGGCGTCGCGGCGGCGCGCTGCGTCGAGATAGGTGGCGCGGGCCGAATCGACCGCGGCGGCCATATCGGCCAGTAGGAAGCCGAGCCCTTGGTGGTCGATGATCTTGCGGCCGAACGTTGTCCGCTGCTGGCTATAGGCGACGGCCTCGTCGAGTGCGGCCTGGGCGAGCCCGACGGCGCACGCGGCGATACCCAGGCGCCCGGAGTCCAGCGCACTGAACGCGATCTGAAGCCCTTGACCGGCAGTGCCGATACGGTGCTCGGTGGACACATCGACACCGTCGTAGTGCGCCGACGTCGTCGGTACGGCGTGCAGGCCCATCTTGTCCTCGGGCTTGCCGAAGGACAATCCAGCGCTGTCGGCGGGGATGTGGAAGCACGAGATCCCTTGGGAGCCTTCTCCGGTACGGGCGAACAGGGTGTAGAAGTCGGCGACGCCACCGTGGGTTATCCAGGCCTTCTCGCCGGTGATGCGGTATCCGTCGTCGGTAGCCACGGCTTTGCACGCCAGTGCGGCGGCATCGGAGCCGGCCTGCGGTTCGGACAGGCTGTATGCGCCGATGAGGCTGCCGCCCAGCATATCTGGGAGCCAGCGCTGTTGCTGTTCGGTCGTGCCGAACGCCATCAGGGGGTGACAGGAGAGGCTGTGCACGCTGACTGCGACGGCCACGGCGGCCCATCGTGACGCGATCTCCTCCAGTGCCTGCAGATACACCTCGTAGGGCTGGCCGCCGCCGCCCCACTCCTGCGGGTAAGGCAGGCTCAGCAGCCCTGCCGCGCCCAACGTGGCGAAGATGCCTTCGGGATAGGTCTGGGCGCGCTCGTGCTGGTCGACGACGGGGGCCAGGGTCTTGTCGGCGACTTGACGGACGAGGTCGATCAGATCGTGTGCTTCGGAGGTCGGCAGAAGGCGATCGACAGGCACGGACTCTCCTCGGGCTACACGGGGATATACAAGCAGTACTGAAGTACACTTGAAAGTACTATAAAACAGTACTGAGTGTCCATGCGCAGTACTATTGCGTCGTGAGTGAGACACCGGTCGCGACGTTTGGCACCCGACGGCGTACCGAACTCTTCGATGCCCTGATCAGGTTGTTTCTCGCCGAGGGTTTCGCGCATCTGACGCTGGACGATATCGCCGCCCGGTTGCGCTGCTCGAAATCGACGCTCTACACGCTGACCGGTAGCAAGGAGCAGCTGGTACGTACCGCGACGGTGCACTTCTTCCGCGGCGCGACATCGGACGTGGAACGCGAGGTCGCCACCGTCACGGGTGCGCGGGCACAGATCACGGCCTATCTGTCGGCGGTGGGAGCCGCCCTGGACCTGGCGTCGGATCAGTTCATGGCCGACCTCGATGCATTCGCGCCGGCGCGTGAGGTCTACGAGAAGAACACCCGAATCGCGGCCCGCCGTGTACAGGAGATGATCGCCGCCGGCGTGGCCACCGGGGAATTCCGGGACGTGCATGCGGCTTTCGCCGCTGACCTGGTGGCGACGATGATGGTGCGCATCCAGCAGCGCACCGTGCGGGTCAACACCGGCCTCGACGATGCCAGCGCCTACCGTGAATTGGCCGCCATCCTGACCGCGGGCATCAGCGCCTGAAGCGGCCCGCTAGGACGCCAGGATAGGTGGATTGCCGGGAGCGGTCGTGGGACCACCCTGCACCGCGGTCAACCGCATGTAGCGGAAGACGGCTTCGGCGCGGTTGGAGGCCTTGAGTTTTCGCAGGATGTGCTTGACGTGAGTCTTGACGGTGCCTTCGGAGATCACCAGACGGGTCGCGATGGCGCCGTTGCTCTTCCCCTCGGCCATCAGGGCCACGACCTCGACCTCGCGTCGGGACAGCAGAGAGTGGATATCGGTGTTCGCGGCAAGGGATGCCGCCACCGGAGCCGGTGGTGCCGCCGTTCCCTCGGGTGACCAGGACCGGCCGACGACGGTGTGAGCGGTGCACAGATCGTCTGCGGCAGCGGCGATTCCGCGCGCCATCCGTTGCACCTCGTCACGCGCCTCGCGCAGCCGTTCGCTCAACGCGGTGCGCTGGAATGCAAAACCGAAGGCTTCGGCGAAGATCCACAGCACCGCGAGATCGTCCTCGTCGACATGTCGGCTGCTTTGATAGCAATCCGCGTGCAGGAAACCGATGATGCGCCCTTCGGGCATGATCGGCGCGGCGACATAGGACCTCGACAGCGACGCCCGCGCGATGGCGGCGTTGATGCGTGGATCATCTTGGGCGTCCTGAACCAGGACCGGGGCGCGCCGGCGCATGATCTCGCTCTCGATGAGCATGTGATCGATATGCGTCGGTTGGGTGCCTCCGACGCGGGCGATCTCACTGGCCCAGTCCGGGTCGGCGGTGACGTGCACGCTTTCCACCCACCACATGGATTCCTCCACCCGGGAGACGAAGGCGCGGTCGAACCCGCAGCGGCACAGCTCAGCAGGGGCGCGTTCGAGCATCTGGTCGATCGAGTCGATGCCGTGCAGCCGCGACAATGCCGACCGGGTCGCGGCGTAGCGCCGGGTGTTCTGCTCGGTCCGGGCACGTTCGACGGCGACCTGCACACGTCCGACCTCGATGAGCATGTCGAGCAGTCGTGGGTCGTGGTGCCGGTCGGCACAACCCGCCAGCCGATCGTGCGCCGAGGTGAGTGCGGCCCGGATCCGGGGGAAGCTGCGGGCGTCGTCCAACGTCTCGACATCGTGGAAACCGGGCAGGCCGGCCACACGTTCCAGCGTGCCGATAATCGTCTCGCGCAGGCCGACATCGCGCAGCGGTTCGCCCACCACGGTCCATTCGCGCGGATCGGCGGTGCGGATGTACCGGCCCGGAGGGAAGTCCACCAGTCCGGCTGGGTCGGCAAGCTCAAAAGTGGCGCTAGTCACATATTTCACGCTACTGAGGGGTGGGTCACCCGAACATGGAAGCGCATTCCAGAGTTTGTGGTCGGCCTTGGAGTCCGGCTACAAGACCGCTGTCGACGACCTGTCGCCCGGTGCGTCGAGGGCATCGGCGCCGATCGGCAGATTGTCACCGGCTTCGGCGAGCCGCAAGGCCACCTCAAGCTCGAGGCGGCGGTCGGTCAGCGGTCGGCCGAGCAGATCCTTTGCCTGCGCAACGCGGTATTGAACGGTGTTCTGGTGCACGCCGAGCCGCTCGGCCGTCTTCGACCAGCTCATACCCTCCTCGAAGAAGGCGATCAGCGTGGTGCGCAGCCGTCTGCTGCGTTCACTGGGTGAACTCAACTCGCCGAGTTCACCGGTCACGAACTGTCCGACCGCGGCCAGGTCGCGGGTCAACAGCGCATCGAGTGCGATATCGCGAAACCGCACCACCGATCCGGCGGGATATCCGAAAACGCTTGCGGTCCGGCGGGCGTCGCGGGCCTGGCCGTGCGACTGGATGAAACCGTGGACCCCGTCGGCCAGGCTGCCGACTGCCGCCGACATGGCGGGGTCGAGGCTCGGTGACTGCGCGGGTTGGTCGGTGACGGCGGGCCCGGTCGCCCACGCCCACACCATCGATGACGTGGCGGGCACGACGAGAACATCGGTGCCGCCCAGTGCGTGCGCGACGGTCTGGGCGCCTTGTTTCAACGCCCCCGTCGGCGGCGCCTGCCTGCCGCGGGCGTCACCCCACACCACCACCGCGACGTGGCGTCGGGAGAGGTCGTAGTTGAGGGTGCTCCTGGCCGCGTTGGCGTCGAAGTGCCGGCCTTCCAGGATGTTGCGCACCGTCTCGGTTCGCACCGAGTCCGGATCGCGGACCCATAGTTCGCGTTCTTTCTCGTAGTGCTCGACGAGGTCGCCGGCGATCTTCTCGGTGAAGCCGAACAGGTATCGCGACGCGGCGTTGACCAATTGCCAGCGGACGGTGTCGGCAAGGTCCGCGGGCAGGTTGAGCTTGAGGACGGCCTCCCGCAATGCCAGATCGCACAGCCCTTGGCCGATGACGTAGCACTGGGGGATCGCAGCCGCGCTGATACCGCGTCGCGCCAGTCCGGACACCCAGTTGAGGGTGGCGTCCGAGGCCTGCGCGGCGCCGGGCAGGCCTTGCTCGGCGAAACCGCGCAGGACGGCTTCGACATTGCTCATCGCGGCCCGGATGGTTGCCTGCTGCAGATCGTCGTCGAAGCGGTCGCGAAGTTCGGAGACCACCTCACATGCCCGTAGCCCGATGCGCTCGCCGAGTTCGGTGGCGTCGATCGAGGCCGCCGCTCGGGCAGCCTGCTGCGCCGCTGCGTTGTCGTGGTCGTCCTGTGGCACCTTGGCTCCTTGCGGGTGGTCCCGCGAAAGGCGACGGTAACACCGGTGCGACGGTCAGGAGGCCGGGTCCGCAGGCTCAGTCGAACACCACGACGGGTTTGATGACGTCGCCGCGGGTGGACGCGGCGATCGCCTCGTTGATCTGGCTGAGCGGGAACGTCTTGATCAGGCGGTCGAAGGGGAACTTGCCCTGCTTGTACAAGTCGATGAGCGTCGGCACGAAGGTCTGGGGATCGGCATCGCCCTCGATGACGCCCGACAGGCGCCGGCCGAGCAGCAGATGGCCCTGATCGACGGTGATGGGGTGCTCCAAACCCTGGAATCCGACGGTGACGCAGTGTCCGGGGGAGCGCAGCACGGCCAGGGCCTGCCCGATGACCGCCTCGTGCCCGACAGCGTCGAGGCTGCAGTGCACACCGTTGTCCACCAGCGCCATCACATCCCAGACCACGTCATCGCTTTCGGCGGCGTTCACCGTGTGCGTCGCGCCGAGCTCCCTGGCGATGTCCAGGCGTGCCGGGTTGACGTCGATCGCGATGATCGGATCGCAGCCGGCGGCCTTGGCGGCCATCACGCCGGCGAGCCCGACCGCCCCCATGCCGAAAACCGCCATGCTGTCTCCCGGCCGCGGCGTGAGAACGTTCAGGACGCTGCCCGCTCCGGTCTGGAATCCGCAGCCGAGCGGGCCGAGCAGCGGCAGCGGCAGGTCGGTGTCGACCTTGACGGCATTGCGTTCGTTGGCGATGGCTCTTGTGGCAAAAGAGGATTGGCCGAACCAGTTGCCGTGGACCTCCTCGTGCCCGGCGTGCATGGTGACCGAACCGTCGAGGCGTTCCCCGAAGTAGTTCAACGGTGCGAACAAGTCACAGTAGGCCGGGGTCTGGGTGGTGCAGGTCGCGCACTCGCCGCAGTAGTCGTAGCTCAGCACCACGTGGTCACCAGGGGCCAGCGTGGTCACTTCCGGTCCGACGGCTTCCACGATGCCCGCCCCCTCATGGCCCAGCACTGCCGGCAGCGGCAGCGGAACCAGCCCCTCTGCTGCGCTGATATCGGTGTGACAGACGCCCACGCCCGCCATCCGCACCAGCACCTCGTCCGCGATGAGGTCGCCGAGGACGACCTCCTCCACGCTCAGGATCGGGCTGCCCTCGCGCAACACGGCCGCGGTGGCGGTCACCGCAGCGCGGGCCGGCGCGGACGCGGTTTCGATGGTGGGTGCGGTGTCGGTCACCGATATTCTCCTCTTGTGTTGTCGGGCAGGGTTTTACCGGTGGGTCAGACGGCGTCTTTCTCGGCCACCAGATCGCGGTAGATCGGGAACAGCGGCTTGGTCAGTGGAACCAGTTTGAGGATCTTGTTGACCGGGCCCTTGGCCTTGACCTGGCCCTTGGCCAGCCCGACCCCGAGGTTGTACTCACCGCGCCAGAACTTGTCACCGATATCGGCGGGCATGTAGAGCTTCACGTCAGCGTCGGGGTTGTCGGCACCGGCGGAAACCTCGATCGACGGTTCCCGCAGCCGGATCGTCATCGCCGCGTCGGGCTCGGTGTAGTACACCTGCAGGTCGATGTCGGCGCCCTTGAGCTTGGGTCCGACCTCGGTGTCGTTGGCGGCGAGGAACACTCCGCCGAGGTACTTGTAGATCTCTTCTGCGTTGTCGTAGTAGGACATTGATGTCGCCTTTCGATGGGGTGGATCGGGTGGGTCGGTCAGCGGGCGGTGGGTGGAGTCCACCGCACGGGCAGTGCGTGCACGCCGTGGATGAAGTTGTTGACCTGGAAGTCGGGCTCCGCGGTCAGCGTGATGTCAGGGATGCGGGTGTAGATCTCGGTGAGCACCGAGCGCAGCATCTGGCGGCCCATGGCGTTGCCGAGGCAGAAATGCGGTCCGCCGGCGCCGAAGCCGAGGTGGTCGTTGGGGCTGCGCAGGATGTTGAATTTCGCAGGATCGTCGAACTTTTCGGCGTCCCGGTTGCCCGAGCAGTACCACAGGACGACGTGTTCGCCTTCCTTGATCTCGGTGTCGCGGATCAGCACGTCCTGGGTGGCGGTGCGGCGGAAGTGCATGACCGGGCTGGCGTGCCGGACGACCTCCTCGGCGGCCATGCCGACGCGGCCCTCGACATCCTCCAACAACAGCGCACGCTGTTCGGGATGCTGTGAGAACAGCCGTACGGCGTGGGCGATCGAATGCCGGGTGGTGTCGTTGGCCGCCGAGCCCAGCAGCGAGAAGAACGACGCGATCTCCCACTCCTCGAGCTTCTCGCCTTCGAATTCGGCGTTGACGACCCAGCTGATGAGATCATCGGCGGGCTCCTTGCGCCGCTTCTCGGCCATCATCAGCGCGATGTCCTGGATGCGCTCGGCTTCCTCGGCGTGTGTGGTGATGGCATCGCGGCCCAGCGCCATCCGAGGGTCGTCCCAGGCCAGCATCCGTTCGGCTGCCTCCATGACGATGGCCTGCTCTTCGCTGTCGCGATCGAGGCCGAAGAAGTGCGCGAAGATGCGGCCCGGCACGTACTTGGCGTAATCCTCGGAGAAGTCGCCCTCGCCGCGATCGATGATTTCGTCGAGTCGATCGCGGGCATGCTGGGTGACCCACTCCGACATCTTGCGCACATTGCGGGGGGTGAAGGCCTGCTCGATGATGCCCCGCATCTTGCGGTGCTGCTCGCCGTCGAGGACAAGAAAGGATGCCGTTGCGGCCAGCACGATTTCGGGCATGTCCTCCATGAGGACGCCCTTGTTCGAGCAGAACAGTTTGGGGTTGCGTGAGACGAAGCGGCAGTCCTCGTGCCGGGTCACCGACCAGAAGCCCGGCGTGTTCTCGTCGGGTGGCAGCAGAGTCGACTCGTACGGCCGGTGGTAGGGGATCGGGTTCTCGGTGCGGAAGTGGGCGAACGCCTTGTCGCGTTCCTCGAAGTCTTGGCTCCAGAACGCCCGGGTCGACAGGTCCAGGGCGGGGTCGGTGATCAGGGGGTGGTCGGCGAGGCTGCTCATGGGAGACGACGTTTCCACCGGCGCAATCGGCGGGGAATCCGGCGGTCAGGGGAGAGGCATCCCTCGTTGGGGGTGGCGCGCGCTGGTCCGATCACAGGTCCAGCACCAGCCGCGCAGACAGCGAGCGCGAGACGCACAGCATCATGGCGTCGTTCGCGGCATGTTCCTCCTCATCGAGGACCGAATCGCGGTGGTCGGGAATGCCTTCCAGGACAGGTGTCTCGCAGGTGCCGCAGATGCCCTCCATACAGGACGACAACATGTCGATACCCCGAGAGCGCACGGCGTCGAGGATTGTCTCGTCGGGACCGACCTCCACACTGAAACCCGAGCGTTGACAGACGACTTCGAAGCGCTCCAGGGCGTCGCTGGGTGGGGGCTCGGCGGGTTTGGCCGCGAAGCGCTCGACATGCAACGCCGATGCGGGCCAGTGCGCGCTGGCCCGCTCCACGGCGCCGAGCAGTCCTTCGGGTCCGCAGCAGTAGATCAGGGTGTCCTCGGCTACCTCGCCGAGGGCTTCGTCCAGGTTGGGCAGACCCCGCTCGTCCTGCGGCCAGATGCTCACGCGATCAGGGTGTTCCGACAGCTGGTCGAGGAATGACATCGAGGAACGGCGGCGCCCACCGTAGAGCAGGCTCCAGTCGGCCCCCGCCGCTTCGGCGGCTTCGATCATCGGCAGTATCGGCGTGATACCGATACCGCCGGCGATGAACCGGTAACCCGGGGACGGTCGCAACTCGAAGTGGTTGCGTGGACCGCGCAGCTCGACATGGCTGCCGGGCCGCAACTCGTCGTGCACACGCCTGGATCCACCGCGACCATCCGGCTCGAGCAGGACGCCGATACGCCATCGGTACGGGTCGGCGGGGCTCGAGCACAGCGAATACTGGCGTACCAGGGTGGAATCCAGGATCACGTCGACGTGCGCGCCGGGACTCCAACGCGGCAGCGGGGCGCCCGTCGGGTCTTCGAACTGCAGGCCTATGACGTCGTCGGCGAGCTGTTCGCGGGCCGTGACGATGACCTTGAGGGTCGGATCGTGCTCTCGGGCAGCTTGACTCACGCTGCCCCCTTGGTCGCAACCATCGAAAATCGCATGTAACGAGGGTCGTCGGCACGGGGTGGGCCCGACAAGCCGCCGTACGGTGGAGCGCCATACCTCGAATGAGCGGTATTGCACCATTCGGGGGACCCCTTTCCCGCCAACGGGTGCTCGTCAACGGTGGCATGCCCTCAATAACGTGAACAGGTACACGGCCGTCGATCGTCCGCCCGACGAGGAGAACACATGCTGGAATCATTGGTCCAGAACGATTTCGAGATCACCATCCAGCATGTGATGCGCCGGATGCGGACCATGAATGCGCATGTCGAGGTGACCACGTTGCGTGATGCCGACGGTTCGGTCACCCGCAGCACCTTCGGTGAGGTGATCGGGCGTGCCGACAAGCTGGCCAACGCACTGAGCCGGCTGGGGATCGGACCGGGTGACCGCGTCGCGACATTGTGCTGGAACACCGCCGAACACCTCGAGGCCTACCTGGCAGTGCCGTGTATGGGCGCTGTGCTGCACACCCTGAACCTTCGCCTGGCCGCTGACCAGCTGGCCTACATCATCAACCACGCCCGCGATCGGGTGGTGATAGTGGACGACTCGCTGGTGCCGCTGCTGGAGCAGGTGCTGCCCGACGTCGCCGGGGTCGAACATTTCATCGTCGTCGGTGCCGGCGACACCGGGGCACTGCCCAAAGTCCTTCGCTACGAAGACCTTCTGGCCGAGCAGCCCGACGGATTCGACTATCCCGCCCTCGACGGGCGGGCCGCGGCGTGCCTGTGCTACACCAGCGGTACCACCGGATCACCGCGCGGCGTGCTGTACGGGCACCGATCGGTAGCCCTGCATGCTTTGGCCGAATGCCTCAACGACACACTCGACGTGCGATCGTCGGACCGGGTGCTGCCGGTGGTGCCGATGTTTCACGCCAACGCCTGGGGGTTGCCCTATACCTGCGCCATGATGGGCGCGCCTCTGGTGTTGCCCAACCGCTTCCTGCAGGCGCAACCGCTGCTGAACCTGATCGAGGCCGAACGGGTCACTTTCGCCGCGGCGGTCCCCACCATCTGGATGGATGTGTTGCGCAACGGTGCCGCCAATCCACGGGCGGCGGCGACGCTGCGCCGGGTGGTCTGCGGTGGGGCGGCAGTCCCGCGATCACTGATGCAGCGTTTCGAGGAGCAGTTCGGGGTGCCGCTGGTGCAGGGCTTCGGTATGACCGAGACCAGTCCGCTGGTGGCGATCGCCGAGGCTCCTGCGGGCTGCACCGGCGAGCAGGCCTGGCATTACCGATCCAAGACCGGACGCATCAGTCCGCTCGTGGAGGCGCGCATCGTCGACGAGCACGGTGCCGAGTTGGCTTGGGATGGAGCCACTCCCGGTGAACTCGAGCTCAGGGGACCCTGGATTGCGTCGGGCTACTATCGGGACCCGTCGGCTGACCGGGAGAAGTTCCACGACGGCTGGCTGCGCACGGGTGATATCGCGACGATAGATGCCTTGGGTTATCTGCAGATCACCGATCGCGCCAAGGATGTCATCAAGTCCGGCGGTGAATGGATTTCCTCGGTCGAGATGGAGAATGCGCTGATGTCGCATCCCGCGGTGTTGGAGGCCGCGGTGATCGCCAAACCGGACGAGCGCTGGACGGAGCGGCCGCTGCCGTGTGTGGTGGTGGGCTCACATACGGCGACCCCGGTGGAGCTCAACGAACATCTCGAGGCCCACTTCGCCAAGTGGCAGTTGCCCGACGAGTACGCGTTCATCGACGAGGTACCCAAGACCAGCGTCGGGAAGTTCGACAAGAAGGTCCTGCGCGAACGGTTGTCAGCGGGACGACTCGCCGGGCGGCAACCGCTGGATCGGCTGCGCACACCCGAGAAGTGACATCGAGTGTGCGCAGCCGACAGTCAGCGCAATACCTTCCGGGTGCCGGGGATCCGGCGGCGGTCGAGGCTCACGTGCGCGGCTGGGACAGCAGCGCGTCGAAGATGTGCCGCTCCACCTTCTGGGTGAGATCGATGTGCACGTGCTTGGACTCGGTGTATTCGTCAAGAGCCCCCGGGCCCAGCTCGCGCCCGAGACCACTCTGCTTGTAGCCGCCGAACGGTAGCGCGGCGTCGATCTGGTGCCAGTTGTTGATCCACACCGTGCCGGCGCGCAATTGCGTTGCGACCTCGAGGGCGCGTTCGTAGTCGGTGCTCCACACGCCGGCGCTCAAGCCGTAGGGCGAGTCATTGGCCTGGGCCACGGCGTCGGCGACGTCGGTGTAGCGAAGCACGCTGAGTACCGGGCCGAAGATCTCCTCGCGTGCGACATCCATGTCGTTGGTGACTTCGGTGATGATGGTGGGTTCGATCCAGTACCCGTTCGCGAACTGCGCACCGGGCGGTGTGCCGCCGCCGAGAACCACCGTGGCCCCGGCCTGGCGGGCACCGTCGATGAATGTCAGCACCCGGTCGCGCTGTTTGGCCGAGATGACGGGCCCGATGTCGGTGTCGAAGTCATTGGTGTCGCCTATTTTCAGCGATGAAGCACGGTCGACGAGGCGGTCGACGACGAGGTCGTACATGCTGTCGGGTACCAACAACCGGGTCCCCGATTCGCAGATCTGTCCGGAATAGAGCATGCAGGCGAACAGCGCGCCGTCGACGGCGACGTCCAGGTCGGCGTCGTCGAGCAGGATCTGGGCGCCTTTGCCGCCGAGTTCGAGTGACACCTTCTTCACGGTTCCCGCGGCGAGCCGCATGATCTCGCGACCTACCGGGGTGGAGCCGGTGAAGGCCACCTTGTCGACGTCGGGGTGCTCGGCGAGCCGAGCGCCGACCACCGGGCCCGCTCCGGTGACCAGGTTGATCACGCCTTCGGGCACGCCGCACTCATGGGCGATCTCGCACAGCCGCAGCAGCGTCAGGGGTGTCTTCTCATCGGGCTTGATGATCACCGAATTGCCGGCGGCAAGTGCCGGTGCGATCTTCCAGATGCCCAGCAGCAGAGGGAAGTTCCACGGCACGATGGCGGCGCAGACACCGAGTGGCTCGCGACGGATGACATTGGTCGACAACGTCGGGTACGCCTGTGTCGGCACCTGCTCCTCCCACTGATAGGTGGCGGCCAGCTCGGCGAAGTGCAAGAAGTGCGGGGCGGCATAACCGACATGGAAACCCGTCGCCTGGCGCACCGTCGCGCCGTTGGCGTGGATCTCCAGGTCCACGAGCTCTTCGAGCTCCTGGCCGAGGCGATCGCCGATCTTGGTCAGCACCGCTGATCGTTCGGCGGGGGAGCGGCGCGACCAGGAACCGGAATCGAAGGCGGCGCGCGCGGCGCTGACAGCGGCGTCCACGTGTTCGGCCGAGCCGCGAGCCATCGTCGCGTACACCGCTTCGGTTGCGGGGTCGCGAATCTCGTCGGACTCTGCCGAGTCCACGGGTTTGCCGTTGATGAACATCTGATAGTGCGGTGTATCGGTAGTCACGCCGGTGCCTCCATTTCGGGTCGGCTCCAGTCAACCGCCGGCCGGCGCGGCGCACCATCATCCGAAAGGAGGGTTCGGATCGCTCAGCTGCGGCGATCATGTTCGATCCCGGAACTCGACAGCGCCTCGCGGGGACCTGTAACAGGTTTGCAGGCAAGCGATGTCAGCTATTGACGTCGCCGTAAACCGCGGTATCGTTGCCGATCATCGGGTTTCTGCGCCCGTGGGGTTGTTCCTCCGTTCGGGGTACCCCTCTCCTCCCTTTGAGGGCTGACATTCGTTCTCGACGTGGTGGTTACATGAGTCGCTGTTGCCCAACGAAATTCGTCGGCTGAGATCCATGGCAGTCGGCAATGTGCACCCGAAACGTCAGGAGCGTCCGTGACATCTGTGCCGGCTGGTCCCGACGGCCTGTGGACCGCCGTTCGGGATGTCGCCGGCCGATGCTGGGCCACAACATATTCGGATCGGCCGTGTTGATCTCCGCGCAGCCGGTGGTCAAGCCGGTGCGCGTCGTCGGCGAGTTCTTCGGATTCACACTCGATGTCCTGATCGGACTGTGCACCAACCCGTTGGCGTGGCGCGAATACCTGGCGCAGGCGTGGTTCGTCGCGCGGGTCTCACTACTACCTGCGGTGATGATGATCATCCCGTACGCGATCATCAACACCTTCATCTTCAACATCCTGCTCAGCGAGTTCGGCGCTGCGGACTTCTCCGGTGCCGGAGCAGCCTTCTTCAATGTGAACCAGATCGGTCCACTCGTGACCGTTCTGGTGACCGCCGGGGCCAGTGCGACCGCGATGTGCGCGGATCTGGGTGCGCGCACCATCAGGGAGGAACTCGACGCGCAGCGGGTGATGGGGATCGATCCCATTCAGGCGCTGGTCATCCCGCGCGTGCTCGCCGCGACCACCGTGTCAATGGCGCTGATGGGGGTCGTGGTCTTCGTCGGAATGGTCGCTTCCTTTTTCTTTTGTGTTTTCGCCCTGGATGTTTCGGCGGGTGTGTTCGTCTCGGGGATGACGGTGGTCACTGGTCTCGGCGATGTCGTGGTCTCGCTCGTCAAGGCATTTCTCTTCGGCCTGGCAGCCGGATTGATCGCCTGCTACAAGGGCGTTTCGGTAGGGGGTGGACCCGCCGGCGTCGGCAACGCCGTCAACGAGACAGTGGTGTTCTCGTTCATGGTGCTGTTCACCGTCAACATCATCGTGACCGCAGTCGGTGTGCAGTTCACCCTGAAGTGAGGCAGCCATGACCCAGTCGATCTCGCGTGCGGTTCCCGCCCGCCACCATCAGAGGTTTTCACGTGTGAAGGCCAAAGCGGTGGGCGAATGGGACCGCATCGGCGCGCAGACGTACTTCTACTTCCGGACACTGGCCTCGATACCCGGTGCGGTCATCTACTACCGCCCGGAATTGCTGCGGTTGATCGCTCAGATGGGTTTGGGTTCCGGGGCGCTCGCGGCTGTCGGCGGGACGATCGTGATCGTCGGTTTCATGACGATGACCACCGGTGCCGTGGTCGCCGCGCAGGGCTTCACCCAATTCCAGTCCGTCGGCGTGGACGCGTTCACCGGCTTCGCGTCGGCGTTCTTCATCCCTCGGCTCATCGTTCCGGGCACGGCACAGGTCACGCTCACGGCCACCATCGGAGCGGGCGCCACAGCGCAGATGGGAGCGATGCGGATCAACGAGGAAGTCGACGCGCTGGAGGTCATCGGCATCCGAAGCGTCACCTACCTCGCAGCCACGCGCGTCCTGGCCGGCACGATCGTGGTCATTCCGTTGTACGCGGTGGCGCTCATGACCGGGTTCCTCGCCGCACGTTTCGGGACGACGGCGATCTACGGCCAGGCCTCAGGTGTCTACGACCACTACTTCGACACCTTTCTCAACACCAGCGATCTCGTCTGGTCGTTCCTGCAGACGATCGTGATGATCGTCGTGGTGATGCTGGTCTGCACCTACTACGGATACACCGCAAGTGGCGGCCCGGCTGGCGTCGGCGAGGCCGTCGGCCGCGCGGTACGTGCATCCATGGTGATCGGCGGGATAGTCCTGATGGCCGTCACCCTGGCCGTGTACGGCACCTCCGGCAACTTCCACCTGGCGGGTTAGCGGATGGCCGGCAGAGCGGGAGAGCAACGGCTCGCGAACAGGTGGTGGACGCTGATCCTGCTCGCCACGGTCGGTGTCCTGGGTTTCGTGACCACGACCGCCTTTCTGGGGACCTTCCGGTCCTCGGTCCCTGTCACCGTCACCTCGGACCGGTCGGGATTGGTTCTGGAGACCGGCGCCAAGGTGAAGTTGCGTGGGGTAGATGTCGGCCGCGTGGCCGCGATCGGCCACGCCGATCGGGCAGCGCGCCTCACGCTCGAGATCGATACCGACCAGATTCGCCACATCCCCGCCAACGTCGAGCCGAGGATCAACGTGACCACGATCTTCGGCGCGAAGTTCGTCGATCTGGTGTATCCGCGGTTCCCCAGTGCCCAGCGCCTGGCTGCCGGTGCGGTGCTTCGGTCGACCAACGTCACGACCGAGGTCAACACGGTCTTCGAGAACATCGTCGACCTGCTCAAGATGGTCGATCCGTTGAAGCTCAACGCCGTGCTGTCCGCGGTCGCCGAAGCGGTCCGTGGACGTGGCGAGCAGATCGGCGCGGCGACCACGGACCTCAACGAGGTCCTGACGGCACTCAACGCACGCAATGACACAATCCACCAGGATCTGCTGTCGCTGAAGAACTTCGGCGATACCTACGGCGCCGCGGCCAACGACATCGTGGCCATCCTGAACTCCGCGGCCACCACCAGCACCACTATCACCGAGCATGAGAAATCACTGGATGGACTGCTGCTCAGTGCAATCGGCATCAGCGACGCCGGAACGAATCTACTCGCCGCGAGCAAGGACAATCTCGTCACCGCGGTGAACACTTTGGCGCCGACGGTGAATCTGTTGAACATGTACAGCCCCGAATACGCGTGCACGCTGCAGGGCGCCAAGTGGATCGTCGACAATTCGGGCCCGGTCTTCGGCGGCGACGGCCGCAGCTTCGTCGTCGACGTGGCGCTGCTACCGGGCAACGACCCCTACGTCTACCCCGACAACCTGCCGGTCGTCGCCGCAAAGGGGGGCCCCGGCGGCCTGCCGTCAT
The DNA here is from genome assembly GCA_016197405.1 of Mycobacterium sp. GTDB lineage: Bacteria > Actinomycetota > Actinomycetes > Mycobacteriales > Mycobacteriaceae > Mycobacterium. The sequence continues at coordinate 15,383 of JACPVR010000026.1, forward strand.
GCGGGTCGTTGCCCGATGCGACGAAGAACTTCCCCGTGCGTCAGCTCGTCACGAACACCGGCTGGGGAACCGGACTCGATATCCGGCCCAACCCCGGAATCGGGCACCCCTGCTATGCCGACTACCTGCCGGCCACCCGGGCGATCCCGCAGCCGCCGAGCATCCGCCAATGCCTACCGGGGCCGGCGCCAGGCCCCGAGCCGACCGGCGGCGGACAGGGCACACCATGACACCGTTCGGCCCAACAGACCCAGGAGCGAAGTGGTGACCGATAACTCCAGAGGGCTGATCTGGCGTCTCGCACTCTTCGGGATCGTCTGCGCGCTGGCACTATTCGCCACGGTGGTGGTCTTCGGGCAGTTCCGCTTCAGCGGCGACCGGAAAACCTACGGGGCGATCTTCAGCAATGTCTCCGGGTTGCGAACCGGCAACCTGGTCCGAGCCGCAGGGGTCGAGGTCGGCAAAGTGACCGACATCGTGGTCAACCCCGATGCCACCGTCCACGTCGAGTTCAACGCCGACCCGTCGGCAGTTCTGACCGAGGCCACCAGGGCCGAGATTCGCTACGACGACCTCATCGGCGGGCGCTACCTGGCACTCGTCGACGTCGCCGCCGGACCTCGCATCCTGGCCGCGGGACAGACCATTCCCGTCGAGCGAACCCAACCGGCGCTGGATCTGGACTCGGTGACCGCGGGCTTCCGGCCGCTGTTCCGCGCGTTGGACCCGCAGCAGGTCAACGACCTCAGCGGCCAATTGATGCACGCTTTGCAAGGCGAAGGCCCCACCATCGCCTCGTTCCTCCAACAAGCCGCGGCGGTGACCAGCACCTTGGCCGACCGCGATCAGCTGATCGGACAGACTGTCGACAATCTCAACGTGGTGCTCGCGACGCTGGGCCCGCAGACCGGACAATTGGACAAGGCGGTGACGTCACTGTCGGACCTGATTCACGGTCTGGCGCAACGTAAGACCGACATCGCCAACGCCGTCGCGTACACCGATGCGGCAACGGCCTCGATCGCCGACCTGCTCGGGCAATCCCGGCAGCCGATTGCGCGGGTGGTTAGCGAGACCGATCGCCTGGCGGGCACGGCGCTCGACGACCGCGACTACCTCGACGAGATCCTCGACACCCTGCCCGACAAGTATCAGATGCTCAACCGCCAAGGCATCTACGGCGACTACTTCAGCTTCTACTTCTGTGATGTCGTGCTCAAGCTCAACGGCAAAGGAGGTCAACCGGTGTTCGTCAAGGTCGCCGGCCAGACCACGGGTCGGTGTGCGCCACGATGAGGATGAACCGATCCTTCTCCCAACGCAATCCGCTCGTGCTCGGCGCGGCGGGCATCACCATCGTGGCCCTCGTCGTGGCTGGTGCCCTCGGCAATCGCTACCTGCCGTTCGTGAACCAGGCCAAGAGCTATACGGCATATTTCACCGATGCAGGCGGTCTGTTCACCGGAGCGATCGTGCAGGTCTCGGGATACCCGGTGGGCAAGGTCTCCGATATCACCCTGGAAGACGCCGGTGTGCTCGTCACGTTCGACGTCGCAAAGGACATCCATCTCGGCCAGGACACCGAGGCGGCGATCAGGACGAAGGGCCTGCTGGGAACCAAGGAACTCGACGTCACCCCGCGCGGCGCGGGCCAACTGGCCGGCGCCATCCCGATGGACCGCACCACCTCGCCGTACCAACTTCCCGATGCCCTCGGCGATCTGGCGACCACGATCAACGGGGTCGACACCGACATGGTGTCGGATTCCCTTGCCACGCTGGCACAGACGTTCGCAGACACACCGCCGCACCTGAAGAATGCGGTGCAGGGGGTTTCCCGGTTCGCCGAGACCCTGAGTACGCGCGACGCGCAATTGCGCACACTGCTCGACGACGCGGCGAAGGCCACCGGCGTGCTGGCCAACCGCACCGACCAGATCGTCGGGTTGGTGCGTGACACCAATGCGCTTCTGGCCCAATTGCAGACGCAGAGCAATGCGCTGGATCAGATCGCGTCGAACATCTCGGCGGTATCCGGTCAACTCAAGGCGTTCATCGCCGAGAATCGCCGAGAGCTCAAACCGGCTCTGGACAAGCTCAATGGTGTGTTGGCCATCGTCGACAATCGCAAGGAGCGAATCCAGCAGGCGGTCAAGGGCCTCAACACCTACGCGATGGCCGTGGGCGAGACCGTCTCCTCGGGCCCGTTCTTCAAGGCTTACGTGTCGAATCTGTTGCCCGGCCAGTTCATTCAGCCGTTCGTCGATGCGGCATTCTCCGATCTGGGAACAGACCCCGCCACCAAGCTGCCCTCCCAGCTCAATGACCCGCAGACCGGTCAGCCGGGCACACCAGCCCTGCCCGTGCCCTATCCGCGGACCGGTCAAGGGGGAGACCCGCGGCTCAGTGTGCCCGACGCCATCACCGGGAACCTCGATCCCGCGCTGCCTGCCCAGTCCCCGGGTCGCTACCCGTACCGACCCGAGCCGTCGGCGCCTGCTCCCGGCGGGCCGCCGCCGGGACCCCCTGCTCCACCGCCGGCCGGCATGGAGTCCGCGCCCGAGCCGACACCGGCACCTGTCTACCTGCCCGCACCCGGCGAGGAGTCGCCATGAGAAGGCCGGCACCGAATCCTCGATCGCTGCTCGCCGCCGTTTTGACCGTGACGCTCGTTGCCGGGTGTCTGGTCGCAATGAGATTCCATGACAACGTCGGCAAGGTCGTGGTCGTCGGATATTTCGACAATAGCACCGGATTGTTTCCCGGAGACGATGTGCGCATCAGGGGCGTCAACGTCGGCAAGGTCGAGTCCATCGAACCGCAACCGTTGCGCACGAAGATCACCTTCTGGTTCGACCGCAGATACAAGGTGCCCGCCGATGCGACGGCGGTGATCCTTTCGCCGCAGTTGGTCACCGGCCGGGCGATACAGCTGACCCCGCCGTTCACCGGTGGCCCTGTGATGGCCGACGGGGCCGTCATCGGTCCGGACCGCACCGCGGTACCGGTGGAGTGGGACGAGGTGCGCGCGCAATTGGAGCGTCTGACCGACATGCTCCAACCCAGCAAACCGGGGGGAGTGAGCTCGCTGGGGGCGATCATCAACACGGCCGCAGACAACCTGAGGGGCCAGGGCACCTCGATCCGAGACACCATCATGAAGCTGTCGACGACGATGTCGACGCTCGACGACCACAGCGACGACGTGTTCGGCACCATCAAGAGTTTGTCGCTGCTGGTCTCGGCATTGCGCGACAGCAGCGATCTGCTGGTGCAGCTCAACGGCAATCTGTCCTCGGTGTCCGGGCTGCTCGCCGACGACCCCCACGAGGTCGGCCGGGCCGTCGAGGACCTCAACGGCGTCGTCGACGACGTGCGGACCTTCGTCGCCGAGAACCGCGAGCCCATCGGCATCGCCTCGGACAAGCTGGCCTCGATCAGCAATGCGGTGACCGCCAGTCTCGACGATCTCAAACAAACACTGCATCTGGCCCCCACGGTGATGGCGAACTTCAACAACATCTACGAGCCCGCCAACGGTTCGCTGACCGGCGAACTCATGATCAACAACTTCGCCAACCCGCTGTCGTTCGTCTGCGGTGCCATCCAGGCGGCCTCCCGACTGGGTTCGGAGGAGGCAGCCAAGCTGTGTGTGCAATACCTGGCTCCCATCGTGAAGAACCGGCAGTACAACTTCCTGCCTTTCGGCGAGAACCTCGTCGTCGGCGCCCAGGCCCGTCCCAACGAGGTGACCTACAGCGAGGACTGGCTCAGGCCCGACTCGGTCCCGCCGGCTCCGGCCGGCACCGCCGAGCCGCCGTCACCCGCGGAGGCGCCGGGCCCGATTCCGGTATCCACCGATCCGGGCGCCGGACTGTCCGGCCTGATGTCGCCGCAGGGAGGTGGCTCATGACGATCACGCTGATCCGCCGAATCCGTTGCACGCTGGCGGGATTGGTCCTCATCGCAGTGGCGTCGGGCTGCGGCTGGCAGGGCGTCAATTCCCTGCCGCTGCCCGGCACCGCGGGTAATGGCCCGGGCTCATTCGTCGTCCAGGCGCAGATGGCCGATGTCAACAACATCACCGCCAACTCCCGTGTCCGGGTGGCCGACGTGACGGTCGGCCACGTCACCAAGGTCGAACTGCAGGGTGGGCACGCATTGGTGACGATGCGGCTGGACGGCAATGTCGACCTGCCCGCCAACTCCACTGTCAAGATCGGCACGACGACGATCTTCGGCTCGTTGCACATCGAGTTGGCGCCGCCGACAAGCGAAGCGCCGCAAGGAAAACTGCGGAACGGGTCGTTGATCGCACTGTCCCGCTCGGGTGCCTACCCCAGCCCGGAGCAGACGCTGGCCGCTTTGTCGATGGTGCTCAACGGCGGCGGTCTGGCTCAAGCCGGTGACATCACCGAGGCGCTGAGCACTGCGTTCCGCGGACGTGAACACGATCTCCGAAATCTGCTCGAACAGCTCGACACCTTTGCCACGAACCTCAATGGTCAGAGCACCGACATCATCGCGGCCACCGACAGCCTCAACGCCCTGGTCGGCACGTTCGCGGCGCAACAACCGGTGCTCGACCGTGCGGTGAAGACCATTCCCGATGCGTTGGCGGTGCTCGACGGCGAACGGGACAATCTGGTGGAAGCCGCCGACAAGCTGGGCAAGTTCAGCGCCCTGACCACCGACACCATCAACCAGAGCAAGCAGAACCTGGTCGCCGAACTGCGCGATGTCGGACCGGTGCTGGAGTCGTTGGCCGATGCCGGCCCCGCGCTGACTCGCTCGCTCGGGTTGTTGCCGACCTATCCGTTCCCCAACGCGACCATCGACAAGTGGCAGCGCGGCGATTCGGCCAACCTGACGGCCGTCATCGACCTGACGTTGAGCCGCATCGATGCCGGCCTGTTCACCGGCACCCGGTGGGAATGCGACCTGACGAATCTGGAGCTGCAGTGGGGGCGCACGATCGGCCAATTCCCCAGCCCCTGCATGGCCGGTGGACCGAACAACGGGGGTAATCCGCTGACCGCCCCGTATCGCTTCGACCAAGGGCGCTGAACATGCATTTGAATCGGCAGGCCCGCATTCAGCTGGCGATCTTCACGGTGCTGGCCATGGTGGCGTTGACGTTGATGACGGTGAACTACATGAAGTTGCCCGCCAAGCTTTTCGGGGTGGGGCATTACACCGTGACGATGGAGCTGCCCCGCACCGGTGGGCTCTACGTCAGCGGCAACGTCACCTACCGGGGCAGCACCGTCGGACGGGTGGAATCGGTTCACCTGACCGACAACGGGGTGGCGGCCGAACTGTCGCTGCGGTCCGGCATCGACATCCCGCGAGACCTCAAGGCCGCCGTGCACAGCCAGTCGGCGATCGGCGAACAGTACGTCGACCTGCGGCCGACCGACGCCACGGCACCGCCACTGCGCCAAGGCGATGTGATCGCACTGCAGGACACCTCGGTGCCGACCGACATCAATCGCGTACTCGATGCCGTCAAGACCGGCCTGGAGGCGGTGCCGCGCGACAACCTCAAGACCGTCATCGACGAGTCCTACACTGCCGTAGGCGGTTTGGGTCCACAGCTGTCCGCAATAGTCAAGGGCACCGTCTATCTGTCGACCGAGGCTCGCAAGAATCTGGACCCGATTCTCACCCTCATCGACGATGCCGGACCGGTTCTCGATTCGCAGAACGACTCCGCCGAGGCCATCGCGAGCTGGGCGTCGCACCTGGCCACCGTCACCGGCGAACTGCAGACACACGACGCCGCCGTCGCCGGAGTCGTCGACAAGGGCGGGCCTGCCCTGGACGAGGCACGCCTGCTCGTCGACCGTCTGCAGCCCACCATCCCCGTTCTGATGGCCAATCTGGTCGGCGTCGGCCAGGTCGGGCTGACCTACCGAAGCGACCTCGAACAAATCCTGGTCATGCTGCCCCAGCTCGTCGCCATCGAGCAGGGGGCGTTGATCGCCAATGTCAACACCGATCAGGCATACAAAGGTGCCTACCTGAGCTTCAATCTGAATCTCAACATGCCGCCACCGTGCACCACCGGATACCTGCCGGCGCAGCAGACGCGCAGCGCCGCACTGCAGGACTACCCGGACCGGGCGCCCGGCGAGTATTACTGCCGGATACCGCAGGACTCCGAGTTCAACGTGCGTGGTGCGCGCAATACTCCATGCGAGACGCGTCCGGGCAAGCGCGCGGCCACGGTGCAGTTATGTGAGAGCGACGAGCCGTACGTGCCACTCAACGACGGGTTCAACTGGAAAGGCGATCCCAACGCGACGACCACCGGACAAGCGGTACCCCAGCCCCCGCCCGGCCCGATCGGGGCGGATCTACCCGATCGCGCGGCCGTACCACCGCTGGCCGCCGCCTACTACGACCCGGCAACGGGCAGCTACACCGGGCCGGACGGGCGCCGGTATACCCAGTCTGATCTCGCCGGGACCGCGCTGAAAGACAAGAGCTGGCAGGCGATGTTGCTGCCGCCGGGACACTGACGGGCCTCACTGGCCGCGGGTATCGAGCACTCGTTGCGCGACGTCGCTCAACTTGGTGTTGCTCGACTGCGACAGCTCACGTAGCAGCGCGAACGCCTGGACCGCGTCGATGTTGAAGCGTTCCATGATCACACCCTTGGCCTGACCGATGACGTCACGGCTCAGCAATGCCGATTGCAGCTGCTCGCCGCGTCGGCTCGCGATGATCGCCGCCGCGGCTTGCGCGGCCAGCACCGAACCGATCGCCTCGGATTCGCTGTCGAAAACACCGGGCTCGAAGGCGAACAGGTTCAGGGCACCCGCTGTTCTGTCGGCGGTGTAGAGCTTGAAAGAAAGCCCTCCACGCACGCCGAGCGCCAGCGCGTCGCGGGTGTAGTGCGGCCACCGTGTCTCGGTCTCGAAGTCGTCGGACCGCACGACCAGCTCGTCGACCGCTGCTTGCAGACAGGGGCCTTCCTTGTGCTTCATCTGTAGTTCGTCGAGCTCATGGGGTAACCCGGAGGTGCCGGCCAGTGAGTCGAAGGTGCCGCCTTTGCCGATGAGAAGCACACCGGCGGCATCAGCGCCGGGGATCAGTTCGATTGCCGCCTCGGTGACCTCCGACAACACCTGTTCGACGCCGATCGGTCCGGCCATCGAACGTGCCAGCTCGGCCATTTTCACCGCCAGATCATGGTTGGGCATGTGTGAGGGTGCCCATTCGGCGGGCACTCGACCCACCGTGGCGATGCGATCGCCCGAAGCTGACCGTTCGGGGCGCCGCTACCAGGTACTTTGTTGGGGCATGTCCCCTCCATCGACCCCACCTGCCGGCGCGGCTCTGCCACGTTCGTCGGGTCCGGGTGTCGCCGGTGAGGGCTGGTACCGCAGGTTGGTGGAACAGAGCCCCGACGGCATCTGCGTGTACTCCGAGCGCGCCGTGGTCTTCGTGAACACCGCGGGCGTCCGAATGATGGGAGCCGATTCCAGCGCCGACATCATCGGCCGCCCCGTCACCGACTTCGTCACGGCAGAGTCGATCTCCTCGATGCTGCCCCATCTGCTCGAACTCAGGAATCCCGGCGACGCCACACCACACCTGGCGGCCGAAATGATCCGCGCAGACGGCAGCTTGCTCGCTGTCGAGGTGATGGCGGTGAAGCTGAGCTGGGAGGGTGGTGACGCGCTGCAGGTCATCACCCGCGACGTGAGCGCACGCGCCGAGGCCGAAGCCGCCCTGCGATATCAGGCCGCCCTGGTCAATCACGTCACCGACGCGATCATCGGGATCACCGCCGATGGGGTGGTGACCAGCTGGAACCCCGCCGCAGAGGTCATCTACGGACGAGCCGCGGTCGACGCCGTCGGGATGCCCGTCGCCATCGCCGTCGGTGCGGATCTGCGCCCGCCCGCGATCATCGCCACGGGCGGGATCGTGCAGGCTCAGCACCGGTCCGCCGACGGGCACTCGCTCGACGTCCGCGTGTCCGTCGCGGCGATGGACGACGGTTATGTCCTGGTTTGCAGCGATCTGACGGCCCTGCGACGTGCCGAGCAACACTTCGAGGCGGTCGTCACATCGATGATCGAAGGTCTGATCGTCACCGACAAGGACGGACGTATCAAGTCCACCAACCCCGCCGTATCGCGGATCCTGGGCCTGGTCGAAGGCACCGATCTGATCGGTCTCGACTTCTTCGAGGTCACCGACGGACATCCGTTCTACGACGAGGACGGGGTGAACATCCCACCGCAAGACCGGCCGGCGCGGCTGGTGCTTCGCACCGGTTCGTCATTCGACAACTTCGTATTCGGCTGGGACAGCGCGGACGGACGAGGCTGGCTGATGTCCAGTTGCCGGCTGCTAAATCCCGGAAGACCCGGGCATTCGGACATGTTGATCACCTTCATCGACATCACCGCGCAGCGCGCCGACGCCCTGGAGATGAAGTTCCTGGCCACCCATGACGGCCTGACGTCGCTACCCAATCGCGCTGCCGTGCTGAGACGAATCGACGACGCGTTGCAGAACACCACGACCGGCGTCCGGTTGCACGCCGTGCTGTTCATCGATGTCGACCACCTCAAGATCACCAACGACACTCACGGTCACCAGGCGGGCGATGACGTACTGCGCATCACCGCCGAACGGCTGCGGCGCACCGTCGAGACCGACGATGTCGTCGGACGCTGGGGCGGCGACGAATTCGTGATCCTCATCTGCCGCAACATCTCCGCTGCAGATGTCGACGAGTTGGTCGCTCGACTGCACTCGGCGCTCGCCGCCCCGGCGGTCATCGCGACCACGTCGGTGCCGATCGGTGCGAGCATCGGCGTCGTCGAGGTCGGTCCGTCGGATCGGCGGACGGCTGATGAGATCCTGCGCGACGCGGATCGCGCCATGTACGAGGCCAAACGCGCGCGCCGCTGAGGCTTGCGGTGCCCAGCAGGCATCGCGAGTAACCTCGCGGTATTCCCCTCACCGATAGCCGCGACACCGCCCCCATCCGAATAGCCGTGCTGGCACCGATCGCATGGCGTACCCCGCCTCGTCACTACGGTCCGTGGGAACAGTTCGCCTCACTGCTCACCGAAGGGCTGGTCGGGGCCGGCCACGACGTCACATTGTTCGCCACTGCCGATTCGGTCACCTCGGCCCGGTTGCGGGCGACGGCACCACGGGGCTGGTCGGAAGACGCCGAGATCGACGCGAAGGTCGCCGAGTGTCTGCACATCGCCTCGGTATTCGAAAGCGCCGACGAATTCGACATCATTCACAACGGATTCGATTTTCTGCCACTGACATACAGCGCCTTGGTCGATACGCCGGTGGTCACCACCATCCACGGGTTCTCTTCGGAGCGCATCGTCCCGGTCTACCAGCGCTACGACGGTGACACGGCGTACGTGTCTATCAGCGACGCCGACCGGCACCCCGCTCTGCACTACGCGGCCACCATCCATCACGGTATCGACTGCACGGCATTCGCCGTACATCCGAATCCCGGCGCGCACCTGCTGTTCTTCGGCCGGATACATCCCGACAAGGGCACCGCGCACGCCATCGAGGTCGCCCGCCGGTGCGGGCGGCGCCTCGACATCGCCGGAATCATCCAGGACGAGAACTATTTTCGTGACTCCGTCGCACCGCATATCGACGGGCAGCAGGTGCGCTATCTCGGCCCCGTGGACGCCTCGGCGCGAGCCGAGGTGTTGGGAGGCGCACACGCCCTGTTGCACCTCATCGATTTCGACGAGCCGTTCGGCTACAGCGTCGCCGAGGCGATGGCCTGCGGTACACCCGTGATCGCCTATGCCAGAGGCTCGATGGCAGAGCTGATCACACCCGGTGTCAGTGGCTACCTGGTCGGCGATATCGACTCGGCGGTCACCGCCGTGGCCGCGGCCGGCGAGCTCGACCGAGAGGTGATCGCCGAGCTCGCCGCCGAGAAGTTCGCCGTCGCACGAATGATCGACAGCTATGTGGACATCTACCGTGACCTGATGGCTCGGGTATGACAGCCGCTATTCGAACGCCTCGGGGCCCTGCCGCTCGGCGATCATCGCCAGCCGCCACAGACATTCGCGATTGCGGGGCGCCACCCCGGTCAGCTGCACGGCATCCGGTACCCACCGCAGCGGTGCCGAAACCGCCACCTCGGTCATCTGGACCCGGCAACCATCGGCAGTATCGGCCAATTCCAAGGTGATTCGCGCTTCGGCTGCCGGTCGGATCTTGGCCAGCAACACCAGTCGCTCCTCGGGTACGCAGCTCTGGACGACGGTCTCGTCGTCGATCACCGTGGGCCAGACACCGATGGAGTGCAGGATGCGCGAACCGGTGGCGGGCCACGCCGCACTGACCGCGCGTATGCGGCTGTTCCCGACGACCCAACCGGAGTACGTCCAGCCGTCGGCCAGCACCGCCCATACCCGTTGACGGGTCGCTGCGATGTCACGCGTGACCGTCATGTCAGCTTGCCGGCGGGACTGCCGAGGCCATCACCTTGGGCGCACGTTCCCATGCCCGGTGCAGCCCCAGCGCGGTCGCCAGGGTGGCCGTGAAGGTCTTGTCGACTTCGTCTGCCAGCGCGATTCCCGGTCCCTTGACCGGGATCTTGGCGGCCTTGAGAACCGATACCCCGTTACCCCAGGCGGCCAGCGCCTTGCAGTGCCGGAATGCCTCTTGCAGAAGCACGACGAGTTTGATATCGGCGGTGGGTGCGGTGCCCGACGCGACGACGAGAGCGTCGAACTCGATCGAACGCGCCGTCGCCAACGTGCGGTCCACGGTGACCTGCCGGCGGCCGGCCTTCAGCACCCCGCCGACCGGTGCCACGACCAGGGCGGTGACACCCAGTGCCGCAGTGGCTTTCACCAGTCTCGCGATGCCGGCGAGATCGGAGCCGGCATCCGCGATGATGCCGATCTTGCGTCCGTCGATACGTCCGGGCTCGGCAAGCAGTTGCACCAGGGCCGGAGATACGACGATGTCGGTGGCCGGACTGCCCTTCGGTGCCGGCAGACCCAGTCCCGCCGCGACCAGCGCGCACAGCTCGGTGTCGACGTTGGCCAGCACCGCCAGCTCGCGTTCCTTGATCGCCTGCTCGTAGACCTTGCCGAGTTCGAAGGTGAAAGCCTCGGCGACATGGGCCTGCTCGATCGGACTCAGGCTGCGATAGAACATCGTCGCCTGCGAGAAATGATCATCGAACGATGCCGGCTGGGCCCGGACCGCGGTGCCGTCGATGACGCGGGTGGTCTGCACGTAGCCGCCGTGCTTGTCGTCGGCCGGCGCGGGTTCGTTTCCGTCGATGCTGTTCGGATGGTAAGGCGCCACACCGGTGTGGATCGCGGTCTGATGCATCCCGTCGCGCAACATGTCATTGACCGGGCAGTGCGGCCTGTTGATCGGAAGCTGGGTGAAGTTCGGTCCGCCCAGCCGGGTGAGCTGGGTGTCGAGGTAGGAGAACAACCGCGCCTGCATCAGCGGGTCGTTGGTGACCTCGATTCCCGGTACCAGATTGCCGGTGTGGAAGGCCACCTGCTCGGTCTCGGCGAAATAGTTGGTGGGATTGCGGTTCAGCGTCATCTTGCCGACCAGCTGTACCGGGCACAGCTCCTCGGGCACCAGCTTGGTGGGGTCGAGCAGATCGATCCCCTCGAAGCTGTCGGTGCCGTCGTCGGGCATCACCTGAAGGCCGAGTTCGTATTCCAAGAAGGCGCCGGCTTCGATACCGTCGGCCATATCGCGTCGGTGAAAGTCGGGGTCACAGCCCGCGGCGATCTGCGCTTCCTCCCACACCAGCGAATGCACCCCGGCGACCGGCTTCCAGTGGAACTTCACCAGGCTCGACTTGCCGGACGCGTTGACCAGCCGGAAGGTGTGGACGCCGAAGCCCTCCATGGTCCGGTAGGACCGCGGGATGCCACGGTCGCTCATATTCCAGAACACGTGGTGGGTGGCTTCGGTGTGCAGCGAGACGAAGTCCCAGAAGGTGTCGTGTGCGGACTGGGCTTGCGGGATCTCGCGGTCCGGATGCGGTTTGGCCGCGTGAATGATGTCCGGGAACTTGATGCCGTCCTGGATGAAGAACACCGGCATGTTGTTGCCGACCAGATCGAAGGTGCCTTCCGCGGTGTAGAACTTCACCGCGAAACCGCGGGTGTCGCGGACGGTGTCGGCCGATCCGCGCGAACCCAGAACGGTCGAGAATCGGGTGAAGACTTCGGTTTTCGTGCCCTTCTTGCCCAGGAATCCGGCCTTGGTGACCGAGCCGGCCGTGCCGTAGGACTCGAACACCCCATGTGCGGCCGCGCCGCGGGCATGCACGACGCGTTCCGGGATGCGCTCGTGATCGAAGTGGGTGATCTTCTCGCGCAGGTGAAAATCCTCCAGCAGCGTCGGACCACGGGACCCGGCCTTGAGGGAATGGTCGGTATCCGGCAACCGCAAGCCCTGCGCGGTCGTGAGGTATTCGCCTGCTTGGGCGCGCGGCTCCGAGTCCGGGGTCTGGCCGTTGCCGGCTCCGGTGGGCCCGGCGATCGCGGGGGCTGCTTGATCGCGTTTGCGTGCGGGGGGCATGAGGTCTCCTGAAGACGTGTTCACTGGCGTGACCGGTAACTACACGGCCGCCTGTTTCGCCGCACTTCACCGCCTGACCCGAGGCGGATACCCCGTTTGCGAAATCGCAAGCAGCCGAAATGCGTGGGCCGGTTTGCAGTCCGTCCGTGCGGGATATACCCACAGTCAATACCGCTCCAGCCACGGGCGCCATCCGCGAAACACCCAGTCCGGCGAGGAGCCCATGTCAAGCGAGTCACGCGCTCGCGGCTTTCCAGCTGCGAGCCCGCCTGATCTGCACGAGATCGTCATCGTCGTCCCCGCGCACAATGAGCGTGACCGATTGCCGGATTGTCTGGACAGCATCGGCGTGGCCGCGCGGAGCGTGACGGTATCGGTGCGGGTCGTCGTCGTGCTGGATACCTGCACCGACGGGTCGGAGAGCGTGTTGCCGCCCTGGGTCTCCGCGATCCGGATGTCGGCACGCAATGTGGGCGCGGCCCGCGCCGCCGGATTCGTCAGCGCCGCACCGAATGCCGATCACCGGGTGTGGCTGGCCACCACCGATGCCGACTCCGTGGTCCCGACGACGTGGCTGGCGGACCAGATTCGCCATCATCGTGCCCGGATGCACGGGGTAGTCGGGACGGTGGCGGTGGATTGGCGAGAGCATGCCACGAGCACTCGGCGCCGCTACGAAGGTCTGTACCTCACGAGCGAAGCCGACCACCACGGGCATGTGCACGGCGCCAATTTGGGTGTGCGCGCCGATGCGTACTGGCGGGTGGGCGGCTTTCGGCCCCTGAGCGTCGGCGAGGACGTCGACCTGGTCGAGCGGCTCGTCAGTGCGCGGACGCCGTTGGTGTGGGATGCCGACAATGCCGTGCTGACCTCGGACCGGCGTGACTCCCGTGCGCGTGGGGGATTCGGCGACTACGTGCGTGCCCTGGCCGATGACGATATCGGCGCGTCCGCCGAGAGCGCCTGAGAACGCGCAGCGAATCGTTCGATCGAGAGTCCGGGCATCCGACCCGGACCCGAAATGCAGTAGACAAGAGGAGTTCTCCATGGCGACGTTCACGATTCCCGGAATCACCAAGGCCGACGGCAAAGCGCTGGCCGAATTGTTGCAAAAGCAACTCAGCACCTATAACGACCTGCATTTGACGTTGAAGCATGTGCACTGGAATGTGGTGGGCCCCAGCTTCATCGGAGTCCACGAGATGATCGATCCGCAGGTCATTCTGGTCCGTGAGTACGCCGATGAGGTTGCCGAGCGGATCGCCGCACTGGGCGCCTCCCCGCAGGGCACCCCGGGAGTCATTGTCCGGGACCGCACGTGGGACGACTACTCGCTGGGTCGTGACAGCGTCATGGCGCACCTCGGCGCACTCGATCTGGTCTACAGCGGCGTCATCGAGGACATCCGGGACAGGATCGAAAAGACCGAGAAGCTCGATCTCGTCACGCAGGACATGCTGGTCGGTCATGCCGGCGCACTGGAGCAGTTCCAGTGGTTCGTCCGCGCGCATCTGGAGAACAGCAGTGGGACCCTGGCGAACGCCGGCGCCGGTTCGGAGAAGAGTGCCGCGCGCAAATCGACTCGCGTCACCAAGTCGCGGCAACGTTGAGCCGTAGCGCTGCGGACCGCGTAGCCGACCATCGTCGACGGGGTCCTGCGCAGGCTTGATGCCCGCGGCGCCCAGCCCGAGTAGCAGCGAGCCATACGGGGTATTCCCGTCGATCCAAGCAGCAGTGCCCTTCGCCGGACCGATCGGTCCCATCGCTGAGGCACGACGGTCATTGGATGACCTGAGGAGAGAACACATGAAGGCAGTCACCTGGCACGGCAAGCGCGACGTCCGAGTCGTCACCGTGCCCGACCCGACCATCCAGGAACCCACCGACGCGATCATCGAGATCACGTCCACCAACATCTGCGGATCGGACCTGCATCTCTACGAGGTGCTGGGCCCCTTCATGAAACCCGGTGACATCCTGGGCCATGAGCCGATGGGGATCGTGCGTGAGGTGGGCCGCGAAGTCACCAACCTCACGGTCGGCGACCGCGTGGTGATTCCATTCCAGATATCTTGCGGCAGTTGCTATATGTGCGATCAGCAGCTCTACACGCAGTGCGAGACCACCCAGGTTCGTGACCAGGGGATGGGCGCCGCATTGTTCGGATTCTCCGAACTCTACGGGGAGGTTCCCGGCGGGCAGGCTGAGTTGCTTCGGGTACCGCAGGCCCAGTTCACCCATATCAAAGTCCCGCTGGGCCCGCCGGACTCGCGCTACGTCTACCTGTCCGATGTGCTGCCGACCGCTTGGCAGGCCGTCGCCTACGCCGGAATCCCCGACGGCGGTTCGGTCACGGTGCTCGGTCTCGGGCCGATCGGCGACATGGCAACCCGCATCGCAGCGCACCGCGGCTACGACGTCATCGCAGTCGACCGTGTCCCGGAACGCTTGGCCCGGGCCCAATCTCGCGGTGTTCGCACCATCGACTTCGACGAAGCCGGTGACAAACTCGGGGATATGATCCGGGACCTCACCGACGGCCGCGGAACGGACTCCGTCATCGATGCCGTCGGTATGGAGGCGCATGGTTCGCCGGTGGCGAAGCTGGCCGAGCAGGTGACCGGCCTACTGCCCGACGCGCTGGCCAAACCCTTGATGCAGAAGGCCGGCGTCGATCGGCTGGGCGCTCTGTACTCCGCGATCGACATCGTTCGCCGTGGCGGCACCATCTCGTTGATCGGGGTGTACGGCGGTATGGCTGATCCGATGCCGATGCTCACGCTGTTCGACAAGCAGGTCCAGCTCAGGATGGGCCAGGCGAATGTCAAGAAGTGGGTCGACGACATCATGCCGTTGCTGACCGACGAAGATCCGCTGGGTGTCGATAGTTTCGCCACCCATACCGTGCCGCTGAGCGAGGCGCCGCACGCCTATGAGATCTTCCAGAAGAAGCAGGACGGCGCGGTCAAGATCATCCTCAAACCCTAGGGTCTCGCGCGCAGGCGGCTACCGCAGACACGGCCGGCCGCCTGCGCCACGGGTTATCAGGCCTTGAGCCTCGAAGGCGTCGAGCCACCCCTGCATCGGCCACCACCCCCACCGACGGTGGAAGACAGCGGCGTTGGTGACGATGTCATGCAGATGCTCGATCGGTGGATCCGAAACCGGATGGTATTGGTGGAAGGCGTGGGCGCCGCCGACCCAGCGCATGGTGATACCCAGTGCCGCCGCCGCCTGCGCGAAGTCGGTGTCCTCGGCTCCGTATCCGATGTACTGCGTGCAGAAGCCTCCGATCCGTAGCCAGGTCGGTGTGGTCACCGCGAAAGACAACGACCAGAACAGCGAATACGCAGTGCTGAAAAGGATCTCGCTGTCAGCGGGCGCCGGGCGGGCCGGATGCGGGTCGATGTCATCGGGCAATGCCGCGAGATCGTATCCGGCTGCCCCGGCGGGCGGCAGGTAGGTCACCGGTCCGCACAGCAGCGCCTGCCGGTGCTCGGCACGTTCGGCAGCGTTGCGGTAGGCGACGACCATGTCGGGGGCTGGAATGCAGTCGACATCGAGGAAGATCAACAGTTCGGCTCCGCCCTCGATGGCAGCCTGAGCGCCGAGGTTGCGGGCCGCGGCCATCGGCAGACCAGGTTCGGCGCAGTGGTAGGCGATGACATCGGTGCGCCGGTCGTGTGTTGGCACCGCACGGGCGACATCGTCATCATCGATCGCGACCACGATATGCCGGTCGGGCGGAGTTGCGATCCGGGCCATTGCCGCCAACTGGTTGTGCAGGTGCGGTATTGGTCCACGTACGACGGTTACGACCGTGGTCCTCATGACGGCGACCTCTGCGCGTGGTGTGCGGCGACACGCGCTATTGCCGTCGCGGCGCGCGGCGCGGCACCCTTTGTGCGCCAACGGTTCCAGCCTTGGGCTCCGCACGCACGGGCTCGGTCGATGAGATCAGGCCACTCCGGTGGTTCGGGCCATCGGTGCCGGACGACAGCCAGCGCACCGCGCCGCAGAACGTCCGCCATGGTGTGTTGCTCATCGAACGGACGCGGCGCGGCGACGATGATCGCGGGAACAGCGGCGGCGGCGATATCGGCAATCGAACCCTGACCGGCAGCCGAGATCACGACGTCGGCTGCGCACAACGCGGGCCACGGATCCTCGACCCAGGTGCCGCCCGGCACGCCAAGCGACGACCAACGGAATTGCGGATGCGCCTGGGCGCACCGGGTTATCGATGTGGTGTCGATGCGAGCGCCGCCGGCACCGCTGAGCACCAGGACATCGGGGCGACCGTCCGATGCGGGCGGTGCTGCCGGGGCAGCTGGACGGCCGTCGAACCGGCTGATGCCTCCGGCATAGGTCGTCTTCGCGGAATGCTCGCGCAGCCAGCGGGGTTCGTACATTTCGCGTGGCCATGGCGCCACAATGTGTTCTGCCGTGCGGTACACCAGCTGATGTGGCGCGTCGATGCGCTCCCCGGGCATTGCCGCGACGACGATCGGCACGCCGAGCAATCGCACCAGCATCGCCACTTCCACGGACACGTCGATCACCATGACGTCGGGTCGCTCGACGGCCACCCATTCGGTGATGATCCGCATTCGCTCGCGTAATCCGCTGTCGTGCAGCGGAGCCCAATGCAGCACACCGTTGGCCGTGGGGTCCGCGCCGACGGGTTCCGAATCGTCGCGGGGTAGCCGAATCGTGCGGTATGCGTCGCTGTCGGCAATCGGCAACGACGACAACAGTGTCACCGGTTCACGCAGGTGTGCGCAGATGCTCAACGCTCTGTTGAGATGCCCGCGGCCGTGATGGTGTACGTAGTAACCGATCATCGTGGGTGATGTCCTGTTCTGCGATGACGTTGCGGTAGATGTCGAGGTAGCTCGCAACCATGGTGTGCGCGCAGCAGTTGGCAATGGCGCGGTCGCGCACCGCGGAACGCGAAAGTCCGACGACCTCGGTGACTGCTGCCGCCATTGCCGCCACATCCTGGTTCGGCACCACTCGACCGCTTCGGGCATCGACGACTTCGGGAATGCCTCCGCGTGCGAACGCGACCACCGGCGTGCCACACGCGAGTGCCTCGGCGACGACCAATCCGTATGGCTCGTCCCACAGCGGGGTCACCAGGGCTGCGGCCGAATGACCGACCAGGGCCGCCAACTGCCGCTGATCCAGGTGACCGGCGTACGTCGCCGCCTTACCGAGGCGGGGTCGGATCGCATCCCGGAAGTAGTCCTGATTTCCGATCGGCCCGGCAAGGACCAGGTGCCGGCCGCATCGGCGAGCGGCTTCTATGGCGAAGTGAGGGCCCTTCTCCGGCGTGATGCGGCCGAACCACACCAACTCCTGGCCTCCAGGCCCCATGGGCCATCCCCGGAGATCGATACCGTTGGGCACCACCGATACCTCGCCGATGACACGCGCCCAGGCGGCGCCGGTGTGACGGCTCACCGTGGCGAATGTTCCGCCACGCCCGCCGGAGGCGGCGATGGCGGCCTCCAGCCAGGTGAACGGGGGAGTGTGCAATGTGGTCACCATGGGCGTGCGTAGCCGTGCCGCGAGCGCTATCGGGATCTGGTGCAGGCTGTGGTTGTGGATGACGTCGAACCGGGCGGCACCGTGTTGGGCCAGTTCGGCCATCAAGGTGAGATAGGCGTGATGGTCCGACTCGATGACCGCCCCTGGTAACGGGAAACGTTGCGCCGCTGCGTTACTGCGTGTCAGGGCCTCGACGGCGAGACTCGGGTACTCCGGCCCCGGCTCTGAACCGGGCGCGGCGAACAGCGTCACCAGATGACCAAGCCGCGCCAAGGCGCGCGCAAGATGCCACACGTGCGCTTCGAGCCCGCCGGCGAACGGTTGACGGATCGGGAAGCGATTCGGGGCGATCAGTGCGATACGCAATGGCGCGGTCATGGCCGGTGTCTGCCCGCCGATCAGCCGGGCGGATCGTTGGCGATGTTCTCCGCCGCCTGTTTCTCACCCGTGGGGTGATCGGTGTCGCGCGGGTTTATCTTCGCATCAGTGCTCGACTTGTCCTGTGGGTCCACATCGGTGGGATGTTGGTCGGTCATGACTGCAGTCCTGCTGTCGCGATCTCGACCTCGGCGGCCGCGTGAGCCACCAGAAAAGTACTGGCGCCAGCAGGATCAGGCTTGCCGACCACAGGCGCGTTGGAAGAATGTGACGACGTCATATGACTGCCTTTATTTGCGGGTGATGCCGAGAATGCTCAACGGGGCTGGCGAAGCATCGGCTGTCCAGTTGTACCCGTAACGGGCCAGGTCAAACGTCACGTGCACGCGCCGATCACGATGCGGCACCGTGAATCGTCCCGCGGGCCTACTGTAGGAGTCGGCGGTTATTGGAGAACGAACACTCTGGTTCGCCCTCCTGGAGGTCGCAATGCAATCGGATCAATCAACCGACACATCAATCGCCGAACAGCGCATCGAGTTGTCCGGCGGTGCCATCGCCTACTCGGTCGCCGGCAGCGGTCCGGCGTTGCTGCTCATCCACGGACTGGGTGGTACCCGCCAGACGTGGCGGCACCTGATCGGGCCACTGGCCCGTGACTACACGGTCATCTCGCCTGATCTGCCCGGGCACGGCCAGTCCGATCCGCCCGCGGGCGACTACTCACTGGGTGCCCATGCCTGCGCCTTGCGGGATCTCCTGCTGGCGGTGGGGCAGCATCGGGCGACTCTCGTCGGACACAGCCTCGGCGGTGGCGTCGCCTTGCAGACCGCCTATCAGTTTCCAGAGCGGACCGAACGCATTGTGTTGATCAGCAGCGGGGGCCTGGGTGCGGAGGTCACTCCGATACTGCGTGCGGCAACGCTGCCCGGAGCCGAAACCGTTGTCGCCGGGCTCAGTTCGATTCCGGCCGGCCTGACCCGGTCATTGTTCGGTGCAGTCCCGGCACTGGTCGGTCGGTCCGACGGGCGGGTACTTGCCGATGTGCTGCGGGGCCTTTCCGGCCAACAACAACGGCAGGCGTTCCTGCGAACAGCCCGCACCGTCATCGACTGGCGCGGTCAGACCGTCAGTGCCACGCGACAGCTGGGTCTGCTCAGCGACGTCCCGCTGCTGGTGGCTTGGGGAGCCGACGACAAGACGATTCCACCGCACCACCACCATGCACTGGCCCAGCGTGTTCCGCACGCGGTGACCGCGGAGATCGCCGGTGCGGGGCACTACCCGCATGAAACGGCACCTGCGCCGGTACTGGCGGCCGTGCAGGCGTTTTTGGCCGGCTCCACGCCGTTTCAGTACAGCGACGCCCGCTGGCTGGAATTGTTGACCCAAGTCACCTGAGAGCGCCGCGTTCCGGCGACATCTGCGCCGACTGTGTCGCACGACTCCGCCTCGGTAGCAGCCGAAAGGGTTTGCGCCGGCCCGCGTCGGTGTATCCCAGGGCTCATGGGCGTCAGCGCCCATCCATGTCGCGTCTAAACCTGGCGCTTCGCCAGCACAACCGGGATGGCCGTTCGGCGCTCCCGATCGCGTCTTCAACGGGCCGCCGCACCGAATGCTGACTACGTGAAACGCCCAGCGCATCAAGATTTTTTACGACCCAACGATCAGGAGAAGCATGAGCGAGAACAACAAGGCTGACCAGGCCCGGAAGGGTTTGATCGACTCGGTCAAAGGCAAGGCGAAGGAAGTATTCGGCGCCGTCACCGGCAACGAGTCGTTGACGGCGGAGGGTCAGCTCGAGCAGACCCAGGCCCAGGAGCGTAAAGAGGCCAACAGCGTCGAAGCCGTCGCCGATGCCGAGGCGACCCAGGCCCGCAAGGAAGCCGCAGAAGCCAAGCTCGAAGGCGCCAGTGAGCGCGCGGTCGTGAATGCCAAGGCAGCGGTTGTCGAGAACGACGTGCGCACACAGCAGGCTGTACAGCATCAGGCCGTCGAGCGAGCCGGGCAACAGGATGCGGCCAAGGCGAAGGCGCAGGCCGAGGCCGACGCCCAGCGCGAGGTTGCGCAGGCGAAGGCCGAAGAGCAGGCAAAAGTGCAGGCCGCAGGAGCTGAACTGTCCGACGCCGTCGAGGAGCACCGCACTGCCGAGCAGGTCACTGCCGGTGCGCAGGCCGAGGCGGATCGCATCAGGGAGCGCGCCGACCGTTTGACCGCCGAAGCCGACCTGCCCTGAACACCGAAAACATCAAGGAGCCAACAATGAGTGTCACATCAGTTCCATTCGCAGTTCTACGTTTCCAGTACCAGGTCGTGCGGCTTCCGCTGCAGCTGATCGAGGAGCGGCTTTTCGCTCGATTGGATTCCGAAGCCCCGGCCCGGTTGTTCTTCGAGCGTTCCCTCGGCAAGTTGGACGAGACTGTCGGCAGCGCTCTGGGTGATCAGCGGCTGCAGCGTCGCGGTGCTGCGCTCGCCGAGCGCAGCGATGCACTCGCTCGTGCGGCCAGGCTGGAGAATGCCGCATCGCAGAAGCGTGAACACGCCGAGGCGGACCTCGAAGCCAAACAGGACAAGGTGATCGAGGATATCGGTCAGGTCAGGCAATCCAAGGAAAGCGCAGTGCAGGACGCGAAAACCGCAGCGGCGGAACGCAAACGCGCAGCAGAGCAGGATGCCCAGAAGCGCACCGCCGAGGCGAAGAAGCGCGTCGACGATGCAGCCGCGCGACGCACGGATTCGGTGGAGTCGGCCAAGCGCCAGCAGCAGGAGAAGATCGAGGCTGCCGAGCGGCGGGCCAGTGCGGCGGCGAAAGCCAAACTCGATGATGCCAACGAGAAGCGCTCCGCAGCAGCGACGAAGCGGGCGCAGGCCGACCGGATCGAAGAACTCGCCGACGTGGAGAAGGCAAAGCGTCAGGCCGAGCGGGCACACAACAACGCGTGACGTTCGGCAAAACGATCACCGCGCCCGGCATGTGCCGGGCGCGGTGATTGTTTGTGTGCGAACGCTGATTTCAGCCGTACCGCTTGTCAACCGCGCAGATCAGCGGGTCACATGCTTGCGGCGACCGGTGACGCCGAGGTATGCACCGATGAGCAGTACCGCGACGATGATGCCGACCAGGAACGGGATGATCTCGAACCCGCCGTTGGCGTTGGAATAGCCCAGCTTGTAGGTGACCCACGTTCCGAGGAACGATCCCAGCGCGCCGAGCAGTACCGTCATGATGAGCCCGATGTTCTGCTTACCGGGCATGACCAGCCTGGCGAGTACTCCGACGATGAGGCCGACGACGATTGCGCCGATGATGGTTCCGATCATGTTCAACTCCTGACGATCGCAACGCCCTGATGGCGCCAACGTTGCGTCGGTATGCCCGTTATTGTCGGCTTCTACTCGCCGAAGGGCTTTCGGTGTCTACCACGTGCTCGAAAAGCCTCGCGCGCAGCGACATTGATCACTTCGGTGATCGCCAGGCGTGAGTGGACGCTCTTGCCGGGGCGAGGCGGATGAGCTGGGTGACGTGTCGGGGTGTCAGTTCTTCCAGACAGCTGACGCCGAGCAGTCGCATGGTCCTGGCCACCTGCTCGGACAGGATGGCGATGGTGCGGTCGACCCCGGCCTCACCGCCTGCCATCAGGCCGTAGAGGTAGGCGCGACCGATCAGGGTGAAGCGCGCCCCGAGTGCTATCGCGGCGACGATATCGGCACCGGACATGATCCCGGTGTCCAGCAGGATCTCGGTGTCCTTGCCGACCTCCGCGACGACATCGGGCAGCAGGTGGAACGGGACCGGAGCACGGTCCAGCTGACGTCCACCGTGATTGGACAGCACGATGCCGTCGACACCGAGATCGACGACCCTGCGAGCGTCGGCCAGCGTCTGGATGCCCTTGACGACCACCTTGCCGGGCCACTGAGACGCGATCCAGGTCAGGTCTTCGAATGTGACCGTCGGATCGAACATGGTGTCGAGCAGTTCGGCGACGGTTCCCGACCAGCGGTCCAGTGACGCGAACGCCAATGGTTCGGTGGTCAGGAAATCGATCCACCACTGCGGACGCGGTAGCGCGTCGAGCACCGTTCTCAACGTCAGCGCCGGCGGTATCGACATGCCGTTACGTTTGTCCCGCAACCGGGCCCCGGCCACAGGAACGTCGACCGTCACCAGCAGCGTGTCGAACCCCGCTGCGGCGGCCCGATCGACAAGTGCCATCGAGCGGTCGCGGTCCTTCCACATGTAGAGCTGGAACCAGTTGCGTCCCCGTGGGTTGGCCAGCGCGACATCCTCGATCGACGCCGTGCCCATGGTGGACAGCGAGAACGGAATGCCGGCCCGGCCCGCGGCGTGCGCGCCGGCGATCTCGCCCTCGGTCTGCATCATCCGGGTGAATCCGGTGGGCGCGATCCCGAAAGGCTGGGCGACCGGCCCGCCGAGAACCTCCCAGCCGGTGTCGACCGTCGACACGTCGCGCAGGATCGCGGGCTGGAATTCGATGTCGGAGAACGCTTGTCGAGCCCGGGCGATGGACAGTTCGGCCTCGGCCGAACCGTCGGTGTAATCGAAGGCGGCCTTCGGGGTGCGTCGTTTGGCGATGCGACGCAGGTCGTCGATGGTGAGCGCATTTTCCAGCCGCCGTGTCTTCGCGTTGAGCTGCGGCTTCTTGAACTGCATCAGAGGCGCCAGGTCGGCGACCTTCGGCCTTCGGCGTTTCATGATCGGACCTTCCTATCCCGGTGGAGCCTACCGATGGACTGTCGGAACGTGATCGCGATGGTGAACGAAGGGGCGTGGTTTAGTTATATGATGCATAATGATTGTTGTGACTACAACTAATTCTGGCGAGTCCCCAGGTCAGGGCGGGCGGGTTCTGCTGATCGGCGCGTCCCGCGGTTTGGGTCTCGCGCTGGCCGAACAATGGGCCCGCGGCGGTTGGCAGGTCGTGGCCACCGTCCGGGGTCCGGGACGGACACCACTGCACGACACGGCCGAGGTGTCGGGAGGGCGTATCGAGATCGAACATGTCGACGTGGTCGAGCCCGGGCAGGTCGTAGCGCTGCGCGAGCGGCTGGCTGGCAGGCGTTTTGATCTGCTTTTCGTCAATGCCGGTGTCACGAATCAGCCGGAGGGCACGGTCGCGGAGACCTCGACCGAGGAGTTCGTCCGCGTCATGGTTACCAATGCACTCAGTCCGCTGCGCGTCATCGAATCGCTGCAGGATCTCGTCGAACCGGCCGGCACCATCGGTGTGATGTCATCCGGGCAGGGCAGCGTGGCCAACAACGACAATGGTGGACACGAGGTCTACCGCGGCAGCAAGGCCGCTCTCAACACGTTCATGCGCAGCTACGCCGCGCGGCACCGGGGTGAGGCCCGGACCCTGGTGCTGATGGCACCCGGCTGGGTGCGCACCGAACTCGGTGGCGACGACGCCCGGCTCGGCGTCGAGGACAGCATCCCCAATGTCGTCAAGACACTCGACGCGCTGCGGGGCAGCCCCGGTCTGCACTACGTCGACTACCTCGGAAGGACCGTCCCGTGGTGAGGTCGTCGTCAGGGCACGACGACTCCATGCGCCGCGCCTGGGCCCTCATGTACCAGTTCGTCGAATCGCATAACCGCCGAGGCGAACTCGCCGAGGCACTCGGATTTCGTCTGGGCGGCGGTCGCGGAAAAATCCTCTTCCAGCTGCGCGACGGGCCGCTGACCCTGGGCCAACTCGCCGCCGCGCACGGTATGGACGCCCCCTATGTCACGCTGATCGTCGACAAGCTGGAATCGCACGGTCTGGTCGAACGCCGCCCGCACCCAGATGACAAGCGCCGCAAGCTCGTCGCGCTCACTGCGGCCGGACGCCGTGCCGTCGCCACCGCCGACGCGATCCTGTTCCGCCCACCCGCCGCAATTGGTAACCTTTCGCCCGAGGAGCGTGATCAACTCACCGGACTTCTCACGCGTCTCACCGACGCGACCGGGACCGGGTGACCGGTCCACCGCGGTAGCGTCGCAGAGGAGTGCCGTGACGACCTATCTGTTGATTCCCGGGGCGGGCTGCGATCCGATCTACTGGCGCCCGCTGATGGCCGAACTGACCGACCGCGGACACCGCGGGATAGCCGTCGACCTGCCCTGCGATGACGACTCGGCCGACCTGAACACCTACGTCGAGGTCGTCGCCTCGGCGTATCACGACGACGGCCAGCGACCTGTCGTGGTGGCGCATTCCTTCGGCGGTTTCACCGGTGCGCTTGCCTGCTCGCGGGTCGACGCGTCGGCGCTGATCTACCTCTCGGCGATGATCCCGCGTCCCGGTGAGCGCCCGGCTGACTGGTGGAATGTCACCGGTTGCGCTGCGGCGCAACGTGAAGCTGCGGCGAAGGCCGGATACGACCCCGACGATATGACGGCACTGTTCTACAACGGTGTCGAATCAGATTGGGCCACAGGAGAGCTCGAACGCGATCAATCGGAGACCCCGGGGCGCTCCGTCTGGCCGGCGGACGCGCTTCCACAACTTCCGACCCGATTCATCCTCTTCCGCGACGACCGCTTCTTCCCGGAACCGTTCATGCGCCGGATCGTCGCCGAGCGGCTGGGGATCGAGCCGGAGGTCGTACCCGGTGGGCACATGGCGATGCTCTCGCATCCCGGCGTACTCGCCGACCAGCTCGTCGGCCCCGGTCCGCACACCTGACAGCAGGCCGGAATCGGCACGCGAAACGCCTGTGTACGCCACATGTGCTGCCTACACTCGTATCCGGACGAGGACTGCCAGATTTCCTCGATGGGGCGCGACACGGAGACCGAATGAGACGCTCGACTACCGGCATGGCCGCACTCGCCGTAGCGGCCGGTGCGCTCGCTCTCGCGGTGCCCGCCGCAGCGGACCTGGCTCCCGGCATATACCGCTACACCAGTGTCATGGCCGATGGCACGACCACCGACGTCATGATGCGAGTGGACAGCTGCGGCCCCGGTTGCATCAGCCTGTTCAACCTCACGGCGAACACCGACCAGGGACAGGCGCGGGTCGAAGGATCCCAGTACGTCCTGGACCAATTCGTCCCGCAGGGCGCCACGTGTGCCGATGGCCGGCCCGTCGACGTCGTGGCGCGCTATACGTTCGACCTCGACGGCAGCAACGGGGTGTACACGCTCAACGGTCCCAACCCGTGCGGTGGCGGGCCGGTCGGTTCGACGTCTTTCAGCTTCGCACCCGCATAAGCGCACGCGCCGCCGGACCCACCCCCCGGCGCAGCACCGCACCTGATATCGAGCCCAAGAAGAACCCCACCGCGAAGGACCGGCTTGCGCGCCGGTTGTTTCGCCGGGCGGCGATGGCGGAGCCCAGGTAACCGCATGCCGAAGCGGTGATGGAGACGGCGACCAGAAGCCAGATCACAGCCGTGACTCCGAGCCCGCTCATATCGCATCCTCCCGGCCGTCGTCGTCAACGGCCGCGTGCCGATCCAACCACCGCCGAGGCCCGTTCGGCAGTCCGAGCCGACGTTCGTGACCAAAGCGCGTTCGAAACGTTAGGGCTGGTCTGCGAACCTTGCCGGCACGCTGTTTTCAGTTGACGCCCAGGGGGAATAGCTCTTTCGCGACACAATCCCCGTCGCCTCGCTGACGAAGGGCCGTTGTGACAATCGCTTTCTCGAATCCGGCTCTGGCCGTTGCCTCCGGTGTGTATCGCCCGCAGGAGGATTCCCGTCTGCTGGTGGACACCATGAGTGCAACGGGCGTCGCCCGTGGTCAACGGGTTGCCGACTTGTGCACCGGTAGTGGCATTGTGGCCGTCAACGCCGCTCTTCAGGGAGCCGGCAGTGTCACCGGGTTCGACGTGTCACCAGCGGCGGTTCGATGCGCACGCGCCAATGCCGCCCAGGCCGGGGTGGGCGTCGAGGTGCACCTGGGATCGTGGGCCCGGGCCATGGAGTTCGGGCCATTCGATGTGGTGCTGAGTAATCCGCCCTATGTCCCGCACGACCCCGCCGTCGCCGATGCCGACATCCCGCCGGCCTATGGAATGCCGGTCGCCTGGGACGCCGGTCCGGACGGTCGGTCGGTGCTCGACCCGTTGTGCGAGATCGCCGGTGATCTGCTGGCAGACCGCGGCACGCTGATGGTGGTGCACTCCGAGTTCGCCCGGCTCGATCGGACGGTGGATATGCTCCGGCGTGCCGGCTTGAACGCCGAAATCGTTGCCGAACAGTGGGTTCCATTCGGACCGGTGCTAGCGGCGCGGGCGGCGTGGCTCGAACGCATCGGCCTGCTCGAACCGGGCCGCCGAACCGAGCGGCTCGGCGTGGTCAGGGCGCAGAAGACATGAGCGCGGCGCAGGCGCGTCTGGTGCAGGTGGTTCCCGGTGGGCCGGTCATCGTCGAAGGCCCGGTACGCATCGAGATGCCCGACGGTACGACGGTCGAGTCGGACCGTTTCATGGTCGCGATCTGCGCATGCCGGCGCAGCAAGACATTTCCGTTGTGCGACACCAGTCACCGGCGTCGCGAACGCACCACCGACAGTTCAGACTAGCGGCCGGTCCAGCGAGGACCTGCCGGCCTTCCAGCAGCCCATCAGGTGATCGGCCAGCAGGTCTTCGACCACGCCGAACGCCCGGATCCCGAAAACGACATCGGTGTCGAGCGCCGGCTCGCGAGCCACCATGTCGGCGACGACGCCGGTGCGCACCACCTGCTCGTGTACCGCATCGGCCTCGACATGCTCGTCGTAGAACGCAATACAGGCCGCAGGTGCCTGCAGCCGTCGTAGCGCCTGGGCCATCCGGCGCGACCCGGGTGGTGAGGTGATCTCGGTTGCCGCGAAATGGCCTACCGCCGCGCCGCGCAGGTCCCGATGTAGTCCGAACAACGACATCAGGTTCACCACCATGAGTGATTCGGCGGGAACGTGCTCAAGGTAGCCGAGATA
Source organism: Mycobacterium sp. (assembly GCA_016197405.1). Taxonomy (GTDB): domain Bacteria; phylum Actinomycetota; class Actinomycetes; order Mycobacteriales; family Mycobacteriaceae; genus Mycobacterium. Next base: position 42,837 of record JACPVR010000026.1, read on the forward strand.
GGACGACCGGAGACCGCAGGCGTCGAGCAGATCGGCGAACAACTGCTGGTGTAAGCGGTGGCCGCGGCCACCGCCGTACTCGTCGAACTCCACCGCCACGAAGGAGGCCTTGGCCTGCCCGATCAGCCGGGGGATGGCGAATGCGTGCGGATCGCCTTCTTTGAGGTGATAGATGGACCGGTGCACGAAGTACTCGAGCATCTGCTCCCAGGTGCCGGCGTCGCGTAGGTGGTAAGAGGGCCCCTCGCCGGTGACGGGCTCCCGGGAAAGCCGGTCCATTTCGTCGGCGGCGGTGGTGCCGGGGTCGATCGTGCCCACCATCCGGCGTATCTCGCTCAAGAACACGTCCTCGAGGCGGCCCCGCAGGTGCAGCAGACCCGGATCCCACTCCCATCGCGAATCCACCCCGGCGAAACCGCGGTAGTGCAGCTCGTAGCACACATAGAGAGCGAGCTGAAAGTCCAGTCCCAGCGGATCGGCCTCGGCCAGCGGCACCTCGATGCGGCGCAGATGTTGACGGGCCGCACGCTGCCCGAGCACTTCCAGCACCGCCGACGTCAGAGGTCCGCGGGCATTGGGGAGACGCGGCTCGACGCCCGCGAAAGCGATAGTCACGCTGCTAGCTATACCCATCTCGGGGCGGACCAATCCCACCTGGCCTGTGGCGCAGACCATTTGCGCGCAGGGGATCAGACCGAGAGTTGATCACCGGTCTCGACTGACGGCTGCCGCGCCGCGACGGCAACGCGCCTGCGCCGCCGGATCAACAACACCGCAGCGGTGACCGACAGCAGTCCCACTCCGACCACGGCGGGCCAGAAGACGGCTTGAGCCAAGACAATCCGGCGCTGCACGGTCGCGACCCGCGATACCGTCGTCCGTGCCGACATGTCGAACTCCAATCCGTTGCGGCGAGCTGCCGCTGCGGGCGTACCCGACGGGCCGGAATCCAAACGCCAAGCGGGGGAGTTTGGTGCATCGGGTCACCGGGGTAAGCGCCGTGGATGGTCAAAGCATTCGGATACCGCAGCAATGGCGGAGTGGAAGTCCAGGAATTTCTCGATCTCGACATGCCCAGTCCGATGGCCGGTGAGTTGCTCGTCGAAGTCCGAACCGCCGGGGTCAACCCCGTCGATTGGAAGATCCGGTCGGGTCTGTACGGGCGCGACGGCGACAACAGCTTTCCCGCGGTCCTGGGGTCCGAGGTCTCCGGGGTGGTACGCGAGGTCGGCAAGGATGTCGAAGGGTTCGCGGTCAACGACGAGGTCTTCGGAAGTGTCGCCCCAGGGTCCGGCGGCTACGCGCAGTACACCCTGCTCACCGCGAACGCTGCAGCCGCCAAACCGCCGCAGGTCTCTTTCAACGATGCCGCCACCCTGCCGGTGGCCGCCGCTACCGCTTATGACGGCGTCACCCAGCTCGGCCTGAAGGAGGGCCAAACCCTGCTGATCAACGGCATCAGCGGTGGGGTCGGGGTGGCCGCCGCGCAGCTGGCCCGCGATGTCAACATCAACGTCATCGGCACCGCGGCCGAGGACAAGCGCGAACTGGTGGAGTCCCTGGGCGCCACGTTGGTGCCCTACGGTGACGGGGTGGCCGACCGGATCCGGCAGTTGCTGCCCGACGGCGTCGACGCCATCTTCGATCTCGCCGGCGGTGACGGACTGCGGGCCGTGGTCGAACTGCTCGCCGACCGTGACAAGCTCATCAGCGCCGGGGACCCGTCGGTGGCCGAGCTCGGCGGACACATGATCAAACGCGACCGCACCTATCGCGTCATGGAAATCGTGGCCCGACTGGTGGCGGACGGAAAGCTCGATCCGCACGTCGAGGACATCCGGCCCCTCGACGAGGCGGCTGAGGCGATCGCCGCGGTGGAAGCGGGACACGCCCGGGGCAAGGTCGTCATCGAAGTCAGTGCCTAGGCTCTGACCTGGGCGAAACCCTGCCCGCCGATGCCCTGGTAAGCGATCTCTCAGCGGGCAGGGCAAGGTTGTGGGTAAGCGCGTGATGACCTGAGAGGTGATGTATGTCGGAGTTGGAGGAGATCGGCGACGGGCAGGCTCCCGAGCCGGTCGAACCCACGTACGCCGAGCATCTCCACCCAGCTCGTCCGCGAACGCTGCGCTTCCGGCCCAGGGTGAAGGCCCCGTTCATCCGGCGGTCGGTCACCCAGGACGGGCCGGCGAACGGGAGCAACCCGGCATACGTGGAGTGGTTGCGCGCCCAATCGATGCTCGCCGACGCCAACGAGATCAGCCAGCAGTTCTCCGGCCAGGGCTCGATGTGGCAGAACCCGTTCGCGACGCCCAACCCGCGCGCCGCGGTCGACACCGCTTCGGTGTGGTTCACCGCCTATCCGCTGTCGCTCATCACCGGACCGGATGAGTCGTTCCTCAAGGCCATGGCCAGCGAGGAAATGTGGCAGGCCTTCGCCGAGATCGGCATCGAGGGTGTCCACACCGGCCCGGTGAAGCGCGCCGGCGGTATATCGGGATGGCAGTACACACCCAGTGTCGACGGGCACTTCGACCGGATCAGCACCGAGATCGATCCCGCGTTCGGCACCGAGGACGAATTCCGACAGATGTGTGCGACGGCGGGTTGGTACGGCGGCACCATCATCGACGACATCGTCCCCGGCCACACCGGGAAGGGCGCCGACTTCCGGCTCGCCGAAATGAAATACGCCGATTACCCCGGTATCTATCACATGGTCGAGATCGATCCCCGGGACTGGCACGAGCTCCCGGAAGTGCCCGCGGGGATGGACTCGGTCAACATCGACGCCGCCACCGAAGAATGGCTCGACAAGGCCGGCTACATCATCGGTCGACTACAGCGCGTCATCTTCTACGCCGAGGGCGTCAAGGAGACGAACTGGAGCGTGACGCGCCCGGTCGCCGGTGTCGACGGAGTGTCGCGGCGCTGGGTCTATCTGCACTACTTCAAGGACGGTCAGCCGTCGATCAACTGGCTGGATCCGTCCTTCGCCGGCATGCGGATGGTGATCGGCGACGCGCTGCATTCACTGACCGATCTGGGCACCGGTGCGCTGCGGCTGGACGCCAACGGCTTCCTCGGTGTGGAAAAGGCTGCTGCGGAGGGTAATTCGGCGTGGTCGGAGGGTCACCCGTTGTCGGAGGCCGCCAATCATCTGATCGCCAGCATGGTGCGCAAAGTCGGTGGCTTCACCTTCCAGGAGCTCAACCTGACCATCGACGACATCCGCCAGATAGGTGACGCGGGTGCCGATCTGTCCTACGACTTCATCAACCGGCCCGCCTACCACCATGCGCTGGCCACCGGTGACACCGAATTCCTGCGGCTGACCTTGCGCACCACCCGTGAGCTCGGCGTCGACCCGGCGTCACTGGTACACGCACTGCAGAACCATGACGAGCTGACCTATGAACTCTTGCACTGGCAGTCCGGGCACCGCGACGACATCTTCACCTACAAGGGCGGCGAAGTCACCGGCGAGGAGATCGGTGACAGTGTCCGCCAGGATCTCACCGAACATCTGACCGGACCCGGCGCCCCGTACAACAAGGTCTTCACGACGAACGGAATCGCCTGCACCACAGCGACAGTGGTCACGGCTGCGTTGGGCATCGAGAATCTCGACGATATCGAGGATGTCGACCTGGTTCGCCGCGCGCATCTGCTGCTGGCGATGTTCAACGCGTTGCAACCGGGGGTGTTCGCGCTGTCCGGATGGGACCTGTGCGGCATGCTCACCCTGCCGGTGACCGATGTCGCCGAACTGGTCGCGGGTGGTGACACGCGCTGGATCAACCGTGCCGCACACGACCTCATGGGCGCCAATCCGAACGCGTCACGATCTGCTGCCGGAATGCCGCGCGGCCGAAGCCTTTACGGATCGATCCCCGAACAGCTGGCCGACGAGACGAGCTTCGTGCGGCAGCTGCAGGCCATCCTCAAAGTGCGCTCGCATTTCGGTGTCGCGACCAGCCGGCAGCTCGACACCCCCGAGGTCTCGCATCGCGGCATGCTCGTGATGGTGCATCAGCTCGACGAGCCCGACCGTCTGCAGCTCACGGTGCTCAACTTCGCCAACGAGCACATCGCGGGGACGGTGCGATCCGAGTTCCTGCCGCCGGGTGCGCACGTATCGGACATGTTCACCGGCCACCCGCTGGCCACGATCGATGATCTGCACAGCTTCGCCGTCGACATGCCGCCGTTGCACGGCATGTCCTTGTTGGTGGAAGTGCACGTCGACGCCGGAGAGTCCGACGCACAGTAGGCCTGATCACCGGCCGTGATCGGCCCAGATCCGTGCCGTGTCCGAAGTCACCGAACGGTCGTGGATCCGCTGGAAGTTACGGCCACCGCGGGCGAACGTCGCGATCACCGCGTTCGGAGCTTTGTGCTCGACGACCGGAGATCTCGACCATCGGCACGGACGGATGTGAACCAGGTCTACGTCGGCAGCAGCTGAACTCGCGTCATATTTCCACGGGCCGGTGATCTGACCGAGCCAGAAGAGACCATCGGCATCCCGGGTCCAAACGAATGACCCGGCCGGCACGTCGGCGAATCGAGCAATGCGGCGGGTGAGCCGGGAATCGTGCTGACGACCGGCGAGTCTCATCGCGTCGTCCAGGTTCTGCGGCGGTGGACTCAACGCACCGCCGAAACCACAGGTCTGTTGTGCCAGCGCACGGGCGATGGCGAGGTTGTGGTCGATGTCATCGCGCCGCGACCGCATCGGCGCCCGGTACACGCCGGCAGTTACGACCTCCGCACTGCCGGCGCGCACCGGGAAGTGATCTCAGGCGCAGTCGACGCAGATCTGGCTGTCGCCGCGTTGGGTCGCCAGCCGGTGGGTGTGCTGCACCAGGAAGCAGCTCGAGCAGGTGAACTCGTCGGCCTGCTTCGGGATGACCCGCACGGTGAACTCCTCACCGGACAGGTCGGCGCCGGGCAGTTCGAACCCTTCGAGGTCCTCACCGTCGTCGACATCGAGAACCGCGATGGCGGCGTCGTTACGGCGACCGGCCAGCTCTTCTAGCGAATCGTCAGGCGAATCTGAGGGGTCCTTCTGGCGGGGCGCATCGTAATCAGTGGCCATTGGTGTCCTTTCGGGTCTGGAACCGGCGTCACGTCAACGTGAAAGATGCGCAGCTTGTTCCCAATTGCAGGCGGGGTGAAACGTGCACCTTAGCCGGTTATCGGGCCGGATCCAGCGGCGACACCGTTATTGCAGGTAACGGCCATTTATTGACCGGTCTGACCGGCGTCGCGACGCGCTCGGGCCCGCCGTTTTCCCTCGTGCATGGCCGCCACCCGGGCCACCGGGATGGTGCGGCCGTGTTCGATGAGTTCAGCGGGCAACCGTTGCGGTTGGGGCATCTCCTCGGCCCACGGGTCGCGACCGCCGAGCAGCTCGACGGCGGTGTGCACGGTGAAGTCGGCCGGTGCGATGCGGTCCAGATCGGACCAGGCGACCGGGAACGACACCGGTACACCGGGCCGCAGTCGCGGACTGTAGGCCGCGGCGACCGTCGCGCCTCCAGAACGGGTGGCGTCGACGAAGACCTTGTCTGCCCGGTCGGCCACGATGAAGGCGGTGGTGGCGATCGACGGGTCGAGTGCCTCGGTGCGCGCCGCCAATGCGCGGGTCGCGGCCGCGACATCGTCGACGGGAGCCGCGTCGTCGATGGGGACGAAGATGTGTACGCCCCGCGAGCCGCTGGTCTTGGCGGCGCCGGCCAGACCGCAGTCCGACAGCGCCTGCCGGGCCAGCTGCGCGACCGCGACGACGGCGCCGAAGTCCTCGGCGGTGGGCGGATCGAGATCGAGGATCAGATGCGTGGGTCGGTAGATGTCGCTGGCCAGCCCCAACGCGGGGTGATATTCCACAGCGCGCTGGTTGGCGAACCACAACAGTGTGCGCAGGTCGTCGCACAGCGCGTAGTGGATCTCGCGTTTGGAGGCCTGCGCCCAGATCGGTGTCTTGCGAACCCAGTCGGGGGTGTACTTGGGGACGTTCTTCTGCATGAACGGTGCCCGCCCGCGCAGGATCCGTAGAACCGTCAGCGGCCGACCGGCCAGCCCCGGCAGGATCCGGTCGGCGACGGCGTCCAGGTAGTCCACCAGATCGCGTTTGGTGGCACCGGCTTCCGGACCGAGCTGCTCGTCGAGATTGGTCAGCTCGACGCCGGCGCGCTGTTCACCGGTGCTCACGGCGTCACCCGCCGAGCCGGTACCAGCGTGCCGACCAGGAATGCCACGCAATGGCCCGTCGCGGTGAAATCGGCGCGTGAGCGCACCGCGACCGCGACCGCGGTGGCTGCCGCGAGCTGTGTGCCCACGCGCCACGATGTCGGCAGATAGCCACACAGCCCGCCGCCGACGCCGAGGGCGAAATAGCTGACTCCGATGTCGTGCGCGTGGGCCAATTTCCGCGGCTCGTCACCGCGCGCGATGGAACGGGCCAGCAGAGCCTGACTGGCCGCGGTACCGATGACGTGGGCTGCGATCCCGGTGCCGAGATAGCGCGGGCGGCCCTGCACCCGCTCGGCGGGACCGAGGACTGCGGCGAAAACCGGCACATAGGGCCACCATCGGCGCCCATCGAGCCATAACAAGCTGGTGAGCAGCGCGCGAAGTGGCCTGCGCCGCAGCTGGACGATATTCGTCGACTGCTCACGCAACAGTTCGCGCCTCTTGCGGGCCGATGCCGACCGCTGGATCCGGGTGGTGCCGAACAGCAGGGCCAGCCAGCCGTAGGTCAGGGGAGCGGCGGCGACGGTCGGCCCGACCCTGCGGAGAACATCGCTTGTCGCGGCTTGTCCGGCACCCATCTCCCGAGCCTATGCCCGCCGCGGCAGGATCAATCCTGGATGGCTTTGGCCAGCGTCACGTACCTGGTCAGTGTGGCGGTGTCGGCGTGCGCACCGCGATCGAGTTCACGGGTCGCCTCGTGGACGACTCGCACAACGACCCATGCGCGTGCGCGGTGTTCGTCGAAGCCGGCGGCGTCGACGAGGCTGTAGAAACGCGCCCGGACACCGTTTCGCACATTGCCGGCCAGCTCGTCCCAGCGCTGCCACAACATCGGTGCGAGTTCGGAGTGTGGGTCGCCGTTGACCGGTTTCGGCGCGATGGTCAGCCACGGCTCGCGTTCGGCGGCGACCACCCGCCGGTAGTGCAGGTCGCCGTGCAGCACTCGAGCGGTCCCGGGGTCGGCGATCAGTTCGCGGGCCAGCGTGACCGCGTGCTCGACCAGGCGCCGCGGGATGGGGGCGTCGGCGGGAAGATTCTCGAAGATCTTCAGCCAGTCGGCGACATCTGTTGTCAGCGAACGCAATTGCGGTATGGCAGGCACGTGGATGCGTCGGTAGATATCGGCGACCACCGCGCAGGCCTGCACATCGGACCGGACCACGAGGGTTGACGGCTGCAAGCGCTCCAAGAGCACTACGCGGTGGTGGGGATCGGCGGCGAGCAGCCGAACCGCACCGTGGCCACCCCAGCGGCGCAGGACCAGGTGTTCGTGTTCGGAGGACGCATCGGGGAAACCGATCTTCACGACGGCGGGCACCCCCTCGGGGGTTCGCACCGGCACGATCAACGCCGCCGTCCCGTGGGTCGGGGGGCCGTCGGTGCGTAGCCCCCAGCGATGCAGTGCGTCATCGGCGGTCCGCGCAAGACCGTCGACCCAGCGCTGCCAGTCCGGGCCGTGCGCGGCCAATTGCCGGACCCCGCTGGGAAGTTCGATCACCGCGGCAAGTCTATTTGGGACAGTCGATGGTGACGTAGACAGTGGGATCGGCGCCGGTGGCGTCCGCGGGGTTGATCGAGGTCACCGAGCACTGGGAAAGCGACACCGCGGGTTCGCCCTGCACCCAGTTGATCGACGTGTTGTAACCGGCCGCGGCGATATCGTCGAGCGTCGCGCTCGCCGACTCCGAGCCCGCCTCGGGCAGGCTGTTCTCGTCGGCGCTGGCCAGCGGTGCGTACAGGACGGCCGCGGCGGCGCCCGCGCCGACCAACATCAGTGTCGCCAGTTGCAGTGTCTTGGTCATCGTGGTGCCTTTCGGGTGGTGTCGATTGCGTGACACCACGATCCCGCCACGGCGGCCACCCGGGCATCGACGCTGGCGCCCAACACCGCTACCGGCTAGCGCTACCCCCGAACGGCTAGTGCGCGGTCTTCTTGCCGAAGGGCAGTACGTGCACGACGGCGACCACGACGGCACCGACGACGAGCCCGATGATCGCCGACGCACCGGTGTTCACGAGCCAGGCCAGCACACCACCGACACCCTGGACGGCGTGGTGCACGCCCTCCTCGAGGTGGTGCACGAAGCCGTACGGTGTGTGCCACCCCAGCGTGTTGGTCCCGACCAGCAGGATGTGGCCACCGACCCAGAGCATCGCGACGGTGCCGATCGCCGACAGCGCGGCGAGCACCTTCGGCATCGCGGTCACCAGTCCGCGGCCGAATTTCTGCGAGAACGTCGAATTGCGTTGTGCCAGGCTCAGACCGATATCGTCCATCTTCACGATGAGCCCGACGACGCCGTAGACCGCCGCGGTGATGACCAGGGCGACGATGATCAGGATGATGAGTCGCGGCAGGAACGCCTGATCGGCGACCTCGTTGAGCGCGATGACCATGATCTCGGCCGACAGGATGAAGTCGGTGCGAATGGCCCCGGCCGTCATCTGGCGTTCGGCGTCCTCGCCGACGACCGTGGTGGGTGCGGCATGGCTGTCGTGACCCCGGATCCGGCCCCACACCTTCTCGGCGCCCTCGAAGCACAGGTAGGTGGCGCCGACCATCAGGATCGGGGTCAGCAGCCACGGCAGGAACTGGCTCAGCAGCAGCGCCGCGGGCAGGATGAACACCAGCTTGTTGCGCAGCGAGCCGATCGCGATGCGCTTGATCATCGGCAGTTCCCGCTCGGCGGTGATGCCGTGGACGTACTGCGGTGTCACCGCGGTGTCGTCGATGACCACACCGGCAGCCTTGGCGGTCGCCCGCCCCGCGGCGGCACCGATATCGTCGACCGAGGCGGCGGCCAGGCGCGCCAACGCGGCGATATCGTCCAGCAGACCGAACAGACCGGCACTCATCGCGCTTTCTCCATGACAGGCAAGGTTAGTCGCCTCGAGGAGAAGGGTCTGCTCAGCTGCTGTGCGCCGCCTCGCGATCGGCTTTGCGGATCCGCGGTGCCAGGGCCACCACCTCCGGAACCACGGTCGGGTTCGCATGCGCCATGGTGACCAGGGAGACCAGGGTGTCGGCGACGTCACGCAGCGCCGACATCCGGGCCGGCAGCTGACCGTGCTCGACCCAGGACTCGAACAACTGCGCCAACAGGTCGCGGTCGGCGCCGCGCAGGATCTCGGTGTCCTCGGTCGGGCCCATCCCGACCCGGACGATGGACAGTTCCGGATGCTCACTGCGCCACGAGCGCAGGATCTCGTCCAAGGCGGCCTTACTGGCGTCGTAGGCGGCGACGCCGGCGCGCGGCCGGCCGACGTCATTGCTGGACGCGACCAGTACGACACCGTCGTCGGACAGGTGCGGCAGCGCGGCACGCAGCACGTTGTTCGCACCGATGGTGTTGACGCCGAACGCATGGATCCAGGTGGCGACGTCGGTGTCCTCGATATGGGCGAACGGGACCACGGTGCTGGTGAACACCACCGCGTCCAACCCGCCGAGGGCCTCGGCGGCGGCGTCGACGACGGGCTTGATGGACCGGGAGTCCTCGACGTCGAGTTCGAACGCCGATCCGCCGATGGTCGCGGCGAGCTCTGTCAGGACCGACATGCGACGGGCCGCGACGGCCACCGTGGCTCCGCGCTCGGCGGCGCGGAGCGCGACGGCATGCCCGATACCCGACGATGCGCCGACCACCAGCAGGCGTAGCCCCGCGGCATCGGCTTGTTGACCACTCACTGCGACCACCTCGATCGTTCACTGCGGTTGTTTCCGACGTCACATTAGAGCGTCGACAAAGGATTGCCTAAGTTGGCTCGCTGATTTACACCCATCGTGGGTTTTGTCACCCCGTGGGCCAAGATGGCAAGTGTGATCAGCATGCGCTCGGCGGCCGTCATCTGGCTGCTCGGCGCCACGGTCTACCTGGTGTGCGAGGCGGCGGCCGCCGCCTCGGTGCCCGGCTACAGCTATGCCGGCGATTTCATCAGCGACCTCGGCGTGCGCCCCGTGATGAACATCGGGGCGTTCGCGGTGCATGGCGTGCTGTTTTTGCTCGGCGCCGTCGTCATGGCGCTGTCCGTTCCGGCCGCCGGCCGGGCCAGGGTGGGTTTCGTGCTGGCCGCGGGCGCCAATGCGGTGGGCAACATCCTGCTGGCCGTGTTCCACGCCGGGGCGCCGGCATCGGCGTGGCATCAACAGTGGCATGTCGTCGGCGCCGCGCTGGCCATCCTCGGCGGCAACATCGCGGTGCTGATCGCGGGGTTCGCCGGCCGCCGCGCCGGTGCCAGCGGCTGCTACCGCCGGAGCAGTATCGCCATCGGGTCGTTCGGTATCGCCTGCCTGGTGGGGCTGACTGTCGACGGTCTGCACGGTGATCGGGTGCTGGCGGTCGGCCTGGTCGAGCGTGGTTCGGTCTACAGCATCATCGGCTGGGAGTTGCTGACGGCGTGGGCCATCCTTCGCCGTGGCCGCCGGTCGGAAACCCGATAAGGCCCGCACGTGCGGCGACCTCGTGGCAGGCTGTCGACACTCATGCCGCATCGAAGGAGACCGAGGACCGTGATGAGATCCGCAATGACGTTGAGCGCGCGGCGGTTGGCCGCGATCGCCGTTGCCGCGGCAGCCCTTCCGGCCGTGAGCATGATCGGTACCGCGGTGAGCCATGCCGATGAGGTCTGCCCGGTGGGGATGTACTGGGACGTCTATTCGATGCAGTGCCTGTACTACGACGTCGATGTGTACGTCAATCCGCCGAACCCGATCGTCGGTCCGGTCGGCCCGGTGGGAGTCGGGGGACTCGGTCCGGTCGCCGGGCCGGTGGGGCCTGTCGGAGTCGGTGGCGTCGGTCCCGTTGTCGGGCCGGTGGGTCCGGTCGGTATCGGCCGACGCTGAGCGCAACGCTCACGTATCGGTTGAGGGACATCATGGTCGGTGACCCGGTTTCTTTCACCGGGTTCTTCGTGAGCTGTGCCATCATCGCCGGGTGGAGCTTGGTCTGCATGCCCTGGGCATCGGCACCGGGTCCCAGCGCGCCGTCATCGATGCCGTAGCCGGCGCTGCCGAGCAGGCCGGATTCGCCACGTTGTGGGCCGGCGAGCACGTCGTCATGGTCGACGAGTCGAAGTCGCCCTATCCGTATACCGACGACGGCCGGATAGCGGTCGACGCGGCCGCCGACTGGCTCGACCCGATGATCACGCTGAGCTTCGCCGCCGCGGCCACCCGCACAATCGAATTGGCCACCGGTGTACTGCTGTTGCCGGAGCACAATCCGGTGATAATCGCCAAGCAGGCCGCATCGCTGGACCGGCTCAGCGGCGGCAGGCTCACCCTCGGCGTCGGAATCGGTTGGTCGCGAGAGGAATTCGATGCCCTCGGGGTGCCGTTCGAGCGACGTGCCGCGCGCACCGCGGAGTATGTCGACGCGATGCGCACCCTGTGGCGCGACGAGATCGCCTCGTTCGACGGCGAATTCGTCGGCTTCGACGGGATCCGGGTCAACCCGAAACCGGTACGCGACGGGCGTCTTCCGGTGGTCTTCGGGGGCAACAGTGCCGCCGCGCTGCGCAGAGCGGCCACCACCGGCGACGGGTGGTACGGGTTCAACCTGCCCGACGTCGAGGAGGCGGCACACTGCGCGTCGACGATCCGGGCGCACTGCCGAAGCGCCGGACGCGACCGCGGTGATCTACGGCTTTCGGTCGCGTTGCGTGAACCTCGACACCGCAACCTGGCGGCACTGTCCGATGCTGGGATCGACGAACTCGTCCTGGTGGCCGCGCCACCGCAGGACGCCGCCCGGGCGGCTGAATGGGTGCACGAACTCGCCGCGGAGTGGCTGCCCCTACCGCGGTAGCCGTCTCACCACAACGCCACCGTGGCATTGAGCCGCTTGGCCGCGTTGTGCACGTATTGCGCGTACTTGGTGATCTGCCGGGCGTCGACCCCCGGCTTGAACGACTCACACATCACCGTGGCGGCCTGCATATCCTTGGCGGCGCCGGCGAACAGTTCGTCGACATCCGGTCTGGGAGCGGGTAGCGACTTCTGCAGGGCATCGGCGAGTGCGGCGGTGAGCCGGCACTGCTGCGCGGCCTCGGCGAAGTCGGCGGACCGTACGGCGGTCGTCATATCGCCCAGCACCTGAGCCAGCGCGCCCTGGGCCCCCTGGGCGCGGGCGGTCCATTCCTGGGCAGCCGCTTCGTCGGGCGGATCCGGGACGAATGTCTGTGTCGGCGGTGCCGAGGTGACCGACGTCGACGTGACCGTCGTGACGGCATCTGGTGCGGCTGGCTGATCCGCGCACGCGGACAACGCCGCGGCCAACGCAGGCGCGGCCAACACCATCCGCACCGGCTTCATGTGCGCGAAGCGTACACCAGCGTCTCGTGGCGTCCGCGCAGGTCATGCCAGGTTGTCGCGCCGGTCGCCGAGGAAATCGATGAGTCGTTGATCGGCGGACCGGAACTCGTCGAGCTGTTCGCCGCCGTCGCACCGGAACAGTCCCACGACCACATGATCGGCGCGTCGATCCAGCACCCGCCACAGGCCGCCGGCGTCCTCCCACCGCTGCAGCGTCTCGACGAGATCGGTCATCTCGCCATTGTGCGATGCCAGGGACCGAAGTCACCGGTGCCGGGGCGGGGGGGCCTTGCCGGGATCGGCAAGCAATGTTGGACTGAGCCGGTGAACGCAGCCTGGGCAGTTGCCGTCGCCGCGGTCTTTACCTGGCTCGGCATGGTCGCCGCGATCTCGTTCCTGGAGGCGCCGCTGAAGTTCCTGGCGCCGGGAGTCACGTTGCAGGTCGGGCTGGGCATCGGGCGGCTGGTGTTCCGGGCGCTCAACATCTGCGAATCGGTGCTCGGCCTGGTGATCATCGCCGCGTTGTTCGTCGACGCGCCGTCGACGGCGGTGGTGATCGCCTTCCTGACCGCGGTGGTGGCGTTGTTGGTCCAGGTGGTCGCGGTGCGCCCGGTACTGGCCGTGCGCTCGAATGCGGTGTTGGCCGGTACCGCCGAATCCGGGAGCCGCCGATCGCGCGCGCACTACGTTTACGTCGGTCTGGAAGTGGTCAAAGTGATCGCTCTGGTGATCACTGGCGTCCTGCTGCTGACCGCGTGACCCGAACGGAGCAATGATGCAAGCACTTGCCCTGCCCGACCTGGTGGACCAGCAGTTGGCGGCTGCCCGCGCCGCCCACAGCGGCCGAGCCGCCCACACCGTGTACGGCGGTCACGGCCACTTCCTGCGGCAGACGCTCATCGCGTTGGCCGCCGGAAACGGGCTCGGTGAACATGACAGTCCCGGCGAGGCGACCCTGCAGGTGCTGCGCGGGCACGTCATCCTGCGGGTCGGCCAGGACAGCTGTGAGGGCTCTGCCGGTGACTATCTGGTGATCCCGCTGGCTCGGCATTCGCTGGACGCAGTGCAGGATTCCGCGGTGCTGCTCACGGTCCTGGCGGACCGCTAGCGGCCCAAAGGAAGCCAAGCCCAGGCCGCCTCTGCTCCGGTAGGCTACCGGCTCACGATGACTGACGTGCTGCCGATCCTGCCACGCGAGCTGACCGCGTTATCCGATTCGGTTCGTGCCGTCCCGCCGCCCCCGATCCCGACGCTGGAGGAGCCGTACAGCGTCCGCGTCGTCGACCCCGACAGCGACGCCGAGACCATCTCGGAGTGGATGAACCGACCCCATCTGGCGCAGGCGTGGGAGTACGCCTGGCCGCCGAACCGTTGGCGCAGTTATCTTTTGGCGCAACTGAGCGGGACGTATTCGCGACCTTTGATCGGGAGTCTGCACGGCGAGGCGCACGGCTATGTCGAGGTCTACCGCGCGGCAAAAGACTCCATCGCTCCCAGATATGACGCCGATCCCCACGATCTGGGCGTGCACGCCGCCATCGCCGAGGTCGAGCTGCTCAACCGCGGTATCGGACCGATGCTGTTGCCGCAGCTGACCGCGAGCCTGTTCACGATCGAACCCCGTTGCCGCCGAATAATGTTCGACCCGGACGTCCGAAACGTGGTCGCGCGAAGGCTCTGTGAGCTGGGCGGCTGTGAGTTCCTCGGCGAACACGATATGGCCAACCGCAGGATGGCGCTGTACGCGCTGCACCGTCCCGCCTGAGTGCCTCAGCGATGGGGTAGCGGGAGCATCAGCGGCACCCTCTCGACGGTGACCAAGCCGTGCTCGGTGGTCAGTTCGTCGACGATGTCGAAGCTGCGTGCGATCGCGGCGACGGTGTCGACGACGACGGTCGCCACCGGCACATGGCGACCCAGTGTCAGCAGCCGGTCACCGTGTGGTTCTTCGGTCCCGCGAAAACCCCACAGGCCGCGCAGCACGGTGGCGCCGGTGACCTGCCGGGATTCCCGAAGCCGGTGGATCAGGGCACGGTGAATGGGCACGCCGTCGTGGAGGTTGTCCTCGGCGGTGTACACCGTGAGCTTGGCGAACCGGGATTCGTCATCGGACATCGGTTCGGCCGGCCGGGTGAGCAGCACGCCGGCGCGTTTGCACAGCCGGACGCGTTCGGCGGTCATCAGCGGCTCGGCGAACATGCCGGCCAGTTCAGCGGCCGCCGCGCCGGCCTGGGCCGGGGTGCCCACCCCGACGACCTGAACCGGGACGTCGACGTTCCGGCTGAAGAACTTGGCTTTGTGACGCTGCCCGCCGACGGTACCGTCCACGCCGAGAAACACTGTGGCACCGGCGAATCCGAGACGGTACAGAACCGCACAGGCAGCCTGGTGGGCAGGTAGGCCGGCGGTGCGCCGACTACGGCCCAGATACAGGGTGAACAGGACGTGCTCGTCATCGGAAGCCGCCGGTGCGGCGTCGAACGCCCGGGCCCGCTCGGTGGTGACCAGCCCGCGGCTGACCATCGATGTCACCTCGGGGATCAACCGCTCGATCACCGGTGTGCCGTCGACGGCGGTTATCACCACCGGGGGGTCCTCGGACAGTGTCAGCGAGGTATCGGAGCGCACAATATGGCTGGGGCCGAAGCTGCCGATCCCGCGAAACAGCACACTGGTCGCCACACCGCGCTCGGCCAACAGGGCCAGCACCGCCTCGGCGAGGAACGCGTCCCCATATCGGCTGCGCTCGGCGAAGTAGACGGTCAGTTTGGACAATTCCGGCATCACAGCAACCCCGCGATCTGCTGGCCCAGCCAGGCCGCCGCGATACCGCACACGACACTGACGCCGATATTGGCCACCGCGGGCCAGTACTGGCGTTCCTCGGCCAGCCGGTGCGTCTCCAGCATCCAGGTGGAGAACGTCGTGTAGGCACCGACGAACGCGGTGCCGGCGAGCAGCGCCGCGTCGTGGGTCAGCGTCAGCCCGCCGACGAAGCCCAGCAGGACCGCGCCGGTCAGGTTGACGGTGAGGGTGCCGAACGGAAACGGGCGCTTGACGCGCCGGGCCACCGAACGGTCGACCATGAAACGGGCGACCGATCCCAGGCCGCCGATCAGCGCGACGGCCGTCCACACCGCGACGGTCATCCGCGCACCCGGGCCCGTCGCACCAGCCCGGTTGCCAGGTGTACCGCCAGCAATCCGCCGACAATGCTGGCCACGGTGTAACCGATCGCCAGCAAGTAGTGGTGGTGCTCGATCATCCGCACCGTCTCGACCTGCATGGTGGAGAACGTCGTCAGACCACCGCAGAACCCGGTACCGAGCAGGGGGCGACGGTAGGCCGATACCGGCAGTCGTTCCAGCAGCCGGGTGGTGAAGTAACCCAGCGCGAACGCACCGATGATGTTGACGATGAACGTCGGCCACGGCCAATGCGTGGCGTCGGGTGCCAGCACCACAGCCAGGCCGGCACGGGCCAGCGTGCCGACCGCACCACCGGCGAACACAGCCGCCAGTTCACGGTTTTCATAACCGAACACGTCGAAAGTATGACGGTCAGCCCCGTCCAGCAGACACCGGCCGTCGAACATGGGCAGAATCGACGTCATGGCAGCCAACCCACGCGCCGGCCAGCCGGCGCAACCCGAAGACCTCGTCGATCTGCCCAACCTGGTGACCGCGTACTACAGCGTGCAGCCCGATCCGGACAACATCGACCAGCAGGTCGCGTTCGGTACCTCCGGTCATCGCGGGTCGAGCCTGGATGCCGCGTTCAACGAAGCGCACATCCTGGCCACCACGCAGGCGATCGTCGAGTACCGGGCTGGCCAGGGGACCGCCGGACCGTTGTTCATCGGCCGCGACACCCACGGCCTCTCCGAACCGGCGTGGGTCTCGGCGCTGGAGGTGTTGGCCGCCAATGACGTTGTCGCCATGATCGATTCGGCAGACCGGTACACCCCGACACCTGCCGTCAGCCACGCCATCCTGGCGTTCAACCGCGGGCGCGACAGCGATCTGGCCGACGGCATCGTGGTCACCCCGTCACACAACCCGCCCCGCGACGGCGGCTTCAAATACAACCCGCCCAACGGCGGGCCCGCCGACACCGATGCGACCAGCGTTATCGCCAAGCGCGCCAACGAGATTCTGCGCGGTGGACTCAAAGACGTGAAACGCATACCGCTGACCCGGGCGCTGAACACCGCGCAACGGCACGACTACCTCGACGCGTACGTCTCCGACCTGACCAACGTCGTCGACATCCACGCCATCGCCGCCGAAGGGATCCGGATCGGGGCCGACCCGCTGGGCGGGGCCAGCGTCGACTACTGGGGTGCGATCGCCGATCGGCACAACCTGGCGTTGACGGTCGTCAATCCGCTCGTCGACGCGACGTGGCGGTTCATGACGCTCGACACCGACGGCAAGATCCGGATGGACTGCAGCTCACCGAACGCGATGGCGTCCCTCATCCACAAGATCGGCGACTACCAGATCGCCACCGGCAACGACGCCGACTCCGACCGGCACGGCATCGTCACGCCCGACGGCGGGCTGATGAACCCCAACCACTACCTCGCGGTGGCGATCGACTACCTCTACACCCACCGGCCGGAGTGGCCCGCCAGCGTCGCGGTCGGCAAGACCGCGGTGTCCAGTTCGATCATCGACCGGGTGGTGGCCGGCATCGGGCGCAAATTGCTGGAGGTGCCCGTCGGCTTCAAATGGTTCGTCGACGGACTCGTCAGCGGCACCATCGGTTTCGGCGGTGAGGAATCCGCCGGTGCCTCGTTCCTGCGCAAGGACGGCACGGTGTGGACCACCGACAAGGACGGCATCATCCTGGCGCTGCTGGCATCGGAGATCCTGGCCGTCACCGGCAAGTCACCGTCGCAGCGCTACGCCGAGCTGGCACAGCAGTACGGCGCCCCGACCTACGCGCGCGTCGATGCGCCCGCCAATCGGGAGCAGAAGGCCCGGCTGGCCAAGCTGTCACCGGAACAGGTCACCGCCAGCGAGCTGGCCGGCGAACCCATCACCGCCAAGCTGACCACCGCGCCCGGTAACGGCGCAGCCCTGGGCGGGCTGAAAGTCACCACCGAGAACGCCTGGTTCGCCGCCCGGCCGTCCGGCACCGAGGACGTCTACAAGATCTACGCCGAATCCTTCAAGGGACCCGAGCATCTGGCGGAGGTCCAGGATGCGGCCCGCGAGGTGGTGAATACAGTCATCGCGTGACCGAATCCGCCAAACCCAGACTTCCCTCCGAGGTTTGGGTACTGGTCACGGCGAATGCGGTGGTGGCGCTGGGCTACGGCGTGGTGGCGCCGGTGTTGCCGCAGTACGCCAGGCATTTCGGTGTCAGCATCAGCGCCGCGACGTTCGTCATCACCGCCTTCGCGGTGATGCGCCTGGTCGGTGCCCCACCCGCAGGCATCCTGGTGCAGCGGGTGGGGGAGCGGCGCGTCTATATCGGCGGCCTGCTGATCGTCGCGTTGTCCACCGGGGCCTGCGCGTTCGCGCAGACCTACTGGCAGCTGCTGTTGTTCCGGTCCCTCGGCGGGCTGGGCTCGGCGATGTTCACCGTGTCCTCGCTGGGACTGATGATCCGCATCTCGCCGCCGGATGCCCGCGGGCGGGTCGCCGGGCTGTTCTCCTCGGGCTTCCTGGTGGGTTCGGTCGGCGGACCGGTGCTGGGCAGCGTCACCGTCGGGCTGGGCCTGTCGGCGCCGTTCATGATCTACGGGGTGACGCTGCTGGTCGCGGCGGCGGTGGTGTTCTTCAGCCTGCGCCGATCGCCCATCGGCGCGGTCGAGCTGAGCACCGAACCGCCGGTGTCGGTGCGCACCGTGCTGCGCAACCGGGCCTATCGGGCCGCGCTGTTCTCCAACTTCGCGACCGGATGGTCGGCCTTCGGGCTGCGGGTCGCGCTGGTGCCGATCTTCGTCGTCGAGGTGCTGGACCGCGGCGCGGGTATCGCGGGCCTGGCGCTGGCGACCTTCGCTATCGGCAATGTCTCGGCGGTGATTCCCAGCGGCTACCTCTCCGACCGGATGGGCCGGCGCAAACTACTGATCGTCGGCCTGACGGTGTCGGCGCTGACCACCGCGCTGGTGGGTCTGACGACCTCGCTGCCGGTGTTCCTGGCCGCCGCCTACGTGACGGGTGCGGCGACCGGCATCTTCGTCTCACCGCAACAGGCCGCGGTTGCCGACATCGTCGGCAACAAGGCGCGCGGCGGCACCGCGGTGGCGACCTTCCAGATGATGTCGGATTTCGGCGCCATCCTCGGCTCCCTGGCCGTGGGCCAGATCGCCCAGCATCTGTCCTTCAACACCGCCTTCCTCATCAGCGGGGTCATCCTGCTGGCAGCGGCAATCGGCTGGGTATTCGCCCCGGAAACGCGTGTCGAACCCGTCGCGGAGCCCACACCGATGCACCCATTGGGCCCAGAGGCCGCCGGCGAGCAGCCCTGAGCAGCGGTTTTGAGGCGGGTGGGGTAGTGGTGTAACTTCGGTGAGCACGACTTCAGGGGCTATGGCGCAGTTGGTAGCGCACCACACTGGCAGTGTGGGGGTCAGGGGTTCGAATCCCCTTAGCTCCACTGAAATCAGGCCGACCACGTGCAGGAGAGGCCGGCACTGGCGCGGTTCCTTCGGCTGTCGCGTGGGTCGACACCCGGGCGGTGGCCAACTTCTATCCGCGTACATGGGCGCGGATGATGTCGTGTACGTGGGTGTGGCTGCCGCCTTCACCCAGGCCTGGGCCGTTATCTGACAGTTGGCATGCACTGATGAAACACGTACCGCCCCGGCTTCGGCCGGGGCGGTGTCGTCGTGTGCGTCGGTTCTAGCTGGCGATCAGTTGCTGTGCTCGTTGGAATGAGACGCCGAGAACCTCGCCGACATCGCGCACCGCGATACCGCGCGCGGCGAGGTCGCGGGCCAACTTGCGTGCTTCTGTCTGAGCGGCGGTCGCATACTGCTCTGCGAGCGCGCGATCGCGAAATACCTTCGCGGCGCGGCCGGTCACATCGACGCCGTCGATCTCAACGGTGATGTTCATGTCCACTTCGGATGGCGCTGTATCGGTGACGCTGCAAATGAAATCGCTTGCCTGTGTGGTGATCTCGACGAACCTGCGGGCTTGGGTGGTGTCGCCGAGGTTGATAGAACCGTCTGCGGTCTTGTACCCATCGAGCTCGGGAACGGTGATCATCCACCATCGGTCGTCTCGGGTGACGTGAACCGGGTAGGTGTGCATCAGTCCTCCTCGCATTCGGTCTCGCATTTTTCGATCGCGGTGTCGACCTGACGGCGGACGCCGGGACTGATCGTGCGGTGGTCAGTGTCCACTGCCACGCTGTTGCGGTCGTGCGTGCAGGTCCACGCTGTGTCGCTGCCTTTGCCGTCGCGCTAGCGTCATAGCGACCGCGCCGAACAGGAAGGGCCATCAGCCGAACACGTACGACATCATGAGCACCGTGGCCGCCACCCGCACCTGCATCCCATTCATCAGAACATCCATTCTTATGTCGGCTTGTCAGGTGCCCTTGACGTTCATCACCTGGCGCAGCTCGTGCACGATGTCGACAAGTTCGGCCGCATCAGCCATCACGAAGTCGATGTCCTTGTAGGCGTCCGGAATCTCGTCGATCCACTCATCACCGTGCCGGTACTCGATGCCCTGCATCCGATCAGCCAGGTCGTCGGCGGTGTACCGCCTCCGGGCCTCGGTGCGCGAGAATCGGCGGCCGGCTCCGTGGGGTGCCGAGCAGAGCCCGGCTACACTGCCCTTGCCGCGCACGATGTACGAGCGGGTACCCATCGACCCGGGGATGATTCCTAGCTTGCCTTCATGGGCGTCGATCGCACCCTTTCGGGTCAGCCACACATCACGGCCGCCGTGCTGTTCCTTGGTCGTGTAGTTGTGGTGGGTGTTAACCACGGTCTCGATAAAGTCACTCACGTCATCGTGAGGTGCCTCCATCCAGTTGGCGAACACCCGCGCGAATCGGTCCATCATTTCGGCGCGGTTCTCCATCGCGAATCGCTGCGCCCAGTTCAGCTCCCGCAGGTACGCGGAGAACTCCAGTGTGCCCTGCACGAGGTAGGCCAGGTCTGGGTTGGGTAGGTCGATCCACCAACGTTTGCAAAGTTTTTGGGCGACCTTGATGTGCTTCTGCGCGATCTTGTTGCCCACGCCTCGGGAACCGGAATGCAGGAACAGCCACACCCGATCGGCCTCATCGAGACACAACTCAATGAAGTGATTGCCGCCGCCCAACGAGCCGAGCTGCTCGCGCCACTTCGGCGAATGCGACAGGTCGACGTTGAGGGATTTCTTATCCTCGTCGTCGTCACCAGGCCACGCCAGGTTTTGCAGGGTGACAATGCGAGCCGCAGTGAACGGGAACCGGTCCAGGTCGTGGTTGTAGTTGCCCGGGGAAAGTGGGATTACGGCCTCGATGCCTTCGCGCAGCTTGGCCAGATCCCGGCCAGCGATGTCTGCTGCGGTGAACGTGGTCCGCCCGGCGATCATGCCGCAGCCGATGTCGACACCGACTGCCGCAGGGATCACCGCGTCGACCGATGGAATGACGGTTCCGACTGCCGAGCCCTTGCCGCTGTGAGCATCCGGCATGAGTGCGACGTGCGGGTGCACGAACGGCATCGAAGCTGTTTCCTTGGCCTGCTCGACGGTGTTGTCATCGATGTGCGAGGCAAAGTTCAGCAGCTTGTGGCCGTCGATCCGGTGGACTGTCATGCTGTCGATTCTCCTAGTGCTGTCGATCGAAATTTTGCCGATAACGTTGGGTTTTTGCCCACCGGTGGCCAGCAAACTCCCCCGGAGTCCGCATTTCAGGATGTGGTGTCGTGGACTGCGCCACTGTGTATTTCCGCGGTTCGCAGGTGTCCGTGGCTGTCCGGACGACCAACCGATCCACACAGGCCAACAGGCGTAACGCCCAAGCCCAGAGGGGTTCGAATCCCCTCAGCTCCACCGGAACGGTCTTACTCGAACCGTTGGCAGAAAAATGCTAGGCGAGCCCGGGTAGGTCCCGTTTTGTCGTATTTGGGTCTTCCCCGGCCGCGCTCGCATTTCGGTGTGTCGATGTACAGCTTTAGAATTTGGTGTCGTCGAGGATTCATTGCACTTGGCTGTTCCCGTCGCGGTACAGCTGGTGGTTTTGGCGACGAGGTGAATTGCATCGAGGAGCACGCCTGTACCGGGGATGGGGAACCTAGTGCGCGTCTTCGGCGGCTGATCCGCCAGGCCCTGAGAGGAACGGCCCGGTGCGGTGCCGTTACCGCCCAAATGCCGGGTGGCGGCTTGATTAGGCAGGTGTCAGGCAGTGACGACCAGCAGATGCTCAGCATCATCGTCCCGCGGGCCAGGTGGCGTCGCCGCGACGGGCTTTGCGTCGAACACCTCGTATAAGGGGGAGGCATCCAAGCGCAGGTAGGTGCCGTCTGCGCGTCGGAGCTGGCACAGTTCGTCGCCAGGCCGAAGTGACGGGTTGGCGTACCACGACTCTCGCTCGCGAATCCGGTCCGCGACCGCAAACGATTCCCAATAGTGCGCCCGCCCGTGGGCAACCCACTTTCGGTACAAGTCTCTGCCACGAATGTCGGTCGATGGATCATCGAGTGTCGTATCCAACTGGCCTGTTTTCTCGAGGGTGCGGATGACGACGATCTCCTGGCACCAGAGGCAATACGTCGGTGGATTCCGCCACCGCAGGTCCGCTCCGCCGTCACGGAAACGGTCGCAGGATGTCGGTGGGTGGGCTGTCGGGTCGCTGGCCGCGACTGGGGTGTAGGCGTAGTTCTGGTGTCTGCCATTCATGAGGCACTGGTACTCGCTGTGCCAGACGCCTCCGTCGTGCTCGCCGCCTCGCCACAACCAGCCCACGATGGGCGATGCCTCGACGCCTGCTGCCTGGCGAGGTATATCGCCCCACGGACTCAGGTGGAGCCACGGCACGCGGTCTATCTGCTTCTCGAAGCTCAGATTCGAGAGGTCGAACACACTGGGGGGTGAGGGATTCCGATGAATGGTGGATTCGCGGCCTCTCTTTTGGATGTACTCGTCTTCGAGGTAGGCGAAAGCATGACCGAACTCGTGCAATGAGTTTTCGCCGAAGCCGACGTTGACTCCGGCAGAGATCATTGTCGTGAGATCGACTCTGCGGGTCATCCCGATGGGCGACATTGAGGGTCTGTTGGGAGGGTCCGGCTTTACCCTCCTGACGAGCATCATCACAACAAGGTGCGAGAAAAGGCCGGCTAATGGATTGTGAATCACTCCGCTGTCGCTGAGATCATCGGGATAGCGGGCTGTATTCGCGTCCCCGAAGGCGCGGATCGAGTCCCAGAGCAGATCTCGGAACTGGACACCGTACTCGTCGTCTTCCTGCCACCATGGGTCGCGGAGAATGTCTCCGGCCTCGTTGATCGCGACCTTGTAGTACGAGCGGCGGCGCTCCTTCGATGCCGGCTCGTCCGAGTGGTTGAACAGGGCGCGGATTCGGAAGGCTCCGCGAAACCTCTCGTAGACCTCGACTTTGAAGAATGTCGCGATCCACTCGTCCAGTTTCCAATGGAAGTCCGCTTCGGATTCAAAGCCGTCGCCGAGCAGCAGAACGTCGATTCTGGCCGCCTCTGGAAGGCGAACAGTGCCGCTGCCGGTTCCGGCCAAGTCGGGCACCCAGCCGTGGCCGTCCTCGGCCGTTGGAGCCCAGTTTTTCGCGCCGATGTTGTATCGGATTCGGTTGCTCGTCAGCGGGTCAAGCGCAGTGACGGTGAGGTCGGCCATGGTTATCTCAGAATTTCAGGTCAGCGCGCAGGATTCGGATGCCGTCGACTTCGAAGCTGTCGTTCTCAGCCTTCTTGGAAAAAGGTGCGGCGCCGCCGTGGCTGACGCTGACTTGGAGGCCACTTCGGAGAGCCTCAAGCAGGAGCGTCAGCTGGGCCATGTGCGACGGCCGGTCGCTCGACTCCATATTCATCGTGAACCACGCACGATTCTGGCCAATCTTGACCCAGCCCCCACCCTTGCTCTTCGACCGCAAGGAGAACCAGAGGCGTGCGACATCACGGGTTTCAGATTCAATCGTTCCTACGTAACCGATGGTGTGCGCCATGAGAAGACCTCCTTTGGTGGTGGCGGAACGCCGGGCAGTTGAGTCACCAAATGCGGACGCCCCAGACCTGCAGTTCGTTGAGGGATGAGGCCAGCTTGGGGGGCCATCCAGTCGTCAGAGCGTGACAGGCCCTTATTGTCGCCCTGGGCTGCGCGGAAGCGGTAGTGGTCGAAGGCCGCCATGATGTGTACCGCATACGCCTCGGCCAGCGTTGGGTCGTCGCGGATGATGAGGAAGTTCTCGTCGTTGTTGGTGTTGGCATTCGTTGAAAAGTTGTGGCTTCGACTGTGGGCAGCACGCCGCCGACACCCGGCTGGGGCACGTTCCCAGATGATCAATGCGTCGTCATCGTTGGCGTGAACCTTCATGTCGACTGCAATCGTCATGTTGCCCCCTCGTTGGATCGCCCGTCCCTGCATCTCTCCTGTTGTGGGGCGAGCGTATGAACAGAGGCATCCCAATCTGCGAGTAGTCGACTACTTCATTCAGTCTGACTTCTTCGCTTCACAGCTGTGTGGCTGTTCGGAGGAGCGGCGTTGTTCGCGGTGGGCGGTCGCTGTCTTCGGCCTGCCCGATAGTTTTCTGACGATGTTGAGCTGCGGATCGTGACTGCAGTAAGAATGCGGCACCCGCACCACGCCAGTCGTACTCGCACCTTGACCGGTCAAAGACGGCAGTCGAAGAGATATTTCGCGGTGACCTAGTACTTCCGTCTATGAGGTCGAACCGTCGTTCCCGCAGATATCGGGATCTTGAGAACGGTCGCCTTGCCAACCCCAAATTGCTGGGCTACTTGTCAGCTGGTTTGCCCTGACTCGTGCGCTTCAACGACTTTAGCCCGCAGCGGGGCGGTCAGACGCGTCCGTCGGCGCGGGGGAGAGGCATACGCTAACGATCGATCAACCTCAGAGTCGCCGGTATGCACACCGCAAACCGATCTGTTCGGAATGAACGACTCAGAGCACTTCGTTGTTCGAACCAGTGACCTCGGAACCGAGGCGGTGTATCTGGCGGACCGTCTCGGGGTTCGAAAGTTCTCCCTCAGCTCCACTTTTGAGATCTACTCGAGTCCGCTCCGAACGGATGTCGGCAAGCGTAAGAGTCAAGCGAGAAGATCAACGATTATCAGCTGCTCGGTCCAAGGCTCCTTGTATAAGAGTTGTTCGTCATACCTGCCTGTGCAAGCGGTGGGCGCAGTCGGCGCAGCGGTTTGATCCGCGGGTGCGCGCTGCGGTCAGTCTGCGTTGGCGGCGAACTGAGATTCGAGGTCGTCACGTGTGACGGGTGGCCCCGGGAGCGGTTCTTCGTCGGCTGATCGCAGGCCGCGGACGAACAAGGTGAGGTGGCGGCGGCTGATGGTGGGCCACGCGGGGCCGTGAGGTAGGGGCTGTCCGGTCATGGCTGCACAGATGATGACGTCAGTGGCGTTGACGTCGGAGTGCACGGTGCCGGCGGTACGGCCGTCGGCGAGGAATCGTTCGAGGGAGGCGTTGATTCGCCGACGGGCGGCGACGGCGTCATCCGAGGTCAGTGGTGGCGCCCCGCGTAGCGGGAGTACAAGTTGGTGGCCAAGGTTGAGGCTTTCGATCAGGTAGGTCTCGATGGCATCGGCACCGGTCTGCCCGGACTCTTCGATCCGATCGAGGATGTCGATGAGCATGTCGTAGGAGCGATGCTCCAGGGCGTGCAATAGCGCAGTGCGATCCGGGAACCCGCGATAGAAGGTGCCGACACCGACCCCGGCGGCCTTGGCGATGTCGGCGAGCCGAACGTTGAGGCCCTGCTGGGCCATCGCGTCGGCGGCGGCATGCAGGATCTTCTCCCGGTTCACGAGCGCGTCGCGCCGCACCGCGCGGCGACGCGGCTGCGGGCCTCGTTGGGCGGTCATCTCTTGAGTGTCACACAGCACCGGAATCGGTCAGCAAGTGCGACGCGGTGCCATCGCATTTCTCTTGCTCGCGTCCGCCACGACGGTCACGCTCCTCCTTGGGACCTAGAATCGAGATGCCTGCGGATGAATGCACCGGCACTGGCCAATGCCGTACCTGCTTCGTCGAGAATGCCTGCAAATCCCTGGAATACGTGTGGCACGCCGGCTGTGATTTCGAGGCTGATGTCGACGTCGGCGGAAGCGGCGTGGGCGGCGAGCCGTATTGCGTCGTCGAGAAGGACCTCGTGCGATCCCGCTTGAATCAGCAGTGGTGGGATGCCGTGAAGGTCCGCGAACAGCGGGCTTATCAGCGGCGCTGCGCGATCTTGGATTCCGGCGTAGTCGTCGGCTCGCTTGCGGAGGGCCGCTGCACTCAAAACGGGATCCACAGCGGCCCTGTTCGTCATGCTGGCCCCGCTGAGCGTCAAGTCGGCCCACGGCGACATCAGTACCGCAGCGCACGGCAAGGGCAGGCCGGCGTTCCTGGCCGCGATAAGGGCTGCCAACGTCAGTCCGGCGCCGGCCGATTCGCCAGCCACCGCGATCTGCGAGGCCGACTGGCCCTCCTCGAGCAGACCCCGATAGGCCGAGAGCGCGTCGTCGACAGCTATGGGGTGGGGATGCTCTGGGGCAAGTCGGTAGTCAACCGAGATCGCTCGGGCCTTGGCGTGACGGCCGAGGTCTGAGGCCAGTCCTACGGACGCGGAGGCTGATCCGAGTACATATCCACCCCCGTGGAAATACAGGATCACGTCGGATTCATGGGTCGCGGCGACGACGATGTCGACGACGGGGATGCCGCCCAGGACGCGTTGGCTGACCGTCACGTCACCGGGCACAGGCTGTGCGCCAGCCATCGCTTCAAACAACGGACGTTGGACATTTGGGTCCCCGCCGATGTCTAGCGGCCCATCCCGCAGCAGTTTGTCCAACGTGTCGCGCTGTTCTCGACTCATCGGGTCGCCGCGATCACTTACATCCGCCGGAGGCTTCGGTGCTGGCCGATTTGGTCGGGTGCGATCGGACGCAGAAATGCTGCAGCAGTGGGTATTTCGCCGGATCGGCGGACAAGGGCACGGCAGGGTGGTGGTCGGTGGGCTCACCCACCGACACTCTGGCTATCACGCCCGCCCCAGGGTCCAAGGCGTGCCGACCCGCCAAGCGTCCTCATCAGCCACGTTTGCCGTCTTCCACGTCATTCCGGACGAATTCGTCCGCTTAGTGTAAGTGACGTTGTCACAGGCGGGGGGAGACGTCAATGGCCGCCGCGTGCCCACTCGTCCTCAATCTGTCGTGGCCACTGCTTGACGAAGCTCCCCGGGACGGGAATGCTCGACCTAAGCGGAATAAAAAATCCGGTAAGCGTGCTTCCTGTTGGACGATTCGACCAATAGACGACTTCGAGGGGATGGGCACATGAGCAGCGTTTGGGATCCGATCACGGTCGGGCGCATGCAGCTCCCGCAACGAATCACGATGTCGCCCATGACCAGGAGTCGCGCACTCGACGATGGCACGCCCACACCGATGGCCGTCGAGTACTACGCGCAACGCGCCGCATTCGGCATGTTGATCACCGAGGGCACACAACCGTCGGCTGATGGGCAGGGCTACCTGAACACGCCGGGGATCTACACCCCAGAGCACGTCCGAGGGTGGCGCGCGATCGCCGAGGCTCTGCATGCCCGCGACGCACACCTTGTCATTCAGCTCATGCACGTCGGGCGGATGAGTCATCCGGACAACACCCCTCATCACCGCGTACCGGTGGCGCCGTCGGCGATCGCACCCGGGGTGGACATGTACACGCCTACCGGTAAACAGCCGATCCCGACGCCACGCGCGCTGACCGTGGACGAGATCTCCTCGACCGTCGAAGATTTCGCGTACGCCGCGGAGATGGCGATCAGTGCCGGTGCGGACGCCGTGGAGATTCACGGCGCCAATGGGTATCTGCTGCACCAGTTTCTTGCGCCGAACGCAAACCACCGCACCGACGATTACGGTGGCTCCATCGAGAACCGGTCGCGGCTCACCCTGGAAGTCGCGGCGGCAGTGGCCGCCCGCATCGGCGCCGACCGCGTCGGCATCCGGCTCTCTCCGGGCGCCCCTCTGGGTGGGCTGGAGGAAGGCCCCGAGGGCGATGACCTCTACCGGTATCTCGTCGCTGAACTGGCCAAGCTCGATTTGGCGTTCCTCGATGTGTACTCCTTCGATGACCGTGGGCTGCTCGCCGACCTGCGCAGGCTGTGGCCGAATCCGTTGCTGCTGATCAGGGACGGTCGGACGCTCGATGCGCTGGGTGAGGACGTGATGGCCGGCCTCGCTGATGTCGCGCCGGTGGCCAAGTGGGCACTGGCCAACCCCGATTTTCTGGACCGGCTGCGGGTCGGCGCGCCGCTCAACGATCCCGACCCAGCGACGTTCTACACCGGCGGCGAGCACGGTTACACCGACTATCCGGTGCTGGCTGACATCGATGAGGCGTCATGACCGGCGACGACTTCAATGCGCGCAACATCGAAGAGTTCCGCGCCAACCACGGCAGGCTCGGCGGAGGGTTCGAGGGCGCCCCAGTTCTGTTGCTGCACAGTATCGGCGCCAAGAGCGGTGAGGAACGGATCAGCCCGATGATGTACATGGCCGACGGCGAGCGCTACCTGGTTTTCGCCTCGGCCGCGGGAGCCGACCGTAACCCCGCTTGGTACTGGAACCTCATCGCCAACCCCGATGCCAGCATCGAGGTCGGCGATCGGCAACTTGCTGTCCACGCGGTCGAACTCACTGGCGCTGAACGTGACCTGATGTACGCCGAACAAGCCAGGCGCTATCCCGGATTCGCCGATTACCAACGCAAGACGACGCGCACCATCCCCGTTCTCGCGCTGATCCCGACAGCGCAAGATGACTGAGCCCGTCGTCGCGGCCCTGCTGGCAGAGCTGCCCGATGTCACCTGCCAGTCGGGAGATGACGCGTACATCGCGGCAACGACTCCGGACAACTCGAGTTTCCCGCAGCAGCCGGCTGCCGTGGTCCAGGCCCACTCGGCCGATGACGTCGCGCGTGCGATCACCGTGGCGTCCAGCTCGGGTAGCCGCGTCGTCGTGCAGGCCACGGGCCACGGTGCAGCACGCCCGGTCGGTGCCGAGGCCGTGATCGTCGACACCTCCGCACTCGACACCGTGGACTTCGACGCTTCCGCGCGTACCGCCAGAGTCGGAACGGGTGCCAGGTGGCCGGCGGTACAGGCGGCAACGGCGCCGCACGGACTACTCGGATTGAGCGGTACCTCGCCGAGCGTCGCTGTCGGCGGCTACACGTTCTCCGGGGGAGTGAGCTGGTTCGTCCGCAAGTATGGCCTGGCCTCAGCGGCACTGCGGTCGGTCGAGTATGTCGACGGCGCCGGCCGGGTTCGCCGGGCAGCCGAGGATGCACCGGAACCGGTTGACCGAGAAGCGCTCTGGGCGTTTCGAGGCGGCGCACCGGTCGGGGTGGCCACCTCGATCGAGATCGAACTCTTCGAAGTCCCCGAACTGTGGACCGGCTATCTCCTATGGCCGGCCGACGCCATGCCCGCTGTGGCGGCGGCATGGGCCGCGGCCACAGCAACGGTTAGCCCCTCGGTCACCAGCTCACTGTCGTTGTTGCACCTGCGGGGTCAAGGCCCGTTCCCCGACGATCTCGTCGGCACCACTGTGGTGCACCTGTCCTACGCCTCGCCCGACGGCGGAGCCCATCTCGAGCCGATGCGCGCCGCTGTGCGCGCGGCGGCCACGCCGGTGGTCGACACCACCGCGCCAGGGGACATTGCGTCGCTGGTGCAGATCCATCTCGACCCACCCGCTGCCGTGCCGGCCCGCGGCACCGGCCGGTGGCTCGGCCCTGCCGCTGCTGACCTCTCGGCCGCGATGTTCGACGCGGCGAGGATCGGGCAACCCGGTGGGCTGAGCATGATCGAATTGCGCCACACCGACTCTCGGATCGTCGGCCCGCGCGGGGCGATGACCACGGTGCCGGCCCCGTTCCTCCTGCACGCAGTCGGTATCGGCATCGACGACGACACCCGTCACCGGACCGATGAGGTATTACGCGCCGTCGAAAATGCCGGCCGCGCCGCCGACATCGGACGGTCCGCCCCTGCGTTTCGGGAGGGACAGCCCGATACCGCTGATGTCCTGCCACCCGTCGACCTCGAGAGGCTTCGTGCGATCAGGAATGCCCTCGATCCCAACCGTGCGCTCGCGTTCGGCCGCCATCCCGCGCCGTGAGGTCCGTTGGAGACCACATCGAAGGGGAGATCGATACCGGAGTGAAAATTGTGCTCTCACTAAAGGTGCGCGCTTCGACGGAGAAGTCAGCGTTCCGCAAGTGCGGTCGTCGCTCCTGCAGCGGACAGGGTGCTCTTGGGAGCCATATCTGTCTTCGTCTTCGTCATCGTCAGTTCACGTCCACGATGCCTGCGTGATGGTGACGACCGTAGTGAGCTTGGTTCGGGGACGGTTGTTCCTGGAGCCCGCGCGTCGCTCGTATCGATCGATTGCCTGCCAGCTGCGGTAGCCGACCACATCCGACCGTCGAGGCAGTCGGCCGGCAACCTCGGCGGAGCCCCGGGTGTGAAGCAGCACCGAACACCCCGAAGGGCTGGGGGATATCGGCTGTGACGACGAGGTGCCCGGTCTGCTGGAATCGGTCGGACGGAATCTGCTGGGCTTTCTGCGCGCAATCCCGGATTGGCACAGCGCATCTCCCGGCTATTTCGGCGAACCCGTCGCCGCCGTCGGCAAAGTTGGTCAGAGGAAACTGGTTGCGAAGCCGTGACCAGCAAGAATAGCTTGGTGTCTGTGAGGCATCCGGGCGTTTGACCGGATCATGGGGTGATGGGGGCCGGATGGACCCTGGGTACGGCGAGTCGGGACCAACGTGTGGCGTCTGCGGGAACAGTCTGCGTGTGTCCGCGCGGTTCTGCGACGCCTGTGGCTCGCCGGTCGATACCCCGCGGACAGTGGTCGAACGGAAACAGGTCTCCGTGCTATTCGCCGATGTCGTTGGCTCGATGAGGTTGGCCGCCGCCCTCGATCCCGAGCGGTTGCGCGAGATCATGCACGATCTGTTTAACCGGTCCGCACAGGTCGTACAGCGGTACCAGGGCACGGTCGACAAGTTCACCGGTGACGGGCTGATGGCGTTGTTCGGCGCGCCGATCGCCCTCGAGGATCACGCGCGACGGGCATGTATCACCGCGCTGGGGATCCAGTCAGCGGCGAAGGACCTCGCCGCGGACGTGATGCGAAAGGACGGTGTCGATCTGCGGATCCGGATTGGCGTCAACTCCGGCGAGGTGGTCGCAGGTGAGGTCGGCGAGGGTCCGGGCCGCTATACCGCAGTGGGTCATCCGGTCGGGATGGCCCAGCGGATGGAAGCCGCCGCACCGCCGGGTGGGGTGATGTGCGCTGAGTCGACGGCGCAGCTGGTCGAGAGGTCAGCGATATTGGGGCCACCGGAGTGGGTTGCGGTCAAGGGAACCCGGGAACCGGTCGCCGCTCGACGGCTGGAGGGATTCGAATCCGAGCACGCTGTGCTGGGTCGCGACGACGGCCCATTCTTGGGCCGGGACGCCGATGTGGCGGCGCTACTCGGCGCATACGACAGCGCTACGGTGTCCGTCGCATGCGTGGTCGGAGAGGCCGGTCTGGGCAAGAGCCGGCTCCTTCGCGAATTGATCGCTCGGGCCACCTCTTCTGGAGCCGATGTCGTTCTGACGCAGTGTGAGTCGCATACAGCGAACGTGCCGTTCCATGTGCTGTCTCGCGTACTGCGCGCCCTTTTCGGGATCGGCCAGCTAGATCCGGCGGCCGTCCGCTTGCACATCCTGCATCAGTTGAGCAACGTCGCAGGAATCAGCCCGGATGACGCCGAGATACTCTTCGACATCTTGTCGGTCGGCAGCCCGGATGCGGGAACACCGGCGATGAGCGCGGACGCGAGGCGCCGCAGGTTGGTCGAGGTCATGCGGAAGGTCGCGGCCGGTCGCCGCACGCGGACGCTTTATGTCGTGGAGGACGTGCACTGGATCGACGCTGCCAGCGAGGGGGTGCTTGCCGAGTTTGCCGCAACCCTGCCGAGAACGCGATCCCTATTTGCGAGCAGCTTCCGGCCCGAGTATCACGGGCCCATACTCGAGGTGGCGGAAATGTCCATCACCTTGGCGCCGCTGAACGACGCGGCGACACTGGACCTCGCTACCGAGCTTGTCGGCAAGGTGAATGCCGAGCCAGCCGTCGTCGAGCGAATTGCGTTGTTGTCCAAGGGTAATCCGTTCTTTGTCGAGGAAATCGTTCGAGATCTAGTGGGACGCAAAGTCCTGGCGGGCAACCGCGGCAACTATCAGGTCGTCGGCGATCTCGACGCTGTCGTGGTCCCGGCCACCGTGCAAGCTGTACTGGCTGCGCGTATCGACAGGTTGGGGGTCACCGAGAAGTCGATTCTGAATGCAGGCGCGATCATCGGATCGAGCTTTGATGAGGACATCCTGGAAGTGCTGGTTCCCGGAGCTGATTCGAGCCATTTGCGTAACCTGATATCGGCCGAACTGATCGACCAGATTCAGTTCCTGCCCGAGCCGCGATATGCGTTTCGGCATCCGCTGGTACGAGCGGTCTCCTATGAGTCCCAACTGTCCGCGACTCGCGCGGATGGGCATGCCCGGTTGGCAGCCGCTATAGAGGAACGCAACCCCGCCTCGCTGGAGGAGAATTCAGCGCTGATCGCCCAACACCTGGATGCGGCCGGGCGAAGTGAGGCTGCGCATGCATGGTACATGCGAGCAGGTGCGTGGTTGTCCAATCGTGATACGAATGGAGCCCGCCGCAGTTGGGAGAGGGCGCGGGAGATCGCTGACGGATTGCCCCACAATCACGACGGCGTGATTGGTATGCGGATCGCGCCGCGCGCCCAGCTCACGTTCCGACCGTGGCTGGTGGGAGAGGCAGCCGACGACGAGCGTCTTTTCAACGACTTGCAAGCACTCACAACGCAATCCGGCGATGTGTTGTCACTGGCGATGGGGATGGCCGGGCGGGTGACCTCCCTGGTTCTCACTCACGGCCAGCCTCGGATCGCCGCGATCATGGCGAACGAACTGTGTGCATTGATCGATACGATCGATCCAGCCGCCCCGGAGATGGCGGAACTTCTTCTGGCCGTGGCGTTCGCGCGTTACGAGACGGGAGACGTCCGGAATGCACTGCAGGTCATGGAGCGCCTACGTGCCATGGTGCCGGCACCAGCGGGAACCGATCTCGCACCCGCCACCTGTCTGGCCGGCGCGATCAAAGTCCTGATCGGCAGGCGGGCAGACGGGCACCGTGATCTCGAAGCCGGGCTTCGTCTCGCGCGTAACTCAGATGCCGTGTGCAACGCGATCGCACTGGGTTACCGGATCGATCCGGTTGTGCTCGGATACGACATCGTGGACGAAGCGCTGGTGAGCCAGACTCGGGACGGTCTCGTCCGCGCGGAGGCCTTCGGTGATAGGTACGGACTGGCCCTGGCGCGGTCTGCGTACGGAATCGCGGTGCTCAGAAGCGGCGATCCGCGTCGCAGTCATGGTGTCGACCTCCTGCACCAGTCCCGCGTGGACGGGATCGACGTCTATGGCGGTTCCATCGACGCCGTCCTGGCCGCTGAGCTGGTACACAACGGAATGGCGGAACCTCCCATCGACGATCTGCTCGCCGCCGTTCAGTGGGAAATCGACACAGGAGCAATACTTTTCGTCGGGTTTCCGCTGGCGGTACTGGTACACCTACTCGTCGTCCGGGGTGGTGTCAAAAATGTGGCGCTTGCGCGTCGCCTGTTCTCCGACTTCCAGGCGAGCCTGCCGGACACGGTCGAGCCGGCGATCAGACTGTGGTTGCTGCGCTGTCAGACCGTGCTCTCTGACGGTGAGACATACCCGGAAAACCTTACCCGCTATCGCGAGCTTGCCGAAGACCTCGATGCCCGTGGCCATTTAGCGGCTGTGGAGCGGCTGGCGGCGGGCCCGCCATCGAATACGAAGGACATGGTGCTGTGGTGAACCACGTGGCGTTGCCGGTGTCGCGAGTGATCGTTGTCGGCGCGGGTATCGCGGGGTTGGCTGCAGCGAGGTGTCTACAACGGGCAGGCATTCCGTATGTGGTGCTCGAGGCACGAGACCGCATCGGCGGCCGGCTGCACACCATTGATCTCGCGGGCGTACCGGTCGACCTCGGCGGCTCGTGGATTCATCATCCGATCGGAAACCCGCTCACATCACTGTGTGCTGAGCACCGTAGGCGGATTCAACTGGTCGTCGCAACACCTTGATCACGGAGGTGTGGTGTGGCCAAGCGTAAGGACGCGGAATCGGTTGGTAGGCGACGGCAGTGGGCGGCTGACCGTGCGTTGCGGCCTGCGATGCGCTCACCAGGGCGC
>JACPVR010000013.1 GCA_016197405.1 Mycobacterium sp.
AACCACACCGATACCGGAGGTCCTCACCTACTTCCGCTCACCACGCCGTTCACAACCTGTCTGGGAGTTACAGCTAGAGGTTCTCGACACCGACAGCCGCATCCCCTACGTCCGGCGACGCGGCGAATACCTGTACAACTTCTGGCGCGACGCCGACAACCCGCGCGGGTTGTGGCAGCGCACCACACTGGACAGCTATCGCAGCGCGCAGCCGGACTGGGATGTCCTCATCGACCTGGACGCACTGGCGGCCGCCGACGACGCCAACTGGGTCTGGGCCGGTGCCGATGTCATCGAGCCGGAACACACACGCGCGCTGATCAGCCTGTCCCGTGGCGGATCCGACGCCGCGATCGTGCGTGAATTCGACATGGCGACAAGACAGTTCGTCGATGGTGGCTTCGAGGTCGGCGAGGCCAAGACGCATGCCAGCTGGGTCGACGAGGACACTGTGCTGATCGGCACCGATTTCGGTCCCGGATCGCTGACCGAATCCGGTTACCCGCGAATCGTCAAGCAGTGGAAGCGCGGCCGGTCATTGGCCGATGCCGAGACGGTCTTCAGCGGCAGCGCCACCGACGTCATCGTCGCAGCCGGAGTGGACCGCACCCCCGGGTACCAGCGGACCTTCGTCAGGCGAGCGGTGGATTTCTTCAACGACGAGGTGTACGAACTGCGCGCCGGTGAACTGATCCGCATCGATGCGCCCACCGACGCCAGCGTGTCGGCGCACCGCGACTGGCTGCTGATCGAACTGCGAACCGAGTGGGATATCGGTACCGCCAGCTACCCGGCCGGGGCGCTGCTCGCCGCGAACTATGACGAATTCCTGGCCGGGACCGCGACATTGAGCGTGGTTTTCGAACCCGATGAGCACACCGCACTGCACCAGTACTCCTGGACCGCCGACAGGTTGATCCTGGTGACGCTGGCCGACGTGGCCAGTCGTGTGCTGGTGGTGACACCCGGGTCGTGGACCGCGGCACCGTTACCGGGCATCCCGGCCAACACCAACACCGTGATCGTCGCCACCGATGACACCGGCGACGAGATCTTCGTGGATTCAAGCGGTTTCACCACACCGTCGCAGTTGATGTGTGGGCCGGCCGAGGGCCCGCTGGAGCCCGTGAAGGCCGCCCCGGCATTCTTCGACGGCGCCGACATCAGCGTCACCCAACACTTCGCCACCTCCGCCGACGGCACCGCCGTCCCGTACTTCGTGGTGCGTCCGCGCGGCGTCGACGGACCCGGACCCACCCTGCTGGGTGGTTATGGCGGCTTCGAGGTGTCACGCACACCGGGTTACGACGGGGTACTGGGCCGGCTGTGGCTGACCCGCGGGGGGACCTATGTGCTGGCCAATATCCGTGGCGGCGGTGAGTACGGCCCCAGTTGGCACACCCAGGCCATGCGCGAGAACCGGCACCGCGTCTACGAGGATTTCGCCGCGGTGGCAACCGATCTGGTGGCCCGGGGTATCACCGACGTCCCGCGGCTGGGTGCGCAGGGCGGCAGCAATGGCGGCCTGCTGATGGGTGTCATGCTGACCCGCTATCCCGAATTGTTCGGCGCGCTGGTGTGCCAGGTGCCGCTGTTGGACATGAAGCGTTTCCACCTGCTGCTGGCCGGTGCGTCCTGGGTCGCCGAGTACGGCGACCCCGACAATCCCGACGACTGGGCATTCATGGCCGAATACTCGCCCTACCAGAATATTTCGGCCGAGGCGCACTACCCGGCGCTGTTGATGACCACCTCGACGCGCGACGACCGCGTCCACCCCGGACATGCTCGCAAGATGACGGCCGCGCTGGAGGCCGCCGGTCACCGGGTCCGCTACTACGAGAACATCGAGGGCGGTCACGCCGGTGCCGCCGACAACGCCCAGACGGCGTTCAAGTCGGCGCTGAGCTACTCGTTCCTACGGCGGGTGTTGGGACTCTAGGGTGAATTGACCAGCCGGAATCCCGTAGTAGCCTGTGGTCGGTAGCTAACGGATCAGGGGGCACAGTGCAGATCGATATCGGCGAGATGCGAACCGGCGCGAACCGCTCATACAGCGCAGCCTGGCTTGCCATGGAAGGCGCTGACCAGCTGTCACGCACGAGCGTCGCGCCTGGCATATTCGGCAGCTTCGCCGCGGCGGAGACATTCGCTGCCGCCGTGGACACAGCGCACAGCAATCACTGCACGCGGCTGCGCACGCATGAGAGCCGGTTGGGCGTGCTGGGCGACAAGGCGCACACAGCTGCGTCGGAGTTCGTCGACATGGAGCAACGCAACACAGAGGCCCTGCGCTTAGCGCTGTGACCGACTATCCCCGCCTCACACATATCAGCGTCGGCGCGCTCATCGGCGAGGCCGGCGGTGATCCGTGGCAGGTTGACGAGACGTTGCAGAGCGGGGATCCAGGTGCGATCTCCGACCTGGGCCGCGCTTTCTTCAACGCGGGCGCCTGCACGGCTGAAACCTATGCAGAGTTCGAGCAGGCACAGGCACGGTTCCGTGCGTCATGGAGCCGCGAGAATGGCGAACACCCGATCAACGACAGCGCTGAGGTACAGCGCGCCACCACTCAATTGATGGTTCAGCGAGACCAGCTGCCGGCCATTGGTGCAGACCTGTCGAGCATCGCGGCGAACCTCGCTGAGACACAGCGCTTTTCCGGCATGGAGGTGGAGACCCTCAATACGCAGCTGCACTACATCGACGCGTTGATAGATCAGGCACTGTCCCGAGATCAAGATATTTCAGCCCTGGAAGATAGCGCTATTTCCGCCACTTCAGCTGTGCTGAAACAAGTTACAGCGCTGCGCGACGATTACTCGACGAAGCTGGAAACATCGCTGACCGAGCTGCGTTCCGAGCACGGCTACGACCCGGCTTCTATCGAAGATGTCGACGGGGACAGCGAGTTGGGACCCCAACAGAGCGGCCGGGTTGCCACCGAGCACTACGGCGCCACTCAGCGAGCAAAGGACGAGGCACTGGTCAATGGCGGCGGCCCCATGACCCCGGAGAAGGCCGCTGCCGCAGCGCGGCTGCGCGACTACACCACTGCAACCGATCCCACTGCCGACGCCGATGCACAACGGCTGGCCAGTGAGCGACTGAACGACTTCCGGATGGCCAACTTCGTCGGACCATTGCCCAAGGACCCGATACTTGGCGGGGACGCGCGAACTCGCGCCCGTGGCAGGCTCGACCTGCAGCAACAGCTCGAGCAGGGGCTATACGGTCTTCCCCCGATGACGGCCGATCAAGCGACTCAACAACTCGATGTGGGCGAACAGTTTTCGCGTGTGGTCGCGGTTAAACAAGCCATTGCGGGTCTCACAGGCCAGGGCATGTCCGAGGAGGGTGCCAAGCTCGTCGTCAGTGACGTCATTCATCGTGCGGGCGACATGATGGATGTGGCCAGTCTGCCCATCGACGGGATACAAGCGTACGCAGACGGCGTCCCGACTGGTCGCCACGCAGAGCTCACCGACTTGCTTTCACCTACTGATGCTGCAGCGTGGAGCCGCGTTGCGAAGTATGCTGGCAACGCTGGCGACATGGTTCAATTTGCCATTGCGATAAGCGATTTCGCTCAAGGTGGAGAACACAAGTACGAAGAGTTCGGAAGCGCCACCGGAGGTATTGTCGGTGGCGCAGCCGCTGGGTGGGGTGCCGCTGCGATCGCTGGCTCGTTCACAGGACCGTGGACAACGGCAGCGATCGTTGTCGCAGCTAGCTATTTCGGCGGCATCGGCGGGGAAAATGTCGGGGGAGCTCTCGCTGGCCACCTCGACCCGAAAATCAACAGCGGAGGGAGTTGGTAGCTGTGCACAGTGCCCTTCTGTGGGCGGCTCTTGCCGCAATAGTGGCTGGCACCCTCCTCAGCATGTTCCCGCTCTGGAAATCAGCGACACTATCCCCGGATTCCATCGAGCGACGCGTCTGGTGGACCGGTTGTGCGCTGTGCATCGCGCTGCTGTTCGTCTCGCAGCTTCCTTACTGGCAAGGCGGGCTGTTCCTGGCGACAATGTCAGCCCTGGCTATGGGCGCCAGCGCTTTCTTCCGTACAAATCGCATCAAGATCAACGGCCGCATCTATGCCGCCTTCCACCTCCAGCGTCGCCCCGACAGACCACCGGCGCTCCGCAGAAGCGACGACGACCTCGACGATTAAGCCGATCCCGTCGGGGTGGAGCCGAGCCGAGACAGATGCTGTCCTTCTGAGTCGTCATCAATTGATGACGACTCAGAATGTCCATGTGCAACCATCTCCGAAGCAGGCATAATCGAATACATGCACGTGAACACCGATGGCCTGCGCTCCGGGGCAAACAAGTCCTATACCGCCGCCGATCACGCCTACGAGGGCGCGGGCCGATTGTCCCGGGTCAGTGCCGACGGCGGCATCTTCGGTGACTTCCCGGCGGCGGCGGCGTTCCAGCAGGCCGTCGACGGCGCCCACAAACAGCATGTGACGACGCTCAAAGCGCACTACGAAAAGCTCGGGTCGATCGCGGACAAGGCACACGGCGCGGCAGCCGATTTCGACGATATGGAACGAACCAACGAGGCCCAGCTGCGCGCGGTCGGCGAGCAGGCTTAAGCGCTACTTTCTTTGGTGCCGCGAATGCGCACCGTATTCGGACGAGTTCTTATTGCGGTACGGCCTCCGCTTCGCGATGACAAATGCCAGCAGGTAGAACACCCCGAAGACGCCCGCCGAAATGAGCACAGCCAATCCAAACTGCAGGTACTGCCCGCGAGCCACCCGGTAGCCCCAGCTGGCGTCGCCGACCGCGAACATCACCGCCATCACTATGAGCGCAGCCGCGGATACCCACACCAACCAGGGTTTGTCCGATCCTTCTGCGCCCCGGAAGACTGTCGATGCCAGCAGGCCCACTCCAAAGACGTTGAGCCACCAGCCTTTGGCTGCCGTAACCGTGCCACCATACGAATTAGATTCGCCGTCCGCTTCTTCGTTAGCCACGCTCTCGGCGACCTCGCCTGGAACAGGATCAGGCCCACTGTCTTGGATATGGAAAGCGATTACCCGCCCGCCGATTTTGATCAGCCGGCCGCTGAAATAGGCCGGCAGCGTCATTGCGAACAACGCAAACAGCACCAGCACGACACCGGTTTCCAGATTGGGCAGCGACGCCAGAAAGGCACACAGTGCCGCAGCCGCTGTGCCACCCCAATAGAACTGACGCTGTCGGCCGATATCCCAGCTGGTGAAAACCGCCGAAACCGCGACAGCCAACGACACCAAGGCCAGAAGAAAGAAGATCAACGTGTGCGCCTGGTGCAGCGAGGGCTGTTCCGTCGCGGCCAGCACCGTGCTTCTCATCCGTCCTCCCGTACCCACCGCATGAACGCCTCGGCACGATTCTCGCCGACGAAAGCACCGACCGTCCCAGCGCCCAGCGCACCAATGAGGGCTCCTGGTGGCCCGCCTACGGCACCACCCAAGAACCCACCAGCTTCGCCCAGGACCCAGGCGCCCGCCATACCGCCTCCTGCCTTCACCGCGACGTCCACCGGCGACTTACCTTCGCCGAAGACCTCGTACAACCCGGTGCCGAGATCGATCGCACTACCGATGTAACCGAATTTGCCACCAAACTCCTTGAGCGCCTTGATATCCCCTTCCGAAAAGCGACGCCTGCACGCCAATGCCGACCGGTCGGGAGCACTACGAAAAGCTCGGGTCGATCGCGGACAAGGCACACAGCGCGGCAGCCGATTTCGACGATATGGAACGAACCAACGAGGCCAAGCTCCGCGCGGTCGGCGAGCAGGCTTAGGCACTACCGCCTTTGGTGCCGGCTGGTGCGGCCAGGGTCGCCCACCTGCCCCGAGTGGCGCCGCCGGCCGATCACGTATCCGACGAGGTAGAACACGACGAAAGCGCCCGCAGTGGTGATCGCGATGACCACAAACTGCACATACTGACGGCGCGCCACGCCAGCGCCGGCGGCACCATCCCCGACACCGATGCCCGCTCCGATTGCAACTATTGCGACGACGAAAAATGGCCAGAGCCAGGGCCTTTCCGTCTCAGTTCCGGTTAGATGCAGGCCGATGTTGAACGAACAAATCCCCATGCCGACGACCATGAGCCACCAGAGCTTGGGCGCCGACACGGTGCCTCCGTAGGGATCCGGCCCGTCGTCGATGGAGGCCGTTGGGTCGTCGGCACCTGACCCGACCGGCGTCGGGTCGGGCTTGGCGTCCTGTAAGTGGAATGCGTATATCCGTCCGCCGATCTTGATGTAATTCCCGAGCAGGTACGCCGTCATGGCCATCAGGAACAAGACGAACAACCCGAAGAGCACGCCTGATTGCCAGTCCGGCAGTCCGGCAAGGAACGCGCAGGCCGCCGCACCTGCCGTAGCCCCCCAGTACACCTGACGTTGTCGGTCTATAGACCACTTGCTCCACCCCGGAATCTGAGTCACGAACAGGCAGAGAAGCGCACCGACGAAGAAGATCAACGTGTGCGGTTGATGCAGCGCCGGTGCTCCCAGAGCAATGGCGGTCGATGGCTCGGTCATCCGCTCCCCCCTTTGAAGTATTGGTACACCCGTTCCGCCACCGCCTCCCCGCCGAAGGCGCCAACGGTGGCACCCCCTAGGCCAGCGATAAATGCTCCTGGGGGGCCGGCAACGAATCCACCGGCCATCGCGGCTGGTTCACCCACTGCCCACGCGCCGGCCAGCCCGCCAACTGATTTGGTCACAATTTCGACAGGTGATTTATCTTCCGCTAGCCATTCGTACAACCCAGAGCCGAGTTCGAGGGCACTACCCGCGTACCCGAAGTGCTTTCCTAGCTTTACGAAGGATTCGACGTCCGCTTCAGAGAACGCCACGCCGGGTCCCCAGTGCGACCCAGTCGGCAGAGCCTCGGCGAACGCTTTCACTCCGTCTTCGCCACCATCCAGCGCTTTGCTCGCCGCCGCAGCCGCATCGAGATACTCCTGTGGGACGACACCATGGGCGATTCCTTCGGCTACCTGGGCCGCGGCCTGTTCGGAAACCCCGCAGCCCTGCAGCTGTTCCTGCAACCTCGCCAGCGCGGCAGTCCGGTCCTGCACCTCTAGCTGGTCCAAGAGCTTCGTCGCCTCGTCGGCCTGCATGGGCGTGGGATCCCACCCGAGCTGACCGTCCTCAAGCTGCCTCTGCATCGTCAGCCGAGCCTTGGCACGGTCGCGCATATCACCGCCGAGAATCGGGTCACGGGCTACCGGTCCGACCGAATTGGCGACGTTGAAATCGTCGAGGCGCTCCCCGGCGAGGAACTGCGACTCGGCCTTCTCCTGATCGCTGGCGAACCAGATGGGACTGGTGTCCTTGTTCGTCGGATCGGTGATGGCGGCGTAATCATCGAGACGGCGCTGTGCCTGCACTTCGTCGATATTCCAACCCAGTTGGCCGTTGGGGTGCAGTGCGGCGGCCTTCTCCACAGTGGCGCGATCCCGGTCCAGCTGCCCTGACTTCTTGTACTCGTCGGCGGCCTCGGTCGGCGAATTGTTCGCGACGGCGTCGGCGTCGGCCAGGGCCGTCGGGGCGTAGCCCGATGCCACCATCGCCGCCTCGGCACTGCGCAACTGGTCGACATAGGCGCCCTGCACGTTCTGCAGATGCCCCAACGACGCGGCGGTTTGATCCTCCGCCTCGCCGACCAGTTCGGTGAGGAACATCGGAATTTCGATACCGTGCGAATCGATCTCGGCGTCGATGTCGTGCAGCGCGGCGTTGAGCTCGCTGATCTCAGCGGCGCTGTCGCGTTGTGCGGTCGCCAGCGCCGCGGCGGTCTGTTCCAGATCGGCGGCGATGCGGGTGAGCTCCTCAGGGTGTGCCGCCAGCTGGGCGCGCACCCGCTGCACCTCGGCGGCGTCGTTGATCGGATGCTGGGCGCCGTTGTTGCGATCGTAGGAATCCAGGAACTGCTGGCGAGCCTTGGCGAACTCGTCATCGGCGTCCTTGACTCGAACACCGGCGTCATGGAAGGCGGCCGCCAGCCCGTCGATTGCTCCCGGATCCCCGGCGTGCAGCTGCTCGGCGATCTCCCAGGGATCACCACCGGCAGCCGCGATGAGCTGCTCGGCGCTGAACCATTTGAAGGTCGGCTTCACCGACATCGCGCGGGCACCCCCCTCAGCTCCCGCACCAGTTTAGTGTTTGCTACCCACCAGACAATTCACCTCGGCGCCCCCTGGCGCGTCAGACCGCGGGCGCCGAGGTCGGCGCGTCACGCGTCGACGTGCGATTCCACAGACCGCCCAGCAGCGTCGCGACCAGCCCGACGGCCACCAGACCCGCACCGCCGAGCAGGCTCAGGTTGAGCCAGTCGTGCATGCCGGCGACGGCATGCGACACCATCGATTCGGCGATCTGACGGATATCGTCCGGGGTGTTGCCGAGCAGACCGTCGAGGCGCCTGCGACCGATCTCCAGCCCGGCCCACCCCGCGCCGCCGACCAGGATCGCCGACGCCCCCAACGCCACCAGCGCTTTGCCACGACGACGAGCGACGGCCAGTGTCAGCACGGCGAAAATCCCGGTCAGGATGGTCAGACCCACGCTTGCCCACGGTCCCCAGCGCGCGACCTGCTGCAACTGCCCCGGTCGCAGTCCCGCCGCCGCATTCTCGGTCAGCGGCACCGGCAGGCTCGACGGCGCGGTGACGCCGAAGCTCTGCAAAGTCTGCTGAATGGAGCTGTCGTTGAGCATCGGCCCCAGGTCCACGACCCAGCGTCCCTGCGAATCCAGGTCCGAGCGCACTGTGTTGGTGAAAAGCCAGCGGTGCGCGAACCGGTTGGCCTGCGCGAACTGCTCGGGGAACGCCGAACTGCCGGTATAGCTGCCGGTCACAGCCCGCAGCAGGTCGGTATCGGTGTCGTAGCCGCTGTTGCTGGCCAGGTCCGACAACTGCGTCGCGAGCTCGGCGGCCATGGCGTCCTGCAGCTTCGGATCGGCAGCGGCACCCTGTGCGAAATGTGCGTAGCCGTCGGAGTCGACGAGGTGCCGTTGCGCCCACACCGCGGGCAACGTCGCCGCCAACAGAACGGTGGTGACGAGCCACAGCAGAGCCGTCATCACGAACCGCACGAGTACGCCTTCCCTTTCGGGCGCGCCGTGCTCAGTCGGCCAGCGCGCGCCCCACGATCAGCGGATCGGCCTGTCCGACCACCTCGTGATCCTTGTTGTCATAGTCGAACTTACCGAGCACATGGCGCATCGCATTGATCCGGGCGCGCTTCTTGTCATTGCTCTTGACCACGGTCCATGGCGCGATCTCGGTGTCCGTCCAGGCGAACATGTCCTCTTTGGCGGCGGTGTAGTCGTCCCATTTGTCCAGAGACGCGAGGTCGGTCGGTGAGAGTTTCCACTGCCGGACCGGATCGACCTGCCGGATGGTGAACCGGGTGCGCTGCTCTGATTGCGTCACCGAGAACCAGAGTTTGGTGAGCTTGATGCCGTCGTTGACCAGCATCTGCTCGAAAAGCGGTGCCTGGCGGACGAATTCGGCATGCTGCTTCGGCGTGCAGAAATCCATCACGCGTTCGACTCCGGCGCGGTTGTACCAGGACCGGTCGAACAGCACGATCTCACCGGCGGCAGGCATGTGCTGCACGTAGCGCTGGAAATACCACTGGGTGCGTTCCTTCTCGGTCGGCTTTTCCAGGGCCACCACCCGGGCACCGCGCGGGTTGAGGTGCTCCATGAAGCGCTTGATGGTGCCGCCCTTGCCCGCGGCGTCGCGGCCCTCGAACACGATGACGTGCCGGTGGCCGTGCGTCTGGCTCCACTTCTGCAGCTTGAGCAGCTCGATCTGCAGAAGTCGCTTCTGCTCCTCGTACTCGCTGCGGGTCATCCGCTCGTCGTACGGGTAGTTCTCCCGCCAGGTGTCGACCGGTTCGCCGCCGGGCTCGAGCAGCAGAACGGGATCGTCGTCGTCATCGTCGCGGACGCTGTACTGATTGCCATCGGTGTGCAACACCGGCAAAAAATATCGGCATCGACGTACGCGGCGGTGACGCCAAGGTGAACAGCAGGTGGTTACTTGGCGTTCTTGCGCGGCCGGGACAACGCCATCTTGGTCATCATCTTGTTCATCCGCGCCAGCGTTTTGGCCGAGTTGTTGTAGTAGTTGCCCCCGGCGCCGACATTGGTCCGGGGCGCCACGACCGTCTCCTGCCTGCAGAACTTGCGCATGCCGTCGGCGGCGCCGAACCGGGCGCCGATTCCGGAGGCCTTCCAGCCGCCCATCGGCGCCGTGGTGCACATCAGGTTGGAGACCACATCGTTGATGTTGACAGCGCCGCAGTCGAGCTGCACGGCGATATCCCTGGCGCGTTCGACGTCACGGGAGAACACCGAGGCGCTCAGCCCGTACGGGCTGTCGTTGGCCAGCCGGATGGCCTCGGCGACGGTGTCGACCTTCATGATCGGCAGGGTGGGGCCGAAGGTCTCTTCGGTCATCGCGGCCATCGAATGATCGACGTCGACCAGTACGGTCGGCGGATAGAAGCTGCCCGCGCCGCCGGTGCGCTCGCCGCCGGTGAGCGCCTTGGCGCCCTTGGCCAGGGCGTCGCCGACATGCCGTTCGGTCACCGCGAGCTGACTCTCGTCGATCAGCGCGCCGACGTGGTTGCCTTCGCCCGCACCGACCTGCAGCGCTTTGACGGCCTTGACCACCGCGGCGACGAACTGGTCGTAGACCTGGGACAACACGTAGACCCGTTCCACCGACACACACATCTGGCCCGCGTTGAACAGCCCACCCCACACCGCGGCGTTGGCGGCCAGCTCGACGTCGGCGTCCTCGCAGACGATCATCGGGTCTT
Source organism: Mycobacterium sp. (assembly GCA_016197405.1). GTDB lineage: Bacteria > Actinomycetota > Actinomycetes > Mycobacteriales > Mycobacteriaceae > Mycobacterium. The sequence goes on from JACPVR010000013.1 coordinate 10,853, forward strand.
TGCCGCCGAGTTCGAGGCTGACCGGGGTGAGCCGGCGCGCGGCCCGTTCCATGACCTTGACGCCGGTCGCCGACGAGCCGGTGAACTGGATGTAGTCCGAGACGTCGATGACGGCCTCGGAAACCTCGCGTGCCCCCTGGGCCAGCGCGAACACCGGCGGTGCGCCGGACTCCCGCCAGCCACGCACCAGCAGCTCAGCGGTCAGCGGGGTGCGCTCGGACGGTTTGAGCAGCACCGCGCAACCCGCGGCCAGCGCGCCGAGGGCATCCATCATGGCGTTGGCGACGGGAAAGTTCCACGGCGCGATGATGCCCACCACGGGCCGCGGCCGGTAATGCACGGAGATCTTCTTGATCGACAGGAAGGCCAGCGGTGCGGGCCGGCTCTCCGGTGCCAAGGCCTTTTCCATGGTCTTGACGTAGTACGACGCGATCATGATCAGCATCGGCACTTCCTGCATCGCATCGACGGAGGATTTGCCGGTCTCGGCGATCAGCAGTCGTTCGATCTCGTCACGGTGCTCGCCGAGCCACACCGCGAAACGCGACAGCGCCTTGGCGCGACCCTGCGGGCCGCGACGTTCCCATTCGCGTTGCGCCTCGCGCAGGCCTGCGGCGATGGCGGGCACGTCGGCGGGGTCGGTCCAGGCCACCTCACCAGCGACGGCACCGGTGGCGGGGTTACGGATCGCGCTCGTCCCGGACAGGGTGGGCACGTCGTGAGTGGCAGTCATCTGGCCATCGTAACCAGTGGGTGTGATCTACACCGCACCGGGGTTGACACCTGTCAAGTAGCGTCCAGCCGGGCCCGGCGCCGATCCAGGATCACGATGACGACGCATACGACGGCGGTGCCCAACAGCACCGCTCCGACGGCATCGGTGAAGTAGTGGAAGGTGGTCGACGCGCCGAGCATGCCGGCCAGTCCCGCAAACGTCGCGGCAACGATCGCCCAGACCCGGCGGTGCGCCACCAGCACCAGCATCCCCAGCACCGTGGTCATGACCGTGACGTGACCACTGGGATAGGCCAGGATGTGGTCGATCTCCCGCCCGAACAGCATCTTGCACAACCGTGCGGTGATGAGCGCGACGACGGGAGCGACGGCGGCCAGGGTGGCCATCAGCCAGCGACGTTGCCACAGAGCGATCACGACGCCCAGCGCGTAGAGCAGCATCAGCACCCGCGGCTCGACGAAGAACAACAGGAACGGCCGCAGCCAGCGGATGTGCGCCTCGTAGAGAAACCAGTCGTCCAGGGGCGTCGACGCCTTGCCCACCGCGATGCCCAACACCACCATCGCCGTCAGCGCAATGGGCGGCCACCACCGGACGGCCGCGGCGGCCGTCAGCCTGGAACCCGTGATCACCCGGCGATTCCGCGGACGTAAGCCCCCTGCCCCAGATGTTGCGCGCAATCATCGATGATGCTGACCAGTCGTGCGCTGGCGGTGACCGGCGGATCCCACCGCGTGTCCACCACCCGGGCCAGCTCCTCGACCGTGAGCGTCGTGAGGTAATCCAGCGTCATGGCGTGCACCGCGTGGTAGTAGTCCGACAGCAGCGCCGCCGGCGCGCGAACCTTGGCGACATCGGCCGCCGTATGGCCATAACCGGTGTCGCCGCGCGGCAGGTCGAGACCGAAACGGTCCACCCAGCCGTCGGCGGTCCACACCTCGGGAATCCCGGCGATATCGGCGACCTGCGCGTCCTGAACCCGCGCGCTGTGCCAGAGCAGCCAGGCGATGGTGTTTGCGTCCGAGGTCGGCCGATAAAGCGCGACCTCGTCGGTCAAACCGTCGGTCAGTGCGTCGGCGTGCTCGATCAGCCGGGTGAATGCATCACGCAGCAGCTCGCGGGTAGCGGAAGCGTCGGAGTCAGCCATGCACCGACGCTACCCCGGTTTGCCGGACCGGCCACGGTGACGTTGTGCCGCTAACCGGCCGGGCCGCCGCCATGGAAGACCGCCTCGACATTGTTGCCGTCCGGGTCGCGGACGAACGCCCCGTAGTACTTGGGGTGATACTCCGGCCACAGTCGCGGCTCGTGCAGCGGCTCCGCGCCGTGCGCCAGGGCCTCATGGAAGAACGCCTGCACCTGTTCGGGACTCGCCGCACCGAACGCGATATGCACCTCCCGATTGGGACCGGTGGCCTCACCGGCGGACTGGTCGGCGATCCAGAAGGATGGGTGACCATCGGTGCCGTACCCGACGGCCTCGGCGAAGTCCATCTGGCGGGTGTACCCCAGGACACCGAGGGTGCTGTCGTAGAACTCCTTCGACTTGCCAAGGTCTGCACAGTTGATTCCGAAGTGATCTATCACACGCACATCGTAGATTCGCGGTATGACATCTGACTTGATCATCCGCGGCGGAACGGTCGTGGACGGCCTGGGCGGAGCGCCGTTCGTCGCCGACATCGCCGTGCGTGACGGGGTGATCACCGCGGTCGGCACCATCGAAGACACCGCGGAGCGGGAGATCGACGCGACCGGATTACTGGTCACCCCGGGTTTCGTCGACCTGCACACCCATTACGACGGGCAGGCCATCTGGAGCGACCGACTCATCCCGTCCTCGGCCCACGGCGTCACCACAGCCGTCATGGGTAACTGCGGTGTCGGCTTCGCACCATGCCGCCAATCCGACCACGACGTCCTCGTCGACGTGATGGCCGGCGTCGAAGACATCCCGGGCGTGGTGATGGTCGACGGCCTGCCGTGGACCTGGGAGACCTTCCCGGAGTTCCTGGATGCACTCGACGCCGGCCGGCGCGATATCGACGTGGCGGCACTGCTGCCGCACTCCCCGCTGCGCGTCTACGTCATGGGCCGGCGTGGGGTCGATCGGGAACCGGCAGGCCCGGAGGATCTGGCCCAGATGCGCAAGCTGGCGGCCGAGGCCGTCGAGGTCGGCGCGTTGGGGTTCGCATCGTCGCGGTTGACCATCCACAAGACCGAAAGTGGTTTACCCATACCGAGTTACGACGCGGCCTATGCCGAAATCGAAGCCATCGCGCGCGGCGTCGACGATGCCGGTGGCGGCCTGATCCAATTCGTCCCGGACCTGGTGGCCGGGGATTACCAGCCCGCGCTGCAGACGGTATTCGATGTCGCCGCCGACGTCGGCCTGCCGGTGACATTCACCCTTGCCATCGGCAATGCCGGCGAACCGTACTTCCTGGACGCGCTGACCATGGTGGAGAAGGCCAACGCCGACGGCGGGGAGATCACCGCGCAGATCTTCCCGCGTCCGATCGGGCTGGTCATCGGGCTCGAACTGTCCGGCAACCCTTTCGTGCTGTACCCCAGCTACCAGGAGATCGCCCACCTGCCGTTGCCCGAGCGCGTCGCAGAGATGCGTAAACCCGAAGTGCGGCAACGCATTCTGAGTGACTCTCCGTCGGCGGCCGGGCATCCGCTGATGTTCATGGTGCAAGCCTGGGACTGGATCTTCCCGCTGGGCGATCCGCCGAACTACGAGCCCGACCCGGCCGACAGCATCCGTGCCCGTGCCAGGGCCCGCGGCGTCAGCCCGCTCGAGGAGGCCTACGACCGCGTACTCGACGATGACGGGCACGCCATGCTGCTGGTGACGCTGGCCAACTTCCGGGACAGCTCCCTGGACACCGTGGCCGAACTGATCCGTCGCGACGACGTGGTGCTCGGCCTGGGTGACGGTGGCGCGCACTACGGGATGATCTGCGATGCCAGCTTCCCCACCTATCTGCTGACGCACTGGGTGCGCGACCGAAGCAGCGGTCGGCTCACGGTGCAGGAGGCGGTCCGCGAGTTGACCTCGGTGCCGGCCCGGGTGGCCGGGCTGGCCGACCGTGGCCGAATTGCGGTGGGCTACAAGGCCGATCTCAATGTCATCGACCACGCCGCACTGCGACTGCACAAGCCGACCATCGCGCACGACCTGCCTGCGGGCGGGCGCCGCCTCGACCAGAGTGCCGAGGGGTACGTCGCCACCATCGTCTCCGGCGAGGTGATCGCCGAACGCGGTATGCCTACCGATGCGCGGCCCGGCAAGCTGATCCGCGGACGCCAGCCGGCCCCGTCAGCTGGTTGAGGCCGCGGCCCGCAGGGCGGGATGCTGTTTGGCCAGCAGCGGCAGCAGCAACCGGTTGGGGATCAGCTGGAAGATCCGGGTGGACACCTGGTTGGCCAGTCCCGGGATGACGCTGCCGCGGTCGCCGGCAAGGGCGTCGATACCCGCCTTGGCGACCACTCGGGCGGGCACCCACATGAACTTCGGGAAGGCACTGGCGAATTCGCCTTCGTCCATACCGGCGGCCTGGATGAATTCGGTGCGCACCGGCCCGGGATTCAGGGTCGCCACCGTGACGCCGGTTCCGGTCAGCTCGGCGCGCACGGCATCGGTGTAGGAGCGGACGAACGCCTTCGTACCCGCGTAGCCGGCCTGGCCGGGGAACGGCAGGAAACCCGCGGTCGAGCCCACGTTGAGAATGGCGCCGCGGCCGCGCGGGACCATCAGCTGCACGGCCCGCGTCGTCAGGTCGACGAGCGCCTCCACGTTGACCCGCAGCTGGGCGATCTCGCCCGCGACAGATGCGTCCTTGACGGCGCCCATGGTGCCGATACCGGCGTTGTTGACCAGGATGTCTACCTGCAGCCCACGCCGCTGCACCTCGTCGAAGAGACCGGCGCGGGCGTCGGGATCGGAGACGTCGCAGGCGATGACCTCGACGCGTACCGATCCGGACAGTTCGGCGGCCAGCTCGCGTAGCTTGTCCTCCCGGCGGGCGACCAAGGTGACCCCGTATCCACGGGCGGCGAGTTCGCGGGCGATATCGGCCCCGATACCGGCCGAGGCCCCGGTGATGACGGCGGTGCTGGCGGGTGACGGTGAGGGAAGCGGCATACGTGGCATAAGTACCGGCGCTGCGCGTGCTATTCCCCGGCGCCATTCGAATCAGCGCGCGCACAAACCTGGTGGACACCGCAGCAAACGTGGGCTGATGGACGCAAATGACTGTCACCAACGCCCCCGTCCCAGATGTCGGGCAATCCGGCATCACGCCGCAGGCCCGCACCGCGCTGTGGGCCAGCCTGGTCGGCACCACCATCGAGTGGTACGACTTCTTCCTCTACGCCACGGCCGCCAGCCTGGTCTTCAATCATGCGTTCTTCCCCGATCAGTCGACGTTCGTCGGCACGCTGCTGTCCTTCGCGACGTTCGCGGTGGGCTTCGTGGTGCGCCCGATCGGCGGTTTCGTGTTCGGCCATGTCGGCGATCGCATCGGCCGCAAGAAAACGCTGGCGCTGACGATGTTCCTGATGGGCGCCGCGACCGCACTCATGGGCGTGCTGCCCACCGCCGCGCAGATCGGCATCCTCGCGCCGATCCTGTTGTTGCTGCTGCGAATCGTGCAGGGTTTCGCACTGGGCGGTGAGTGGGCCGGCGCGATTCTGCTGGCCGTCGAACACAGCCCACCGCGACGGCGCGGACTGTTCGGCAGTGTCCCGCAGGTCGGCCTGGCACTGGGTCTGGCGTTGGGCACCGGGGTTTTCGCACTGCTTCAGTACGCGCTGTCCGATGAGGCCTTTCTCGCCTACGGCTGGCGGATCGCCTTCCTGCTGAGCATCGTGCTGGTGGTCTTCGGCATCATCGTGCGTTTACGTGCAACGGAGACACCGGCTTTCGAGAAGGTCCGGGATTCCGGCGAACGCTCGACGGTCCCGCTGCGCGAGGTTTTCAAACCGCCGGTACTACGTTCGACGGTGCTCGGCATGCTGTCGCGATGGGGTGAGGGCGCGGCCTTCAACACCTGGGGCGTTTTCGCGATCTCCTATGCGACGAGCACGCTCAAGCTGGAGAAGGTACCGGTGCTGATCGCGGTCACGGTGGCGGCCCTGCTGATGGCGGCACTGCTCCCGGTATCTGGTCTGCTGACGGATCGGTTCGGCGCAAAACGGGTGTACGCCACCGGTATCGCCGCCTACGGCCTGGCGGTGTTTCCGGTCTTCGCGCTGTTCGACACCAGGAACCTGACGTTCTACGCGCTGGCGATGCTGGTGGTGTTCGGCATCATCCACGCCTGGTTCTACGGCGCGCAGGGCTCGTTGTATGCGTCACTGTTCCCGGCACGGATCCGATACACCGGGTTGTCGACGGTGTATCAGCTGTCCGGGGTCTACGCCTCGGGCCTGACACCGCTGATCCTGACGGCGTTGATAGGCGCGGCCGGTGGCACGCCCTGGATCGCGTGCGGATACCTGGTCGCCACCTCGGTCATCAGCGTCGTTGCGACACTGCTGCTCAAACCGACACCGCTGGAGCAGATCTGAGCCCGAGTGTGCAGTTTCGTCCGGGACGCGCCGTCGCCGGCGTACGAATCCGCACAGTCACGCCTGCGGGCAGCCGGCTGCACGTAGTTTTTCGCGCACCCGCGCCACGATGACATCGGGCCGGCGCAACATGTCGGCGCTGACCCGGATGACGGTCCAGCCCAACGCCTCCAGCATCGCGATGCGTTCGATGTCCCAGGCCCGCTGCCTGCCGTCCGTCCAGTGCTGTGCACCGTCGTACTCGACTGCGACTTTCCAATCGGGCCAACCCATGTCGACGCGGATCATCACCTTGCCGTAGTCGTCGTGGAACTCGATCTGCGTCTGCGGCCGCGGTACGCCGTCGGTGACCACTATCAGCCGGAGCCGGGTCTCCTGCGGCGATTCCGCCCCGCCGTCGACCAACCCGAGAGCACGATCGGCAGCGGTCAGGTCCACACCGCGGGGCACCCAGACGCCGGGATAGACGGCCGTGTGAAACCGGCGTAATTCGCGCGTCGTCAACGCCCCGGCGTCCAGCGCCTCGGACGCCCGGAACGGCCAAGCCAGGTTGTCCATGCGCGCACGCTGACAGCTATGCCGCCGCGACGTGTCCCGCCATCCACAGTCGGGCTGCCGAGTGTGCGGAATGAGCTGCTGCCTGCGGCGCGTCGCGGACGAAACCGCACACTCGGTACGGCGCGCACGAAAAAGCCCCGGTGCGCCAAGCGCACCGGGGCTTTTCGAAAGCAGGACTTAGAAGTCCATACCGCCCATGCCACCGGTCGGGTCGCCCGCAGGTGCGGCGGCCTTCTCCGGCTTGTCGGCGACGACGGCCTCGGTGGTGAGGAACAGCGCCGCGATGGACGCCGCGTTCTGCAGCGCCGAGCGGGTGACCTTGACCGGGTCGGCGACGCCGGCCTTGAGCAGGTCCTCGTACTCGCCGGAAGCAGCGTTCAGGCCATGGCCCGACGGAAGGTTGGTGACCTTCTCCGCCACCACGCCGGGCTCGAGGCCGGCGTTGAAGGCGATCTGCTTCAGCGGAGCCGACAGCGCGACGCGCACGATGTTGGCGCCGGTGGCCTCGTCACCTTCGAGCTTGAGCTCGTCGAGCGACGGAGCCGACTGCAGCAGAGCCACGCCGCCACCGGCGACGATGCCCTCTTCGACGGCAGCCTTGGCGTTACGCACGGCGTCTTCGATGCGGTGCTTGCGCTCCTTGAGCTCCACCTCGGTGGCCGCTCCGGCCTTGATGACCGCGACACCGCCGGCCAGCTTGGCCAGGCGCTCCTGCAGCTTCTCGCGGTCGTAGTCGGAGTCGCTGTTCTCGATCTCGGCGCGGATCTGGGCAACGCGGCCCTGGATCGCGTCGGCATCGCCGGCACCTTCGATGACGGTGGTCTCGTCCTTGGTCACGACGATCTTGCGCGCCTGACCCAGCAGGGCGATATCGGCGGTCTCCAGGGACAGGCCGACCTCTTCGCTGATGACCTGACCACCGGTGAGGATGGCGATGTCCTGCAGCATGGCCTTGCGGCGGTCACCAAAGCCCGGGGCCTTGACGGCGACGGACTTGAAGGTGCCACGGATCTTGTTGACCACCAGGGTCGACAGGGCTTCGCCCTCGACGTCCTCGGCGATGATCAGCAGCGGCTTGCCGGACTGGATGACCTTCTCCAGCAGCGGCAGCAGGTCCTTGACGGTCGAGACCTTGGAGCTGACCAGCAGGATGTAGGGATCCTCCAGGACGGCTTCCTGACGCTCGGCGTCGGTCACGAAGTAACCCGAGATGTAGCCCTTGTCGAAGCGCATACCTTCGGTGAGCTCCAGCTGCAGGCCGAAGGTGTTGGACTCCTCGACGGTGATGACACCCTCGTTGCCGACCTTGTCCATGGCCTCGGCGATCAGGTCACCGATGGTCTGGTCACCGGCGGAGATGCCGGCGGTGGCAGCGATCTGCTCTTTGGTCTCGACCTCTTTGGCCGAGGCCAGCAGGGTCTGGGTGACCTTCTCGACGGCCTTCTCGATGCCGCGCTTCAGGCCCAGCGGGTTGGCGCCGGCCGCGACGTTGCGCAGGCCTTCGCGAACCAGTGCCTGTGCGAGCACGGTGGCGGTGGTGGTGCCGTCGCCTGCAACATCGTCAGTCTTCTTGGCGACCTCTTTGACCAGCTCGGCGCCGATCTTCTCGTACGGGTCCTCCAGCTCGATCTCCTTGGCGATGGAAACACCATCGTTGGTGATCGTGGGGGCGCCCCACTTCTTCTCCAGTACTACGTTGCGACCCTTGGGGCCCAACGTCACCTTTACGGCGTCGGCGAGGGCATTCAGACCCCGCTCGAGGCCGCGACGGGCCTCTTCGTCGTACGCAATTGTCTTGGCCATTGCGAAGTGATTCCTCCGATTAGGGGGTGACACGTTCTTGGGCCGGGCGCAGTGCCCGCGACGGACGGCCGTTGCCTGTGCTGGGCTGGCCTCACCGTCCCGGCCTGGCACTCACGGGTCGCGAGTGCCAAGTGCATTCTTAGCACTCGGACACCTCGAGTGCAAGGACGGCGAGAACGGTCAGGACGTGCGCAGACCGTCCGCGATGACGGTCGCCACGCGATCCGACACGTCTTCGCCGTATACCTGCGCGGTCTTACACACCAGGAGCAGGGCCTTGACCTCGGGGACACCGACGTCGGTGCGTGCCGAACCGGCCCGTTGGGCCGCGGTCAGCAGTTCGCCGAGCACTGCCAGGAACGCCGCCTCGGCGCCGGGTGCAGCCGTCTCCATGTCGATGCCGTAGCCGGCGAGCGCGTCGACCAGACCCTGGTCGGCAGATCCGCTGCGGACCATGTCCCGCAGGAAGTCGAACAGCGCCTCGGCCGGCCCGGCGGAATCCAGCAGGCCGTGGGCGTGCTCGACGATACGGCGCACGCGGTCGTCGAAAACGGCACCGAACAGCGCTTCCTTGGTCGGGAAGTGCCGGTAGACCGTGCCCGCCCCGACACCGGCTCGCCGGGCGATCTCGTCGATCGGCACGGCGAGCCCCTCGGCGGCGAAGGTCTCGTAGGCCACCTCCAGCACGCGTGCCCGGTTGCGGACGGCGTCGGCCCGTAGCGGTCGTTCGATTTCGCCCACAGCGCACCTCCTCCGAAACGGGGCCAGCGTTCCGTATAGTCGAAGAAACGGGGCCCACGCCCCGTTTGACCACGATACCTACCGCCCCGGGAGCATCCGACATGAATCACTGGACCACAGCCGACATCCCCGATCAGACCGGCCGCACCGCCGTCATCACCGGCGCCAACACCGGGATCGGTTTCGAGACCGCCAGAGCCCTGGCCGCCAAGGGCGCGCAGGTGGTCATCGCGGTCCGCAACACCGACAAGGGCAGGCAGGCCGCCGCCGCGCTACCCGGAACCGTCGACGTCCAGGAACTGGATCTGACCTCGCTGGATTCCATCAGCGCCGCCGCCGACGCGCTCAAGTCCCGGTTCTCCACGATCGATCTGCTGATCAACAACGCCGGTGTCATGACGACGCCCAAGGGCACCACCAAAGACGGTTTCGAGCTGCAGTTCGGCACCAACCACCTCGGTCATTTCGCACTGACCGGTCAGCTGCTGGAGAACATGCTCGATGTGGAAGGCGCCCGCGTCGTCACGGTGAGCAGCAACGGCCACAAGATGGGCGGCGCCATCCACTTCGACGACCTGCAGTGGGAGCGCTCCTACAGCAGGATGGGCGCTTACACCCAGTCCAAGCTGGCCAACCTGCTGTTCACCTACGAGCTGCAGCGCCGGCTGGCCCCGCGCGGCAAGACCGTCGCCGTGGCGGCGCATCCGGGCACCTCGACCACCGAACTGGCACGCAACCTGCCCGGCGCACTGCAACGGGGCTTCCAGGTCGTCAGCCCGCTGTTCGCCCAGAGCCCGGCCGGCGGCGCCCTGCCGTCGCTGCGGGCGGCCACCGATCCGGGTGTCCTCGGCGGCCAGTACTACGGACCGGACGGTGTCGGCCAACAGCGCGGCAACCCCGTCGTCGTCGCCTCCAACGAGCTGTCCTATGACATCGACCTGCAACGGCGGCTGTGGGCGGTCTCCGAGGAGCTGACGAAAGTGACCTTCCCGGTCGGCTGACATCCGGCAGACTCGCACGGGTGTCTCTGGTCGTGCCGCCCTATCCCCCACCGCGCTACACCGACGACGAGCCGCAGGTAAGCGCCTGGCTACGCCGCGGCGACGAGCCACCGGACTACGACTCGTTCGGGCTGGTGCAGTACCACTACCTGGCCAGCCAGGACGCAACCGGCGGCGACTACGGCCTCTACCGTGTGCAGATCGCGCCGCGGGGTGGTGGGCCCGGCCCGCATTTCCACCGGGCCATGTCGGAGGCCTTCTACGTGCTGTCCGGAACGGTGCAGCTCCACGACGGCACCGGATGGGCCGACGGGACGGTCAACGACTTCATCTACGTCCCGCCCGGCGGAGTGCACGGTTTCCGCAATGTGTCCGACGAGCCGGCCTCGCTGTTGATGCTGTTCGCCCCCGGCGCGCCGCGGGAGCACTACTTCGAGGGGTTGGCGCAGCTCGGCGAACTTTCCGACGAGCAACGCCGCGAGTGGTTCGTCAAGAACGACAATTTCTTCGTCGAGTAGACACGCCTCGAAACAGCTCTGACACGCCGTGCCTGGAATGCGTCGGTGGAACCGCTTGGCCTAAGCTGCATTCCGTTCCAGGAAGGAGTTCGGGTGCGGGCTGGACAAGCGCCCAGCACCCAGGCTTTGCGGGGCTGGCAGCGGCGGGCGTTGGTGAAGTATCTGGCTGCCCAGCCGCGAGATTTCCTGGCTGTCGCAACGCCCGGATCCGGTAAGACGACCTTTGCGCTGCGGATCGCGGCCGAGCTGCTCACGCAGGGCACCATCGACAAGATCACCGTCGTGGTGCCCACCGAGCACCTCAAGCTTCAGTGGGCCAACGCCGCCGCCAAGATCGGTATCGCCCTGGACCCCAAGTTCAGCAACTCCTCGTCGCAGAACTCCTCGGAGTACCACGGCGTGGCCATCACCTACGCGCAGGTCGCCAGCCACCCGACCCGGCACCGGGTGCGCACCGAGAACTACAAGACGCTGGTGATCTTCGACGAGATCCACCACGGCGGTGACGCCAAGAGTTGGGGCGAGGCCATCCGGGAGGCGTTCGACGACGCCACGCGACGCCTGGCCCTGACCGGGACGCCGTTCCGCAGCGACGACAGCCCGATCCCGTTCGTCACCTATTCCGCCGACGCCGACGGATACCAGCGCTCCCAGGCCGACCACGTCTACGGTTATGCCGACGCGCTGGCCGACGGTGTGGTGCGCCCGGTCATGTTCATGGCCTACTCCGGGGAAGCCCGCTGGCGCGACAGCGCAGGCGAGGAGCACGCGGCCCGCTTGGGTGAACCACTGAGTGCCGAGCAGACCGCCCGGGCCTGGCGGACCGCGCTGGACCCGGCCGGCGAATGGATGCCCGCGGTGATCGCCGCCGCCGACACCCGGCTGCGCCAGCTGCGTGAACACGTGCCCGATGCCGGCGGCATGATCATCGCCACCGACCAGACCGCGGCCCGCGCCTACGCCGATCTGCTGACCAAGCTGACCGGCGAGAGACCCACCGTGGTGCTCTCCGACGATCCGGGCGCATCGGCGCGCATCAGTGAGTACTCGGAGTCGACCAGCCGCTGGCTCGTCGCGGTGCGCATGGTGTCCGAAGGTGTCGACGTGCCACGGCTGGCCGTCGGCGTGTACGCCACCAGCGCGTCCACCCCGCTGTTCTTCGCCCAGGCCATCGGCCGGTTCGTCCGGTCCCGACGCCCCGGCGAGACGGCCAGCATCTTCCTGCCGTCGGTGCCGACATTGCTGCAGCTGGCCAGCGAGCTGGAGGAAAAGCGCAACCACGTCCTCGGCAAGCCACATCGGGTCAACGAGGACGATCCGCTGGAGGCCGAACTCGCCGAACAACGCAAGGACGAAAAGAGCGAACTGGAGAACGGTTTCGAGTCGCTGGGCGCCGATGCCGAACTCGACCAGGTCATCTTCGACGGCTCGTCGTTCGGCACCGCCACACCGGCAGGCAGCGACGAGGAAGCCGACTATCTCGGGATTCCCGGGCTGCTGGATCCCGGGCAGATGCGTGACCTGCTGAGCCGGCGCCAGGACGAACAGCTGCAGAAGCGGACCGCGTCCGGGGAACTTCCGCAGGTGGCCTCGACGCACGGCCAGCTACGTGAGCTGCGCCGCGAGCTCAACGCGTTGGTATCGGCGACCAATCAGCGCTCCGGCAAACCGCACGGCTGGATCCACAACGAGCTGCGCCGGCGCTGCGGCGGACCGCCGGTGGCCGCGGCCACCCGCGACCAGTTGCAGGCCCGCATCGAAGCGGTCCGGGTACTGGCCCGCGAACTGTAGAGCGGCGTATGCGCTACGACGCCTACCTGTTCGACGTCCAGGGCACCCTGCTGGATTTCTTCGAGCCGGTGCACGCCGCGGTCAGCGATCACCTCGAGACGTCGGGCCGCCCCGATGTCGATGCCGCCGAGTTCACCCGCGCGTGGCGCGCGGAGTATTTCCGGCGGGTCGCGGCGCTGCAGCAGACGACCCAGGACTGGACGGCGGTCGCACAGGTCTACGCCGAGGGTCTCACCTCGGTGGGCGAACAGTTCGGTCTGACGGTCGCGCCCGGCGACGCGGCGCGGCTGGCCGGGGCATGGCAGCGCCTGACGCCATGGCCCGACGTCGCCGCGGGTGTGGCCCGGATCCGGCGCGGCGCACTGACTGCCACGCTGTCGAACACCGACATGTCGACCATGGTGCGACTGTTCAAGGCGCTGGGAATCGACTGGGACGCAATCCTGACCGCTGAGATCTTCGGCGCGTTCAAACCCGAACCGCTCGTGTACACCCGGGCGCTGCGATACCTCGGCGTGGCGCCCGAACGCGCGGCCATGGTGGCCGCACACCCCTACGACCTCCGGGCCGCCAGCGAGGTCGGCATGCACACGGTGTTCGTCTACCGGCCGCTGGAGTTCGGCAGCGAGGCGTTCGCGGTCGACGATACGGCCGGCGAGTTCGACCACCGGGTCACCGATATCGGCGACATACCGTGACCGTTGGAGGCCGGTAGACCCGCTAAAGCCCCAGCAGCTCGGGCAGGTCGGCGATCGAGTCGATGACGTGGTTCGGCTGCATCGCGAATTCGTCTGCGGCCCAACGGTCCAACGTGTCCTGACGGAACTTGCCGGTGCGCACCAGAACCCCGGTCATGCCGACCACCTGGCCGGCCAGCACATCGTTGTTCAGATCGTCGCCGACCATGTACATCTCGTCGGGCTCCACCCCGAGGCGCAACGCCGAGGCCAGGAATCCTTCCGGCGCGGGCTTGCCGACCGCGGTGGCCTTGCGCCCGGAGACCTCCTCCATGCCCAGCAGGTACATCCCGGTGTCGATGCGCAGCCCCTCACTGGTGGTCCACGAGGTGCTGCGATGCATCGCCACCACCGGCACGCCCTGGGCCATCCAGTCGTAGACCCAGCTCAACGTCACGTGGTCGTATTCGGGTCCGGCACCGCCGAGCAGCACCACGTCGGGGCGGTCGGGCATGGGCCCGCCGCGGGTCTCGACCGACGTGATGAGGTCGATACCGGGCATGTCGTCGGCGATGGCACCACTGTTGACCAGGAAGCACTGCGCGTCGGGATAGCGGTCCCGGACGAAATCGGCGGTGAGCACCGCGGCGGTGATGACCTCGTCGGGGCTGACATCCATGCCGGCCTCGGTCAACAGATCGGCGATCTGCGTACGGGTGCGGGTGGTGGTGTTGGTCAGGTAGGAGCGGGCGATCTGATGCTCGGCCAACGTCCGCAAGGTCTCGCTGGCGCCGGGGATCGGCTTCCACGACGTCACCAGCACACCGTCGATGTCGAAGAGCACTCCACCGGTCGCCATGCTGCGACAGTAAACGCAGTGCATCGGCGCGCAACTCGGGAGGTGATCGTGACTAGGGTTGAGTCCATGGCGAAATGGTCTGAAGCCGAGGTGCCCGACCAGACCGGGCGCGTCGCAATAGTCACCGGCGCCAACACCGGACTCGGTCTGGAGACCGCCCGCGTGCTGGCCACCCGCGGCGCGCAGGTGGTGTTGGCGGTCCGCGACACCGATAAGGGCAACGCGGCGGCCGCGCGCATCACCGGTATCGCACCGCGCGCCGATGTGGTTGTGCACAAACTGGATCTCGGTTCGCTCGATTCGGTGCGCACCGCAGCGGCCGAGCTCAAGGCGGCCTATCCGCGAATCGATCTGCTGATAAACAACGCGGGTGTGATGTATCCGTCACCGCGCCAGGTCACCGCAGACGGTTTCGAATTGCAGTTCGGCACCAACCATCTGGGCCATTTCGCGCTGACCGGGTTGCTGCTGGACAACCTGCTGGCGGTACCCGGATCGCGCGTCGTGACGGTCAGCAGCGTCGGGCACAAGATCCGGGCCGCAATCCACTTCGACGATCTGCAATTCGAACGCGGTTACGACCGCGTCGTGTCCTACGGCCAGTCCAAACTGGCCAATCTGCTGTTCACCTACGAACTACAGCGCAGGCTGGCCGCCAAGGCCGAACCGACCATCGCGGCCGCCGCACACCCCGGGCTCTCCGACACCGAGCTCATGCGCCATCTGCCGCAGATACTCAGTCCACTGGTCAGGCTGGCGACGCAGAAACCCGCCATGGGCGCGCTACCCACCTTGCGGGCCGCCACCGACCCCGGCGTCGTCGGCGGTCAGTACTACGGACCGGACGGGCTCGGCGAATCCCGCGGCCATCCCAAGGTGGTGACGTCCTCGGCGCAGTCGCACGATCAGGCGCTGCAGCAGAGGTTGTGGACGGTTTCCGAAGAACTCACCGGTGTGAGCTACCCGGTCTAGCGATGCGCAGCGTCTCCGAACACCAGGCCTTCGTCGCCGACCTGGTCACCGCCCGCCCTGCCGAAACGCTGCCGCTGGCCGCGGCCGAGGGTTTGGTGCTGGCCGCCGATGTGGTGGCGCCGTTGTCCCTCCCGGTTTTCGACAACTCCGCGATGGACGGTTACGCCGTCCACGCCGACGATGTGGACGGCGCCAGTGCCGAGAATCCGGTGCGACTGCCGGTCGCTGCTGACATACCGGCGGGCCGCACCGACGCACTGACCCTGACCCCCGGCACCGCGCACCGCATCATGACCGGCGCACCGCTGCCTGCCGGCGCGACGGCCGTCGTCCCGGTGGAGTCGACCGACGGCGGCACCAAGGTGGTGACGATCAGCGCCGCCGCGCGCGCGGGCCAGCATCTGCGGCATGCCGGTGAGGATGTCACCGCCGGGACGACGGTCCTGCACACTGGGCAGCTCGTCACCCCCGCGGCGCTGGGTTTGGCTGCCGCCCTGGGTGTCCGGCAATTGACCGTGCGGCCCCGGCTGCGGGTCGTGGTGATGTCGACAGGTACCGAGCTCGTCGCGCCGGGAGCGCCGCTGTTGCCGGGGCAGATCTACGAATCCAATGCGGTGATGCTGGCCGCCGCGGTCCGCGATGCCGGCGCCGAGGTGATCGCCTCGGCGATGACCGGGGACGACGTCGGCGAGTTCCGCGCCGTGCTGACCACGCATCTCGACGACGCCGACCTGGTCATCACGACCGGCGGGGTCAGCGCGGGCGCCTACGAGGTGGTCAAGGACGCACTCGGCGGTGAGGTCGAATTCGTCAAGGTCGCCATGCAACCCGGTATGCCGCAGGGCGCGGGCCGTATCCCGCATGCGGGCCGGACCATCCCGATCATCACGCTGCCCGGCAATCCGGTCAGCGCGCTGGTGTCTTTCGAGGTGTTCATCCGGCCGGTGCTGCGCCGCGCACAGGGGCTGGCGCAGGCCGCCCGCCGACAGCACGACGCGGTGCTGACGGAGTCACTGACCTCACCGCGCGGGAGACGGCAGTTCCGTCGCGGGGTGCTCGACGCCGAGGCGGGCACGGTGACCAGTTACGGTCCCCCGGCCTCGCATCACCTGCGCTGGTTGGCATCGGCCAACGTCCTGCTGGAGATCGACGAGGACGTCACCGAAATCGACGCCGGATCCACCGTGCGGGTCTGGGATCTGACCACCTAGATAACCGGAAAGTGCCATCCTGAGGTATCGGAGTACTCCGGTGGCAATCCCGTCGTCGGAGGGCGCCGCGGTGTCAAAGGAGACATGGCCATGCCCCGCAACGATCCCCCGAAAGTCGTCCACACCTGTAGCTGTACGTGCGGGCGGTGCGCCAACGGTGTGCACTGCGAAGCCCGGTCGAGCGGCTGCAATATCCGCTGATCGCGCGGCACATTCCGCCTGACGGTGCATCGACGCGGAGTCGTCTACATAGAATGACCGCGTGGCCCGACGCCCTCGCTCGTCGCAGAGTTCGCATCTGCTTGACCTGATCCGTTCCCAGATCCCGCCGATGCACCCGGCAGGCTGGCCGTTCGTCGGCTCCGGCCTGGCGGTGGCCGCGCTGGGCCGACGCCACCGCTGGGTGCGGACCGCCGGGCTGGCGGCCGCCGCGGCCAACGCCGCGTTCTTCCGGCACCCGAACCGCGTCCCGCCGACGCGCCCCGGTGTCGTGGTCGCGCCCGCCGACGGCCAGGTGTGCCTCATCGAGAACGTCGCACCGCCGCCCGAGCTGGGCCTCGGTGACGCGCCGCGGCCGCGCATCAGCATCTTCCTGTCAGTTCTCGACGCGCACGTGCAGCGCGCCCCGATCGGCGGCGAGATCATCGCCGCGGTCCACCTGCCGGGCCTGTTCGGTACCGCCGACCTGCCCGCCGCCAGCGTCGACAACGAACGCAACAGCATCGTCATCCGCACCCCCGAGGGTGCCGAGGTGATCGCGGTGCAGATCGCCGGATTGATCGCCCGCCGCATCGTCTGTGATGTGAAGGCCGGCGACAAGGTCGGCATCGGCGACACCTACGGCCTGATCCGGTTCGGTTCCCGGTTGGACACCTACCTCCCGGACGGCAGCAACGTGCTGGTCACGCTCGGCCAGCGCACCATCGCCGGCGAGACCGTGCTTGCCGAGCTGCCCTGATGACGAATCGGGGGAAGCCGCGCCCGTCGGCAATGCGCATCCTTCCCAGCGCGACGACGGTGCTGGCGATCTGCGCCGGGCTGACATCGATCAAGTTCGCGCTCGACGACCGCCCGCATATCGCGCTGGCCCTGATCGGCGCCGCCGCGGTGCTCGACGGGATCGACGGCGGGATCGCCCGCGCGCTGGACGCACAGTCCCGGATGGGCGCCGAGATCGACTCGCTGGCCGATGCGGTGAATTTCGGGGTGGCCCCGGCGCTGGTGGTCTACGTGACACTGCTGCCGACCTCACCGGTCGGCTGGATCTTCGCATTGCTCTACGCCGTGTGCATCGTGTTGCGGTTGGCCCGGTTCAACGCACTGCTCGACGACGACACCCGGCCGGCCTACACCCGGCAGTACTTCACCGGGATGCCCGCGCCGTGCGGGGCGGTCGGCGTCATCGGCCCGCTGGCGGCCATGCTGCAGTTCGGCCACGGCTGGTGGACCTCGCAGTGGTTCGTCTGCGCCTGGTTCGCCGCCAACGCGGCGCTGTTGATCAGCCGGGTCCCGACGCTGGCGCTCAAGTCCGTCTCGATGCCACCCAATGCCGCACCGATCCTGTTGATCCTGATCGCCGCGGCCGCCGCGGCGTTGCTGCTGTTCCCGTACATCCTGGTGTTGCTGATCATCGTCGGCTACCTGTGCATCATCCCGTTCACCATCCGCAGCCAGCGCTGGGTGGCGGCGCGGCCGGAGGCCTGGGATGACAAACCCGGGCAGCGCAGGGCCGCCCGCCGCGCCATCCGCCGGTCGCAGCCCAACCGTCGGTCCATGGCACGGCTGGGCCTGCGCAAGCCGGGCCGCTGACCGTGGCACCGCAACTGTCGCTGACGGCCCGGCTGAACACCTCCGCACTGGACAACCGCCGCGGCGTCATCCGGCTGCATCCCGAAGCCGTTGCCGCCCTGGGTATCCGGGAGTGGGATGCGGTGTCGCTGACCGGTGCGCGCACCACCGCCGCGGTGGTGGGACTGGCCGGGCCGGACACACCGGCCGGTACCGCGCTGCTCGATGATGTGACGCTGTCCAATGCCGGGCTGCGCGAGGACGCCACGGTGATCGTGGCGCCGGCGACGGTGTACGGCGCGCGGTCGGTGACGGTTTCCGGTTCTCGACTGGCCTCCCAGTCGGTCACCCCGGCGACGCTGCGTCAGGCCCTGCTGGGCAAGGTCATGACGGTCGGCGACACGGTGTCGCTGCTGCCGCGCGATCTGGGTCCGGGGACCTCCACCTCGCAGGCCAGCGCCACGCTGGCCGCCGCGGTCGGCATCACCTGGACCTCCGAGCTGCTCACGGTCGCCGATGTCGATCCGCCCGGCCCGGTCAGCGTGCAGCCCAACTCGATGGTCAATTGGGGTGATGGCCGGACACCCACCAGCGCCGCGGCCACCACAGCCACCGCCTCGGTGTCACTGCCGGTCTCGGCCGCCGAGAAGCCGAACATCACGTTCGACGATCTCAAGGGCAGCCATGTGCCCGCCGGCAAGCTCACCGAGTGGCTCAAACTGTCACTGGACGAGCCCGCGCTGCTCGAAAAGCTGGGCGCCAGCTCCAATCTCGGCGTGCTGATATCGGGGCCGGCCGGTGTCGGCAAGGCCACCATGGTCCGGGTGGTGTGCGCCAAACGCCGGCTGGTCGAGTTGGACGGGCCCGAGGTCGGCGCGCTGGCACCGGCGGATCGGCTCAAGAGTGTCGCCGCCGCGGTGGCCACGGTGCGCGACGGCGGCGGTGTGCTGCTGATATCGGACGTCGACGCGCTGCTACCGGCCACCCCCGAACCCGTCGCGACGCTGATCCTGACCGAGTTGCGGACCGCGGTGGGCACCCCGGGTGTCGCGTTCGTGGCCAGCTCGGCGGTACCCGACGGGCTGGATTCACGGTTGCGCGTACCCGATCTGTGCGACCGCGAGCTGGGTCTGACACTGCCGGATGGCAAGACCCGCAAGGAACTGCTCGAGGTGCTGCTGCGATCGGTCCCGGCGGCCGACCTGAACCTCGACGAGATCGGTGGGCGGACACCGGGTTTCGTCGTCGCCGACCTGCAGGCACTGGTCCGCGAGGCGGCGCTGCGCGCGGCCGCTCGGGCCAGTTCCGACGGTGCCGCGCCGATGCTCACCCAGGACGATCTGATCGGCGCGTTGACCGTGATCCGGCCGCTGTCGCGGTCGTCCACCGAGGAGGTCTCGGTCGGCGGCGTCACGCTGGCCGATGTCGGCGACATGGTCGCCACCAAACAGGCGCTCACCGAGGCGGTGCTGTGGCCGCTGCAACATCCCGACACCTTCGAACGGCTCGGTGTGGACCCGCCGCGCGGCGTGCTGCTCTACGGGCCGCCGGGCTGCGGGAAGACCTTCGTGGTCCGCGCGCTCGCCAGCACGGGCCGGCTCAGTGTGCACGCCGTCAAGGGTGCCGAGCTGATGGACAAGTGGGTGGGCTCCTCGGAGAAAGCTGTCCGCGAATTGTTCCAGCGGGCAAGGGATTCCGCGCCATCACTGGTTTTCCTGGACGAGATCGACGCGCTCGCACCGCGACGCGGGCAAAGTTTCGATTCCGGGGTGACCGACCGAGTGGTGGCCGCGCTGCTGACCGAACTCGACGGTATCGAGCCGCTGCGCAATGTGGTGGTGCTCGGCGCCACCAACCGGCCCGATCTGATCGACCCGGCACTGCTGCGGCCCGGCCGGCTGGAGAAACTGGTTTTCGTCGAGCCCCCCGATGCCGATGCGCGTCGCGACATCCTGCGTACGGCGGGTAAGTCGATACCGCTGAGCGCCGACGTCGACCTCGACGCGCTGGCCGGCGAACTTGACGGTTACAGTGCCGCCGATTGCGTTGCGCTGCTTCGCGAATCGGCTCTCACCGCGATGCGACGCTCCATCGACGCCGCCGACGTGACGCTGGCCGATGTCGAGGCGGCGCGGGCGACGGTGCGGCCGTCACTGGACCCCGCGCAAGTGGAATCACTGCGGGCTTTCAGCCAGGGCCGCTAACCGGTCCATCGATGCGCGCAGCGATTCGGCGGTGGTGTTGCGCGCCCGCACCTTGCGCTTCTCGTCGGTGAGCCGCGTCCAGTCGTAGGTGTGCGTGACGCGGGCATGGCTCCCATCGAGCGCTTCGACTTCCCAGCGCCACAGGTGACCGGGCGGGGTGGCGCCGGGCTCGGACGGCTGCCATGCGATGCGCTTGCCCTCTTCGAACTCGACGACATGGTTGTGCCGGTCGGCGCCGGTGGTCAGCGTCATGGTGAAGACGTCCCCGGTGCCGTGGACCCGTTGCCCGGTGGCCGCCTGCGTCAGATTGTCATTACCGTCCCAGCGCGGCTGTTGCGCAGGGTCGGCGATCAGTTCGAAGATCACCGCCGCCGGGGCTGCGATATCGCGGGTGGCACTGACAACCTTCTTCTCGTCGGACATGCAGTCATTCAACAACAGCCTTGACGCTCCACTATTGACATGTCAGTGTTGGAATATGACATCGACTCAGCTGGCCGGTGACCGTGACCGTGAGCTCACCGCGAACATCCTGGGGCAGGCCCTGACCGAGGGATATCTGGACCTGCCCAGCTACGAAAACCGGTTCCAGGCAGCTTTCGCCGCGCAGACCGCGGCTGAACTACGCGCGTTGACGGCCGATCTGCCGGTGGCGAGGTTGCGCCGCAACGATCCACGCCGGCGCGCGGCCCGGCAGTCGGCGGCGCGGCTCTCGGTACGCCTGCACCTGGCGGCCTACCTCACGATGGTCGTCATCGTGCTGGTGGTCTGGCTGGCTGTCGGGCTGTCGGCGGGCGCCTGGTACTTCTGGCCCATCTGGCCGATCCTCGGAGCGGGTATCGGGGTCGTCGGCCACGCAGTCCCGGTCCGCCTGGTCACCGCAACACCATCGAGACGCCTGACGCCATCCGGCTGAACCCAGCGGCCCCCACGTAGACTGTCGGAGAATCCCGACATCAAGCCTTGCCGAAGTACCACCTGAGGCTGACACCCCATCGCCGCGCGCGAGCGCCGCATAGATCGCCGCGCGCGAGCGCCGCAGACCTGGAGTGCCATGCTTGCCATCCTGCTGGCCCACGCGGTCGCCACCGCGCTGGCGCCATTGCTGGTGCACAGATGGGGCCGGCGGGCCTTCTATCCGCTGGCATTGGTACCGCTGCTCTCGCTGAGCTGGGTCGCCACCCATTGGCCCGCGGATCTGCCGGCCGGAGTCTCGGCCTACACCGTCCGCATCGACTGGGTGCCCGAGCTGTCGATGGACATCGACCTGCGCTTCGACGCGCTGGCCGCCATCATGAGCGTGCTGGTCCTGGCGATAGGCGCCCTGGTCCTTTTCTATTGCGCCGCCTACTTCCACCACCACGACGGTCACACCGAGAAACGGCTACCCAGTTTCGCCGCCGAACTGGTCGCGTTCTCCGGCGCCATGTTCGGCCTGGTCGCCAGCGACAACATGCTGTTGCTCTACGTGTTCTGGGAACTGACCTCGGTGTTGTCGTTCCTGCTCGTCGGCCACTATGCCGAGCGCGCCACCTCCAGGCGCGCCGCCACCCAAGCCCTCATGGTCACCACTGCCGGCGGGCTGGCCATGCTCGTCGGCATCGTCATCCTCGGGCAGTCCGCGGGCACCTACCTGCTGTCCGAACTGGTGGCGCGCCCGCCGGCAGGCACCGCCATCAGCGTCGCGCTGGTGCTCGTGCTGATCGGCGCGCTGAGCAAATCCGCGATCGTGCCCATGCACTTCTGGCTGCCCGGAGCGATGGCCGCACCCACCCCGGTCAGCGCCTACCTGCACGCGGCGGCCATGGTCAAAGCCGGTGTCTACCTGGTGGCCCGGCTGACACCGGGATTCGCCGACGCTCCTCCGTGGCGACCGGTCATCGTGGTCCTCGGGCTGGCCACCATGCTGTTGGCGGGCTGGCGGGCGGTACGCGAGTACGACCTCAAACTCATCCTGGCCTTCGGCACCGTCAGCCAGCTGGGGCTGATAACCCTGCTGGTCGGCTCCGGCGGCGGCGATCTCATGCTGGCCGGACTGACCATGCTGTGCGCGCACGCGATGTTCAAGGCCGCGCTTTTCATGGTGGTCGGCATCATCGACCACGCCACCGGCACGCGCGACATCCGCCGACTGGCCTGGCTCGGCAACCGGCTACCGGTCCTTTTCGTCATCGCGGCGCTGGCCACCGCGAGTATGGCCGCGCTGCCACCGTTCCTGGGCTTCGTCGCCAAGGAAGCCGATTTCGAGACGTTGCTGCACAGCGCGTCGCTGGGCGCCTGGGCGCCCGCGGTGCTGGCCGCCGTCGTCTTCGGCTCGGTGTTCACCACCATCTACAGCCTGCGTTTCCTCTGGGGAGCCTTCGCACGCAAAGGTTTACGCGGGCCGAGCACCCGGGTCGCCGAATCGCACAAGCCGACATCGGCGTTCCTGTTCGCACCCGGTGTGCTGGCCGTCGCGGGACTGGTGTTCGGCCTGAAGCCTGGGCTGCTCGAAGACATCCTCGACCCCTACGCGGACTCGGTGCCCGGTGGCTCCGACTACCACCTGGCGCTCTGGCACGGCCTCAACCTGCCGTTGCTGTTGTCGGTGCTGGTGCTGGTCGCGGGCACCGCATCGTTCATCGCGCGGTCCCGGCTGCCCCGGGCGCGCGGTGGCTGGCTTCCGCTGGGCAACGCCGACCGGATCTACGACGCCACCCTGCGCGGCCTGGAGTTCGTGGCCTTCAAGGTGACCGGCGCGACCCAGCGCGGCTCACTGCCCGCGACGCAGACGGTGATCCTGCTGACCCTGGTGGTGCTGCCCGTGACGGTGCTCGTCCTGGGTTCGCGCGACCAGCCCGACCTGCAGTTGTGGGAGGGTCCGCTGCAACCCGTCGTCGCGGTGCTGATGGTGGCCGGCGCACTCGGCGCCACCGTGCTGCGCAACCGGCTGGCCGCGGTCCTGCTGGTCGGTGTCACCGGTTACGGCTGCGGTGCGATCTTCGCGCTGCACGGCGCACCCGACCTGGCGCTGACGCAGTTCCTGGTGGAGACCCTGATGCTGGTCATCTTCGTGCTGGTGCTGCGCACCCTGCCCGCCGAGGCGGACCGGGAGAACATGCGTCTGCGACGGTTGCCGCGCGCACTGCTGGCCCTGGCGGTGGGTGCCACCGTGACCGGGGTCGCCGCATTCGCGATGGCCGCACGCACCGGCACCCCGATCTCGGCGCTGCTGCCCGACGCCGCCTACTACCGCGGGCACGGCTCCAACACCGTCAACGTCATCCTCGTCGACATCCGCGCCTGGGACACCCTCGGCGAGATCTCGGTGCTGCTGGTCGCCGCGACCGGTGTCGCCTCGCTGGTTTTCCGGCACCGCCGGTTCGGCGCCGCACCGCGCGTCCCGCAGGCCGCCGGCCAGCCCGATATCGGGCCGATCAGCACCAGCGGCCAGTACAGCCCGGCCGTCGGCGATATCACCTGGCTGCGCGGCAGCGAGTACCGCGATCCGCGCTACCGGTCGCTGGTGCTCGAAGTCGCGACCCGGATCATCTTCCCGCTCATCATGGTGCTGTCGGCGTACTTCTTCTTCACCGGCCACAACACCCCCGGCGGCGGTTTCGCCGGGGGCCTGACCGCCGGATTGGCTTTGGTGCTGCGCTATCTGGCGGGCGGACGCTACGAGCTCGGTGAGACCCTTCCGCTGGATGCCGGCAAGATCCTCGGCGCCGGGCTGGGCCTGTCCGCGGGCACCGCGGTCGCCTCCCTGTTCCTGGGCGCGCCGGCGTTGTCCTCGGCGGTGATCTCGTTCGACGTGCCGGTGCTCGGCGACATCAAGTTCGTCACGGCACTGTTCTTCGACCTCGGCGTCTATCTCATCGTGGTGGGTCTGGTGCTCGATGTGCTGCGCAGCCTCGGGGCACGTGTCGACGAAGAGATGATCGCCGCCGACGACCGGGCGGTGTCCCGATGACCGTCTACGTGATACCGCTGATCCTGATCGGGGCGCTCACCAGCTGCGGTGTCTACCTGCTGCTGGAGCGCAACCTCACCCGGATGTTGCTGGGCCTGTTGATAATCGGCAACGCCATCAATCTGCTGATCCTCAGCGTCGGTGGACCGTCGGGCAATCCGCCGGTGCGCGGGCGCACCAGCGCGGGCCAGACCGCGACGGCCGACCCCCTGGCCCAGGCCATGATCCTGACGGCGATCGTCATCAGCATGGGCCTGGCGGCGTTCGTCCTCGCACTGACCTACCGGTCCTACCGGCTGACCACCGCCGAGGACGTCGAGAACGACGAAGAGGACCTGCGGGTGGCCGAGATCGCCGAGACCGCAGCGCGCGACGCCACCGACGATGTCGAGCCCGCAACACATCCCGACACCGACGAACCCGACGAACTCGACGCCCTGCCCGGCCGGGAGGGATCCCGATGACCGCCGCATACCTGGGCCAGGTGCTGACACCGCTGCCGGTTCTCATCCCGATGATCGCCGCCGCGATGACGTTGATCGCGGGCCGGCGGCCGCGGCTGCAACGCGTCATCACGCTGTGCGCGCTGACGGCGGTCACCCTGGTCTGTGCCGTGTTGGTCTACCTGACCGATCACCGCGGGACGATAGCGCTGCAGGTGGGCGGCTGGGGTGAGAGCGAGCCCGGAATGGGGCCGCTGGGAATCACATTGGTGGTGGACCGGCTCTCGGCGCTGATGCTCGTGGTGTCCTCGATAGTGCTGCTGACCGTGGTCTGTTACGCGATCGGCCAGGGTATCCGCGACGGTGACGAACGCCAGCCGGTGTCGATATTCCTGCCGACCTACCTGGTGCTGTCCGCCGGGGTGTGCAACGCGTTCCTGGCCGGCGACCTGTTCAACCTGTTCGTCGGGTTCGAGGTGTTGTTGTCGGCGAGCTTCGTGCTGCTGACCATCGGCTCCAGCAAGGAACGGGTGCGCGCGGGCATCTCCTACGTGATGGTCTCGATGGTGTCGTCGCTGATCTTCCTGTTCGGGCTGGCACTGGTCTACGCCGCGACCGGGACGCTGAACATGGCCGAGCTCTCGGTGCGCCTCGACGATGTCAGCTCGGGTACCCGCAGCGCGCTCTTCGCGGTGCTGCTGGTCGCCTTCGGTATCAAGGCCGCGGTGTTCCCGCTGTCGACGTGGCTGCCGGACTCCTACCCCACCGCCCCGGCTCCGGTCACCGCGGTGTTCGCCGGCCTGCTGACCAAAGTCGGTGTCTACGCCATCATCCGGGCGCACACCCTGCTGTTCCCGCACGGCGGGATGGACCGGGTGCTGCTGGTCGCGGCCCTGCTGACGATGATCATCGGCATCCTGGGCGCCATCGCGCAGAGTGAGATCAAACGACTGCTGTCCTTCACTCTGGTCAGCCATATCGGGTACATGGTTTTCGGTGTCGCGCTGTCCAATCAGCTGGGGATGTCGGGCGCCATCTACTACGTGGTGCACCACATCATCGTGCAGACCACCCTGTTCCTGGTGGTCGGCCTGATCGAACGCCAGGCCGGCGCGTCGAGTTTGCGGCGGCTCGGCGGGCTCGCCGCGGCCAGCCCGATCCTGGCGTTCGTCTTCGTCGTTCCCGCCCTCAACCTCGGTGGTATACCGCCGTTCTCAGGTTTCATCGGCAAGGTCGCGCTGTTGGAGGCCGGCGGGCAGGACGGTTCGGTGCTGGCCTGGATCCTGGTGGCCGGGTCGGTCGTCACCAGCCTGCTGACGTTGTATGCCGTGGTGCGGGTGTGGACCAAGGCGTTCTGGCGGTCCCGAGCCGACGCACCCGAGGGGGAACTGGGAGCGGCCGCGCCGCTGGCACTGTTGGCCGGCACCCCGAACTCGCGCAGTGTCGACTTCGCCGACCGCGACGATGTCGGGCGCATCCCGGTCGGGATGCTGGTGCCGACGATGGCCCTGATCGGCGTCGGGTTGGTGTTGACCGTTGCCGCGGGGCCGATATTCGCCTACGCCGACCGGGCTGCCGTCGAGGTCCTCAACCGCGGGGAGTACATCTCGACGGTGCTGGGGGGTGATCCCCGGTGAAGCAGAACATGGGTCTGGGCAACGGCATAACGCTGCGACGGCTGTCGCTGCGCATCTGGACGCTGGTCTGGCTGACGGGCGTCTGGGTGTTGTTGTGGGGCAGTTTCTCGGCGGCCAATGTCATCGGCGGGCTTGCGGTGGCACTGCTGGTCACCGTGTTGCTGCCGTTGCCGCCGGTGCCGGTCGAGGGCCGCGTGCACCCGCTGTCGCTGCTGCGACTGATCCTGCTCGTCGCCGGTTACCTGTTGTGGTCGAGTACCCAGATCGCCTGGTTGGCGATCCGGCCCGGTCCCCCACCGCTGGCCGCGGTGCTGCGTGCGCATCTCAACATCAAGTCCGACCTGGTGTTGGCGCTAGCCGTCAACATCATCAATCTGATTCCCGGCACCATCGTGCTGGAGATCGATCAGGTGCGCAGGTTGATCTACGTGCACGTCATCGACGCAAGTTCGGACAAGGCCGTCGGCCAGTTCTACCGCCAGATCGGCCAGGTGGAGCGACTGCTGGTGGCGGCGTTCGAGCGCGAAAGCGAATGGCGTGCGGCCGCAACCGAAGACACGCCGGCACCGAAAGCGGATCGCGCATGAATACCGTATGGATCATCGCCGCGATCATGCTGAGCGCGGCCGCCATGACCACGATGTTCCGGCTGCTGGCCGGCCCGAGCACGCTGGACCGGCTCGTCGCACTGGACACCCTGATCGCCGTCACCATGTGCGGTATCGGCACCTGGGCCGCGTTCAGCCTGGACACCACCGTCACCTACAGCCTGGCGGCGCTAGCGTTGATCAGCTTCGTCGGGTCGGTGAGCATCGCGCGTTTCCGCGTCCGCGATGACACCCGGGACAAGGAGGAGACGGCATGACCGCCGCCGAACTGGCCGATATCGTCTGCGCCGTATTGATTCTCGGCGGGTCCGCGCTCGCGCTCACCGCCGCGATCGGCGTCGTCCGCTTTCCCGACACCCTGACCCGCATGCACGCCGCCACCAAACCTCAGGTGCTCGGACTGTTGCTGGTGCTCATCGGCGCGGCGATCCGGCTGCGCGGCAACATCGACGTCGGCATGATCATCCTGACCGGGTTCTTCACGTTGATCACCGCACCCGTGGTGGCCCAGCGTGTCGGCCAGCTCGCCTACCGCGAACAGAACCTCAAGGACAATCTGACCGTCGACGAGCTGCGCGACTCGCACTAGCCGATGCTGCGATATCAGCTCAGCTGTTCGCGGAATGCCTTGGCGGCCTGCATCAATTCCTCGACCCGCTTGCGGTCGGCCGGATTCTCGAACACGCCGTCGGTCTTGAAGTAGGTGCCCACCACGGCACCGTCGGCGACGCTCAGCTGATCGGCGACGTTCTCGGCCCGCACACCGGTGTTGACGAAAACCGGCACGGCACCGGCCGCGGACTTCACGACGCGCAGTGCCTCCATATCGGTCGGAGCGCCCGCGGTGGCACCCGAGACGCAGATCGCGTCGGGCAGCGTCGCGAACACCGTGGTGCGGGTTATCGAGGCCAGGTCGCGAGCGGCCAGGTAGGTGGCCGACTCCGGCACGATGTTGAAAAGCAGTTTCACACCGGCACCGCCCACCCGGGCACGGTGGCGGGCCACCTCACCGACATTGGTGTCCCACAGGCCGAAATCGCTGGCGTACACCCCGGTGAAGATCTCCCGGACGAACTTTGCGCCGGTGGCCACGGCCAGGTCGATCGAGGCGCGGCCGTCCCACAGCACGTTGACGCCGTAGGGCACCGAGAATTCCGGCAGCAGTTCGCCGATGATCCGGGCCATCGAAATCGCAGTGATGGGTTCGGTTTTGGTCAGGTACGGCAGGCTGAACTCATTGCTGATCATCACGCCGTCCACGCCACCGGATTGCAGCGCGTCGAGCTCGGTGCGCGCCCGGTCGACAACTGCGGCGATCCCGCCCGCGGTGTCATAGCCGGGGTCTCCCGGCAGCGCGCTGAGGTGGAGCATGGCGATGACGGGCTTCCGTACTCCGAAAACGTCGTCGAGCCAGGTGGTGGTCACGGTATGCCTTTCTGATATTCCAATACGAGCTTTACGGGATCGGACGGTCAGTCCATGTAGGCGCCGCCGTTGACGGCCAATGCTTCACCGGTGACGAAGCGGGCGTCTTCGGAGAGCAGGAAGGCCACCACCCGTGCGACATCGTCGGGCTGTTCCAGCCGGCCCAGCGGGGTGTCGTCGATCATCATCGAGCGCACGCCCTCGGGGGTGCTACCGCGCAGTTGCGCTTCCCACTCCAATTCCCTTGACTGCATCGGCGTTTCGACATAGCCCGGGCATACGCAATTGACGGTGATCTGGTGCTCGCCGAGTTCGTAGGCCATCGCCTGGGTGAGGCCGACGACGCCGAACTTGGAGGCCACGTAGTCCGAGAGGTAGGGCACCCGACCCTGCTTGCCCGCCATCGAAGCGGTGTTGACGATGCTGCCGGAAACGCCGGTGCGCACCATCGCGCGAGCGGCCGCCTGGCCACACACGAAGACTCCCTTGAGGTTGACCTCCATGGTCTGGTCGTAACGCGCTATCGGTGCCTCGAGAAACTTGTGCATGAACGAGATTCCGGCATTGCTGACCCAGGCGTCGAGGCCGAATCTGGCGGCGATGTCGTCGGCGACGGCGGCGGCCGCCTCGGGATCACTGACGTCCAGTACCGACGACTCGTGCCCGGTATCCGGGTTCGGCAGGCCCGCCGCGACCGCTCGCGCGGCATCGGCGTCGATATCGGTGACGACGACGCGCCAGTCCCGCCCGGCGAGTGTGGTGGCGATGGCCCGCCCGATACCGGATCCCGCGCCGGTCACCACGACTGTCTTGGTCATTTCTGTGTTGTTCCTCTTCTTCCTAACCGGTTGCGCCCGCGAGGCGCTGATGAGTCTTTGCGTCGAAGACGTGGGCCGCACCGGGCCGGACCGACAGCGCCACCGGGGCGCCCTCGGTGATACCGGTCAGCCGGGAGGTCTCCACCACGCTGGTCAGTTCGGTTCCTCGCGCCCAGATGGTCACGATCGCGCGCGGGCCCAGCAGTTCGATCAAGGTCACCCGGACGGCGTCGTCGTCGGCGGGCGTCAGCGCCAGATCATCGGGGCGCACGCCGAGCGTGACCGGCCCGGAGGCGCTGACACCGTCGACCGCGAGGGTGAATCCGTTTGCCCCGGTGAAGGTCCGGCCGGCGAAGTCACCGTCGAGCAGGTTCATCTTGGGGCTTCCTACGAAGGAGGCTACGAACGTGTCGGCCGGGGTGTTGTACACCTCCAGCGGGGTGCCCTCCTGCGCGGTGCGTCCGTCGCGCATCACCACCATGCGATCCGACAGCGTCATCGCCTCTTCCTGGTCATGTGTGACGTAGACCGAGGTGATGCCGAGCCTGCGCTGGATCTGTAGCAGCTCGGTCCGGGTCTCCACCCGCAGCTTGGCGTCCAGGTTCGACAGCGGCTCGTCGAACAGGAACACCGACGGTTCGCGGATGATGGCCCGGCCGATCGCGACCCGCTGCTGCTGGCCGCCGCTGAGGTCTTTGGGTTTGCGACCCGACAGTTTTCCCAGGCCCAGTGATTCGGCGACCTCGTCGGCGCGGCGGAGTGCCTCGGTACGCGGCGTCTTGGCGGCCCGCAGCGGGAAGGCGATGTTCTCTCGCACGCTCAGATGCGGATAGAGCGCATAGTTCTGGAAGACCATGGCCACGTCACGGTCGCGCGGCTGTAGCGCGGTGACGTCGCGGTCACCGATCGTGATGGTGCCCGACGTGACCGATTCCAGTCCGGCGAGCATCCGCAGCGAGGTCGACTTGCCGCAGCCGGACGGGCCGACGAGCACCGTGAAGGAGCCGTCGGGCAATTCCAGGTTCAGGTCTTCGACGATCGACGTCGACCCGTAGGACTTGTTGACGCTGGAGAATCGGACTGTTGCCATGAGGCGTTGCTACCCAATCATTTCTAGAACTTGACCGCTCCACCGCTGATGCCCTGAACGAGCCTGCGCTGGATGAAGAAACTGGCGACGACGACAGGTACCACCGCGATGAGGATCGCCGCGCTCATGGAGCCGATCTGCACACCGCGGAAGGTGTTGAAACCGGCGATGGCGACCGGCAGGATCGCCGCCTTGCCCGGCGCCAGGATGAGGCCGTAGAACAGGTCGTTCCACGACAGGGTGAAACCGAAGATCGCCGCGGCGCCGATACCGGGGTACACCTGGGGCAGCACAACGATCCGGAAGGCCTGGAACCGGGTGAAACCGTCGACCTGGGCCTGCTCCTCCAGCGACCGCGGCACAGCCTCGAAGAATCCGATAAGAAACCATGTCACCACGGGCAGAACGAAACTCAGGTGCGCGAAGATGACGGGTACGACGGTGTCGGTGAGGCGCAGGGAATACGCCATGGTGAGGAACGGGAACACCAGCACCGCGGGCGGCAGCACCTGGGCGGCGAGCATGCCGAACCGGGTCGCTGCCCCACCGGCCCGGAACCGGGCGATGGCGTAGGCGCCCATACTGCCGACCACCACGCTGATACCGACGGTGACCAGCGCGACCAGTGCGCTGCGACCCGCCGCGCCCAGGATGTCCGAGGACAACACGTTGCGCCAGCTGTCGAGTACCGGGGTGAAATGCAGCAGGAACGGATCATTGAGCTGCTGCGGGGTTTTCACGCTGGCCAATGCCACCCACAGCAACGGGAACAGCACGGTGATCGCGGCAGCCCACAGCAGGGCCACCCGGCAGACGGTCAGCAGCACGGAGTTCTTCACGACTGCTTGGCCTTTTCCATCCGGCGGAACGCGATCACGATGACCGCCAGCACCAGCAGCAGCACCACGAACGCCATGGACGAGGCCGAGCCGAGGCGGAAGAACTGGATGCCGGTCTGATAGATGAAGTACTGCAGTGTCTCGGTTTCGGTGCCCGGACCACCGCGCGTGGTGGCGAACACGTACTCGAAAACCTTCATGGCATCCAGCGAACGCAACATGATGGCCACCACCAGGACCGGGGCCAGCAGCGGCAGGGTGACCCGGCGCAGCACGTACCAGCCGCTGGCACCGTCGACCTTGGCGGCCTCAAGCGGTTGGCGCGGAATGGATTCCAGTCCGGCCAACAGCAGCAGCACCATGAACGGCGTCCACTGCCAGACATCGATGAAGGCCATCGTGAACAGTGCGCGGCCCGGTCCGAAGAAGTCGTAGTCGATACCGATGGCGCGCAACATGTGCGGGATCGCACCGAGCTGGTCGTTGAGCAGGAAGCGGAAGATCAGACCCACCGCGATGGGGGTGATGAACATCGGGGCCAGCAGCATCGAGCGGGTCAGGTCGCGCACCCACTGCTGCTTCTGCAGCGCCAGGGCGATCGCCAGCCCGATGAGCAGTTCCAGACCGACGGCAACCAGAACGTAGAGCGCCGTCGTGCCGAAGGCATGCCAGAACTCGGCATTGGCGAAGGTCTCGCCATAGTTCTTGGCGCCCACCAGATTCGGCGCGCCGCGGTCGGTGAGCTTGTAGTCGGTGACGCTGAGGTAGAAGGCGTAGGCGAGGGGGAAACCGACCACCCCGACGAAAAGCGCAACCAGGGGGGTGACCATACCGTGCTTGAACTGCACCATGGTCGATTGCTCCTCTCGCGGGGTGGTCGGTTTCAGGGAAGGGCTCGCTGACTGGGGGGAAGTCAGCTAGCCCTGGATCTTCTCGGCCGCGGCCTGTGCGGCGGCCAGTGCGTCGTCGACACTCTTGGTGCCGGCGACGGCTTCGTTGAGCTCGGTGCCGACGGCCTGGATCATCTCCTCACCGCTGGGCCCCTGGCTCAGGGGTGCGGAATTGGCGAGCAGTTTCTCCACGGTCTGGTAGTAGTCGGCGCCCAGCGGGCCACCCAGTACGGCCGGATCCTTCAGTGTGCTCTGCCGGATCGCGGCGCCGCCCTTCTCGGTGCGGGTGACGTCGTGGGGCTTGGCGGTGATCCAGGATGCGAAGGCCCACGCGGCATCCGAGGCTCCGGAGTTGGCCGGGATGGCCCAACTCCACGACCCGAGCACCTGCTTTCCGCCGGGGATGGGCGCCAGCTTGAACTTGCCTGCGGCCGGTCCCGAACCGGGTTCGTTCACCGCGGGCAGCTGCCAGTTGTAGTTGATCATCGACGCGGACTGCCCCGCTGCCAGCGAACGCTGCGCCTCGTCCATGCTCCAGTTCAAGCTGTTCGGCGGTGCGGCGTTGCGGTAGGTGTCGATGTAGGCCTGCAGCGCGCGCTTGGCCTCCGGGGTGTTAAGGGTGGGTTTGCCGTCCGGGCCGTAGATGGAGCCGCCCGCGGCGAACAGCCAGTTGCCCCACTCTTCGAAGATCTTGTACCCACGTTGGGGCTGCATCGCGATACCGGCGCGGTCACCGGACTTCAGCGCCGCCGAGGTGCTGACCAGTTCGTCGAGCGTGGTCGGCACGGTCTGCTTGGCCTGCGCCAGATCGTCGGTGTTGTAGATGTATCCGAGCGCGTAGTTGTAGAAGGGCACGCCGTACCGCACACCGTCGACGGTCGTGATGTCGGTCAGCGGCTTGAAGAAGTCGGCGGCGTCGTAGTCCGGTGTGCTGTCGATGCGAGTGTCCAGGGGCTGCAGGAACTTCGCGTTGGCGAAGTCGACCATCCACGGGTTGTCCACCACGATGAGGTCGTAGTTCGGCGAGCTGGACTGGAAAGAGGACACCAGCTTGTCACGCATCTGGTCGTAGGTGAGCGACTCGATGTCGACCTTGACGTTCGGGTAGTCCTTGTTGAAATCGGCGACCATCGATTTGACGATGTCGGTGTCCGGCACGTTCTCCATCAGGATGCGGACGTTGCCCGAGGTGTCCTTGGACACCTCACCGGTTCCGGTGGCCTCGGCTTTGTCGGGGCCACCGCTGCCGGCACACGAGGTCAGCAGCAGCGCGATCGCGGACACCAGGGCGCCCAGGACGGCCAGGAAGAACGGCCGCCTCCGCCCTGATGTCCGGGTATTGGTGATTTTCATTGCGGCACAGTTCCTTTCGTTTTTCGTACTCATCGGGGTGCGCGGGCCAGGGTGTGTGATATCGGTGTCATCGCCGCGCCGAGCTCGCGCCAGGTGGCGTAAGCGGTGTCGTAGGTCGCCGCACGCGTGGGGTCGGGGACGTACGGTGCGTCCAGCGCGATGTAGCGGGCCGCGTCCGACCAGTCGTCGAGGGCGCCGATCCCGATCGCGGCGATCACCGCCGCCCCCAGGGAGGCGCCGGGGTGTCCGCGCACCGGATTCATCTCCAGACCGAGGACGTCTGCGTGGATCTGTTTCCACAGTGTGGATTTCGAGCCACCGTTGGTGATCATCACCCGATTCAGCGCGATGCCGATATCGGCGAAGACGTCCACGTGATGACGGAATCCGAAGGCGATCGCTTCGAGCACCGACCGGTACATGTCAGCCCTGGTGTGTCCGAGGTGCAGTCCGGCGAACACGCCGCGCAGATCCGGGTCGTGCAACGGGCTCTTCTCGCCGAGGAAGTAGGGCAGGCACAGCACCTCGGCGGGTGCGCGTTCGGCCGCTTCGTCGTCGAGCGTGGCCAGGTCGGCACCGCCGACCAGCGCCTGCAGCCAGCGGATGAGGCTGCCGCTGGTGGCCATGCACCCGTTGGGCAGCCACCGTCCCGGCACCGGGTGGGCGTCGAGGTAGAGCCGTTCGTCGACCACCTGGGTGTCGCTGGCCACCAGGATGTCGCCTGCGCCACCGAGTTTCACCAACGCGTCGCCCGTCCCGTTGACGCCCGCGGCGTAAGCCGAGAGCACGTGATCGGCGCCGCCGACCACCAGGGCGGTACCGGCCCGCAACCCGGTCGATTCGGCGGCCGCGGCGCTGAGTTCACCGATACGGGTACCCGGACGATGCACCGGCGCAAGGGTTTTCCGTTCGATTCCGGCGGCGGCCAGCACGGACTCGGCGACCGATCCGTCGATGCCGAAGAGCCCGGATTCCAGCGCCCAGTTCTGCTCGACGTGACATGGTGCGCCCAGTGCGGTGAGCACCCAGTCGTAGGAGCCCACCCAGTGCGCCGTGCGGGCATACACTTCGGGCTCGTTCTCACGCAGCCACATTGTCGTCGGGGCCACCGACTGCTGCGTGAGCGCCGACCCGGTCAGGCTCACCAGGTCGACACCGGACAGCGCTGCCGCCAGCTCGCCCACCTCGCGGTGCGCCCTGGCATCGTTCTGAAGGATCGCTCGCCGCAACGGATTTCCGTTCCGGTCGACCGGCACCACCGCCGGCACCATGCCCGAGGTCGATAGTGCTCCGACGTGCGCGCCGGGAACAGCACCGACGGTGAGGACTTCCCGGATCGACTCGATGACGTTGGCGTGCCACTGCGCGGTATCGGCCTCGGCGATGCCCGGGCCGGTCGAGTACAGCACCGTCTCGCGGGTCGCGGTGGCGACGATTCCACGGTCGGTGTGCAACAACACGGTCTTGGTGCCGGTGGTGCCGATGTCGACACCGATGGTGTATTCGCTCATGTGCGGGCACCTTCTGCCCCGGCGACGCAGATGACCTCGACGCCTGCGGCGCGCGCGGCCACCAGGGCGGGATGGTCGGCCTCACCGTCTGTGACGATGACGCCGACGTCGGCCAGCGCGGCGATACTGACGAAAGTGATCCGGCCCAGCTTGCTCTTGTCCGCGGCGACGATGACCCGGTCCGCGCGCCTGCTGGCGGCTCTTTTCACCCGGCTTTCGGCGTGGTGATAGTCGGAGATACCGCGGTCGACGTCGATTCCGGCGACGCCCATGACGAAGGAGTCGCAGTTGAACTGCGCCAGCGTGTCCTCGGCCGTGGGGCCGATCATGCTGAGCTCGCCCGGGCGGACCTGGCCGCCGGTCAGTTCGACGGTGGTGTTCGGTTCGTCGACGAGTTCGACGGCAACCAGGATGCTGGGCGTGACGACCGTCAGGCCCAGGCCGCGTCCACGCAGCGAGCGCGCCACCGCCAGTGCGGTGCTGCCCGAGTCCAGGATCAGCGTCTCGCCGTGGCCGATCAGATCGGCGACGGCGTCGGCGATATGCCGCTTCTCCTCGGCCGCGTCGGCGACCCGGGTCGCGAACGACGGTTCGGCATCCTTGCGCTTGAGTGCTATGGCGCCGCCGACCACCCGTCGCACGACGCCGAGGGCTTCCAGCGCCTCCACATCGCGCCTGATGGTCATCTCGGAAACGTCGAATTCGGCCGCCAGTTCGGCGTAGCCGATCTCGAAATCACTCTTGACCCGTTGCTCGATGCGGTCCCGGCGGGTCTTGGCGTCCACGCTCATCCCCGGCTCCGTTGTGTGAATTTCACATCAACAGCAGCCGTTGTTCGCCTTAGTGCAGCCATTTCGTACATCACGTGTGAATTTATGACATGTATTGCGGCTTGTCCACACAAGTGTGAGATTTTTTCTCAACAGCTGTCGGAGCTGCGGCGGGACGCCGGGTCAACCGGCGCGAGGCGCTATTCGCCGGAGTACTGGAAGCGCACCATCGCCGACACCGTCTCGATGGCTTCCCGCAACGCCGCGAGTCGTTGCACCGGACCGGGTGCGGCCAGCACGGCGTACTTGTCGGCGGCGCCGATCGGCACCAGTGCCGCCAGCGCGTACAACCGCAGCCCGGGGTCGTCGGGCAACCCCGGTCCCAGAGCGGCCGACCGATCGGGTAATTCGACTTCACGGACGGTGGCGATCAACTCGTACAGCGCCCAGATCTCGTCCTCGACGACGCCGATGTCGCCTGCCGTCACCGAACCGGGCTCGTCGGGCCACTCCTCGACCACCGCGCGTGGGTACGGGTCGTCTTCCAGCCATCGGACGACTCGGATCCGATGCTGCACAGGGCAATTGAGCCGATATTGGCCGTTGCCGTAATCCTCGTGCACCGCGATGCGCACCCGCACCCCCACCGGATGGCGCTCGTCGCCACCACCGACCTCGCGGCCCCGGGCGATCAGCACCACACCGAAACCGGGGTCGTCGGTGGCCAGGCAGTCACGGACCAGGGCCGAGTACCGGGGTTCGAAAACCCGCAGCGGAAGTTCCTCGCCGGGCAGCAGCACCGTCTGCAGCGGGAACATCGGCGTGCCGCCGGACTGCCCGTCAGGCATCGAGTTCGGCCACCAGCGCGTCCACCACGGCGCGCAGGTCGCCGTCGTTCTCCTCGGCGACGCGACGTTGTCGTTGATAGGACGCGCCCTGTCGCGGGATATCGGCGACCCGGGCCAGTTCGTCGCTGCAGCCCAAGGAACGCGCCACCGGCTCGAGCCGGGTCAGCACGTCGTCGAGGTCCTCGGTGACGAGGCGTTCGTTGCTTTCGGCGTCGAGGATGATGACGGCATCCAGGCCGTAACGCGCTGCGCGCCACTTGTTTTCCTGCACATGCCAGGGCGGCATGGTGGGCAGCGCCTCACCGGCGTCCAACCTGCGGTCCAGATCGACGATCAGGCAATGGGTCAGTGCCACCAGCGCCGAGAGTTCCCGCATGTTGGACACCCCGTCGAAGATCCGCACCTCGACCGTGCCCAGGTGCGGTGACGGCCGGATATCCCAGCGCACCTCGTTGATGTGGTCGATGATGCCGGTCTTCTTCTGGTCGTGCACGAAACCTTCGAATTCCGCCCAGGTTTGGAACTGGAAGGGCAGACCGGCAGTGGGCAACTGCTGGAACATCATCGCGCGGTTGCTGGCGTAGCCGGTGTCCTTGCCCTCCCACCACGGTGAGGAGGCCGACAGCGCCAGCAGGTGCGGGTAGTGGTTGAGCAGCGAGGTGATGATGGGCATGACCTTGTGCGCCGAGGACACCCCGACATGCACGTGCACACCCCAGATCAGCATCTGGCGACCCCACCATTGCGTGCGTTTGATCAGTTCGGCGTAGCGGGCGCCCTCGGAAAGCTGTTGCGCCGACCACTTCGCGAACGGATGGGTGCCCGCGCAGAACAGTTCCATCCCGCGCTCGGCGACCACCTGGCGTACGGAATGCAGTGTGGCGCCGAGGTCTTCCATCGCCTGACCGCTGTTCTCGCAGATGCCGGTGACGATCTCGACAGTGTTGCGCAGCAGTTCCTTGTGCACCCGCGGGTTCTCGCCGAGCTCGGCGATGACCGCGGCGGCCTCGTTGCTCAGATCACGGGTTTGCGCGTCGACGAGGGCGAACTCCCACTCGACACCGACCGTCGGCCGGTAGCTCCCGGCGAAGTCGATGTGTTCCGGGGCGTCAGCCGGCAGAAATGACACCGCAGGCCACACGCTTGCCGGCGTCGCCGGTCATCATGGTGGTCTCGTCGGGACCGGGGGTGCCGTTGACCTGGTTGTAGCGCTCCGGCGGGATGTTGGCGAAGTTGTCGGCATCCGCGTGGATCATGATGGCGGTCTTCTGACCGGCCAGCAGATCGTCCTCGGTGAACGCGTCGGTGGTGGTCACCATCTTCGCGGTGCCGTCGGCGCGCACCTGCAGCGAGCTCAGATCACCGCTGGCGGGGTGACCGCTGTGCCCGGGGGCCTGGAAATGACCGCCTGCGGAAAGGAAGTCACCGGGTGCGCCGCCTGCCGGCGCCACCGAGTTGGCCTCGCACTTGCCCACCGAGTGGATGTGCACCCCGTGGAAGCCGGGGGTCAGCTTGCCCGGCGTGGTGGTTTCGACGGTGACCGTCACGAAGCCGGGGCTGAAGTCGAATGTCGCCGTGGCGACCTCGGTACCGTCGGCGGCTTTCATCGGCACCTTGAGCGACGAGCCCGAGCCGTGCTCCTCGGAGTCGCCACCGTGGCCCTCGGTCCCGTGCGCACCCTGGTCGGCGGACGGAGCCGGCGAGCCGGTCCAGATCGACGGGGTGGTGCCCGGTGACGAAGCCGGCACCTGCCCGGGCGGCGAGCACGCGCTCAAAAGCGCGACGGGGGCGGCGAACAGAACGACAGCGGCGGATTTCGCGAGCGGGCGAACGGGCGTGCGCATGCGCAGAGCCTATCCTGCGACCGCAACGATGACGCCCGGTGGCTGCTCCGCCACTTCGGGGATCCGTGGTTCGACCGGTGCATCGAGCAACTTGCCCACTTCTTCGGCGGCTTGCTGCTCGCCTTCGGCCTGGCCGAAGTACACCGTCGTCGCGGTCACGTTGGGCAGTGTCAGGTTGCCGGTCTCGGTGACGTTCCAGCCCCCCTCGCGCAGCTGGCCGGCGACCCGGTCTGCGGCGCCGGCGACATCGGAGATGTTGAAGACCCTGACGTCGGCCTTGGGCGCCGGGGCCTCCGAGGAGGTGGGGGCGGCCGCCGAGGTGGACACCGTCGGTGTCGAGCTGCTGTCGTCGCTGGAGTCGTCGCCCGACCCCATCGACTGGAATCCGACGAGCAGGAAGACGACACCAAGGAACAGCAGCACCATCACCATGGCCCGCAGGGGCAGCCCGGACGAGTCAGGCACGCGTTCGTTCATCGGACCCACCCTATCGAGCGGGACGCCGGATACCGAAAATCACGTCGGTCTGCAGCGAGGATCAGGTGACCTCGAAGCCCAGGCGGCGCGCCGCCTTGGCCTTCTGCCTGCTTGCCCGGACCCGGCGGAGCCGTTTGACCAGCATCGGATCGGCGGCGAGCGCTTCAGGGCGCTCGACGAGGGCGTTGAGCACCTGGTAGTAGCGGGTGGCGGACATCGAGAAGAGTTCCTTGATGGCCTCTTCTTTGGCCCCCGCGTACTTCCACCACTGCCGTTCGAATGCCAGGATGTCGTGCTCACGTCGGGTCAGCCCATCGGTGAGCTCGGCGTCATCCCCTGACCGCTCTGCCCTTGCCATGGCGCCGTCCATAATCGTTTGTTGGCCTTTCGCCACTGAACCTGACATCGCTCTTGTTCGGCCCACATTCAATCACGGCTGGCACATTTGGGACGGCACCAAACCCCGCGCGTCGGCTGACTTAAGCTTGCCGACCATGGCAGTCAGACCAATCGTGATCGTGGGTGACCCGGTCCTGCACTCTCCGACCAAGCCGGTGCCGGTCAACGACGACGGCACACTGCCGTCCGAGGTGACCGAACTCATCGACGATCTGTACGAGACGATGGACGCCGCGCACGGAGTTGGCCTGGCCGCGAACCAGATCGGTGTCGCGCTGCGGGTCTTCGTCTACGACTGCGCCGACGATCGCGGCCAGACCGCACGCCGGCGCGGTGTGGTGGTGAACCCGGTCCTGGAAACCTCCGACATCCCGGAGACCATGCCGGACCCGGACAACGACGACGAGGGCTGCCTGTCGGTGCCCGGCGAGTCCTTCCCGACGGGTCGGGCGTCCTGGGCGCGGGTGACGGGCCTCGACGCCGACGGCACGCCGATAACCCTGGAGGGTCACGGCCTGTTCGCGCGGATGCTGCAGCACGAGACCGGGCACCTGGACGGCTACCTGTATCTGGACCGGTTGGTCGGGCGGCACGCCCGCGCCGCCAAGCGGGCCGTCAAGCAGGCCGGCTGGGGAGTGCCGGGGTTGTCCTGGATGCCCGGCGAGGGACCCGATCCGTTCGGCCACTGAGCCGATATGCCGGGTTTTCCGTCGGTCGGTAGCCGGGTGTCGCTGCGGTACCGGCTGCCCGCTGCCGCCGGTCCGTCGTTGACCGACGTCATCGGCCATCTGGAGGCCCTCGAACCGCTGGTCGTGCTGCGCACCAAATCGGGCGAACGGGTCGAAGTCGACCCCGCCGACATCGTCAGTGTCCGCGAGATCTCGCACACCCCGGTGCGGACCTCGCAGATCCGCGCCGTCGAACACGCCGCGGCGCTGGCCTGGCCCGGTACCGAACAGCACTGGCTGGACGGCTGGCTGCTGCGGGCCGCGGGCGGTGCCACCAGCCGAGCCAATTCGGCTGTTCCGCTGGATGTCTCCGCGACCCTGCAGGCGCTGCCCGGCATCGTCGACTGGTATTCGCAGCGCGGGCTGGCTGCCTGGCTGGCGTTGCCGGAGCGACTGCTGGCGGTCCGCGCCGCAGGTATCAAGGCGACCCGGGTGATGGTCACCGACCTGGCCGGCGCGCTGCCGGCCACCGGGGTCGAGCTCGCGCCGGAGCCGTCGCCGGGGTGGCTGGCGATCTATGAACGTGACGTACCGCCCGCGGTGCTGACCGCCGTCGTCGACGGCACGGTGGTGTTCGCCTCGATCGCCGGTGTGGCCGTGGGCCGCGGCGCGGTCACCACCGCGCCCGACGGCACCCGGTGGCTGGGCATCTCCTCGGTGCGGGTCGCCGAGGATCGGCGCAGGCGCGGTCATGCCCGCACGGTGTGCGCGGCACTGATGCACTGGGGGGCCGCCCAGGGCGCCACCCGAAGCTATATCGAGGTGCTGGCCGACAACGCCGCGGCGGTCACGCTCTACGAATCGATGGGGTTCCGGCTGCACAACACCCACTCCTACGTCGAAGCTGCGTCATTGCTGGGTCGGCGCGGAACCTAGGATCGGGCGTATGCGACTGGCCACCTGGAACGTCAACTCGATCCGTACCCGCGTGGACCGCGTCACCGACTGGCTGTCGCGCGCCGACGTGGACGTGCTGGCGATGCAGGAGACCAAGTGCACCGACGCGCAGTTCCCGACGATGCCGTTCGCCGCGCTGGGCTATGAGGTCGCCCACGTCGGTCTCAACCAGTGGAACGGCGTGGCGATCGCCTCGCGTATCGGCATAGACGATGTGCAGGTGGGCTTCGACGGCCAGCCGACGTGGAGCGCCAAACCCGATACCGAGGCGGCGGCCGAGGCCAGGGCGCTGGGCGCTACCTGCGGCGGGGTCCGGGTGTGGAGCCTCTACGTACCCAACGGACGGACCCTGACCGATCCACATCTGGCCTACAAGTTGGATTGGCTTGCCGCGCTGAAGGATACCGCCTCGGGATGGCTCGCCGACGACCCGGCCGCGCCGATCGCGATGGTCGGCGACTGGAATATCGCCCCGACCGACGAGGACGTCTGGGATATGGCGGCGTTCGCCGAGTCCACCCACGTCTCCGAACCGGAGCGGGCCGCCTTCGACGCCATCGTCGAGACCGGATTCACCGACGTGATACGGCCTTTCACCCCAGGGCCGGGCGTCTACACGTACTGGGACTACACCCAGCTGGCATTCCAGAAGCGCCGAGGTATGCGCATCGATTTCATCCTCGGATCACCGGCGCTGAGCGCACGCGTGACGCACGGAGAGATCGTCAAGGACGAACGCCGGCCCGGCAAGAAGGGGTCGATCGCGCCGAGCGATCACGCCCCGGTACTGGTCGAGCTCAGCGATTGAGGCGTTCGGCCAGGAACTGCGCCAGGTGCACACCCCGCCGGTCCGAGAGATCCTCCAGCTGGGTGCGGCAGGAATATCCGTCGGCCAGGATCGACGCCGACGCCGCGGCACGCCGGGCCGCCGGTAACAGCTGCTGTTCGGCGATCGCCACCGACACCTCGTAGTGCCCCTTCTCCACACCGAAATTGCCGGCCAGGCCACAACATCCGCCGAGCCGGCTCACCTCGGCGCCGGCGGCCCGCAGCAGCTGGGCGTCCGGGCTCCAGCCCATCACCGAATGGTGATGACAATGCGGTTGGGCGACGACCCGCTCGCCCGCCAATGACGGTGGTTGCCAACCTCTTTCGGTGAGCAGCTCGGCCAGCGTCCGGGTAGCCGAGCTGACCTGCTGCGCGGCGGTGCCACCCACCAGTTCGACGGCCTCCGAACGCAGCACCGCGGTACACGACGGTTCCATCCCGAGCACCGGAACACCCCGCTGAGCGTCGGGTGTCAACGCGGCGACGGTCTTGCCGAGGATGCGCCTGGCGGTGTCGAGCTGGCCGGTGGAGATCCAGGTGAGCCCGCAACATTGTTGGCGGGCGGTCAATCTGGGCCGGTACCCGGCGGCTTGCAGTACCCGCACGGCGGCGATCCCGACCTCGGGTGAGAAGTAGTTGGTGAACGAGTCGACGAAAAGCACCACATCGTCGCCCGGGGCGTCTGCGCTCTGCGGGGCGGACACGTTGTCGTCGAACCAGGACCGGAATGTCTGGGGCGCGAAGGCCGGGATGTGGCGCCGGTGGTCGACACCGGCCAGCGAAAGTGCCGCAGGTCCGGCCATCCGCATCATCGCGTTCGCCGTTTTCGGTGCCGCACTTGCCATCCGGGCCCAGCGCGGCAGCCAGCCCAGCGTGTAGTGCGCGGCAGGCCGGATGCGCCGGCGGTAGCTCTGATGCAGCACCTCGGCCTTGTAGGCGGCCATGTCCACCCCGGTCGGGCAGTCCGAGGCGCATCCCTTGCAGGACAGACACAGATCGAGGGCCTCATGCACCTCAGGGGATCGCCAGCCACCGCGGACATCGGTGCCGTTGATCATCTCCTGCAACACCCGGGCCCGGCCGCGGGTGGAGTCCTTCTCCTCCCGGGTGGCCTGATACGACGGGCACATCACCTCACCGGTTGCGGTGTTGTCGGCACGGCATTTGCCGACCCCGGTGCAGCGATGCACGGCTTGACTGAAGTCCCCGTCGTCGTGGCGGTATGCCAGCGCCAGGTTGCGGCGCAGCGGTGGTGCGGCGGGCACCCGCAGATCGGCGTCCATCGGCACCGGGTCCACCAGTACCCCGGGGTTGAGCAGGTCACCGGGATCGAAGGTGTGCTTGACGGCCGCCATCAGGGCCAGCGCGTCAGCGGAGTACATCAGCGGCAGCAGCTCGCTGCGGGCCCGTCCGTCACCGTGTTCGCCCGATAGTGAACCACCGTATCCGGCAACCATTTTCGCGGCCGCAACCAGGAAATCGCGGAATACCTCGGTACCGCCCGGCCGGTCCAGCGGCAGATCGATCCGGACGTGCATGCAGCCGTCGCCGAAGTGGCCGTACGGCATTCCGGTCACCCCGAAGTCGGACATCAGTGCGTCGAAGTCGCGCAGATAGTCCCCGAGCCGCTCGGGCGGGACGGCGGCATCCTCCCAGCCGGCGTGCGCCGGGCGCCCCGCCGGGCTGCGCGCGGACAGACCCGCGCCGTCGGCCCGGATCCGCCACAGCGCGGCCGCCCGCGACGGATCGTCGACGATCAGCGAATCCATTGCGCCGCAGCCCTGCCCGACACGCTGGGCGGTGGCCCGGACATCGGCGGGGGCGTCACCGACGATCTCGACGAACAACCACGCGCCCCCGGCGGGCAGCGGCGGGACGGCCGCGGCACCCTTGCGTTCGCGTACCACGTCGACGATCCGGGAGTCGATGCCCTCACACGCGGTCGGGCGGAACTGCAGGATCGCCGGGGTGGCATCGCCTGCCGCCGCGATATCGGGGTAACCCAGCACCACCAGGATGCGGTGTGCGGGATCGCTGACCAGGCGGACCGTCGCCTCGGTGCACACGGCCAGCGTGCCCTCGCTGCCGACCAGCAGACGGGTGACGTCGAAGCCGTTCTCCGGCAACAGATTCTCCAGCGCGTAACCCGACACCTGGCGGCCGAACCTACCGAATTCGGTGCGGATGGTGGCCAGCCCGGACCGGGTGATGCCGGCAAGCGCGTCCAGTGTGGGTGAATCCGGCATCGGGCCCGCGGTGGCCACTCGCAGATCCTGGCCGTCGGCGGTCAGGATCCGCATCGCCGCCACGTTGTCCGAGGTCCGCCCATAACCCAATGCCCGTGAACCGCAAGCATTGTTGCCGATCATGCCACCGATGGTGCAGCGCGTGAAGCTGGACGGGTCGGGCCCGAACCGCAGGCCCAGCGGCAGGGCCACCTGCTGCAGGACCGATTGCACGAGCCCCGGTTGCACCACCGCGGTCCGGGTCTGTGGATCCACCGACAGCACCCGGTTCATGTACCGGCTGAAGTCCAGCACGACGCCGGTGCCGACGGCGTTGCCCGCGATCGAGGTGCCCGCTCCCCGCGCGGTGACCGGCACGCCCTCGGCGCGGCAGACCTGCAGCGTCGCGGCGACCTCGTCGTGGTCGGCCGGGAAGACCACCGCCGTCGGGGTGACGCGGTAGAGCGAGGCGTCCGAGGAGTAGGCCGCCCGGCTGGTGGAGTCCACCCGGACATCGGCGATCCCGGCCTCTCGCAGCGCATTCCGTACGGATTCCACCCGGGTCATCCGTAGCATGCTACACCGTCCGTAGCATGCTACGAAGTGCCGAATGTTGCTACAGTGCGCTGATGGCCGACGCCGCGCTCGAGCTTGCACCGCTGGAACCCGCGGGCGGACGACGTGCCGAGCAGGTGATGGAAGCCGTCCGGAGCGCGCTGGACAGCGGCGCCATGCGAGCCGGCGTCAAGT
The DNA here is from genome assembly GCA_016197405.1 of Mycobacterium sp. Taxonomy (GTDB): domain Bacteria; phylum Actinomycetota; class Actinomycetes; order Mycobacteriales; family Mycobacteriaceae; genus Mycobacterium. Next base: position 55,621 of record JACPVR010000013.1, read on the forward strand.
ACTCGGTGTACCAGCTCGCCGAGACGCTCGGGGTGTCGCGCACCCCGGTCCGCGACGCGCTGCTGCGCCTGGAGGAAGTCGGTTTGATCCGCTTCGAGGCGCGCCAGGGTTTCCGCGTCCTGCTCCCCGACCCCCGGGAGATCGCCGATATCTTCGCCATCAGGCTTGCGCTGGAATTGCCTGCGAGCGCCCGGGCGGCCACGGTGTGCGACGGCGCACTCGCCGACCGGCTGCGCCGGCGGATGGACTTGCTGCACACCGCGGCAGCCGCCGGCGACGAACGCACGTTCGCTGCTCATGACCTGCTGCTACACGACGACATACTGGAAGCGGCGGGTAACAGCCGGGCCCGCGATATCGTGCGCTCGCTGCGGGAGTCGACCCGGCTGCTCGGCGCGAGCACCGCTGACCGCACCCGCGGCCTGTTCGATATCGATGCCGAGCACCAGCCCGTCGTCGCGGCGATCATCGGCAACGAGCCCGCGGCGGCGGTCGACGCGATGCGCCGCCACCTCACCTCGACCGGCCGGCTCCTGGTCGATCAGGCGATCCGCGATCAGGAATCGCCCCTCGACGGCGCGGCGGTATGGGCGGACGCGGTTCTCGTCGACGCCGGCGCCTGACCCGAGCCGCGCGACACGGCCGACTTTTGTCGGTGGCCACACCTAGACTTCGAACAAACATTCGATACTCGAAGGGGCGGCCATGAAGATTCTGGTGGCGACCAGCAGCACACAGGGTGCGCGGGCCAACGACTACAACTTCTGCGTCGACGGCGAGCTGGTCTGGATTCAGGAGCCGTGCGACCGCGGTATCCGCGAACCCGACGGCGGCTGCGGGTGTGGCCGCGGTTTCGCGGGCGCGGCCTCGCACCGGGCCACGACGACCGCCATGGTGATCGATTCCGTACTCACCCGCGCCGAGGTGATGCTGGCGTTCCAGACCAGCCTGGCCGACGGCGGCTGGCCCATCAGCTGGTACCGCGAGGTTACCGAGGACAACATCGGGATGGCCGCCCGGTTCGAGGTCGGCACCGTCGTCGAACGGCGGCTCGACACCGTGACGGCACGTACGCTCGCGGACTACTGAGCGCAGCGGTAAGTGTTCGGCAACCTCTCTCCCGACGCATTGCTCCGCGAGGTCGAGCGGTCACAGCGGGAGGAATCGACTCTGATGGCCCGCCGGCTGGCAGCCATCGCAGCGCTGCTGTGGCGCCGGACCGCCGAAGCGGAGGGGCACTGTCCCGACGATCCCGGTTACGCGCTGATCACCGGATTCGCCCGGGCCAGTGCCGAAATCGGCGCCGCGCTGAACATGCCGCCGATGGTCGCAAGCCGGCTCGTCTCACAGGCGGAATCACTCGATGTCCGGCTGCCTGCCGTCGGTCGGCTGCTCGCGGCCGGAGAAGTCGACTGGCCGACGGTGGCTCTTATCATCGGCCGCACGGATCTGGTCGCGCACGATGTGATCGCCCGGCTCGACACATTGCTGGCGCAACGGATCTCGTCCTGGCGGTGCTGGTCTCGGCGCCGCGTCGTCAATGCGGTGGATGCCGCGGTCGACACCCTCGACCCCGGCGCCGCCAAGGAGCGCCGGGCGAGGGCCGACACGGCCCGCTACATCCGCGTCACGGCGCAGCCCAACGGCATGGCCGAGGTGCACGGATCACTATCGGCACCCGCCGCGGCGATCGTCGACAAGCGACTCTCGGATATGGCCATGTCGGTATGCGGCGCGGACTCGCGAACCATCTCGCAGCGACGCGCCGACGCCTTGCTCGCTCTCAGCGAGGGTCGTGAATTGGGCTGTAACTGCGGACAATCCGACTGCCCGCGCCGCGCTACAGAAACATCCACGGCGTCGACCGGACCGCGGATCGTGATCAATATCGTCGCCGGTCGCGATACCCTCACCGGGCGCAGCAACCGGCCCGGTTACCTCGAAGGCTACGGGGTGATCGATGCCGACCAGGTTCGCGAGCTGGCCGAATCCGCAACCCTGCGCCTGGTGTCCCGACCGACGGTAGATGCTGCCTCGGCGTTGCGGTACCAGCCCACCGCCGCACTGGAACGCTGGATCCGGTGCCGCGATCTGACCTGCCGGTTCCCCGGTTGCGACCGCCCGGCGTGGCTCGCCGATATCGATCACACCAAACCCTTCGACAAGGTGCGTCCCGGCGCGGGCGGACTGACCGTTCCGACCAATCTCGGGTGCTATTGCCGACAACATCACCGCCTCAAGACTTTTCACTCCGGACCCAGCGGATGGCGGGACGTCCAGCAGCGCGACGGCACCATGATCCTGACCTCACCGACCGGGCGCACCTACCGGACGGCTCCGCTCGGTGCCGATCTGTTCCCGGAGTTCGGCACCGGGTGCGCCGAACCCATGCCGCGCCCGCGCAGCCGGCGCCGCGAGAAGATGGCTCATCGGCGTGCTGCCCGCAACGCCATCCCCGCCAAGCGACAGGAGAACGAGGAGACTCTGCGGATCAATCGGGGTCGCCGTGACGAACTCGCTAACCGTCAGTGGCGCAACGAAGTCCGGTACCGGCTTCTACTTTTCAAGGGCGGGCCCAGCACCAGCCCGTTCGCCGCTTGGGTCAACGACCCGCCCGAGCCGGAGACGATCTCCGCCGAGTGGCAGCCGCCGCGCAAGGCACCGCCGATGGACACCGACGATCCGCCACCGTTCTGACCGGCGCCGCGTCCCTGGATGTCACACCTAGGCCGCGTTGTCGGCGCCGGCCTCGGTGCCATAGCGCCCGGCATTGAACAGCGATGCCACCGCGCCGATCAGCATCATCACCGCGGCAGCGCCGAACACCACCACCAGGCCGGAGTGGAACGGCTCGGTGATCAACTCCGGGAAGAACGTCTTACCGGTGAGCACGTCGGCGTTGACGCCGGGATGCTGCAGCGCGCCCGACGGCGCCAGGAGTTCCTGGATCGGGTTGTAACCCAGGAACGCCGCGAACAGGCTGCCCACCGGTGGCGTGTTGGCGACATCCTGAGCGACCGAAGCCGAAACACCCTGTGCCTGAAGACCGTTGCTCAGTGCGGACGGCAGCGAATTGGCCAGGCCGATGATCATCAGCGAGAAGAAGATACCGATCGACAGCGACGACCCGGCGTTGAAGAACGTCGCCCGCACACCGGAGGCCGCGCCGCGCTGGTCGGCGGGCACGCTGGACATGATGGCGGCGGTATTCGGTGCGGTGAAGATGCCACCGCCCAGACCGTTGAGGAACACCAGGACCGCGAAGACCCAGTAGTTGAAGTTGACCGGGATCATCAGCAGCGCGATGAACGTCGCCGCCATCAGCAGCATGCCTCCGACGGTGAACGGGCGCGCGCCGAACCGGTCGGACAGTGATCCGGCGATCGGTCCGGCCACCAGGAAACCCACCGTGATCGGCAGCAGGTAGATACCGGCCCACAGCGGGGTGGATTCGAAGCTGTAGCCGTGCAGGGGAAGCCAGATGCCCTGCAACCAGATGATGAGCATGAACTGCAGACCGCCGCGGCCCATCGACGACATCAGTCCGGCCAGGTTGCCCATGCCGAAGGAGGTGGACCGGAAAAGCCGCATATCGACCATCGGCTGGGCGACACGCAGTTCGACGAAGCAGAACGCGACCAGCAGGGCCAGCCCGATCCCGATCGCACCCAGCACGTACGGGCTGGTCCAGCCGGTGGTGGAACCGCCGTAAGGCTGGATGCCGTAGGTGATACCGATCAGCAGCACGGTCAGGCCGACGCCGAAGGTCAGCGTGCCAGCCCAGTCCAGCCTGCCCGGTGAGCGGGTGCCGAGTTCCTTCAGCGAACGCACGCTCCAGATGGTTCCGATGATGCCGATGGGTACACCGACCCAGAAGATGGCCTGCCAGTGGAACTCCGAGAGCACACCACCGATCAGCAGGCCCAGGAACGAACCCGCGACGGCCGAGACCATGTTGACGCCCAGGGCCATACCGCGCTGGTTGGCCGGGAAGGCGTCGGTCAGGATGGCCGAGGACGATGCCATCAGCATGGCGCCGCCGACACCCTGCACGACACGCCAGGCGATGAGCCAGACCGCGCCGCCACCGAGGTTGAACGGGTCGAACGACAGTGCCACCGCGGCCACGGTGAACACCACGAAGCCCCAGTTATAGATCCGGACGCGGCCCAGCATGTCGCCGAGGCGGCCGAACGGCACGACGAGCACCGCCGTCACGACCAGATAGCCCATCAGCATCCACAGCAGATAACTGACATTGCCCGGCGCCAGCGGGTTGAGGTTGATACCGCGGAAGATGGCCGGAAGGGAGATCAGCACTATCGAGGCGTTGATGGTGGCCAACAGCGTGCCCAGGGTGGTGTTGGACAGCACGACCCACTTGTAGTGCGGGTGATCGTGGTCCATCTGGGTCCGGCGCCGCGCGGTGATGGCCGCGGAGGTGTCGTCCGCGCCCTCGGCGGAATCGGTCTTCTCAGTCTCAGTCGTCATCAGTCATCCGTTACTTACGCAGCAGGTATCGAGGCAAGTGTGCAAAACACATATATTAGCTATACAAATCATGTCGGGGCAATTCCTATTCCCCGCCGCCTGGCCGAACAGCGCTGCGTTAAGTTGGACGCCGTATCCACGGGAGCGCGCGCCGAGCGCGCTGAGAGGACGGCTGGGGTCGTCGACCGGATGAACCTGACCGGGTAATGCCGGCGTAGGGAGTGCTGTGAGATGGGTGAGGAGATCGCGGACGTGAGTTCCCTGCCGCTGGCAGAACCGGGCCACACGCCGCTGCGGGTCATGACGATCGCCGGGTCGGACTCCGGCGGCGGTGCCGGAATCCAGGCCGACCTGCGGACCTTCGCCATGCTGGGGTTGCACGGCTGCGTCGCGGTGGCCGCGGTCACCGTGCAGAACTCGGTGGGCGTCAAGGCATTCCACGAGATACCCCTCGATGTGATCGCCGGCCAGATCTCGGCGGTGGCCTCCGATATCGGCATCCAGGCCGCCAAGACCGGGATGCTGGCATCGTCGGCGATCATCGAGACAGTGGCACAGACCTGGCGTGCGGAAGGCCTGGCCGGAACCGTCCCACTGGTCGTCGACCCGGTGTGCGCGTCGATGCACGGCGATCCCCTGCTGCACCCCTCGGCACTCGACGCGGTCCGTGGCGTGCTGTTCCCGCTGGCCACCTTGGTGACACCGAATCTCGACGAGGTCCGGCTGCTGGTCGACATCGACGTCGTCGATGCCGAATCCCAGCGGGAGGCGGCCAGAGCCCTGCACGACCTCGGTCCGCAGTGGGCCCTGGTCAAGGGTGGCCATCTGCGCGGGTCGGCGCACAGCCCGGATCTGCTGTTTGACGGCACCGACTTCTACAGCTTCGACGCCGAGCGAGTCGCCACCGGCCACGACCACGGCGCCGGCGACACCCTGGCCGCGGCCACCACATGCGCTCTGGCACATGGTTATTCGGTTCCCGACGCGGTGGCCTTCGGCAAGGCCTGGGTCACCGAATGCATCCGGGCCGCCTACCCGCTCGGGGCCGGCCACGGCCCGGTGTCGGCGCTGTTCCGGCTACGCGGACTACCCGATGGATCTTGACCACATCGCCGGTGTCGCGCACCGGCCCGCGGACGCGCCCACCGGTGTCGTCATGCTCACGCACGGCGCGGGCGGCAGCCGGGAATCCCCGCTGCTGATCCGCATCTGCGACGAGTGGGCCCGGCGCGGCTGGCTGGCCGTGCGCTACAACCTGCCCTACCGCAGGCGCAGGCCCAAGGGACCGCCGTCGGGATCGGCCGCCACCGACCGGGCCGGCATCGTCGAGGCCCTGCAGCTGGCCCGCATGCTGTCCCCGGGGCCGCTCATCGCCGGCGGGCATTCCTACGGCGGCCGGATGACCTCGATGGTCGCCGCCGAACACGCCGCGCCGCTCGACGTGCTGACGTTGTTCTCCTATCCGCTGCATCCGCCGGGTAAGCCCGAACGCGCCCGCACCGAGCATCTCCCGGATATCACCGCCCCGACGGTGTTCACCCACGGCACGGCAGACCCGTTCGGCTCGATCGACGAACTCCGCGCAGCGGCGGCAGATCTCGGCGGTCCCACCGAGATCGTCGAGATCACCGGCGCCCGGCACGACCTGGGTTCCAAGACTCTCGACGTGCCCGCCCTCGCGGTCGATGCGGCGCTACGCGCGGTCGCCCGGCTCGGTTAGGCCGGCGTCGATACCGGCCAGGATGAGGTCGATCCCGGCGAGGAACTGCTCGCGGTCGTCATGGCCGGGCAGGTGCGCGGCAGCCCGGTGCACATGCGGGTATTCCGCGGGGTCACTGCGCATCCACTGCGCGGCAACGGCTTGCAGGAACTCCGTACGGTCAGTGTCGCGGGGCAGCAGCCGGGCGTTCGCCGCGTTCTGGCCGGCCACCCCGATGATGTAGTTCACCAACGCTGAACCCGAATTGAACTGCGCCGCTTCAGGAACGCCCAATGCGTCGAGCTGGCCACCGATCCCCTCGAAGATGTGCAGCATCGCGGTCTGCCAAGGCTGCCTGGACAGCTCGGTTCCCACCCAGGGGTGGGCCTCGATGGCGTCGAACACCCCGCCCGCGATGGTGCGGATGGCCTCGCGCGCGGGCACCCCGGCGGGAACGTCGGTGACGGCGCGGGCGATCACCTGCTCGGTGGCCGCCGCGAGCAGTTCGGTCTTGTTGGCGATATGCCAGTAGATGGCCCCGCTTCCGGTCGCCAGATGCGCGGCCAGCGCCCGGAAGGTCAGCGCGTTCTCACCCTCGGTGTCCAGGATCGCGATCGCCGCCTGCACGATGCGCTCCTTGGAGAGCGCGTCGGCCCGCCGTTCGTTCCGCTGCTCCTTGGTCGCCACCAGCCCATCTTGACATAGCTGGAACACTGTTCCAAGATCTCTAATGGAACAACGTTCCAGTGAAGATCGGAGGGAACATGACACCATCGGTGACCATCGTCGGCGCAGGTCTGGGCGGTCTGACACTGGCCCGCGTGCTGCATGTCCACGGCATCCCGGCGACGGTCTACGACGCGGATCCGTCGGCGGCGGCCCGCACCCAGGGCGGTCAACTCGACATCCACGAACAGGACGGCCAGGCCGCACTCGCCGCGGCCGGGCTCACCGAGCAGTTCCGGGCGATCATCCATCAGGGTGGCGAGGCCACCCGATTGCTCGACCCACACGGCACGGTGCTGCTCGACGAACCGGATGACGGCACCGGCGCGCGGCCCGAGGTGTTACGCGGCGATCTACGCGCGATCCTGCTCGACTCCCTGCCCGCGGGCACGGTCCGGTGGAACCACAAGGTCACCGGCGCCCGCCCGCTCGGCGCCGGCAGGCATGAGCTGTATTTCGCCGACGGCTCCAGCGTGCACACCGACCTGCTCATCGGGGCCGACGGCGCCTGGTCGAAGGTCCGCGCGCTGCTGTCGGACGCCCAGCCCGAGTACATCGGTGCGGTATCGATCGAGACCTATCTGCGCGATGTCGACAACCGGCACCCGGCGGCGGCCGCGGCGGTCGGCGGCGGCGCGTTGTACGCGCTGGTCCCCGGCCAGGGCATCGTCGCGCACCGCGAGGCCGGCGACATCGTGCACACCTATGTGATGCTGCGCCGATCCGCCGAGTGGGTCACCGGTATCGACTTCACCGACCCGGCCACCGCCATCGACCGGGTGGCACGCGAATTCGACGGGTGGGCACCAGAACTCACGGCACTGCTGACCGACGGTGAGACCCCGCCGACCCCGCGCATGCTCTACACCCTTCCGACCGGTCACCGCTGGGACCGCGTCCCCGGGGTCACCCTGCTCGGCGATGCCGCCCATCTCATGCCGCCATCGGGCGACGGCGCCAATCTGGCGATGTTCGACGGGGCCGAACTGGCCCGCGCCCTCATCGCGCATCCCGGCGATGTCGAGGCAGCCCTGACCGCCTATGAGCGCGACCTGTTCCCGCGCAGCACCGCGGTCGCCGTCGAGGCGCACGAGACCCTGGAGCTCTGCTTGGGTGAGCGCGCCCCGGCGGGCCTGCTCGATCTGTTCACCGGTGTGGGTAGCTAGGAGCCATTGGTCCCCGCACTCGGTGCCATGCGGCCTAACTTACTTGAGAGTAAGATAAGGTACGGTGCTCTTATGACTGCGGAGCAATTCGACGTCGTGATCGTCGGGGCCGGCTTCGGCGGTATCGGAGCGGCCATCCAGCTCAAACGGCTGGGTATGGACGATTTCGTCATCCTCGATCGCGAAGACGACCTGGGCGGCACCTGGCACGTCAACCACTACCCCGGTCTGGCCGTCGACGTCCCCACCACCACGTATTCGTATTTTTTCGAGCCGAACCCGAACTGGTCGCGACTGTTCACGCCGGGACCGGAGATCAAGCAGTACGCCGCCGACGTCGCTGCCAAATACGATGTGCGCCGGCATATGCGCTTCAACACCGTCGTGGAAAGCGCCCGCTGGGATGACGAAGCCCAGACGTGGCAGGTCACCCTCGGCGACGGCAGCACGCTGACCACCCGCTACCTGATCACCGCCACGGGCTTCCTGTCCCAGCCCCGGATGCCCGATATCGCCGGTATCACCGAATTCGCGGGCAAGGTCATCCACACCACCGACTGGGACGACACGTTCGATCCGGCCGGCCGCGCCATCGCGGTCATCGGCACCGGCGCGACGGCCGTGCAGCTCATCCCGGAACTGGCCCGCACCGCAGGCAAGCTGACGGTCTATCAGCGCACCCCCATCTGGGTGGTGCCCAAGATCGATCTGCCGATCGCCAGGCCCGTCCGCAAGCTCTTCGCCAGGGTGCCCGCCACCCAGCGCGCCGTCCGGGCCATCACCGACGCCATCTACGAGTTCTTCAACACCGTGGTTCTGCACAACCGGACACTGCACCGGCTGACCATCGCCGCGGGCGACTTGTCGAAAATGCACCGGTTCGCCTCGATCCGGGACCGTAAGCTGCGCGAGAAGCTGACTCCTGATTACGATTTCGGTTGCAAGCGGCCCACCTTCTCCAACAGCTACTACCGCACCTTCACCAAACCGAATGTGGCGCTGCAGGCCGACGGTATCGATCACATCGAAGCCGACGGCATCGTCAACGCCGACGGCAGCAAGACCACGATCGACACCCTGGTGCTGGCCACCGGCTTCGACCTGTGGGAGGCCAACTTCCCGGCCATCGAAGTGATCGGCCGTGACGGTCGCAATCTCGGGAAGTGGTGGCGCGAAACCCGGTTCCAGGCGTATCAGGGTGTGTCGATCCCGTACTTCCCGAACTACCTGAGTCTGGCCAGTCCGTACGCGTTCCTGGGATTGAACTTCTTCAACACCATGGAATACCAGATGCGGCACATGGACCGGCTGTTTGCAGAGGTGAAGCGCCGCGGCGCAAGCACTTTCGAGATCAGCGAAGAGGCCAACAACCGCTATCTGGACCGGATGACCGAACTCAACGCCGACACCGTCTTCACCGTCGGCAACTGCGCGACGTCGAAGTCCTACTACTTCAACCCCAGCGGTGAGGCCACGCTGCTGCGCCCCATGTCGGTCCACGATGCCGTAACCGAGGCTTCGAATTTCCCGTTGTCGGACTACCAGATCCACTGAGAGGCACCACCAGAGCATGTCTGCTGAATCCCCGCGCGCGTCCCGTCTGCCGCTGTACGCCGGTCTGGCCCTGGCCGGTGTCGGTCTGGCACATTTCACCAGCCCGACGCTTTTCGATTCGATGACCCGGCAGGCGTTTCCGCGCGAGACCCGCAAGCATGTCTACATCGACGGCGGTGTCGAGACGGCACTGGGACTCGGGCTCGTCAGCCGGCGCACCCGTAAGTTCGCCCTCGCCGGCGGTATCGGCTACCTGGCCTATCTGGGCGCCAACGCCGCCAGGGTAAATTCGGCGCGCTAACCGGCGCTCAGCGCACGAAATCGCCCCGGACTCGCTTAAATGGGGGCGTGACCCTGACCTGGAAGCACGTCGACAGCCGCGCCGACACCGATTTCGTCGTCGCCCCCGACGAACGGCTGAGCTGGCCGCGGACCATCGGCATCGGCGCCCAGCATGTGGTGGCGATGTTCGGCGCGACCTTCCTGGTCCCGGTGCTCACCGGTTTCCCGCCCGCGACCACCCTGCTGTTCTCCGGTGTCGGCACCCTGCTCTTCCTGATCATCACCGGCAACCGGCTGCCGAGCTATCTGGGATCGAGCTTCTCGGTCATCGCCCCGGTGGTGGCCGCGGTGGCCTCGCACGGAACCGGCAGCGCACTGGGCGGCCTGATCGCCGTCGGGCTGGTGCTGATCGCGATCGGCGCGGTGGTCCAGCTGCTGGGCACCGGCTGGATAGACGCGGTGCTGCCACCGGTGGTCACCGGCGCGATCGTCGCGCTGATCGGCTTCAACCTGGCCCCGGCCGCCAAGACCAACTTCGAGAAGGGCCCGCTGGTCGGCATCGTCACGCTGGTCCTGCTGGTGGCCGCCCTGGCGTTCTTCCGCGGCATCATCGGCCGGCTGGCGATCTTCGGAGCCGTCGTCGTGGGGTATCTGCTGGCCCTTGCGCTCGGCGATGTCGACACCTCGGGTATCGCCGCGGCCGGCTGGCTGGGCCTGCCGCAATTCCAGACACCGACTTTCACCTGGTCGGTGCTACCGATGTTCCTGCCCGCCGTGATAGCCCTGGTCGCCGAGAACATCGGCCACGTGAAATCGGTCGGCCAGATGACCGGCACCGACACCGACCCGCTGATCGGCCGGGCCCTGGCCGCCGACGGTGTGGCGACGGTGCTGGCCGGTGCGGGCGGCGGTTCGGCGACCACGACGTATGCCGAGAACATCGGCGTGATGGCAGCGACCCGCGTCTACTCCACCGCGGCGTACTGGGTGGCCGGCGTCGTCGCGATCGCATTGTCGTTGTGCCCCAAGGTCGGGGCCACCATCTCGGCGATCCCACCCGGTGTCCTCGGCGGGGCCACCATCGTGTTGTACGGCCTGGTCGGGGTGCTGGGGGTGCGGATCTGGCTGACCAACCATGTCGACTTCTCGCTACCGGTCAACCAGATGACCGCCGCCATCGCGTTGATCATCGGTATCGCGGACTTCACTTGGCAGCTGGGCGATCTCACGTTCACCGGGATCGCACTCGGCTCGATCGCCGCGTTGGTGATCTATCACGGTATGCGGCTGCTGACCGTGCTGCGCGGCGCACCGACAGTCACGGCCCGGTAGGTGTGCGGTGCCGCTTGTCATGCGGGGGCACACCGTTGACGCCGTCGATCGACACCGCGTAGGTACCGACGGCGAAGGCCACCCCGGCACCCGTCACGGCCAGGGCGTCGCGGTTGACGGCGGCCAGATCGTCGCGCACCGTCCCATAATCGGGATCGAAAGGCACGCCGGCCTTACCGCCCCACAACCGGGCCTGCGTCGTGGTCTTCACCCCGGTGGCGCCGGTGGTGATACCGCCCACCGGAACACCGGCGTGCAGGAAGGCGCTGTCATCGGAGGCCACCGACAGCGGCATATCGGCGGGCCGTTTCCCGGCCAGGTTCAGGTAGCCGGCGAAAACCCTTTCCACGCCTGCTGATCCGACGGGCACCTCCTCGGGCCCGATATCCGGGCTGGCCGGACCGGACTGATCTCCGTCATAGGTGAAGAAGCCGGCGTTCGGCGAGCCCATCTGATCGCAATTGACATACAGCGCAATATCATTGAGCGCTTCGCGGTCCAGGCCGGCCACGTAGTTCAACGAGCCCGCCAACCGCTCCTGGGAGCCGCCCCAGAACGCGAACCGCACCGCATTGGTGATCTCGGGCGACGGGCCCAGCGCCAACGCGGTCGCCAGTGCCGCCGCCACCCCGGAGCCGTTGTTGTTGATACCGGGTCCGGTCGCCGGGCCGTCGAGATGCGCACCCACCAGCACCACGTCGTGCGTGGAGCCGGTCTTGGTCTGCGCCACCACATTGCGGGATCTGACCTTGACGGTCTTGGCGTCCAGAACCAGCCGCACCGGTGAGCTGGTGCGCCGCAACGCCGTGCCGGCATCGGAACCGGCGATGGCCACCGGGATCGCGAGCGCCTCGTAGTAGCCACGCACGAACAGTCCGGGCGGACTGCCGTTGCGGCCCGGTGAGCTGATGACAACGAGTGCGGCCGCGCCCGCGGCAGCGGCCGCCTGCTGCTTGTCGACCACCGAACAACCGGTGTCGTCGACGACGGCGATACCGCCGCGCGCCGCACCGGCCCGGTAGTCGGCCGTGACGCAGCCCGCGGTCCTGGCCGGTAACAGCACCGGTCCGGACACTCCGCCCACCGGGGTCTGCAGGAGCAGCGACGCCTGGTCGACGGGGTAGCTGCGGCCACCGGCCGTCAGCGTCGGCTTACCCGGCGATACCGCATCGAGGCGTTCGAACTCCGGTGTCGAAACCTCGAAACCCTTGTCCTTCAGGGCTTGGACCACATAGTCGACACTGGCTTCGAAGCCGCTGGTGCCGTCGGCCCGGTTGCCGCCGTTGCCGTCGGCGATCTCCTGCAATGCCGTGAGATGGGTGAACATCGCGTCGGCGCTCACCGCGGCGGCCAGGCGATCGGCCACCGGTTCGGGTGCGGCGGCCGGCGGCGCGGCCGACGAGCACGCTGTCGCGGTGAGCAAGGTCAGCAGGAGCGCGGCGACCTTCATAGCGGGTGGGTCGCAAACCAGTCCAGCAGCAGATCTGCGACGGTGTCGGGACTCTCGTCGGGCAGCCAGTGCGTCAGGCCTGCCAGCACCTCGAACCGGTACTCACCGGCGACATAGCGTGCGGTGTCACGAGCGCCCTTCTCGCGCAAGGCCGTATCGCCGTCACTCCAGACGTACATGGTCGGCACGGTAATCTTGCCGCCCACCTTTCGCACATCGGTCAGTGGCATCGCGCGATACCAGTTGAGCGAGGCGGTCAGCAAGCTCGGATCGGCGGTCAGCCGTTCGGCATCGCGGCGGGCGGCCGCGGCGGACTGCCCGGTCAACCGCTGCAGCATTCCCGCCAGCCCCCGGTCACCCGGTCGCGACAGGATCTTCTCCGGGATCTTCGGGAACTGGAAGGCGTAGATGTACCACGACGACAGGCCCTGCCTGCTGGTCGGTATCGCCTTGAGGAACGCCGCCGGGTGCGGCACCGACAATGCCGTCAGGGTGGCCAGCCGGTCCGGGGCCTGGGCGGCAACTCCCCACGCCACCGCCGCACCCCAGTCATGGCCCACCAGGTGCACTTTCGGCAGCCCCGCGGCGTCCAGCAGCGCCACCACGTCGGCGACCAGCTCGTCGGAGGTGTAGTCGCGACGACGCATCGGCCGGGCCCTCGGCGAATACCCCCGCTGATTGGGTGCCAGGCAGCGGTAGCCGTGGGCCACCAGCCGATCGGCGACGCCGTCCCAGCTGGTGTTGAACTGCGGCCAGCCGTGCAGCAACACCACCGGCACACCGTCGGCCGGCCCGCGGTCGAGCACGTCGAAAGTCAGTCCCCCGCGCTGATATTGGTCCATGTCCCCTCCTGCTGTCATCCCGTCACGACGGCGCCACGACGTGGCGGGTCCGGTCGGCACGTTCCGGGACACCATTGCGGCCGCGCAGGTCGGCGGCATAGAAGCCGACCGCGTAACCGACCCCGGCTCCCTGGATCCCCAGCGACGTCGAGTCGATGGCGTCGATGGTGTCGGTCGCCTTGTGGTAGTTCGGGTCGAACGGCTCGTCGGCCCGGCCGCCCCACAGCTGCGCCTGGTCCCTGGTCATGTTCTCCTCGGCACCGGAGAACAGCCCGCCCGAGGGGATACCGGCCAGGGTGAAGCCGTCGTAATCCGACCGGCCGTCGAAAGAGGTGTCCTGAGCGGTCTTTCCGGCATCTTTGAGGTAGCCGACCAGCATCCGCTCGATACCGGCGGACCCTTCGGGCACCCGCGGCGGCGACTGGTCGCGGCCCAGCGGCGCCGACTGGTCGCCGTCGTAGGTGAAATAACCCGGGTTGGGTGAGGCCAGCATGTCGAAGTTCAGGTACAGCGCGATATCGCGCAACTGCTCGATGTCGAGGGACTCGACATAGTTCTCCGAACCGACCAGCCCGAGTTCCTCGGCGCCCCAGAACGCGAACCGGACGGCGTTGCGCACCTTCGGGGCCGGACCCATCTGCAATGCGGTCTCCAGTACCGCCGCCACTCCCGAGCCGTTGTCGTTGATACCGGGGCCCTCCGGGACGCTGTCCAGATGCGCACCGGCCATCACGACGTCCTGGGTGGAACCGGTGGTGGTCTGGGCGATGACGTTGCGGGCTGTCACATCGGTGACCGAGGCGTCGATCTTGACCGTCACCGGACCGGTGTGACCGCGCAGCCGGGCACCGTCGGCCTTGGACACTCCGACGACCGGGATCTTGACGACGGTCTTCTCACCGAGGGTGCCGCCCATCTCCTGCTCGTCGACGTTGTCGGCGACCACCAGGGCCAGCGCGCCGCGGGCTCCGGCGGCCATCAGTTTGTCGGAGAACGGGCACTTGCCGCGGTCGACGAGCACCACCGCGCCCTGTACCGGCAGGCCGTCGTAGTCGGTCGCCTTGCAGCCCGGCGCGTCGGAGACCCGGGCCGCCACCAGCGGTGCGGTCACCCCACCGGGTGCGGTCCCGATGGTGTACTCCAGCGCGGCCGCCGAGAAGGTGTCCGCGCCCGCGGTCACCGAGCCCTCCCCGGCGTGGAACTTGCGAACCTGGAATTCCGGGGTCTGCACGTCGAAGCCCTTGTCCCGCAAGGCATTCGCCACATAGTCGACACTTGCCTGGTAGCCGGGCGTTCCGACCGCCCTGGTGTTGCCGTTGGCATCGGCGATGTCCTGCAGTTTGCGCAGGTGCGCCATCAACGCGTCGGTACCGATCCGCTTGGCGATCTCGTCGCCGTACTGCTGCGATTCGGGACCCTCGGCCCTGGGCTGGGGTGCCTCGGCGGCTCGGGTGCAGCCGCCGAGCACCAGGCCGGCGGCGAGCACCAGAACCGACATCGCGGTGGTCGGTGTGCGGCGCATCTGCACCAGGTTAGACGGCTCGGCCGGATACCCGGGCAGTGCACACTGGAAGACATGGCCACCGGCAGTTCACGACGCGTCCTGATGATTCGAGCCGTCAACGTCGGAAAGGCCAAACTGCCGATGGCGGAACTGCGCACGCTGGCCACCGAGCTGGGCGCAAAAGATGTCGCGACCTATATCGCGTCGGGAAACCTGCTGTGCACCGTCAGCGGTAAACCGCAGGATTTCGATCGGGCGCTGGAGTCGGCGATCGAGAAGAAGTACGGATTCTTCCGTGAGGTGATCAGCCGCACTCCCGCCGAACTGCAGGCATCGCTGGACGCGCATCCGTTCCCCGTCGTCGAGGACCGGTTCTCCTACGTCTACTTCCTGACCGGCAAGCCGACCGCGGTCGCGGTGAAGGCGTTCGCGGCGATGGACTTCGGCGACGACGAGTACCAGGTGATCGGTACCGAGCTGCACATCCGCTACGCCGACGGAGCGGGCCGCTCCGATCTGGACGCCAAGGCCATCGCCAAGGCGCTGGGGGTGCAGGGCACCGGCCGCAATCTCAACACCGTGCGCAAGCTCATCACGCTGGCTTGAGCGCGGCCACGATCAGGTCGGCGACCGCACGCATCCCTGCCGCGTTGGGGTGAAAAGGCGCCGGCCGCCACGGCACCGGCAGGCCCGCGCCCACCGTCCAGGGCCGGGCCGACCAGGCATGGTGGTCGATGCTCGCCGCTGCCGCCGAGATGAGCTCGCATCCGCTGTCGTCCGCGGCCGCCGCGGTCAGCCGCGCCAATCTCGCGGCGATATGCCGGCCCAGATCGGCGTCGGCCACCGACAACGGCGCGGCCGGCTCACCGGCCGGCGGCAACAGGGTGAGGTAGTCGACGAAGAGCACCCGCGCATCCGGTGCCGCGGCCCGCACGGCATCACCGACGGCCCGCAACGAGTCGCCGACCCGCACCAGCGCCTGCTCACGGGCCTGCGCGTCGAGCAGCGCGCGCAGCGGCGGGAGCCGGTGCAACACCGTCGGCAACGCCGCGGCGCTCAGCGCGGGCACGTAGCCGACGTCATTGCCGCCGATGGTTATCGTCACCAGCGCGGTGTCGGCGCGGACCGCCTCGATCTGCGGGGGCACCCCGTTCTGCGATTCGCGCAGGATGTGCGCCGTCGTCGCACCGGAATAGGTGACATCGGTCAGATCCAGGGCAAGCGCCGCGGCCACCAGGCTCGGATAGTTGCGGGCCGAGCGGGCGGCCAACCACGGTGAGTGTGGGGCGCGCGGTCGGATACCCGGCCCGGCAGCCATCGAGCTGCCCAGCGCGACATACGTTTTGCCTGTCACCGTGACGGGCTTGAGGCCTGGGCCCAGAACCGCTTGGGAATGCGACCGGCCTGGCGGGCCAGCCGCCCGGCGGTGACGGCCGACGCCATCGCCGCCGCCATGGTGGGCGGATCGGCCGCGCGGGTCACGGCGCTGGCCAACAGCACGGCGTCACAACCGAGTTCCATCGCCAGGGCGGCGTCGCTGGCGGTTCCGATCCCGGCGTCGAGCACCACCGGCACCCCGGCTGCGGCGACGATCATCTCGATATTGTGTGGGTTCGCGATGCCAAGGCCGGTGCCGATCGGTGAGCCCAGCGGCATCACGGCGGCGCAGCCGATGTCTTCGAGCCGGCGCGCCAGCACCGGGTCGTCGGTGGTGTAGGGCAGCACCACGAAACCGTCGTCGACCAATTGTTCTGCGGCACGCACCAATTCGACGGCATCCGGCAACAATGTGCGTTCGTCGGCGATGACCTCGAGTTTGATCCATTCGGTACCGAGCGCCTCGCGGGCCAGCTGCGCGGTCAGCACCGCCTCCGCGGCGCCCCGGCAGCCCGCGGTGTTGGGCAATGCCGCGATCCCCAGCCGCGTCAGCAGGTCGAGCACCCCGGTACCACCGTCGGCGTCCACACGCCGGATCGCCACGGTGGTCAGTTCGGTGCCCGAGGCGATCAGGGCCTCTTCCAGGACGGCGAGGTTGGCCGCGCCACCGGTGCCGAGAATGAGCCGCGAACCGAATTCGCGGCCGGCGATGGTCAGCCGGTCGTCAGCCACCCTGCACCGCCGCCACGACCTCGATACGCGATCCGTCGGTCAGCCGGGAGTCCCATTCCGACCGCGGGATCACCGACCAGTCGACGGCCACCGCGATGCCCTTGTCGGGGTAGCCGAGGCGCGCCAGCAGACCGGCGACCGTGAGCGCATCGTCGACCTCGACTTCTTCGTCGTTCACCAGGACTTTCATGTTCCCATTCCTGCCCACGCCGGGCTTCCCGCGAGTTCGGCTGCGATCTTCTCGGCTGTCCACGGTGCCAGCAGAAAACCGGACCGGCCATGTCCGGCGGCCACCAGCGTGGTCTCGTCGAGCCTGCCGACCAGTGGCAGATTATCCGGTGTCATCGGCCGCAGCCCTGCCGAGCATTCGGCCAGTTCGTATTCGCCCAGTGCGGGCAGCACCGCACAGGCGTCGTCGAGCAGTTCACGCACGCCACTGACCACCGGGGCCGTGTCGCGGCCGTGCTCGTACTGGGTCGCGCCGACCACCACACCGTCGGCACGCGGCACCAGATATACCTGGCGGCCGTGCACCCGGGCCCGAATGACCCGGTGCGGCAGCGGCATACACCCCTTGCGCCAGCGCAGCCGCAGTACCTCACCCTTGACCGGGCGTACCGGCAGCCCCGGCCACAAGGCCGGCGCATCGACGCCGTTGGCGATGACGCGTACATCGGCAGCCACCGCGGACAGCTCGGAAACCGGGCCGGCCCAGGTCACGCCGAGTGATTCGCAGTGCCGCCGCAGGGCGTCGACCACCGCGCGGTTGTCCACCGCCAGTTCGGTGCGTGCCACGAAACCGTGCCGGATCCCCTGGGCCAGCAGCGGTTCGATCTCGCGGGCCGTCGAGGTCAGCTCCACCGGCTGGCCCTGGCCGGCCAGCCATTCCCCGACCGTGCGCAGATCGGCGGCGTCGGCGCGGTCGACGGCGACCACCAGCGACTCCCGCGCCGTGACGACCTCGGGCGGTAACCCGTCGAGATAGCTGCCCGGTCCGTCGGCCCGCCACAGCGCCAGCGACGCCAGACCGATGCGCAGCAGTTCGGATTCACCCGGCCAGCCCTCGCTGTGCGGTGCCAGCATGCCGCCGGCCACCCAGGAGGCACCCGCTGTCTCGGTGCGGTGCACGCGGACGGTCCAGCCGTCCAGCGCGGCGCGGCGGGCCACCGAAAGCCCGATGACGCCACCGCCGATGACGGCAAGCGAACCGGTCGAGGTGCCCTTCGGCATATCCCTCCCTTCGCCGGCATGACCCGGATCAGGTGTGACGGTCAGGGCGGCTGCGCCCACTCTCAGCCCGCTGACCGGGCTCGGAGTGTCTTTCAGGCCACTCACAGTACCCTCGCTCAGGTGCCCGAACCTCTGCGCGACCGGCTTGCCACCTCGCGGCTCTATCTGTGCACCGATGCCCGGCGCGAGCGCGGTGACCTCGCGGAATTTGCCGACGCGGCGCTGGCCGGTGGTGTCGACATCATCCAGCTGCGTGACAAGGGTTCGGCCGGTGAGCAGCGTTTCGGCCCGCTGGAAGCGCGCCAGGAGATCGAGGCGCTCGCGGTGCTGGCCGACGCGGCCCGCAGACACGGCGCGTTGTTCGCCGTCAACGACCGCGCCGATATCGCCCGCGCGGCCGGTGCCGATGTGCTGCATCTGGGGCAGGACGACCTGCCGCTGCCGGTGGCCCGCGACATCATCGGCGAACGGCCGCTGATCGGACGTTCCACACATGCCGACGCCGAGGCGGCGGCCGCCGTCGACGAGGCGGTCGACTATTTCTGTGTGGGACCGTGCTGGCCCACACCGACCAAACCGGGCCGGCCCGCCCCCGGTCTGGACCTGGTCCGCACGGCGGCGGCGCTGCAGACGGCCAAACCGTGGTTCGCCATCGGCGGTATCGACGAGCAACGACTGCCCGAGGTGCTGGCCGCGGGCGCCCGCAGGGTCGTGGTGGTCCGGGCGATCACCGCCGCCGAGGATCCCGGTGCCAGCGCGGCACGGCTGGCGGCGGCGCTCACCGCGGCGGCGAGCCGACCAGCGGAATAGTGGCGGTCACCTCACGCAAAAGCTGCCAGCTCGCCGCGAATCCCGGGTGCAGCGGCAGATCGGCGACATCGTCCTCGGCGACCCAGCGCAGCTCGGAGCTCTCCCGGTTGGGGATGGTGGCCAGTTGACTGGGCGCGTCGGCGATCACCGTCGTGTAGGTCCAGTAGGCACCCGCGGCGGCCGATCCGATCTCGGCGGTCACCACGCTGATCCGGACCGTCAGCTGCGCCGCGGGCAGGCCCGCCTCTTCGTGTGCCTCGCGCATGGCGGCCTGTTCGGGTGTTTCGTGACTGTCGCGGGCACCGCCGGGCAGACCCCAGGTGCCGCCCTGATGACTCCACGGCGCGCGGTGCTGCAGCAGGACGACCGGCGATCCGTCCGGCCGCGGCGCGCGCAGCAGGAGACCTGCCGCACCGTGGCGGCCCCAGTAATGAGCGCCGGATTCGGCGACAACCCAGCCGTCTCCGTCACCGCGCACGCGTTCAGGATAGGCGGACGGGCCGCGGCGCGGGCGCGGCGCGTCGCCGGACGCGCCGCTGCCGATCAGACTTGCCCCGCGATCCAGCCACATCTGTCACACAAATGCTCTTAGACTTCGCTTATACGAAACGCATGCACGGAACGGGACTCTTGATAGCGGAAGGTGGGTCCGCAAACAGTGACGGTTGAGCTGGCGCATCCGTCGACCGAGCCGCTGGCGTCCCGGTCCCCGACCGGCGCCACCCATCCCCGGTGGTGGTTCCTGTGGACCACGCCGGGACGGATCCTGACGATCGGGGTGATCCTGGCGACGCTGGGAGTCGCCAGCGCGTTCGCCACCTCGTCCACCATCGGCAACCGGCAGCAGGCGCTGACCACGGTGCTCGACCACACCGAGCCGCTGTCCTTCGCGGCCGGCCAGCTCTACACCAAACTGTCGGTCGCCGACGCCGCGGCCGCCACCGCCTTCATCGCAGGCGCCGAGCCGCGCCCGGTCCGGCAACGCTACGAGCAATCCATAACCGATGCCGCGGTGGCGCTGACGCGCGCGTCCAGCGGGCTCACCGACGAACCGATGCAGGAACTGCTCGGGCGGATCAACGCCGAACTCGCGGTCTACACCGGGCTCATCGAGACCGCGCGCACCAACAACCGCGCAGGCAACCCGGTGGGCTCGTCCTACCTGTCGGAAGCGTCCTCGCTGATGCAGGAGACGATCCTGCCCGATGCCCAACGCCTCTACCAGGAGACGTCGTCACGGGTGGACTCCGAGACCACCGCCTCGACGCGTATCCCGGCGCCGGTGATCCTGGTGCTGGCCACCACCATCGTGTTCGGCGCGTTCGCGCACCGATGGCTGGCGCGACGGACTCGGCGCCGGGTCAACATCGGACTCATCGCCGGCGGCATGGCCATCATGGTGATGGTGATCTGGGTGGGTACGGCGCTGGCGATCTCCACGGCGGGCAGCCGCAGCGCCAAGGACAGTTCGGCGGAGTCGCTCAAGACCATCACCAACCTGGCGATCACCGCGCAGCAGGCCCGCGCCGACGAGACCCTGTCACTGATCCGCCGCGGTGACGAGGATGTCCGCAAACAGTCCTACTACCAGCGCATCGACACCATGCAGCAACAACTTTCCGCCTACCTCGACACCGCGGGCGCGTTGGACAAATCGGACCTGTCCAACGCCGAGCAGCTGCTGTCGCGGTGGCGCGCGGCCGACGAACGCATCAACGCCTACATATCGGTCGGCAACTATCAGGCCGCCACCCAGGTGGCACTCGGCACCGGCGAGGACGACTCCACCCCGGCATTCGACAAGCTCGAACAGGCGCTGTCCGACGGCATCCAGGAGAGCCGCGACCAACTGCGCACCGACATCCTGTCGGCGCGCCGGGTGCTTTCCGGGGCCACCGTCGGCGGTGTGGTGTTATCGCTGGGTGCGGCACTGGCGGTGGCCCTGGGTCTGTGGCCGCGGATGAGTGAGTACCGATGAGGCGCGCGCTCCGGGCCGTGGCTGCCGCGCTGATCCTGGCCGGTGGTCTGGCCGGTTGCGGGCAGGCGCCGCCGCAGACCAACACCGCCACACTGACGCTGGCACCGCCCACACCGGCCGGGCTGACCGAGCTGGCGCCCAAGCCGGTGACATCGGCCGACCCCAACGACACCGACTGCGACCGCACCGCGAGCCTGCGACCGTTTTCCAACAAGCGCGACGCCGATGCCGCGGTTGCCAATATCCGCAACCGCGGCAGGCTCATCGTCGGGCTCGACATCGGCAGCAACCTGTTCTCGTTCCGCGATCCGATCAACGGGGAGATCACCGGTTTCGATGTCGACATCGCCGGTGAGGTGGCCCGCGACATCTTCGGCACCCCGTCACAGGTGGAGTACCGGATCCTGTCCTCTGCCGATCGCATCACCGCACTGCAGAACAATCAGGTCGACATCGTCGTCAAGACCATGACCATCACCTGCGAACGCCGCAAGTTGGTGAACTTCTCCACGGTGTATCTGACGGCCTACCAACGCATTCTGGCGCCCCGGGACTCGGCCATCGCCGAGGCGGCGGATCTGTCCGGAAAGCGGGTGTGCGTCGTCGACGGCACCACCTCGCTCAAACGGGTCCAGGAGATCAGCCCACCGCCGATCATCGTCTCGGTGGTGACCTGGGCCGACTGCCTGGTCGCCATCCAGCAGCGCCAGGTCGACGCGGTGTCCACCGACGACACCATCCTGGCCGGCCTTATGGCCCAGGATCCGTACCTGCGCATCGTCGGGCCCAACATGAGCCAGGAGCCCTACGGTATCGGGGTCAACCTGTCCAACGAGGGCTTGGTGCGTTTCGTCAACGGCACCCTGGAGCGCATCCGCCGCGACGGCACCTGGAACACGTTGTACCGCAAGTGGTTGACCGAGCTGGGCCCGGCACCGGCACCCCCGACCGCCCGGTACGTGGACTAGGCGGCGGTGATGAGCGACTCCGAGGAGATGGTGGGCACCCAACCCGCCGAAGACCTGTTCGACTCGGCATCCACGATGCGCCCGATGGCCACCCAGGCGGTGTTCCGGCCCAATTTCGACGATGACGACGACGACGAGTTCATGGCCAGCGGCGGTTCCGAGCCGACCGACCACGCCACCGCCGTCACCAGGGCGGTCTCCCCGACGCGCCGGCTCGGCGGCGGCCTGGTGGAGATCCCGCGGGTGCCCGAGATCGATCCGCTCGCCGCCCTGATGACCAATCCCGTTGTGGCCGAGGCCAAACGGTTCTGCTGGAACTGCGGTAAACCGGTCGGCCGGTCGAGCGCCGACGGAGCGGCGCTGTCGGAGGGCTGGTGCCCGCACTGCGGGAGCGCGTACTCGTTCCTGCCGCAGCTGCGGCCCGGCGACATGGTCGCCGACCAGTACGAGATCAAGGGCTGCATCGCCCACGGCGGACTGGGCTGGGTGTATCTGGCGGTCGACCACAACGTCAACGAACGCCCGGTGGTGCTCAAGGGCCTGGTGCATTCCGGTGATGCCGAGGCACAGGCCATCGCCATGGCCGAGCGGCAGTTCCTCGCCGAGGTGGCACACCCGTCGATCGTGAAGATCTTCAACTTCGTCGAACACCCGGACTCCCGCGGCGAGCCCGTCGGCTACATCGTGATGGAGTACGTCGGCGGCACCTCGCTCAAACCGGTGGGTAAACAACGCCTTCCGGTCGCGCAGGCGATCGCCTACATGCTGGAGATCCTGCCCGCGATGGGTTACCTGCACTCGATCGGCCTGTGCTACAACGACCTCAAACCCGAGAACATCATGCTCACCGAGGAGCAGCTCAAACTGATCGACCTCGGCGCGGTGTCCCGGATCAATTCCTTCGGCTATCTGTACGGGACACCGGGTTACCAGGCGCCCGAGATCGTGCGGACCGGCCCGACCGTCGCCAGCGACATCTACACCGTCGGCCGGACCCTGGCGGCACTGACGCTGAACCTGCGCACCCGCAAGGGCCGCTACGTCCCCGGTCTGCCGGACGACGATCCGGTGCTGAAGACCTACGACAATTTCGCCCGGCTGCTGCGCCGCGCCACCGATCCCGATCCGCGCAGGCGATTCACCGGCGCCTATGAGATGACCGGACAGCTGCTCGGCGTGCTGCGCGAGGTGGTGGCGCTGGACACCGGTGTGCCCCGGCCCGGCCTGTCGACGGTCTTCAGCCCGTCGCGTTCGACGTTCGGGGTGGATCTGCTGGTGGCCCACACCGATGTCTATCTCGACGGCCGCCCGCACTCGGAGAAGCTGACCGCACCGGAAATCGTCACCGCGCTACCGGTTCCGCTGGTCGATCCCACCGACGTCGGCGCCGCGGTGCTGTCGGCGACGGTGCTTTCCCAGCCCGTGCAGACGCTGGACTCGTTGCGCGCGGCCCGGCACGGAACGCTGGACTCCGAGGGTATCGACCTGGCCGAGTCCGTCGAGCTGCCACTGATGGAGGTGCGGGCCTTGCTCGACCTCGGCGATGTCGCCAAGGCCACCCGCAAGCTCGACGACCTGGCGCAGCGGGTGGGCTGGCGGTGGCGGCTGACCTGGTTCCGCGCCGTATCCGAGCTTCTTACCGCCGACTATGATTCGGCCACAAAGCATTTCAGCGAGGTGCTGGACACCCTGCCGGGCGAGTTGGCGCCCAAGCTGGCGCTGGCGGCCACCGCCGAGCTGTCCGGCAATGTCGATGAGGAGAAGTTCTACAAGACGGTGTGGAACACCGACAACGGAGTCATCTCAGCCGGTTTCGGGTTGGCCAGGGCGCAATCGAGCCAAGGTGAGCGACGCGCCGCGGTGCGCACACTCGACCAGGTGCCGCCGTCGTCGCGGCATTTCACCACCGCCCGGCTCACCAGTGCGGTGACGCTGCTGTCGGGCCGGTCGATCAACGAGGTCAGCGAGGAACAGCTGCGCGACGCCGCCCGCCGGGTGGAGGCGTTGCCCAGCACCGAGCCGCGGGTGCTGCAGTTGCGGGCGCTGGTGCTCGGTACCGCACTGGACTGGATCGCCGAACACGAGGCCAGCACCAACCACATCCTCGGATTCCCGTTCACCCAGCACGGATTACAGCTCGGCGTCGAGACGGCGCTGCGGGCGCTGGCCAAGGTCGCACCGTCGCAGGCACATCGTTACGCACTGGTCGACATGGCCAACACGGTGCGGCCGATGAGCACCTTCTAACCGCGGCGGCCGAACCGTTCCCGCAGCTGCGGATCCGCGTCCCACCACAGCGCACCGGACTGCGCCGCCGGCGCCGGGTCGGCGTGATCGAGTTCGGTGTCGACCTCGTCGGCGACGGCATGGGCATGGCGGCCCAGCGAGCGCATCAACATCAGCAGGAACGGCAGGCCGAGAACATCGCCGAGGATCCACAGGATCCCGGCGCCCACCGATTGATCGGTTCGCATACTGGGACCCCAATTGCGTTGCAGCCCAGCGTAATACTGGTAAGCGACCAGGGGTCCCAGCCACAGCACCAGACCCAGCAGGCCGTCACCCAGGCTCTCCACGACGCTGATCGCGATCGACAGCAACGGCGAGAACCGGCGCGGCACCAGATCACATTGCAACCGCGCGTAGAAGTAGCCGGCACCGACGGCCACCAGCAGGACCCGGGTGAGCGCCGCCACCGGTCCGGTCATCGACGCGACGTACCACGGTGTCAGATACAACAGCCAGGGAACGCCGAGCATCGCGATCGACGTCGCCAGTGGTGAAGACGCGTACCGCAGCCAGCGCGCTGCCAGCACCCGGTCGATCACGACGCGGCCGGATTCGCTCGCCGCGACGCGCCAGGTCTGTACCGGAGCGCCCAGCGCCAGCAGGAACGGCGCCACGAACAACAACAGCAGTGTCTGCAAGGCACGCATCCAGAACAGCACCGGGGAATACACCGCGATCACACTGGCGCCGGCCAGGAACCACACAGCAAGGCCGGCGGCGAAGCAGTAGGCCTGCGACCGCGGCCCGCCGCCGCGCCGGTGCCAGCGGGCGTAGCACCCACCCGCGACGGCGATCAACGCCGAGGAGAACACGTCGAAAGTCCAGGATTCGGCGGCCACCGACCATGTCAGCGGCACCGCGACCGCAGCACTCATGGCCGCTGAATCTAGGCCGACAAACTGGCAACCGGCTGCGGTGTCGCTCAGCTCTGCAGGACGCCCAGGCAGGCCCGGGCGATCGCGAGTTCCTCGTTGGTCGGGATGACCAGCACCGTGATGGGCGAGTTCTCCGCGGAGATGACCCGCGGACCGCGGGCCGGGCTGTCGTTGAGATGCTCGTCGACCTCGATACCCAGCGGCGCCAGCCCGGTGAGCGCGTCGCGGCGAACTATCGCGTCGTTCTCCCCCACCCCGGCGGTGAAGGTTATGACGTCGGTGTTGCCGAGCACCGCGAGATAACCGCCGATGTATTTGCGCAGCCGGTGGATGTAGACGTCATACGCCAATTGAGCTGCCGGGTCGCCGGATTCGATGAGCCGGTGCAGTTTCCGGAAATCGATCTCGCCGCCGAGCCCCAGCACACCGGACCGCCGGTTGAGCATCGACTCGATATCGGTGTCGCTCATCTGCGCGGTGCGCGACAGGTAGAAGATGATGCCTGGGTCGACGTCACCGCTGCGCGTCCCCATCACCAGCCCCTCCATCGGGGTCATCCCCATCGAGGTGTCCACAGCGCGCCCGCCGGCGATCGCCGATGCCGACGCACCGTTGCCGAGGTGCAACACGATCTGGTTGAGATTCTCGGTCGGGGTGTCCAGGAATTCAGCGGCCTGCTCGCTGACATAGCGGTGTGAGGTGCCGTGGAAGCCGTAGCGCCGGATCTGCCATTTCTCGGCGACGGTGTTGTCGATGGCGTAGGTCGCCGCCGCGGCCGGCAGATCATGGAAGAAGGCGGTGTCGAAAACCGCGATATGCGGCAGCTCACCCAGAATCCGGCGGGCCACTTCGATACCGTGCACCGCGGGCGGATTGTGCAGCGGTGCAAGGGCGGACAACTCGGCGAGCCGGGCCAGCAGCGCATCGTCGACGATGGTGGGGCGGTAGAAGTCCCGGCCACCGTGTACCACCCGGTGCCCGACCGCGACCAACCCGAGCTCACCGAGATCGGCACCGGTCTCGGTGAACAGTTCGAATGCGGTGCGCAGCGCGGCGTCGTGATCGGGGATCGCGCCGGTGCGTTTCACCGTCTGCCCGTCGATCTCCAGCACCGCCGACGATTCGTCATCGCCGATCCGCTCGATGATGCCGTGCGCGCGGGAGTTACCCGAATCCGGTTCGATGAGTTGGAACTTGATCGACGACGAGCCGGAGTTGAGAACCAGGACACTGCGTTGCACGGCTAGCTCCCCTGCGCCTGGATGGCGGTGATGGCCACGGTGTTGACGATATCGGAGACCAGTGCCCCGCGGGACAGGTCGTTGACCGGTTTGTTCAGACCCTGCAGCACCGGTCCGATCGCCACGGCGCCGGCGCTGCGCTGCACCGCCTTGTAGGTGTTGTTGCCGGTGTTGAGGTCCGGGAAGATCAGCACCGTGGCGCGGCCCGCCACCGGCGAATCGGGCATCTTGCTGGCCGCGACCGACGGTTCCACCGCCGCGTCGTATTGGATGGGCCCGTCGACGAGCAGCTCCGGTGCCCGTTGGCGCACCAATTCGGTTGCGGTGCGGACCTTGTCGACGTCGGCACCGGTTCCCGAGCTGCCCGTCGAGTAGGACAGCATGGCAACCCGCGGGTCGATACCGAACTGGGCGGCGGTGCGCGCCGAGCTGATCGCGATATCGGCGAGCTGCTCGGCGGTGGGATCCGGGACGATGGCGCAGTCGCCGTAGGCCAGCACCTTGTCAGCCAGACACATCAGGAAGATGCTGGACACCGTCGACACATCGGGGCGGGTCCTGATGATCTCGAACGCCGGCCGAACGGTGTGGGCGGTGGTGTGCGCTGCTCCCGAGACCATGCCGTCGACCAGGTTGTTGTGCACCAGCATGGTGCCGAAGTAGGACACGTCGTGGATGATCTCGCGGGCCTGCTCGACGGTGACCCCCTTCTTGCGGCGCAGTTCGGCGTACTGCTGCGCGAACTGGTCGCACAACTGCGAGGTCTTGGGGTCCAGCACGGTGGCCGCGGCCAGATCGACGCCGAGTTCTGCTGCCCGGGAACGGATTTGCGACTCGTCACCGAGGATTGTCAGATCGGCGACGCCGCGTTGCAGCAGCCGGCCCGCCGCCTTGAGGATCCGGTCGTCCTCACCCTCGGGCAGCACGACGCGTTTGCGATCGGCACGGGCCCGCTCGATGAGGGAGAACTCGAACATCTGCGGTGTGGTCACCGTGGGGATCGGCAGCGACAGGCGGTCGAGTAGTTCGGCCAGGTCGACGTGGCGTTCCATCAGTTCGATCGCGGTGTCGATCTTGCGCTGCGAACCCACCGTCACCCGGCCCCGCGCCGCTGCCACCGCGCTGGCGGTATCGAAGGTGCCGGTGTCACAGGCGATGATGGGCAGTCGCGACCCCAGACCGTCGACCAGCGCGGCGATCGAGGGATGCAGCGCAAGGCCGCCGTTGAGGATGACGGTGGACAGCGACGGGAAACCTTTGGCCGCATGCGCGCCCATCACCGCCAGCACCACATCGGAGCGATCACCGGGGGTGATGACCGCCATCCCCTCCTTGAGCCGCTCCAGTACATGTTCGGCCGTCATCCCGGCGACCAGCACGCTGAGAGCCTCGCGGCCCAGCAGCGCCTCGTCGCCCTGGATCAGGGTGCCGCCGACGGCATCGCGCAGTTCAGCCACCGAAGGGGCCACCAGTAGCGGATTCTCCGGCAGCGCATACGCGGCTCCGAACGGTTTGAGCGCCTCGGCGACGGCGGCGAGCTGGTCAGGATCGCAGCGATTGGCCACCACCGCCGCGGTGTGCGCGTGCTGGCTGCTGATCTCGGCCAGGCACAGTTCGACGATCTGGGTCACCTCGTGCGGTGTGCGGCCGGTGGCCCGCACCGAGAGCACCACCGGCGCGCCCAGATTGGCCGCGATACGGGCATTCACCGAGAGTTCACTGGGGCTTGCCACATCGGTGTAGTCGCTGCCCACGATCACCACGGCGTCGCACTGGTCGGCGACCGCGTGGAACCGGTCCACGATGGCCGCGATGGCGGCGTCGGGGTCGGCGTGCAGTTCCTGGTAGCTCACACCCACACACTGGTCGTAGGACAACCCGGCAGTGGTATGGGCCAACAGCAGCTCGAGGATGTAGTCGCGCTCGCCCGGCCCGCTGCGCTGCCCACCCGAGGACACCCGGCTGATCGGCCGGAACACCCCGACGCGGGGCACCGTGGCGGCCAACCGATGCAGGATCCCCAGCGCGATCGTCGACTTGCCCGTGTCGCCTTCCGGAGAGGCTATGTAGATGGCGGTGGCGATATGTCCGTCGGGCACCGCCTCAGCTTTCCCTATCGGGCGCGCGGTTGCCAGGGGCCCAGATCAGCGCAGGGTTTCCAGCACCGCGCCGAACTCGGTGCAGAACCAGTCGACGTCCGACATCGAGAACACCAACGGCGGTCTGATCTTGAGGACGTTGCCGTCGCGTCCGCAGACCGATATCAGCACCCGCCGTTCCCGCATGGCGTTGACGATCTCGCGGGCCCGAGCCCGGTCGCCGGTGGCGCTCTCGCGGTCGGTGACCACCTCGACACCGATGTAGAGGCCGGTGGCGCGGATATCACCGATATGCGGATGCTGGGCGGACACCTGCGCCAGGCCGGCGGCCAGCGCGGCACCCACCTCCGCCGCGTTGGCGATCAGCTTGTCGTCCTCGATCACGTCGAGGACGGCCGCGGCGGCGGTCATCGACACCGGGTTACCGCCGAAGGTGTTGAAGTACGGCACGTCACTGGCGAACGCCGCCAACACGTCGGCGCGGGCCGCCAATGCCGCCACCGGCAAGCCGTTGGCCATCGGTTTGCCGGTCGTCACCAGGTCGGGTTGGACGCCGTGCCGGGTGAAGCCCCACATGTGCTCACCGGTGCGCCCGAATCCGGGCTGGACCTCGTCGGCCACGAAGACCCCGCCCGCGGCGTGTACCGCCGCGACCGCCGGCTCCAGCACCGTGGGGTCGGGGTAGATACCGTCGGAGGAGAAGATGGTGTCCACGATCAGGCAACTGAGCCCGTAGCCCGCGGCCTGCAGGTCCTCGATCGCCGCGCTGACATCGGCGGTGAACTTCTGCGCCACCGCATCACCGGCGCGGTAGCTGTCCGGCGGTGCGACGGTCCGGACGTGCGGGCCGATCGACGTGGCGCCGCCGATGGACGGCGAAATCGCCGTCACCGCAGCGGTATTGCCATGGTAGGCGTCACTGGTGACGATCACCCCGGTTGCACCGGTGTGCATCTCGGCGATCCGCAGCGCGAGGTCGTTGACTTCCGAACCGGTGCAGGCATACATCACCTGGTCGATGCCGGCACCGTCACCCATGGTGGCCAGCAGCCGCCGGGAGTAGTCGACGATGCCCTCGTGCAGGTAGCGGGTGTGGGTGTTGAGGGTGCCGAGTTGGCGTGACACCGCGTCGACGACGTGCGGGTGGCAGTGCCCGACGCTGGCGACGTTGTTGTAGGCGTCCAGGTAGCGCACCCCGTCGGCGTCGAACAGATGACTGCCCTGACCGCGGACCAGGTGTACCGGCCGTTCGTAGAACAGCCGGTACGCCGGTCCCAGCATGCGCGTGCGGTCCGCGATCATCGACTCCGTACCCGCGTCGACCGTACCGCCGGGCGTGTAGCTGTTGGAGTCCATGATGTTGGAGAAGCTCACCGTTCGTGCGCCTCTTCCAGAACCGTGCGGCCCAGTTCGGAATAGTGATCCGGTGAACGGTATTTCAGGTACACCGCAAGCAGGACGCCACCGATACCGACCACTGCGACGACATACGGGATAGCGGCGAAGACCCAGTCCGTGGACGCCGAGCCTGCCGCGAACGAGGCGTTCTTGGCCAGCAGGTAGATGACGTAGAGCATTCCCAGACCGCCGAGCAGTGGTGCGAGGAATGTCTTGAACCAGTGCGCGGTCTCCGGATGTTGCTTGTGCACATGGAAATACGAGATCACCGAGAACGCCGCGAGTGCCTGGACGATCATGATCGCGGTGGTTCCCAGCAGGGCCATCAGCCCGTACAGCCCGGTGTAGGGGTCACGTCCGGTGAAGGCGAAGAACAGCACCACCACGGTGGCGAAACCGGTCTGGACGAAACCGGCGATATGCGGTGAACCGTGGACGGCATGGGTGGCGCCGATGGTCTTGCGCATACCGGGGATGACATTCTCCCGGCCCAGCGCGTAGAGGTAGCGGGCGGCGCAGTTGTGGAATGCCATACCGCACGCGAACGAGCCCGTCATCAGCAGGATCTTGAAGAGGTCAACTGCCCACTGACCGAGGTGCTGCTGCACGGGGTTGAAGAAGATGTTGCCCGCGGTCGCTGAATCCTGCGCCAGCGCAATGGCATTCTGCGGACCGGTGCCGACGATGGCGAGCCAGGAAACCAGCACGTAGAACACACCGATACCGATGACGGAACTGACGACAGCGATCGGGATGATCTTCTTCGGGTTGCGGGACTCCTCGCCGTACATGGCGGCGGACTCGAAGCCCACCCAGGACCAGAACGCGAAGAACAAGCCCACGCCGGCGGACCCGGCCACGGCCATCATGCTGCCGTCGGCACCGGCCACCTCACCGGAGAGGCTGTGAAAACCGTTGAGTGGGTTGAGCGATCCCCAGGACCAGCCCTGCGGGCCACCGCCAGTGACCAACACCGACAGCGCCATCAGGGACAGCATCACGATCTCGGTGATCAGGAAGACACCGAGCACCTTGGCGGCGAGGTTGATGTCGAAGTAGGTCAGCACGGCGTTGATGGCCAGCATGAGCGCGGCGAACACCAGCCAGGGCACATGGATGTTGAACAACGACGAGAAGAGGTCGTTGCCGAAGAACGAGAAGATCCCGATCAACGACGCCTCGAAGACCATGTACGCCAACGCGGTCAGGAAACCCGCTCCCAGACCGACGATGCGTCCCAGCCCGTGGGAGATGTAGCCGTAGAACGCTCCGGTGGCTGTGATGTGCTTGCTCATCGCGGCGTATCCGATGGCGAACAGCGTCAGCACGATGGTGGCGACGAAGTAGCCCGCGGGGGCGTACGCGCCGTTGCCGAACCCGACCGAGATCGGCACGTTGCCGACCATCGCGGTGATGGGGGCGGCGGTGGCGACCGCCATGAACAGCACGCCCACCAGCCCGACGGCGTTGGGCTTGAGGCGTTGTACCGCGTTGGCCGGCGCGGCGGCGGGTGGATCGGCTAACTCGCTCATTGTGGTCCTGTCTGCAACATTCGCGACGATAGGGGTTTTGGTCTGTTCTGTGTCGCGTCTTGTGGTCGACGACGATCAACTGCGGGCGTCGAACGCGACACTGCACGCGACGTCGGTTATTGATACCGCCGCCAGATCCGTTGGTCAACTTGGAAAATGGGGAATTTCGGCGACAGGTTTCCGTCATGTTTCCGGAATGGCCCGGTATGAAACAGCGGTGTTAAACCGCGCTTTTTGGTCTGCTCTTATTGGTCTTTTGGTCCAGACTCGAACGCATGCCGGGACTCCCCATCGACCACGAGATGTTCGCCCGGGCCGCGCTGCCTTCCTACGGCCGTGACAGCGGCACCGCATTGCGACTGTTGAGTCTGTCGGAGAACGCCACCTATCTGGTGGACGACGCCGCGCCCGTCGTGCTGCGTGTGCACCGGCCCGGCTACCACAGTGCCGAGGCCATCCGTTCCGAACTGGCCTGGATGACGGCGCTGCGCCGCGAGACCGGGCTCAAGACGCCGGAGCCGGTGTGCTCGGTCACCGGTGACCCTGTAGTTCTGGCCGAAGTCGGTGACCGGCAGTTGTATGTCGACGCCGTGTCGTTCGTCCCCGGTTGCACCGCGGAGCAGGATCCGGATGCGGTCGGATTCCGCGCGCTCGGTGAGCTCAGCGCCCGGATGCACAACCACGTGCAGACCTGGTCGCCACCGCCGGGTTTCACCCGGTTCCGCTGGGACCTCGACGCGACCCTGGGGCCCAGCGCGCGGTGGGGCCGCTGGCGTGACAATGACGCGCTGACCGGAGCCGACCGCGATGCCATCGCCGCCGCGGAAGCCGAGATCATCACCCGGCTGACCGAATTCGGCACCACACCAGATAGATTCGGCCTCATTCACGCCGATCTGCGGCTGGCTAATCTGATGATCGATCCGGCGCGTCCCGATTCTCCGATCACCGTCATCGACTTCGACGACTGCGGGTGGTCCTGGCTGCTGGCCGATCTGGGAGCCGTCGTCTCGTGGATCGAGGACACCCCCGCCGCCGAACACATCATCGAACAATGGCTGCGCGGCTACCTGCCGGCACGCCCGCTGCCCGCCGCGCACCTGGCCCTGATCCCGACCTTCGTCATGTTGCGCCGCATCATGCTGACGGCGTGGACGGCCACCCATCCCGACGCCGACGCCGCGATCGCCGTCGGACCGGCATACGCCAGGGGCACCGCACAACTGGCGCAGCGCTACCTCAGCGACTCGGAGTGGTTGCAGAAAGCCATCTTCGGCGCCCACGTCTGATCTTACGAAAACGCCCGAATAGGAAGCAGGACAACATGTTCAACCTGGAATCGGTGTCGGTTCTGGTGACCGGCGGCAGCAAGGGTATCGGCCGCGGTATCGCATCGGTATTCGCCGCCGCAGGGGCCAACGTGGCGGTGGCCGCGCGCTCGGCGAACGAACTCGACAGCTGCGTCGGCGCACTCGACGAATTCGGTGCCGGCAAGGTGCTCGGGGTGCGTGCCGATGTCAGCGATCGCGCGGCGTGCACCGAGATGGCCGCAGCCGCCATCGAGGCGTTCGGTGGGCTCGACGTGCTGTGCGCCAACGCCGGAATCTTCCCGGACGCGCCCCTTGCGACGATGACCCCCGAGCAGCTCGCCGAGGTGCTCGATGTCAACGTCAAGGGCAACGTGTTCGCCGTGCAGGCCTGTCTGGACGCGCTCATCGCCTCCGGACGCGGCCGGGTGATCCTGACGTCGTCGATAACCGGGCCGATAACCGGGTACCCGGGCTGGTCGCACTACGGTGCGTCCAAATCCGCACAGTTGGGCTTCATGCGAACGGCGGCAATCGAATTGGCGCCGCACAAGATCACCGTCAACGCCATTCTGCCCGGCAACATCATGAGCGAGGGGCTGCTCGCCAACGGCGAGGAGTACATCGCGAGCATGGCCCGCTCGATCCCGGCGGGCGCACTGGGCACCCCGGAGGACATCGGCTACCTGGCGGCTTTCCTGGCCAGCACGGAAGCGGCCTACATCACCGGTCAGTCCATCGCCGTCGACGGCGGGCAGGTGCTTCCGGAGTCGCTGGACGCGATCGCCTGACCGATGGAGGAATCACCGGGGGGACCGGTCGCCGAGGATGTCCGTCGCCGCATCCTGTCCATGCTGGCCAGTGGCGCACTGCGTCCCGGCTCACGGCTGGGTACCGAACGCGAGATGGCCGAGACGTTCTCGGTATCGCGATCCACACTGCGCAGCGCGCTGCTACCGCTGAGCAAGGCCGGGGTGCTGGAGCGGCGCACCGGACGCAACGGCGGGACCTTCGTACGCGCCGACATGGTCGAGCGCAACGCCGCCGAACTGGCCGGGCTGCCGGCCCGGCTGCACAGCGGTGGACACACCAGCGCCACCAGGGTGCTCGCGACCGACCGCAGGCCCGCGAGCCCGGCCGAGGCGTCCGCACTCGAAATCACCGACGAAACAGAGGTTTTCACCGTCAAGCGGCTGCGTTACGCCGACGGTGTTCCGCTGTCGGTGGACCAGGCCTGCTTCGTCGCCGCGCAGGTGCCCGATCTGCTCGAGCAACCGCTTGGCGGCTCACTCTACGAATTGTTCCGGGTGCGCTACGGATTGGTTCCGGCCACCTCGACCGAGACCATCGAGGTGGTCAGTGCCAGCCCGCGGGAGGCGCAGTGGCTGGAGATCCCGCATCGCCGACCACTGCTGGCGATAACCCGGGTGACCCGCGAACACACCGACCGGCCGTTCGAATACGCCTACGACCTGTTCCGCGCCGACCGGGTCCGGCTGACCGCCACCATGACATCGGGTGATTCGACCGCCAGTGCCCGCGAGCGCCGCGGCACCGACGGCCGGGTGGAACTGTCGGTCAGCGGTCGAGCCGACAGCGCCTAGCCCAGCTTGCGCAGGCGCGGCTCTGATCCTTCCGGCGGGCCAAGTCCTCCGGTTGCCTCCCTAGCCCAGCTTGCGCAGGCGGGGTTCGAGGTCGCGCTGGAACAGCTCCAAGAAGCGGCGCTGGTCATGGCCGGGCGCATGGAACACCAGATGGTTCAGGCCCCAGTCGACGTAGTCCTTGACCTTGGCGACGGCTTCGTCGGGATCGGAGGCGACGATCCAGCGTTTGGCGACCTGCTCGATAGGCAGCGCGTCGGCGGCCTTCTCCATCTCGATCGGATCGTCGATGGAGTGCTTCTGTTCGGCGGTCAGCGACAGCGGCGCCCAGAACCGGGTGTTCTCCAGCGCCAGCTCCGGGTCGGTGTCGTAGGAGATCTTGATCTCGATCATCCGGTCGACATCGTCTGGGTTCTTGCCCGCGGCCTCGGCACCCTCCCGCATGGCCGGGATGAGCTTCTCCTTGTAGAGCTCCTCGCCCTTACCGGAGGTGCAGATGAAACCGTCGCCCGCGCGGCCGGCGTACTTGGCCACCTGCGGTCCGCCCGCGGCGATGTAGATCGGGATACCGCCTTCGGGGACGTCGTAGATCGAGGCGCCCTTGGTCTTGTAGAACTCGCCGTCGAAGTCGACCCGGTCGCCGAGCCACAGCTCACGCATCAACCGGACGGACTCGCGCAGACGCGCATACCGTTCCTTGAACTCCGGCCAGTCGCCCTCGTAGCCGGTGGCGATCTCGTTGAGTGCCTCGCCCGTTCCCACCCCGAGGAAGATGCGGTCCGGGTACAGACAGCCCATGGTCGCGAAGGCCTGCGCGATGACCGCGGGGTTGTACCGGAACGTCGGCGTCAGCACCGAGGTCCCCAGAATGAGCCGCTCGGTCCGTTCGCCCACCGCCGTCATCCACGCCAGCGAGAACGGTGCGTGACCGCCCTCGTGCCGCCAGGGCTGGAAGTGATCGCTGACCGTGGCACTGTCCATGCCATGCGCCTCGGCGGCGACCGCCAGCTCGACGAGTTCACGCGGCGCGAACTGCTCCGCCGACGCCTTGTACCCAAGTTTGAGTTCAGCCACGTGTTCCTTTCTACTCCAGTGCTCATCGCGCCCTAAACTCACTCAGATGCCAGCCGCCTCGGTAGAGCTGATTCAGGTGACCGACAGCGTCCACATCGCCAGGACCGCGCTGGTGAATTGGACCGTGGTGACCGACGCCGGCGGTGCGATGCTCATCGACGCCGGTTTCCCCGGGCAGCGCGCCGAGGTGCTCGCATCGCTGCGGCAGCTGGGCTTCGATCACCGCGATCTGCGCGCGATCCTGTTGACCCACGCCCATATCGACCACTTCGGCACCGCGATCTGGCTGGCCGCCGAACACCGGATACCGGTGTACTGCCACGCCGATGAGGTCGGTCACGCCCAGCGTGAGTATCTCGAGCAGGCCTCCCCGATCGACGTGGTGTTGCATGCCTGGCAGCCGCGGTGGTTGCTGTGGTCCGCCGAGATCGCCCGCAAGGGCGCGTTCGTGCACATCGGTATCCCGTCGGCGCAGGCGCTGACCGAGGACATCGCCGCCACCCTGCCGGGCCGGCCCGTGGCCATCCCCACCCCCGGACACACCGGCGGGCACTGCTCATATCTGGTGGACGGCGTGCTTGTCAGCGGCGATGCCCTGGTGACGGGGCATCCGACGACGGGGCGTCGCGGACCGCAGCTGCTGCACAAGGTTTTCAACCACAACCAATTCGACTGCGTGCGCAGCCTGGGCGCGCTGGCACTGCTGGAGACCGAGGTGCTCGTCCCCGGGCACGGCCCGGTGTGGCGGGGCCCCATCCGCGAGCTCGCCGAGCAGGCCGAAAAGGCCTAGTCGCCGGCGG
The DNA here is from genome assembly GCA_016197405.1 of Mycobacterium sp. Classification (GTDB taxonomy): domain Bacteria; phylum Actinomycetota; class Actinomycetes; order Mycobacteriales; family Mycobacteriaceae; genus Mycobacterium. Next base: position 91,978 of record JACPVR010000013.1, read on the forward strand.
CGCCCACGCGCTTGGCGATCAGCTCATGCGAGCGCAGCCGGTCTTCATGGCTGTGCGCCACCGAGGTGATCACCAGCTCGTCGGCGCCGGTGAGCGCCTGCAACGCGGCCAGCCGGTCGGCGACCTCATCGGCGTCGCCGACGAACTGTGTTGCGGTGCGGTCCTTCACGACCGCCAGCTGGTCACCGGTGAGCGGCTCGACGGTGTGGGGGTCAGGGTAGGGCGCCGCCGCGCCACCGGCCCGGATCGAATACACCCAGTGCCCGTAGCTGGCGGCCAGCTGCCGGGCGGTCGCCGTGTCGTCGGCGACCAGGACGTCGGCCGAGACCACCACATAGGGCTCAGCCAGGATCGCCGACGGCCGAAAGGCGTTGCGGTAGGCCTGGACAGCATCCAGCGCCGTGCCCGGTGTGATGTGGTAGCTGGCGACGAACGGCAGACCGCGTTCGGCGGCCACCTGCGCGCTGCGCCCCTTGCTGCTACCGAAGATCCACGGCACCAGGGCACTGCCCTCACCGGGTACGGCGTGCAGGTCGACGCCGCCGGAGTGGTAGCGGCCGTCGATCAGCGCCAGCACGTCGTCGACCTGCTCGCCGAAGTCCGGCGCCACGGCCTGCGGTTGCTGCAGGACCACCGAGCCGGCGCGCAACCGGGCACCGTTGAGCTGGGTCCGGAAGTCGAACGGCGGCGGCACGACGACACCGTCGATGACACGCCACGGCGGCTCGTCGGGCGCCGGCCGGCTCGACGCCTCCGCTGCGGAGGCCCGCTGCGCCTCGGCCCGACGCTGGCCGGACCTGCCGACACCGAGGTCGATACGGCCCGGATAGAAGGCGTCCAGCGTCCCGAAGTCCTCGACGACCGCGACCGGTGTGGTGAAGCCCAACTGGACGGCGGCCGCCCCGACGTGAATCCGGTTGGTGGCCGCCGCGATCTGCCCGATCAGCACCGCGGGCGACGAACTGGCGACCGCCACGAAGTGGTGCTCGGCGACCCAGAACCGCCGAAAACCCCAATCCTCGGCGTGCTGGGCCAGGTCGACGGTGTTGCGCAACGCGGTGGCGACGTCGCTGCCGGCACTGATCGGCGAGAGGTCCAGCACCGACAGTGCGACGGTCATGACGACACCTTCGGCACGTGGTCCATTCAAGGGCCCGCGAAGCGGCGACGCACGCATTGCGCTCACCGGGGTTACAACCCGTGACGACGCTTTCGGAAAAAACTTGACACGTGTTAAGTTCGGCGGCATGGACAATATCCGTGGCAAGACGATCGTCATCACCGGCGCCGCCCGCGGCATCGGGTTCGCGACCGCGAAAGCGCTGCTGGCACGGGGTGCCCGCGTTGTCATCGGGGACCGCGACGTGGCCGTTCTGGACACCGCCGTCACCGAACTGCTCCGGCTCGGCCAGGTCACCGGTTACCCCGTCGACGTCACCGATGCCGAATCGTTCGAGGTGTTCCTGGACAAGGCCCGCGCCGATGGGACCGGGCACATCGACGTGCTGATCAACAACGCCGGCGTGATGCCAGTCGGGCCGTTCCTGGAGCAGACCGAGCAGGCCATCCGCACCTCCATCGAGGTCAACTTCTACGGCGTACTGACCGGTTGCCGGTTGGTGCTGCCGGAGATGACCAAGCGCCGCAGTGGCCATATCGTCAACATCGCCTCGCTGGCGGGCATGGTCGCGGTACCCGGGCAGGTCGTCTACGCCGGCACCAAGTTCGCCGTTGTGGGGCTCTCGACGGCACTGGCCGACGAGTTCGCCCCGCAGGGCGTCAACGTCAGTGTGGTGCTGCCGACGTTCACCAACACCGAACTGATCTCGGGCACCAAGGCCACCGGCGCGCAGAAGCCGGTGCAGCCCGAGGACATCGCCGCCGGCGTCGTCAAGGTGCTCGATCAGCCGTCGATCACCCACCTGTCGGTGCCGCGCCCGTTGCGCGCCATCAGCGCCATCACCCAGCTGCTGCCGCCCAAGGGGCGGCGCTGGTTGTCGCACAAGATGGGCAATGACACCGTCTTCCTCAACTTCGACACCACCGCCCGGGCCGGCTACGAGCAGCGCGCCCAGTCGGCCATCGGTGTGGTGGAGAAGCCGGGCGGTTAGTTCCCGTCGGCCCGGGGTGCGATGACGCGGGCCGCGGCTTCGACCACGACGGGACGGTTGGCGGCGTGGTCGGCGGCCTTGACGGTGTCGTCGTGCTGCGGCCAGCTCGCCCACGCCATCCCGATGCCGAACATCGTCACCAGCAGCTGGCGGGGCTCCCACCGGGCGTCGACCAGGCCGGCGGCCTGAGCGGCCGCGATGGCTGCAGCGTCGCGCTCGCGAACGCTGTGTCCGTCGAGTTCGGGCTCGGCCAGCGGCACACCTTCCAGCCGCGCCCAGGTGACCATCCGCAGATGTTCCGGTTTGTCGACGGCCAGGTCGTAGAGGTCGCCGGCGAACTCGGCCACCGCGTCGGGCCGTACCGCGACGGCGCTGAAGAACTCCGCGGCGTCGGCGGCGACCACGTGCCGGAACAGCGCTTCCTTGTCGCCGAAATGCGCGTACAACCGTTCCTTGCTGGCGTTGGCCGACTTGGCGATCCGGTCGATTCGGGCACCCGACAGGCCGTACCGGGCGAACTCGGAGCGTGCAGCCCCGACGATCACGTCACGTAGCTCGCTTGCACTTCTCACAGCTGGATCTTAACCAAACGAACCAGTTCGTTTGGTATTTTCGGGATATGAAGATCTCGATGCCGAAGAACGCCGCCGCCAGAACCGAGCAGATCATCGATCAGCCCGCCCGGGTGCGAGCGATGCGGAAAGTCGTGGAAGCCGCCGCCGACGGCATATGGCCCGCGATCGAGGCGTTCCGGCCCTACGTCGACGGTTTGGAGAACCTGCCGCGCGACGGACGATTCTTCCTGGTCGGCAACCACACCCAGACCGGGATGGGCGAGGCGTGGCTGACCTGCCTGGCCGTGCGGCGCGAGATCGGCGCCAGGGTCCGGCCGTTGACCGAACGCGGTATGGGGACCCTCCCCGGGCCGGCCGGCGACGTGTTGGCCGCGTGCGGCGGGGTGGTCGGCACGCGGGAGAACGCCACCAAACTGATGCAGAACAACGAGACGGTACTCGTCTTTCCCGGGGGTGGCCGCGAGATCGGAAAGTTCAAAGGCGAGGAATACCAACTCAAGTGGCAGGGACGCAGCGGTTTCGCGACGGTGGCGATCGCCAACGACTACCCCATCGTCCCGTTCGGCTATGTCGGTGGTGACGACATCTACCACAGCGTCTGGGAGCGCAACAGCATGATGGGCAGGCTCGCCGAGAAACTGGCCCATGCTGTCACCGGAAAGTCCGACATGGCAATGTCTTTGACACGTGGCATCGGGCCGACGCTGATCCCCAGCCCGCAGCGCAACTATCTGCGTTTCGGCAAGCCGATCGACACCACACAGCCTGCGGGCGTATCCGATGCCGAATGGATCGAGACCGTCAAGAAGACCACCCAGACGGCGTTGGAAGAAATGCTCCAGGATCTACAAGACATCCGGGCCGCAGATCCCTTCCGCAATCTCAACCCCCTGGCCTGGCGCGACGCCGTGCAGCCGTCGTAGTCGCGGCGTACCGGAAATCAAACTCGTGCGTCGACTGCTCTGCGCGCTGGGTGTGACGGCCGCGGTTTCGGGCTGCTCCTATCCCACCGACGTCACAATCACCTCGCCGCCGCCGGTCCTCTCCCCGCCGATGGGGTGGAACTCGTGGAACTCCGGAATCGAGGTCGACGACCGATCGATCCGGGAGACCATCGACGCGATGGTGTCCTCCGGCATGAGAGACGCCGGGTACACCTACGTCAATCTCGACGCCGGATGGGCTGCCCCCGAACGCAATTCCACCGGGGAACTCGTCGCCGACCCAGAGCGCTTTCCGCTGGGCCTCAAGCCGCTGGTCGACTACGCCCACGAACGCGGACTCAAGTTCGGCCTGTACTCCAGCCCGTTCAACCAGACCTGCGGACAGGGCACGGGCACCGCCGGCCTGGGCCACGAGACCTCGGATGCCGCCACCTTCGCGGCATGGGGAATCGACTTCCTCAAATACGACTGGTGCAGCGCGGATGCCGACCACGACGAGCAGGTCGAGGTGTTCGGCGCGATGGGTTCGGCGCTGCGGAAGACCGGCAGGCACATCGTCTACAGCATCAATCCCAACAGCTCCGGCGACACCGCCGCGGGCAGGCGCTTCGACTGGTCCGGCATCGCCGACGTGGTGCGAACTTCTGGAGATCTGGTTCCATTGTGGCGCAGCGCATTACCGCAGAATCGTGGCGCGGATCCGTTCGCCGCCGGCATGTTCAGCGGCGTACCCGACCAGTTCGCAGATGCCGTCACCGCCGTCCCCCGACCCGCATATCGCGGCGACCCCGACATGTTGGTGGTGGGTGTGACATGGGGCGAGTTCTTTCTCAATCACCGAGAACAGCTGCGCCGCAACCTGCAGACACAATCGCTGACCGCCGATCAGCGCGCCCTGGTCGAGCCCCTGTTGAACATGTCGCAGCAGACCGCGCAGCGGCTGGCCGCCGCCCAACCCAGTTTGACCATCGATGAGCAGCGCAGCCACTTCTCGTTGTGGGCGTTACTGGGCGCCCCGCTGCTGGCGGGTAACGACCTGCGGACGATGTCGCCGACCACGTTGTCGATCCTGACCAACCGCGACGTCATCGCCGTCGATCAGGACGCGTTGATGGCCCAGGTCCGTCAGGTCAGCGGCGATGGCAGGATCTGGGCGAAACCGCTCGCCGATTCCTCGGTGGCCGTTGCGCTTTTCAACTCCTCGGACACACCGGCCGATATGGCGACCACGGCCGCCGAAGTCGGGTTACCGCCGTCGACTTGCTACACCTCGCACGACCTGTGGACGGGTCATACCGCGAACACCACGGGCGGAATCGTCGCCGAATCCGTTGCTCCCCATGCTGTTCGACTACTCAGGATCCAGGAATCGAACGCATGCTCGGGCTGAACCACGCACTGCTGGTGGGACCGCTGCTTCTCCTCGTGCCGGCGCTGGCTGTGATCGGCTCCTCGATACCACCCCTCGGCATCGTCATTGCCGCCGAGCCGATCCTGGTTGCCGCGACGCTGACCGCCCGCCACGGCCTGCCCATCCAGGAGCTGCTCGCGATGACGGTGGCCGCAGCCGTCATCGGCGACGTGGCGAGCTACTGGCTGGGCCGCAAATTCGGACCGCGGTTACTCAACACCAGGACCGGGCGCCGCTCCCGCAAGCACATCTACCGGGCGCACCACAAACTGCAACACCGAGGAGCGTTGGGCGCCATGGTCGTCCAGCGGTGGGCGCCTCCGGCTCGCGGCTTCGTACCTGCCATGCTCGGCACCGCACGGCAACCCTTCGGCCGGTTCGTCGGATACTCGCTGTTCGCCTCCGCGCTATGGGCTCTGGTCTTCGTCCTCGGCGTCCACTTCGGTGGACTGCCGCTGGTCCTGATCATCCCGACGGTGGCCACCACCGCGCTGGTGTTACAGGTGATACGGCGCCTCGGCGCCCGGCTTCGCGACCGGCGGGACAACAGGGGGCCGTCAACTCCCGAACTTGCCTGATCGCATGATGGCCGCCAACTCGGTCCGCGACGAGGCCCCCACCCGCTGGCAGGCGTGCAGTATGTGGCCTTCGACGGTGCGCACCGACATCACCAGCCGGTCGGCAATATCCTTGTTGGACAAGCCTGCGGCAACCAGCTCGGCCACCTCACGCTGCTTGGGAGTGAGCGGCGTCGGTGAGACCGGGATGCGCGTCGCGGGTGTGGACAGTCCCCCGCATTCCTGCGCCAGCCGGTGGGCGATGGACGCGGCGTACTGTCCGCGGCTGCTCAGCTGCGCGCCGGTCAAGGTCACCGCGGCCTGCGCGGCGGCATCGGCGGCGGTGCACCGGTCCCCCAGCGCCTGATAGGCATCCACGGCCGCGAGCAGGCGCTCACCATCACCGCGCAGCAGCGATTCCGCATGCGCGGCAACGGTATCGGCCAACGGCAGGTTCAGCAGGTCGGCCAGCTCACGGGCCCGCACCGCCACGTCGCCGAGGTGCTCACCGGCACCCCACTGGGCCGCAGCCTGCAGACAGGCCAGTTCATGCGTCGGCTGGTCCCGCTCACGGGCCACCGCGGCCTCGGCCAGCACCGTGCCGATCGCCTCGGTCAGTGCGCCGGCCGAGGCCTGCGCCCAACCTGTTGCCACCGCCAGCGCCGTCTGCATGAAATAGAAGTCCGGACTGACCACATCGCGTGCCGCGCCGAGCATTTCGGCGGCCTGATCCGATTCGCCGAGCTTGGCATGCGCCTCGACCAGGGCGAAGTAGCACGCCGGGCGCACCGTGGCGGCCCCGTGATGTTCGGCGGCGGCCATCGCCTCGTGCAACAACCGCACGGCTTCGCGCAGTTCACCGCGCATCAGCGCCGCGTGACCCTGCAGGAACACCAGATGCGCATAGGAGCGCCCGGGCACATCGGCGGCCAGCTCCGCCAGCATCGCGGTGGCCCGCTGACATTCGTCAATCCGGCCGTTGAGCCGGCAGGCCCGCAGATAGACGCCACCGAACCAGAACCGCAGGTGCGCGGTCTCGAAGGAATTGGTGGCGCGCGCGATGGCGGCATCGACGACCGCGGTGACCTCGGCGACTCGGCCCAGAGCTCCGGAAGCCATCACCAGAGCCAGCGCCGCCATCATCGAGTTGATATCGGTGAGCTGACCGGATTCCTCGAATTTGACTGCCGCCTCTGCCTTTTCCAGCGCGTCACGGCAGCGGCCGAAGACTGCGTCGACACAGGCCTGCAGTGCCAGCCGGCCGGCCCGGTCGGCCTCGGACTCCTCCTCGGCGGCCAGTGCGGCCAGGATCGGTACCGCGTCGGCGGGCCGCCCCCGCATCCAGATGTTGTTGGCGGCCCGCATCAGCGCCCAGGACCTGCGGTCGGTGTCGTCGGCCGGAGTGACCGAGCTCAGGAACTGCTCGGCGTCCTCGCCGCGGCCCATGAGCACCATGCAGTAGGCCTGCAGCCGGGCCGCCGAAACGGCGTCACCGTCGGCTGCCGCTTCGGCGAACCGTTCGGCCATGTCGATATCCAACAGGCGCATGGCGTGCCGGGCCGCATCGAGGAACAGCGCCGGATCAGCAGGCAGGTCGGAGTCCAGTGCGAGCTGTGCGCGCACCACCGTGCCCTGCGGATCACCGTCGGCGGTGCCGCGCCGGTGCGTCCCCAGCAGCTGCGAGAGCCGCCCACGCACTTTGGACAGGTACATCTCACCGGCGGCCGAACGGCGCAGCTCGCCGAAGATCGGGTGCGCCAGCCGGGCCAGCAGCCGTCCGCCGACCCGCTCGACGCGCACCAGGTTGAGCTCCTCGGCGGTCTCCAGATCCGCGCGCGAGACCAGGTCCACCAGGACGTCGACATCCAAGGGCTCGCACAACGACAGTGCGTCGAGCACCATGGCCTGCGCCGGCGGCAGTCGGTCGAGCCGGTTGCCCACCAGATCGCTCATGTTCTGCGACACCGCGACATCGCCGTCCCAGATCCACACCCCGGCAACTCTGCGCAACCGGCCCGCCGCCACCTGATCCTTGACGATCTGCTGTACGAAGAGCGCGTTGCCACCGGTGAGCCGCCAGATCCGCTTGGCACTGCGCGCATCGACCTGGCCCGCGAGAGTGGCTTCCACGACATCGCGGGTTGCCTTCTCCGACAACGGTTCCAGGTCCAACCGGGCCAGCAGACCGTCCCGCCACAACGCCTTGACAGCATCGGGTTCGGCGCTGCCGGTGCGCACCGTGACCACCAGGCGCGCCTCCCGGGTCTGGGCCAGCTGATGTACCACATGCGCGGAGAAGCCGTCCAGCAGATGCGCGTCGTCGACACCGATCAGCACCCGCCCGCCACCGCGCTGCTGGGCGAGCAGCGCGTTGATGACACGGCGGACACTGGGACCGGGTTCGGCGGCCGCGGCCGTCCCGGCCGGACCGAGCGCCACCGAGAAGGCCCCCAGCGGGATGGGGCGCGCCGAGGCCGTCCCGACGACCCAATTGGTGCGGGAGCCACCCGCGGTGGCCTGGTCCAGCAGTTCGCGCGCGAGCCTGGTCTTGCCGACACCGGCGGGACCGGCGATCACCACCCCCGCGTAGTTGCCCACCCCGGAGAGCGCACGCCGAAGCGTCGCCAGTTCACTATCCCGCCCCGTCAGCGTATCTACGCTGGTCACCGGGCGACTATAGCGCGGAAGTCGGCCCGGCACCGGCAGTTACGGAGCTAGCCGCCCAGTGCTTGATCGAGGTCGGCGATGAGGTCTTCGGTGCTCTCCAGACCGATCGATATCCGCACCACGCCGTCGCCCAGCCCGATGGCCGCCCGGCCTTCCGGTCCCATGGCGCGGTGTGTGGTGGTGGCGGGATGCGTTATGAGGGTCTTGGAGTCGCCGAGGTTGTTGGAGATGTCGATGAGGGCCAACCGGTCGAGCACCTCGAAGGCCCGCTGTTTGCCGCCGCCGTCGGGGGCGTCGAGCTCGAAGGTCACCACGGTGCCGCCGCCCGACATCTGCCGCTTGGCCAGATCGTGCTGCGGATGCGACGGCAGATAGGGGTAGCGGGCCCAGCGCACCGCGGGATGATTCTCCAGGAACTCCGCCACCCGCAGCGCCGAGTCGGTGCTGTAGTTGACCCGCACGGCGAGCGTCTCCAGCCCCTTGAGCAGCGTCCATGCGTTGAACGCACTGATCGCCGGGCCGGTGTGGCGCATCAGCGTCTGCACCGGGCCGTCGATGTACTCCTTGTCACCCAGGATCGCCCCGCCCAGCACCCGGCCCTGACCGTCGATGTGTTTGGTACCCGAGTAGACCACCACGTCAGCGCCCAACGGCATGCCCTGCTGGAGCAACGGTGTGGCGAAAACGTTGTCCAGCACCACCTTTGCGCCTGCGGCATGGGCGAGTTCGCTGACCGCGGCGATATCCACCAGTGACTGCATCGGATTGGACGGCGTCTCGAAGAAGACCGCCTGGGTGGGCACCGAGAGTGCCTGCTCCCACTGGTCGAGGTCTTCGCCGTCGACGAATACCGTCTCCACACCCCAGCGCGGCAGGATCTCGTTGCAGACCACGAAGCAGGATCCGAACAGGCTGCGCGCGGCCACCAGCCGGTCACCGGCCTTCAGCAGCGCACCCAGCGCGGTGAAGACCGCGGCCATACCGGTCGCGGTGGCGAACGCTGCCGGCGCGCCCTCGATGAGCCGCAACCGTTCCTCGAACATCGAGATGGTCGGGTTGCCGTAGCGCGAGTACACGTAGCGGTCGATCTCGCCGGTGAACGCCTGCTCGGCGGCACCGGCCGATTCGTAGACGTAGCCAGAGGTCAGATACAGCGCCTCGGCGGTCTCTTCGAAACCGGAACGCAGCAGACCGCCGCGCACGCCGATGGTCGCCTGGCTGACACCGTCGGGTAGCGGTTTCGGGATGCGGACCGACGGGACCTGACCGTCGGCGCTCACGACTGGATCCAGGGCAAGCCGAGCGCACGCCATCCGGTGCTGCCGCGGTGCCCGTTGTCGTCGAGATTTCCCTCGAAACCGTCGAGGACGTTGTAGGACGGCGCGATACCCGCGGCCGTCGCTGCCTCCGCCGATCCGATGGAGCGGTTGCCGGACCGGCACAGGAATATCACCGGCCGCTCGCCGGGTGTCACACCTGCCGCCACCAACTCGTCGACGAAACGGTCGTTGTGGGTGCCGTCGGTGTGGTTCCACTCGACGTACACGACGTCACGGCCCAGGCCGGACAGGTCAGGAACGCCGACGAACTTCCATTCGGCGGCGGTGCGGACGTCGACGAGCACCGCGTTCGGGTCCTCGTTGAGCAGTTTCCACGCCTGTTCCGGGGTGATATCTCCTGCGTAGCTCACGCTCAAGAGTTTTCCACACCGCAACAGGTGCACCGCAATCCCGCACCCGTCAGCTGGGCCCGGCGGTGCACACCTTCCAGGCGCCGTCCTCCCGGACGAATGTCGTCGCGATGTCGATCTTGGCGTCTTTGGAGTCGGCGAAGTAGTAGGCCACGGTGGCGGTGGCCCGGTCACCGTCGACCGACACCGCGGTCACGTTGTCGACGTACCTGGCGCCCTTGGCCGCTGTCGAATCGCGTTGCCCACCAAGAACGGTTGCCTCGGTTCCGGCCTGCTGCGCACAGGTGTTGGCACGAAATGCGCCGTAGTCGAGCCGCTGCAGGGCATCGTTTTGCGCCAGCGCCGCGCGCACCACCGCCTCGCGTTCGTTGTCCTCGCCGCGGTTGGACAGCGTCACCGCGCCGATTCCGATCACCACGAGCAGAATGATCGCCAGGGCGCCCAGGAACGGCAGTGGGGAGGCGCCGTCGTCGGCGTCATCGGCGCCGTCCCCGATTTTGCGGCCGGGGCTCACCGGCGCCACCACTGTCGCAGCGCCCGGGATACCTGCGAGACCCGCTCGCGGGCAGCGGTGACATCGGGTGCCGATGCCAGTGCCAGCGCGACGCGGCGTCGCGCCGGGCCCAGGGCGGGACCGGGGAAGATCCGCACATCGCTTTCGGGCACGCCCAGCGCCGCCGTCAGTGCCGCCACCGAACCACCACCTTCCGGATCACCGGTCTCGTCGACCACGTAGAGGACCTCGGCGGCCGCGGGCGAGACCATGATGCCGTCCACCGGGAGCCCCAGCGCGGCCCGGGCATAGAGGTCGAATATCGACAGCCGCTGCGAGCGCAACGTCACCAGTCCCACATCGTGCGGGCAGGCCGTGACATCGGAGAAGTACACCTCGTCGCCGCGGACCAGCAGTTCGACACCGAACATGCCGCGTCCACCGAGCGCGTTGACGATGCGTGCGGCAATCGAGCGCGCCGCATCGACGGCGATCTGGCTCATCTGCTGCGGCTGCCAGGTCTGCAGCACCGGCTCACCGGTGGCGTCGACCTGCCGGTGCCCGATCGGCTCGCAGAAATGCAGCGTGCCGTCACCGGAACGCACCGTGAGCATGGTGATCTCGTGGTCGATCTCGATGACGGTCTCCACCAGCACGCGGTTGTGCGCGGCCCAGCCGCCCGCCGCCACCGCACGTTGCCAGGCCGGCTCGACGTCCTCGGGTCGCAACAGCACCGACTGCCACTCCCCCGGCAACGCCACCAGCGGTTTGACGACCAGCGGATAACCCACGTGCTCGGTCAGCGCGGCCAGCTCCTGCGCCGACCCGGCGAACCAGAACGGCGCGGTCGGCAGCCCCAGCTCGTCGGCGGCGAGCTTGCGCAGCCCCTCCCGGTCCAGCGTCAACCGCGCACTCTTGGCGCCCGGCACCACCTCGGTGCGGCCGTCGGCGGCGGCGCCGGCCAGCGCGTCGGCCGCGACGGTGTCGGTGGCCGTGACGACGTAGTCCGGTGCGATCCGTTCGATCAGCGCGGTCAACGCGACCGGGTCGGTCAGTTCGGTGACGGCGGATTCGTCGGCGATCCGCTGGCCGGGAGTTCCGGCATGCCTGTCGACGGCGATCACCTCGGCGCCCAGCTGCTGGAAGCTGCCCACGAGTTCACGGCCCAGATCCCCCGCGCCCAGCAGCATGACGCGCGGCCGGGTCATCCCAGCAGCTCCAAGTCGACATAACACCAGCGCCAGGACTCCCCGGGTTCCACCGAGCGCATCACCGGGTGACCTGTCGCGTGGTGATGCGCCGTCGCATGCCGGCCGGGGCTGGAATCACAGCAACCGACGTGTCCGCAGTCCAGACACATCCGCAGATGCGCCCAGGTGTCCTTACCGTCGGCGGAGCATTCCTGGCACACTTCGGCCTGCGGCGTGGGCTCGGCGACATCGGCCACCGCGCTCAGGTGTTCGCAGCCGCGCACCGGCTCGGGAGCCGGCTCGGATCGCCGACGCGCTCGCCTCACCATGCGCGCGCGCCCGCCTGATCCTGCATGCTGCGAAGGAACCCGAACTCTCCTCTGGTGCGCATGTTGAACCGCATTCGGCCAAGGATAGGTGTACCGACTACCGCGGAGGTCCCAACACCGTGTCAGCCGAACTCTTGGCAGTGTTCGTCGGGGCTGTGCTGCTGGCCGCCCTGGCTCGCCGCTACAACCTGTCCTCGCCGCTGGTGCTGGTGGTGGCGGGTCTGGTGGTCGGCCTGATACCCGGTCTACCCGATATCGTGCTCGACCCGGACCTGGTGCTTTTCGTGATCCTGCCGCCGTTGTTGTGGTCGGCCGGCCTGGAGAGTTCCTATGTGAGCCTGCGCCGCAACTTCGCGCCGATCGGGTTGCTCGCGGTCGGCCTGCCGCTGGCGACGACGCTGGCGGTGGGCTTCGTGGCCTACCGCACGGTGCCCGATCTGACGCTGGCCGCTGCGCTGGTGCTCGGTGCCATCGTGGCGCCGCCGGATGCGGTGTCGGCGACGGCGATCGGCCGCCGGCTCGGTCTGTCCAGGCGCACCATGACGCTGCTCGGCGGCGAGAGCCTGCTCAACGACGCCACCGCGCTGACGGCCTACAAGGTGGCGCTGGCGGCAGCGATCGGGGCGGCCGAGAGCTGGACCGGCGCCATCGGCGTCTTCTCGCTGGCGGTGGTCGCCGGGGTCGCGGTGGGCGCCGTCACCGGTAAGGCCATCGTGATCGTGCGCGGCTGGCTCGACGATTCGCTGGCCGAAAGCGCAATCGGGCTGGTGGCACCCTTCGTGGTGTACCTGATCGCCGAGGAGGTGCACGGCTCCGGGGTGCTGGCGGTCGTGGTGGCGGCGCTGATCCTGGGGCAGCGCAACACCAACGCCGGTTATGCGACCCGGTTGCAGGACGATGCGGTGTGGCGCGCGGTGCAGCTGCTGCTTGAGTCGCTGGCCTTCCTGCTGATCGGCCTGCAACTACCGCAGGCGGTGCGCGAGATGAAGGGCATACCCGCCGATGTGGTCATCGTGTCCTCGTTGGCGGTGTTCGCGACCGTGATCGGCGTCCGCATCGCCTGGGTCTTCGCCTCCACCTATCTGCTACCGAACAAGGCCGGCCTCGACAGCGAGGGCCGAAAACCGAGTCCCGCACAGGTTTTCGTGGTCGCCTGGGCCGGTATGCGCGGGGTGGTCTCGCTGGCTGCGGCGTTCGGTGTGCCGCTGACGACATTGTCCGGTGCGGCGTTCCCCGGCCGCCCCAGCATCATCTTCCTGACGTTCGTGGTGGTGGTGGGGACGCTGCTGCTGCACGGGCTGACGCTGCCGTGGCTGATCCGCTTCCTCGGGGTCGGTGGCGAGGCCGATGCCCAGGCCGACGCACTGGCCATCGTGGGCGCGCGGACCAAGGCCGCCGATGCCGCGGCCCGTCAGCTCGACGAGATGCTGGCGCATGCCCGCGCGGCCGACAAACGGATGGATGTCTACGAGCGTGGCGCCGCGGTGCTGCGCCGGTGGAATGACAACCGCCGCAACAGCGCGTGGGAGGAGCAACTGGGCCGCGGCGCCGACGAACTCGGCGCCAGCCCCAGTGCGGCACTGCGCAAGCTGCGGCTGGCGATGCTGCGCGCCGAACGCGAGACGCTGATCGCCGAACGCGATGCCAACCGCATCGACGACGAGGTGCTGCGCGTCCTGCTCCACGATCTCGACCTCGAGGAGGCCGCGCTGAGCCGGTAGCTTTCCCGGGGCCACTCGCGAAAGCCGCACGGAATTTACGGTTTCGGCGGATCTTCCTGTTCGGCTTCGAACGCCCGCATGGCGCCGGCCAGCGCGCCGAAGACGCGGTGCGCGGCGGCCAGGTCCTCGTCGGGCAGGTCGGCCAGCTCGCGGTGGGTGTGCGCGGCCAGCGGTGTGAAGAACGCCCGCGCCACCGTCATACCGTGCTCGGCGAACCGCAAAATCACCTTGCGACGGTCGGCGGGGTCGGCTTCGCGGGTGATGTGCCCGGAGTCGATGAGCCGCTCGACGAGGTAGGTGACGGCCGCACCGGACAGGCCCAGCCGGGAACGCAGCTGTCCCGCGGTCAGCGCCGCGCCTTCGGATTCGGCGACCATGATGTGCGTCAGGGCACGAAAATCACTGAGCCCCAGGTCATGCCTGGCCGCGAAGATCCGGCCGATCTGTTCGGACTCGGCGGACAATCTGCGCACGTCCGCCGAGATCTCGGCCTCAAGAGCAGCGCGCCCGGTCACCCGACGAGCTTAGCTGGCCCCGGCACAATGTTCACTTGATTAATAGTTAAGTATCTGAAATATTCGACACATGAGCCGCTTCGCCGCACTCGTCACCGCACCCAGATCGTGGGTCATCGCCCTGCTCGTCGCGCTGGCCGGCGGCCTGCTGATGGGCCTGGCCGGTGGCGGGGACTCCGACTCCCAATCCCCGGTATCGCTACCGCCGACGGCGGAGTCGGCGCGCACCGCCGCACTGGCCGCCCAGTTCCCGGGGGGCGACCGGGCACCGGCCATCCTGGTGCTCACCCGCACCGACGGCGCCGTGCTGAGCCCGGCCGATCGCGCCGCCGCCGAAGCCGCCGCGGCCCGAATCGCCGGTTCACCGCCGATGTTCTCCAGCGACGGCCAGGCCGCGCTGTCGGCGGTGCCCCTGGACAGCACGCTGTCCGGGTTCGCGCTCAACGACGCCGTGAAGTCACTGCGCGACGCTGCAGGCACCGGACTGCCCACCGACCTGACGGCCGCGATCACCGGTGGCCCGGCATTCGGCGCCGATATCGCCAACGCCTTCGCCGGCGCGAACTTCACGCTGCTGGCGGTCACCGCAGCCGTGGTGGCGCTGCTGCTGATCCTGACCTACCGCTCACCGGTGCTGTGGCTGGTCCCGCTGCTGGTGATCGCCTTCGCCGACCGGGTGGGCGCAGTGGCCGGCACCGCCGTCGCGTCGGCCGCCGGGCTGACACCGGACGGATCGACCTCCGGTATCACCAGCGTGTTGGTCTTCGGCGCAGGCACCAACTATGCGCTGCTACTCATCTCGCGCTACCGCGAGGAATTGGGACACGCCCCGGACGGTCCCTCGCCCGGTACCCGCGATCACCGGGCGGCGCTGGCCGTGGCGGTGCGCACCGCGGGCCCGGCGATCATCGCCAGCAATGCCACCGTGGTGCTGGCACTGCTGACGCTGTTGTTCGCCTCGGCGCCGAGCACCCGCAGCCTGGGCCTGCAGGCCGCGACCGGCCTCGTCGTCGCGGCGGTATTCGTGTTGCTGATGCTGCCGCCACTGCTGGCCCTGTGCGGTACCCGGCTGTTCTGGCCTTTCATCCCCAAGCCCGGTGCCAAACACCTTGCCGACAGCGGCTTCTGGCATCGTGTGGCCGACGGCGTCGCGCGCCGGCCCGGGCTGGTCGCGGCCGCCGCCATCGCCGCACTGGCGGTGCTGTGCACCGGACTGCTCGGCACACCCGTCGGGTTGTCTCAGACCGACCAGTTCCGCGTGCAGGCCGAATCGGTGACCGGTTACCGAAGCGTGGCAGCACATTTCCCCGGTGGACTGACCGACCCGGCCCGCGTCGTGGGGCCCACCGCGCAGGCCGACGCCATCACGCGGGCCATCACCGGCACACCGGGTGTGGTGTCGGCGAACCCGACCGGCCAGTCGGCCGACGGGCTGACGCAATGGTCGGTGGTACTGGATTCCGCGCCCGCCTCCGCTCAGTCCTTCGAAACCATCGATGCACTGCGTGATTCGGTGCACGGTGTCGATCCCAGCACCCTGGTCGGCGGTTCGGACGCCTCGGCCCGCGATGCCGCGGCGGCGGCGCAGCGGGACCGGATGGTGGTGATCCCGGCGATCCTCGCGGTGGTGCTGGTGGTGCTCTATGTGCTGCTGCGCTCGGCGTTGGCGCCGCTGGTCCTGGTGGGCGTCACGGTGCTCTCGGCCCTGGCAGCGCTCGGACTGGGCGGCTGGGCCAGTGTGCACATCTTTGGTTTTCCGGCATTGGACTACAGCACACCACTTTTCGCGTTCCTTTTCCTGGTCGCCCTCGGCGTGGACTACACCATCTTCCTGGTGACCCGGGCCAGGGAGGAGACCCCGCGGTTCGGCACGCGGCTGGGCATCGTGCGGGCGGTGTCGGCCACCGGTGCGGTGATCACCAGCGCGGGCATCGTGCTGGCGGCGGTGTTCTGCGTACTCGGCGTGCTGCCCCTGATAGTGCTCACCCAGCTGGGCATCATCGTCGGCCTGGGCATCCTGCTGGACACCTTCCTGGTCCGTACGGTGATCATCCCGGCACTTTTCACCCTGATCGGACCGCGCATCTGGTGGCCCGCGCTGCACGCGGAGCGCTGACCTGGCGGTCACTGTGCCGTGTAGCCGCCGTCGACCCTGATCGTCGTACCGGTGACATACTGCGCGTCGTCGGACACCAGATAGGCCGCGGCTGCGGCGACATCGTCCGGTGATGCCAGTCTTCCCAACGGAATTCGGGACAACACCTCTTGCTCGGTGCCAGGCCCGTCCGGCTCGCGCGCCAGCCATGCGTCGTACAGCGGAGTCGTGGTCATTCCCGGCGCGATGTTGTTCACCCGGATTCGGAGTGGGGCGAGCTCGACGGCCGCCGTCAGCGTAAAGGCCTGCACAGCACCCTTGGACGCGGCATACACCGCCATCGTCGGTACCCCGGCGAATACCAACCGCGATGTGACGTTCACTATCGATCCGCCGTGCACCATCGACCTGGCTGCCGCCTGGATCATCGCGATGGCGGCGAACGTGTTCACCTCGAAGACGTTTCGTACGGCAGCCAGTGGCGTCGCGACCAGCTCGTCGGTGTGATCGACCGCGGCACAGTTGACGACGGCGTCGATGCCGCCGAAGGACTCCTTGCACGCATCGACCGCGATATCGGCGGCCCCGGGTTCGGTCAGGTCCAGACCGAGGAACCGAGCTCGATCACCCAATGAACGGGCCAGCCGCGTACCCCTGTCAGCGTCGCGCCCGGTCACCAACACCGCTGCACCCTCGGCATGCAGGCGCTTTGCGGTCACCAGACCGATGCCCGACGTCGCGCCGGTGACCACGACCGCTTTGTCCGCCAGACGCTCAGGCATCGGTCGGCGAGGGCATCAGGGGAGCTTTCGCGCTATTTCGTTGGCGCCCTGGATCACTTGGGCGCCGGCATGTTCCAGGCTCTCCGGGGTCAGCCGATGGGTGAGGAAGCTGATGCTGAGCGCATAGCGTGACGGGCCGCCGTTCGAGGTGGGCACGGGCGCTGCCACACAGGTGAGTTCCTCGGCCGCCTCCTCCCGGTCGACCGCGAAACCTCTTTCGCGGATGTCCTTGATCTCAGCGGCCATTCGCTTCATCGAGGTGATGGTGTGTGGTGTCAGCTCCGGCATTCCCGCGGACGCCACGGTGTCACGCCAGACGCTGTCGGGCATGGTGGACATGAGCGCCTTGCCCAACGCGGAGGCGTGCCAGGGATCGGACTGCCCGACATCGCTGACCTTCTTGACCGCCCGTCGACTCTCGACGACTTCCAGAATGACCACACTGCGATCCTTGTGCACCGCGAAGTTCACGGTCTCGTTGAACTCCAGCATGAGGCGTTCCATGGTGGGCAGAACGGCGTCGGAGGGCACCTGACCGGAGAATGCGCGCTGGCCGAGCCGGAAAATCTCCCACCCGAGCCGGTATTGGGCGCCGTTGAACCGCTCCACATAACCCAGTGTGGCAAGACTGTTCAGATAGCGCAGCACCGTTGCCTCGTTCAACCCTGTGCGCCTTGATATTTCGGTGAGATTTCCCGATTCGGCCTCCGCGACCGCACTGAGTACTCGGGCGGTGCGTTCCACACCGATCAGGTTCGATCCCTTCTCGGACCGCGCTTCGTCTTTCACCCAGTGAAGGTTACCAGTACACAGTGATGGTTCCGCCGAGCCGTATCGCAGCGTTCACCTTCCTGTTGACACAAACCCGACCGTCTTCTAGATTTCATTCAGCGCAGTTGAATATCACTGACTGAAAATTCCCTAGATCTCCGGAGGAGACCGATGTCCACCGCACCCGAAAGCCGTTCGTCACAGGTCGACGGAGCCAGCATCCTGGCTTCCCAAGGCCTGCTTTCGGCCGACGACTACACCCTCGCCCGTTCCACGAAGGCCTTCGACGACGGCGGTGCGTATCGGCTGGAAATCTCTGGGGTGGAACGTCTTTCGACGATGCAAGCACTGCTGGCCGAGGCCGCCGAACAGGACGTCTTCATCCACCGGGTCATCGCGTTCGGCGGCGGCACGACCCTGCTGAACACCGGC
Organism: Mycobacterium sp.; assembly: GCA_016197405.1. Classification (GTDB taxonomy): domain Bacteria; phylum Actinomycetota; class Actinomycetes; order Mycobacteriales; family Mycobacteriaceae; genus Mycobacterium. The sequence continues at coordinate 110,261 of JACPVR010000013.1, forward strand.
GAGCTCGGCGACGTCGCCGCACTCGCCGCGGAGAACGACATCGAACTGATTGCCGTCCCCGGCCCCAGGACCGGCTGGGATCTGGGCCGCCAGGCGCTGAGCACCGAGGGCCAGGCCGGTGGCCGTCGGGTTCGGGGACTCGACAACGTCCGATACCTGCTCGACGACTACCTCCGGGTCTTCTCGACCGGTATCCGCGGTGTACTGGTCTGGGACGAGGGCGTGCTCGACATCTTGAACAAGGCCCGCGACGCCGGCCACATCCCCGCCGACGCGAAGTTCAAGATCTCGGTCTACGCCGGACACGCCAACCCCGCCTCCATCAGAATCCTGCAGGATCTCGGTGCCGACAGCGTCAATCCCGTGGGCGACCTCAGCCGCCCGATGCTGGCCGCCATCCGCCGGGCGGTGGACATACCGCTGGACGTGTGGGCCGAGACATTCGAGTCCTTCGGCGGGATGAACAGACTCTGGGAGGCCGGCGATATCGCGCGCGTCGCCGGACCGGTCTACTTCAAGGTCGAACCGGGTGAGTCCGAAGCCGTCATGTACAACGGCTGGGTCCGGCCCGAGTTCCACGAAGAACTCATCCAGCACAAGGTGCGCCACGCCGCCATCCTCAACGAACTCGCCGGCCGCAGCGCTCCCGACGTGGCGGTATCGCCGCGACCGCGCACGGTCACCTCCGCCCTCACCAACTGAACACGGGCAGCGAAACGACGTGAAGCGCTACCGGGCGGCCGTCATCGGCTCAGGCAACATCGGCACCGACCTCATGCACAAACTGCGCCGATCCACCGTGCTCGACATCGCAGCCATGGTCGGGATCGACGCAGCCAGTGACGGTCTCGCGAGAGCCGCCGCGCTCGACGTGGCAGTGAGCGCGACCGGCGTCAATGGGCTGCTCGCGATGAGCGTCTTCGACGATATCGACGTCATCTTCGATGCGACCAGCGCCGCGGCCCACCACGCGAACTACGCCTGCCTGTACTCCACAGGCCGGTTGGTCATCGACCTGACACCCGCCGCCATCGGACCTTTCGTGGTGCCCGCGGTCAACATGGCAAGGCTGACCGGGCAGCGAAATCTCAACATGGTCACCTGTGGCGGCCAAGCGACCATTCCGATCGTCGCGGCGCTGTCGACGGTCACCCATGTGCACTACGCAGAGATCGTGGCGTCGATATCGTCGCGGTCCGCCGGTCCCGGGACCCGGGCGAACATCGACGAATTCACTCAAACCACCGGGCGGGCTGTCGAGACGGTGGGCGGGGCCGACCGCGCGAAGGCGATCATCGTGCTCAATCCCGCGGAACCGCCGATGATCATGCGTGACACCGTGTCCGCACTGGTATCCGCGATCGACCGATCAACCATCTCGGCCGCCGTGCTGGCCATGGTCGCCGATGTCGCGCAGTACGTCCCGGGCTATCGGCTCAGGCAGGACGTGTTGGTTTCCACTGTCCCGCATGGAGATCCGCGTCGGCGATTGGTCACCGACGCCGGCCGGAACGACGAGCTCGCTCAGGTGAGCGTATTTCTGGAAGTGGAGGGGGCCGGCGACTACCTGCCGGCATACGCCGGAAATCTCGACATCATGACCGCTGCCGCCGTCCGGGTCGGCGAACAAGCGGTGCGGGCCGGGCAGATGTCGGCGGCGACACCATGACCACCGAGATCTACGTCCAGGACGTGACTTTGCGCGACGGTATGCACGCGATCGGTCACTCGTTCTCACTCGGCGACATCAGACGCATCGCACGAGCCCTCGACCTGGCCGGGGTGTCCGCGATCGAGGTCGCACACGGCGACGGGCTCGCCGGTGGCAGCCTGACCTACGGGGCGGGCGCCCACAGCGACGTCGAATGGATCGCGGCGGCCGCCGACGTCGTCCGCAATGCCCGGCTGACCACCCTCTTGATACCGGGCATCGGCACCCTGGACGATCTGCGCGCGGCCGTCGACGTCGGTGTCACCTCGGTCCGCATCGCAACGCACTGCACCGAGGCCGATATCGCCCACCAGCACATCGGGACCGCCCGCGCCCTGGGTCTGGACGTGGCGGGATTCCTGATGATGGCACATCTGGCCGACCCCGATCACCTTGCGGCACAGGCGAAGATCATGGAGGACGCGGGCGCGCAGTGTGTTTACGTCACGGACTCCGGCGGCCGCATGACCATGACCGACGTCCGGGACCGGGTGCACGCCTACCGCACGGTGCTCGACCCCGCCACCGCGATCGGGGTGCACGCGCATCACAATCTTGCGCTCGGAGTGGCCAATTCGGTCACGGCCGTCCAGGAGGGAGCGCACCGCGTCGACGCGTCGCTGGCCGGACTCGGCGCGGGCGCCGGGAACTGCCCGCTGGAGGTCTTCGTCGCCGTCGCCGAACTCAACGGTTGGACACACGGTTGCGACCTGTACGCGTTGATGGATGCCGCCGACGATATCGTGCGGCCCCTGCAGCGACGGCCGGTCCAGGTGGACCGCGAGACCTTGACTCTCGGCTACGCCGGTGTCTACTCCAGCTTCCTGTTGCACGCCGAACGTATCGCCGGCGAAGTCGGGGTGCAGACCCGTGACCTGCTCGTCGAAGCCGGCCGTCGATCACTGGTGGGCGGCCAAGAAGACCTGCTCACCGATCTGGCACTTGAGATGAGGAGGTGAACAGTTCTTTTTCAGCTATGTGCTCCGCAACGGCTGCCGAGCACGTGGACGCAGTTGGCCCCACAATCGTCACAATCCACGAGAGATGAACGACTATGGAGAACGTCACCCAATCCCTGCCGCCGCGACGGCCGTCCCGCATCCCGTCAGCACCGCCCGCCGAGCCCTCCCCGTCCGGCGGGCGGCGTAACCACGGCCTCAAAGAGAACACCCTGGGTGTTCCGAGCATCTTCTTCTACATCATCGCCGCCGCATCGCCGCTGACCGTCGTGGTGGCGCTGTTCCCGATCATCATCGGGGCCGGTAACGGCATCGGTATGCCCGGTGCTTTCGTGATCGCCGCGGTCGTGCTGATGATATTCGCGGTCGGGTACGTGGCCATGAGCCGGCACGTCACCAACGCCGGCGCCTTCTACGCCTATGTCACGCTCGGACTGGGACGCATTCCCGGCCTCGGCTCGGCATCCCTGGCGATATTCGCCTATAACGCCATCCAGGCCGGTTTGTACGGCGGGTTCGGCTACTACGCCGCCGAACTGCTCAACCCGGCCATGGGGGTCAGCATCCCGTGGTGGGTCTACGCATTCGTCGGGTTGCTGCTGTGCCTTGGCCTGGGCGTCCAGGGCGTACATTCCGGCGCCAAGGTGCTCGGTGTGTTCATGACGCTGGAAGTCACGATGATCACCATCCTGAGCGTGTTCAGCCTGTTCGGCGACGACGTGCCCGTCTCGGAATTCTCCTTCGAGCCATTCAACCCGAGCGTGGTGCTCGGCGGCGCGCTCGGAGTGGCACTGATGTTCGCCCACGCATCCTTCATCGGTTTCGAGGGGTCGGCCATCTACGGTGAAGAGGCACGGGACCCCGCGCGCACCATTCCCCGTGCTACGTATCTGTCGATCGCGTTCATGGGGATCCTCTATGCGGTGTCGGGCTGGCTCATCATGAACGCACTGGGGCTGGACAAGGTGGTCGGTATCGCCACCGAGACCGGTGGCAACTTCATCTTCACCGCCAGCGATACCATCATCGGCCACAACATCTCGCTGGTCTTCCAGATCCTCATCGTGACAGCGACTTTCGCGGCCATCGTCACCTTCCACAACAACGTCTCGCGGTATCTGTTCTCACTCGGCCGCCAGACGCTGGTGTGGAAACCACTGGGCTGGACACTGCCGCACCGCCAGACGCCGTGGGTGGCCTCGATAGTCCAGAGCCTGATGGTCGCGGTGGTCATCGCCGCTTTCGCGGTCGCCGGTCTGGATCCGTTCGCCACGTTGTTCACCTGGGCAACGGGTATCGGCACCATCGGGGTGATCCTGTCGCAACTGGTGGCCGGAATCGCGATCTTCGTGTTCTTCCGCAAGTCCTCCGTCGACAAGCGGCGGTGGAACACCGTGGTGGCACCGCTTCTGGCCATAGTCGGCCTGGGTGGCTTCTTCATCCTGACGCTCGACAGCCTCGACATCCTGCTGGGCGTGCAGGGCATCACGGCGGCGATCATGCTGTCGCTGGTCTTCCTGGCACTACTGGCAGGTATGGGGTACGGCGTTTACCTGCGCTTCTTCGCCCCGGAGAAGTACGCCCTGGTCGGCAAGGCCCTCAACGAGCGGGAACTGGCCGAACCGGCACCCGAAGCCGTATAGGCAAGCCGCCCGGAAAGCGCGCACGTCCGCCCGCCGTTAGGTACGTTTGTACGCATCGATACGTACAAACGTTCCTAACGAAAGGTCGATCATGCCACCCGCTCCCAGGCGTGCACGTCGTCATGATCCGAACAGAAAGGAGCGCATCGTGGAGTCGGCACTGGCGGTGCTCGCGCGCGACGGCGTAGCCGGCATCACGCATCGGGCGATCGGCGAAGCAGCCGATATCCCCCTCGGTTCGATCACCTATCACTTCGCGACCTTGGACGACATCGTCAGCCTTGCATTCCAGACACATGTCGAGCGACTGGCAACTCGGTTCGAAAAGCGACTGGCATCGTGCGAGCCGGGCGACGACCTCATCGAATGCATCGTCGCAGCAGTGACCGACGATCTCGCGGCCGATCCCAACGAACTCGCCGTGACCTACGAACTCTACGGCGACGCAGTGCGCAGGGACGACAACAAACGCATCACCCAGGAATGGATGGAACGCGCGGAAGACGCTCTGGCCGAGCACTTCGACCGTCCCACCGCACGCCTGTTGGACGTCGTCATCGAGGGACTGATGGTGCACATGTCCATTGCCCAACAACCGATTTCAAAGGATGCGGTTCGCGCACTCCTGACCACGGCGGCCAATGCCGGTACCGCCGTCAACTGACAACCACACGATCACCGAATTGGAGCCACCATGACCTTCCACCGAAAGATGTTCATCGACGGCAGCTGGACCGAATCCGCCGGCGGCGCAGTCGACGAGATCCTCGCTCCCGCAACCGGTCAGGCATTCGCCGACGTCGCGCGCGGCACCATCGCCGACGTGGACCGGGCGGTGGCCGCCGCCCAGAGCGCATTTCCCGATTGGGCCAGGACGCCGGTGGGTGAACGCGCCCGCGCCTTCCTCACACTCGCCGACCGGGTGGAAGACGACCAGCGCACACTCGCGGAAATCGAATCACGCAACGTGGGTAAGCCCATCGGCCTGGCGCTGGAGGAAATGGAGATGATCCCGGACCATCTCCGGTTCTTCGCCGGCGCGGCCCGCAGCATGGAAGGGCGTGCGGCCGCCGAGTACGTCCGCGGCAAGACCAGCATCATCCGCCGTGATCCGCTCGGCGTCGTCGGTTCGGTCGCACCGTGGAACTATCCGCTGCTGATGGCCATCTGGAAGATCTCACCGGCCCTGCTGACCGGAAACACTTTGGTGCTCAAGCCCTCCGAACACACCCCGTTCTCGGTTCTACGGCTCGCCGAATTGGCACAGGACCTGTTCCCCGCCGGGGTTTTCAACGTCGTCACCGGTGCGGGCGAAGATGTCGGCGCCAGGCTGGTGGCCCATCCGACGGTGCGGATGTCGTCGCTGACCGGTTCGGTGGAGACCGGGCGCGCCCTGATGCGCGCCTCGGCCGATTCCAACCTCAAGAGGCTGCATCTGGAACTGGGCGGCAAGGCACCGGTCCTGGTGTACTCCGATGCCGACGTGCAGCTGGCGGTCGGCAAGATCATGGAAGGGGCGTTCTGCAACTCGGGTCAGGATTGTATGGCGGCATCACGGCTCTATGTTCACGAAGCGGTGCACGACGACCTGGTTGCGGGCCTCGAAAAGGCAGTCAAAGAACTCGATCTCGGCGATATCGCCGACGAGAACACCGCCATGGGCCCGGTGATCACGGCGGCCCACCGGGACCGGGTCGAAGGTTTCGTGGCCCGGGCCAAGGCAACGGGCCACACCGAGCTGATCCAGGGTGACAACCCCGGCACGGGCTTCTACACCGCCCCGACTGTCGTGGTCGGCGCCCGGCAAGGCGACGAGATCGTCGGCACCGAGGTTTTCGGACCGGTCACCTCGGTGACCCAATTCGGTGACGGCGACGATGTCGTGGGCTGGGCAAACGACACCGAATACGGTCTTGCCGCATCGGTATTCACCAATGATGTGGCCCGCGCCCTGACCGTTTCCGGCGAGCTTCAGTTCGGCACGGTATGGATCAACGACCACCTGCCCGTCACCCCGGAAATGCCCCACGGCGGCTTCAAACAGTCCGGCAACGGCAAAGACATGTCGGTATACGCCCTCGAGGAGTACACCGAGATCAAGCACGTGATGATCAACCGTGAAAGCGCCTGACATGGCGGTCAGCGCGGTGAACATGTTTCGCCTGCGACCAGGCGTGAGCAGAGCGGACTTCGAGCGGTTCTCCACCGAACTCGACCGGCCGACCTGCCTGGCATTCGACGTCGTGCTCGGCTTCGACGTCCTTCTGGTCGACGAGGACGATCCCGCCGGCATCGACGTCATCGAGGTCATGACGGTGTCGTCCTGGCCGGAATGGGAGCAGGTCCGCGACGGCGCACCCGAGCTCAAACCCGTCGTCCAGCGCTTCGACGAACTCGTCGAGCCCAGCAGCGTATCCACCATCTTGACCCGCAAATCCCCGCGCCTCCAGGAGAACTGAAATGTCAAAAGACTACGACGCCATCGTGATCGGCGCGGGCCACAACGGCCTGGTCACCGCCAACTACCTGGCGCGCGCCGGGAAGCGCGTCCTGGTACTCGAGGCCAGATCCGTCGTCGGCGGCGCCTGCGTCACCGAGGAGCTGATCCCCGGGTCCAAGTGGTCGTCGTGTGCGTTCATCGCCGGCCTGTTACGACCGGAGATCATCGAAGAACTCGAACTGAAGAAGTTCGGTCTGGATCTCTACCAAGGTGATGCACTGTCGTTCAGCCTGTTTCGCGACGGCAGCCACTTCACGATGTGGAAGGAGACCGACCGGACCCTGCGCGAGATCGAGAAGCTCAACAAGAACGACGCACAATCGTTCCTCGATTTCGGTGTGCGGCTGCAGCGGTTCGCCGGGCTGGTCACGCCGTACCTGCTGACCTCACCGCCGGAACGCTCAGAGGTCTTGGCGGCATTCGAGGCAGCAGGCGAGCAGACCCTGTTCGACGAATTCACCTTGCTTTCGGTCCGAGATCTCCTTGATCGGTACTTCGAGGACGAGCGGCTCAAGAGCATGCTCACCTTCTTCGGGATGGTGTCGATCTTCGGCGGCCCGTCGACTCCCGGAACCGCCTACACCTACGGCCACCACTCATGGGGTGAATTCAACGGCAATTTCGGCCAATTCGGACTCGCCCGCGGTGGCATGGGCGCAATCAGCGAGGCGCTTGCCGCCGGCGCCCGGCACCACGGGGCGACCATCCGCACGTCGACTCCGGTGCAGAAGGTTGTTGTCGATCGAGGTCAGGCCACCGGGGTGCGTCTGACGGACGGCACGGTCATCACCGCGCACCAGATATTTTCCAACGCAGACCCGAAGCGTTCGCTGCTACAGCTCGTCGAACCCGGAGTCCTGCCCGCAGGTCTGGTCCGCGATGTCGAGAACATCGACACCCGCGGGTCGATGGCAAGGATCCACCTCCTGATCGACGAACTGCCGCAGTACCTTCCGTTCCCCGATGCCACCGCGCGTCCGCAGCACCACGGACACCAACTGCTCGGCCCCAGCCGGGAGGCCTTCGAGGAGGCCTACGAGGCGCAACGTCGCGGCACCTTCCCGAGCACCTTCGTCATCGAGGCCGTCACCCAGTCGGTCACCGACGACTCGCTGGCCCCACCAGGACTGCACACCATGACCCTCGGAATCCAGCAACTCCCCTCCGAGCTCACCGGTACGACATGGGCCGCAGAGAAGGAGAAATGGGCCGATCTGGTGCTCGAGGATCTCTACACCTACGCGCCGAACCTGCGGGACCACATCCTGGACCGGGTCATCATCACGCCCGATGACCTGCACAACGAGTACCTCATAACCGACGGCAACATCTTCCACGGCAGCATGATGCTGGATCAATTGTTCGGTGCGCGTCCCATACCGGAGCTCGCCGACTACCGGACACCGGTCGGCAATTACTACCTGTGCGGTTCGGGTACCCACCCCGGCGGCGGCGTGATGGGCGCCAACGGACACAACGCTGCCAAGGTCGCGCTGGCGGATGCCGCGGGTGTGGTCCCGACCACCGTGGCTCAGCGATCCGTCGGTGCCAAACCGCCGTGGCAGCAGCGTCTCGTCGGATCGCTGATGTCCACCAGGTCGGGTCGTTGGCTCGGCTACCAGGCCGCGCGCCAACCCGCACTGCGCAAGATCACCGCCTACGCGGCGCGCGTGCGATGACATCGCAACCGTCCGGCCTGCGAAGTGCCAAATGGTTTGCCGGACGGGATGTTCCCGGGTTCGTGCACCGCTCGGCCATGCGCGCGTCCGGGTTCTCCCGGATGGCCTTCGAGGGCCGACCCATCGTCGGGATATGCAACTCCTGGTCGGAGGTCGTCAACTGCAATATGCACTTCCGCGGTCTGGCCGACTCGGTGCGCCGGGGGGTGCTCGCAGCAGGCGGCTTCCCGCTCGAATTCCCCACCATCTCCCTCGGTGAGCAGTTGATGAAACCCACCACCATGTTGTTCCGCAACCTCATGGCAATGGATGTAGAGGAGTCCATCCGCGCATACCCGTTCGACGCCGTCGTCCTGCTCGGAGGATGCGACAAGACCGTGCCCGCACAGCTGATGGGGGCCGCCAGCGCCGACGTCCCTGCCATCGTGCTGACCGGCGGGCCCGCTGCGCCTGCGGTTTTCGACGGCAAGCAACTCGGGGTGGGAACCGACCTCTGGGAGTACATCGACGACGTCCGGGCCGGCCGCATGTCGATGACCGACTACGAACGGCTGGAAGCGGCGGCCGGACCGTCGCGGGGGCACTGCCCAGAGATGGGCACCGCGTCCACCATGGCGACGATCGTCGAAGGACTCGGTATGACACTGCCGGGAACGGCCGCGGTGCCCGCGATGGACTCGCGTCGGCTGCAGGTCGCCGAAGAGTGCGGCGCCCGGGCGGTCGGACTGGCCGTCGAAGGACTGCGACCGTCACAGGTGATGACCGCGGAGGCGTTCGACAATGCGATAACCCTGATGCTGGCGGTGGGGGGATCCACCAACGCCATCGTGCACCTGTTGGCCATCGCCGGCCGGGTCGGAGTGCCGTTGTCACTGGACCGTTTTCACGAACTCTCGGCGTTGACACCGTTGGTCGTCAATGTGCGGCCCGCCGGTCAGCACCTCGTCGAACAGGTCTTCCATGCGGGCGGGATACCGGCGGTCATGAAAGCGGTCGAGTCCTTGCTGCACACCGACGCCGTGACCGTGACCGGCAAGACCGTGTCGGAGAATCTGCCGCCCGCCGGCGCAGCCGACACGGGCGTCATCGCTGCGCTGAGTGCGCCATTCCAGCCACCGCAGGGGCTCGCGGTGGTGCGCGGCAATCTGGCGCCCGGCGGCGCCGTCATCAAATGCAGCGCAGCCACCCCCGAACTTCTCGTGCACCAAGGACCGGCAGTGGTGTTCGAGAACATGGCGGACCTGATGGCGAGGTTCGATGATCCCGACCTCGAGGTGACCCCGGACTCGGTACTGATCCTGCGAAACGCCGGCCCCCGTGGCGCACCCGGTATGCCGGAATGGGGTCAACTGCCCATTCCCAGCAAGCTGCTCAGGCAGGGTGTCACCGACATGGTCCGGATATCGGATGCCCGGATGAGCGGGACCGCCTACGGAACCTGCGTTCTGCACGTCAGCCCGGAGTCGGCGGCGGGCGGCCCGTTGGGGCTGGTGCGCGACGGCGACATCGTCATATTGGATGCCCATGCGGGAAAACTCGATGTCGCGCTGAGCGATTCGGAGTTGGCGGCCCGACGCACCGGAAACCCCGCTTCGCCTCCCCCGCCGGCCCGGGGTTACGCCGCCCTATATGTCGATCACGTGCTGCAGGCCGACCAAGGGTGCGATTTCGATTTCCTGGTGGGTCGTTCACAGCGGCCTGCCGATGAACCGGACGCGATATTCGAGGGCTGGATCGGCGGATGGTGAGTCGCATCTGGTGGCCCGCGCTGCACGCGGAGCGCTGACCTGGTCTTTCCTGATCCGCGCGTAGCGTGGCGGCATGAGCGCACCGGCCATACCGCCGCTGCATATGCGGCGCGACGCCTTCAGCCCGACCCCCGAACTCGCCGAGATCCGCGCGACCGAAGGGGTGACCACGGTCGTCAACGCCTTCGGGATGCGGGTCTATCTCGTCACCCGCCACGACGACGTCAAGGATGTCCTCAGCGACCACGAGCGGTTCTCCAATGCGCGCCCACCGGGTTTCGTGGTACCCGGCGCCCCGCCAGTTTCCGAGGACGAACAGGACCAGGCACGCTCCGGCAACCTGCTGGGCCTCGATCCGCCCGAGCACCAACGACTTCGACGGATGCTCACCGGTCAGTTCACCGGCCGGCGGATGAAACAACTGGAGCCACGGATAACCCAGATAGTCGATCAGCACCTCGACGCGATGGAAGAGGCAGGCGCGCCGACCGATCTGGTCGAAGCGTTCGCGTTACCCATCCCGGCGTTGGTGATCTGCGAACTGCTGGGTGTGCCGTTCGGTGACCGCAGGGAATTCCAGCACCGCGCCGCACGCCAGCTCGACCTGTCGATCCCGATACCCGAACGCATGCAGCTGGCGCGCGCCGGCCGCGAGTACATGGCCGAACTGGTGACCGCGGCGCGACGAAACCCGGGCGACGACATCCTCGGCATGCTCGTCACCGAGCACGGCACCGAACTCTCCGACGACGAGCTCATCGGTATCGCCAGCCTGCTGCTGCTTGCCGGCCACGAGACCACCTCGAACATGCTGAGCCTGGGGCCGTTGGCGCTGCTGCGCCATCCCGAGCAACTGGCAGCAGTGCGGTCGGACCCCGCTGCCGTGGGCCCGGCGGTGGAGGAGCTTCTGCGCTGGCTGACCGTCGTGCACGCGGCCATCCCACGGATCACCACCACCGACGTCGAGGTCGCCGGGGTCGTCATCCCCGCCGGCCAGCTGGTCTTCGCCTCGTTGTCGTCGGCCAACCGCGATCCGGCGGCCATCGCCGATCCCGACGTGCTCGACATCCGCCGTGGCGCGATGGGCCACCTGGCGTTCGGGCACGGCGTGCACCACTGCCTGGGCGCCCCGTTGGCCCGGATGGAGATGCGAACGGCGTTACCCGCACTGCTGCAACGTTTCCCGGGCCTGGCGTTGGCGGAGGATTTCGCCGACGTCGAATACCGGTCGTTTCACTTCATCTACGGGCTGCGATCACTGCGCGTCACCTGGTGACGTCTTGGCCGCGTCGTCATCGTGGAAGTGCAGGTCGATGACACCGGACCGGGCCAACGCCAGCAGGCTGACCAGCAGCACCCACACCGGGAACACCAGGGTCAGCAGCATCGTGGTGTCCGCGGCGATCAGCAGCGCTACCGCCATCACGTAGGTCAGGATGATCAGCCAGCGCGGCATCAGAGAAGTCTTGAGCCAGATCGTCGCCAGCGAGATCATGAAAACCCCGGCCATCCGCAGGGCGTAGGTCTTGGTCAGCGTCGTCAGCAGCATCTGGCCGAACAACAGCATCTCGTCCCGACTGGCCGTCGCCGGCATACCGCGACCGGCGACCAATGCCGCGCCGACCGCGGATGCGACGAAAACCATTGCCAGGAAAAGCAATCCACTGCCCAGGAAAACCGACGCGAAGAATCGGTCTTCGTAGCGGCCCAACCCGTCGCGCACCACACCGATGAACCACAGGAAGCTGATGCCGGCGAACGGCATCAGGACCGAGGCCACCTTCAAATGGCCCGAGGCGCCTTCGAGCCAGGCCGAACCCCGCTGCGCGTGCTCGGGGACCGAGGTGCGTATGAGCGTCAGCGCGGCACTGAACAGGATCGCGAACAGCACGCCGGCCAGTCCCGCGGCACGTGGGGTGGACAGTCCGTGCAGCTTCGCCATGGCCCCATTGAATATCAGCTCAGGGCTGGCCGGGCAGCAACCGCAGCATCAGTCCGTTGGCCTCGGCCAGCACATTGCCTTCGGCGTCGCGCAGTTCGGCGTTGACGAACGCCTTACGTCCGTCGGTGTCGCGGATCCAGCCGCGCGCGTTGAGCTCGGTGTCGATCGGCGTGACCTTGCGGTAGTCGACATGCAGGAACGCGGTGCGGCTGATGGGCCGCCCGGCAGCGTGGATGACCATGCCGAAAATCGAGTCGAACAGCAGTGGCAGCACACCGCCGTGCACCGCATAGTTGCCGCCCACGTGGTAGCGGCTGAACGTCACCCGCAGGTCCACCCCGTCGGCCTCGAAGCGGTCGACGAACCACGGCGGCATCAGCAGGCTGCCCGCGCCGGGCAGCTCGGGCACCCGGTTGGCCGGGCCGACCCCTTCCCCGGCCTGGAACGGATCGAGCTCGGCGACCAGCCGCTCGACCTGATCGGCGGCATCCGACCAGACCTCCGGCGCCGGATTCGACGACACCGCCAGGTCCTGCAGTTTGCGCATGGCCGTCAGGAAGCGGGCGAAACCGGGCCCCGGTTGGGCCGGTTCGAAGAGCGGAAACCCGCCGTGCCGGTTGTACTCGGGGTCAGCGTCGGTCACCGGCGGGCGGCCAGGATGTCACGGCGCACGATGGTCTGCTCACGGCCCGGGCCCACGCCGATGCACGAGACATGCGCTCCGGCAAGATCTTCCAGGCGCAGCACATAGTCGCGCGCGTTGGCGGGCAGATCGTCGAATTCCCGCGCGGTGGAGATGTCTTCCCACCAGCCGGGCATCTCCTCGTAGATCGGCTCGGCGCGGGCGATGTCGCTTTGCGTCATCGGCATCTCGTCGGTGCGCTTGCCGTCGACGGTGTAGCCCACGCAGATCGGCACGGTCTCCAGGCTGGAGAGCACATCGAGTTTGGTCAGGAAGTAGTCGGTGATGCCGTTCACCCGGGTCGCATACCGCGCGATGACGGCGTCGAACCAGCCGCACCGGCGCGGCCTTCCGGTGGTCACACCGACCTCGCCACCGGTCTTGGCCAGGTAGGCACCGTGCTCGTCGAACAACTCGGTCGGGAACGGACCCGAGCCCACCCGGGTGGTGTAGGCCTTGAGGATGCCCAGCACCGTCGTGATGCGGGTCGGCCCGATTCCCGAACCGACCGCGGCACCGCCGGCGGTCGGGTTCGACGAGGTCACGTACGGATAGGTGCCGTGGTCGACGTCGAGCAGCGTGCCCTGCGACCCCTCCAGCAGCACGGTCTCGCCGTTCTCCAGCGCGGTGTTGAGCAGCAGCCGGGCATCGGCGATGCGGTGCTTGAAACCCTCGGCCTGCTCCAGCAGCGCCGCCACCACCTCGGCCGGGTCCAGCGCCTTGCGGTTGTAGATCTTGACCAGCACCTGGTTCTTGAACTCCAGGGCCGCCTCGATCTTCTGCGCCAGCAGCGCCTCGTCGAGGACGTCGGCCACCCGGATCCCGATCCGGGCGATCTTGTCCTGGTAACAGGGCCCGATCCCGCGGCCGGTGGTACCGATCTTCTTGCTGCCCATATAGCGCTCGGTCACCTTGTCGATGGCGACGTGATAGGGCATCAGCAGGTGCGCATCGGCCGATATCAGCAGGCGGGAGGTGTCCACACCGCGGTTCTCCAGCCCCGACAGCTCGGTGAGCAACACCCCGGGGTCGACGACGACACCGTTTCCGATCACGTTGGTGACCCCGGCGGTGAGGATCCCCGACGGGATGAGATGCAGTGCGAAGTTCTCCCCGGTCGGAAGAACGACGGTGTGCCCGGCGTTGTTGCCGCCTTGATAGCGCACAACCCAGTGCACCCGTCCACCGAGTAGATCGGTGGCCTTACCTTTGCCTTCGTCGCCCCATTGGGCGCCGATGAGCACGATGGCCGGCATCAGTTCTCCCGCTTTTCTTGTGGTCAAGCCGGTGTGTCACCCTATCCGAGAAGACCGACGCCCGTTGCCAAGGAGCTACGTTGGCTGCACCCGACGCCCCGCCCGGCCCCCGCGCGGACCTCGTCATCCTGGCATTCGGTGGTCGCCGGATCCCGCGATCGCTGTCGGCGCACCCGGTCCAGCCGGTGGGCCAGAACACCGATTCCACCGCCATCGACGATGCCACGGCGACAGCGCGCCGCATCGTCGTGCTCGGTACCCGTGCCGACCTGGCGGCGGTGCTGACCCGGCTGCTGCGTACCGACCGGCTCGGTGTCGAGGTCGCCCACATCGGCCGGTGGCGCGGTGCCGCCCGGGCGCAATCTGCTGCCGCGCAGCGTGTTCCGTTGATCCGTGACGAGACCGGCCAGGTGATCGTCGACACCGCGTTCTGGTTGCCCGCCGATGACCAGCCCACCATCGAGGGTGAGGCGATCGTCGACGACACCCTGCTCTTCGACGGCCGGGCCACCGCGGTCCGCATCGAGCCGCTGCCCGGACCGCCGGGCCTGCGTGCCAGTGTGCTCTCGGCGCGGATGCGTCCGGCCCGGTGGGTTTCGGGCCGGGCCGCCCAGCTGGGCACGACGGGAGCCCGGGTGGTGCGCGACGGTCAGCCCGCGGCGCGCCCGGTGCGCCGGTCCACGTTCTACCGGCACACCGAGGGCTGGCTGCGAGTCGGCTGAGTTCACGCCGATGAGCAGGTAGTTTCGTGTGGTGAACATCCGTCCCATCCAGCGCTCGGTGCGCCCGAGCCCGGTCTTCCTGGCGATCGTCGCCGTCACCGTGCTCGGCGGGGTGCTGGCCTGGCTGGCCGGTGAGACCGCACGGCCGCTGGCCTACGCCGGGGTCTTCATCTTCGTCATCGCAGGCTGGGTGGTGTCGCTGTGCCTGCACGAATTCGGGCACGCCTTCACCGCGTGGCGATTCGGCGACCACGACGTCGCGGTGCGCGGTTATCTGACGCTCAACCCGCTCAAATACTCCAATCCGGCGCTGTCGATCGTGTTGCCGCTGGTGTTCATCGCCCTCGGCGGGATCGGGCTGCCGGGCGGCGCGGTGTGGGTGCGCACCGGTTTCATGACCAAGCGGCAGCGCACCCTGGTCAGCCTGGCCGGACCGTTCGCCAACCTGGCGCTGGCGGTGGTGCTGCTCGGCGCGAGCCGGCTGTTCTACACCGGGGGCCACTCGGTGTTCTGGGCGGGCGTGGCGTTCCTGGGGCTGCTGCAGGTGATGGCCGTGGTGCTCAACCTGCTGCCGATTCCCGGGCTGGACGGCTACGGCGCGCTGGAACCGCATCTGAGTGCGCAGACGCAGCGGGCCCTGGACGGTTTCAAGCCGTGGGGTTTCTTCATCCTGCTGATCGTGCTGATCGCGCCGCCGCTCAACGGCTGGTTCTTCGCGATCGTCTACGAGATCTTCGGGCTGCTCGGCGGGTACGGCGAACTGGCCTCGCTCGGTTTCGGGCTGACGTTGTTCTGGCGCTGAGCGTCTTGCCATATATGCGACTTTGCGCATATATTGCCCGATATGGGCGCGGGACACGATCACAACCACGGTGATGCACGCGTCAGCCGGATGATCATCGGCGCGGGCATCCTGACGGTGTTCTTCGTCCTGGAGCTCACCACCGCGCTCATGATCAACTCCATCGCCCTGCTCGCCGACGCGGGGCACATGCTCACCGACCTGGTGGCGATGTTCATGGGGCTGACCGCGGTACTGCTGGCCCGGCACGGCCCGGCCTCACAGGCCCGCACCTACGGCTGGCACCGGGCCGAGGTCTTCACCGCGGTCGCCAACGCCGTGCTGCTGCTCGGGGTGGCGGTCTTCATCCTCTACGAGGCCTTCGAGCGGCTCGGCGGTGCGCCCGACGTGCCCGGCGTCCCGATGATCGTCGTCGCGCTGGCCGGCCTGCTCGCCAACGCCGTCGTGGTGCTGCTGCTGCGGTCCTCCTCGCAGACCAGCCTGGCGGTCAAGGGCGCCTACATGGAGGTCGTCGCCGACACCGTCGGCAGCATCGGCGTGCTGATCGCCGGCATCGTGACCGTCACCACCCGGTGGCCCTATGCCGATGTCGTCGTCGCCGTCCTGGTGGCGCTGTGGGTGCTGCCCCGGGCCATCGCGCTGGCCCGCAGCGCCTTGCGCATCCTGAGCGAATCCTCTCCCACTCATATCGACGTCGAGGAGCTGCGCACCGCGCTGGCCGCCGTCGACGGTGTCACCGGCGTACACGATCTGCACGTCTGGACCCTGGTTCCCGGCAAGGACATGGCCACCGCCCACCTGACCAGCAGCGCCGATACCGCCAAGGTGCTCGACGATGCCCGCGCGGTGCTGGCCGCGCGCGGCCTGGCGCACGCCACCGTGCAGGTCGAGCCGCCCGACTGCGCCCCGGACTGCGAGCAGCGCACCGAGTGGTGAATCACCGGTGATCTGATGCGCCCCGGATCGCGCTGGCCGATCGCCCTGCGCGCGGCCGCCAGCACCGCGATCGTCCTGGTCGCCTGTTGGGCCGCCGGTGACATCTCCGCCGGACTGATCGCCACCCTCGGCACCTTCACCGCCCGCTTCGGCTCCGGCCGGCCCTACCTCAACCGCGGTATCCAGCTCGCCGTCGTCGCGGTGGCGCTGGCCGGGGCCGTCACGCTGGGCTCGTGGGCCGCGCCCCACCCGGTCTACGGCGTGCTGGCGGTCTCGGTCGTCGCCGTCACCGCGGTGTGGTTGTGCGGCGCGCTCTCGGTCGGGCCGCCGGGGGCCTACATCTTCGTGGTGGCCTGCGCCGCCGGTGTCGGGGTGTCCTCGGCGCACCGGCCGGCCCTGCAGGTCGGCCTGCTGGTCCTGGCGGGAGGCGCCTGCGCCTGGGTGCTGCAGATGGCCGGTGCCCTGGGCGGGGTACGCAGGCCGGAGCGCACCGCGGTGACGGCGGCGGCCGCGGCCGTCGGCGATTTCATCGAGGCGCGCGGGACCGACCGGGAGACCGCGGCACGCCACCGCGCGGCGGCCTCCCTGCACCAGTCATGGAGCGTGCTGGTCAACTATCAGCCGCTGCCGGTCCGCCCGGGCAGCACGTTGTACCGGCTGCGCGCGGCGAACCACGCATTGCACGTGCTGTTCACCGATGCCATGACGGGCCCCGGCGGATCGGCGCAGGACGCCCACCGCATCGGAGCACTGGAAGCGGACGCCGTGGCCTCGCATGACGACAACCGGGTTCCGCTGGGTCGTCCGGCGGTGGCCGATCAGCTGCGCCGGGCCGTGCGGCCCGGCGCGCACATTCGCGAGGTGATGCTGCGCGTCGCCGTCGGCATACCCGTCGCGGGTGCACTGGCCGCGGCGCTGGGCCTGACACACCCGTACTGGGCGATGGCCGCCGCGGTGCTGGTACTGCATCAGGGCAGCGACCGAACCCACACGCTGCGTCGCGGCGGCGAACGCCTGGTCGGCACCTGGATCGGGCTCGGGCTCGCCGGCGTCATCCTGCTGCTGCACCCGCAAGGGCTGTGGCTGGCGCTGATCCTGACCCTGCTGCAGCTCACCATCGAACTGTTGGTGACCCGAAACTATGCCCTCGCAAGCGTTTTCATCACCGCCACAGCCCTGACCATCTCCTCGGCCAGCCACCCGGTGGACGTCGGCGAGGTCCTGCTGGCCCGCGGCGCGGACACGCTGATCGGCTGCGCGGTCGGCGTCGCGGTCTATCTCGTGGCGGTGCGCTTTCAGGAGACCACCCGACTGCCGACGGCGATCGCGGCGGTACTCGACGCCGTCGCCGACACCTGCGAACAGGTCGCGGCCGATCACTCGATGACGCTGGCGGCGCGCACCGCACGGCGCGAACTGCAGGTGGCGACGCTGGCGATGCGGGAGGCCGAGGAGGCCGCGCAATCCGGCTCGGCGGCGCAGCGTGCCACCGCGCAACGATTGGCGACCACCACGATGGCCGCCGAGCACATCGCCTACCGGACGCTGTCGGCCTGCTGGGCAATGGAACACGATGCCGCGACAAGCCCGTTCGGCGCCGGCGCCGTCGAATATCCGCGCGGGCTGCGCGCACTGGCCGATGCGGTACGACGCGGCACGGCTCCCCCGCCGGTCGACGCTGCGGTGCCGTTCCTGCGCGCCGACCTCACCGAGTTACGGGAGTCGCTCGGTTAACCGAGTCCCAGTTCTGCGCGGGCCGCCGGATCGCAATCGTCGAGCAGGTCGAGGCAGCGCTGAAATTCGTCGGTCTCACCGATGGCGTCGGCGGCGCGCGCCAGGGCGCCCACGCAGCGCAGGAAACCCTGATTGGGCTCGTGTGCGAACGGCACCGGGCCGAAACCCTTCCAGCCGTTGCGGCGCAACTGATCCAGACCGCGGTGATAACCGGTGCGGGCGTAGGCGTAGGCGGTCACCGCTTTGTCGTCGTCGAGGGCCTGTTCGGCCAGTGTCGCCCAGGCCACCGAGGCCGACGGGTGCGCGGCGGCCACGACGGTCGCCTTCTCCCCTGCCAGCAGTGCGGCCTCGGCCTCTTCGTCACCGGGAAGCAGTACCGGATCCGGCCCCAGCAGATCACCCATCCGTGTCATGGCGACCATTGTGCCGTGCCGTCCCAATCGAAGAACCGCCGCCCGCGCCGCTGTGGATGATTCGTCGACTCGGTGGAGTTGAATCGCTCGCTCCTCACCACCTCGTTCCTCGGTGGCTTGTCGACTCGCTAGAGTCCAATCGCTCGCTCCTCACCACCTCGTTCCTCGGTGGCTCGTCGACTCGCTAGGCTCGCAGGCAGCCGATCTACGGGAGGACACCACCACCGATGTCGACCCCACAGGGACCCGACCGCGAGTCCGGTGACGCGCGGGACGCCGAACCCGACACCGTCGCCGCCGATGCCGCGGCAGAACCAGCCACCGAGGTGTTCAGCGCAACCGACGCCGACGGATCCGATACACCCAAGGTCGTCGCGGGCGAGCGGCGATTCACCGCACCGTCGGGTTTCGATGCCGGCTCGACGCAGATCATCGGCCGGGCCGCACCGGAGCCCGCGACCGAAATCATCGATATCGGCACCGGACCTATCGACACCTCGAAAGTCGCTTCCCCGCAAGCCATTCCGCCCCGCGGCGATGTGCCGAAGATCCCCAAGCCGCCACGCCGGGGCAGCTGGGGCTGGGTCATCGCGGTGATCCTGGTGATCGCCGCACTGGTTGCCGTGGCGATTCTGGGCACCATGCTGCTCAGCCGCGACAGCACCCCTGCGGCCTCCAAGGAGGACCAGGTGCGCAGCACGATCGAAGGTTTCGACACCGCGATCCAGAAGGGTGATCTGGCCACCCTGCGCTCGATCACCTGCGGGGAGACCGCAGACAGCTACAACAAATACGACGAACGGCAGTGGTCGGACATCCATGCCAGGGTGGCCGCCGCCAAGCAGTACCCAGTTGTCGCGAGCGTCGACGAGGTGGTCGTCAACGGTGAGCACGCCGAGGCCAACGTGACGTCGTTCATGGCCTTCGACCCGGCGACCCGTTCGACCCGCAGCTTCGACCTGGAGTTCCGCGACGAGCAGTGGAAGATCTGCCAGGCCCCCGGCAGCTAGCCCACCTCCCCGCCGAGCAGACGTAAACGACCCCCTTTTCCGCGGAAAAGGGGGTCGTTTGTGTCTGCTCGTGCCTGGCTAGCCGGCGGAGACACTCCGGCCGGCGCTGTGCAGGTCATTGCAGGCCTCGACAACGCGCTCCGACATCCCGGCCTCGGCCTTCTTCAGGTAGCTGCGCGGGTCGTAGACCTTCTTGTTGCCGACTTCCCCGTCGACCTTCAACACCCCGTCGTAATTGGTGAACATGTGCCCGACCAGCGGACGGGTGAACGCGTACTGGGTGTCGGTGTCGACGTTCATCTTCACCACGCCGTACTTCAGCGAGTCCTCGATCTCGGACTTCAGCGAGCCCGACCCGCCGTGGAAGACGAAGTCGAAGGGCTTGGAGCCCTCCGGCAGGCCCAGCTTGGCGGAGGCGACGCGCTGCCCCTCGGCCAGCACCTCGGGCTTGAGCTTGACGTTGCCGGGCTTGTACACACCGTGCACGTTGCCGAACGTCGCGGCAAGCAGGTACTTGCCGTGCTCGCCTGCGCCGAGCGCATCGATGGTCTTCTCGAAGTCCTCGGCCGTGGTGTAGAGCTTGTCGTTGATCTCGGCTTCGACACCGTCTTCTTCGCCACCGACGACGCCGATCTCGACCTCGAGGATGATCTTGGCGGCGGCCGCCAGCTTCAGCAGCTCCTGGCCGATCTCCAGGTTTTCGTCGATCGGCACCGCCGAGCCGTCCCACATGTGCGACTGGAACAACGGGTTCTGTCCCTTGGCGACGCGTTCGGCGGAGATGGCCAGCAACGGGCGCACGTAGGTGTCGAGCTTGTCCTTGGGGCAGTGGTCGGTGTGCAGCGCGACGGTGATGTCGTACTTCGCGGCGATGACGTGCGCGAACTCGGCCAGCGCGACGGCGCCGGTCACCATGTCCTTGACGCCCAGACCGGATCCGAATTCGGCGCCACCGGTGGAGAACTGGATGATGCCGTCAGAGCCCGCGTCGGCGAAACCCTTGATGGCGGCGTTGATGCTCTCCGAACCCACACAGTTGATGGCCGGGAAGGCGAAGGAGTGCTCCTTGGCACGGCCCAGCATCTCGGCGTAGACCTCGGGCGTGGCGATGGGCATGGGATTCTCCTTATGCGTTCCAGCTGCTGGCGTCGGTGTGCAGTATCTCAATAACCGTAGCGGCGTGATACCCGAGGGCTAGACGGTGAGCACCATCCGGTATCGGGCCTTGCCGGTGTCCATCGCCTCGAAGGCCGCGGCGGCCTCGGCGAGCGGCCTTTCCTCGACCATCGCCCGCACGCCGGACAGCATCGCGAAGTGCATCGTCTCCTCGACATCTCGTGAGGTTCCCGACGGGTGCCCGGTCACCGACAACCCCGAGTTGATCAGGTCCAGTGGGCTGATCGGCAGGTTCTCCGGCGTGACGCCGATGGCGACCAGTTCGCCTTCCGGGCCGAGTCCGGCGACGGTGGCGGCCATGGCGGCGGCGTTGTTGGCCGTGGCCAGCACGACGGCGGCGCCGCCGAGCTTCTTGAGCTCCGCGGCGACGTCCTGCGCGGTGGAGTCGATGTAGTGATGTGCACCCAGCGTCGCGGCCTCTTCGGCCTTGCCGGTCCCGCGGGCGATGGCGACGGTCTCGAAGCCCATGGCGCGCGACCACTGGACACCCAGGTGACCTAGGCCGCCGACGCCGAGGACCGCGACCAGGTCACCGGCCTTGGCGCGGGTCTTGCGCAGTCCGTTGAACGTCGTGACGCCCGCGCAACCCATCGGCGCGGCATCGACGAAGGACAGTCCGTCGGGGATGCGTGCGAGCGCGGTGGCCGGCGCCGTCACCGACTCGGCGTATCCGCCCGGGTACTGCCAGCTGGGGACCTGCATACGTTCGCACTGCATGAAATGGCCGCTCCGACAGGGGATACAGCGGTTGCAATTACCGCCGAACCAGCCAACCGCGACGCGATCGCCGACCGCGAAATCTTCGACGCCATCGCCCACCTCGGCGACGGATCCGGCGATCTCGTGGCCCAGGGTGAGCGGCCACTGAAGGCCCGGGAAGTGCCCGGCGTGGAATTCACGGTCGGTGCCGCACACCCCACAGGCGGCGACGGCGATGCGGACATGCCCGAACGGCGGGCTGGTGGTGTCCACATCGGCGATCTGCAGGGCTCCGCCGGCTTCGGCCACGTGAACGGCTTTGTGAGTGGGCATGCATCGAGCCTAGGACCTCCCCGCGGAGCCGGCTCGGACTCCGCGGGATTGCGGCTGGGCGGGCTCACAGCCAGGCCCCGGTATCTTTGACAGCCATGACCACCACGACCCTCGCGCTCATGCCGGACTTCCTGGACCCGCTGACGCTGCTGGGGTATTTCGGCACCTGGGCGCTGGTGGGTCTGCTGGTGGTGGTTTTCATCGAATCCGGCGTGCTGTTCCCGGTGCTGCCCGGCGACTCGCTGCTCTTCGTCGCGGGCATGCTGGCCGCGGGTAACGCCGCACAGGCCGAGACCGTGCAGACCAACTTCGCGTTGTGGCAGCTCCTGCTGTTCATCCCGATCGCCGCGATCGCCGGCAGCCAGGTCGGGTATTGGATCGGCCGCAGTCTCGGCACGTCGATGTTCAAACCGACCAATCGCGTCCTCAAGCAGAAGTATCTGGACGAGGCGCACGCCTTCTTCGAGGAGCGCGGGCCGTTCGCGATCGTGCTGGGCCGGTTCGTGCCGATCGTGCGGACCCTGGTGCCGATCACCGCCGGCGCGGCCCGGATGAATTACGGGGTGTTCACCCTGTTCAACATCATCGGTGCCGTGGTGTGGGGTGTGGGCCTGACGCTGCTGGGTTACTGGTTGGGCCAGTTCGAGATCATCCAGAAACTGCTGGAGCCGATCTTCATCGTCATCGTGCTGGCCTCGGTCGCACCGATCTTCCTGGAGTGGTACAAGCGCCGCAAAGCCGCCAAACGCGCCGGCCCGGTGGCCGACGAGCCTGCCGGCGAGCAGTCCTAGCCGGACAGCCCCAGGGCCTTGGCCAGGGTGCGCAGCGCGGGACGCGGATCGGCGGTCGGGTTGTCGCCGAGCACCTGCACGACGACGTGATCGGCGCCCGCCTCCAGATGTGCGCGCACCGGTGCCGCCGCATCGTCGACCGAACCCATGCCGACCAGCGCCCGGGTCAGTCGGTCCGAGCCGCCGCGAACCAGATCCGACTCGTCGAAACCCTGACGTAGCCAGGAGTTCCGGTAGTTGGGCAGACCGCTGTAGACGTTGAGATGTCCGTGCGCATTGCGCAGCTGCTCGTCGTCGTCACCGCCGATGACGACGGCCTGTTCGGAGACGATCCATTTGTCCGGGCCGAGGATGTCGCGTGTGCGGGCGGACTGCTCGGGTAGCACCAGGTAGGGGTGGGCGCCGTCGGCGTGGGTACCGGACAGTTCGATCATCCTGGGTCCCAGCGCCGCGAGCAGCCGGGTCGGCCGACCCGATCCGGGTTCGATCTGCTCGGGCACGGCGGCCATCTTGTCCAGGTAGCTGCGCATGGTCGCCAGTGGTTTGTCGTAGACACCGCCGAAACCGTGCTCGACGAGTGGGGCGTGGCTCACCCCGAGCCCGAGCACGAACCGGCCGGGGTGCAGGGCCGTCAGGGTGCGGGCGCCGGTCTCGGCTGCCGACGCGGCGCGTGCGTGGATGTTGGCGATACCGGTGCCCACCACCAGCCGTTCGGTGGCCGCCAGGAACGCCGCGGACTGGGTCAGGCACTCCTTGCCGGTGACCTCGGGGATGAACAGCGAGCCGTAACCCAGTTCCTCGATCTCGCGGGCCACCGCCTGCGCGTCGGTGATGGACCAGGTGTCACTGGCCCACCAGACGCCGATGGTGGCCGGGAAATCGATGCGGGCGCGCTCGGTGGTCGTCACGGTTCGATGCTAGGCGGCGCTCTGACCATACGTCCGATGTGGTTGATGTATGGTTTGGGTGAGACGACCATCACAGCCCCGGAAGGACCGCGATGACGAGCACCCTCGGTTCCCCATCGACCTTCGGCGACGATTTCGACTTCGTCGATCCGGACATGATGCAGCGCGGATTCCCGTTGCAGCAGTTCGCCGAGCTGCGCCGGACCGCGCCGGTGTGGTGGAACGCCCAGGCGCCCGGGACCGGCGGGTTCTACGACGGCGGCTTCTGGGTCATCAGCCGCCACGAGCACATCAAGGCGATATCACGCGACAACGACAACTGGTCCACCAACGACAACGGTGTGGTGATCAGCTTTTTCGACGGCATGGAACCGGAGATCATCGAGCAGACCAAGGCGCTGCTGATCAACCACGATCCGCCGGAGCACTCCCGGCTGCGCAAGCTGGTCTCCAGATTGTTCACCCCGCGCGGGGTCAACGAACTCGAGGACAAGCTGCGCGGCGCGGCGTACCGCATCGTCGAGGAGGCCCGCGACAAGGGCAGCGGCGACTTCATCGAGGATGTGGCCGCCAAACTGCCGGTCCTGGCGATCGCCGATCTGATCGGGGTGCCCGAGGCCGACCGCGAGCCGTTCTTCGGCTGGGCCAACTCCTGCATCAACTTCACCGACCCCGACGCCCAGACCGAGGACCCGGCGGTCGCCAGCGCCAACCTGCTCGGCTACGCCTACGCGATGGCCGAGGACCGGCGCAAGAATCCGACCGACGATATCGTCACCATGCTGGTGCAGGCCGACAATGAAGATGGAGCGGGCGATCCGCTCACCGAGGCCGAGTTCGGCTTCTTCGTCATGCTGCTGGCGGTGGCGGGCAACGAGACCACCCGCAACGCCGTCACGCACGGGATGAATGCGTTCCTCGACTTCCCCGACCAGTGGGAGCTCTACAAGTCGCAGCGACCCAAGACCGCGGCCGACGAGATCGTCCGGTGGGCCACCCCGGTGAACTGTTTCCAGCGCACCGCACGCAATGACATCGAGTTGGGCGGTGCGCAGATCCGCAAAGGCCAACGGGTCGGATTGTTCTACGGCTCAGCCAATTTCGACGAAGATGTGTTCGAGGAGCCGCGCACCTTCGACATCCTGCGCAGCCCCAACCCGCATGTCGGATTCGGCGGCAACGGCACCCATTTCTGCATCGGCGCCAACCTGGCCCGGATGGAGATAGCGCTGATGTTCGACGCCATCGCCGACACCATCCCCGACATCACCAAGAGGGCCGAGCCGACCCGAGTTCGTTCACCATGGCTCAACGGCCTCAAGACATTCGAGGTCGATTACCGCTGAGCGGCCACGGCCGAGCCGACCCAGCGGCGCAGGTATGCCCGCAGGGCGGCGCCGTCGCGCGGCGGGTCACCCGGATCGACGATGAAGGACTGGATGGTCCGCAGGATGAACTCGATCAGTTCGTCGAGTGCGGCATCGTCGTAACCGTATGCGGCCCAATCGACATCGAACCGGTCCAGCATCGAACGGCCGAACAGCCGGGCCTGCTCGGAGGTGATGGCCACCGAGAACCGGGTGGGGCGCAGTGGCGACAACAGCAGGCTCAGATGCGGCGTCTCCGGCAGCGTCTCCAGTACGTAGGACATACCTTCGGTGACGGCGGACACCGGATCGGTGATACCGCGCAGCTCGTTCTCGATGCGGTCCAGGAAGGTCGAGACCGATGCCACGGCGGCGGCCTCCATCAATGCCTCGGCATTCGGGAAGTACCGGTACACGGTCTGCCGGATCACCCCGAGCGCCCTGGCCACGTCGGCGATGCCGATCTCCTGGCGGGTCTGGTCGATCAGCACGACGGCGGCGGCGACGATCCGGTCCACCGCCTCCTGATCCGATCCGGGCGGCGTCCCACCCCAACCGTGCCTGCGCGCCATGATCAGTCGTCCCGGTGGATCGGGCCGTCGACGCGGCCCAACGGCAGACCGCCGCCACCCCACCGCCGCGCGATGATCTCCGCGGCGATCGAGACCGCGGTCTCCTCCGGGGTGCGACCACCCAGATCCAGACCTATCGGGCTGGACAACCGAGCCAGTTCGGCGGCGCCGAGACCGGCCTCGACCAGACGCGCCAATCGGTCCTCGTGCGTGCGCCGCGAACCCATCGCCCCGATATATGCCACCTCCGGCAGCCGTAAGGCCACCTCCAGCAAGGGGACATCGAACTTCGGGTCATGTGTCAGGACGCAGATCACGGTGCGCGCGTCGAGCGCACCCGCGGCGGCCTGCGCCGCCAGATAGCGATGCGGCCAATCCACCACGACCTCGTCGGCGGTCGGGAACCGCGCGGCGGTGGCGAACACCGGACGCGCATCGCACACCGTCACCCGGTAACCCAGGAAGGCACCCTGTGCCGCCACGGCGGCGGCGAAGTCGATGGCGCCGAAAACCAGCATCCGGGGTCGCGGCGCATAACTGGTGACGAAGACCTCCATGCCCAGACCGCGGCGCTGGCCGTCGGGCCCGTAGGTCAGCACGTCACTGCGGCCCGCCGCCAGCAGTCCGCGCGCATCGTCGGTCACCGCGGCATCGGCGCGCGCCGAGCCCAGCGATCCCGATACCCGGTCGGCGTGCAGCACCAGACGGCGACCCACCCACGTGCGGTCGGGATGCGCGATCACCGTGGCCACCGCCACCGGCCGGTGGCGTTCGACATCGTCTGCGACGGCAGCCAATTCGCCGAAAGTGCGCTGCGACACCGGTTCCACGAAGATGTCGAGGGTCCCGCCGCAGGTCAGCCCGACCTGCAGGGCCGCCTCGTCGCTGACGCCGTAGCGCTGCAACACCGGGGTGCCGGAACCGGTGACCTCGGTGGCCAGGTCGTAGACCGCACCTTCGACGCAGCCGCCCGAGACCGAGCCGCTCACCGTGCCGTCCGGTGCGACGATCATCGCCGCCCCCGGCAACCGGGGCGCCGAGGAGAAGGTGCGCACCACCGTTGCCACCCCGGCGGTCTGTCCACCCCGCCATACCGTCAGCAGGTCATTGAGCACGTCGCGCACTGTTCGAGAACTATCAGTTCCGGGAGTATTGCGCGAATCCGGCGAGCAGATCCGGGCGGTCCACAGCGCTGGCCGACACCACATCCCCGGGCGCGGCGCCGAGCAGGATCCGTTTGATCGGGATCTCCAGACGCTTGCCGGTCATGGTGCGCGGGATACCGGACACCGCCAGGATCGCGTCGGGTACATGCCGCGGTGACGCACCGGTGCGAATCGACGCGGTGATCCGCGATCGCAGATCGT
Source organism: Mycobacterium sp. (assembly GCA_016197405.1). Classification (GTDB taxonomy): domain Bacteria; phylum Actinomycetota; class Actinomycetes; order Mycobacteriales; family Mycobacteriaceae; genus Mycobacterium. Next base: position 137,211 of record JACPVR010000013.1, read on the forward strand.
CGTCGAGTTCGGCGCCGTCGGCCAGCGCCACGAACAGCGGCATCCAGTAGCCGCCGTCGTCCTGCTCCACCCCGACCACCAGGCAATCGCTGATCTCGGGCATCCGCTCGACGGCGTTGTAGATCTCGGCACTGCCCATCCGCACGCCGCCGCGGTTGAGCGTGGCATCACTGCGGCCGTGCACCACGACCGAGCCGCGATCGGTGATCGTCAGCCAGTCGCCGTGACACCACACACCCGGGTACTTCTCGAAATATGCGGCGCGGTAACGACTTCCGTCGGGATCGTTCCAGAACGACACCGGCATCGACGGCATCGGCTTGGTGATCACCAATTCGCCGGGCGAGTCGATCACCGCGGTGCCGCCCTCCTCCCAGGCTTCCACGGCCGCACCGAGCGACAGGCAGGACAGCTCACCGGCGACCACCGGCATCAGCGGGCTGCTGCCGATGAACGCGGTCACCACATCGGTTCCGCCACTGCAGGATTGAACCGGAATCTGTTTGCCCACGCCCTCCTGGACCCAGCGGAATCCAGCGGCGGGCAGGGGTGATCCGGTCGAGCCCACCGAGCGCAGTGCGCTCAGGTCGTAGCCACCCTTGTCCGGAATACCGGGATGGAGTTCCTCTTTCGCGCACGCCAGCAGGTAACCGGCGCCGGCCCCGAATACGTCGACACCGTGGCGGGCCACCACCTGCCACATACCGTCGGTGGCCGGGTAGGTCGGGCTGCCGTCGTAGAGCACTATGGTCGATCCCACCAGGAGCCCGCCGACCTGGAAGTTCCACATCATCCAGCTGGTCGTGGTGTACCAGCAGAACCGGTCCTGTGGCTTCAGATCGAGTTGCAGCCCAAGGTATTTCACGTGTTCGAGCAGCACGCCACCGTGCCCGTGCACGATTCCCTTGGGGGTCCCGGTGGTACCAGAAGAGAACAGCACCCACAGCGGGTGCGCGAAAGGCACCGGGGTGACCTGAAGTTCGGCGTCACCGGCCACGGCATCGGCCCATGCGGTGGTGTCCTCGATCGGCACGCCGACCCGGGGAACCACCACGGTGGCCTTCAGGGTCGGCAATGCCGAACGGATCTCGGCGATATCGGCGCGCTTGTCGTGCTGCTTGCCGCCGTAGACCGTACCGTCGGCGACCACCAGCACCGTCGGTTCGAGCTGCCCCAGCCGGGCGGTGACGCCGGCAACCGCCAGATCGGGGTTGCACACCGCCCAGGTCGCACCGATGCTGGCAGCCGCGAGGAACGCGACGACAGTCTCACCGATATTGGGCAGGTAGCCCACCACCCGGTCACCCGGGCCGACACCGACACTGCGCAGGTAGGCCGCCAGGCCCGCGGTCTCCGACCGCAGCCGTTCCCACGACCACTCGACGGCGCCGTCCTCACCGGCCACCACCATCGCGGGCCGCTCATCGGACGCGTGCCGGAAGACCTGGTCGACGTAGTTCAGCGTGGCACCGGTGAACCATTGCGCACCAGGCATTTCCGAGCTCGTGAGCACCTCGTCGACCGGTGTGCGGGACGCGATGTCGTAGAAGTCCCAGACCGCTTCCCAGAACCAGGCGACATCGCTGACCGACGCCGACCACAGCGACCGGTAGTCGGCATAATCCCCGCGGTCGGTATCGCGCAGCCAGTCCATGAACCGGGTGAGGCTGGCCTCCGCGACGGTCTTGACATCGGGCGTCCAGCCCCCTGGCTCACTCATCGGCATCCTCGTCCTCGGTGGCTTCACCGGTCTCGGCGTCAGCGTCGGCGACCGAAGCCACCGTGTGGGCGGCTTCCATCAGCATCCAGCCTGACAGTTGTACCGACAGATCGCGTTCGGGCGATTCCGAGGAGTTGACCGCACCTTCGACGAACTGCGCCTCGGCACCGCCGGCCGCGGGGACCACGGCCGTGCGGTCCCAGAACGCGCCGAACAGCGGCAGCCCGTCGACGGTCTGGCGGTAGTCCCATGCCGACTGCGCCGAGCGCAGCACCACCTCGGCGGCGGTGGCTCTGGCCGCGACGTCCTCGGCCGAGTCCCCCGGCAGCGTGGTGGCGGCAAGCGCCAGGTAGCGCGCGGTGACACCGGAGAACAAGCCACCGTCGCCACCGCCTGCGCCCTTGAGCACACCCTCGGGAGCCATCTCGGTGCTGATCGCGGCGATGAGCCTGCGCGCCCGCATCGCATGCCGTTCATCGGCGGTGCGCACCGCCAGCTCGGTCTCCAATCCGACGACCACACCCTGGCAGTAGGTGTACTGCGCGCGCACCAGCGATCCCGCCTTGATGCCGTCGAAGACCAGATGGGTTTCAGGGTCGATGAGCACCTCGTCGATCCAGTCGGCCATCTGCTGCGCCCGGCGCAGCCGGTCGGCGTAGCGGGCCAGGAATATCCCGGCCGGCCCGTTGGCCGGGGCGTTGAAGAACTGGTCCTGCTTGCGCCACGGGATACCGCCGCCGTCCTCGGGCACCCAGGCGTTGACGAACTGATCGGCCAGTTTGGCCAGCGCACGGGGTCGCTCGACCCCCGCCAGCCGCCCGGCGCGCTCGATGGCCAGCGCCAGCCAGGCCATATCGTCGTAGTAGTCGTTGACCCAGGACCCGATGTTGCGCAACCGGTGTCCGCGGACCTGGCGGGCGATGGATTGCACCCGTTCGGGTTTGGGGTCACGGATCTGGGCGTCGACGAGGCAGTCCAGCAGATGCGCCTGCCACCAGTAGTGCCAGGTGCCGAAACGTTTGTCGCGTTTGGCCGGTGGCCAGGCCACCACGCCGAGTTGGGTGCCGGGCAGACCCCACAGCTTCTTCAGATGACGCGCCGCGATCGCGGCTTCCGCGGATGCCGCACGGTTGGCCCATACCTGATCCATGTGTGGCATCCTGCCTTACCAGGCCTGGTCGAGATCACCCCATTGCCTGATCCAGGCATGCATGGCGATCCCCGCCGCGACCGAGACGTTGATACTGCGTGTGGAGCCGAACTGGGCTATCGACACCAGCAGTGCGGCACCGTCGCGGACCCGTTCGGACAGGCCCGGCCCCTCGGACCCGAACAACAACAAGCAGTCTTGCGGTAGCGGTGTCTGTTCCAGCCGTACCGACCCGGGCACGTTGTCGACGGCGACGACCTGCAGGCCGGCGTGTTCGGCGTAGTCCAGCAGCTCGTCGGTGGTGTCATGGTGTGCCAAGCGCTGATATCGGTCGGTCACCATGGCGCCGCGCCGATTCCAGCGCCGCCGTCCCACGATGTGGACGGTGTCGACGGCGAATGCGTTCGCGGTGCGCACCACACCACCGATGTTGGCATCGTTGCCAAAATTCTCGATAGCTATATGTAACTTGTGCCGGCGCTTGTCGATATCGGCGATGATCGCCTCGCGCGTCCAGTACCGGTAAGCGTCGACGACATTGCGGTGGTCACCGTCGTCGAGTAGCTCCCGGTCGTAGCGCGGATCGTCGGGAACCGGCTCGTCGTGTTCGTCGCTCCACGGGCCGACGCCGGCCGGCGCACCCCATTCGGTCGGTCCCGGCTCGGTCATCTGGCCGGTTCCGTCGTCCAGACCGCGGCGTGTGTCCCGGCCACCGAGACGGTCGCATACAGCAGCGCCGCGTTGATCTCGCCCTGCGTGCACAGCGACGCGGCGACCTGCACCGCATCCAGCGAGGCATCCGGCAGCACCAGCACCGAGGCGCCGTATGCCGAGCACGCCGGATTGAGCCCCGGTGGCGGCAAGGACGGGGCCGCCAGCAGCATCAGCGGACCGCCGCGGGTCGCCGACTGATCGCGGTATTCGGCCGCCAGACCATCGGCCCGCAGGCCCAGCAACATGTAGCCGTTACCGGTGAACGCCGCCGGGTCACCGAGGGCCTCGGGCGACAGCGGGGTGCCGTCGACACGCCATCCCTCGACGCTTGTGGTCGATACCGTCAGGCCGGTGTCATTGGTGTTGGTCGGCGGCAGACCCACCGGGAACGCGGCCGGATAGGCCACTGTGGTGCCCGGTATCCGGTCTCGCGGCGAGTACACGTATACGCCGCGGACCTGGGTCTGATCGGTGAACGGGCCGAGGCAGACGGTACCGGTGATCCGGTCGGGTGACGGTGCGGCAAGCGGGGAGATGTCGGCCCCCTGCACCTGCGCGCAGCTGCCCATTCCCGTGGTCTCGATGGGATGGGCCAGCGCACCGTAGAGACCGAACCGGATATCGGCCGGATTGGCCCGCGGGGCGGCCGGATCCGCGGCGGCACCGTCGACATCGATCAGGACGTGGCCCGATTCGAACCGGAGATTGGCGACCGAGAGATTCCAGCCCAGCACCGCGATCGACTCGCCGACCTTGGCCTGCTGGGCTCCGTAGGGGCGGGGAGGCGGCGCGGAGCCGGCGCACCCTGCAATCACCGACGCGAGCACCGAGACCGCGATCATGCGGCGCAGAAGAGCGGTGGACAACGTCGAACTCCAAGATTGACGACCCGGGTGGCAGTGCGGTCAGCGGACCACGTTGCACTGTACGGGCCGAGTACCGCAAAGCGGTCCTGGTAACGCCGGCAGCGTTTGCCAAGTTTGCGAAGTCAGGTCCCATTACCGGCCGTCGGATGTGGGTCTACCGCACTGATCCCAGCCGAGTCAGCAATGATCTGACAGCAGGAAGCAGTTGTCTAGGTCCGCCGAAAGTGACCGGTCCCCGTCGTACACCGGGCGCCTGCCCGCACCGCGCCGGTTGCCGAAACGTGACTCTAGCAACTCCTTAAGAGCCGGCCACGGTCACTCCGTGGCGCCGCCGTCCCGTCGCGGCCGCACTGTCGCCCCCTCCAGCAGATCGCAAATATTTAGCGCCCTTACTTTGATTGCTGAAAATCACCTTTTCGGATTCTATGTGAGCGCTCGCAGGTACCTGAGAGCCGAACCTTACCAATCAGCGGGGTCGTCACGAGCAGCGGCGACCCTCCCGGGATGGCCGACAAGACGGCAATAGGTCGGTTCTCAAGGCCTTTTACGAGATAATTAACGCGGTTGATTAGCACAAATGCGGGGTGCGCAAACAAGGCCTCAGGCCGGTCTACACCGTCGACCGGCTACCGACGAACGGGATGAATGTGAACGCTGCACTTGCCGAATCCTTAGACATCCAAGTTTCGCTGCACGGCACCGCCAGCTGGTGGGATCGCGACGCCGAGTGCACGTTGGTCGTCGCACGCCCGCCGGACGAACCGGAGCTGTGGGACGAATACCTGGATGGCGCGGCGCGCAGCTACCGCAAACACGGTGTCGAGGACGCACTCGACATGTCGGCACTGCGAACCGGCGGCGACACCGCATTGTTCTTTGCCGCACTGGACGCCGGAGGCCGCGTCCTGGGCGGGTTGCGCGCCAAAGGACCGCTGCGCGACGCCGAGGACTCGCACGCCGTCATCGAATGGGACGGCCAGCCCGGCCTGGCCGCGGTCCGCAAGATGATCAACGATCGGGCACCGTTCGGCATCCTGGAATTCAAGTCGGCCTGGGTCGACGCCAAGCCCAACGGCCGCGCGGTGACCCGGGCGATGGCCCGGACAGCCTTCCACGCGATGGCGGTGATGGACATCCAGTTCTGCATGGCGACCTCGGCCGAACACGTCCTGAACAGCTGGGCGACATCGGGCGGCGTCGTTGCCGCCAACATCCCGCCCACGCCGTATCCCGACGAGCGCTATCAGACCCGGATGATGTGGTGGGACCGCACCAATTTCACCAAATACGCCGAGCCTGACCAGCTTTCGAAGATCCTGCAGGAGACCCGTGCGCTCCGCAACGAGTTGAGTGACCACTCTGAGGCCGATGTTCTCTACCGTATCGGTGGATGACCGAAAAATTGACGTGGGCGCCCGATCGTCCACACATCCTCGACGAAACCGACACCACTGACCTGCGCAAGATCGAATCGCTGCGCGCCGACTCGTCGATAACCATCATCGACACGCTGTCGCTGCAGCTCAGAGCCCTTTCCGAGGTCAAACCTCCGGTCAGCGAGGTCGACCTGGCCGAGCCCAGCCGCTGGGTGTACTACCCGTGGCGGCAGACCATGGTGCACGTCCTGGGTCCGCGATCGTTTCGTCGGCTCCGCACCGATCGCAACCGCAACATGATCACCGCCGACGAGCAGGCCCGGCTCGGCGAGCTCCGCATCGGGGTGGTCGGTCTCAGCGTCGGCCATGTGGTCGCACACACGCTGGCGGCGACCGGGTGCGGGCGGCTCCGGCTGGCCGATTTCGACACGCTGGAACTGTCGAACCTCAACCGCGTCCCGGCGACGGTTTTCGACCTCGGTGAGAACAAGGCCGTCGTGGCCGCGCGCCGCATCACCGAACTCGACCCATACAGCGATGTCGAGTTGGTGCCCACCGGGCTGACCCCCGAGACCATCGACAGCTTCCTCGACGGCCTGGACATCGTCGTCGAGGAATGCGACTCCCTCGACGTCAAGGCACTGCTGCGCCGCGCCGCGCGGGCGCACCGCCTTCCGGTCCTGATGGCGACCAGCGACCGCGGCATGGTCGACGTGGAACGCTACGACCTGGAACCCGACCGCCCGATCCTGCACGGGTTGCTCGACGAGGACCAGATCGACTCGCTGGCCGGCCTGTCCGCGTCCGGCAAGGTCTCGCATGTGCTGCGCATCATCGAGCCCGAGCGGGTTTCCGCGCGCGCCGCGGCATCGATGGTCGAAGTGGGAGAGTCGATTTCGACCTGGCCGCAGCTCGCGGGCGATGTCGTGCTCGGCGCCGCCGCCGTCGCCGAAGCGGTCCGGCGCATCGGACTCGGTGTGCCGCTGCGATCCGGGCGCGTCCGCATCGATATCGGCGCGGCCCTCGACGAACTCGCCGAACCGCCCATACCGAACTCCCCGCGTCCGTTCCCCGTGCCTGCCGCCCCCGTCCCGACGACCGCCGTCGAGCTGATCGCCGAGGCCACCTTGCGCGCACCGTCAGCCGGCAACTGCCAGCCCTGGCGTATCGAGGCCGACGCGACATCGATCGATATCAGCGTGGACCCGCAATTCTCGGCGTCGGTCGACATCGGCTACCGCGGCAGCGCCGTCGCCATCGGCGCCGCGGTCTTCAACGCGCAGGTGGCGGCGGCGAAACAGCGGCTCCTGGGGCCGGTCGAATGGACGACGGACGATCCCGAAACCCCCCTGCGGGCGGTCCTGCGCTTCGCCGACGGCACCGACGATGAGCTCGCCGGGCTCTACGAACCGCTACTCGAGCGCGGAACCAACCGGCGCGGCGGCGACGGCAGGCCGATGGATCGCGCCGTCCTGGACGCGCTGTGCGACGCCGCCCGATCGCAGGACGCGACACTGCGCATGTTCACCGGCCGCGAGGATCTCCTGGCCGTCGCGGACATCCTCGCCCGAACGGACCGTATCCGCTATCTGACCTCGCACCTGCATGCGGAGTTGCTCGAGGAACTTCGGTGGCCCGGCGATGCCGATCCCGATGCCGGCCTCGACATCAACAGTCTGGAACTCGATTCCGCCGAAACCGCGGCGCTGCAGATCCTTCAGCGCTCCGATGCGATGGAATTCTTGGCCGAATGGGATGCCGGCGCGGGTTTGGGCAACATGACCCGGGACCGCGTGATGAGCAGCTCGGCGGTCGGTGTGCTGACCGTCGCAGGTGACTCGCTGTTGGACTACGCCAGAGGCGGAGCGGCCGCCGAGGCGGTGTGGCTACACGCGACGCGGCTCGGTCTGGCGGTGCACCCGGTGACCCCGCTCTTCATCTACGCCCTCGACGAGCACGAGCGCACGCAGTTGTCGCCGAATTTTGCGACCGCTTTGGGTACGCTAGCCCAAGCATTTGACGACCTGATCCACGTCGAGCGCAACGAAGTTGCAACCATCGTATTCAGATTCGGCTACGCCGCCCCGGCCTCGGTGCGCAGCCGTAGACGCGCTCAACTATCGTCACACTGAGGTGGGGTATCGGAGAGGGCACATGGCGAGCAGTCTCGATATCGTGGTCACTGCCGTAGCGACCAAGTTGATGGCCACCGACTCGTACAACGCGGCTGAGGTGTTGCAAGACGTCCTCTCCGACCTGGTTACGGCTTTCGAGGTCGACCACTGCTTCCTTCGCTACAACGACCACTCCATCAGGGCTTCTCGCATGGTCGCCGAATGGCCCGCGCGCCTTTCCATCCCCGATCCCGACCCGTTGGCGCTGGTCTATTTCGCCGACGACCCGGTATTCGCGATGGCCGAGCACAACAAGCAGGTCGTGGTGCTGCGTCCGGAGCCCGCCACCGACGAGTTCCAGCGCAAGATCGAAGAGTCCGGCGGCTACGTCAGCACGTTGGCCACCGCACCACTGCTGGCCGGTGACATCACCACCGGCACCTTGGGATTCGTCAAATCCGGCGACAAGGCGTGGAGCGAGAACGAACTCAACGCGGTCGAGGCGATCGCCTCGCTGCTGGCCCAGGTGCAGGCACGGATCGCCGCCGAAGAGCAGTTGCGTTATCTCGCCGAACACGACGATCTGACCGGCGTCTACAACCGTCGGGCCCTGGTGGCCCACCTCGACGCCCGGCTGACGGCCGGCAACAGCGGTCCGGTCGCTGTGCTGTTCCTCGATCTCGATCGGCTCAAGGCGGTCAACGACTACCTCGGCCACAACGCCGGCGACTGGTTCATCCGGGTCTTCGCCGAGCGCCTGCGGGAGAAAACCGATGACCGCTGCCTGATCGCACGCCTCGGCGGCGACGAATTCGTCATCGTCCCGGCGGCGCCGACGGATCCCGGCACCGCCGAGGAACTGGCCAATCAGCTACAGAACTCGCTGCGCGAGCGAGTGGCGATCGACGGTGAGATGCTGACCCGCACCGTGAGCATCGGTGTCGCAGTGGGCGAACCGGGCCGCGACAATACCTCCGACCTGCTGCGCCGGGCCGACCAAGCGGTGCTGACGGCGAAGAGCGCGGGCGGCAACAAGATCGCGGTGTTCTCCGACGACATCTCGCTGAAGAGCACGTTCCGAAACGACATCGAGCTGCATCTGCAGGGTGTCATCGAGAGCGGTTCGCTGGTCCTGCACTACCTGCCGGAGATCGATATGCGCACCGGCGAGGTACTGGCCGCCGAGGCGCTGGTGCGCTGGCAGCATCCGACACGCGGACTGCTGCTTCCCGATTCGTTCATCGGGGTGGCCGAGTCCATCAACATGGCCGGCGAGCTGGGCCGCTGGGTCATGCGGGCGGCGTGCACCGAATTCGGCATGTGGCATTCGCGCGGTATCGGCCGCGACACCGTGCTGCGCATCAACGTCTCACCGGTGCAGCTGGTCGCCGAGGGTTTCGCCGACGCCGTCGCCGAGACGCTGGAGGATTTCGGGCTCGACGGTGAGTCGGTGTGCCTGGAGATCACCGAAAGCGTTGTGGTGCAAGACATCGAGACCACCCGGATAACACTGGCCGCCCTCAAGGAGGTCGGTGTGCGGATCGCCATCGACGATTTCGGCACCGGTTACAGCGTGCTCACGCACCTGAAATCGCTGCCGGTGGACTCGTTGAAGATCGACCGGAGCTTCGTCAAGGATCTGGGCACCAACGCCGGCGATCTGGCCATCGTGCGGGCCGTCATAGCGCTCGCGGACGCCTTCGGCCTGGGGCTCGTCGCCGAGGGTGTCGAGACCGCCGCCGCGGCGCAGACGCTGCTGCGGCACGGCTGTTACCGGGCGCAGGGCTTCCTGCTGTCGCGTCCGCTCGGCGGTGCCGACATGTCGGCACTGCTGGCGCAGCGGCGTATCCCGCTGCCGTTCCCGGCCTCGCTGCGCGCGACGTCCTGATCAGTCGCGGTCCGCGGCGACCAGCTCGAGGCGGATGAACCGGCTCGCCGCACGCGATGCCAGCGCCAGATCCAGCCGCGCGGCATCGTGAGCACCGGCCGGCAGTTGCGGTAACGCGGCACCGGCTCCGGTCGCGATGACCACGCCGCCGACCGCCCGCACCCAGCATTCGCCTGAGGCGGTGTCGACCACCGCACCGCGCACCTTGCCGTCGAGGAATACCAGGCTGCTCAGCGTGCCCTCGAGGTCGTCGATGCCGATATCACCGGCCCGTTGGGACAACCAGGAACTGAGATCCAGCGCTGCCGTGGTGTCCAGGTGCCCGACCGGCAGCGGCGTGGCGGGAGGCTCGGTGGGCGTCGTGCACAGCAGGCCGTACGGGGAACCCAGGCATTTCACCGCCCAGTCCCGCAGCCGCGAGCCGAAGAAGTGTTTCTGCGGTGCGATGGCCGCGGGATCGAAGACGTCCAGAACGGCCGGTTCGGCGCCCGTGGCGGGCGGACCGGCGTCCTCGGTGAGCTGGTTCAGATATGCCACGGTGACGCTGTCGGTCAGCCCCAGCCGGACGGCCAGGGTGTCGTGTCCGGTCGGCGGTTTCGCGTCGGCGGCGAGCACCTCGTAGCCCGCGGCCTGCGCGGCGATCGCGGCGGCCAGCGCGGTGTTACCCGCTCCGACGAACAGATAGTCGACTACCTCGTGCCAGTCGATCGGATCCGGTTCCGGTTCGTAACCGGTCTCAGTGTCGCGCTCGCCCGACGCGGGCTGCCACGTCAACCATCCCCCAGCCCGAGATCGGCGAGTTCCAGTGCGCTGCGGTAGGCCAACCCTTCGGCGGCGATCACCTCGGCAGCCCCGGTGGCGCGGTCGACGACGGTCGCGACGCCGACCACCTCGCCGCCGGCCTCGCGCACAGCGCGTACCGCGGTCAAAGGCGAGGCACCGGTGGTGCTGGTGTCCTCGACGACGAGCACCCGCTTCCCGGAGACGTCGGAACCTTCGATGAGCCGTTGCATACCGTGGGTTTTCGCCGACTTGCGGACCACGAACGCGTCGATGGGACGGCCGGGGGCGTGCATTATCGCGGTGGCGACCGGGTCGGCGCCTAGCGTCAGTCCACCGACGACGTCATAGTCCCAGTCGCTGGTCAGCTCGCGCATCAGCGAGCCGATGAGCCGGGCGGCGCGGTGCTGCAAGGTGGCCCGGCGCAGATCCACGTAGTAGTCGGATTCCTTGCCGGAGGACAACACGACCCGGCCGCGGACGACCGAAAGTTCCCGGACCAGTTCGGCGAGTTCCGCGCGATCGGCAGGGGTCAGCTCAGGTGCCACTGTCACAGACTCCCGCTAGCGCTGGTAGTTGGGCGCCTGCCGGCCGTTGCGCGGCGGCAGCGGTCCGGGCCGCTCGGCCCGGACGGGCTCGCGGTGGCGGGGCGCTGCGGCGTCGGGATGGCCGGGTGGCGGCAGCTCGGGGGGCGGTGCGCTCTGTGCCAGCGGGCGTGACGGAGCAGCGCCGAGCTGGTTGCGGTGCCGGGGCGCCGGGCCGATGGCGGCCTGCGCCGTCGGCGGCAGCACGCGCAGCAGGTCGTTGAACTGGCGCACGGTCCGCAGACCCTCGTCCCACTGAGCGCGGGTACTGGAGATGGGCATCGAGACCAGCGTCCAGTTCTCCTCGTTCCACATGATCTCGGCGCAGTCGGGGGCGGTGTGGGCGAAGGTGACCATCCGACGGTCACACGCCCTTCTGGCGGCGTCGAGATTGGTCGAGTAGACCATCCGGGGCCCGATCGCCCCGAGCAGCCAGATGTCGTTCTCGCGGGGCTCGTTGACGCCCTTGAGGCGCAGGTCCACGACGACGTTGGTACCGACCTTGCGGTGCAGTGCGATGACCGTCGCGGCGTCCTCCAGGTCGAAGATGAAGACGGCTTCTCCGCGGATCTGGCCCAGCACCACGTTGCGGGCGTTGACGTCGCCGACGGTGGACATCACGCCGCGTTTCCAGCGGCTCAGGATCTCGGTGGACACCGGTTCGTAGTCGAACCCGTGCGACCGTGCCCATGACTTGCGCCGCCGTCCGAGGCCGCGACGGCGGTCGATATCGACATACAGAAGTACCGCCGCACCGACGAAGCAGAGTGCGGACAGCGTGAACCAGAGCGGAACCATCGCACGTAGCCTATCTGCTGGTACCCACTAAGCGAGAATGCCAGCAGGTCACAACCACGTTACGCCCTGCATATGGCCCGCGAGCAGACGCAAACGACCCCCTTTTCTGGTCGAAAAGGGGTCGTCTACGACTGCTCGGCGGGGACCTCAGCCCAGGATCAGGCCCTCGCCGTCGGGATTGACGTTCACCGGAACGGTGTCGCCGTCGTGCACATCGCCGGCCAGCAGCAACTTCGCCAACTGGTCGCCGATGGCCTGCTGCACCAGCCGGCGCAGCGGGCGGGCACCGTAAACCGGGTCGAACCCGCGGTCGGCCAGCCACTTCTTGGCGGGCAGCGACACCTCCAGGGTGAGCCGGCGCTGAGCCAGCCGCTTCTGCAGCTGTGCCAGCTGGATGTCGACGATCTGGACCAGCTCATCGGGCTGCAACGCGTCGAAGATCAACACGTCGTCGAGCCGGTTGATGAACTCCGGCTTGAACGCCGCCCGCACCGCCGCCATCACCTGCTCCTCGGAACCACCCGAACCCAGGTTGGAGGTCAGCACCAGGATGGTGTTGCGGAAATCCACCGTGCGGCCCTGACCATCGGTCAGCCTGCCCTCGTCGAGGACGGCCAGCAGCACGTCGAACACATCCGGGTGCGCCTTCTCGACCTCGTCGAACAGCACCACCGTGTACGGGCGTCGCCGCACCGCCTCGGTGAGCTGACCGCCCTGGTCGTAGCCGATGTAGCCCGGAGGGGCACCGACGAGTCGCGCCACGGAGTGCTTCTCCCCGTACTCGCTCATGTCGATGCGGACCATGGCCCGCTCGTCGTCGAACAGGAAGTCCGCCAGCGCCTTGGCCAGCTCGGTCTTGCCGACACCGGTGGGGCCGAGGAACAAGAACGATCCGGTGGGCCGGTTGGGGTCGGCGACACCGGCCCGGCTGCGGCGCACCGCATCGGAAACGGCTTGCACGGCCTTCTTCTGACCGACGACCCGCTTGCCGAGTTCGTCCTCCATACGCAGCAGCTTGGCGGTCTCACCCTCCAGCAGCCGGCCGGCCGGGATACCGGTCCACGCCGCCACCACATCGGCGATGTCGTCGGGGCCGACCTCCTCCTTGAGCATGACGTTTTCCTGGGCCTCGGCATGAGGCAGCGCGGCCTCGAGCTTCTTCTCGACCTCGGGGATGCGCCCGTACCGCAGCTCGGCGGCCTTGGCCAGGTCGCCGTCGCGCTCGGCACGCTCGGACTCACCGCGCAGCTGGTCCAGCTGCTCCTTGAGGTCGCGGACGATGTCGATGGCGCCCTTCTCGTTCTGCCAGCGGGTGGTCAGCTCGGCCAGTTGCTCCTTCTTGTCGGCCAACTCGGCGCGCAGCTTGACCAGCCGCTCCTTGGACGCGGCGTCTTCCTCTTTGGCCAACGCCATCTCTTCGATCTCCAGGCGCCGCACCAACCGCTCGACCTCGTCGACTTCGACGGGGCGTGAGTCGATCTCCATGCGCAGCCGCGAACCGGCCTCGTCGACGAGGTCGATCGCCTTGTCCGGCAGGAAGCGCGAGGTGATGTAGCGATCCGAAAGTGTTGCAGCAGCGACCAATGCGGAGTCGGTGATCCGCACGCCGTGGTGCACCTCGTAGCGGTCCTTGAGTCCGCGCAGGATGCCGACGGTGTCCTCCACCGACGGTTCGCCGACCATGACCTGTTGGAAGCGCCGTTCCAGGGCGGCGTCCTTCTCGATGTACTTGCGGTACTCCTCGAGGGTGGTGGCGCCGACCATGCGCAGTTCACCGCGGGCCAGCATCGGCTTGATCATGTTGCCGGCATCCATCGCGCCTTCGCCGGTCGCGCCGGCGCCGACGATGGTATGCAGCTCGTCGATGAACGTGATGACCTGCCCGGCCGAGTTCTTGATGTCGTCGAGCACGGCCTTGAGGCGTTCCTCGAATTCACCGCGATACTTCGCGCCGGCCACCATCGAGCCCATGTCCAGGGACACGACGGTCTTGTCGCGCAGGCTTTCCGGCACGTCGCCGGCGATGATGCGCTGGGCCAGGCCCTCCACGATGGCGGTCTTGCCGACACCGGGCTCGCCGATGAGCACCGGGTTGTTCTTGGTGCGACGGCTCAGGACCTGGACGACGCGACGAATCTCGTTGTCGCGCCCGATGACCGGGTCGAGCTTGCCCTCGCGCGCGGCGGCGGTCAGGTCGGTGGAGTACTTCTCCAGCGCCTGGTAGGTCGCCTCGGGGTCGGGGCTGGTGACGCGGGCACTGCCGCGCACCTTCACGAACGCCTCGCGCAACGCCTCCGGCGAGGCACCATGGCCGGTGAGCAGCTTGGCGACCTCACCGGTTCCGGTGGCCAGGCCGACGAGCAGGTGCTCGGTGGACACGTATTCGTCGTCCATCTCGGTGGCCAGGTTGGTCGACGCGGTGATCGCCGCCAGCGCGTCGGGCGCCAGCTGCGGTGTCGAGTTGGCACCGCTGGCACTGGGCAGCCGGTCGATCAGGCGCTGGGCTTCGGCCCGGATGGTCGAGGGATCAACTCCGACCGCCTCCAGCAGAGGCCCGGCAATGCCGTCGTTCTGCGTCAGCAATGCCATCAACAAATGAGCGGGGGTGATCTGCGGGTTGCCGGCAGCGGTGGCCGCCTGCAACGCCGAGGTCAGCGCCGCCTGGGTCTTCGTGGTCGGGTTGAACGAGTCCACGACACCTCCCTTTGGTCAGTAGGTGCCCCGCGAATAGGTCCGCGGGCACACCGGAAAAATGCTTGTCGCCTTACTCAACGTCGTCAAGGTTGAGTCTGTTCCGCTCAACTTTAACTTTTTTTGCCGGAACTTGTAACCCCGATCCCTACCTAAATGCGGGGCCCGACCGAATCGGGCTCGAACATCGAGGCAAGGGAGCTGTCATGACACTGACCGGGGACCCGGAACTGCACACCGCCGACGCACCGGATCGCGGCACCGGCACCATCGGCAGGCTGTGGCGCTGGTTGGGCACACCACCCGTCGACGGACCGAAGGCCATAGTCCTGCTGCGCCTGATGGCCGGCGGCGTCTTCTTCTGGGAAGGCATCCTGAAGTTCGTCTTCCACAACCAGGGCGGCGGCCGGTTCGCCGCGATCGGCATACCGCTACCCGAGACCATGGCGACTTTCGTCGCAATCCTGGAGATCGGCGGTGGACTGCTGCTGATGTCGGGCCTGTTCACCAGGTTCATCAGCATTCCGTTCATCATCGAGATGCTGGTGGCGATGTTGTCCACCAAGATCGCCATATACCTGGGCACATCACCGTTGCCCCTGCCGCCCGCGCCGCCACAGACCGGGTTCTGGGCGGTGCTACACGAGATCCGCTCGGAGTACGCGCAGCTGCTCACCGTCAGCTTCCTGTTGATCGCGGGCCCTGGACCGTGGTCGGTCGATGCACTGCTCGCCCGTAAGCGGCATTGAACTGCCCGCGGCCGGTTCACGTGTCGGTGTGATGGGGCAGAACCGGCCCGGGGAACCGCGACGGCTGCGATCGGTGTCCGCGCAGCGCTATCCCGACTGGGAGTCGGTGTATCGCGACAACGTGACCTGGGTGTACCGAACGCTTTTCGCCCGGGTGGGCAACAGGGCCGACGCCGAGGATCTGACCGCCGAGGTGTTCCTGGCCGCCTTGCACCCGTTGCGTCTGACGGCCAGCGTGGCCGAGGTCCGCGCCTACCTGCGCACCACCGCCCGCACGGTGCTCGCCGCACACTGGCGCGCGACGCTGGGTGTCGAACTCACCACGATCGACGAGAACCTCACCGTCGACCCGGATACCGAAACCGCCATCAGCACTGCGCCGGAACGGATCCAGGCGGTACTGCTGGCATTGCCGGAGAACTACCGCCGAATCCTGGAACTGCGCTTCCTGCAAGGACGTTCGATCAAGGAAGCCGCCGCCGAACTGGGCGTCAGCGTCGCCAATGCCAAGGTGCTGCAGCACCGCGCTCTACGCTTGGCAGCGCAGGTCAACGAGAAGGATGTCCGATGAACCGCCGTGGGTTGCGACGCTATGTCGACGATCTGCTGGGCGGACGCCGGCCCAGGCCGTTCCAACCCGACGATTTCGAAGCCGATCAGCTGCGCACCGCGATCGACCTGCGGGCCGCCCGACTCGGCGCCGACGCCCCCAGCCAGGACTTCCTTACCGCCCTGCACGACAGGCTCGCCGCCCAATTCGACGAGCCCGCAACGGATTCGCCGCCCAGCCGGATCTCGGCATCGCGGCGCCGGCTCATGGTCGGGACATCCGCGGCAGCCGCGGCCGCGGTGGCGGCGGTGACCGTCGATCGGCTGGCGGTCCGCGGTCGGCACAACCCCGACACCACGGCCACCGAGGCCGAGCTGCAACCCAACGAGGGCAGCTGGCACACCGTCGCCAGGAGCGCCGATGTGGTGGCCGACGGCACCATGCATCCGTTCGACACCGGCTCGGTCGTCGGTTTCGTGCACCGCGTCGACGGACGGGCCGAAGCGGTATCCGGGGTCTGCACCCATCAGGGTTGCCGGCTGTGGTTCGACAAACCCGACGACCGCCTGCGCTGCCCGTGCCACTCGACGTCGTTCTCCCCGGCCGGGCAGGTGCTGACGCATCAGCTGCCCATCGCCCCGGCACCGTTGCCGGCGCTGATGGTCCGCGAAAACAACGGCAGCATAGAGGTTTTCGCCCCGGACGAGCCGGCCTGATCTGTAACCCGCCGCCCTATTCACAGATGTAGGCAATGACAGCCGCGGCCCCTGTGCCGCGCGAGCAAAGGGGCTCATCGGTGCACTATCTCGTCAAATGCATGGCCACCGCGGCCGTTCTGATCGGCGGCTCGGCCGGACTGGCCGCGGGCGCCTCGGCTGCGCTGGATACCGGCGGCTCGGCCGCCGATGTCGTCGCAACCCTGCGGACGCAGGACTATGCGGTTCAGATCAACGGTTCACCCGGGGTGCCGCTGTCGGAGTGCACGGTGACCGATATCCACGGCCTGTCCGGATCGGATATCGACGCCACCGGACAGCGCATCGACCCGACGACGTTCAGCACCGTCTACGTCGACACCACGTGCCCGTCAGACGGGTAGCGACACAGCCGTTATTCGAACATATGATCGAATGATGGGAGACCGGACGTCGATCGGCTACACCGGGCAACCGGTGCGGGACCCGTTCCGGGTGGTCCGGCCGCCGATCGCGGTTCTCGTCGACCTCACCCAGCTGTTCCCCCGCGAACCGCACCGGTCGGGCCGCTACCACCCGCACGGCCTGCAGATGCACAAGGTGGTGCCGGGAACGCTGAGCTGCTGGGGTATCTGCGAGCAGGGCGATTGGTGGGGCCTGGTCACCTACGAGATCGCCTACGGATCGGCGCACAAGGCCGTGACGCACTGGGTGCCGGCGTGGACACTGCGGCGCAACGATGCGGGGCGAGGCGCCTGACGACGATGCGGGGCGAGGGACGAGTCCCCGCTGAGGCGCGCCGCACATCGGACACTGCGGCGCAAGCCCTAGTCCACGTAATCCCAGAACTGCAGATCTTTGACCACCGCGAACAAGGCCAGCGTGGCGAGGTACCCCAGCACGATCACAGCGGCACCGGTGAGGCTCACCCGCAGACCGGCACCGTCGACCGGGTCGAGCCAGCGCCGGAAGATTCGCGACATCACCGGCATCAGCAGCCACTGCAGCGCGGCCACGCTGACGATGTTGCTGACGAAGAACGCCAGCCAGGGCGGCGCACCGAGCTCGTCGAGAAGCGGCCCGAAGAACCGTGACAACAGCATCACGGTCGGGTACAGCACCAGCACCACCAGCATCGCGGCCTTCCAGCCGGGCGTGACGCTGGTGGTGCCGTCCTCGGTGCGAACGGTCGATCCGAACCCGGTGGTCAGCGAGACCCGGGTGAAATTCCTGCTCAGACTGGCCCGCACGGCGGGCAGTGCACCCAGCCGGTCCCCCGAGTTCAGCCAGCGCGTGAGCTGGGATGCGCGGCGGAACCGCAGGACCGAAAGCCACTGGCCGCCGTCGCCGGAGAACAGCACCGTGCCCTCACTGCCGGCGAACCGGGCCGCCGCGGCGGCGATACCGGCCTGCGCGCTGACGAACTCCGCCTCCTTGCCGTCGGCGACCTCGTGCCGGAACACCGCGACCCCGGCCGGCGGCAGCCCATCCGGCCCGAACACCACATCGGCGCGCGGCAGGCAGCCCAGCTCGCGGCCGCGCTGCAACACATCGCGCCGCGCGGGACCGTCGAGCCAGTCGTCGAGCTGCTCCTCGGACTCGAAACTCACCTGTACCGCCGGGTCCAGCGCCGGGTCGGCGTATTCGGACACCCGGGCATCCAGATAGCCGGGAGCGGCATGCGCGGACGCGATCAGGTCGGTGAGCCAGGCGTCGAAGAGGCGCGCCTCGGCGTCGCGATGCAAGACCGTGACGACGCTCGCCGAGCTGAGCAATGCGCACTCCTAGATCGGGTCGATACGGCGGCCCTGAACGTAGACCCCGGCGATGGATGTCTCCCGGATGCCCATCAGCAACGCGAACAATGTCTGATCGCGGGCCCGTTCGGGCTCGCCGGACCGTACCCCGTAGGTCAGTGCGGCAGCCAGCGCCGGCGTCCGGGCCGGGTCGATGACGACGAAGTCGGCTTCCTTGCCGATGTCGAAGTTGCCGAACCGGCTCTCCATGTCCAGGGCCCGCGCGCCGGCCAGTGTCCCGGTGAACAGCATCTCGGCCGGATGCATCGACACCCCGTCGGCGCCGGGTTCGCTGATGTGGGATTTGAAAGCGGCGGCCAGCACCTGCGGGATGAGCCATTCGTCGCCGCCGCCGAAATCGGTTCCGGCCGCGATGGTCACGCCGGCGGCCACGGTGCGTTTCCACGGCATGGTGCCCGATCCGAGGAACTGCTGCGATACCGGGCAGTGCGCGATCGTGGTGCCGGTTTCGGCCATCCGGGCCAGCTCGGCGTCGGTGCAGTGCACACAGTGCGCCAGGATCGTGCGCGGTCCGAGCAGGCTCTTGCCGCCCACCTCGGAGCCGGGCAGGAACTTGCCGTCATAGGTGTCGAGGTAGGAGTCGACGGCGAACAGTTGTTTGACGGCGTCCACCTCACCGGTGCCGGGGCGATTGTTCTCGTTGAGGTGGGTGTGCACGTAGACCCCGCGGTCGCGGACCTCGTCGTAGAGCTCGCCGAGGTTGTACAGCGTCGTGGTGCTCACCGAAAGGGAGAACCGCGGCACGATCGCGACGTGCACCAACGCGGTGTCGACGTCGCCGGTGTCGGCGGCATGCCAGGTGTCGATCTCCTGGCGAGTCAGCCGGATGGCGTCTTCCTCGGAGGTCATCAGCGGCTGCGCGGTATCACCGCCCACGGTCTGGATGCCCCGCCCGGACACCAATCGCAGACCGGCGCGCAGCGTCTGGGTGAAAAGGGCGTCCTGGGCATGTGGAAACGCCGAGCCGAAGACCATGGCGGCGGTGGTTCCCGCCGCGATGCGCCGGTTGCAGAACTCCACGGCGGCGCGCTGGGCGAACTCGGGGTCGGCGAATCTCGATTCCGACGGGAAGATGCACAGGTTGAGCCACTCCAGCAGCTGGCCGCCGCCATAGGCATCACCGGCGTAGGTCTGCGGGAAATGGATGTGGGTGTCGACGAAGCCGGGGACCAGCACTGCCGGTCGGTGGTCGACGATCTCGGCGTCGTGGTGTTCCGGCGGCACACCGTCGCGTGCACCGCAGTAGACGATCGTGCCGTCGGCGTCGACCACCAGCGCACCGTCGGCGATGAACACCAGGGCTTCGACCGCCTCGGCGACGGTGGGGCTGCCCGCGATGTGGAAGATCTGCCCGAGGTGGATCTGCGTCATCTGCTGGGGTTCCTGTCGAGACGTTCTGGTGGCCGCGCGAACCGGCGGCGTCGACTCGCCGAGACTACCGAGCAGCAACCCCGCTCGCCGGGCGAGCGCGCACCCGCACGCGCGGAATGTCTGCATACCGGCCCGGAGTTCGCTACGTTCTCCCGGTGAGTTCCAGCTGGGCTGCGGAGTTGACCGAGCTCATACCCCTGGCGTTGGTCATCGCGTTGTCGCCGTTGTCGATCATCCCGGCGGTATTGGTGTTGCACTCGCCGCGACCGCGGCCCACCGGGCTGGCTTTCCTGGCGGGTTGGCTGGTCG
The DNA here is from genome assembly GCA_016197405.1 of Mycobacterium sp. Taxonomy (GTDB): domain Bacteria; phylum Actinomycetota; class Actinomycetes; order Mycobacteriales; family Mycobacteriaceae; genus Mycobacterium. The sequence goes on from JACPVR010000013.1 coordinate 157,383, forward strand.
GGTTGGCGGTGCTGACGTCGGTGTTCATCGGCATCTCCGGCCTGTTGGGCGGCCTGGGCACCAAACCGCCGGGGTGGGCCTCGTGGGCGCGCATCGGCGTCGGAGCGGCGTTGATCGTGTTCGGCATCTATCGCTGGGCGACCCGCCACAGCAAGCCCCACCAGATCCCCGGCACCCGGCACATCACCGAGGCCGGCCCCGGCAAGGCCTTTGCGATCGGCGCTCTGTTGACGGTGGCCAATCCGAAAGTGCTGTTCATATGTGCGGCAGCCGGTTTGGCGATCGGGACCGCAGGCCTCGGTGACGCCGCCTGGTTCGCCGACCTGGTGTTCGTGCTGATCTCGGCGTCGACGGTGGCGCTGCCGATCCTGGCCTACACCTACGCCGGGGCGCGCCTGGACCCGGCGCTGTCGCGCCTGAAGGTGTGGATGGAGAAGAACAACGGAGCGCTGGTCGCGGTGATTCTCGTCGTCATCGGCCTGTTGGTGCTCTACAAAGGGATCCACGGACTTTGAGCTGGCACCGGCCACCGCCGGTCGTACAGGCCGCCGGTGTCGTCGTGGTGCTCATCCTGGCGCTTTCGGTGTTCTTCATCGCGTTCGCATTGCCCGCGGTGAAATCCAAACCGCACCAGGTGCCGGTCGGTGTGGTGGCCTCCCCCACGATCGCCACCGAGCTCGCGACCTCCCTCGAACGCAGTGCGCCGGGCGGTTTCACGGTGACGTCCTACCCGGATCAGACGGCGTTGCGCGGCGCCATCCGCAGCCGCGATGTCTACGGCGGTTTCGTCTTCGGCGGGGACGGGCCGACACTGCTGATCGCCACCGGGGGCAGCCCGGCGGTGGCCCAGTCGCTCATGGCCATCAGCGCGACGATGTCGCAGAAGGCCGGCGCGCCGGCGCGCGTCGACGATCTGGCGCCGCTGCCGCCGGGTGATCCCCGTGGTGTCGGGCTGGTCGCCGCGGCGCTTCCGCTGACGCTGGCCGGGTTGCTGCCCGCGGTGGTGCTGATCCTGCTGTTCCCCGGTGCGGTCTGGCTGCGGTTGGGTGCGACCGTGGCCTTCGCCGCGGTCGCGGCGGTGGTCATCGCCGCGCTGTTGCGCTACGTGTTCGGCTCCATCGACTCGGCGTTCTGGGCTGTGACGGCCGGATTGTTCGTGGGCATCCTGGCCACGGCTCTGGCCATGCTGGGTCTGGGCTCGCTGTTCGGCAGGATCGGGCTGGCGATCGGTGCCGGCGTCGCGATCCTGCTGGGTAACCCGCTCTCGGCAATGGGCGGCGCACCCGAACTGCTGCCGGGCGGTTGGGGGGCGTTCGGCCAGCTGCTGCCCCAGGGCGCAACCGCCACCCTGCTGCGGTCGACGGCGTACTTCCCCGCCGTCGACAGTTCCACCGCGCTCGGCGCGATCATCGTGCTGGCCTGCTGGGCGATGGCCGGACTACTGGCAACCGTCGTCGCCGGCATCCGGCAGCCGGATGTGCGCGCCTAAGATCAGCGGCTGTGGGGCTGGAAGATCGCGACGCGCTTGCGGTGGTGCGCGATGCGCTGGATCCGCAGCATCCCGACGCCGATGCCGTCATGAGCCGCTTCTACACGTGCTGGTTTGCCACCGACCCGACTGTGCGCGACCTGTTCGGCCCGTCGATGACCCACCAGCGGGCCGTTCTCGCCAAGGTGCTGCACTGGCTGCTCGGGGAGATGATCGCGCAACGCTCGACCGAGCCGGTCGCCTTCCTGGCTCAGCTGGGCCGCGACCACCGCAAGTACGGTGCCACCGCGGCACAGTACGACAGCTTGGGCAAGGCCCTCTACGCCACATTGTTGACGCATTTCGGGCCCGCCTGGACCCCGGCGGTCGAGGAGGCCACCCGCCAGGCCATCAACCTGATGACCGGCGTGATGAGTGGCGCCGCCGACGCCGAGGGCGGGCCACCGTGGTGGGAGGCCACCGTCGCCGAGCACCACCGGGTATCCCGCGACCTGGCGGTGGTGCGGCTCTACCTCGATCAGCCGATGGACCATCTGCCCGGCCAGTACGTCAATGTCGAAGTGCCGCAATGCCCGCGGCGCTGGCGCTATCTGTCGGCGGCGATCCCCGCGCAGCCCGACCGCGGTATCGAATTCCACGTGCGCGCCGTACCGGGCGGTCTGGTGAGCTCGGCAATCGTCGCCGAGACCCGGCCCGGCGATCGCTGGCGGCTGTCAAGTCCGCACGGCGCCCTGCAGGTCGACCGCGACGACGGCGACATCTTGATGGTTGCCGGCAGTACGGGCCTGGCGCCGCTTCGGGCCATCATCATGGACTTGGCGCGTTTCGGCGTCAATCCCCGGGCCCACCTGTTCTTCGGCGCCCGGTACCCGTGTGAGCTCTACGATCTGCGCACGCTGTGGCAGATCGCGGCACACAACCCGTGGCTGTCGGTGACACCGGTGTCGCAGTACGCCACCGACCCGCCGTGGGCGGGTGACTACCCCGACGCGCAGCCGCCGCGCGGTCTGCATGTCCGCCAGACCGGACTGCTGCCGGAGGTGGTGACGCGTTACGGCGGCTGGGGTGACCGGCAGATCCTGGTCTGCGGAAGTCCGGCCATGACCCGCGCCACCGTCGACGCACTGGTGGCCAAAGGCGCACCGCCAGAACGAATCCAACACGATCCCCTGTGACTCGATACGAGGAGTGCGCTCATGCGAACGGTGACCCTGCACGATCCCGCCGGTGATGTCCGGGCGAAACTGGTCCCGCAGGCGGGCATGATCGCGGTCTCGCTCACCGACGGCGGTACCGAACTGCTCGGCCAGCGCCGCGGGCTGCAGACCTACGTTTCGGCAGGTAAGACCATGGGCATCCCGGTGCTCTATCCATGGGCGAATCGATTGAGCGCCAACACCTATCAGGCCGGCGGAGAGATCGTCGACATCGCCCCCGATGCCCGCGGTGTCCGCGCCGACGGCAACGGGCTGCCGATCCACGGGCTGCTGGCCGCATACCCGGATTGGCGGATCGTCACCGAGTCCCCCAATGATCTGCTGGCCGATCTGGACTTCGGCGCCAAGCCCGATCTGCTCGCCAGCTTCCCGTTCCCGCATATCGTCGAACTGGGTGTCCAACTGTCGGACCGGACGCTGACGGTCACCACCATCGTCACCGCGACGGGCGACAAGGCGGTGCCGCTGTGCTTCGGTTTCCACCCTTACCTGGTGGTCCCGGGTGTGCCGCGTGCCGAATGGGTCATCGAGACACCACCGATGCGGCATCTGGCCGTCGATGAGCGCGGGCTGCCCACCGGCGCCAGCGCACCACATCCGGGCGGCTCGCAAGTGCTGGGCGACAAGGCTTTCGACGACGGGTACGACGAGGTCGCCGACGGCGCGGTTTTCGCCGTCTCCGGCGGTGACCGCCGCATCGAGCTGACGTTCCGGTCCGGTTACCACGCGGCGCAGATCTTCGCCCCGCCCGCCGAAGACCTGATCTGTTTCGAGCCGATGGCCGCACCCACCGACGCACTCGTGACCGGCGCATACAAAACTGCGCGACCGGGAGAATCCGCGGTCGCGCAGTTTTCGATCAGGGTTTAGCGGCGCGGCGGCCGGGGCTGCCACACCACCAGGGCGGTGCTGGTCTTCGACGACGCCGCCTCGGCACGAGATGCCGCACGCAGCGACTCGACCTCGGCGGCGAGCTCGGCGAGGCGCGAGTGCAGCGCCTCGACCTGGTTGGTCAGCTCGATGATGCGCTTGATCCCGGCCAGGTTGACGCCCTCGTCCTGCGAGAGCCGCTGCACCTCGCGCAGCAGGTCGACGTCACGTTGCGAATAGCGCCGTCCACCACCGGAACTGCGGCTCGGGCTGACCAGGCCGAGCCTGTCGTAGGTTCGCAGGGTTTGCGCGTGCATACCCGCCAGTTCAGCGGCGACCGAGATCAGGAATGTGCGGGACTCATCACGTGAGGATCTTGAGCTGCTCATCGACGATCACACTCGCTCTCCGGCCCAGCCGGCCCGCGGGTCGAATCCGCTGGCCCGCTCGGCGGCCGCGTAGGCCTCCAGTGCGGACAGCGCTTCGCCTTCCAGGTTCGGCGGTACAGCGACCTTGACCGTGACCAGCAGGTCACCGTGTCCGCCGCTGCGCTTTGGCACACCGCGGCCGCGCACCCGGAGGATCCGGCCGTCGGCGGTGCCCTTGGGCACCCGGACGCCGACCTTGCCCTCCAGGGTGGGTACCGAAAGCGTGGTACCCAAAGCCAATTCGGTGAAGCTCACCGGAACGGTCACCGTCAGGTCGTCGCCGTCACGGCCGAAGACCTTGTCCGGGCGCACGTGCACGGTGACGTACAGGTCGCCCGACGGTGCGCCACGCAGACCTGCCTCGCCCTGCCCGGCGAGCCGAATCCGTTGTCCGTCTTCGACTCCCGGCGGTATGCGCACGTTGATGGTGCGGGTACGGGTGGTGACTCCGCTACCGTGGCACACATCGCAGGGGTGCTCGATTATCGAACCGCTGCCCCGGCATTCGGTGCAGGGCTCGGAGAAACCGAACGCGCCCTGGTTGCGGTTGACCACTCCGGCGCCATTGCAGTTCGGGCACACCTTCGGGCTGGTGCCCGGGCGCGCGCCACTGCCGTGGCAGTTGGTGCACGGTGCCGGGCTGGTGAGCCGCAACGGCATTGCGACGCCCTTGGTGGCCTCCATGAAGTCGAGTTGGGTCTCGGTCTCCAGGTCGTTACCACGCCGGGGCCGGCTCTGCCGGGGCTGCCCACCTCTGCCGAACAGTCCACCGAACAGATCGCCGATGTTCTGGCCGCCGGTCTGACCGGCGGCGTCGAACAGGTCGCCGAGGTTGAACTCGGCGCCGTCCGTACCGAATCCGCCGAAGCCACCCGGAGTACCGCCGCCGCCGTTGTTGAAGCGGCGACCGAAACCGCCGCCGGCGAACAGCCGGCGGGTCTCGTCGTACTCCTTGCGCTTGGCGTCGTCGGTGAGGACTTCCTTGGCCTCTGATGCGGCCTTGTACTTGTCCTCGGCCGCGGTGTTGCCGGGATTACGGTCCGGATGGTTCTCGGCGAGGATCTTGCGGGCAGCCCGCTTGATCTCGTCCTTGCTGGCGTCGGAGGAGACGCCCAGCTCCTTGTAGAAGTCTTTCTCAACCCACTCACGCTGGGCCATCGAGCGTCACCTCCTTACCGTTGTTCATCGTCGTTGTCGTCTCATTCTGATTCTGGGGCCTGCGAGGCCGAAGCGCCGTCGTTGACGGCCGTGTCGGCCTCCTCGACCGTGTCGACCACGGCGACCATCGCGTGCCGCAGCACCTGATCGCCGAGCTTGAAACCGGGTCGCATGACGGTGCCGATGACCGGGTTGGAGCCGTCACCTTCATGCTGGACGGCTTCGTGCAGGGCCGGATCGAACGGGTCGCCGACCGCGCCGAACGCCGTCAGGCCGAGGCCTTCGAGCGCCGCGACCAGCTTGTCCGCCACCGACTTCAGTGGCCCGGTTTCCAGGTCGCCGTGGCTGCGGGCCCGATCGAGATCGTCGAGCACCGGCAGCAACTGGCTGACCACGCCTGCCTTGGCACGGTCGGCAGCGGCCTGCTGGTCACGCATTGCCCGCTTGCGGTAGTTGGTGAAATCGGCCTGGACGCGTTGCAGGTCGGCAAGCAGTTCAGACGCCTTGTCGGCCTCCTCGGGTGTCTCCCCGCTGACCCCCTCCGGTCCCGGCCCACTGGGGGCCGGGCCGGAGGACGCCGCTTCGCGTACCTGACCGGTTTCGGGATCGATGCGCCGTTTGTCGGTGACGGTCACCGGTTCCTGCGGTTCGCCGTCTCCTTGGGAGGGACGAGTCACTTTCGCTCCTGGTCGTCGTCCTCAACGACCTCGGCATCGACGACATCGTCGTTGCTGGAGGAAGAACCACCGTCGGCGCCGGCGGCCTGTTCGGCCTGGGTGGCCTCATACATCGCCTGGCCCAGGGCCTGGCTTTCCTGTCCGAGCTTCTCCATCGCGGACTTGATGGCCGCGATGTCGCTGCCTTCCAGGGCCGACTTGGCCTCGGCGATGGCGGTGTCGACCTTGGCCAGCGTCTCCTCGGGAACCTTGGATCCGCCGTCGGCCTCACGCTGTTCCTTGACGAACTTCTCCGTCTGGTAGACCAGCGACTCGGCCTGGTTGCGGACGTCGGCCTCTTCGCGACGCTTGCGGTCTTCCTCGGCGTGCGCTTCGGCGTCCTTGATCATCCGGTCGATCTCCTCCTTGGAAAGGCCGGAGCCTTCCTGGATCTTGATCGTGTTCTCCTTGCCGGTGCCCTTGTCCTTGGCCGTGACGTGCACGATGCCGTTGGCGTCGATGTCGAAGGTGACCTCGACCTGGGGCACACCGCGCGGAGCCGGCGGCAGGCCGGTCAGCTCGAAGGAGCCGAGCAGCTTGTTGTGCGCCGCGATCTCACGCTCACCCTGATAGACCTGGATCTGCACCGAGGGCTGATTGTCATCGGCCGTGGTGAAGGTTTCCGAACGCTTGGTCGGGATGGTGGTGTTGCGTTCGATGAGCTTGGTCATCACGCCGCCCTTGGTTTCGATACCAAGCGACAGCGGGGTGACGTCAAGCAGCAGAACGTCTTTCACCTCACCCTTGAGCACACCGGCTTGCAGCGCGGCGCCCACGGCGACGACCTCGTCGGGGTTGACACCCTTGTTGGGCTCCTGACCGCCGGTCATTTCCTTGACCAGGTCGGAGACCGCGGGCATCCGGGTGGAACCGCCGACCAGCACCACGTGGTCGATGTCGGAGACCGGGATCCCGGCGTCCTTGATGACCGACTGGAACGGGTTGCGGGTGCGGTCCAGCAGATCCTGAGTGATCTTCTGGAATTCCGAACGGGTCAGCTGCTCGTCGAGGAACAGCGGATTCTTGTCGGCGTCCACGGTGATGTAGGGCAGGTTGATCGAGGTCGATTGGCTCGAGCTGAGTTCGATCTTCGCCTTCTCGGCCGCTTCACGCAGCCGCTGCATCGCCATCTTGTCCTTGGTCAGGTCGATGCCCGAGGTGGACTTGAACTTCTCGACGAGCCAGTCGACGACGCGCTGATCCCAGTCGTCACCACCGAGGTGGTTGTCACCGGAGGTGGCGCGAACCTCGACCACGCCGTCGCCGATCTCCAGCAGCGAGACGTCGAACGTGCCGCCACCGAGGTCGAAGACCAGGATGGTCTGTTCCTTCTCGCCCTTGTCCAAGCCGTAGGCCAGAGCGGCCGCGGTCGGCTCGTTGACGATGCGCAGGACGTTGAGGCCGGCGATCTGGCCGGCTTCCTTGGTGGCCTGACGCTGGGCGTCGTTGAAGTACGCGGGGACCGTGATGACCGCGTCGGTGATGTCTTCACCCAGGTAGCTCTCGGCGTCACGCTTGAGCTTCATCAGCACGCGGGCGCTGATCTCCTGAGCTGTGTAGTCCTTGCCGTCGATCTCCACAGACCAGTCGGTGCCCATATGCCGCTTCACCGAACGGATGGTCCGGTCGACGTTGGTCACTGCCTGGTTCTTGGCGGGCTGTCCGACCAGCACCTCGCCGTTGCGCGCGAACGCGACGACCGACGGGGTGGTGCGGGAGCCTTCGGAGTTGGCGACGACGACGGGGTCGCCGCCTTCGAGCACTGCGACGACGGAGTTGGTGGTCCCGAGGTCGATACCGACCGCACGAGCCATAGTTACTGCCTCCTGATAGTTACGTCTTGGATCTGAGCGAACCAGACTCAAGCCTGCCCCCCTCGGGGACCGGCTGTCAAGCCAGAGTTGAGTCTGTCTCACTCAAGTTGTCAGAAGGCTCAACGGCGGGGTTTGCGGATTTGTTCCCGCCCCGGGTTGTGTTGGCTACCGGCCGGCCCGCGCCGCCACCGATGCCAACGAGTGGTCCTGCAGGGAAAGCGGGCCCACGGCCGAATCCTGACCACGCTGGGCACACACCCACATCTGGTGGTGCCCGATCAGTAGCAGACCGTTGTGCTGGAACCTGCTGCGCGTGTCCGTCCGGCGTCTGGGTGGACCGGCCGTGGCTTCGTCGGTCGTGGGCGATAACCCGAAACCCTCGGCGCACAGCTCAAGGATTCGGACAGCGCATCGGCGATCGCCCCTCCGACACGGCGTTGAAAAACTCCAAGTCGCCACTCACCAATTCCGACACGATCAGCGACTTCTCGTTGCCAGATCCACAGCACGGCGTCCGCCTCTCTGCGTAACGCCGACGTTCATGCCAGCCATCGATAAGCCGTGCGCTGTTCAACAGCTCCGCTTAAGCTCGGTGAATAGTTTGCCGGACGTACGAAGGGCGCCTCAGTGAAGGCCGACGCGACCAGCGAATCCGCGCGCAGCGAGCAACGCCGTGCTCTTTCGGAGTTTTTCGAGCGTTCATCAGCCGAACCCTGCGCCCTGGTGGTCGAGGGCGAGGCGGGCATCGGAAAGACCACGTTCTGGCAGGCAGCGTGCGCGCACGCCCGCGAGAACGGGTTTTTCGTGTTGTCGGCTCGCGGAGCGGTGGCCGAAGCGGTGTTGGCCTATGCCGCACTGGCAGATCTGCTGGCCGACATCCAACCTCAAACCTGGGCCAACTTGCCCGACCCACAACGACTCGCACTCGACCGACTGACATTGCGATCCAACGACGATCGTTCGGTGGCCGATCAGCGGACCGTCGCGGCCGCATTCCTCGCGGTGCTCGAGGAGATCGCCGAACGCCAGAAGGTGATATTGGCGGTCGACGATCTGCAGTGGCTGGATCCGTCGAGCGCTTTGGTCATCGCCTTCGCGACACGGCGAATCTCCGGACCGGTCGGCGTGCTGGCCACCGCCCGCACTGACGACACCGAAAGCCCTGCAGCGTGGCTGCAATTGCCCAGACCTGACGCGGTGCAGCGGATCCGGCTGCCCCCCATGAGACTCGGCGCCCTGCATCACGTCGTATCGCAACACCTCGGGAAATCCATCTCCCGCCCCGGAATGGTCCGAATCCACGAAGTCTCGGGCGGAAACCCTTTCTATGCAATCGAACTCGCGCGCGCATTCGAGGCCGATGCCGCTGGGGTCGAGATCCATCTGCCCGGCACCTTGTCTGAGCTGGTACGAGCGCGGCTCGACTCTCTGCACAGCGACGTCCAAGAGATGCTGCTTGCGGCAGCGTGTCTGGGCAAACCGACGGTCGAACTATTGGCATCGGCTCTCGCCGTCGCGCCAGACGCGCTCGGCCGGCTACTCGAGGAGGCCGAGACAGCAAGCGTCATCGTTCTCGACGGAAATCAGGTGCTTTTCACCCACCCGCTGTTGGCGAGCGCCGTCTACACCGGCGCCGCACCCGCACAGCGTCGACACATGCATCGCCGGTTGGCCGATATCGTCACCGAACCCGAGCTACATGCACGGCATCTCGCTCTCGCCGCGACACACGGAGATACGGCGACTCTCGAATCGCTCGACACTGCCGCCGAGTTGGCGCGGATTCGCGGAGCCCCGATCGCGGCAGCCGAGCTCCTTGAGCTCGCGATACGCCTCGGCGGCGACACACCTGAGCGCCAGATCCGAGCCGCGGTGCATCACTTCAACGCGGGCGGCACCGCGAGAGCTCGCGTCCTGCTGGATCGGATCATCGAACGGGCCGCGCCGAAGCCGGTGCGAGCGGCGGCGTTGCGGTTGCTTGGATTATGGAGCCTGCTCGACGGCAGCTCTCGTGTCGGGGCAGACTTGCTGAACGAAGCCCTTACCGATGCGGGCGACGATCTCGTGCTGCGCGTCCAAATTCTGGTGCCACTCGCGCACGCACAGGTCAATACTCGCCGTCTCGATGACGCGGCGATCAGCATCGCCGACGCCGTACGAACAGCTGAGCGGATCCGACAACCGCAGCTGCTCAGTCAGGCCCTGTCCATGCAGGCGATCGTGACCTTCCTACTCGGCGACGGCCTTGACGAACCCGCCCTGGAGCGGGCTCTCGACCTGGAGGACCGGGAGGCACCGATATCGGCGTTCTTCGATACGACGGTACAAAGCGCGGTGCTGACGGGCGGGGTCGGGCGACTCATCGAGGCCCGCGACCAGTGGCAGGCTATTCGGCGGCGCTGCATCGAGCGCGGCGAGGAAATCGAGCTGTTGATGTTCGCGTTCCACAGCGGCCTGAGTGAGATCTGGCGTGGCAACTTCGCCGACTGCGCGTTGATCGCCGAAGACGTGCGAGAACGGGCCATGCAGCTCGGAGGAGACCTGCCACGCGCGTTGGCGCCGATGCTGCAGTCCGCACTGGCCGCCTACGCCGGACAAGAATTGGAAGCACGCAGCCACGCCGCGGAAGCACTCGCACTATGTCACCGCTGCGATCATCCCTTTCTTGTGACTGTTTGGCCCATAACAACATTGGGCTTCCTGGAGTTATCCCTGGGCAATTACCGAGCCGCGCTCGACACTCTCGAACCGTGGCTGCGCGCCGCCGAAGAAACCCCCGACGCTACCGAGATCTTCGTCACGCCCTTTCTTCCCGACGCGATCGAGGCGATGCTCCAACTGGGCCAGAAATCCGAGGCGCGGGCATTGATCGACACCCTGGAACGCAACGGACGTCGACTCGACCGCCCCTGGATGCTGGCCGTCGGTGCGCGGGCCAGGGCAATGCTGTTGGCTGCCCAGGGCGACCTTGCTGCTGCGACCCTGGCAGCCGAAGGCGCGCTGCTTGAACACGACACGTTGCCCATGCCGTTCGAGCGAGCCCGAACATTGTTGTTGCTTGGCCAACTACAGCGTCGACAACGCAGGAAAGAATCGTCAGCGCGAACGATGCGGGAATCTCTTGCCATATTCGAGAAACTGGACGCTGCGCTGTGGGCCGATCGCGCGCGCGCCGAGCTGGACAGATCGAGCGTGGGCCGGCGACGCGGCTCAGGCCTGACCCCCTCCGAGCAACGCGTAGCTGAGCTTGCTGCCTCGGGCATGACCAACCGTGACGTAGCGGCCGCACTGTTCATAAGCCCGAAAACAGTCGAAGCCAATCTAGCTCGCATCTACCGCAAGCTGGGCATCCGCTCTCGAGTCGAACTCGCTCAACATATCCGGCCGACCACCCGTTGAGGTTTATTGGGCTCGAATGTGAACTGCTGCAGTCGGAGTGAGCCGTTGTGCCGCCATACCGGCACGCTCACATGTTTGTGCCACGAGTTGCGCTGACGCTGCCGAGAAGACGGCGAAGAGCACGGCATCGCTGGGTACGGCGAGCACGGCAAGCAGTCGCACGGGCTCGCCGGATGCGGACATCTCGGCGGCTGCGTCGTCGAGCGTGACAACGGTCGGCTCCACCGGCAATTCGGAAAGTTCCTGCCGGTACCACTCCGCGAGAAAGAACGAAACGTGCGATGTTGGCGACCCCACAATTCGACGCTACGCCGCGCACCACCCCACGAAATCGGGTGATTCCCTTGTCTACGCCATCCCGATCGGGGGAAAAGCAAGGGAATTCCCCGATTTATCGGACCATCGACGGCCGTTAGCGTCGCGAATAGCTGAGATCACTCGGCCGTCGGCCTTCTGGCACACCGATGAAAGGCACGCATATGTTCACGTCAACACCGAAGGTCCTGTGCACGGTTGCGGCGCTCGGCGCGGGCGGATGCCTGGCAGTTTCCGGTCCCGCGGGTGCGGCTCCGCCTCTGCCACTGGCTCCGTCCGCAATCTGCTCGTTCACGCAGAGCACTTTGGTGGTCAATCGCAAGGACGGGCAGATGGTCACACCTGATACCCAAGCCGGCGGGACAGCCATCGGGCCGAGGGGAACACTGTTCAACAGCCAGCAGGGTCCCTTCTCCGAATTGGACAAGACTTTCGGCGGTGTCAGCGGGAGCATGAAGGACTACCACATCAGCTTTGTTTTCACGCCCCCTGGCAGGTCGGAACAATATGAGGGCGAAGTCACGGACACCGGCGCGGTGAGCGGCTGGATTCAGGGCGGTGGCTCCGGCAGCTGGACGTCACCTCCGGGTTCGGTGCGGTGCACCACCAGCACCAATGGTGGGACCGCGACCGTGACGAGCGACGTGGATGTGTACTCCAAACCCAGCGGCAACGATGCCGACAAGAAACCCGGCTTCCTTGTAGCGGGTACGCAGGTCAATCTCGTTGAGGGCGGGGGCTGCCCGCCGGATGGTTGGTGCCACATCACCGGGTCGAATGTGCCCGGCGGCGACGGCTATGCCTGGGGATCCTTCTTCACCACACCATAGCGAACGACCGACGCCAAGCAGCGGTCATTCCCGGGTCAGCCGATCTGCACTGAAAGGAATTGTTATGACCGGAAAAGAGATTCATCGCTTCAGATCGGTTGCCGAAGGTTGCGCCGTCGTGACGGCCAGCTGCGCGATGGCACTGACGCTCGCCGGACCGGCATCCGCAAAGCCTTACACGCAAGACAGCTATATCGAAGTGCCGCAATGCACCCCAGCGACGAGTCAGCTGTGTCCGCAGATTCCCACCGCAAGCGTCGGCCCCGTCATTTCTCCCGCCGTCTCGTTCACGGCGAACAGCAATCACTGTTCAGACATCATCGCCCACATCTTCATCGACGGGGTGGAGTTCGGCTCCGACCTACTCGAACCGGGCGAGACCACTCCCGAATTCCCCTTGGAAGACCTGCAACCTCACACTGTCGGCGTGCAGGCCGAAGGAATTCCCGGCGGTTGCAACCGCGGCTGGTTGGATGCGTGGGGCGGGACGCTCCATTTCACAGGAACCTTGCCATTGTCGTGACATCTCGGGCCATAACCGATCTGACGGCAGGAGGTGATGCGTGAACCAGCGACACCTGGTGTGCGCCGCACTCGTCGGCACGTCGCTCGTCACGTTGACGGGCTGTGTGTCCGACGGTGCATCGAACGATGCACAGAGCAGCAGCACGTTGCCAGCGGTGGCCGATGACGCCGCCCCTGCCACCGTGATCGACGCGTGCGCAATGCTGTCACCGCAAGATGTTTCGACTCTGCTCGGCACCCCGGTGGAAGGCCGCTCCACCAGTACCACCCCGGACATGGGCGCGTGCACGTGGGAGAACCCCTCCACCTATGAGTCGGTCTCGATGGAAATCAAGAACTCCGGCACGGCACCCGGGAACCAGCTGCCACCGATCGATCCCAGCCTTTTCGATCCGACCAAGCCAGCCCCAGACGGCATGCGGTTTCTGAGCACCGGGTTCGTCGAGTTCGCAGCAGGTAATCGGGCCAATACCGTCCAGGTCGCGGTCCTGCGGTTGTCGATCGACGAATCCGACCGAAACGCGGTCGACCTCGCACGCAAGATTGCGCCGCAGGTCCCCGGGTAGGTGGGAGATCCGCCGAAAACGACTGAGCCCCGTCGGATCCTGAGGGTTCGCCGCTCAGCGCGACGGCAGGTGCTCGAGCGCATTGTGGCCGACGAACGCCGCGGCGACCAGCAGCAGCACGGCGATGATCCAGCGTCCGTGCACCTTCATCAGCCGCTCGTAGCCGTCCTTGATTCGCCCGGACGCGCCGGGGCTCACGAGCTCGATCACCGCCGGCGCCAGCGCGGGCACGACGGCGATCACGGCGAAGACCACGATGCCCAGGGTCCGTTCGGAGGGATCGCTGATCTCCAGCAGCTGATGGCCCGCGGCGATGGCGATCGGGAAAACCTTCGGGTGCAGTCCGCAGACCGCGAATCCGGCCGCCGCGGCCCGTGTGATGCGTTGGCGCACCGGCAGATCGGCCTGCGGGTTCAGCTGGCGTCCCAACGCGGGAAAACGCTCGGTCACCCGGGTCCGCAGCCGGCTCGGCTGGTGGTCGGGCTCGGACACGTCGGCGATCGGCTTGTGCCGCACCGCGGCGATCGCCCGGTAGCCGCCGATCACCAGTAGTGCGACGGCGATCACGACACGGATCAGAAAGGCCGGCCACGAATTGTGGTGCGCGGCCGACCCGCCGGCGCCGCCGGTCAGGTGCGCGACCAGCATGCCGATGCCGGTGGCGAACGCGATGCCGGCGATGGCCCCGAAGGCGAACGCCAAGGACGCCTGTCTTGGCACCTTCTTGTCGCTGGCGACGATCAACCCCAGCACCAGCGTCTCGGGGCTGAACAGGATGGCCAGGGCGAGGGTGGCGATAACGGTGAGGTGGGTAGTCATCGCCGCGTCCGTTCCGCGGTGGGGGCGATCATGTCGACGTGCACGGTGGCAGGGTACGCCCGGCCCGCACACGGCGTCCGAAAAGCGGCACCGCGGCCACGGGTATCAGCCCAGCCACGGCGCACACCGGTAACCACCGCAGCCCCGGACCGTCGAGTACGACGCCGCCGAGCAGCGAGCCCGTGCTGATTCCGATCTGGAATGCCAGAACGTAGAGCGCCGATGCCGTCACGGCCGCGCCTGGTGCGCTACGCAGCGCGGCGGTCTGCATCGTCGGCGCCACGCATGCCATCGCCGCGCCCCACAGGAGCACACCGATGACGAACGCCGCAGTGTTCGGTGCCAGCGCGACGACGCCGAAACCGATCGCCAGGCCCGCCACCGTCAGCACCACCGCGGCAGTGGGACCACGGTCGATGAGCCTTCCGATGAACGCGACAGCGAGAAGGCCCGCGGCACCGAACGCGATCTGCAAGGCGCCCAGTGACCATGACCGAAAGCCGTACTGCTGAGCCATGACCGCGAGGAACGTGTAGGGAATGTAGGTGGAAGTCACCACCAAAGCCGTTATCCCACAGATCTTCATGACACCCGGCAGCCATTCGCGCGACGTCGGCATCACATCCGGCGCATCCTCGCCGTGCAGGGCCCTAGGCATGACCAACCACAACAGCGCGGCCAGCACCAGTGCCGCCGCACCCAACGCAGCGGCGGCGGGACGCCAGCCGATCCATGACGCCAGTCCGGTCATCAGTGGTGCACCGCCCACCAATGCCGCGGAGCCGCCGACGAAGACCTGCGCAGTGGCCCGCCCCTGGCGGGCCGGCGGAACCAGCGATACCGCCACGATCGGCACCGTCGACCACAGCAGTCCGTGCGGGAGCGCGGCGATCGCCCTGGCCGCCAATGCCGTGGGCAGATTCGGCGCGACCGCAAGCCCTACCTGCGATATCGCGAGCACCACCAGCGAGCCGACCAGCACGACGCGGCGATCGACATAACGCGTCACCGCCACCGTGGGCAGGATCGCCACCCCCGCAATCACGGCATACACGGTGAGTAGTCGACCGGCACCGGACTCGGTGGTGTGTAGATCCGATGCCAAGACCGGTAGCACGCCGACCGGGAACATCTCGGCGGTGAGGTAGGTGAACAGCGCCGCCGCCAACGCAACCATCCGCCATGCGACGGAGGTCATCACAGTTGGTGATCGCGCAGGAACTCACCGATGTCGTCGATCCAGGTCGTTGCCTCGGCAGGCGTGAAGATGTGCCCGGCTTCGGCATACTCGATCGGTTTCGCACCCGGTATGGCCGCAGCCAACCGACGTGTCGTCTGCGGGAGCACGATTCGGTCCTGGCAGCCGACGAAAACCACTGTGGGTACGCCGATCTGGCGGCATGCGGCTACGGTGTCGACCGATGCCGCCAACCGCGCCTGGTCCGCACCGCCGGCCGGATAGTTCTCCAGCGTCGCCGCGACGGCAGCCTCCGTCGCTTCCCGGTCGAGCTCGCCGAGCACCCCCGGCGCCGACAGACTCACCAGGTAGCCGGCCAGCGCCGCGTGATCAGCGCTGCCCGCCAACGCAGTCCACGTGTCGACGACCAGTCGCAGCTGTTGGTCTGGCTGGGCAAATCCCACGGTGAGCAGCAGGCCCGTCACCCGGTCGGGGTGCCGGGCTGCCGCCGTCACCGCAACGGCCGTCCCCAGTGACAATCCGAGGATCGGGAACTGCTCGAATCCGGCGTCCACGGCGGCGCGCACCAACGAATCGGCGAGGATCGACAGCTGCAGTGCCCCTGGGTCTTCGGGCGTGGCACCGGAACCGGGATAGTTCAGTCCGACCAGCGTGCGCGTGGGCGACAAGGCTTCGATGACCTGGCCGAAGTTTGCGGCGACGCTGCCGCCCGCGCCGTGGGCGAGCACCAACGGCGCGCCGGATCCGGTGACGACGATGTCGGGGTCGGCAACGAGGTGAGAATGCGTCATAGAGTGGACGCTAAACCTTGACATCGACGTCAGGGTCAAGCGCGTGAGACGACGATCACAGGCAGGAACGAATGCGAATCGGTGAGCTCGCACAACGCTGCGACGTATCCCCCAGGTCGCTGCGGTACTACGAGGAACAGCAGCTACTGCATTCCGACCGCCACTCGAACGGATACCGCGACTATCCCGAATCGGCGGTCGCAACGGTCAAACAGATCCGGGCTCTGCTCGATGCGGGGTTCAGTGCAGACACCATCCGAAAAGTGTTGCCGTGCATCAACGGTGACGATGTGGACATGTGCCCGCAGGTGGCCGCGGTGATCCGCGAGACGTTGAGCGGTATCGAAGGTCAACTGCGTGATCTCGACGCCAAACGCAACAAGGTTACCGCTCTGCTGTCGGGCCAGGGCCTATCGTCGACGCCGAGCCGTTGATATCGGCTCGCCGCGGTGATCGTCGACGAATCGCTGTGCGCGTCTGCGCAGTTGCGCCTTGGTCGGAACCTCGGCACCGCTGAGCACCTGGTAGACAACCGGTCCCACGAGTTCTGCGACGAGTTCCTCGGCCGATATCGCGGGCACCGGCGTGCCGGTGTCGACGACATGCGCAATCACCGGCGCAGCGCTGGCCGCGAGAACGTCATTGCCACGGAGTAATTCGGCAACCCCGGCGTCCTGTTGGGCTTCGCCGAGCAGTGCCCGATACGAGGCACCGGCGACCGACTCGGTGAGAAAGTCCACCACCGCGACGAGGTAGTTCGCGGTGTCAGCGACCGGGTCGGCCGTGAGTACCACGGCCAACTCGGACGCTGCATCGTGCACACAGGCCTCAAGCAGGATCTCGGCCTTGTTGGACCACCAGCGGTAGACGGTCTGGCGGCCCACGCCGGCCCGCTCGGCGATGCCCTTCATCGTGAGCGCGGCGTAGCCCTGCTCGACGAGCATGTCGTCGATCGCGTTGAGGATCGCGCGGCGGGCAGTCTCACTGCGCGGTCGACCGAGCGCGGGTTCAGTCACCCGGTTCGACGCGTCTGCCATGCCCTGATCCTCTCAGGCCGGCGACGTCCCGGCGGCGCGACGACCCCTACCCGTGACCAGCTCGCCGAGACCCACGGCGGCCGCCAAGACGGCGACCAGGCCCGCGAACACCACACCGGCGGTGATGAGGTTCGTGGCACGGGCAAGTGCGCCGACGCCGATCGCCGGCACCGCGAGCATCGCGTAGAGGCCGGCGAAGAACGCCGACGACACCGCCCCACGCTGCTCGACGGCAACCTGTTCGACCGTCATCGCCAGACCGGCCAGCAGGCACATGCCGCCGCTGACACCGACGATGACCGCCGCCGCCAACAGCGCAGCCAGCGACGGAGCGGTCAAGGCCACCGCGATCAACACCGCCGCGACCACCATGCCGGCGCATCCGGCGACCTGTGCGCGGGTCGGTGCCAGCCGGCGCGCGAGCAGCTGGCCCGCCGCCATACCCGAGAACGCCAGGAAGACCACGCCGCCGGCGGCGGTATGACTGCGAACGTGCAGATGGCCTGCGAGCAGTAGCCCACTGACGGCGGTCAGCACACCGGTGACCGCGAATCCTGCGCCTGCTGCCAGCACGGCCCGCACGAACGCCGCGCGAATCACCGTCGGCACTTGCGGACGCTGCAACCACCCGGAAGCGTTCGCCGTGCGGGGAGTCGACGGGGCACCCATCGCCAAGGCGAGCACTGCGCACACGGTCAACGCCAGGTGGACCAGGTAGGGAACCGTCAGTGCACCGGTCGTCAGGTCGGCGAGAACGCCGGACAGCAGGGTCCCGAGCGCAAGACCTCCGGTGTTGACGGCAACCGCAACGGTTCCTGCCAGGGACTTTCGCTGTACGCCGAACAGATCGATGACGGCCGCCGTGCCGGCTCCGCTCATCAGGCCTGCCGCAATCCCCGATATCACGCGGGCGGTGACCAGTAGTGGCAACGAGGGCGGCAACAGGAACAGGACCGCACTCACCGCCGCCAGCACCACCGCGGCCAGGAGGACCGGCTTTCGTCCGATGTGATCGGACAGCCGGCCGAACAGCAGCAGGGTGGCGACAACACCGATTGCATAGACCGCGAAAAGCACCGTCACCGTCAGCGTGGTGAACCCCAGCTCGGTGGCGTAGATCGGATACAGCGGCGTCGGCAGCGTCGTGCCCATCATCGTCACCGCGAATGCAAAACCGCTGGCGCAGATCGCCGTTCGTGACCCTGGGCGCGACTGCACCGGGGGTCGAAGGGTATTCGTCACGATATTCCTTTCAGCGCAAATTACTAACGAGACATCCTGCCTCGTTAGTAATCTAACACTATCGAGGCACCATGTCTCGTTTGTTCTGCGCAAGCTGCGGTACGACCGCCTCGGCGAAGCCTTCGGGCGACTTCAGGCTGACCGCGGGATCGGATACTTGATCGACGGTTTCAGCCGATAGGGCGCGCGGTCACCGGCGACTGGGTCCGCACGTGCAGCCGGGTGCGGTCGGCACGGAACAGGTCGACGGAGTACTCGAAGGCGCGGCCGTGCTGGTCGAAACCCCGACGTTCCAGTTTCAGGACCGGCGTCCCGGCGGGCCGCCCGAGCAGCTCCCCCTCCGCACTGGAAACGCTGGCCACCTCGATGGATTCGTCGGCGACACAGATCTGCACCCCGAACTGCGCGCGCAATGTGCGGTAGACCGAGGTCATCCCGGTGCGCAGCAGGCCGGCCAGTTCGGGCCGCAGGTACATCTGCTCCAGCGACAGCGTCTCCCCGTCGGCATGCCGCAACCGCAGCAGCGACACCACCGGCTCGCCCTCCCTGACGCCCAGTGCCGACCCGACAGCCGCCTGCGCCGGTGACAATCCGGCCCGGATGACCGTGGTGCCATCCCGAAAGCCCTGATCGTGCAGGATCTCCGGGATTCCCTTCACGGTGTTCAGGCTGCGCACGATGCTGTGCGACTGGCAGAATGGTCGAGCCGCCTGCGGTGAGGCGTCGCGTTTGGTCACATCGGTCAGGTAGGCACCACCCGCGCGGCCCTTGACCCGACGGATCCGGTGCTCGCGTTCGAGCAGATCGAGTGCCCGGCGCACCGTGGTCCGCGACATTCCCAGGCGTTCGGCAAGCGCACGCTCGGTCGGCAACCGGTACTCGCCGCGCTCGGCGAGCTCGTCCGCCAGCCGGCGCAAAGCCTCATGCGCTTGCTCGTGCACGAGCATGACGTGCCCCTTCCTGCGATACCCGCGCGGCGACCGTCATGCCACGCTAGCCCGACCACGTTTTGCCCGCGTGTTCGCGGTGTAAAGATCGGCGTCGGACGTGTTACGCAACATTTACATGCGGCCCGATGAACCAGAAATGGTTCATCCCAAGGGTGTTAGTTGTGAGCGACAACCGTGCTGATCGTGTCCGGCTCGCCCTCGAGCTGGCCGAGGTCGCGGGCGAGATCTCTCGCCGGTACTTCGCCACGCCGGACCTGTCGGTCCACGCCAAGACCGACGGATCGCCGATCACCCGGGCCGATCGGGAGATCGAGTTGGCGATGCGCGAGGCGGTGGCCGGCGCGTTTCCCGCGGACAGTTTCACCGGCGAGGAGTACCCCGACACCCAGGGCACCTCGGCGTATCGGTGGATCGTCGACCCGATCGACGGAACCAAATCCTTCATCCGCGGCGTACCGCTGTATGCCAATCTCATCGCCGTCCAGGAGCATGACGAGATCGTCTTCGGGCTGATCAACCTGCCCAGCGCCGACACCCTGGTGCACGCCGAGCGCGGCGGCGGGTGCTGGCGAAACGGCATGCCGGCCAGGGTTTCGCGTCACGACGCCCTCGACGGCGCGTACGTGATGGCCACCTGGCTGGAGGACTGGGATCCCGAGATCGTCGACGGCCTGCACGCCCAGGGCGCTGTGCTGCGCACCTGGGGCGACGCGTTCGGATACGCGATGGTGGCCTGCGGACACGCCGACGCTGTGGTGGACTACCGTGCGCAACCCTACGACCTGGCACCGATGCCGGTCATCATCGAGGAAGCCGGCGGCCGCTTCACCAGTCTCGACAGTCGACGGGTATTCGACGCCGGCAACGGAATCGCCAGCAACGGTCTGCTGCACGACACGCTGTTGTCCCATGTGGGCTCCGAAACCCCCGAGCGACAAGGAATTCCATTGTGAAAGATTTCATCCGCGGACTCAGCCGCCGGTCGATCGTCATCTTCTTCGGCACCCTCTATGCCGTCGCGCTACTGTTCGCCATCTTCCCACCGCTGTACCTGTGGGGCAGCGGTAGCAGCGCCGTGGTGCTCGGCATTCCGTTCGCCGTCATGTACTGGATCATCGACGCCCTCGTACTCGGTCTGACCTTGGCGGCCTTCTACATCGTCGAAGACATTCGCGGCGAACTCGACGACGACTCGCTGGAACCACTCGCAGAAACCCTCGGAGGCTGACATGTGGATCATGCTCACCATGCTGGCTGTGTTCTACGCCATCGTGATCGCCATTCTCTATGTGACGCAACAGAAGACATCACCGACCTTCGACGAGTACGCCGTCGGTGGTCGCAGCTACGGGCCGTGGTACGTCGCCATGAGCTATGTGAACTCGTGGTGGCCCGGGTCGACATTCATCGCCTTCTTCGGATTGGCCACCGGCGCCGGGGTGTTCGGCCTCTACGGCCTGGCGTACTCCAGCCTGGGTGTGGCGATGATGTACTTCATGGCCACCCGCGCATGGCGCTGGGGTAAGAAGTACGACCTGCGGTCACAACCCGATCTGCTCGGCAAGCGGTTCGACTCACCGGCGGTACGCCTCATCGCCAGCGTCATCGGCATCGTATCGATCTTCCCGTGGGTCGTTCTCGGAATGCAGGCTCTCGGAACGGTTTTCGAACTGGCCAGCGCCGGCGCCTGGTCGGTCACCACCTGCCTGATCGTCGGGCTCGCCGTGATCCTCATCCGGCAGTACTGGACCGTCCGGATGGGTATGCGCGGCCTGATCATGACCGATGCCTTCCAGGGCACCGTCGCCTACGTGTTCTCGGCGGTGCTGTGCCTGGTGCTGCTGTCCGGCGTCGCCGGTGGCCCGATCAGCATCGCCAACCTCGACGATGTCGCACACCAGTACCTGGTGCTGCCCGGCGACGGCGACAAGTACGGGCCGCTCTATATCTTCGCCTTGATCTTCACCGGCGTCATCGGATCACTGTGCTGGCCCACGAGTTTCCAGCGCATCTACACCGCCTCCAGCGTGCGGTCGGTGAAATCGGGCACCTTGTGCACGGTGCTGATCTCCGGTGTCTTCTACACCCTGCTGATGCTGGTGGGTATCGCCGCGACGGTGATGCCCGATGTCGGCGCGAACCCGCAGGCCGGTTGGTTCACCATCATGAGCGACTACGGCGGCACCTGGCTGCTCGGCCTCGGTATCACCATCGTCTTTGCGGCCTCCATGGGACATATCGACGGCAGCGTGCAGGTGTGCGGTCTGCAGATCGCCAACGACCTGGTCAACACCACCAAGCGGCCGCTGTCGGATAAGCGGCTGACCCAGGTCGCCAAGACCTCGATGCTGGTCTTCATGATCGCCGCGGGTGTCGTCGCCTACGCGACGTTCAACATGACCCGCCTGCAGCTGTTGGCCCAGATCTCCTACCAAGGCGTGATCCAGCTGGCGGTACCGCTGTTCCTGGGCATCTTCTGGCGGGGCGGTAACAAGCAGGGCGCGGTCGCCGGCATGCTCTCGGGCTTCCTGGTCGCGATGGTCATGACCTGGATCTACCCCGACGACGTGCGCTGGCTGGGCAGCTTGACCGGCGGTATCGTCGGCCTGGTGGTCAACCTGGCGGTGTTCCTGGCCGCCGCCGCGCTGATCGGCACCGACGACGCCGACAAGGCCCGGGTCAACGAGATGTTCGAAGCCGCGAAGACCAAGATGCGGATCGCGGCGCCCACCGCGCCGGTATCGCTGGACGACCAGGTGCACGAGCTGGCCGAAGAGACCCGATGACCTCAGGCCTGACCGACGCCGGGTTTCTCGCCGATTTTGCCGCTCTGTCGGCGATAGGTGCGACCGCGGCCGGCGGGGTGGACCGCGAGGCGGCGACCGCCGCTGACGGGCGGGCCCGGGAGTGGTTGCGCGACTGGTTCATCGAATACGGGCTGGATTGCCGTGTCGATGCCGTCGGCAACATGTACGGCTGCGCCGAGATCGTCGCGGGCGCGCCGTATGTCCTGCTGGGCTCTCATCTCGACAGTCAACCGACATCCGGTCGTTTCGACGGCGCATACGGCGTACTGGCCGGGGCCTACGCCGCGGCCGCCGCCGCGAGCCGGCCCGAGGGGGCCCGCTTCAACGTCGCGGCGGTGAACTGGTTCAACGAGGAGGGCTCGCGCTTCTCGCCGAGCCTGATGGGCAGCGCGGTGTACACCGGCAAGCTGACCGCCGACGCCGCCCTTGACACCGTCGGAAAGGACGGCGTCACGGTACGGGAAGCGTTGGACTCCATCGGTTTCCACGGCGGTGATACCCCACCCCTGGCCGGCGCCTTCGCCGAGATCCACATCGAGCAGGGCCGCACGCTGATCGACCAGGGCCTCGACATCGGGGTGGTGACCGGTAACTGGGCCGCCTACAAGTACGCCGTCACCGTGCACGGCGAGCAGTCCCACACCGGCGCGACGCATATGCGCTACCGACGCGACGCGCTGGTGGGTGCCAGCCAGGTGGTGCTGGCGGTCCGTGCCGTCGCCGACGAGTTCGGCCCCGGCACGGTGCTCGGCTCGGTCGGCAGCTTTACCGTCGAGCCCAATTCTCCTGTGGTGGTGCCGGCTCGGGTCCGGCTTGCGGCGGATCTGCGCGCTCTCGACGGCGCAACCGTCGAAGCCGCGCACCGGTCTTTCCTGCAACGGGTTTCGGCGATCACCGGGGCAGGCGAGGTTCGTGTCGATATCGAATCGGCGACGCTGCGACCCTCCACCCGCTATCAGGAGGCCGGTATCGCCCTGGCCGGTGGCGTCGCTGATGATCTCGGACTTCGGTGGCGGACGCTGCCGACGATGGCCGGGCACGATTCGGTGAACCTCAAGTCGGTGGTGCCTACGGTCATGTTGTTCGTGCCCAGTGTCGGCGGCGTGTCCCACAACGAGTACGAGTACAGCACCGATGCTCACCTGCTGGCCGGCCTGCACATGTTGACGGCCACCGCGCGACAGATGGTGACCGGAGCTCTCGAGGCGGCCGCACTCACATGAGCGATTCGATCCTGGACGCCCACGCCGATGCCCTGCGCGACGAATACCGCAGCGGCGCAGCGAGTCCGGTAGAGGTCCTGGAATTGACGCTGGCGCGTATCGAAGCCCGCAATCCGGCCGTCAACGCCATGGCCTACCTGGACACGCCGGGGGCGCACGCCGCGGCGCAGGCCTCGACGCGACGCTGGGCCGACGGCACGCCGCTGAGCCCGTTGGACGGCGTGCCCGTCACCATCAAGGACAGCGTGCATGCGGTCGGGATGCCGTGGCGGCACGGTTGCGCCGCCAATGCGGACCTGCCCGACGCAAACGTCGACGCCCCGCCGGCTGCCCGGCTCAAAGAGGCCGGTGCCGTGATCCTCGGTAAGACCACCATGCCTGACTTCGGCATGATGGCCGCCGGTGTCAGTTCGTTGTACGGCATCACCCGCAACCCGTGGGACACCACGCGCAGCACCGGTGGGTCCAGCTCCGGCGCCGGCGCCGCGCTTGCAGCCGGTATCGGGTTCGGCGCCGTCGGCAGTGATATCGCGGGGTCGGTCCGGCTGCCCGCCGGACACTGCGGCCTGGTGGCTCTCAAACCCACCCAGGGCCGGATACCGCACACCGCGCCGTCGACCATGCGCTCCGCCGGGCCGATGGGTCGCACCGTCGACGATGTGATGGACATGTTCGAGGTACTGAGCCGGCCGGACGCCCGTGACCTGTGGAGCCTGGCACCCGAGACGTCACCGGATTCCCGGGAGGCTCTGTCGCCCAGAGGTCTTCGCATCGGCGTGCTCACCGAACTGGGTGCCGGATTCGGCGCCGACGATCCGGTGCTGTCGGTGCTCCAGGATGCGGCCGCGGTGTTGCGCGACGCCGGCGCCGAGGTGTCGGCGATGCCACCGGTGTTCTCCGATGACCCCTACCCTGCCCTGGACCGGCTGTTCCAGGTGCGCGCGGCAACCGAGCTCGAGTCGATCCGTTCCGATCTTCGGCCGCTGGTACATCAGGCGATCCGGCAGTGGTGCGCTCCCGGCACCGGATACCGCGCCACCGACTTCGCCCGCGACGGTGAGGCGGTCGCCCGCTCGGCCGAGCGGATGCGGGTCGCCTGCGCGTCGTTCGACTTCGTCATTGCACCGGTCATACCGGTGGTGGGATTCGCCGCCGAGGACTGCGGTCTGGACCCGGCATATCCGCTGGCGCACTGCGGTTTCACCGCGTGGTTCAACCAGACCGCGCAGCCGGCCAGCGCGCTGTGCTTCGGTATGAGCACCGGTATGCCGGTCGGTATCCAGGTGATCGGTCCACGCTTCGCCGACCGCGAGGTGTTGCGGCTGACGAAATGGCTTGAGCGCAACCGTCCCGTCACCATCGTCTGGCCTGCGCGCGCCGCGGCCGTTTCCACCGGAGGAGGTAGCTGATATGAGCACCACCGCACCGCCGATAGCGCTGCCGTTGCGCGCCATGGGCCTGTTCACCGGCGCCGTCACGGCCGATCCCACCCCGACGATGGCCAGCCCGAGTTGGTGGGGTGCCGACTCCGAATGTTTCGATGTGCGCGGCGCCGACGAGTCCGGCTCGGAGTCAAGCGCTTTCGTGAAGTCGATGATCGGCCACGCGGATGCCTATATCGACATACCGCACGCATTCGCCGCCGCGGCCGAGGCCGGCCTACGCGGCGTCGGCCCCGCGGTGTACGCGGCCGATCCCGCTGCCGGGATCCTGGTCCTGGAGAACCTGGTCGGCACCTCCTCGACGGCGACCCTGGATGTCTTCGACGACGACGCCCGCCTGGAACAGCTGATCGCGCTACGGGCGCAAGTACACGGATTCGGTGCGATAACCCGCACGGCCACGGTTTTCGACGATATCCGCGCCCTGACCGAACTCGCCACCACCAACCGGGTGACCCTGCCGGCCGACTTCGACTGGATGTTGCGCATGCTGGATATGGCCGAGAAGCGGATAGCGGCAGCCGGTTTCGATCTGGTGGCGTGCCACGGTGACGGCAACGTGTCCAATGTACTGCTTGCCGACGACGGCCGGATGTTGCTGGTGGACTGGGATGTCGCGGCGCTGATGGACCCGCTGCAGGACATTGGCGTTCTGCTGGCCGAGGTCCGTCCGTTCGACTCGACGGCGCGTGAGGTCTTCACGGCGGCCTGGGGCAGTTTCGATCAAGCCCTGTTCGATCGCGCGCGGATCTACGGTGTGGCCGACTGTGTCCGTTGGGGACTGATCGGGGCCTACGCGGACCACGCGCGTCCGGGCACCCTCGAATACTCGAAACTCTCCGACTGGCAGTTCCTGCGGGCGCGGGCCGGCCTCGGCGAGAGCGCCTTCTACGATCGGGTGAACAACCTGTGACCGCCTCACCGACCACACGCGACACCACCGGTAACCGGGTGCTCGGTAGCGCGCGCAACGACGTCGAACGGCGCGTGGAAGCCGCGGTGGCAGCGATCGAGATCTGGCGCGGCAGGCACATCGAGTACGCCCCGGTGCTCGGTGGCCTGCAGAACAGCAACTGGCGCATCACCGTCGAAGGCACCGACACCCGTTATTTCCTCAAGATCCCCGGCGACGGCAGCGACACCTTCATCGACCGGGTCCTGGCCAACGAAGCCGCTCGACGTGCCGGCGAAAAGGGGATCGGCGCGGAGTTGGTGTATTTCGATGCCGATACCGGCGTCGAGGTGATCGAGTTCCTGGAAGGCTATCGCGCCTGCACCAACGGTGATTTCAAGGATGTCGCCGTCGCCCACCAGATCATCGACATCTACCGGGTGCTGCACGACGGCGGGCTGCTCAGCGTCACCAAGACGATGTTCGACATGATCGACGAGCACCTGGCTCAGGTCGGCGAGCTCGGGGTGCGGCTGCCCGCGGATGCTGAGCTGATACTCGGCGAGTACCAGGTGGCCAAGTCGGCGCTGCTCGCCTCCGGACTGGATCTGGCTGCCTGCCACAACGATCCGATGCCGGGGAATTTCCTGGTCGCCGACGACAGGCCGATGAAGCTCGTCGACTACGAGTTCGCCTCGAACAACGAACGCGCCTACGAGCTGGCGTTGCTGACCACCGAGATGTTCTATACCGAGGAACGGATCATCGAACTCGTCGAGGACTTTTACGGCCGCAGCGATTTCGGCCTGCTCGCACGGGTGCAGGTCTGCGGAGCGCTTGCCGACACCAAATGGGGTCTCTGGGCATGCGTCAACCAACAGTTGAGTTCGGCATGGGATTTCGACTATCACAAGTACGGCTGCTGGAAACTGATGCGCGCCCGGTTGAAGATGGCGGACCCGCGTTGGCCGTTCTGGCTCAAGTCGCTCTAGACGGCCGGCCTGGCGTCGGCCCAGGGCCGGGCCGCCTCGTAATTGGCCGCGGCGCGCAGGACGGCGGCATCGGCGCGGTGCGCTCCGGCGATCTGCAGCCCGACGGGCCGGCCGTCGGCGGTGAATCCTGCGGGCACGGTGATGGCGGGTGTGGTGGTCATGTTGTACGGGTAGGTGAGCAGCCAGCCGAGGAGCTGACGTTGCAGCGACTGCCCTTCGAGCCACTGCGGGGCAAAGCGCTCCAGCGGAAATGTGGGGGACGCCAACGTGGGGCTGACCAGAATGTCATAGGTCCGCATGAATTCGCTGAAGGTGTCCCACATCTGGCCGCGGAATGCCTCCGCCCGGCCGATTTCCACTGCGGTGAGGGTCTCGGCCTGTTCGAAGATCTCGATCAGGTTGTCGTCGACCTGACCGTCCTGGGATTTCCAGTCCAGCACGTCGTACTCGCACGAATACCCGGGAACCCACAGTCCCTTCCACATGGCCTCCTCCGGGTTGCCCCATGCCGGAGTGGCCTCTTCGACGGTCGCGCCCAGCGATTCGAAGGCCCGCACCGCTTCTGCACACACCGCCACCACTTCCGGATCGACGTGGCCCAGGCCGAGATCGGGCGACCAGGCAACCCGCCACCCGGTGACGTCGCCGGCAGTGGCTGCCGCATAGTCGATTCCGTCGGCGGGCACACTGTTGGGGTCGGAGTCCGACGGCCCGGCCATCACCGAGAACATCAGCGCGGCATCGGCCACGGTTCGGGTTATCGGTCCGTGGAATATGTGGGTGTAGTGCCGACCGTCCAGCAGCGTGTGCGGGATGCGGCCCAGCGACGGTTTGAAGCCCACCACGCCGCACATCGCCGCCGGTATGCGCACCGACCCCGCACCGTCGGCACCTTCGGCCAATGGCCCCAGGCCCGCTGCGACGGCCGCGGCCGCACCACCACTGGATCCACCCGCGGTGTGCCCGTGCTTCCACGGGTTATGGGCGGGACCGTAGAGGTGACTGTCGGTGCCGCCGTAGTAACCGAACTCCGGGGCGTTGGTCTTGCCCAGGAACAGCCCGCCGGCCTCCTTCAACCGCGTCACCACGGTGGCGTCGCGGCTGCCCACGTGTCCCGCCAGCGGTTTGAGCGAGGAGTCGAACGGCAGTCCGGCCATGGTGGTCAGGCCTTTGATGGAGAACGGCACACCGTGCAGGGGCCCGCGCGGCGCGCCGCCGGCCAGCTCCTCGTGCAGTACCGCGGCGTCGGCCAGCACCTGGTCACGGTCGAAGTGGATATAGGCGTTCAGGCCGGGGTTCACCGACTCGATGCGGTCGGCGAACGCGGTCGCGATCTCGGTGGCCGTGATCGAGCCGGTACGGACGGCATCGGCGAGTTCGGTCGCGGGTGTCCAGCACAATTCGTTGTCGGGCATGCTGACATCGTAGGGCGTGGGCCGCCCATTTGCAGCGCGAAAAATATTGTCCGGCAACAGATTACGTAACGGTTGCCGGACCGTCAGGCTGTGCGCACACCGGCTCGTCGCATGGCGGTGGCGATGTGCTCCAGGTCGATGGCCAGGTGCGCCCTGGCGATCGCGTCGGCATCGTCACCGCGACCGTCGGCAATGGCCTCGATGAGCTCGGCGTGCTCGTGCAGTGCACGTAATTCCATCTCGCGCATCGTGGCGGGCTCACCCCACAGATGCGTCGAGGTGCCCACGCTGTTGGACGATTCCAGTTGCAGCAGAACCTGCTTCAAGGTGGCGTTGTGGGCGGCATCCATGATCGCCACATGCAGGCGGCTGTCGGCGTGCTGCGCGGGCCGCCCACTCTCGGCGGTGCGGTAATCCTGCAACCGGCTTTTCAGGGTGGCGATATCGTCCTGCGACCGCGATTCGGCCGCGGCCCGGCAGATCGCGCCGTGCAGCCGGGCGATCGCGTCGCAGCGGTCCCGCAGTTCATCGAAACGCATCGCCAGGGTGCGCCCGACCGTCTCGGTGGACGATTCGGGCCATTGGTCGAGCACATAGGAACCGCCGCCACGCCCCCGCCGCGTCTCCAGCAGGCCGCGGTCGACGAGTCGGGCCAATGCCGCCCGCACCGTCATCCGGCCGACACCGAGGGCCTCGGCCAGTTCGCGCTCGACCGGCAACCGAGCGCCGGGCAGATACTCCCCGACCGCGATGGCGGTGATGAGCCGGTCGGTGACCTCGTCGACACGCGAGGGCGAATCAAGCTGCCGCGCCAGGAGCCCAGGTGCTGACATGCCGTTCTCGGCCATGACGACGATCCAATCTGCTAGATGTCACCGCCATGTTAAATCCCAGAAATGGTCTTGCGGGAAGACCTTTACCGGCCCATGCTAATTGCCATGCACGTCGTCACCCGCACCGTCGCCTTCCGCGACTTCCACACCTGGGTCAAGATCAGCTACCCCGATAACCCCCGGCCAGAGGCGTTACCGCTGGTGGTGCTGCACGGCGGGCCCGGAATGGCACACAATTACGTCGCCAATATCGCCGAGCTCGCCGACGCAGGCGGCCGCACCGTCATCCATTACGACCAGCTGGGCTGCGGCAACAGCACCCACCTACCGCAGGCGCCTGCCGACTTCTGGACACCCGAGCTTTTCGTCGAGGAGTTCCATGCCGTGTGCGCGGCACTCGACGTCGCGTCCTACCACGTACTCGGCCAGTCCTGGGGCGGGATGCTGGGAGCCGAGATCGCCGTGCGCCGGCCGCCGGGCCTGGCATCGCTGAGCATCTGCAACTCGCCCGCCGCCATGAGTCTGTGGGTGGCCGCGGCCGCCGAGCTACGCGCGGCACTGCCGGCCGAGACGCTGGCCGCACTCGAACGACACGAGGCCGACGGCAGCGTCACCGATCCCGAGTACCTTGCGGCGACCCAGGAGTTCTACCGCCGCCACGTATGCCGCGTCGAGCCGATGCCCCAAGACTTCGCCGACAGTGAAGCGCAGATGGAAGCCGAGCCGACGGTGTATCACACCATGAACGGCCCCAACGAGTTCCACGTCATCGGGACGATGCGGAATTGGACCATCGTCGATCGGCTGCCGCAGATCACCGCACCGACGCTGGTGCTCGCCGGCGAGTTCGACGAGGCGACCCCGACCACCTGGCAACCGTTCGTCGACCACATTCCCGACGTCACCTCCCATGTGTTCCCGCAGTCCAGCCACTGCACCCATCTCGAGAAGCCCGAGGAGTTCCGCGCCGTCGTCGCCGCCTTCCTCAACAGTCACGACCTGGCCGCCGCCGCCCGGGTATGACCCCTCACCCCTTTCCCGGACAGGACTGCTCAATGGTCAGTAGCACCGCACCGCTCACCACCGGAGAAGGCCAGCGCACGCTGGAATCCTTCGGCTACAAGCAGGAACTCAAACGTTCCATCTCCACCCTGGATCTGGTCGTCTATGGCCTGGTCTTCATGGTGCCGATCGCGCCGTGGACCATATTCGGCACCGTCTACAACAGTTCGGCCGGAATGGTTCCGCTGGTCTACCTCATCGGGCTGGTGGCCATGGTCTTCACCGCGGTCGCCTATTCGCAGATGGCCAAATCGTTCCCGCTCGCGGGCTCGGTGTTCTCCTACGTCGGACGTGGAATACACCCTGCCGCAGGATTTTTCGCCGGATGGGCCATCCTGCTGGACTATCTGCTGGTACCCACACTGCTCTACGTGTTCGCCGCGGAATCGATGGTCGGGCTGTTCCCGGGAACACCGCGCTGGTTGTGGGCCATCATCTTCGTGGTCGTCAACACCGCCATCAACCTTCTCGGTATCAGCTCACTGAAGATCGTGAACCGCGTCTTCCTGGCCATCGAACTGGTCTTCGTGGCGATCTTCGTCGTCATCGCCGTGCGGGCCATCAACGGCCAAAGCCTGCCCGATGTCGGTTGGGGCACAACGCCGATCTGGAACTCCGGGGCCGTCAGCGCCGCACTGCTGGCCGGCGCGCTGTCCATCGCGGTGCTCAGTTTCCTGGGCTTCGACGGAATCTCGACACTGGCCGAGGAGTCAACCGGCAAGAAGAACCCCGCCGGTAAAGCCATGCTCATCGCGCTATTCCTGGTGGCAACGCTGTTCGTCACGCAGACCTGGCTGGCCAGCCTGCTCGCCGGCGGCCGGGAATCGTTCGGCGACGACGAGGTGGGCAACGCCTTCTTCCTGCTCGTACAGGCCGCATCCAACACCGGATGGATGAACGCCTTCTTCGTCGTCAACGTGTTGGCGGTCGGATTCGCCAACGCGATGGCGGCCCAGGCCGCCACCAGCCGGCTGTTGTATTCGATGAGCCGCGACCGCCAGCTGCCGTCCTTCCTGTCCAAGATCAGCTCTCGGCAGGTGCCGATGAGCGCCATCCTGGTGGTCAGTGCGCTCAGCATCGTGCTGGTGCTGTTCTTCGTCGGACAGATCGCCCTGATCTCGTCACTGGTGAACTTCGGCGCCCTGTTCGGATTCTGTCTGCTGCACATATCGGTCGCGTGGTACTACCTGGTTCGCCAGAAATCCAAGAATTACCTGCTGCATCTGGTGGTTCCGTTGTTCGGCCTGGTGATCATCGGCTACGTGCTCGTCAACGCCGACCCGCTGGCAAAGATCGGTGGTGCCGTCTGGTTGGCGATCGGGGCGATAGTGTTCGGCATCAACGTGTTGCGGGGTCGATCCGCTGCCGCGGTTCGGTAGGCCCCGGCGCTGTCAGCCAGGCGAGGAGCCCATCGATGACCTTCAGCGTTTTTGAGCTCTTCAAGATCGGGATCGGACCGTCGAGTTCACACACCGTGGGTCCGATGATCGCTGCGCGCCGATTCGGCGAAAGGCTCGCCGAAGATGGACTGCTGGAACAGACCTGCCGGGTGGCGATCGAGCTGTTCGGCTCGCTCGGCGCCACCGGCGAAGGGCACGGCAGCATTCCCGCCTTGGTGCTCGGCCTCCTCGGGGAACGCCCCGAGGAGGTCGACCCGCAGCGGGCCCAGTCGATCCTGGCCGGTGTCCGCGACGGCCACTCGCTGCAACTGCTGGGCACACACTCCATCAGCTTCCGCCTCGGAGATGATGTCGTGCTGTATCCGCGCAAGCGCATCGGCACCCATTCCAACGCCATGCGGTTCACCGCATCCAGCGCCGACGGGACGATTCTGAGCCAGCGGGTCTACTACTCGATCGGAGGCGGATTCGTCACCGACGACGAGAACGGCGGCCCCGCCGCACCGGGGCACAGCGCCGAACGCGCGGAGATCCCCCACCCGTTCGGCAGCGGGGCGGATCTGCTGGATATCGCGACGCGGACCGGCCTACCGATCAGCGAGATCGCCCGTGCCAACGAGGAGGCGCACCATACGCCGGCATTCGTCCGCGACGAACTGCTGCGGATCTGGTCGGTGATGCGTCAATGCGTCCGCGAAGGTTGTTCCACCGAGGGAGTGCTGCCGGGCGGACTGCATGTCCGTCGCCGGGCGGCGGACCTGATGGCGCAACTGTCGGCTCCGTCCGCGGCCGATCCGTTCGGCGCCATGGAATACGTCGCCGCCTACGCCCTGGCGGTCAACGAGCAGAACGCCGCAGGCGGCCGGGTCGTGACGGCACCCACCAACGGCGCCGCGGGCATCATCCCTGCGGTGCTGCACTACTACCGCGATTTCGTCGCGGGTGCCGACGACGACGGCGTGGTCCGGTTCCTGCTCACCGCAGCGGCCATCGGTTCGATCATCAAGGAGAACGCCTCCATCAGCGGCGCCGAGGTCGGCTGTCAGGGCGAGGTCGGGTCGGCCTGCGCCATGGCGGCCGCCGGGCTGGCAGAGGTGCTCGGTGGCACACCCGAGCAGGTCGAGAACGCCGCTGAGATCGGAATCGAGCACAACCTGGGACTGACCTGCGATCCGGTCGGGGGTCTGGTGCAGATCCCGTGCATCGAGCGCAACGCCGTCGCCGCCGTCAAGGCCATCACGGCAGCACGCATGGCGCTGCGCGGTGACGGACAGCACCGGGTGTCGTTGGACGATGCGGTAAAGACCATGCGGGACACCGGGATCGACATGCTGGACAAGTACAAGGAGACCTCGCAGGGTGGTCTCGCACTCAACGTTGTGGAGTGCTGAATGTTGGCTCGGCATTGAGCATCGTCGAGGACCGGGCCCGTGCAGTGACGGCGCCGGCCAAGGTCAACCCGCTGACACGCACCGACCAGAGCTGAATCCCAGGCCCGCAAGAGAATTACCGAGCGGTTTGCGGCCGGCACGACCGATGTGCCGTTGACGGAGATGAGTCCGACGCATTTGGCTTTCGCCCAGCACATCGGTTCGGTGCGCACATCGTGCGATATCGCCCCCGCGGTGGCGAACAGCGGACTGCACGGGCGTGCCGAAGAAGCAGCCGAGCAAGCCATGCCAAGCAAACCCGTCTCGCCCCGAACAGCTCGAAATCACCGATCACGTGGGCAAACGCCGGCTACGCGGCGTCACCGGCGTGAACAGACACAAAAAAATTGACGCTTCCGCAAGACATCGGGGTTGCTGTGCACTATTTATAGGGGTTCGGGCGCGGAGGGTTGGCTCTGCGCAATGGCGCGCGAGGACCCATGGTGAGCCCAGCAGCAGACCTCAACACCCCCGACACCTCTGCCCGGGTGCCGTCCTCGCATGGCAGGCAGCCAGGTACCGGCTACGCCCGCTATATCGGACGAGTCGGTGGTCTGGCTGTCGCGTTGGGGGTGGGTGCGGTCATCGCGTCCATGCCGGCCACCGCGTTCGCCGATACCACCGGGACCACCGGCTCGGCGGGCTCTGCAGGCTCGACATCTTCGAATTCGTCCGCACCCGCTGACCACACACCCTCACCATCGAGCACCGACACCGACACGTCGCCAGACACGGATTCGACGACCGACACGAAATCGGTTGACGGAAAAGATGATTCGGAATCCGACGCGGCCGAGCCGGACCCGGCAACCGACTCCCCCACCGACGAATCAGACACCTCGACGAGTTCCGTGAGCGGTTCGACAACAGGAAACCACCACGGTTCACACACCGCCACCTCACACACCGAAGACACCGAAGACACCGAAGAGTCTTCGGCCAGATCCGAAGCCGCGCAGCCTGTCGCGCTGACCCCGTCGAGCCGGACTGACCGCGAGCCCGCAACAACCGGCGATCCTGGTGTCGCAGCCACCGCCGCCCTGATCGGGCCCAGCACCACAGCAGTCGGCAGCACCGCACGCGCAGCCACCCAATGGCAGCCCGGCGACATCTTCCGCATCTTGGTCGGCAACGGCACCGCCGAGCACCCCAACGCCGGACTGCTCATCGGCAACGGATACAGCTACACCTCCACCACCTGCACCGGCACCACCGCCTGCAACGGTGGCAGCGCCGGCCTCCTCGGCAACGGCGGAAACGGCTACAACGGCGGCAACGGCGGAGCCGCCGGCTGGTTCGGCGACGGCGGAAACGGCGGCGCAGCAACCACACCCGGCACCGCGGGCGGACGCGGCGGACATGGCGGACTCTTCGCCGGGAACGGCGGATCGGGCGGAAACGGCGCCGCAGCCGTGACCCCGGGCACCACCGGCGGAGCCGGCGGCCGCGGCGGCGACACCGGGGCCCTGTCGATTTCAGGCACCGGCGGCGCGGGCGGAGCAGGCGGTGCGGGACCGGCCAGCGGACGCGGAGGCGCAGGCGGAGCAGGCGGTGACGCCGGCGTGCTGGCCATCAACAGCAAAGGCGGTGCCGGCGGTGCCGGCGGGGCAGCCGACGGGCCGGGCGGCGTCGCAGGTGACGGTGGGTCCGGTGGCGGCGGTGGACTCTTCCTGGGCAACGCGGGCGCAGGTGGTGACGGCGGGGCAGCCACCGCTGGCGGCGGTGGGATCGGCGGCAACGGTGGGATCGGCGGCGACGTCGGCGTTTTCGCGCTGTGGGGTGATGGCGGCGCCGGCGGTGACGGTGGCGCGGCGGCTGCCGGTTCCGTGGGAGCCGATGGCCAGGTAGCGGGGGCGGCCGGCTCCGATGGCGGCGCAGGCGGTGTCGGCGGTATGGGTGGCGACGGCGGAAACGGCAGTTGGATTGTGGGCCGCGGCGGCAACGGTGGGATCGGCGGAGCCGGCGGCCACGGCGGAGCCGGCGGGCACGGGATCGACGGGTCCGATGCGACCACACCCGTCTCCGCCGGCGGCGTGGGCGGAGCAGGCGGCGACGGTGGCGTGGGTGGAGCAGGCGGGGCAGGCGGCGACGCCGGCGTCGGTCGGGTTCTACTGCTGTTCGCCGCCGTCGGGTCCGCAGGTAGCGGCGGAGCGGGCGGAACCGGTGGCGGCGCGGGCACCCCCGGAAATGGTGGTACCGGGGCGGTCGGCAACTCGGCGCACCCGACCGGCGGGGCCGGCGGCACCGGCGGTGATCCGGGCACTCCCGGCACCGGCGGGGCAGGTGGTGCGGCGGGTTCCGGCACCGGGGGCAGCAGCGGCCTCGCCGGAGCTACCGGAGCCGCAGTTGTCGGATTGGTGGGCAATGGCGGCACCGGCGGGGCAGGCTACAGCCCGACTACTACCGGCGCTGGCGGCGGCACCGGTGGAGTCGGCGGAGCCGGCGGCGCCATCGGCAACGGCGGCACGGGTGGAGCCGGTGGCGCGGGCGCGGCAGGCGACGCCACCACGGCCGGCGGAACCGGCGGAACGGGCGGCGCCGGGGGCACGGGCGGCACCCAGTACGGCAGCGGTGGTGTCGGCGGTGTCGGCGGAGCCGGCGGTGCCGGTGGTACCGGCGCTGCCGGGATCAACGGCGCGTCGACGGGATTGGCGCTGACGAACCCGCTCAGCACGATCAGCGTCGGCTACAGCACGAACAGTGTGGCAATCAGCCCAAACGGCCAGTATGTCTACGTCACCAACGACGACTCCCAAGGCGGTGACCTGTGGGTCATCAACTCCGCCACCGGGCAGGTCACCGGCGTCAACGTCGGCGTCATGCAGGCGGGAGTGGCGGTCAGTCCGAACGGTCGCTACATCTACGTCGCCCTCTCCGGCAATGGCTCCTACGTGCCCGATTCCGGGGGCGCCCTTGCGGTGTTGGATACCTTCACGAACAACGTCACCACCATCGACATCGGCGGCTGGCCCAACGGCGTGGTGGTCAGTCCCGACGGCAGCTACATCTATGTGGGCAACGGAGCGTCCTCGATTTCGGTGATCGACGCCGCCACCTACCAGGTCGGCTCACCCGTCGCTAGCAATGGCTATTTCCCGGCCGGTCTGGCGATCACCCCGGACGGCAAGTACGTCTACGTCGCCAACCAGGCAAGCGAAGACGTGGGAGTGGTCGACACAGCCACCAGTGAGGCCATGGATCCACTTCCCAGTGGCGGCAACGTCCCGGTTGCAGTGGCGGTAACCCCCGACGGCAAGTACCTCTACATCGTCAACAACAACAACGGCAACGGCGGAACGGTGCAGGTGACCGATCTGCTCACCTATCAGGGGCCCGTCGTCAATGTCGGCAACGGTCCGCATGGGATCGCGATCAGCCCGAACGGCAAGTACGCCTACGTCGCCAACACCAACAGCGCGACGGTGTCGATCATCGACACCACCACCTATCAGGTGACCACCATCAGCACCGGCAACGGACCCATGGGAGTGGCCGTAAGCCCCAGCGGTGAGTACCTGTACGTCGCCAACAGCAGCGATTCGACGGTGTCGGTGTTCGGCCCGTCGCAGAGCGCGGCCGGTGCGGGCGCCGGCACGGTGGGCGGGTCCGGCGGAACCGGCGGTGCCGGCGGTAAAGCACTGTCGGCTACCGGCAGCGGTGGCACCGGCGGGCTGGGCGGAGCCGGCGGAACCGGGGGTGCTGGCGGCAGCGGAGGAAGCGGCGCTGCGGCCACCGACACCTTGTCCGCCGGCAGTGGTGGCACCGGCGGATCGGGAGCCACTGGTGGTGCCGGCGGAACGGGTGGTGCCGGCGGCGACGCCAGCGGCGGAACCAACGGCACCGGAGGTGCAGGCGGTACGGGCGGAGACGCCGGATCCGGTGGCCGCGGCGGTAACGGCGGCAACGGAAACGCCGACTTCCCGACGGCTGGTAGCGGTGCGCAGGGCGGGTCCCCGGGTCTGGCGGCCGACGGTGGAAGCGGCGGCGCCTCGGGCACCGGCGGGACGGGCGGCGCCGCAGGCGGATCAGGTGCCGACGGGGCTTCGGCCGCCGCCGGCCAGAACGGCGCCAACGGCCAGCCCGGCTAAGCCTTGGGAGCCGGCGCATTCGAGGCTGAAGCCTGGGCGGGATTTTTGGCCGAGGTTCACCCAGGAGTCAGTCTCAACGTTGTGGGTGCTGAGTAACCAGGCCGATCGGTGCGGCGGTAATAATGCCGCCATGCAATCGAGATCCGAGCAGGTGCGCCGGCTGTGGGATGACGCCCGGCAGCGGCCGGCCCGGCTCCGACCAGGTCACCTCGCGCCGCCGTTGCGTGCGCTGGCCATCCTGACCTGGATCGGCGCGGCGATCATGCTGGCGTTCGGTTTCGTCCCGGGTCTGTTCACACCGGTGCAGGGCAGCCTCTACGACGGCCAGCTGGTGTTCAACTACTCGCCGACCTGGCCGCTGCTGTGCGGTATCGCCATCGGTTCGGGCGCGGCAACCGTCGGTTACCTGATAACCGCCACCGAGCCGGGCTCGCCCCGACATCATGCGCTGCTGGTCTGGTGCGCGGGCGTCGCGACGCCGCTGATCCCGGTACTGGCGTTGGCGATCGACCGGTCCTGGCTGACAATCCCGGCCGCCGTCGTCTGGCTGGCGGCCGCGGCGCTCGTGATCACGTTTCTGCACGTACGCCACCGCGCCCCCGGTCCGTGGACGGCGCTGCTGCTGGCAACGCTGGTCGCCGTGCCGTGGATACCGGCGATCTACGCCAATCTGCGGTTCGGTCTGGCGCTGCACGCCGCCACCCCGGTACCCGAGGGCGAGCTGCTCGACATGCTCATCGCCGATATCTCGACACAGACCTACGTCCCGGGCATCGCACTGGCGTTCGTGGCCGCCATGGCCACCGGCGGTGTCGCGCTGGCCGCGCACGCCCGATCGGCCGTGGCACATCAGATCTCGGCCAACCGCGGCGGCTGGCGGATCACCGCCGTCATCTGCCTCGCCGCGATCGGTGTGATCGCCCTGGAGGTCTCCGGTGTCGGCGGGATCTCGTCGGGCTTCCTGGAGGACTACTGGGGCCTCGGCGACCCGTGGACCTGGCCGCATGCCGCCCTCGTCGCGGTCGCCATCACCTACATGACGCAACGGTCGTTTGCCGCCCCGCTGCTGCAGCGCGGCGATGTGGCGACCGTGCTGGCGATCGGCATCAGCGCGCTGTCCGCCCAGATCGTCATCGCCGTCGCGATGGCGGTGAACCTGGTCGCCGGTGCCATCACCGGTCCGCAGCACGACATCGTCGCGGTGCCGGGCGAACTCGGATTCGTCATCGCGTGGGCCGGGCTGGCCGCACTGGTACCGGTTGCGGTGCGAGCCAGGTGGCGCGGCAGCATCGGGCAGTCGGTGGCCCGGATCGGCCTGCTGTTCCTGGTGCCGGTCTATATCGGCGTCTTCGGCCATCAGCTGGGGGTCGACTGGCCCGTGTTGTTCTGGGCGAAGGCCACTCAGGTCGCGATCTGCCTGGTCCTCATCGGTTGTGTCGCAACGGTCTTCGGGCTGCTGGGACGCCCGACGGCGATATCACCGGAGATGGCGAACCGATTGATCCTGGTTCCGCTGCTCATCGTCGCCGGTACGGC
Organism: Mycobacterium sp.; assembly: GCA_016197405.1. Taxonomy (GTDB): domain Bacteria; phylum Actinomycetota; class Actinomycetes; order Mycobacteriales; family Mycobacteriaceae; genus Mycobacterium. The sequence continues at coordinate 195,867 of JACPVR010000013.1, forward strand.
GTGGTTGCCGAGTGTGCTGGCGACCCCGCTGACGCCGATCATCGCGGTCGCGGCAGCCCTGTTCGCCTTGTTGTGGGCGATGCCACCGGCCGCCGACGATGCGATCGGGCACAGCGGTGTGGTGCTGACGGTGTCGGCACAGCTGCTGCTGGTCGCCGCGGCCGCCGGTATGGTCGCCCGCATTCCCGACGTCGCCGCCGACGATCCCACCATGGCGTTGCTGTTGTTCAGCGTCCCGTTGAGCGCGCTGTTGTGCGCGAAGGCGACCGCGGTGGATCCGCAACCCGCTTACGGGCGCGTCGCGTAGGCACCGTCGTAGGCTCGCACCTGCTCCCAGACCCGCCCGAACCGACCGGCGTCCACCACCGGCTTGCGCACCGCCGCGATCGCCCAGTCCTGTTGGGCTGCAGTCGAGCTCGGCTTGCCATGCAGAGCGATCGCATGCGCGGAGAAGTCCCGGATCTGGAAATCGAAGATCTGGTCGAGCAGGTCGCGGTCCAGTCCGATGAGGTCGGCCTGCTCCAGGATCAGTTGCCCGTAGACCACCAGGCTGAACAGATGCCCTACGACCAGGACGAAATCCAGATCGGCCTGCTGGTCGGCATCGGGAGCGGCATCGGTCAACAACGCCTTGAGCGCCAGTGCCTGCTCGTGGAATCGGGCCACGTTCGGGATGTCGGCATGCCGTTCGTATATCGGATTCCAGTCGGCGAATTGGACTTTGGACGCACCGCGGGCCGGTCCCTGATTCCAGAAGAACACGTCGTCAGCCGGATCGTCACGGGTTTCGATCTGCGGATACGTCGCCGGGTTGAACATGTAGTTCGGCATGAACTTGAGGATCTGCGCGACGTTGACGTGCACGGTCCCCTCCAGCCGCGGCAGGCAGCCGATCAGCCGCGCCACCTCGGCGAAGTAGGTGTTCTTCTCGAAACTCTTGGCGGCCAACACATCCTGTAACAGGGTGACGACGGTCTCGCCCTCCGAAGTCACCTTGGACTTGGTGACGGGATTGAACAGCAGGTATCGGCGGTCGTCGGGACCTGCACTGCGGAAGTAGTCGACGGCGCGGTCGCTGAACAGCTTCATCGCGATCAACCGGGCGTAGGCATCGACGAAACTGGCTCGCACATGGGGGAAGTCGGTCACCGGGTTGCCGTAGAGAATGCGATTGTTGGCGTGCGTGATGGCCTCGTAGAAGGCGTGCTCGCACATCCCGATCGACCCGCTGCACAGATTGAACTTGCCGACGTTGACGGTGTTGAGCGCCGCCGAGAACGCCTCGGGGCCGGTGTCGAGGATGTCCTCCTCGCGGACCGGGTAGTCGTTGAGCCGGAAATTGCTGACGTACATCTGGCCGTGCACGACGTTGCCGATCAACTCGTAATTCGGGTGCGCGCTGTCGGCGACGAACCACACGTAGCCGTCGGCACCCTCGATGTCGTCGCGCCGGGAGAACACCGAAACCATGCCCGCCACATTGCCGTTGCCGATGTAGTACTTCTCTCCCGAGGCCCGAAACGCGATACCGTCCTCCGACGACGGCGTCAGCACCATGTCGGTGTGGTAGATGTCGGCGCCGTGTTCGCGTTCGGACAGCCCGAATGCCATTACCCCGCCGGCTTCGAGCTGATCGGCGGCGCGCTGCATCGCCTCCTTGTTGTTGCTCTGCCAGATCGGTCCGAGGCCCAGGATGGTGACCTGTTCGGCGTACCAGTAGGCCAGACCGTAGAAGCCGAGGATTTCACTGAGGGCGGCATTGCGCGAGGTGTCCCAGCGCTTGTTCGGGTCGCCGTCGGCGTACTCCGAGGGTGTCAGGAACGTCGCGAAAATGCGTTCGCGGGCGATGAAGTCCAGGAAGTCGCTGACCCAGGCCGCCTCCAGGTCGTCGGCGAGCAGCCGGGTCTTGCCGCGCAGCTCGAACCATTCGATGAGCGCGCGCAGTTGGCGTCGGGTCTCGGGGTCGAATTGCTGCGGGTCATAGGTGATCGGATTGAGCAGCAGCCCGGTGTTGTTCGCCATGGCTCGAACTTAGTCCGCGCGGCTGAGAGGGCCACGCGGATTCAGACTGAAGCGTCGGCGGGATTCGTCGCCCGATCCCGCCCAGGCTTCAGCCTCAACGCCCACGTTTCAGCATCGACGCTGCACCCGGGGCCGGCAGCCCAGGCCACAGCTTCATAACCATCACTGGCCACAGGTTTAACTCCTTTAACAGCATGGATACCCTGAACCCCATGATCAGATGGGCGTCGGCCGGCACCGTGGCGATCGCCGCGGCCGCGCTCGTGGGTTGCAGCCAGCTGACCGGCGGTGACGCCGTCTGCCCAGGCTGCGGAACCGTTGCGGAACCGAGTTTCCCGACGTCGTCGCCGTCGGTGTCGAGCCCGGCGCCCAGCCCGTCGGCACCGCCGACTGCCCCCGGCACAACCGGCGCGGCCCCCGGCGGCCAGAACCTGCCCGCCAACGACCAGGGCTACGTCTACATCGAGACCAAGTCCGGCAAGACCCGTTGCCAGATCAACGAGACCGCCGTCGGCTGTGAATCCGAGTTCGAGAACTCCCCCGAGATCGACGGCGAGCAGGCCAACGGCGTCAACGTCACCGCCGGCGGCGAGGTGCGCTGGGTCGTCGGGAACCTGGGCGATATCCCGACCGTGCCGATCGATTACGGCACCTACTCCGCGGTGGGCTGGACCATCTTCGCCGATGCGAGCGGCACCCGGTTCACCAACGACCGCACCTATCACGGGATGTTCGTCGCCGTGGAGGGCGTGCAGACGTTCTGACTGACTAGGCTGGCGCGAGTGGACTTCCGGGTATTCGTCGAACCGCAGCAGGGCGCCAGTTACGCCGACCAACTCTCCGTCGCGACAGCAGCCGAGTCGCTGGGGTATTCGGCTTTCTTCCGATCAGACCATTTCGTCGCGATGAGCGGTGACGGACTGCCCGGTCCGACCGACTCCTGGATCACCCTGGGGGCACTGGCCCGCGAGACCAGCCGCATCCGGCTGGGCACCATGGTCACCTCGGCAACCTTCCGCTTCCCCGGCCCGCTGGCCATCTCGGTCGCACAGGTCGACGAAATGAGTGGTGGCCGTGTCGATCTCGGCATCGGTGCCGGTTGGTTCGAGAAGGAGCACGCCGCCTACGCCATCCCGTTCCCGCCGTTGCGCGAACGCTTCGACCGGCTCGAAGAGCAACTCGACATCCTGACCGGGTTGTGGACCACACCGGCCGGCGAAACCTTCGACTACACCGGCACGCACTACACCGTCACCGATTCACCGGCGCTGCCCAAACCCGCGCAGCGGCCGCACCCGCCCATCATCATCGGCGGGCACGGCGCCAAGCGGACACCGGCCCTGGCCGCCAAGTTCGCCAGTGAGTTCAACGTGCCGTTCGCGCCGCTGGAGGCCATCAAGACGCAGTTCGACCGGGTGGCGACGGCGGTGGAAGCGGCAGGCCGGGCGCCCGGCGATATGACCTACTCCGCCTGCTTCGTGGTGTGCGCCGGTCGTGACGACGCCGAAGTGGCCCGCCGCGCCGACGCGATAGGCCGTGAGGTCGACGAATTGCACACCAACACCCCGCTGGTGGGAACACCTGCGCAGATCGTCGACAAACTCGGCGTATTCGCCGAGGCCGGTGTCACGCGGGTGTATCTGCAGGTGCTCGATCTGGGCGATCTGGACCACCTCGAATTGTTCGCCGACGGAGTCGTGGGTCAGCTGGGTTCGGACTGAACCGCGTTACTATCGGAACCCGTGGCGCGTAACGGAGAACCGGACGACGAATTTTTCAGCGAACCGACCCAGTACGCCGATTACAGCGGTGCTACCGGTGGCACGGGCGGGCAGCAGGCCTACAGCGAGTACCCGCAGCAGCCTGAGTACGGCTACCCCACCCAGTCGGGTGAGGTGCCGACACCGCCGCCCGAACAGCCCTGGTACCGCAAACCCGCCGCGTTGGTGAGCCTGGGTGCGCTGGCCGTCATCCTGGTGGCCCTGGTGATCTACGCGGTCGTGAGCCTGGCCGGGGGCGAGTCGAGCACCACCGACACCACCAGCAGCACCACGGCGCCGACGAGCACATCGGAGCAGACCGGCGGCTCCGAAGCCCCGGCCCCGGCGCCCGGTTCCACCGAGACGGTGACCGAATCCCCCACCGATACCGCGACCACGACGTCGCAGACCCCGACGACGACAACCACGACTCCCAGCACCACGACGACCACGACCACCACGTCGCCGTCGGTCAGCACGAGTACGAGCACCAGCACCAGCACCAGCACGGTCACCGAGACGGTGACCAAGACGCCGACCCAGCAGCAGCCCACGGTGCCGTCGGGCGGTCCCGAGCCCGGCGCCCAGGGCTGATCCCGACTCGCTAGGCCCGAATCGCTCGCTCCTCAACCCCTCGTCCCTCGGGGCATCGTCGACTCGCTAAACCCGAACCGCTCGCTCCTCAACCCCTCGTCCCTCGGGGCATCGTCGACTCGCTAGCGCCCCTGCGCGGCGAACTGCGCGACCAGCGCCTCGGCACTGCGCACCGCGGCCCGGCACGCGCGGGTGGTGAACGGATCGTTGAGCGGGTGTTCGGCACGGCGCCGCCAGCGCTGCGACGCCGCGAACGCCGCACGCGGACCGTCATCGGGTGCCTCGGCGGTCAGCCCAAGCCTGCTGGCGGCGTCCGTACCCGACCCACCGATGATGCGGCGCAGTGAGGCCATCTCGTCGGGGTTCAATGTCGTTGGGCGCGAATGCAACTGGGACAGCAGTCGAAGCTCTTCGAAGGCATGGGTATCGGCCAGCAGCGGCTCGATGTCGGCGATGATGTAAGGCGTGGCCCGGATCGGGTTGACCTCGACGAAGCGCCGCAGCGACAACAGCGCGGTGTGCGCCTTGAGCAGTTCGGAGCGCTGCGCGAAATGCTGGTCGATGACATCGCGCAGCGCCACCAACCCGCTGCGGTCCAGGAGTTCGTCGGCCAGTGACGCCGAATCGGTCACTCCGCCTGCAGATCCCGCGCGCAGCAGCGCCATCGATATCCGGATTCCGAACATGCCGAACCGGTCCAGCAGCCGGGCCCTGGTCGCGGCGTCGACCGGCAGCGCACTGTCCTCCCGGACGAACCGGTCCACCGACAGCATCGCCTTGTTCAGCTCGGCGGCGTCGACATCGGCCAGTTTCTGCAGCGCCACGAACTCGCTCTGGCGCAGGGTGCGCGCTGTCAGTGCCAGCAGCCCGGCCACCGGAACGACGGCCTGGCAGATCCCGGTCTTGTCCATCTCCGCGGTGAAGCGCGTCGCGACATCTTTGGCCGACAGCATGGCGTCGATACGGCCGGCGCCGATCTCGTCGGCCCGCGAGGCCACCCCGATGACGCCGAGCGCACCCGCCGATCCGCCGACCAGTTCGCCGATCTGTTTGAGCAGGGCGATATCGGCGGCGTTGAGGGTGCGCAGCAGGAACACCACGGCGTCGACCCGGGGTACGCCGTCGTCGGGCACCAGCAGCCGCAGCGTGCGTTCGGAGACATCGCGGGACAGCGACGACGTGCCGGGGGTGTCGATGATGGTGGCGTCGATCAGCTCGGCGGCCGGCCATTCGACGTCGAGGTCGGCGACCGACGCGGCGTCGGCACCGGCCTGCAGCGCGCTCAGGTCGAAGGTCAGCCCCGCGGCGTCGCGCGCGATCGGCACATTGGTCCGGGCACCGCCGTAGAGATTGGCGGTCACCTTCGGGGTGGGGCCGTGCCGGAACCACGTCACGATCCGGGTCGCCTCGGTCGCGTCGGTCGGCGCGATGGTCTCTCCCACCAGCGCGTTGACCAGCGTGGATTTACCCGCCTTGAGCGAACCCGCGAGCGCGATGCGGATCGGCTGATTGAGCCGCCAGCCGATCCGGTCCAGTTCGGCGAAGATATCTGGTCGGTGCTGGAAGGCCGGCTCACCCTGGTAGGCGCGGACGGTGCCCTCCAGGATGGCGCGCACCTGGTCGCTCGTGCTCATCGCTCGCCGAGTGTACGGGCGTGGGCAGGTCTAGATTGATTGCCCGTGGCGCCACACAACGAACCGGGCAACCAGGCCTGGTACCGAAGCCGGGCGGCCACCTTCACCGCAGGCGGTGCCGGTGCCGTCCTGGTGGCGGCTCTGGTGGTCACCGTGGTGCAGTTCTCCGACGAGTGGGGCCGCTCGGAGACGACGGTGCTGACGACCGTGCCGACCGTGGCGACGACCACCGAGACCCGCGACAAGACGCCGTTCATCATCACACCCTCGGACACCTCGTCCTCCTTCCCCACCAGCGTCTCATTGTCGACCAGCGATTTCGGTCTGCCCCCGGAGACCACATCGTCGACCGACACCACCACCAGTTCGTCGCCGAGCACCGAATCCTCCGAGGACAGCACCCCGACCACAACCCGAAAACGCCCGCGGCTCAACGAAACCCGGACCGGGATCCCGCGCCCCTAGGCTCGCAGCTTGGCGACATTGTCGGCGACCTGGGTCAGGATGTTGAGCTGGCGTTCCAGTTCGGCCACCCGGGTGTTGCGCTCGGTCTCTTCCATCCGGGCGGCGGCGACCGCAGCCTGCAACGACTCGTTGAGTGAGCGGGTGGTCTGGTTGGCGATCTCACGGTAATGGTCACGCAGTTGGCGCTGGATGATCTTGAGCCGGTCGCGGGACTCCTTGCCGACGACGAAGGAGACGTCTTCGACGAACCGGCGCACATTGGTCTTGGCTTCGTTGCGCACCCGCAGCATCCGGTTCTCCATATCCTCGCGATAGGCCTTACGGCCCAGCAGGAGGCCGGCGCCCAGCGAGAGCGGGTTGAACATGCCCAGGCCCGCGACCGAGGTCAGCATGCCGAACATCAGCACGCCACCATAGGAGCCACGCATGCTGGTGATGGCTTTGTGCCCGGCACCGATGGGCTTGGATTCCAGCCGGGCCAGCGATTTCAGACCCGAGAAGCCAGCGCCCATCTCCCTGGCGCTGACCTCGGGCATCTGGATGGCGTCCAGACCGGCCTCGACGAACGTGCGCGCCACCTCGGCGGCCAGCGCCTCGGCCCGCTGGTAGGCCCAGACGAAGTTGTCACCGACCGCGGTGGCCACCGCGTTCTCCACCTCGGCGCCGATCTCGGCCCAGTGCTGGGTGGGATCGCAGTCGTCGATGACAGCCTCGGTGTGCGCGGTGATGGCGCGGAACCGGGCCCGCAGGTCGTGGTCGACATCGGCGGTCAGGTCGGCGATGCCGTCGTTGAGCACCTGCTGCCACAACGCGGTGTGCTGCAGGGCCTCGGCGGCCTCCTCCTTGCGCCGTTGCAGGTCTTCGGTGAGCCGACGGACATCGTCGGGGTCGTTGATCGCCGACAGCTCGGAGCGCACCGCGAGCGTGAGATGTTCTGCCGCCGCACTGATTTCGTCGATCACCTGGTCGCGGACGCGATCGTTCTCCCGCGACAACACCTTCTCGGAGAGGAACTTCACGATCGCCGGGAAATTCGACTCCTCGTTGAGTTCCTTGTCACCGTTTGCCACCGCATGGCTGCGCAACAACGACGAGGCCGGGATCATCGGCAGGGTCAGCCCGGCGCGCTGCAGATGCGCAGTGTTGGTGTCGACGATCTGGCGCCAATACGGGTAGAGGTCGGTCTTGGTGGCGATGACGGCACCCACCGGGCAGATCTCGTTGGCCTGACGCAGGAACCGCATCTCGGGCTCGGTGAATTCCTGGCTGGTGTCGCTGACCATCAGCATGGCGTCGGCGTCGGGCAGCAGGCCCAGCGTCGCCGACAGGTGCGGTTGGCCATGGCCGCCCACCCCCGGAGTGTCGATGAAGGCCAGGCCGCCGGCCAGCAACGGACTGGGTGCGCTGACCTCGATTCGCAGCACCTCGCGGCCGCGGGCCTGTGGCGCGTTGCGCAGGTCGTGGCGGATGTCGTCGATCGGGATCTCGATCACTTCGGGTTGCGCCGGAACCTGCCCGGGGGCCGCGGCGACGACGAGGCGCGCCGACGCCGGTTCGCCGTGGCTCACCACGGTCACCGTCGCGGTGGTCTCGTCGTCTCCGACGCGCGCCACCGGCATGTTCAGCAGGGCGTTGAGCAGTTGGCTCTTGCCCTGTTTGAGCTGCCCGGCGATCACCACCCGGATCTGCGGGTCGGTGATGCGTTCGCGCGCGACGTCGAGGCGCGCTTTGAGGTCGCCGCGCTCGTTGAGTTCGGCGATCCGGCCGGTGTGATCGATCAGCTCGACGATCACCTTGACCCGGCGGGGGTCCTCCGGTTGCGTCACTGGCGGGTCCTATCTGTCTCGTCCACGGTAGGCGCAGAAACGGCGGGGACCGTCCAGGTCCCCGCCGTTTCGTCATTCGGGTCAGAACAGCCCGTGGTTGGCCGAGGCCAGGCTCAGGTCGTGGCTGTTGTCGAGCGCGGAGTTGGTCAGCGACGTGTCGTGTGAGTTGTCGAACAGCGAGGCGCTGTGCTGCGACGAGTTGTCGGTGACGGTGGTCTCCTCGGTCGCGTAGCTCTGGTGCACCGAGCTGTCGGAGTTGTCGGCGACCGATGTCGCTGTGCTGCTGTGGGTTTCGGTCTGGGCGTGCACCGAGGAATCCACCGTGTTGCCGCTGTTGGAGGTCGAGGACATGTCGTTGATGACGATGCCGCCGCCGCCTGCATTGCCGCCCTCGGAGTGGCTGCCGCCGATACCGATCAGGCCGCCGCCGCTGCCGGCACTGGCGCCACCACCGTTGCCGCCGCTGGCGTCGACATCGTGCAGGACGGTGCCGCTGTTGCCGGAGATGACCGAGCTGCCGCCGGTCGCGGTGGTTCCGTTGTCATCGACGGTGCTGTGTCCGATGGCCACATTGGAGCCGGTGCCTGCCAGCACGTCGCCGTTGTTGACCTCGTTGCCGTTGCCCAGCACCGCGCCGTCACCGCTGACGATGTCACCGTGGGTGCTGCCGCCGACCGCGACGGCGCCGTCACCGTTGGCGGTGGTGTTGGTGGTGGTCTTGCTGCCGCCGAGGATGATGTCGCCGAAACCGAAGTTGAGCGCGCCCTGCTGCGCGTTGGCGCCGGCCGCCTGGTCGGGGCTCAGCAGCGAGGTGTCGTTGTGGCTGAGCAGGTCGGCGTTGGTCTCCGGAGCGAAGTTCGCCGACGGCGCGTAGGTCGGGGAGGCGAAGTTGGACTGGTAGCTGGACTCGGTGGCCGGGGCGAAGCCGTAGTGGTTGGACACCGCGCGCTGCAGGCCGACGACCGGGTCGCCGTCACCGAGCACCAGGCCGGGGACCGCGGTGGCCGCGACCGAGGACATCTGGGCGGCATTGACACCGGCGAGACCGGCGGCGCGCAGCGTCGCATCGGGTGCGGCGACGAATGCCCGGGCGGCGTCTTCGCTGCGGAACAGGTCGAGGATCCAGTCGATGATGTTGATCATGGGAGTTCCTTTGCTTCGAATCTTCGCCGGCCTGTCCGGCGTTCTGAAATACAACTTATGGACCCGCGACGCCCCCGGAAACGGGGTGCAAACCCATCCTTAGGGGCTGGCCCTTGGGGGTTTACTCGGGAGGATCGTTAGGGGATTAGGGGGTTACTGGGGGCAGACCTGTCCCATTCGGGGAACACCCCAAAATGGCAGCGTTTTACCAGCTCAGAGCGTCAAAAAAAGGGGGTCTGCCGGAATTAGAAGCCGGGCTGCCCGTGATCGAACCCCGGATGACCGCCATCGACGTCATGGGAATCGGCGACCGGGTGATGCCAGTCGGCCCAGACCGCCGGATCATCGGTTCCCACGCCACCATCGGTAGCCCCGGAATCCGTCGACGCATCTGTGCTGAACTGCGACGATGCGTCGTAGCCCGCGAACGGGTCCAGGTCGGAGGAAGCCGGTGTGACACCGGCCGAGTCGGCAACCGCGGTGTGCGGCGCATCGATCACACCGGACCACGAATGGGCCGTCGCGGTGTCGTGCGGGGTGAAGGCATCGAACGCCGCCGTCGCCGCGCCACTGGTCCACACGTTGCCGTCACCGGCGGTGGCCGCGTCTGTCGCCGGTGCGCCCATGGACAGCGAGTCCGAGACCATCGGGAGGAGATTGTTGACATCGGCGCTGGTCACACCGGTCAGGTGGGCATCGGCGAGCGCCTGGGCGGGGTTGGCGGCATAGTGGGCAGCGGCATCGGGGTCGCGCACCAGCGACATCACGAAGTCGAGCAGCTCGTTTGCCATGTCACGCTTTCTCCCCGGGCGACGATATGCAGACTGCACATCATTCGATGGCCAATGCTATCCAGCGGGGACCGACACCGGATCGGTGCGCAACCCACAGCCCGCCGAGAGCCATTAGGGGTATCGCCGTTAGGGGATCGCGGCGCTTAGGGGGTCGACGGCCCGGCGTGCCGGGCAGCGGCACCGCCAGCCGATATGGTGAACGCGGCGATCGACCCGAATGACAGACAGCACCGACGCGACAAGGGGTTACCGGTATGACCGACACACTGGGGTTGTCGATCGGCTCGACCAACCTCGTGGCCGCGCGCACCGGTAGGCCGGCCGTACGGCGCCGATCGGTACTGACACTTTTCGACCACCGGCCACCCGAGGTCGGGCTGCCCAGCGAGAACCCCGCCCTCACCGAACACGGTGTGGTGATGTGGGGTTTCGTCGAGCGCGTCGGCGATCCCATTCCGCTGGTCGCCCAGGACGGCTCGTCGCACCGCGGTGATGTGCTCACCGCGGAAGCCCTCGACGTCCTGGCAGGCACGCTGAGCAGCGCCGCCGATCCTGCCGAGCGCATCGCCATCGCCGTGCCCGCCCACTGGGGGCCGGCCGCTGTCGGTGCCCTGCGCGGGGCGCTGCGCGCCAAGCCCGGTCTGCAGGCCGGGGGCACCGCACCCGACTTGGTCTCCGATGCCGCCGCGTCCCTGGCCGCGTTACAAGCCGGGCCGGGACTACCTGCCACCGGCGTCGTCGCACTGTGCGATTTCGGCGGTAACGGCACCACCATCGCGCTGGCCGATGCGGGCGCCGGCCTGCAACCCGTCGGTGAGGTGCTGCGCTACGGCGATTTCTCCGGCGAGCAGATCGATCAGGCGATCCTGTCCCAGGTGCTCTCCGGTATCTCCGATGCCGGCAGCGCGGAGACGGCGGGCACCGCGGCCGTCGGCTCGCTGACGCGGCTGCGCGGCGAATGCCGAGCCGCCAAGGAACGGCTGTCCGCCGAGACCGCGACGGTCATCCCCGCTGAACTGCCCGGTGTCACCTCCGATGTGCGGTTCACTCGTGCCGAACTGGAAGCCGTCATCGCCGAACCGCTGGCGGGCTTCCTGGACGCGCTCGCAGACACCCTGGAGCGCAACAGGATTCCGATCGCCAACCTGTCCGCGGTGGCGACCGTGGGCGGTGGCGCGGTGATACCGCTGATCACCCAGCAGCTCTCCGAGCAGTTGCGCGTCCCGGTGGTGACGATGCCCGACCCGGGATCGGCGGCCGCCGTCGGCGCCGCGGTGCTGGCCGAGCGGGGACCGGTCGGCGGGGCCGCGGGTGACGAAACCGGTATGGCCCCAACCGGACTGGCCCCGGCCGCAGATGCGCCGACGGGACTGTCCACGGCGGCGTGGGCTGCCGGTGCCGCGGGTGCGGCTGCCGCCCAGTCGGCCAGCGACGGCTCACCGTCGGCGACCTACCGTGCGCTGGCCTGGTCGCAGGACGACGAACCCGGTGCCGAACCGGTGCCGTACTCCGGCGAGGACTACACCTTCGAACCCACTCAGGGCACCGTTGCCCGGCCACCGGTTGAATTCGAACGCGATGACGACGTCTTCGACGCCGAACCGGCACCACTGCCCTGGTACAAGCGGCCACCGGTGCTCTTCGGCGCGGCGGCCGCCGCGGCCCTGCTCGCCGTCGGCGGGTTGGGTTACACGCTGACGTCGAGCACCGGCGAGTCCGGTCCCGTCACCGAAACAACGACGCTGCCCACCGAATCCGGCCAGCAGTCAACGGAAGTGCCGCAGACCAGCTCGACGGTGACGATCACCGACACCAACGGTGTGGTCACCACCTCTCTGGTGCCTCCCCCACCGCCGCCGGTGACCACAACGACAACGACGACGTCGCCGACCACCACGACAACCACAACGACGACGACCACCACCACAACCACGACGACAACGCCGACCACCACGACGACGACCCCCACGACGACAACGACGCAGCCCACCACCACGCAGCCGACCACGACCAAGCCGCCGACGACGACCCAGCCGCCGCCCACCACGACCCAGGCGCCACCGCCCACCACCTCGGCGGCACCGGTGACACCGACGGTCGAGGACGTACCGGAAGCACCTGCCACGACGGTGATCGGCTGACGCTGCGGTGACCGAGGTCCCCGCGGCCCTCAACGCGCTTGCGTCCGATCCGACGACGCCGGTGAAATTGCTGATCGTCGGGGGTGTCGGCGTCGGCAAGTCGACGATGCTGGCCACGGCACGCGATCTGCTGCGCGGCGCGGGCGTCGATGTCCTCGGGGCTCCCGAACCCGGTGCCGCCGCGGTGGTCGTCGACGACGCGCATCAGCTCACCGAGACGCAGCTGGGCGTGCTGACCGATCTCGCAACGTCCCGATCGGCCACGGTGATCGTGGCCGCCGAACCGCGCGAGCACGATGCCGGCTTGCGTGCGCTGATGGCGGTGCTGGACCGCGAGAACCCGCGGGTGCGGCTGGGTGCCTGGACTCTTGCCGAGCTGAGCCGTCGGCTGCCGGGTCTGGACCGGCCCGCGCTCGCGGCGCTGCTGGCCGAGACCGGCGGACTGCCGCTACTGGTGGAGGCGGCGCGCGCGGCCCCGGGCGGCGCGCACGCCGCGCTGGTGGATCGGCTGCGCAGACTCGATGAGCCCGAGCAGGCCACGTTGCTCATCATGTCGTTGAGCCCGGCGCTGGGTCCTGCCGATATCGCCGCCGTGCTGGGCACCGATGCCGAAACGGCCCGCGTGCTGGCCGATGCCGGTTATGCCACGGGCCTGCTGGACGCGGCGCACCGCGACGGCTTCGGCATGGCGGTGCACCGTGCGGTCGCGCAGCTGCTCGGCGCCGCCCGGCATCGGGAGATCGAATCCGCGCTGCTGCGCACCCAGACCGAGAATTCAACGCTGTCAACGGATCTCGCGGTCACACTGGCCGAGCACGGATTCTCCGACCCGCAGCTGGCCGCGATCCTGGAAGAGCGCGCCGCCGGCGGGACCGACTCGGTTCGGTTGTTACGCGCGGCGGTCGACGCGCGCGGGCGCCGGGACGGCGGTATCCGTCCGCTGCTGGTGCGGCTTGCCGACGCCAGCGCCTGGCGCGGTGACTGCGCTGACGCCACCGCGCTGACCGACGAGCTCCTCGAAACCGGCGACCCGGCGGTGCGCGGCGCCGCCGTACGGATCGCGGCGAGTGTGGCCGCCCATGACGGCAAGGCCGCCCAGGCCGCCGAACTGTTCGGCTGGCTGGGCCGTGGGACCGAAGGGGATCACGACGAGATGGTCGCCACCGCGGGGACCATCGTGTCGGTGGCCGTCGGCGATGTGGCCCTGGCGCGCACGTTCGCGGCCGCGCCCGGTGGCGGTCCGCCGACGTCGTCGGCGCGCGCGGCACGCAGCCTGTCCGAGGGGCTGCTGCTCACGCTGGACGCGCCCTACCCCGTCGCGGTGGCCCGGCTGGGACAGGCCATCGGCCGGCCCGGCCGCAGCGCTGAGGCCATGCCGGACACCGCCGCGGCTCTGCTGACCTTGGCGGCGCTGCACGCCGGCGACCCGGTCCGGGCCCGCAGCGTGATCGCCAGGGCGGCCGCCGAGCCAGACCCGGTATTCGGCCACCGGCATCGGCTGTTGTTGGCCTGGGCCAAGATGCAGGACGGTCAGCTCGCGGCCGCGGGCGCCGACGTGGCGGCGTTACCTGCCGCGACGTTGCACCGCCGGGATGCGCTGTGGGCGACCGCGTTGCAGGCCGGGATCGCGCGGCGAGCCGGTGACACCGGCGCATTACAGCGGCACTGGTTCGGCGCGATGGAGGTGCTGGCCGAGTATTCGGTGGACCTGTTCTCGCTGCTTCCGCTGGGCGAGCTGTGGGTGGCCGCGGCCCGCCTCCGCCAGACCGATCGGCTGTCGCATCAGCTGGATCAGGCGTTCGGCCTGCTGGCCGCGCTGGGTGACCCGCCGTCGTGGTCACTGCCCTTGCATTGGGCCGGTGTGCACGCGGCGATCCTGGCCAGCTCACCGGAGTCGATGGCGCCGCACGGCCAGGCGCTGACCGCCGCAGCCGGTTCCAGTGGTTTCGCTGCCGCCCTCGCCGGGGCGGGGCGGGCCTGGCTGCGGGTTCTGGCACGCCAGGTCGATCTCGACGAGGTCGCCGCGGCCGCGCGAACGCTGGCCCAGTTCGGGTTGACCTGGGATGGCACCCGGCTGGCCGGCCAGGCTGCGCTACAGGCGCCGGATTCCCGGGTCGCCGGTGCGATGCTGCAAATCGCCCGCGATCTCAAACTGGTCAGCGACGACACCGACCCCGCTGTCCTGGCGGGTGGTCCGGACGGTCTCGATTCGGGCACCGGCCCGGTGGCCTCGCCTGCGCCGCAGAGTCCGTCGCGTTCGGTGTTGTCCGAACGGGAACGCGAGGTTGCCGAGTTGCTGTTATTGGGCATGCCGTACCGCGATATCGGCGCGCAGTTGTTCATCTCGGCCAAGACCGTCGAGCACCACGTGGCCCGGATACGCCGTCGAATCGGGGCGGAGTCACGCTCGGAAATGTTGTCGATGTTGCGCGCCATGGTGGCCCCGCCGGGCTGACCAGAGCGGTGCGTGCGGGTGAGACCTGTGCCACTTTCCGCAGCAAGTTAGGTAAGCCTCGGTAGCGGCGTTACTGGACCAAATGTAACTATGAGCAGAATCGTCGTTTAGTTACTGGTCAGTAACAAGCTCTAAGTTACCTGTGGGTAACTACGAAATGGAGGCACGTCGTGGGCACTCTGGAGTGGATCAGGCTGGGGCTGGGCCTGGCCGCCACGGCGATCGTTCTCGGCTTTGCCGCCAAGCGCGTTCTCTTCCTGACCAACCTCATCCGCTCCGGTCAGCCGGTCAGCGACGAGAGCGGGCGCAAGGATCACCTCGCCGACCGGTTCCTGAACCAGTTCAAAGAGGTCTTTGCCCAGACCAAGCTGCTCAAGTGGTCGATCCCGGGTATCGCGCACTTCTTCACCATGTGGGGCTTCTTCATCCTCGCCTCGGTGTACCTAGAGGCCTACGGCGTGCTGTTCAACCCGGAGTTCCACATCCCGATCGTGGGCCGCTGGGACGCGCTGGGCTTCCTGCAGGACTTCTTCGCCGTCGCCGTGCTCCTTGGCATCATCGTCTTCGCGATCATCCGGCTGCGCTCCGAGCCCAAGACGCATGGCCGCTCGTCGCGGTTCTACGGCTCGCACACCGGCGGCGCCTGGGAAATCCTCTTCATGATCTTCCTGGTCATCCTCACCTACGCGATCTTCCGCGGTGCCGCTGTCAACAACCTGGGTGAGGACTTCCCCTACGGCTGGGGCGCGTTCCTGTCACACGGTATCGGCGCGGTGCTACACCCGCTGGGCCACACCGCCAACCACGTCATCGAGACCGTCGCGCTGCTGGGCCACATCGGCGTCATGCTGGCGTTCCTGCTGATCGTGCTGCACTCCAAGCACCTGCACATCGGCCTGGCCCCGATCAACGTCACCTTCAAGCGGCTGCCCGACGGTCTTGGCCCGCTGCTGCCCATGGAATACCAGGGCAAGCCGATCGACTTCGAAGATCCCGCCGAGGACGCCGTGCTGGGCCGCGGCAAGATCGAGGACTTCACCTGGAAGGGCTACCTCGACTTCACCACGTGTACCGAGTGCGGTCGCTGCCAGTCCCAGTGCCCGGCCTGGAACACTGGAAAACCGTTGTCTCCCAAGCTCGTCATCATGAACCTGCGCGATCACCTGTTCGCGAAGGCGCCCTACATCATCGGTGGCAAGGCGATCCCCGACGGTGAGGGCGAAGCCAAGGAGCTCGTCTCGTCCGAGGGCGGGTTCATCGAGACCAAGCACGACGAGCACGACCACGTCCCCGAGTCGGGCTTCGAACGCATCACCGGCTCCGGCCCGGAGCAGGCGCTGCGCCCGCTGGTCGGCACGCTGGAACAGGGCGGCGTCATCGACCCCGACGTGCTGTGGAGCTGCACCACCTGCGGTGCCTGCGTCGAGCAGTGCCCGGTCGATATCGAGCACATCGACCACATCGTCGACATGCGGCGCTACCAGGTGCTGATGGAGTCGGAGTTCCCCTCCGAGCTCGGCGTGCTATTCAAGAATCTGGAGAACAAGGGCAACCCCTGGGGCCAGAACGCCAAGGACCGGCTCAACTGGATCGACGAGGTCGAGTTCGACGTCCCGGTCTACGGCAAGGACGTCGATTCGTTCGACGGTTTCGAGTACCTGTTCTGGGTCGGCTGCGCCGGCGCCTACGAGGACCGCGCCAAGAAGACCACCAAGGCCGTCGCCGAACTGCTCGCCGTCGCGGGCGTGAAGTACCTGGTGCTCGGCGATGGCGAGACCTGTACCGGCGATTCGGCCCGGCGGTCGGGCAACGAGTTCCTGTTCCAGCAGCTCGCCGCCCAGAACGTCGAGACCATCAACGAACTGTTCGAAGGCGTCGAGACCGTCGACCGCAAGATCGTGGTCACCTGCCCGCACTGCTTCAACACCCTGGGCCGCGAATACAGCCAGACCGGCGCCAATTACACCGTGCTGCACCACACCCAGCTGTTGAACCGCCTGGTCCGGGACAAGAAGCTGGTCGCGGTATCCCCCGTTTCTCAGGACATCACCTACCACGACCCCTGCTATCTGGGGCGGCACAACAAGGTCTACGACGCCCCGCGTGAGCTGATCGGCGCCTCCGGTGCCCAGCTGACCGAGATGCCGCGCCACGCCGACCGCGGCCTGTGCTGCGGTGCGGGCGGCGCGCGGATGTGGATGGAAGAGCACATCGGCAAGCGCGTCAACGTCGAGCGCACCGAGGAGGCCATCGACACCGGCGCATCCAAGATCGCCACCGGCTGCCCGTTCTGCCGGGTCATGATGACCGACGGTGTCGACGATGTGGCCGCGACCCGCGACATCGAAAAGGTCGAGGTGCTCGACGTGGCCCAGCTGCTGCTGGGCTCGCTGGACCTGTCCTCGGTCAAGCTGCCCGAAAAGGGCACTGCCGCAGCCGAATCCGAGAAGCGAGCCGCTGCTCGCGCCGAGACGCAGGCAGCCACCGTCACCGCCGAACCCGAAGCGGAGCCGACAACCGAAGAGCCGGCAGCGCCGGCAGCCGAGCCTGCCAAGGCTGCCGCCCCGGTCAAGGGTCTGGGCATGGCCGGTGCGGCCAAGCGCCCGGGCGCCAAGAAGACCGCGGCTGCACCGACTGCCGAAGCCGCATCCGCCGCCGACGCCGCACCCGCGGCACCGGTCAAGGGTCTCGGACTGGCCGGTGGAGCAAAGCGTCCCGGTGCCAAGAAGACCGCCGCGGCTCCCGCCGCCGAAGCCGCACCCGCCGCCGAGGCCGCACCGGCAGCTCCCGCGGCACCGGTCAAGGGCCTCGGCATCGCCGGCGGAGCCAAGCGTCCCGGCGCCAAGAAGACCGCCGCGGCACCGGCCGCCGAGGCCACGCCCGCCGCGCCGGCCAGCACCGAGCCGGCCAGCACCGAGCCCGCGGCCGCGGAGCCGGCCAAGCCCGAGCCACCCGTCGTCGGGCTGGGTATCGCCTCGGGTGCCCGCCGCCCCGGCGCCAAGAAGGCACCGGCAGCGGCGCCCGCGCCCACGGCCGAGCCGACGCCGGAGCCCACACCGGAACCGGCTGCTGAGCCTGCGCCGGCGGCCGAGGAATCGGCACCGGTGAAGGATGAGCCACCGGTCAAGGGCCTGGGCATCGCCCGTGGCGCCCGTCCGCCCGGCAAACGGTAATTCGCCGGCAACCGTAACGGCATCGTTGCGCGGCATTGTCGGAGTGCGGGCACTCCGAAGGTGATAAGACTGACGCGTCCGTCAAAAGACGTGCAGTTTTCACCCGCTCCATGCCGGAGGCGAGCCAGTGTCACGACGTCGCCGGGTACTGCACGGGATCGCTGTCGCGATTGTCGGAGCAACCACGCTTGCGGCCTGCACGACGCCGCAGGCGCCGCCAGCGCCTCCGGCCGCGCCGCTGGCCGACGATTCCGATGCCGCGATCCGCAGCGCCGTCGACGCCATCACCACATTTCCGACGACGCTTGACCCTCGGATCTGGAACGGCCTCACGATGAAACCCGAGGTGCGCGCGGCCATTCAACGGGTGGTGAACCGGATTGCCGCCGAGGCGAGAATCGACGGGCTCACCATCGATGCCGTGGATCTGTTCGGCAGCAACGCTTCTTACGAATACGACGACAAATCCGACGTCGGGATACATGTCTTCGTGCACAAGCCGGGGATGACCGACGAGGAACTCACCCCCTTCATGCACCTGCTCAACAACGACATAGAACACCGGCAAGAAGGCCAGATCACCTTCTACGGATTACCGCTGGAGGTGACGTTCCACGCCGGGCGTTCGGCCAACTATCAACCGCGGCCCGGCATCGGTCAGTATTCGGTCACCGAGGGACGCTGGGTGGTCGAGCCGGTACGCCAACCCGACAATTTCGACCGCGCCCAGATGGTGACCGACGCCAAGGAGTTTGTCGGCAAGTACAACGACCTCGTGCGGGCCTACACCGCCACACCACAGGGCTTCGACTGTGGCCGTTTCGACGAACTCGACCGCGAGATGAGCCAGTACCGCAACGAGGGTTTCGCGCAAGGACTGGGCAGCCGTTCCACCCAGAACCTGACCTATCGGGCGTTACGCCGGGTCAATGTCGAGATCCCGGAAATGGTCGACACCCTCCAGGACGAATGCACGTTCGCCAACGAATCCGTCGGATAGCTGGCGATGGCCGCCCGCTCAAGGTGAGCAGCGAGCCTCAAGGGTGGAAGGCAGCTCGGCGAGATAGTCGGCCCGACACGCCTGCCGGGCCAGTTTGCCGCTGGTGGTGCGCTGTATCGATCCTGCGGCCACGATCCGCACGTCGGCGACGGCAACGCCGTGTCGGCGCGCCACCGCCGCGGTGATCGCGGCGACCACGGGTGCGTGGTCGGTGCGCCCGGCCCCGGCGGCGCGTTCGGCGACGATCACCAACCGATCGCCGGAGTCGCGTGCGGTACTGCGTGGGAGAACATCGGCTGGTACCGAGAAGGCCGCAACGTATCCAGAGCGGACGACCCGCGAACATTCCGAGACCGTCGCCTCGATGTCCTGGGGGTAGTGGTTTCGTCCATCGATGATGATGACGTCCTTGATACGACCGACGATGTACAGCTCGCCGTCGAGATAGACCCCAAGATCACCGGTACGCAACCAGAGGCCGTCCTCCGGGGCACCCTCTGCATGGCTGCCGTATTCCGTACGTAGCTGGAGTTTGTTGCGAAACGTCACCTCGGTTTCGAATTCCCGACCCCAGTAGCCGCCGCCGATGTTGTTGCCGTGCAACCAGATCTCGCCGACCTCGCCGTCCGGCAACTCCACCCCATGTACGGAATCGACGATTACGCCCCACTGGCTACGCACCATCTGACCGCAGGACACGTGCGCCACTGCGTTCGGAGCATCGAATTCGACCGGCACGGCGCGATTGACCGCCAGCTGCTCGCGATCGAGGTAGATAGCACTCGGTTCGGCATCCGGCGCAATACTGGCCACCGACAACGTGGCTTCTGCCATACCGTAGGAGGGTTTGATCGCGCTGCGCGCCAGACCGTAGGGAGCGAACGCCGTAACGAACTGGTCGATTGCGGCCGGCGTCACCGGCTCAGATCCATTGAGCAGCCCGGCCACGTTACTGAGGTCGAGGGTTTCGCCTGCGGCGGGCAGACCCCGCTGCGCGGCAAGTTCGAAGGCGAAGTTGGGTGCGGCCGCGAAGGTTCGGCCATGGGCGCCTTCGTCGGCGAGGGCCTTGATCCACCGATGCGGTCGCCGCACGAAAGCCTGCGGCGACATCAGCGTGATGTGTCCCCCGCACAGTGCGGGAAACATGATCATCACCAGGCCCATATCGTGATGCAGGGGCAGCCAACTGACGCTGCGGATGTCGGTGTCGAGCCCGCCGGCGAGAATCATCTGCAACACGTTGGTACACACGGCTCGGTGGCTGATCTCAACGCCGGTCGGCGTACGCGTCGACCCGGATGTGTACTGCAGGTAGGCGATGTCGTCCGTGCCCACGCGCACGGAGGTGAACATGTCACCGACCGTATCGGGGACGGCATCGATCGCAATGATGCGCGGCCGGCTTCGGCTGGGACGCTTGCGCAGGAATGACGTAATCGGTTCCGCGGCTGCACTCGTCGTCAACACCACCGACGGAGTCGCATCGGCGATCACCGCGTCGAGTCGCTCGGTTTGTCCGGCGAATTCGGGCGCGAACAGCGGTACCGCAATGCATCCGGCTTGGACGGCGGCAAAGAAACCCACCACGTAATCGAGGCCTTGGGGCGCCAGGATCGCCACGCGATCCCCCGGTTGGGTCACCTGTTGAAGTCGGCCGGCGACGGCCCGCGCCCTCGTGCCGAGCTCAGTCCACGTCAGCTGCACCGCCAGCCCGTCCTGCTCCCGGCCGTAGTCCAGGAATCGATAGGCCGGCGTCTGACCGAGCTCGCTGGTGTTGCGATCCAGATGGGAGGTGAGCGTGACACCGTCGGGTATCACGATGTTGCCTTCGCCGTCGAGGTAATCGGCGAGGTTCGTTTCGGCACGAGCAATACCACCGTCAAAGGCTTCCCGACCCACGTTCGCATAATAATAGCTAATCTAATATTTAGTGCCTCTAGACGACTATGTGCATCGTCACTTTCATGCCCGGGCGTGAGCCAGATCCCTCCGCGCCGGCGGCAACCAAGGTGAGCATCGTCGCAAGCTAATTCGCATCTCGCGCCAACAAAATTCTCTAGCATTCGACGCCAGGGTTCGCGACCACGGCGAATAGCTTTCCCAGACTCATGACCAGGAGACAGCTGATGAGACTCACCGGACTCGCGCGCTGTGCGATGACACTTCCCTTCCTGGCCCTGTCGACACTGCCCTTCTCGGCGCCGGCGACCGCCGAACCTGCGGCGGCACCGGGTTCCTGCGTCATCATCGACACCGACTTCGATATCGACGACATGATGGCGATCCCCATGGTCATCGGCACGCGGCATGTGGCTGCGCTCGTCACCACCGAGGGATACACCGTGCCGACGATCGGGGCGTCGGTGGTCAACCGCCTGCTGGCCGAACCTTCGCAACGCCCCATCCCCGTGATAGTCGGTGCGGGAAACAACCTGCCGGAGAGCGAGATTGCCTCGTCGCTGGGCAGTTACGTTCTCGACTACCGCCGGATAATGGGGCGGCTCAACAACTTCCTGCCCACCGAACTACCGCCCACACCGGTACCGGACGACTACGTCCGGCAGGTCACCGACGCCGTCGCGGGCTGCAGTTCGGTCGACGTCCTGGTGATCGGCGCGTTCAGCTCATTCGAGCACTACGGCCCGGCCATCCGCGCCAAGATCAACCGGGTCGTCATCATGGGCAGACCGCCCGAGGGCGATCCGACCAGCGAGCCGGGTAACTACTCCTTCAACTGCGAGTACGACCTGCCGGCCTGCCTGGCGGTTTTCCACGATCAGCTACCCGGCCTGGACCACACCTTCGTCGACGTCCCGAAGAACAGCTGCGGCAAGACGCCCAACAAGCCTGAATGCGTCGGAACGGTTTACGGTCCCACGCTGGCGATGGTGCGAGCACTGGGGCCCGCGGGACTGCCCAACACCCTCAAACAGGTGCTGCTCAACGATTCCGACACCTGGGCGATCGATACCTGGGAGCAGGCCGGGTACGGCGGAAGGTCACTGTTCTGGGACCAGTCGGCCGCACTCGCACTTCTCGATCCCGATGTCTTCGGCCCGGTGGGCGCGCACGTCGAAACGGTGCTGAGCCCCGCCGACTTCCAGGCCGAGTGGACCGAGTTCACCAACCGCGCAGCGGCTTACGCCTAGGGATTCAGCCGACCTTCGTGAGCTGGAACGGGGTCTGGCTGATATCGCCGCCCGGGCAGCCGTAGTTGGAGTCAGTGGAGATCGTTCCGGCCAGCGTCACCGGGTCGACGGCCAACGAGATGTATGCGGGCGCATAGCTGCCGTTGTCGCAGATCACACCGTCGGGCTTGGTGACGGTGAAGTTCCACCGGCCGTCGGTGAAGGTGGCCGGAACCGACCAACCCTGATTGCTGCTGACGGTGCCCGTGCACCCGGTGATGCCGCAGCTCGTCGCTATGGTCCACACGTTTTCGTCGTCACCGCCCGAATAGGCACCGTTGAGCAGCGGCGGATCGGCGTATGCCGAGGCCGCCAGGCCCACGGCCGCGGCCATCGCCAGCGCAGGCATCAGCATGCGGGTGATTGTCAGCTTCATTGCGTACGCCCTCCGACCAGTGGTGTTCAGCAAGTTAACAGCCGCCCGCGCGCAAATTCGGGAGCGAGCACAGGAAACTCACATCGTGTCCGACATGTCGTGAATTCGAATGCGAAATGCAACCTGCACCCCGGTTCACCTGCGGCGGGAAGGCCGGTCAGGGAAAACACGTGGACAACCGTGGGACACTGTTGGACGTGTCTACCCATCAGCTGCCGTGGCAGGCGACCGGCCATCCGGACCGACAGCGCGTCTTCACGCAGTCGAGCAAGCTGCAAGACGTCCTCTACGAGATCCGTGGGCCCATCCACGATCACGCCGCCCGGCTGGAGAACGAGGGTCACCGGATCCTCAAGCTGAACATCGGCAACCCCGCGCCCTTCGGTTTCGAGGCGCCCGACGTCATCATGCGCGACATGATCGCCGCCCTGCCCCAGGCGCAGGGATATTCGGACTCCAAAGGTATCGCCAGCGCCCGTCGCGCGGTGTTCACCCGCTACGAGTTGGTACCGGGCTTTCCCCGCTTCGATATCGACGACGTCTACCTCGGCAACGGTGTGTCCGAGCTGATCACCATGACCCTGCAGGCCTTGCTCGACAACGGCGACCAGGTGCTCATCCCGGCCCCCGATTACCCGCTGTGGACGGCGTCCACGGCACTGGCCGGTGGCACCCCCGTGCACTACCTGTGCGATGAGACCCAAGGCTGGCAGCCCGATATCGCCGACCTGGAATCCAAGATCACCGAACGCACCAAGGCGTTGGTGGTGATCAACCCCAACAATCCGACCGGCGCGGTGTACTCACGCGAGATCCTGGTCCAGATGGTCGAATTGGCGCGCAAGCACCAGCTGCTGCTGCTGGCCGACGAGATCTACGACAAGATCCTCTACGACGACGCCGAACACATCAGCCTGGCATCGCTGGCTCCCGATGTGCTGACGCTGACCTTCAACGGCCTGTCCAAGGCCTACCGGGTGGCCGGTTACCGATCGGGCTGGCTCGTCATCACCGGCCCCAAGGAGCACGCGACCAGCTTCATCGAGGGCATCAGCCTGCTGGCCAATATGCGTTTGTGCCCGAATGTGCCTGCGCAGCATGCCATTCAGGTCGCGCTCGGTGGGCATCAGAGCATCGAAGATCTGGTGCTGCCCGGCGGACGGCTGCTCGAGCAGCGCGATGTGGCGTGGAATCAGCTCAATGCCATCCCGGGTGTCTCATGCGTCAAACCGCGGGGCGCGTTGTATGCGTTCCCTCGGCTGGATCCCGAGGTCTACGACATCGCCGACGACGAGCAGCTGGTTCTCGATCTGCTGCTGCAGGAGAAGATCCTCGTCACGCAGGGCACCGGATTCAATTGGCCCGCACCCGATCACCTCCGCATCGTCACCCTGCCGTGGGCTCGCGACCTCGCCAACGCCATCGAACGGCTGGGCAACTTCCTGGTGAGCTACCGCCAGTAACCTCCACCCCGTGGCACACTCGCACTCCCATTCCCTGACGGGTCCGTCACCGCTGGGGCCGTTGGCCGCCAAGATCGTGGTCGGCCTGCTCGCGCTCATCGGTGTGGCTGTCGTCGCGGCAGCGGTGCTGTTGTGGCCCAGCCAGCAGAAAGCCGATATCCCGCTGCCGTTTCAGAACGCCTCCGGCGGGGCGGTGACCACCGAAGCCGGACACGTGCTGTCCAGCACGCTCGCCGACTGCGGTAGCCCGTCATCGGGTCAGGTGCTCACCGCGAGCCCGGCTCCCGGCGTCCCGGGCAGCGGCCAGTGTGTGCAGAACGTCGTCACCATCGACTCCGGCCCCAACTCGGGTGCCGACACCCTGCTGGAATTCACCCCGGGCCCAGGGCAACCCAGCCTGGCTGCCGGCGACCATGTCCGGATCAGCAGGCAGGTCGACGCGCAAGGCGCCACCAGCTATGCGTTCTACGACTACGAACGCACCTGGCCGTTGGTCGCCCTGGCTGTCGCGTTCGCGGTGGTGATCGTGGCGGTCGCGCGCTGGCGCGGCCTGCGGGCCATCGTCGGCATCATCGTGGCGTTCGGGGTGCTGGTGGTCTTTCTGCTGCCCGCACTGCGAGACGGCGCACCCGCGGTGCCGGTGGCACTGGTCGCATCGGCGGCGATCCTCTACGCGGTGATCTACCTGGCGCACGGTGTGAGCCTGCGAACCAGCGCGGCATTGCTGGGCACGCTGACATCGCTGTTGCTGGCGGCCGGGCTGTCCTGGGCGGCAATCGAACTCGCGCACCTGACCGGACTGTCGGAGGATCAGAACAACGAGGTCGCCGCCTATCTCGGCCATGTATCGATCACCGGTCTGCTGCTGGCCGGTTTCATCATCGGCTCACTGGGTGTGCTCAACGATGTCACCGTCACGCAGGCCTCGACGGTGTTCGAACTTGCCGCCGTCGGCGAGGATGCTTCTCGCCGAGCAGTTTTCGTGGGTGCCATGCGAGTCGGCCGAGACCACATCGCCAGCACTGTCTACACCCTGGTGCTGGCCTACGCGGGTAGCTCGCTACCGCTGCTGCTGTTGTTCAGCGTCGCGAACCGGTCCCTGGCCGATGTACTCACCAGTGAAAGCGTGGCCATCGAGATCGCCCGCTCGGCGGTCGGCGGTATCGCCTTGGCGCTGTCGGTGCCGCTGACCACGGGCATCGCCGCGATCCTGGCCACACCGCGGCGAGCCTGAACAGCCCGGTATCAGGCGTCGAGATCTTCTTCGGTCAGATCGGTGGCCGCGAGTGCCGCGGGCAGATCATCGTGCCGGAAGACCGAGGTGACGTGGTCGTGCACCACCCGGAACGCCGCGGCCTCAGCGCTGCCGTCGGGCCGGGTCAGCTCCGCGACCACGACACCGTCATGCACGTAGAGCCGGCCGGCGGTCGTCGCGCCGGAGTAGTTCTGCGCCCACGTTCGCAACGCGTCCAGGCCCTGTCCGGCGCCGTGTGCGTCGCCGACCTCGATATCGTCGCTGGACACCGCGACCAGGGTGTCCAGATCCTTGGCGTTGAGTGCGTCGAGCCAGGCGAGGGCGGTGGCGATCTCGGAAGTGCTCATTTGTTCGCTCCTCCTCGGTACTCGCTGGCGCTCGTACCGCATCGTCGACTCACCCAAGTGCTCATGCCATGCAACCTATCCCGTCAGAACTTCGCGTTGTCCAGCCAGGTCCGCCACACCGCGTCGTCCCCGAACAGTTCGACGGCGGTGTCGGCGATATCCCGGCGCCCGGTGACGGCCAGCAGCAGATCCGTCGCAGGGCCACGCAGTGCCACATCCCCCTTGCCGTGGGCATGGGTCCAGGCACCGTGTGCGATCGTCCACTCCCCTGCGGCACCGAGCCCGTCGTCGGTCGCATGCAGGTGCAGGGACCGGTCCCCGGTACCCCGCCCGAGTCCGAACACGATGTCGAGCCATTCGCTCAGTGCGTCCGCTGCCAGCGCGGGCGCCACCACGAACTCGGTGCCGACCGCGATCGCCGCGTCGGCCCGGTGAACGAGGGTCTCGTGCAGGCGTCGCCGTAACCACCAGGACACCGGTTGCGGACCCACGAAGGTCCACGCCTGTGTGTCGGCGGCATCCGCGGCGGTGTCGACCAGTAACCGACCGCCGTCGAGCAGCCACTGCCTGGCAGCGTCGAGATCCTCGGGCGGCTTTCCGTGGGCCACCGTCGCAGGATCGACATCGGTGCCCTCGACGATGATCTGCGCCACCCAGCGGTGTCCGCGACCGATGTGATGTAAAAGCTGTTTGAGCGTCCAACCGGGACAGCTCGGCACCGGGGTGTCCTGAGGCGCGCTCAGGACCAGATCACTAAAGGCCTGATTCTCGGCGAGAAACTCCGCAGCGAAATCCACGCGTTCAGCGTACGAGCCTGCCCAGACAATGCACCTGCCAACCGGCGGACTGCCAGCGCGCGATATCGAGGCAGTTGCGGCCGTCGATGATCACCCGGGACCGGACCACCTCGGCCAGGTCATGCGGATCGAGGTCGACGAACTCCTGCCATTCGGTGAGCACCAGCACCGCGTCGGCCCGGTCGCAGGCATCGACCACCGACGTCGAGTAGTTGAGCGTGGGAAATACCTTGCGCGAATTATCAAGCGCCTGAGGGTCATAGACGCTGACGGCAGCACCGTTGAGTTGCAGCATGCCCGCGACGTTGAGTGCGGGCGAATCACGTACGTCATCGGACTCGGGTTTGAACGCCGCCCCGAGCACGCCGATGTTGGCGCCCAGCAGTGAGCCACCGCATGCCGACGTGGTGAGCTCGACCATCCGGGTGCGACGGCGCATGTTGATGCTGTCAACCTCCCGCAGGAAGGTCATCGCCTGGCTGGCCCCGAGTTCGCCGGCGCGCGCCATGAAAGCCCGGATGTCCTTCGGTAGGCATCCCCCGCCGAATCCCAGTCCGGCGTTGAGGAATCGGCGGCCGATACGCGGGTCGTAGCCCAGCGCGTCGGCCAGCAGCACCACATCGGCGTCGGCGGCCTCGCACACCTCGGCGATCGCGTTGATGAACGAGATCTTGGTCGCCAGAAACGCATTCGCCGACACCTTGACCAGCTCGGCGGTCTGCAGGTCGGTCAGCAGGAACGGGATGTCGCGGGCCAGCAGTGCTTCGTACAGTTCCCGCACGACACCTTCGACCCGCACCGAATCCCGTTGCACACCAAGGACGATGCGGTCCGGCTGCAAGGTGTCCTGGACGGCGAAACCTTCACGCAGGAACTCCGGGTTCCACCCCACCTCGACGTCGACCCCTGCCGGTGCCAGCTCACGGGCCCGCTGCGCGAGCTCGGCCGCGGTGCCCACCGGGACGGTCGATTTGCCGATGATCACGGCGTCGCGCCGCAGCCGCGGCACAAGTTCGTCGATCACCGAGAAGACGTGGCGCAGGTCGGCGGCGTACTCGCCCTTCTTCTGCGGTGTGCCCACGCCGAGGAAATGCGCGTCGGCGAATTCGGCGGCCTCGTCGTAGTCGGTGGTGAAACGCAGCCGTCCGGTGGCGATGTTGTCGCTGAGCATGTCAGCCAGACCGGGTTCGTAGAACGGGACGTCACCGGCGGCGAGTTTGGCGATCTTTCCAGGGTCGATGTCCACGCCGAGCACGTCATGGCCCAGCGCTGCCATACCGACGGCGTGGGTGGCGCCGAGATAACCCGTACCGAAGACGGTGCACCGCATAGCGGCAGGATACGACAGCGGGATGGTGAAAAGTGTCCCTACGTTTATCGGTGCCCCAACGCAGGTTTACATCTTCCTACGAGGTGTTTACCTGCCGCCGAACGACGGCCACGGCCAGATGCCGTCGTCGTTGCCGGAACCACCGGAGCCACCGTTGCCGGAACCACCCGGACCGGATCCGGAACCATGCGAGCCCGAACCGCCGGACCCGTACCCACCGGAACCCGACCCGTAGCCACCCGATCCGTAACCACCGGAGCCGGACCCGTAACCACCGCCGGAACCCGGTGACGGCTGCTGAACGACGGGCGGGACGGTGGGCTGCACCGTCTGCGTCGGCAGGGACGGCTGCTGCGGCCATTGCTGCGGCGGGGTCTGCTGCTGGGGTGTCTGCTGCCCCGGCCATTGCGGCCACTGCCGGGTCGGCTTCTGCTGCTGTTGCTTCGGCGGATCCCACGGCATCCGGATGACGGGCCACTGCGGCTGCGGCAGCATGATCACCGGCGCCGGGATGACCGGCGCGACGACTGGCGGCGCCTCCACCGGGGCGGGTGCCGCCGGAACGGGCGCCGGTGCGGGGGCAGGTGCCGCGGGTGCCGGTGCCGGTGCTTGCGGAGCCGGCGCGGGAGCCGCCGGCGCGTCGACGTAGACCGTGCGGGGTGGAGCCTCGGGCTGCGGCGCGGGCGCCTGCTGCACCACCGGTACCGGCGCCGGGATGGTCTCCAGCGGCGTGGCCGGGGCGGGCGGCACAGCCGCTTCCGGCGCAGGAGCCTGCGTCGGCACGATCATGCCTTCGGCCGGGCTGGGCCGCTGATCGACGGTGGGTCGGATGCTGACGGCAAGCGATATGACCAGTGCGGCAACACCGACGACGAAGATGCCGGTCAGGGCGCTGCCGACCAGCAGGAACGGTTTGCGTTCCGGCGCGGCGGGCTCGAGTGCGGCGTCGTCGGCGACCAGGGCCATCCCGGCCAGGCCGGTCTCGGCGTCGTGGTCGACCTCGCTGTAGGCCAGCGCCGCCGCCCCGTCGGCATAAGGCGACCCGGCTGTCGGGCCTTCGTCGGCGGCCTGCGCATACGCCAGGCCCACCGTGGACGCCTCGAAGACCGGGGCCTTGGCGCCGGCGAGTGCGGCGCCGCGGGCCAGTGCGAGTTCGGGCTCCTCGGGGGCGCTGACCGGCAACGAGGTCGCCGACTCCAGCTGCAGCTTGATGGCTCCCACGTTCACGCCGGAGCCGACGACGAACACACCCTGCGGCGGCGTCGGGAGGGTTTCGAGTCCGGCGAGCATGGTCGACAGTTCGGCCACGGCGTCATCGGAATGCAGATCGCGACGCTCGACTTTGACGACCGAGCCGTCCGCGGTGTCGACCACCGACAACGTCGCGGTGTCGCGCTCGAGGAACATCAGGGCGGTGCGCTCGTAGCCGACAGCGGATCCGACGGCTTGTGCCAGCGCGCCCGCCGCGTGCAGTTCGGACACCAGCATGACGTCGTCGATGCCCTGGGCGGTGAGCGCGTCGCGCAGCCGCGCGGCGTCATCGTGATCCCGCCATGTCACTCCGGTGGCCAGGAGCCGGTGCCCGCCTTCGGCGGCGCTCTCCCTGGTGCCGAGAATGGCGGCAACCACTTGCTCGGTCGCCGTTGCCGTGCCGCCGTTTCCGGCTATGTCGAAGACGTCGTGGTCGACCGTTGGGCCGTCTGCTTTCTCGCCTTCGACCAGCACAATGCGGACCGTCGTTGGTGTCATCGACACACCAAGTACGATCTCCACTGGCCCTCCCAGAATGTTTGCTGTCTTCTCTAGTTTCGTCCGGGCACTCACACCACGCATACGAGTCGCAATATCTACATCGCCGCACCTACCAGCGGTGTTACCGAGGCGGCGGCCACGCAGACCACGATCTGCACAAAGCGGCTTGGGCCCCCCGAGACCCGGTAGCTACGACATTACGCGGACGTGCAACCCCGCGAGTGGGACGCTGGATCGGTGAGTACGCACGTGGACTTTCATTTCGACCCGATGTGCCCGTTCGCCTATCAGACCGCGCTCTGGATCCGCGACGTCCGCGCCCAGACCGGCATCACCGTGAACTGGCGTTTTTTCAGCCTCGAAGAGGTCAACCGGGCCGAGGGCAAGAAGCACCCCTGGGAACGCGACTGGTCCTACGGCTGGTCGTTGATGCGCATCGGTGCGCTGCTGCGCCGCATCGATCCGGAGTTACTCGACCGCTGGTATGCCGCGATCGGCAACGAGCTGCACACCTTGGGTGGTAAACCGCACGATCCGGTGCTGGCGCGGCGCCTGCTGGCCGAGATCGGCGCCCCCGACGACGCGCTGGACGCGGCGCTGGCCGACCCGACGACGCATGACGAGGTCCGCGCCGACCACCAGCGGGTGCTCGACGCCGGCGGCTACGGGGTGCCGACGCTGTTCTTCGGCGACCAATGCCTGTTCGGTCCGGTGCTGGTCGATCCGCCGACCGGTGCGGCGGCCCTGACGCTGTGGCAGGTGGTGACCGGGATGGCGCAGCTGCCGCATGTCTACGAGTTGCAGCGGCCCAAGACCGCCGCCGATGCTGCGCTGATCGGGCGCTGCATCACGCCCTACCTGGACGGCAGGGACTGGGTAAGCATCAACCGCGGCGAGGTTCTCGACGTGGAGAAGCTGCGCGAGGCGGGCGCTAACGCAGGAAGTTCTGGTACGACTTCGACGGCGTAGGCCCGCGCTGACCCTGATATTTCGACCCGACTTTTGCGCTGCCATAAGGATTTTCGGCCGGACTGGTCAGGCGCAGCAGGCACAGCTGGCCGATCTTCATGCCCGGCCACAGCGTTATCGGCAGGTTGGCCACATTCGACAGCTCCAGGGTGATGTGCCCGGAGAAACCCGGGTCGATGAACCCCGCGGTGGAATGCGTGAGCAGCCCCAACCGGCCCAGCGAGGACTTACCCTCCAGCCGGCCGGCCAGATCGTCGGGCAGGCTGCACACCTCCAGGGTGGAGCCCAGGACGAACTCGCCGGGATGCAGCACGAAAGGTTCCCCGGCGGCCGGTTCGACCAGGCTGGTCAGATCGTCTTGGCGCTGAGCCGGGTCGATATGGGTGTAGCGGGTGTTGTTGAAGACCCGGAACAGGCTGTCGAGGCGCACGTCGACGCTCGACGGTTGCACCAGGGAGTCCTCGAAGGGGTCGATACCCAGTCGGCCCGCCGCCAGCTCGGCCTTGATATCGCGATCGGATAGCAGCACCCGCCGAGCGTATCGTCCGCCGCACGCACAACGCCCCGCGAGCCGGATGGCTCGCGGGGCGTTGCGGTGGAACGTTCGGATCAGGCCAGATCGAACCGGTCGGCGTCGAGCACCTTGGCGAACGCGGCGGCGAAGTCCTTGACGAACTTCTCCTTCGAGTCGTCCTCGGCGTAGACCTCGGCCAGCGCCCGCAGCTGCGAGTTCGAGCCGAAGACCAGATCGACACGGGTGCCGGTCCACTTCTGCGCGCCGGTACGACGATCGGTGCCGATGTAGGTGCCGTCGTCAGCAGGCGCCGGCTTCCACTCGGTGCCCATGTCGAGCAGGTTGACGAAGAAGTCGTTCGTCAGCGCACCCGGCTTGTCGGTGAACACACCGTGCTTGGTGCCACCGAAGTTGGTGCCCAGTACCCGCAGACCGCCCACCAGGACGGTCAGCTCGGGAGCCGACAGGCCGAGCAGGTTCGCCCGGTCGACGAGCTGGAACTCCGCGGGCAGCGGGCTGCCCTTACCGAGGTAGTTGCGGAAACCGTCGGCGTTGGGCTCCAGGTAGGCGAACGACTCCACGTCGGTCTGCTCCTGGGTGGCGTCACCGCGGCCCGAGGTGAACGGAACCTCGACGGGGAAGCCCGCATCCTTGGCGGCCTTCTCCACACCGACGACACCGGCCAGGGCCACCAGGTCGGCGAACGAGACGCTGACACCGGCCGAGGACTGGATGTCTTCGAGCTTGCGGATCACCTGTGCCAACTCGTCGGGCTCGTTGACCTCCCAGCCCAGCTGCGGCTGCAGGCGGATGCGGCCACCGTTGATGCCGCCGCGCTTGTCGCTGCCACGGAACGAGGAGGCAGCCTTCCACGCGGTCGAAACCAGCTGCGCCACAGACAGACCCGAATCAGCCAGCGCGGCCTTGAGGGTCTCGACGTCGGCATCGCTGAGCGGGTTGCCGGCCGGGGTGATGTCCTGCCACAGCCAGGTCTGCTGCGGAACCTCGGGTCCGAGGTAGCGGACCACGGGACCCATATCGCGGTGCAGCAGCTTGAACCACGCCTTGGCGAACTCTTCGGCGAGCTCTTCGGGGTGGTCGAGCCAGCGGCGGGTGATCTTCTCGTAGATCGGGTCGAACCGCATGGCCAGATCCGAGGTCAGCATCGACGGGTGGGTCTTGCCGGTGCCGAAGGCCTCCGGGACCGAGTTGGCCCAGCCGCCGTCCTTGGGCCGCCACTGGTTGGCGCCGGCCGGGCTCTTGAACAGCTCCCACTCGTTGCCGTACAGGATTTCCAGGAAGCTGTTGTCCCACTTGGTCGGGGTGTGGGTCCAGATGACCTCCAGGCCGCTGGTGATGGCGTCCTTGCCCACACCGGTGCCCTGCGGGTTGTGCCAACCCAGGCCCTGCTGCTCCAACGGAGCGGCCTCGGGCTCGGGACCGACGAGTTCGGCGTCGCCGTTGCCGTGGGTCTTACCGAAGGTGTGGCCACCGACGATCAGCGCGGCGGTCTCGATGTCGTTCATCGCCATCCGGCCGAAGGTCTCGCGGATGTCGATGGCCGAGGCCAGCGGATCCGGATTGCCGTTGGGGCCTTCGGGATTGACGTAGATCAGGCCCATCTGGACTGCGGCGAGCGGGTTCTGCAGATCGCGCTTGCCGGTGTAGCGCTTGTCGTCGAGCCATTCCAGCTCGGGGCCCCAGTAGACGTCCTCTTCGGGCTCCCAGCGATCCTCACGACCGAAGGCGAAGCCTGCGGTCTGGAAACCCATGTCCTCCAGCGCCACGTTTCCGGCGTAGACGATCAGGTCGGCCCAGGAGAGGTTCTTGCCGTACTTCTTCTTGACCGGCCAGAGCAGACGACGGGCCTTGTCCAGGCTGGCGTTGTCGGGCCAGCTGTTCAGCGGCGCGAAGCGCTGCATGCCGGCGCCGGCTCCACCGCGGCCGTCGTTGACCCGGTAGGTACCTGCCGCGTGCCAGGCCATCCGGATGAAGAACGGGCCGTAGTGGCCGAAGTCGGCGGGCCACCAGTCCTGGGAGTCCTTCATGACCTCGACGATGTCGGCGCGCACGGCGTCGACATCGAGGGTCTGCACCGCGGAGGTGTAGTCGAAGTCGTCATCGAGCGGGTTGATGACGTCGGGGTTCTTCTGCAGGATCTTCAGGTTGAGCTGATTGGGCCACCAGTCACGGTTGCCGCCGCCCTCGACGGGAGGCTTGACGCGACCGAACCCGGCCGGGCAGCCGCCTTCGGTCTGATCCGTCTGCGCCTCTCCAATCGGCGGGCTGTCTTCTATCGAGCGATCGTCAGGCACTGCGTTTCCTTCCGTGAGTGGTGAATTGGGCTGATCACGGTTGTGATCGGGACATCTGCGATGGCGAGCAATCCGGGCACAGACCCCAGTAGATGACCTCGGCTTCGTCGAGGATGAAACCTTCCAGTGCACCGTCGTTGTCGAACGGCGTCAGGCAGGGAGCGTCCCCGACGGCGCAGTCGACATCGGCGATGACGCCACACGACCGGCACACCACGTGGTGGTGGTTGTCGCCGACCCGGGATTCATAGCGTGCGACCGAGCCGGACGGCTGGATGCGGCGCACCAGGCCGACGGCGGTCAATGCGTTGAGGACGTCGTAGACGGCTTGGCGGGAGACCTCGGGGAGCGCCGATCGGACGGCCGCGAAGATCGTCTCGGTATCGGCGTGGGCGTTGCACTGGACTGCCTCCAGGACCGCCAGACGTGGCCGCGTGACACGCAGGTCGGCTGCGCGCAGCCGGTCCGCATAGTCAGGCGCCGAAGTCACCCTTGCATGGTTACGCCCTTTTCTGGACTGAGTCAAGAGTTGGCGACTTGAACAGTGGATGTCGGGTGGGAGATCAGGACAGCGTGACCTTGGCCCCTTTGAACGGCACCCAGGTGATGCGGCCGTGTTCGAATTCGACCTTGGTACCGCCCAGCGCCCAGGTCTCGTCGGAGGTCGCCAGCCCCAGTTGCGGTACCCACGCGCTGTAGAGGCCTTTACTGGCCCAGTGCGCGCCGGTGTTCGGGGAGTACCAGATCCGGATCGGGGTGGTGCCGGTGAAGTCCTGATATCCGTTGGCGAACAACGACGCCGGCGTGACCTTGCGGGCCCGCGCGAGAACGCCGACCGGTCCGGGCGAATACACCGATTGGCCGGCGGCGGTCTCCCAGATCATGCTCGCGGTGCGTACCTGTGCCCACATCGTCGGTGTCGGGTGGAAGACCGGGCTGAGCACCTCACCCAGATCGGGGTGGGTGAATTTCGCGAAGCGGTTGAACACCGGGTCCGGTGACGGCGGTGATGCGATGACCTGCTGTGCCGCCTTCGGGGTCCAGTCGGTTTTGTAGACGCCGAAGGTGTCCTCATTGCTCGAGCCACCCGACTGACGGTCGCGGGTGCTGTAGATCATGAGCGGTCCGACGTAAGGCAGCTGGCGCCAGGAGGCGATCATGTCGGAGATGAAGGCGGCCTGCTTCTGCTCGGTGACGCGGTTCGTCGGCAGTCCGTATTCGGTGGCCCAGATCTTCTTGGCGCCGTCGCCGTTGCTCACCATGATGTTGCGGATCCGGATCAGTTGATCGACGGGCGAGTCCACCTGGTACATACCTTCGGAGAACTTGTAGTCGTAGTTGTACGGGTGAAAAGACAAGGCGTCGAAGTAATTTCGAACGCCTGCCGCGTACATGTTGGTCACGAACGTGACCGGGTTGATGGTCATGAAGCCCCAGCTCATTCCCGAGGCGAGGGCGCCGGCGACGACGATCGCCGCGGGATCGACGGCCTTGATCTTGGGGTAGGCGGCCTTGAGCAGTGCGGTGTAGCCGGTCGGGTTCGGCGACGGTGAATAGCCCAGGACGCCGTTGGGCTCGTTCCAGATCTCGTACGCCGCGATCTTGCCCTTGTAGCGTTGTGCCACTTTCGCGGTGAAATCGCCGTACTGATCGGGTGATTTCGGGCTGCCGTGCGGAGGAAGAGAACCCGAGGCCATCGCCCACCGCGGTGCTGAGGTGATGACGCAGATGATGGCCATGCCCTTCGCCGCGGCCGCGTTCACCACCCGATCGGCACTCGACCAGTCGAAGGTGTTCTGCTTTGCCTCCACCCCAGCCCACGGGATACCGATGCGCACGGTGTTGACGCCGTTGGCGGACCACTTCTGGACCGCCTGGACAGTGTCGGCCTGGGTGGCCAGATAGATCTGCGAGTCGGCGAACCCGAGTGTGCTGGGCAGGGCGCGAATGCTCGCGACATCGGTGATGGCAACGTTTCGCGCCATCGTCGAGGGCACCGCCGCGAGGGCGACGACCAAGGTGAGACGGAGCAGTACGGCGGGGAGACTTCTGGCGATATCACGACGCCCGGACGCGCGTCTGCGGTGGTAACGCAAGGTAGTTCCAATCTCCCCAGAATCCCCCGCGATGCTGAGACACCGTCGATAGTGTCAACGGCAAAGTGCCGAACAGACCGCAGGCTCTTCGGCGTGTCGGCAAATGTTGGCCTGTGCGCAACGCGGTTTGCGGGAGGGTCAATTAGAGCCGGTGCTCGGCGCCGGTATATCCGAGGGCTGGTCAGCGACCGCCCACGGGTTGGTATCCTTCGTCAGCAGCACACGCCGATGTAGTTCAATGGCAGAACATCAGCTTCCCAAGCTGAATACGCGGGTTCGATTCCCGTCATCGGCTCCACGCTCACCAGTGCAAACGGTGTTCGATCCGTTCGAATCTCGCCCCCGGTGCTCGCCCTGGCGAAGCTGATCGCCAGCCTTGGCCTGCCGAAGGGCATCATCGACCCAGACAACGGGGGTCACTAATGGCATTCAGGAAGCGGAAAGCCGCGAGGACAGCGCATTACCGGCCGCCCCTGCCGCCCGAGCTGGCGGTGGACGACGGGGCCAGATGGGGTGCGCCGGCACGCGACGGCCGCGGTGGCGGGTGGGAAGCCGGGCATCGCGCCGCGTACGTGCGGTATCAGGAAGCATGCCGGGTGTGGTCCGCCGAGTTCGGGCACCTGCCGGTCGACCCGTCTGCCGCCCCCCGTCGATGAGCCATTCTGCGGCGAGTTCAATGAGCACGACTGCGGCGGCGATGAATGTAAGCGGGTTTCAACGCTCGTGAATTGACCTGAGAGGGCTGAGCATGTCTTTCGCCAACCTGTCGCCATTCAGGGAACCATTGGTAGTAGTTCTTTGAATGGCGCTATTAGTTCCGCTACTTCGTCGGGAAACTCCTGGGCCCAGACAGACAGAAAAGCAGTTGCAACGGTCTGTCCAGCGGTGAAGTCGAGGTCCGCTCCAATCTGCTCGAAAATGACATGCACGTCGTAATTTGAGAGCACACGGGCTGTGATCACTTCCTTGACGCGCTCTTGCTGGCTCGGGGGCAATTGCATGGAGACGGTCAGCAATGCGGCCACTTTGTCGAGCACACTTACAACGCGATCTAGGACGTGACGCTCGGGGTGGCTGTCACCAGGGAGGACGAAAATTCGTTTGTCAATGTCTTGCGTGTCGCCCTGGTCACCATCCAACACGCAAATTGAGGGAAACGTCGAGGTCGGATCGAGGTTGTGCTGTTCATTGACCTTCCTAGCCGGATCGGCTCCGCCCATTCGGTGAATCTTGACGGCCGAGAGTTCAACGCGCGAGTATCGGAGCACCGTCGCCAAGAAGTGCTCGGCGTAGACGTCCTCGACGAATATTGCGAGGCTGGCGTCTATCTGACCTGTAATCGTCCGCAGCGCCACGATGTCGAGTTTCCCCTGCAGGACCTCGCCGTTGTAGGAAGCCCAGATCGCTTTCGAGGGCAGGGGTGCAAGCGCATCGTTGGAGTGTGTGGTGAAGATAACCTGGCACGATTTGCGCTTCGCGACGTTTATCAGGTACTCCACCATTCGAATGGTTGCGACAGGATGTAAGCCGTTCTCGATCTCCTCGATCAGAATGAGGCTGTTCTCGGCGGCGCCTTCAACACCGCTTACGATTCTGATCACGCTGGCTTCGCCTGCACCAAAATGGAACTCCGAATACTCGTCGCCCTTGCTGGTTTGTCCGGCGTAAAGACTCACTCGTTCGGCTTGGTCGAGAAACACCTGATGGAATCCTTCCACGGGCTTCCCTAGAATGCGTGCCACATTCTCGGCCACGACGGGAGACAAAGTCTTCTCGCTGTACGCAGCGAAGGCGGCGCCCACTGCTTTGACCAGCTCGCGTCGCTCGGTCGCGGGCACCGTCCGCTCCACGCCGAAGATCAGCACTTCGCGTTCGACCGCTGTGCGGTTCCACTTCAGTTTCAAATAACTTGCGGTGCGTGGGACACGAAGCTTGGGATTGATCGACCTGTCGATTAGCTGATACTCGACGGTCCAGTCCTTCATGCTGCTGTCGTACTTCCCGCTCTTAGCAAAGAACCTTCGCGGCGGCACATCTTTGTAGATCAACCCCGCCGCACCCAAGATGGTCGTCTTGCCGCCGCCGTTCGGCCCAACCAGGGCTGTCACGGGAAAGTCGAACGAAACCTCGCGATCCGTGAACCCTCGCACGCGCTTGAGGATTAAACGGCTGAGGTACTTGCCGTAATTGTCCTTCGCCACCTTCTCCTCTAGAGCGGCGATCTCGCCGTCGCGGATCTCGCTCTTAAACTCACTCACTCCGTTACCTACTCCCCGTGGCCCAACCCTGTGAATCGCAGGGCCAACAATACTGACGACTTTCGCGACGACGGGCCACATTGTCGCGGCCAACCGGCGGCGCTAGACGCGGTGCGCGCATCGAGTCGGCCGCAAGACGCCCTGGGCGCGGAGACGCCACACAGTCGGCGGCCGATCACGCTTAAGGTGCTGAGAAACTAGTCTTCGCGCAAGGACTCATAGTAGCGGTCGACGGCTGCCTCCTCGGCTGCGGAGATCTCCTCGTCCCATGCGTCGTCGACGTCAAACAACGTCTCGCCCATGTCTTCGAGGTAGAGCAGCTCACTCCCTAACCGCAGATTGCACACAGCGCATGTGAATTCCTGCGGCTCGGACTCGACTTCGACGTACGGCTGTCCGGGTGTGTCGTCGTCGTCATATTCGTACTGCGGGTGACCACGACTGATCGTGTACTCCAGCCACCCTCGAAACTTGCAGACTGGGCACTCACGACGGACGAACCTCTCGTCACGATCGTATTGGGTTCCGTCGAAGTAGCCTGGCGGCTCACGGTCTGCCCATTCAGACAGCACATCGTCGTCCACACCGCGACTGCGAAGGCGTTCGATCTCGTTCAGCGCGGCTGCCTTCAGTTGTTCGAGCTGCAGGCGCCGCACCTCGGCTTGCACCTTGAGGCGCTCGTCTACCTGCGGAAGGAAATCGCTGCCCCAGTATGCGGTTCGGTCCAGTGAAGGCTCGATCGAAGTAATCACCGCAAGGATCTGATCGGACAACGCGACCATAATGTTCAAGGCGGGCTCGAACTTGCTCGGATCTACGAAACCGAGATGCACCGCAAGGTTCCGCACGTCGAATACAGCGGCATCACGCTCCGCGTTGTAGTCGAACTTGTGAGCTTGATTAAGAAGCGTCATGCAGTCTGCTGCGCTCCGTGTCTTCAACTTTTCGGGATACAGATTGCCGAAGCCGGAAAGCAGTAGGAGGTGCTTCGACTGTCGATCTTCCGCCAACAGCAGCGGATTCATGTAAGCAAGAGCGGATTTCGCGAGCAACTCGAGAGACCCGCCGATAGACGTTGCTCGGTCGAGGAGGGCGAGGTCGCTCGAAGCGTTGGCGAGCGCACGCCGCGCGTGAAGCGAAGCAGCATCGAAGAGGTGCCCCGGGAGCTCTTCGTGCTGAATCGGCCGTCCTATGCCCGGCCAGGTCGGCGGTGAGCTGGTCGCCATACATGCAAAATATTGCATCGCAGCGGTAAGCGATATCGAATATCGACCGCCAGGAATGCGCGCGATCGGTCGGGATGAGAGGCCGGGCTGCAGCCTTGGCCGCTACCGCTCGTTGTCACGAGAATGTCACAGCTCGACGAAAGCCCCTGCGCTTACAGAGGCAGACAGCCGCGGACACTTGAGGACAGCGGTGGACACATAAGCGCAGCTCAAACCATGCTGTCTTGGCGACCACGCGGACGGCCGTGGATAGCCATAGACAGCCGCAGACCCGCCGTATCGACTTCCCAAGCTGAATACGCGGGTTCGATTCCCGTCATCGGCTCCACGAAGGACCAGATCAGCGTCCCACCGCCTCTTCGACGGCCTCCGCCTGTCCAGTGCGAACACTCGCCACCGGCTCGACCCGGACCGCGAATCCGTTGAGCACTGACATTCCGGCCAGCACTTCGATGTCCTCGACACGATTCGAGGTGAGTTCGTTGACGTTGGCACCCCCAGCCGCGTTGGCCAGCTGCCAACCGCCGCGGTGTCCCCAGCCCGGCGGGATGGCGATGGTGCCGGGTGCCATCTCGTCGGTCACCAGCGCCTCGGTTTCGATCGCCCCGTGCGCGGAGATAATCCGGACCTGCTCGCCGTCACCGATACCCGCCGCCTCGGCGTCGACCGGATTGATCCGGACTCGGTGCCGCCGCTGGCCTTTCATCAAAGTCGGGCTGTTGTGCATCCAGCTGTTCTGCGAACGTAGCTCGCGCAGACTGATCGCCAGCAGCGGGAACTGCGGGTCAGGCGTGCGGTAGTGCAGCCGGCCCACTTCGGCGACGATCTCCGGTGGCGCCAGGTCCACCTTGCCGTCGTCGTGCCGGACCACCTCGGCCAGCACACCGGTCGGGGTGTGCTTGGCCAGCACCAAACCGTGCGGATACTTGGCGAGCCGGCGCAGATTCAGCCCGCCGCGCCGCAGCCCGAACCGGTCGCCGTAGCGTCCGGTCCGCAGGAGCAGCGACATCACGGTGCGCGGAGTCATCCGCAACCCGCGCCGGTCCAGCCACGCCAGCACCGGGTTGAACCGTTGCATCGGTCCGGTTGCCAACAGCGACAATCCCATTCGGCGAGCCAGCTCGTCGTAGATCCGCCATTCCTGCCGGGCCTGGCCGTAGGGCGCCAGCACTGCCTCGGTGGACTGCACGAACACCGACGGGCTGCACGAGGCGAACACGATCGGCAGATCGTCGCGTTCGAGCATCGTGGTGCTGGGCAGGATGTAGTCGGCGTGCCGATTCGTCTCGTTGACGTAGAAGTCCAGTGAGACAAGCAGATCCAACTGTCCGATGGCGGCTTCCAGCTCGGCGCTGTTGGGCACCGACATGACCGGGTTACCTGCGGTCACGAATAGCGCGCGCAGCTGCCCGTCGCCCTCGGTGGTGATCTCGTCGGCCATCACGGCCGCGGGGAAGGCGCCGAACACCTCGGGGAATCCGCCGATTCGCGAGTGCTTGGTGGCGTAGCTCAGCTTGCCGGCCCGCTCCCCCATCTCCTCGAGCGGGATGACCGCGTGCGACATCAGGCTGCCGCCGGGCCGGTCCAGGTTTCCGGTGACCACGGTCAGCGCGTCGAGCAGGAAGCTGACCAAGGTGCCGTGGTGACCGAGGCAGGCGCCGGTGCGGCCGTAGGCGGTCGCGGTCGGTGCGGCGGCGAAGTCGCGGGCCAGTTGGCGCACCGCGTGGGCTTGCAGCCCGGTGTAGGCCTCGGTGCTTTCCGGGCTGAAATCCGTGCTGAATTCCCGCAACGTGGTGACGCCGCGCGCCTGCTGCGCCGCCAGGGGCTTGTCGAGCTTCTCCTCGAACACCACGTGCAGCAGCGACAGCAGCAACCAGGCGTCGGTATCGGGCCGGATCGCCAGATGTTCATAGGATTTGGCTGTCTCGGTGCGCCGCGGGTCGATCACCACCACTCGGCCGCCGCGTCTGACGATATCGGCCAGGTCGTCCTTGATCCGCGGAGCACGCAGGGCACTGCCATGGGAGACAAGGGGGTTGGCGCCCAGCATCAGCAGGAAGTCGGTCCGCGGCAGGTCCGGGAAGGGCATCTGGCTTGCCGCGCCGTACAGCAGCTTGCTGGCCACCCAGCGGCTGTTGATGTCTTGTGAGCCCGCGGTGTAGAGGTGGCCCATCCCGATCCTGTCGCCGAACAGGCCCATCCAGATGCCGGCGGCATACCCGAAGGCGGCCGGGTTGCCGATGTACTGACCCACGGCGGCGCCGCCGTGTTCGTCCAGCACCTTGTTGAGCCGGGCGGCAATGTCGTCGAGCGCGGTGTCCCAGCTGACTTCCTCGAATGCGCCCGCGGCGGTTCGGCGCAGCGGATTGAGCACCCGGTCGGGATCGTTCTGGATGTCGGTGAAGGCGATGCCCTTCGGGCATGCCCGACCTCGGGACAGGGGGTTGTCGGGGTCCGGACGTAACGACACCAGGCGTTCGTCTTCGACCGTGGCGATCAACCCGCACATCGGTTCACAGATGCGGCAGTACGTGACCCGCTGGTCAGCCGACATGACACTCCTTGAAATCTGTCTGTGAGGGGTGTCACACAAGCTACGGGGTGGCTGGACAGGTGTCCAGCGGGGCCGCGGCACGACCCTTGACGACACCGCCCCGCCCGGCGCACTGTGAGAGACGTCACATGGGCCACCCGAGTGCACGGGAGAGAGGCGGCAGCTCATGACCACCAGGGACAAGTACACCGAAGTTCCCGATCCGTTCTTTTGGCAGGTTCCGAGCGCCGGCGATGCGCGCTTCACGTGGGAGTACGACGAGGGTCGTGCCCGGCTGCTCTCGCTCTACCAAAAGGGCAAGGACAAGCAATGGGACGCGCAGTCGCGCATCGACTGGGCCCAAGACGTCGACCCGATGAATCCGATCGGGCTGCCCGACGAGTTCCATCCGCTGTTCGGCAGCCCCATGTGGGAGTCCGCCGACGACGCCCGCCGCGCCGAGATGCGCCAGCACTTCCAGTCCTGGCAGTTCTCGCAGTTCCTGCACGGCGAGCAGGGGGCGATGGTGTGCGCGGCCAAGATCGTCGAGGTCGTCCCCGACCTGGACGCAAAGTTCTACGCCGCGACGCAGACCATGGACGAGGCACGGCATGTCGAGGCCTTCTCCCGTTTCCTCCAAGAAAAGGCCGAACTGGTCTACCCGATCAATACGCACCTGACGTCGTTGCTGGAGGACACCCTGCAGGATTCGCGCTGGGACATGCCCTACCTGGGCATGCAGGTCCTCATCGAGGGGCTCGCCCTGGCCGCCTTCGGAGTGCTGCGCGACATGGCGGCACCGGATTCGCTGGCCAAGCAGCTGTTGGCCTACGTCATGCAGGACGAGGCCCGGCATGTGGCCTTCGGCCGAATCTCGTTGAAGGACTACTACGCCGCGCTGACCGACGCCGAGCGGGGTGAGCGCGAAGAGTTCGTCGTGGACGCCTGCTACCTGATGCGCGACCGGTTCCGCGGCGAGGAGGTTTTCGAGACCCTCGGCATGGACGTCAAAGCGTGCGCCGAGTGGGTCGAGACGTCACCGCTGATGATCCAGTTCCGCTCGCACCTTTTCAGCCGCATCGTGCCGATTGTCAAGGACATCGGGCTCTGGGGTGACAAGGTGCAGAAGGCATTCCGGGATATGGGTGTTCACGACATGGCCGGGCTCGACATCGAAGCGCTGATGAAGGCCGACGAAGACCAAGCAGAGGCGCTGGACAAAGCCCACGCCGAGATGGCCGAGCGGGCAGTCGAGGTGGATCAGGCGATCGCAGCGGGCGCGGGCTGACCGAATCCGCCGCTTGACTCTCCCCTCGGGGGAGACCCCACGGTAGCGATATGACAACAACACACAACACCGCATGGGACACGCTGCCCGCAGTCATCACGACCTACCTCACCGCGCACCGCGACCGTGACGTGGACACCGCGATCAGCGCTTTCACCGACGACGCCGCCGTCACCGACGAGGGCCACACCGTGCACGGACGGGAGGCGATCGAAGCCTGGCTCGGCAGCGCCGGCAGTGAGTACACCTTCACCACCGAGTTCGCCGGAGCCACCACGACCGATCCTGCGCATATCGACGTGCTCCAGCGACTGGAGGGCAACTTCCCGGGTGGAGTGGCCGACCTGCATTACCGGTTCACCCTAGATGGCGCCTTGATCAGCCGCCTCGTCATCGAGCCCTGACCGATGGCGAACAACTGGTTCATCACCGGTGGCACCCCCGGTGGTTTCGGAATGGCCTATGCCGACGCCGCATTGGAGATCGGGGACCGGGTGGTGCTCACGGCGCGGCGGCCCGCGGAGTTGGACGAGTGGGCCGCCGCGCACGGCGACCGCGTGCTCGTCCTACCACTCGACGTCACCGACGCAGCG
Source organism: Mycobacterium sp. (assembly GCA_016197405.1). GTDB lineage: Bacteria > Actinomycetota > Actinomycetes > Mycobacteriales > Mycobacteriaceae > Mycobacterium. The sequence continues at coordinate 239,174 of JACPVR010000013.1, forward strand.
CAGGTGCGCGACGCTGTCCGCACCGCCGAGGAGCACTTCGGCGGCATCGACGTCTTGGTGAACAACGCCGGACGCGGCTGGTACGGCTCGATCGAAGGTATGGATGACGCAGACGTTCGCGCGATGTTCGAGCTGAACTTCTTCGCGTTGCTCTCCGTCATCCGGGCCGCGCTACCGGGCATGCGCGCCCGAGGCAGCGGGTGGATCGTCAACATGTCCTCGGTGGCGGGACGCACCGGTGTCACCGGGTTCGGTTACTACAGCGCGACCAAGTTCGCGGTCGAGGCGGTGACCGACGTCCTGCGTCAAGAGGTTGCGCCGCTGGGCATTCGGGTGATGGCGGTCGAGCCGGGCGCCTTCCGTACCCACGCCTACGCCGGCTTCACCGACGAGCCGATCACCGAATCCATCGCTGCCTACCGGCCGATGCTCGAGCAGGTCCGATCCGCGATGGTCGAGCAGAACGGCACCCAGCCCGGCGACCCCCAGCGCGGAGTGCGTGCGGTGATCGCCGCAATGGCGCAGGACCGGCCTCCTGCACGACTGGTCCTGGGCGGGGCCGGTTTCGACACCGTCGTCGCGACACTTGAGGAGTCGCTCACCGAGACCCGCGAATACGAGGCCCTGTCGCGGGGTGCGGACTTCCCGGCGAACGGCTGACCGCGGACCGGCCGGTTCGGATCGCCTCGTCAGAACTCCGCGTGCGCCATACCGCCCACGGGCGGCGACAATCTGACGGTGCCGAATTGGTGGATCGTCGCGATCAGCGTCCTGGCTGCGTTGGCGCTCCTGTGGCTGGTGCTGGCGGCAGCGCTGTGGAGAGCGAAGCCAGACGAGGTCCGCATCCGAGACGCACTGCGGTTGTTGCCGGACATCCTTCGACTGGTGAAGCGGTTAGCAGCGGATCGGACGTTGCCGCGTGGTGTGCGAGTGCGCCTGGCGTTGCTAGTGGCGTACCTCGCCTCACCTATCGACCTCGTACCCGATTTCGTTCCGGTGCTGGGCTACGCCGACGATGTGGTCGTCATCGCCGTCGTGCTTCACTCGGTCGCTCGACGCGCCGGCCGTGACGCGTTGGTGCGGCATTGGCCGGGCACACCTGATGGCTTGGCGGCCGTTCTTCGCCTGTGTCGCATCCCTGAGGCGTGATCCACTGTCTTTCATGAATCCTGCTGTGCGGGTGCTTTTTTCGAGCGAAAGACAGAACCGGCGCTGACCTGCCCAGATTTCGGCAACTACTACGTCAATATCAGAGTTTGTTGCGACATAATTCGGCAGTTTCTGCCAAAAGCCTTCCACCTGCTGTTTACGTGGAGTAACCTCAGCGAAATCGGTTTGCTGACGAGGAAGGTTTCTTCGGTCAAGCAAACAGTGACCGCAGGGGTGTCACTGGACCGGCTGGGGAGAAGCAATGGTGCTCAAAGGGTTTCGTCATGTCGCCGTCACGGTTGCGGTCGGCGCATTCTGGACGGTCGGCGTCACCACGGCCGGAGGGGCTGGCGCCGCTCCCCTGGTGCCGGTGCCACAGGAGCCGGCATGGAGTCAGCCATGCCAGGACCTGCATAAACTCGCTTACGATCCGTTCGTCGGCGTCATCGTCTGCACGTCGCAGGGCTGGCGCAGCACCACCGCGCCGGTCAGCACCCGGGTCTTCGGCGGCAGTTGCACGGGCTCCAGTGATGAGCCCGCCAGCTCGACCGATGGCCACCTGCTGCGATGCTCACCGCAAGACGCGGTCTGGGAATACCCCACGTCCTAATCGCTGCGGGGGCGCATGCCGCCGAGATCGCCGAGCGGGCCCGGACGCCGCGTCGACGAATGTCCGTGCACACCTTCGGCATAAGCCGTTTCGGCATGCTGCGTGAAGTCGATGCCGGTGGTCTCGTCTTCGGCACTGACGCGGAACCCGATGAACCGGTCGATCAGCTTTCCGAGTCCATACGACACACCGAACGCGTAGAGCGCCACGACGACAGCGCCGAGGGCCTGCTTGCCCAGTTGGCCGAAACCGCCGCCGTAGAAGAGGCCTTCGGGACCGCCGGTCATCACGGCGTTGGCGAGCAGTCCGATGAGCAGCACGCCCACCACGCCACCGACGAAATGCACTCCGACGACGTCGAGTGAATCGTCATAGCCGAAGCGGAATTTCAGGCCGATCGCGAACGCACACACAACCCCGGCGGCCAGACCCACGATCACCGCACCGAGTGTGTTGACGGTGCCGCAGGACGGGGTTATCGCGACCAGTCCCGCCACCACACCGGAGGCCGCACCGAATGTCGTGGGTTGCCCGTCGCGGATCTGCTCCACCGTCAACCAACCCAGCATGCCGAGGCAGCCGGCGACCAGGGTGTTGAGGAAGATCGCCGCGGCAGTGCCATTGGCGGCCAGCGCCGAGCCGGCGTTGAAGCCGAACCAGCCGAACCACAACAGCCCGACACCGAGCAACACGAACGGCAGGTTGTGCGGCCGCATGGCGTCGGTCTTGAAGCCGATGCGCGGTCCCAGCACCAGTGCGAGCGCCAATGCCGAAGCACCCGAGACGATCTCGACGACGAGCCCGCCCGCATAGTCCAACGCTCCCAGCTTGAACAGCCACCCGCCGGGAGCCCACACCCAGTGCGCCACCACCGCGTAGACGGCGATGGTCCATACCGGCACGAACAGGACCCATGCCGAGAACTTGGCGCGATCGGCGATGGCCCCGCTCACCAGAGCGGCGGTGATGATCGCGAAAGTGAGCTGGAATGTCGCGAACAACAGTTCCGGGACGTTGCCGTGCAGGGTGTCCGGCCCGATACCGGCCATCCCGAAGTGCTCCAGGGTGCCGATCAATCCACCCGCGCCCTCGCCGCTGAATGCCAGGCTGTAGCCGACGAGCAGCCAGGTCACCGTGACCAACGGGATCGCGATGAAGCTCATCATGATCATGTTGAGCACACCGGTGGTGCGCACCATGCCGCCATAGAAGATGGCCAGCCCGGGCGTCATCAGAAGGACCAGTGCGGTGCTGGCCAGCAGCCACGCGGTCGCGGCGGGATCGAGTTCTTGCACTCGGCGAGCGTGCCGACCTCGTGTTTCATCAGCACGTCGAACATGTTTCCGACATGTTTCTACGAAGCTGGCCTTGGCACACACCCCGGCTTACCGACGATTGCGGGCCGGTCGTCGAAGTTGTTCATGCCGGCGCCGGCCCATCACCGCGGTCTACCGGGAACTTTGGCGACTTCCGCCGATGATGGCAAACACAATTACTCTCGCCACATTGGCGAAATGATTGTCTGAACACCGTTCTAGCGCGTCGTATCGACATATACCGGTGCAGCGAACAGACTGATGATTTTCGGGTCATTCACGAGATTCTGAACATATTGACGCAAATCGATATTCGAATGGAATGATTGTTTTTCGATGGATTTTCACAGTTCACGTCAATTTGCGATGCCGAGATGTGAGACGCCCGCGATGGGTCCAACATAGGTCATATGTGCATGTAAAAGCTGTTTCTAGGTCGTCGATGTCCACTACGACGCATGATCACCCGCTGATCGATGTTAGCCATTGATGGCATCGAATGTGCATTTCCATCTGTCAACCAGCTATCTCTAGAGCCTCTTCGAACATTGGCGAACACGATTGCGTTTGCCAGTCATGTGACAGTGGGAAGCCGTTGATTACGGTGTCGCGTGATCCGCGTCACCAACGATCGAACAGCCTAGGTCGGGGGAGACCGGAGCTAATCGCATGTGGATTTCCTGGAGCGCCTTGACGAAGCCGATGTGTTCGGCTGCAGTGCCTCTTTTCGCCGTCACACTGGTCGGTGCGACGCCGCTGATCACCCAGCAGCCGCTCGAGCAGGTTCGGCAAGCCTCGTACGCCTACATCCCGATGGCCGCTATCGACACTTCGTCGGATGCGGTGGGCATCGCTGAGTCGTCGCTGTACTTCATGACACCGGCAGAGCTCGATACCGCCCTGGACACCATGCAGTCCATGGGCGTGACCCAGCTGCGGATGTTCGTGCCGTGGCGTGCGGTCGAACCCGCCGAAGGCACCTCCGACTGGACCAGCGTGGACCGCGTCGTCAACGCCGCCGCCGAGCGCGATCTGGCGGTGCTGGCCGTCGTGACCAGCACTCCCACCTGGGCATCGGATGTCACCACCAGTGCCTACGGCGCTCCCCGCGATCCCGCCGATTACGGAACCTTCATGGGACAACTGGCGCAGCGTTACGGAGCCGGTACGGGCGACCCGGAAACGGCGCGCATCTCGGCCTACGAGGTGTGGAACGAACCGCAGAATGCCGTCTTCTGGGCGCCGAAGCCTGACCCGGCCGCCTACACCGAGCTACTGAAATCTGCGTACACCGCCATCAAGGCTGTCGATCCGTCCGGCACGGTCGTCGGTGGTGTGGTCACCGCCGGACTCACATGGGGCGACGTCAACATCAGCCCCGTCGAATACGTCCAGCGGATGTATGCCGCCGGCGCGGCGGGCTACTTCGATGCCTTGTCATACCACCCGTACAACTACAACACCACGCTGTCGGCCGGTAAGAGCAGTCCGGTATCGGCCTACTCACAGCTCCAGCAGATGCAGGCCCTGATGGCGCAGAACGGCGACGGCGCCAAGCAGGTCTGGACCAGCGAGTACGGAGTGCCCACCACCGGGGCCTACACCGAGGCGCAGCAGGCCGCTTACATCAAGGACTTCATGAACACCTGGTCCACCACCGCCGGCACCGGGCCGATGTTCATGTATTCACTGGTCGACCAGGAGACCGGCACCACCGACCGGGAGGACAATTTTGGTCTCTACCACGACGATTGGACACCGAAGCCGGCTGCCGAAGTAGTCCGGGACTGGATCGAGAGCCACGGCGGTGCGCTGCCGCCCGTCGCCGAGCCTCCGGCCCCACCCGTGGTGACGCCGACGGTTCCCACGCCGGAACCCCCGGCTTCGACTTCGCTGAGCGCCGCCGCGCAGCAGGCCAACGCCAATCTGCAGGCTGCTGCCACCAATTTCAACAACGCCCTCAAGGCCGCGGCCGCCAAATGGGCGGCGTCGATGAAGAACAGCGCGACGACCACAACGACGGCCACCGTTGCCGCGCCCGACACGGCGGCCGCCCGCACGGCAGTACCGGATTCGACCGAAACCACACCGGATTCGACCGAGACCGAACGGTCGGCACCAGCCGAATCATCCACTGCCAAGGACGATTCGCGCCCCGTCACCAAGACGCCCACACCCGAACGCCGAGCGGAACGAAGCAGTGACGCCGATACAACGAAACGGCAGGCCGCCCGAGATGCGCGCAAGCAACAGGCCCAGGCGAATTCCGGTGCGGGAGAAGGCCGTCGCGGCTCGCGTTAGCCCGCAGGATCTTCTAGAAGACGCGGATCCAGTCGATCAGCATTTCGGCGGGGTAAGAACCGCCGGCCGGATCACCACCACCGGAACCTGCCACCGCCAGGTTGAACACCGGCGCCAGGGTGTAGCCGGGATCGTTGAACGGCCAGTCCTCCAGCGAGTTCTGGGCGACCGAGAAGAACGGCTCGTCCCCGGGCTTGTAGTCCTGCCAGAAGTACAGGCCGGTGGGCTCCCAGGTCACCCGCCAGGTGTGCCAGTTGCCGTCGATCGGGTGCGGGAAGGTGGCGAATGACGTGCCGTCGAGCCTGGCGTGCACCGTGGTGCCCGACGGCCAGTCCCGGTTGCCGTACCACTCGACGAGGTCGAATTCGCCACCGCGCACCGGGTCGTCGTTCAACAGCCAGAAGGCCGGCCAGCAGCCGTCGGTCAGGCAGTTGAGTTTGACCCGGGCCTCCCAGGTGGTGCCCATGCCGCCGCGCCACAGGCCAACGACCTTGCCACCGGCGTACTTCTCGTTGACGGTGTTACCCGGACCGCGGGTGGCCCGGATGACCAGGTTGCTGTTCCCGTCGACGAAGACGTGGTCGCGGTCGTCGACGTAGCGGCCCATGTTCTCGGGCCGGTCCCAGAAGACAGGGTTCCGGATCGTCTCGCGGGCCGGGATGATGTGCCACCACGCCGGGTCCGGCGCGGAACCGGCCGGACCGTTGAACTCTTCGGCGAACAGGAAGTTCGGGACGGCGGCTGCAGGTACCCCAGGGGAGGCCGGACCGGGCCCCGGTCCCGGCGGCGTATCCCCGATCGCCGGGTCGGCATGCGCCGTCGCAATTGGCGCCGCCGCGGCGGCAACGCCCATCCCCATCATCACCATCGCGCTGCGGCGATCCATCTCAAGCACAGCAGAACCATAGACGAAGTCGGTTGCGAACATGTCGCCCAACCGCCGTGAAAGTGACCAGACGATGAATTTCCTGCGGCCCTGAAAAGGCCGCCCGCAGCGCCGAAAACGGCCACAATTCCAGCTCTGAGCCCTGCGCATCCCGGTTAGGCTGCGGTGATGAGCGATGGTCTGCCTCCGGGGCCTCCCCTTCCACCGGGCCTGCAGGCCGTTGTGGTGCTGCGCTACTGGCCGCGGTTCGTTGCCGCCTGCCGGCGCCGGTACGGCAAGGTCTTCACGCTGCGCATCTCCGGTATCGGCACCATCGTCTACATCGACGACCCGGCCGACATCAAAACCGTCTTCGCCGGCGACCCGACGCTCTATCACGCCGGGGAGGCCAATTCGATGCTGGCCGGGCTGCTCGGCAGCAGTTCGGTGCTGGTGATCGATGAGGATGTACACCGCGAACGCCGCAAACTGATGCTGGCGCCTTTCCAGCACAAGGCGGTTGCCCGCAAGACCGAGCTGATGGCCGAGATCGCCGCTGCCAATATCGCTACTTGGCCTGTTGGGGAACAGTTTCCGGTCGCCCCGCGCATGTCGGAGATAACCCTGGATGTGATCCTGCGAATCGTCGTGGGTACCACCGACCCGGCCCGATTGGCGGCGCTTCGCGAGGTGCTGCCGCATCTGCTGAACCTGGGCGCCTGGTCCACCCTGGCGATCGCCAATCCGAAGCTGCTGCGGCGGCGACCATGGCGGACGGTTCAGCAGCGCATCGCGCGGGCTGACGAGCTGCTCTATGCCGAGATCGCCGAGCGCCGGGCCGATCCCGCCCTTGCCGAGCGCACCGACTCGCTGGCGATGCTGATCCGCGCCGGCGCGGACAGCGGCCAACCGATGACCGACCGGGAACTGCGCGATCAGCTCATGACGTTGCTGGTCGCCGGCCACGACACCACCGCCACCGGCTTGTCGTGGGCGCTGGAGCGCCTCACCCGGAATCCGACGGCGCTGGCCAAGGCGGTCCGGGCCGCGGAGGCCTCCGCAGCGGGTGACAAAGCCGGAGACGACTATCTCGACGCCGTCGCCAAGGAGATTCTGCGGGTGCGGCCGGTGGTCTTCGATGTCGGGCGCATCCTGACCGCGCCGGTCGAACTGGCCGGATACCAGTTGCCCGCCGGGGTGATGGTTGCTCCCGGCATCGGGCTGGTGCACGCCAATGCCGATCGCTACCCCGACCCACAGCGGTTCGACCCGGACCGCATGCTCGACGCCGAGCTGAGTCCGACGACGTGGCTGCCGTTCGGTGGCGGCAATCGGCGCTGCCTCGGGGCGACTTTCGCGATGGCCGAGCTGCGCGTCGTGCTTCGCGAAGTGCTACTTCGGGTCGAGCTGCAGACCACCACGGCAGCCGGCGAACGTCAGCGCGTCAAGCACGTCATCCTGGTGCCGCATCGCGGCGCTCGGGTCACGGTCCGTGCCCGGCGCGTTCACTCCGATTCGGGTTCGTGCTCCGACTCGTCGAGTGCGGTGACGGCGATCCCGTAGGGCAGGAAACGCACCCGGCGTTTGGGGTCGGTGTTGTGCTTGTTGGCGCGCAACGCATCGAGCTCTGCGGCGTAAACCTGCTCGACGGTGGCCACCCCGTCGTCGTTGACGGTGTAGATGGCCCACACACCGTCTCCGGTCTCGCCGGTGGTCTCCGGTTCCGGGCGGCTGCGACGACCCGCTGCCTGGTCGAACAGCACCGACCATCCGGTGCGCTGCCCCGCGGGGGATTCGAAGATCTTGCCCAGCGCGTCGCGCAAACCTTCGCCCGCTTCCCGGGCGAACCGGTCGAAGTCATCCGGGTCGAAACCGAACGGTCCGTTGTTGCTCATCGCGTGTCCTCCCGCTGGCGCCCCTCGCAGCTTCTGCGTTACGGCAAGTGTGCGCGCACTTCCAGAAACTTCCCAGATGCCCAGGTCAGCGGTTTGGGACCTGGATGGGAATCGGCACGGGCAGGAACGGGACGGTCAGATACGACGTGGTCATGGGCGGAGTCGTCGTCGTGGTTGTCGTCGGCTCGGTGGTGGTCGTCGTCGTCGGCTCAGTCGTCGTGGTCGTCGTGGTGGTGGTCGTCGTCGTGGTGGTTGTGGTGGTCGGTTCGGTTGTCGTCGTGGTGGTGGGCGTCTCGGTGACGGTGACGATGGTCTGCGGCGGCGGCACGTATTCGGTGACGACCGGCGCCGGCGGCTCGACCGGGGCGGGTGTCTCCACAGGTGTCTCCACCGGCGAGGGCGCTGGTGGTGGCACGCTGGTGCTGGGAATCGGCGGGATGGTGGATGTCGGCGAGGTGCTGGAGTCGCTGCTGGTCAGCGTGTAGGCAACACCGCCGACTGCGATCAGCGCCACCAGTGCCGCCGCACCAATCCACAGTTGCGGCAGGCTGTACCAGGGCCGCTTCGGGGTTTCGAACGACCCGGTCGCCGGTACATAGTCGATGGGCGGCCGGGCTGAGGTGCCTTCGAAGGCGTACGGGTTGGCCGCACTGTAGGAGGCACCGGTATAGGGCACCGGGTCCGCGACGGCGTCGTCGTCCTGCGACCACGCCAACGCGCGGAAGGTCGACGTTCCGGACGGCTCCTGCGGGATCACACCGTTGAATCCGGCGGTCGCCGCCTCCCCGACAGCGGTGCCGATGCCGGTGGGCGCCTCGGCGTCGGGACCCCGGGCAGCCATCAGCGCGGCGCCAACGGAGGTATCCAGGCTGGGCCGGACCGTCGTCACCACGGGCGCCTGACTCGGACCCACTAAAGTCGAAAGTCGTTGTGTGACAAGAGGAATACTGGCACCACCACCGACTGTGGCGACCGCGGACACATTGGCCAGACTGAGCCCGTTGCGTCGAAGCAGATCTTCGACGGCCGAGGTGACCCCGTCCAACGGGGTGGCGATGAGGGCTTCCAGTTCGCCCCGGGTGAACCTGACGTCGGTGGCGAATCCGGGCAGTTCCACCGCAAGGCCGGCGGCGGTTTCACTGGACAGCCGTTCCTTGGCGGCCCGGCATTGTTCGCGCAGCCGGGTCAACGATCCGACGGCAGCGGTGGCCGCCGGGTCGGCGCCACTCCCCTGACCGATATCGGCCAGGACTGCTGAAAGTATCGCCTGGTCGATCTGGTCGCCGGAGAAATCTAGGTACCGCAGCGTCTCGCCGATGGGCGTGAAACCGCGTCCGGCATCGGCCAGGGTGATGCTGGTCCCGGTGCCACCGAAGTCGAGCAGGGCCACCACGCCACCGGTCGGGAGTCCGGGTTGTGCGCGCAACGCGGTCAGCGCGGCCTCGGAATCGGTGACCAGTCGTGGCGGCACGCCGTCGGGAGAAAAGCGCGGGTCGCGAGTCAGTGTGTCCGAGAGCGCCCGGGCCGCTGCGGGGCCCCACGGGGAGGGGATGGCGATGGTCAGGTGCGGCCACGACGGTGCCGGATTCACCAGTTCGGCCATCGCCGCCAAGGCGGTGACCATCAGCCGATCAGCCAGGTGACTGGAGCCGTCGACGGCCACCAGGGGCACCGGGTCGCCGACCCGCTCGACGAATCCGCGCAGCACCAGACCGGAGGGGTCGGAGGGAACGCCGACCTCTGGGCCCCGGTTGTCGTACAAGGTCAGCACGGAGCGCCGCGTCACCGGTGCGGTTCCGACGCGCGCTGCGACCAGGTTGGTCGTCCCGATTGACAACCCGACGGGCTCGGACATTGTGCACACCCTAGCGGTGTCGGACCGGCTCGCGGTCTACCGACACCCTTGAGGAGCTATTGACGTAGCCGACGAACGGGCCACTGCCAGCGTCTATTTCGATTCTATGAAGCTGCTGTGCAATTGTTCCAGGCGAGACCGATATCGGCCATGGTGACGAATCCCGTTGGTGCGGCGCACACCGCAGGGACCGCGTTGACGGCCTGCATCGCGGTGGCGATGCAGGCCGACTGCACGTGTTCGGATATCGGTGCGTTGCGTTCGAAGCTGGCCAGCGTCATCAGGTGGGCCTGCAGTGACGGGGTGCCTTCGATCGTCACGGTCCAGCCGTGTTGCGGCGCCGGCCAGTGCTCCGGTTGTTTTTCCCCGACGACCCACAGTGTCTCGACCTCGATCACGGCCCGCCCGGCATGCCTGCCCGTCCAGCGCCAGCGTTGACCGGCGACGGTGCCGGCCCGCAGGATCCGCCCGAACACATCACGGTCGGCGGAGGATTCGACGGTTTCCAGTTCGGTTGTCACTTCGTCGAGTTCGGCGCCGAGAGCATCGCCCAGGAGCCAAACCTGTTGCTGGAAAAGGTCACTGGTGTGTTGCAGGCTCGGCGCCGCTGCCGTGACAGCCTCGAGCGGCGAGCCGAAGAGCATCTGGTCGAACGTGATGCCCGTGCTGTCGTACATCGACCAGTCGGCACGTTCCTGCACCCGCACCGAGGTGATATCGCGGCACATACCCGCCAGCGCGAGCGGAATCACCGCGCCCAGGTTGCCGGGGTTGAGGCCGGTGCCGTGTAGGGACGAACCGCCCGCCTGACAGGCCGAAAACAGCCGGTCTCGGTCGGACGGCTCCATGCGCGCGGGATGAAAGGCGAACGCAGTCGTCACGACGTTGGCCCCGGAAGCCAGGATGGTGCACACCTCGTCGACCGACGGGGTCCGCGGGGTGTAGAGCACGCAGTCGACCTGTCCGGCCAGTAGTGCCTCGTCATCGGTGGTGGCGATGACGCCGACGGGCGCCCGGTCCACCAGGACGCCTGCATCGACGCCGGCCTTGTCCGCCGAGTAGGCCTTCACCCCGGCCAGCTCCAGGTCGGGATGGTCGATGATGCCGCGCAGCGCTTCGCGACCGACGGCGCCGGTCGTCCACTGCACGACGCGCAGCGCCACCCCTAGACGACCGTGAGCGGCAGTGATTGCCTGGGCTCGAACTGGAATGTCGCCCCGCCGCTGAATTTGACCACCGCCACCTCGGACGGCTCCTTGTGCGCGGTGTCCGTGGTGATCAGTTCCAGGGTCCAGTCGGTATCGGTGCCGGTGACCACGACTTCGACGCGCGGGTTGATCGCGGTGGCGATGGCCTGCAGCGGCTCGGTCGACGCCGGCGTGCACAGGGATATCCATGCGCCGTCGTCATGCGCTGCTGACCGGTGCACATGCAAGCGGTCACCTTCGAACTCGGCGTCCACGTAGCCGGCCGGGTTGAGCAGCGGATGCAGTTCGAGCACCCGTCGCACACCGTCGGCGTCGCTCGGCAGCGCCAACGCTTTGGCGATGCGCTCGGCGGCCACTCCGGCCAGGCCGATCAGCTGCTTGGTGCAGATGTCGCGTGCCTGTTCGGGATCGGTGGCACGCGCGTTTACGGCCAGCACGAACGACAGGTTGAGCAGATGCATCTGCAGGCACACCTCGTCGGCCATCCGCACCAGAGCCGAATGCGAGTAGGCGGAGAAGTCGAAGTCGTTCAGCAGTGGGCCGGAGTAGTCCGCCAGGCCCTCGCCGCCGGGCCCTATGGGTGCCAATTCCCAACTCGCAGCACGGGTTTTCTCGATCACAGCCAGCGGAGGCAGGCCAGTGACCTCTGGGTGGGATTCGTCGATGATCACAGTCCAGGCGCAGTGCGGGTGCCGGTCCGACGGCGTGCGCGGCGGCCGGTGGATGGGCCGGATCTGGGCCCGCGCATTGGTGGCGACGGCGGTGGCGTCGAAGGTCGGGTCCTCGATGTCGTGGCACATACCGCGGACGTATTCCTCGCCCATCGGCTCGACGTCGAGGAGCGCTCCACAGTGATCGAGGTGGAATTCCCCATGCCAGCGGTCGTGGACGGTGTAGCGGAAGTCCATGAACTGTGGCGGCGCACCGATATCGAGCTGCAGCCCCTTGAAGATGGTGATGATGTCGTTGCCCTCGTACTTCAGGGCGCGCTGCATGCGCCGGGTGTAGATGGGGCTGGCGCCCGCCCACTCCTCGATGGCGATCTGCAACATCTCTTCGCGACCGAAATTGCTTATGCACCAAGCCATTCCGGACCGGTCGATCATCTGACCGATGAGCAGAAGCTCGGGAACGAGCGTCGCGAGCTGCGCGCGGGTCAACGATTCATAGCGACTTTGGGCTGTCACGCCCCAAACATAGATCCGACAATGTTATAAAGTCAACAATGACAACTTCGGCTTCGGTCCCCACGCGACGGACCTCCGCACCCCGTAAACGCGGTGATGACACGCGCGCCAAGATCATCAGCGAGACCGTCCGGTGTATCGCCGAAGAGGGCTTCCCCGCGGCCACCGCCAAACATGTCGCCGAACGCGCCGGCGTCACCTGGGGAGTCATCCAGTACCACTTCGGTGACCGCAACGGCTTGCTGATGGCCGTTGTCGATGACGGCGTGGCCAAACTCATCCGCAGCCTGTCGGAGGCCAAGGTCGGACATCTCGGCCTGACCGAGCGGGTCGAGACCGTCGTCGACATCGCCTGGAACTGCTACCGCAGCCCCACCTCCAGGGCCGCATTCGAGATCCTGCAGGCGACCCGGGGCAAGCTGGGCGACAGTTCACGTCAGCATCTGCTGGACATGAACGATGCCATCGCCGGTCTGGGCCGGCTGATCTCGGACGATCCGGCAGATTCTCCGGTGGCCGAGGTGATCTGGGCCTCGCTGCGCGGCATGGTGCTCGCCGAGATGATCATCAACGAGCCCATCGAGTGGCAGCGCGAACGGCGCACCCTCGTCGATATGGCCACCCGGTATCTGACTCGCGACCATTAGGACGGAAAAGTCTTGCCGATCAACACATATGGACCGTTTGCGCCGACGCTGAAGCTCGATGTGCTGCAATGATCGGCATGAGTGATCTTGAGGACATCAAGCAAGTCAAATACCGCTACTTCCGTGCGCTGGACACCAAGCACTGGGATGACTTCGAGGACACTCTCACCGAGGACGTCATCGGTGATTACGGGTCGTCGCTCGGCGAGGAGCACAAGTTCAGCGACCGCGCGTCGCTGGTGGAGTTCATGCGCAGCTCCATGCCGGCCAACGTCATCACCGAACATCGGGTCACCCACCCCGAGATCACGATCGACGGTGACGAGGCAACAGGAATCTGGTATCTGCAGGACAAGGTGATCGTCGCCGAATTCGACTTCATGTTGATGGGGGCGGGCTTTTATCACGACCGGTACCGCAAGACCGCGGACGGTTGGAAGATCAGCGCCACCGGATATGAACGCACCTATGACGCGACGTTGTCGCTCAAGGCACTCGACTTCAAGATCAGGCCCGGGATCGCCCTGGCCTGACCCGGGTCACTTTGCGACCGCGATCAGTGCGCCCGGTTGCAGCCACTGCATGATCTTGACCAGCGTGGCGTCATCGATCGCGACACAGCCCGCTGTCGCGCCGCCGTCGGTGGTGTGTAGGAAGAACGCGCCTCCGTTGCCGGGGACGCGTGCGGTGTTCACGCCCATCACGACGGCGTGCTTGTACTGCGGAATGTCGAGGTTCTCGGTGCCGCTGGCCGGGTCGGTGTTGAACGGGCAGTCGGCCTTCTTGCACACCTGCATGGTGTTGTAGGTCGGGCTTTTCATATCGCCGTCCCACCAATGCTCCGGGGTGACCTGGACGTACTGCAGGCCGCCGCCCGGGTTGGCCGCGGTTCCGAACGCGAACGGCAAGGTGAAGACGCCCATCGGAGTCGCCATGTTGCCGTCGTGGGTCTGCGGCAGCATGCCGTTGGCGCCGATCTTGGCGGGGATGCCGGTGGCCACCGGCTCCCATCCCGCGGCGGTGCGCTGGTAGACGTCCATCTTGGCGTCCGAACCGCCGGTGCCGACGACCGAGATGACCTGCGTGGCGTTGCCGACCTGGTTGACGAACCACGGCGTCACCGGTGCCGCAGCGCCCAGCGGAGCGGTCGTCAGGGCGAGCACGAGCGCGCCGGCCGCGGCGAGCAGCACTTTCAGTCGATGCACAGGTCCATAGTGGCTGGCCGACGTCTCTGTTAGGAAACAGTCCGGCCACCGGCGGGTCGCGGGGTGGGGCCAGCAAAGTCCCATATCAGCGTATTGCCTGCCTGTGGCCGTTCCCGGCGCATGTCGGGCGGGGTCGGCGGCGGAGTGAATGGCGGTTTGGCTGATCAGAGTTACCATCGACTCATGTCTGACTCCCCGTACGGAGCGATGCCACCAAGCCAACCAGCATGGCCACCACCTGCGTTTCCGCCGCCGAATCGGCCCTCCCGCGCCCCCATGTTCATCGCGATCGCGGTGGCCGTCGTCGCCCTCGCGGTGGCGATCGGCTCCTGGTTCCGGCCCACGTCTGAGCCCACGCCCGTGGCGGCGCCGACGTACACAGACAGCGAAGTCGCTGACGCCAAGAAGCAGGTGTGCGATGCCTATCAAATGGCGCACGAGGCGATCGTGACAGCGGGAGGCAAGCAGGACCCTGCTGACGCCATGGCATACGCGGCGAATGGCAGATTAGCGTTCTTCGCGGGTGGTCAATATCTGTACGACGTCCTGACCACCAACCCTGCGACACCGACCGAAATGGCCGAATCAGCACGAACATATGCGACGAACTACCGAAAACTGGCACTCGTCCTCTTGGCTGATAAGACTGCGCAAGATCTAGGAAAGGCGACCGCGGACGACGCCGATGCTGCAGACGAGAAATTGAAACAACTCTGCCAATGATCGGCGCCGGCTTTACCGACTTCCCACCCGGGAAATGGTCACAGGTCCTCGTCGGAGGGCAGTGGCCCAGTTCGTCAACGCTTGAGCTGCTCACCAACGCGATTCAACAACGCACACGCACCGCAGCCGGCTACAACGAGCACGCCGAGCAACTCGCCAACGCACTGACGGGGCCGCTGGCGAATCAAGAGGGGGTAACGGCCGAGGCCACCCAACAGGCATTCAAGAACGGCCGAGATCACTCGCGCACCGTTGCCGAAAAGAACTCGGCCAAGAGCAGCGCCTATTCGAAGGCCCATCAAGCTATTTCGGAGCTGCAGTCCGAACTCCGGACCATCGCACACGACCAAAACGAAGCCATCGAGAAGGTCGAGAAGTCAAAGGCAGACCCCGCCACCAAACTTGCCGCAATCGTGCAGCATGTGATGACCGGACAAACCCAGGCCAATCAAAAGGGCGCCGCCCGAAGTTCCGACATCCTCGACGGCGTCCAAGAGGTCCTGCGCCAGGAGGGAATCGACACCAGCGCACAAGATTTCGTCAAAGGGCTGGGATTCGATATGGGCGGAGCGTTTAAGTCGCCGAGCCAGGACGCAGTCACCAATCAGGTGAAAGCCCTCATGGACGGCCCGAAAGAAGCACCGCCAAGCACCACTTCAGGCGGCGCAGACTCATCCCAGCCCAGCAGCTTCTCCACGTTGAGCCAAACGCAGGCCACCGAACCCACAACTTCCCCTCCCTCCCCTCTTGGGCAATCCCCCTCCGGCACACTCAATTTCACGAACGCAAGCGCCACTCAAGCAAAGGCTGGAGTCCCCTCGGCAACTCCGGGGCCTCAATCATTTGCCGACGTATCGAATGGCTCTGCGCAGCCGTTGATCCCCGGAACGGGCGGCAGCCAACCCGGAGCTATGATCCCCGGCTCCTCGACCCCCTCCCTCTCCCCCGTCTCATCGCCCACCGGAAGCCTCACCGGCGCAACATCTTCCCTCCCTACTGGCGGCGGCGCCTCGGCCCCGAGCGCAAACGTGCCCAGCTTCCAGCCGATCACCCCGCAGCAGCTCGCGGAGAGCTTCAACCACGGCGTGCAGTCCGGCGCCCCGCTGTCAGCGGGTGCTGAGGCGATATCGCAGGGCGCGGTCAGCTCCATCCAGCCGCAGGTTGCACACCAACCTGATTTCGTTCAGGCACAGTCATTTTCACCGTCCACAACTCCGACTTCGGGTGGCTTCTTCGCCACTGAAACCGCCTCCGCCGCGCCGCCGGCCGCAGACACCACTTCGTACGCCGCACCTGCGACGCCCGCTCCTGCCATGTACACCGCGGCACCTGCAGCGCCTATGCCGTCGGCGCCCGCACCCGCCGGTCCGCTGCCGGCCTACGGTGCGGACCTGCGCCCACCGACACCGACGATCTCGGCTCCCGGTCCCACTCCGGTGACGCCGTCGCCGACGATGCCCACCTCAGCCCCGATGAACCCGGCAGGTGGCGCAGCGGTCAATCCCGCCGTCGTCCAGAAGGCCGCTGCGGCGGCAACGGCACCGACCGCCACTCCGACAGGCGTGACCGAAAGCGCCTTGGCTGCAACAACTGTCGGTGCCACATCGGGCGTCGCCGCCGCCCAACACGCGACCCAGGTCCGCTTACGGACCGTCGTGGAGGCCGTGGCCCGTCAACAACCCAAATTGCGCTGGGCCGCAGGAGAACTCGAAGACGGCACGATCACCCTGGTGACCGACCTGGCGTCCGGGTGGATCCCGCCCCTGGTGCAGATCCCCGCAGGAGTGCGCATCCTGGAACCGGCCCAGCGCCGCGGCGGCCTGGAAGGCCTGCTCAAGAACGCCACAACCGTCGAGACCTGGCAGCCCGGGCAGTACCTGCCGCTCGACAAGGACGCCGCCCCCGTGTCGATGTCGCTACGCGCCCGCGACCTGCCTGCCGTCGACGACCTGAACTGGGAGCTCACCCAGGCCACCAACTGGCGCGACGGACTGCCCCGGCTGGCGCACACCCTCGCCAAGGCCGGTATCGCGGGCACCGGGGTCCTGGACTCCGAGACGGAATTGCTGCACGAGCATCTGAGCGCCGTTTCCGAGAAGGTGCTCAACGCCTATCCCGGCACCCTCGACACCACCTCGATCGGCAATTGGCAGCTGCTGGCCGCGATCGCCGCGCTGGTGGCAGGCCAGAAGACGACCTTGAACTACCACTTCGCCTGGTTCCAGGCGCTCAACATGGCAACGCAGGGGGGCGGACGATGACCAGGCTCAACGCCAATGCCGAGGACTACCTCCGGACGCTCGGGATCGAACCGCCGCCGCCGATCACCCCCGACATGCCGCCCGAGGTGCAGTCGTGGATCGAGATGGTGACCTCAGCGCTCGTCGCTGCCTCCAACATGGGCGACCCGGCAGACATGGCAGAGGCCGAGAAAGGTCACGCCGAACGCACGGGCCTGGCCACCGACGCGGCCACCAAATTCCCCGCCAACGATCAACAGCAGGCCGCAGGCATGGACCAGATGGCCCAACAGCTGCCGCAGATGGCCAGCAGCCTGGCGGGTGGGGTTGCAGGTGCACTGGGCGGCGCACTGCAGCCGCTGATGCAGATTCCCCAGCAGCTCGCGCAGACCGGCCAGCAGCTGTTGCAGAGCGGAATGAGCGCCATGCAGCAGTCCGGTGCCGGCGAACTCTCGCCGGATTCTTTCGCCGGCGACGCACTCGCCAGCGACTTCGGTGGCGCGGGCGGCGGCGGCGCGGGTGATATCGGTGCAGGTGGCGGCGGGGGCGGCGGTGTCGGTGCGGGCACTTCGCCCATGGCGATGCTCGGACCCGCGGCGACTCCGTCGGCCACGACCACGCCGATGGCGGGACGGGCCGCACCACCCATCGCGCCGGCGACGGCTGCACCGGCACCTACCACCACCGGCGGCATGGGCGGTATGCCGATGATGCCGCACGGCGGTATGGGCGGCGGCGGCGAATCGAAGGACAACAAGGCCGCCACCAAACGCGTCTCGGTGCCCGCCGTCAAGAACGGCGCCCCCGTTCAGGGGCGTGTCACGGCTCCCCCGCCTGCCCCGGTGGTGACGAAGACCGCCGACGCCAAACAGGCCGCGTCACGGCGCCGGATCGTGGTGCCGGTGGACAGAAGCAGCGAGCGCCCCGACCGCACGGACGACCGCAACGACGGGTGAGCCGGCCGGCCTCAGCGCGGCCTTGGCTACGTTGGAGGACATGACTCGCTTGCCGTGGAGGCGCCCCCAAGGGATCCGACAGATCACCAAGGGTTTGGGCACCCTCGACCGGGAGGTGTTCGAGGCGATCGCCGAGTCGCCGACGCCGCTGCTCGACACCGTGATGCCGCCGCTCACCCGGGCCGCCGATCACTCCAAGCTCTGGTTCGCCGTCGCGGCCGCACTGGCCGCATCTGGTAACCCGAAAGCCAGCCGCGGCGCGGCTCGTGGTCTCGCGTCGCTGGCGGTGACGAGCTTGGTCACCAACCAGTTCGCGAAGCGGTTGTGGAAACGGCCACGACCACTGCGTACCTCGGTACCGCTGCCGCGCCAGATCCGCCGTTTCCCGACGTCCAATTCACTTCCGTCGGGACATTCGGCCAGCGCCGCCGCATTCGCGGTCGGCGTGGGATTGGAAAGCCCGCCGCTGGGCTTCGGACTCGCGCTGCTGGCAGGTCTCGTCGGACTGTCGCGGGTGGCGACGGGCGCGCACTATCCCGGCGATGTGGTCGCCGGATTCGGTATCGGCGCAGGCATCGCGGTATTGGGCGGACGCCTGGTCCCGCCGGTTGTCGAGACGAAACTGCCGTCCAATGAACCACTTCGGATCGACACCCCACCGCGGCCCGATGGCCAGGGCGTCGTCCTGGTGGTCAATCCGGCATCGGGCAGTGGCACCGGTGCCCGCGTCATCGACGAAGTGCGGGAAGCACTTCCGCGAACCGAGATCGTTGAACTGACATCGGACGACGACCCGGAAGCGGTGCTGCGCTCAGCGGCGGAGCGGGCCGAGGTGCTGGCGATCGCCGGTGGTGACGGCACGGTGTCCACCGCGGCCGCGGTGGCCGTCGACGCGAAGCTGCCACTCGCGGTCTTCCCCGGCGGGACCTTCAACCATTTCGCCAAGGACATCGGTTGCGAGACCGTGGCCAAGACCGTGGCCGCGATCCGTGCGGGCACGGTGTCCTGCGTGGATCTGGTGCGCCTCAACGAGGAACGCACCGTCATCAACACCGCGAGTGTCGGCGCGTACCCGATGTTCGTGCACACCCGCGAGAAACTCGAACACAAGATCGGCAAGCCGCTCGCCGGCGTCTACGCGATGCTGCACACCCTGCGCCACGGCCAGCCGGTACGCATCAGCTACGACAACAAGACTCTGCTGACATCGCTGTTCTTCCTTGGCAACTCCGTTTACCTGCCCTCCGGTTTCGCGCCGTCGCGGCGCACCCGGATGGACGACGGACTCCTCGACGTGCGCATCCTGGAGACGGGACGACGGTTGGCCAAGATCCGGATTCTCGGCGCACTGGCGCTGGGCCGTCTGGAACGCAGCCCCTTGTATCACGAGATCCAGGCGCCGGAGTTCCGGTTCACCGCTGTCGACGGACCTACGCCGATCGCGCGCGACGGTGAGATCGGCGACGAGTACGAGTCGGCGAGTTTCAGTGCGCTGTACCGGGTGTTGCCGGTGTTTCGCCCCGCGCCTTGATCTGGGTCAATGGCAGCGGCTTCATGATCGCGTAGAACACGACGTAGTAGAGGTAGCCGAGCGCCCAGCCGGCCAGCACGTCGGATGGGTTGTGCACGTTGAGTATCACCCGCCCGATGCCGATCGCGACGACGATCACGGCGCCGAGCACCACCAGCACCCGCCGCCATTGCGGACTCACCAGCGGCAGTGTCACGGTCAGCAGCGCGAGCACGCTCAGCGATACTCCCAGCGCATGTCCTGACGGGAACGAAGTACCCGCGGCATGCACCATCGCCGATGCCGGCCGCGGCCGTTGGGCGAGCAGTTTGGCCACCACCAGGACCAATGCGCTCAATTCGACTGTCAGCAATAGAAATAGCGCGGCGCGTAAATATCGGCGGTTGAGCAGTACCACGATCACGACCAGCCCGATTGTGCGAAACACCAGCGGCCCGAACACATCGCAGAACACTTCCCAGGACCGCACCCAGGTCGGATTTCCGATGGCGGGCCGGGCGCACACATCGAGCAGCCAGGTGTCCATTGCGGTGAGCCAGGACCATCCCTGGGTCCAGCCGATCCACAAGACCGCATAGAGCAGTGCGGCCGCAGCCGCCGACACCATTGTCCGGCGCTTCATGGGTCCCAGATAACCACACCCCGCAGCAAAGGTGATCGACCACACTCAATATACCCTGCGGGGTATAGTATTATTTCGCTATGACGAGCGAGCTGATTCGATGTTGAGCGTCACGGCGCCGCTGGGTATCGGCCTGCTGGTCGGTATCGGATTCGGAATGCTCGCGTCACTGTGGGGTATCGGCAACCCCGAAACCATCATCCGCACCGCCCGACTCGTCGACCGTCTGCTCCTGGGCTGTTTCCTCTTCGTCACCGCATTGGGCGCAGTCTTGCTGTACGGCCTCTACGCTTTCGGAATCTCGATGCACTTCTCGCCGAAGCCCACCTACATCTACGGCGTTGCGGCAGGCGGCGTGCTGTTCGGTATCGGTTCGGCCATAAGCGGATACTTCCCCGGCACGGCCTTGATCGCGCTGGGTGAGGGCCGTCGCGATGCGCTGGCGGCGATACCAGGGGGCTTGCTGGGAGCCGCGGCGTGGACCGCACTGTTCGAGACGCCGTTCGGCCGCTGGCTGGCATCGGCCGCCGATCTCGGCGATATCGTCGCCGGTGGCGACATCAAGCACATATCCGCTCCGACGATGCTGCTCATCGCGGTGATATACGCGGCCGTGGCACTGGGTCTGCTGTTCTTCCTGCCCCGCTATCGCGGCGGCGACCATTGCTGCCTGCGAGACATCGGCCGCACGACGGCCGACGAACACGATCGCAGGATGGCGTCGGACACCGTGGCGTATCTGTACGAAGGCGTACGACCGAGTCCTCGGCCCACCTGGTTCGAGCGAACAACCCGAGAGCAGGTGGCACATCCGGGCTTCTTCGCCCGTGCCATCAGTGTGATTGCCGTGTTGGTCGCAGTGCTCGTCGTGGCATCGTTGTTCCTACGACAGCAGTTCGGGCAGTCGACCACGTATTCGTGGGTCGTCGGAGAGCTGTTCATGCCCAGCTTCGCCTACACCCGTCAGGTCGAAAGCAGTATCGGCTGGGAACCGCTGAGCGACCTCGGTGTCCTGGTGGGTGCCTTCATTGCGGCATATTTCATCAGCCGCCGATTCACCGGCTTTCGGCCGATCGTGCCGCCGTCCTGGCGAAATCGATTCGGTCCGAGCCAGGGCAAGCGTGCGGCCGCGGTCTTCGGGGGCTCGTTCTTGACCTTGTTCGGCGCCCGGATGGCCGGGGGTTGCACCAGCGGCCACACACTCAGCGGTGGTGTCCAACTATCCTTGAGCGCATGGGTTTTCACCGCGTCGTTGTTGGCGGCGATGTTCCTGACCGCCCGGCTGATCTATCGCGACACCAGCTGGCTGACCGTTCCGGAAGCCACCCCTATTGACTGTCACGTCAACAGTCCTGGTTCATAGCGGGAACACGTCGGACATTCCGATGAAACATGGCCGCTCTACGTTCGCGCAATGACGCAGGAGATCAACGGCGACGCGGGGGCTGCGGTCGACCAGGACCAGATGACGGCCACCAAGGAAACCCTGGAGGACTACACGCTGCGGTTCGCGCCGCGCAGCTACCGCAAGTGGTCGACGCGCGTCGTCGGCATCTCGGCATTGGGTGGCATCGCCTACCTGGCCGATTTCGCGATCGGCGCCAATATCGGTATCTCCTACGGCACGACGAACGCGCTGTGGGGTATCGCAATTTTCGCGGTCGTCATTTTCGTGACCGGGTTCCCCCTGGCCTATTACGCCGCCCGCTACAACATCGACCTCGACCTGATAACCCGCGGAAGCGGTTTCGGTTACTACGGCTCGGTGGTCACCAACGTCATCTTCGCGACGTTCACCTTCATCTTCTTCGCGCTCGAAGGCTCGATCATGGCCCAGGGCCTCAAACTGGGGCTCGGCATACCGCTACCGGTGGGTTACGCGGCTTCGACGCTCATCATCTTCCCCTTGGTCATCTATGGCATGAAAGTGCTTTCCACACTGCAGGTCTGGACGACGCCGCTGTGGCTGATCCTGATGGTCGCCCCGTTCGTCTATCTGGTCGTCAGCCATCCGGAGTCGGTCGGCCAGTTCTTCGCCTACCAGGGCGAAAACGGGGTCACCGGATTCGATCTGGGCTCGACACTGTTGGCCGCCGGTGTCTGTCTGTCCTTGATCGCGCAGATCGCCGAGCAGATCGACTATCTGCGGTTCATGCCGCCCCGTACCCCGGAGAACTCCCGCAGCTGGTGGACCTGGATGATCCTGGCCGGCCCCGGCTGGGTGATTTTCGGTGCCATCAAACAGATTGTCGGGCTGTTCCTGGCCGTCTACCTGTTCGCCAATGTCGCCGACGGCGCAGGTATCGCCAACCAGCCGGTACATCAGTTCCTGGAGATCTACCAGAACTTCCTGCCGCCGTGGCTGGCCATGACGCTGGCTGTGGTGTTGGTGGTCATCAGTCAGATAAAGATCAACGTGACGAACGCCTACTCGGGTTCGTTGGCGTGGACCAACTCCTACACCCGGATCACCAAGCACTACCCGGGACGGTTGGTGTTCCTGGCGGTGAACCTGATCATCGCGCTGATCCTGATGGAAGCCAACATGTTCGACTTCCTCAACACGATCCTCGGGTTCTATGCCAACTGCGGTATGGCCTGGGTGGTGGTCGTTGCATCGGACATCGTCTTCAACAAGTACCTGCTGAAACTGTCACCGATGAAGCCCGAGTTCCGCCGGGGCATGCTGTACGCATTCAACCCCGTCGGCTTCGGGTCGATGCTGATCGCGGCAGGAGTCTCGATCCTGGCCTTCTTCGGCGGACTGGGCGAGGCCATCCGTCCCTACTCCCCTCTGGTTGCGATCGGCCTGGGCCTGGTGCTGCCCCCGATCTTCGCGGTCGCAACCAAGGGCAAGTACTACTTGCGGCGCACTGACGACGGCATCGACCTGGCGATGTACGACGAACACGGAAATCCGTCGGCCGAGACACTGAATTGCCATGTGTGCCATCACGATTTCGAACGGCCCGACATGATGAAATGCGCGACCCACGACGCCCACGTCTGCTCGTTGTGCCTGAGCACCGACAAGGTCGCCGATCACGTGCTGCCCGCTCAGCCCTAGAAGGGTGGGGGGTCGGCGTCGGAGGCGCGTTGTTGGATGTCGCGCTGGGTTTGGTGGTGTTGTCGGTTGAGTTCGCGTTCGTAGTCGATGCGGTCTTGGCGGTCCTGGGCGCGGGTGCGGTCGCGGGTGGGCATCCTCAGGCCGCGGTCCGGGTGATGCGGAATGTCTTCGGGTAGAACCAGTTTGGCGGTGGGTGTCTGTAGTTGGGGGAACAGTAACGCGCCGCCGGGTGTGGTGGTGTAGGTGTGCCCGGTCGGTGAGGTCCAGATGACGGTGCCGTCGGCAAGTGGTGTGAGATACAGGTTGATCTGACCTGTTGGGTGCGCATTTCTTACGCTTGCTTTTCACCCCCTTCCTCTAGGGTCGGGGGCGGACCAAAAAGCGCGCGGGTCGCCGGATCGATGGTCACGCGCGCGGCACCAGACGTGGGGGCACGGAGTGGCACATGGGTGAGACAGTGATCGTCGTAGATACGAACCAGATCCGCGATTCTCCGATGCTTCGATCGCGCGACTGGACAGATTTGCTCGCGAAGGCCGATGACTGGGGCCTGCGGTTCGTGGTACCAGAAATCTGTTTTCTGGAGGCAGTTAGCGTTGTTCAACGGAAGTTGCTTGAACAGCGCGTCGCCTTAGCGAAGCTACAGGGAGATGAGTTGGACCTGGCCGCGACGCAGCGGCAACTCCTAGAAGCCATCGACGGCAAGATTGCCGGTTACGGTGATGCCCTCCGGGCGCGTCTGGCGGAAATTGGCGCTGAGATCGTGCCGGTTCCGGACACCGTCAGCCTGCTGGATGTGGCGAAGCGCGCCATCGATAGGCGGGCGCCCTACCCGGACGGTGAGGGCACCAAGGACGGATTCCGAGACACGCTGATTTGGTACGTAGCGCACGGTATCGCTGCTGCCGACCGCGACTGTGAAGTGTGGCTGGTTAGTGCAAATCACATGGATTTTGGCGTGCGGCCGAAGGTGGACGTCGAGGCATGCCCATACCCCCTTCATGGGCACCTCATCGATGAGCTGGCCGCCGACGAGCTGGCGGGACACGTGCATTATGTGCGCACCATCGGTCGCCTTGCGCAGCATTTTGCGGGCACCTACGACGCGCTGCCCGCGACGGACCGCGAGGCGCTCTTCGAACGGATGGATCGCGCGGACTTCGCGCGCGAGATTGAAGGGTTACTACCTCAAACCCCGCTGAGTCCGAGGGCCGCTGCATTGCCGGTGCGTACGTTCGCGGCCGAGATCCGGTCGTTGATCGCTGATCCCGACAGTCTGCGATTCAACGACGCCGCGATGCGGGGAGCTGGCGCATGGACCGCGCAGTACTCCCAAACTATCGAAGCTGTCATCGACCTAACCGACAATGATGACGACACGTCGACGCTAGAAAAGACGTTGAACGTATCTGGTCGGCTGCTGGCCGCTGCTGACGGCACCGTCACTGAACTATTTGTGACATCTATCGAAGCACCGTCGGACGACCCCATGCGTCGAGCATGGACTCGACGATCCGCCAGACAGGAGGAGTGGCTGCGACAGGCCAGCCCTGTGGACGATTACATGCAGAACCTGGGTCTTGGTGTGGCGTCGGGCGATTACCTGAAGAACCTGGGTCTGAACCCCGGTGGTTCCGCGGGTGCTGATTTCTTGAAGAACATGGGTTTGAACCACGATGGTTCCGATTTGTTGAAGAAGATGGGTCTGAACCCCGGTGGTTCCGCGGGTGCTGATTTCTTGAAGAACATGGGTTTGAACCACGATGGTTCCGATTTGTTGAAGAAGATGGGTCTGAACCCCGGTGGTTCCGCGGGAGCCGATTTCTCGAAGAACATGGGCCTCGGCAGCCACGTGAGGGACGACGACGAGACGTTAGACCCTGCATCGGAGAACCAGGAGGTGGACGGCAATCCTGACGATCAGGGCGACGGGACGTCGGATTCCGCCAACGGTGACAGCTGAAAATCATGAACGCCGTTCAGCGCTCTCTGACCATCGCGCCGACGCCTTCGCCCGATAGCGGCGAGGGCTCAGCTCCACGACAAATGAGTACGACGATAGTTTGGTAAGCCGACGCACAGCCTCGTCGATCGGCACGTCCAGGTCCCGGCGATCTCCTGGGCGGATAGACCACCCGGGGCGTCCTTCATGATCGACATCTTGAATGTCGAGACCATCACGTAGTCGGGGTCGTTCGGCAGGGACGCTAGCTTCCACGGCACTGGGTCTTCGGTCGACTCCTGCGAACTCATGACCTAAAGCGCGGTCACACTCCACGCGAGGATCTCGCCCGGGCCATCGAAACTCGACACCTGCCAGGCGGCGGCTACCGCGTACAACTTCGCCATGGCGTCCTCGGCGGTGTGATGCGCCGAGATCCACTCGTCGTCTTCCGTTTCGAGGCGGGCTACATGAACCACGACCGGCTCCGGTGAGTCGCTCACCGGATCTCCGTTGGCCGCAGTCCAGTTGGGTCGATCACGTATTCGTGTTCACGGCGGTGCTGCTCATGGAAATGCGCCAACAGCCTGTCAGGGCCCACCGTGGCCGTCCACAACTTGCCGGGCTTGCTGCCCTGTCGGTGCTGAAACCAGACAGCTTGTTCGCGGTCGGCGGTCCAGGCCATGCGGGTCTTCTTAACCCCGCCGCGCCACAGCGTGATCTGCTTCGGACAGACACCCGGCTTGTCCTCCTCCAGGTAGCCGACGGTACGGAACATGTTGAGCCACTCGGCCCGAAGCAAATAGTGTTCTGGAAATTCGGCGGAGGTCCAGGCGGCGCTCAGCCCGGCAATTTTCTGCTCGCGCGATAGGTGGTCCCACACCATTAGGAGAAGAAACGGCATGTCGTTGCGGCCCAGGCCGCGGGCCAGAGCGATCCAATCGGTTGTGTCGGCGCGGGCGCGTTGCACCGCGTCCTTGATGAGTTTGTCCGCACGTCGGCGTGCGATGCGCAGCTGGGCTCTATGCACATCGCCGCCACATTTGGCGGCTTCGCGTTCTAGCTCTTCCATGTAGGCAGCGGCTTCAGCGGACATCTCCGGGATCGTCATTCGTACGCTCACTTCCGCCGCCGGAGCGGACCTGGCCGCCGCTCGCCCTCGCGCCCGAAATAGTAGACCTCAATATCGAAATCCCTTGGGCCGGTGGTGTATATACACCACGAGGGGAAGCCTGGGCAGAACTTACAGTTCGCGGTAGTCATCGAGCGTCCAGACCGATGCGGGCCTCGGAATGATCGGTGCGGCGTACCGGAGTCGCATGTCCATCCGGGCGGCGTAGGTCGTGCCCATCACCTTCTCGCGGTACCGCAGCTCGGTCAGCAGGCCAACCTTGGCGCCATCGTGGAATGCCCGTGAGGCCAGCTCCAGGGTGTCCAGCGCGAACCCCCAGTCGGATCGATTCCACAGCCGGGCGTGGGGCATCGTGCGCCAGGCCTCCCAGGTGTCGCGCGCCGACTCGGGCCACGGGGTACCGTCGCGCCGATGGGCTGGCAGGTTCGGCCCGTCGAACGGTGTCGGGTCCACCTCGATCCAGCCGTGAGCGGGTTGGTGCCGGGTGACGGCCTGGCCGGGGGGCTTGGGCTTGCGCCCGCTGGGTGCCATGTCTCAGATCCTCGTTCGATCAGGGAGAATAGTTCTCACAGGATGGATTTGGGCGCAGCCAGGAAATGCCGGGTGAATTGCACGGACTGGCAGGCGCTATGCAGAGCGGGCGCGGGAAGTGCCCGGCCGGGGTACCCTCCCCGCCCCAATGCGGCTGCACTGCTTGATATCTGCGAAGGTGGGCGGCGGTGCTACCGCTGTCACTGAACATTGGGGTTGATTGTGAAACCACACCGCCGCCCACCAGTTTTGGGGTCAGCTGCCGGGTGCGGTGATGGTGAACTTGCCGATCCGGTCGGGCCGGACGACGACGTGGCCGATTCGCCAGGTGGCCCGCAACAGTATTGAGTCGGCGGCGAACACGGCGTGTTCGGAGGTCGCGATCTTGACCTGTCCCACGGCGCTGACGACGGCGGTGCGGTCAACCACCAGGCCGGTGTAGTCAGACACCGCGGGATCGACGATCACCGGCAGACTCAGCAGCATGCGGGCGGCGTCGGATGTCCCGGCGCCGAGCAGGGTCTGGTTGTAGCTGGTGGCGGTCTTAAGCTTACGCAGCTCACCCCAGCCCAACGGGTCCACCAGGATGTGCGAAGGCGTCGCGAGGTTGTCTTCCAGCTGGGCGACGAGATCCACCAGGGAGTCCAGGTTGTCGACCACGGCCCCGCCGCTGACGATCCCGCTAGTGTTGAGCAGCCCGGCGACCGGCGCGACGGCCGGGCCCGCGGGCGCGGGCTCGGCGATGAACGCCGTGTTAGCCCGGCGGGTGATCGCGCGCGATACCGACTGCGACAGCTGGGTCGCGGTGTTGGTCTGCTGCCACTGCTCGCTGGACAGCCGTACCAGCTGGGTGACCTTGGCGCTATGCACCAACACCTCAGCCAGGGCAGGATCACCCTCGGGGATAGTGGATCCTTCGGCCGTGAATTGCGCTTGGTCGTCATCGACGTACCCGACTCGTAGTGCGGGTTCATCGCCGTCGATCTGTCCGGCGACGGTGCTGCACCGCAGAATCAGCGCATCGGGTACGGCGTCAACCGGCGCGAACGCGGTGACATCGGGTGCCCACGCTTTGTCAGCGTTGACGGTGGTGATAGCGGCCATGTGCCGCAACCTTTCTCACAGGCACAGCTACAGCCGCGCGCGAATGATGGGAATGATTCGCGGCTGGCGACCCGCCGATGCCGTCCCACTGCCTACGGCTGTGGTGGAGTGCGCGGGGACGCGGGATGGCATCGTGGTGCGCTGCTCTTGGGCCAAACAGTACCCCGGTTAGTCGCGCTTGGGCGCAAAGGCGTCAGCGAATCCCTTGGCGGGGGTGTCGATCCCGCGGGTATTGGTGCTGCCGGAGAACATCGGTCCCCGATAGGGTGCGATCGGTTTGCGCCAGTGCGGATGCTCGGCCAGTACCCGATCCACGGCATTGCTGAGTTTCACCGGATCGATATGGCCCGCGTCATCGATCAGGTCTGCCACCACGAGTCCATCACGAAACAAGTCGGCCGGGTCGGCGAGCTGGTCGGCGACGAAACGCTGGATCTCGCTGCGCCGCATGCTATCCACCAGGTCGCGCAACTGGTCGCGTTCCGCTTCGGCGTCATGAGCCCGCTGCCGGTACCGCTGCTCGCGCGGTGTCCCGTCGGCCTCCGTAGTGGGTTCCTGGGACTGTGCGGCTTCCTCGGCGAGGATCTCGGCCGCGATGTCGTACTCGTCAGCGGTGATGTCACCGAGGTCGTCAGGGGCCTCCGAGCCGTCCTCGACGGGCGTGGGTTCCTCGGTGGCGTCGTCGTTGATGGTGTCGAGCATGGTGTTGTTGAGCATGGTCTTTCCTTTCATCGTTGCGGTCGTGGGCCCGTGATGCTTTAAGGGCTAAGAGTCCAGCCCGGTGTTGCGCCATTCGGCGCGCAGGGTGTCCACCTGCTGGAGCATCGCGGTCACGGTGGCCGCGAGCACTCGGGCGCCGTCGACAGTGAACAGTGAGCGCACCGTGCCGACTCGTTTGTCCTCGACGAATACGGCGATCAGGTCAGTGCCGTCGGGTGCCCGCTGGTAGGCGAACGTCAGGCCGCTGGGCATCGGGGTGATGGTGACCATTTCCTCGGGCAGGTGGATCGGCCCGATACTGGCATCGGAATCGTTGTTGGTCATGGTGTTTGGGTCTCCTTCTTCTTTGTGGACATGTCGTAGGGTGTCTGCGTTCATTGGTCGTCCTCCGAGCGGATGAGGCGCACGCCCAGACCACCGTTGCGCTGGAAGGCCAGGAACCACGGGCAGGTGTCGTCGTGTTGGACTTGGGCCTGGTGCACCCGCGGCGCGATCTCTACCAGGCTTACGGTGCTGTCACAGTCCGGGCAGGTGGCATATTGCTCCAGCTGCCGCGGACTGGGACGGCGCTGCCCGGAGGCCCGACGCTGTCGGCGGTTCATCACAGTGCACTCCAATCGTGAGGGGAACGGCAGAGTCTGTCGGTGTGGTCCGCGACCGCGTTCCCCTCCCGTTCCCCTCTGTAAGGGGAGGGGAACGGGGGAACGGGGGTTACGAGTGTTCCCGGGGAACGGTGGGGAACGTGAGGGGAACGGGGAACGTGCATCAGGATGCACCCCCGTCGGGGTAGGCCTTCAGCAGTTCGTGTGGGGACTTGTCGGACACGTAGCCATCGCGCTGGAGCAGCGCCAAGGCGTCGATGGCGTACTGCCGCTTACCTTTCACGGTGGCGAGGATCTGGCGCTGTGCCATCGGCCCGTGCTCAGACAGAGCATCGGAGATCTTGGTCATCAGGGTGGTGGGCAGGAACTCCTCGGCATTGCCTGTGACCGGTCGGATCTCGGATTCCGTGTAGCTGATGTCGTGTGACGTCAGAACCAGCTCCCCGAAGATGTGCAGGCCGTCCTTGCGGCGCTGCGCGTGCTTGCGGAGCTGGCCGGGCCGGTCCTTGGCGATCAGGATCGTGCTGCGGCCGGTGAGTCCGATACCAAACGGTTCTCGGTTCTCCAGAATGAAGGCTGCACCGTCGAGCCCGTTGAGCTTGTGAACACCGCCGATCGCATACCTGCCGCGGGTGTCGGGTGCTTTCGGGACGTGGTCCAGGCACACCACCGCGGGGCCGGCATCGGCCAGTCTTCGCGGCAGGATCCGGCCGAAGGTTGCAATGTCCTTGTTGTTCGATGGGTCCAGTCCGTGCATGGTCATCGCTTCGGTGATGCCATCGATCACCACGATGGCCGGGCAGTGCTGCAGGATCAGGGATTGGAGGTCAAGAAGGTTCATCCCGCCGCCCAGCGCCTCGGTGGGCCGCACGTAGTGGAAGTTCTGGCGGATCATCTTGGGATCGACCTGCAGGGCCAGCAGGCGGCCGACGACGCCGCCTTCATCGTCCTCGAAGTCGATGTAGAGCACCGAAGTTCCCTGGCGAAGTTCCTCGGCCGTGGCGGCCAGCGCCAGCCACGTTTTGCCCGCCTCGGACTCGCTGGCGATCGTGTGCAGCTTGCCGGGATACAACATGCCGATCCCGTCGCTCCGCCGACCCACTGAGGCAGTCGGCGGCTTCCATTCCCCCGACAGGACCGGGTCGAGATCGATCGGTTGCCAGGGGCGCCGGGCCTGGTCATCGGTGCCGCTGGGGGGCCCGGCAACAACTCCCAGGGCGCCCCGGGCCACCTCGGTCACGCTGGCGTCATCCGGGGCCGCACGCAGCAGACCTTTGTCGCGACCAGCACGCAAGGCGCTGCGGATGGTGCTGTAGATCTCCTCGTCGGTCAGTGGGTGATCCGACAGCGACGAGCACACGCGCCCGGCGTCTGTGAGCGCGTTGACGACCTCGGATTCTGAGAGCGCGCCCGCGTTGATGAAACCGGCCAGCTTGTACGCCGCAGCGTTGAGCCGATCGTTGCGCCCGGTGGTGGTGCGGGCCAGGTCGAAAGCTTCGCTGTTGAGCGCGCCCTCGGCGTAGCGCCGATCGCGGTAGTCGATCTCACCGTTGACCGGCACCGGCACCAGGTTGACCGGCGGCACCGGAACGGGGTCGCCGAAACCCCATTCGCTCAGGCGCGCCAACCACGGGTTAGGCATTCTCGGCTGACTTGCCCTTGCGGCGGGCGGCCAGAGCGTCGGGTCGCTAACATCCTTGGCATCGGCTGTGGCGGTCGTGTTGGTGGCGGTTTCGGCGGCAACCTCGGGGCCGCCGCCCTCGTTGGGGGGCCCGGTGTCCTGGCCGTCGTCGAAGGTCATGCGCCACCCCCTTCGCTACCAGGGTTCTGGTAATCGAAAAGTGCACTCAGCGAAGAGATTTGGTCAGGACGCAGCGGTGGGGCTGCGGCCACAAGTTCTATGATGTACGCGTCCCAGGCTGCCCGCTCGACAGCGGAAGCCGGGTCCTCGCCACCGACGTAGGTCAGCACATCGTCGCGCAGAAAGCGCCACCGCTGGCCAACCTTAGTGCCGCGCAGACGTTTACGCGCGACCTCTCGCCGCACGGTGGCACGGCAGCATTTCAGGAACGCGGCGACATCATCAATGTCGGCGACAGCGGGTAGGGATGAAACGTCGCCGGAAACGGCGGTACGACTGAACGGGGGCATGACTGCAAGACCTCTCGGCTCGCAGGGGCCTCCAGATTCCTCCCTGGGCGGTGCCGCAGTTGCGTTCGCACACGGTCGGCGAACGCCTTTTCTTCAACTCCAACGGACCTTAGTTTCGTGCGAAATTGTTTACGGTTTCGTATGGCTGGGTCGTCGGGCGTGTCGGCAGGCAGTCAGTTGTTGGTGTTCTCACGGTACCCCCGAGTTCGCCGGATGTCCCGCAGCACCAACTGCCCGACCTCACTTCCAGTCAACGCCGATGGCTTCGGTTTCAAATCGTCCACCAGGTTTGGCCTGCGGGCGAATTGTCACGGCAACCAGGGTGTCGATGACGCCGCGCTGACGGTCCAGTGGCAGGTCGCCGAAGATCTCGGCGGCGTCTGGACTTCCGGCGAGCTTCTTGATATCTGCCGACATGTGCGCGCCCAGCAGCTGGTCCTCCAGCGGCGTCAACTTGTCGGTGACTCGCTCGATGCGGCCTTTGAGCCGCCGCCCGTCGATGAGCCCTTCGTCATATTCGGTCTCGGCGGCCTTGATCTGGGCGCGTAGTGACGTGATCTGCTTTTTCACCTCGGCGGTGTCGATTGTGGACTTGCCCAGCGCGACAGCCGCATCCGGTTGCGCCAGCCGCTCAGTGACTGCACCTATGACGACCTCGTCGGTCAATGCCAGGTCCCGCACGATCTTCATGCATCCTGAGTTCTTGCACTGATAAACGGGGCGATTCCCGCGCGACTTGGTCTTGCGCACGGTGGTGCCGATGCGGCGACCGCATACCCCGCACCACGCGATACCTGACAGAAGGTGCTTGCGGCCGGGCGACTTGCCACTGAAGCGCTTCGGGTCCGCCAGCAACCTGCACACAGCCTCCCATTCTTCGCGGTCTAGGACAGCATCCTCGACGATTCTCACCTCGGCCGTAGCGGTCGTGCCGTCCTCGGTCTTGACGGTATTCGTGAGGATCTCGCCGCGGTAGACCGCCAGCCCGACGTTGCTGGGCCGCAAGAGCATGTGCCGCACCTTGCTGCCCTCCCACAAGAATCCCTTCGAGGTGCGCAGACCCGTCGCATTCCACTCCTGAGCAATGGAATACAGCGATGTGCCATTTAGCAGCGCTTGACTGGCTGCGCGTATGGCATTGGCCTCAACGTCGTCAATTTCGTACCAGGCCTTCACGATCTTGCCCCTATCGTCCTTCATCACATGGCGTGTGTAGCCGAAAGGTCTTGTTACCCATGGGCGCCCAGATTCGGCGCGCTGCTTGTTCGCGGCCTTCTGCCGCGCGCCTTTGCGCTCAACCTCGGCCTTCGCCACTGCGCCCGTGATGCGGGCGATGAGCCGCCCGTTGTCGGTGCCTAGGTCAACGTCGCCGGTCGCTGTGGCCAGCGCGATGTGGTGCTTGTCAGCAAGGTCGATGAAGTCTTCAAGTTCGCGGGGCTGCCTGTGCAACCGATCGAGGTGATAGGAGACGACGGCGTGAATGGCCCCGGCCTCGATGTCGGCGAGCATCTGCCGGTACCCAGGCCGGGGCCCGTGACTGGCGCTGATGTCATTGTCGACGTACTCCACGGTGTCCGTCCAACCCCGCACTCTGCACAGAGCCAGACACGCCTCGCGCTGGCGGTCGACGGCCAGCTTTGTGTCTTCGCGGTCCAGGGATTGACGCAGGTAGACGGCGGTTGTCATACCTGTATCTTAGAACGATGACGGTGCCGTCGGGGTGTTGGGTGTCGGTCCAGCCGTGCGGGCCGGTGTAGAAGGTTTTGAGCAGGTGATGGTGGCGGCAGAGCAGTTTGAGGTTGGAGGCGTGGGTGGGCCCGGCCGGGTGGGCGCGTGTGTGGTCGATATCGCAGGCCGCTGCGGGCACATCGCAGCCGGGGAAGCGGCACCGTAGATCGCGGAACCGGACGAAATCGGCCAGCGCCCGCGAGGGCTGATAGCGCGGCTCGGGTCCGGCCTGGCCGGGATGGGTCAGCGGACGCAGTCTGGCGGTCGGCACCAGTTGGCGCACGATCTCGGCCGGCAGCACCCCGAAACCGGGAATGTAGCCCGGGATCGGGGCCTGACCGGCGACGGTGGCGTGATCGGCCAGGACGTGGATGACCACATCACGGTGGGGGGTGTCGGTGTCCTGGGCGGGGCAGTCTTGGCGTTGGCAGGTGCACGCCAACCGGTCCAGCCCGAAGGCCAGGGCGCCGGCGGCATCGGCGCGGCGCTGGGCTTTGGTGCGGGGGTCGGCGCGGCAGACGGTGTCGGCCAGGGCATCGAGGCGGGCATCGAGGGCTGCGGCGTCGGTGGGGCGCAGCATGCCCACGAGGTAGCCCATGCCGTTGTGGTCGGGGTCGATGTCGATGCCGCGGTCGTCGTCGGGGCGGCGGTCGGGGCGTTTGGCCAGGGTGTCGACGGTGACCACCCACTGGTCGATGAGTTCGGTGACGCGGCGTTGGGAGAGTTTGTTCCAGCGGTGCACGCGACGGGCCAACGCGGCATCGATGCGGGCCTTGTCGGTGGCTGCGCAGATCAGGAAGGTGCGCGAGACGATGGCGTGGATGATCCACAGGTCGACCAGGCCGGCGGCGAAGACCTCGGCGACCTTCGGGAGGTTTTCGCGCAACGTGGTCGCCAGCCGGATCTGGCCGGCGGCTTTGGCGCGTGAGATGCCCTGGGCGGCGGCGACCTCGGCGGCTACGGCGTCCCAGCCATCGACGCGCCAGCTCGCCCGGTCCTCGGTGTCCTCTTCGGCTTCACGCCGGAAGAACAATTCGGCGACCGCGAACAACCGGCGTGCCACACATACCCGTTCCAGGCGTTGCGCCTCGGCCATGGTGTCGACGAGCGCCGCGGTCGGACACGCAGAAATCTGCGCCTCCTCCGGCAACACCCCCGACCCGAACATACATTCGATAATGCCACCGAGGTCCGACAGGATCTGTGGCTGATACCGTTTGGATCGGGCGCGCAGGACCGCCCGACGTCCGCTCGAAGAGGCACAGCCTCCCTGCTGGTCACTGTTGTTCGTCACCGACCTCTTCTCTGCCCGGCTTCGCGGACGCGGGCATATGAGAGGAGGCCGTCATGGCCAGCACCCTGCCCGACAATCCCTCGCTCGACCGGCTGCGAGGCGACGCCCGCAGACTGCAGCGCTCCGTCACCGCCACAGATCCCGGTGCACTGGAAACGGTGCGCCGCCACCACCCGCGACCAGACATCGCGCTCGCCGACGCTGAAGAACGTTTCGCGCTACACGATGCGCAGCTGACCGTCGCGCGAAGCTACGGGTTCTCGGGCTGGCCCGCACTCGTGCACTATCTCCAGCTTGTCTCCCAACTCAGTACCGACCCAGGCAGCATCGACGAGCGTTCCCTCGGGCCTGCCGACCGGTTCTGCACCCTGGCGTCATTGCGATATCACGTCACCGACGCTCCCCCACGGCGGCAGGCCGCCGCCGACCTGCTGGCCGCGAATCCCAGCCTGGTCGACCACCATGTCTGGGCAGCCGCGTCGGCGGCCGACCACGATGCCCTCGCTCGGCATCTCGCCGTCCAGCCCGGCTCGGCCACCGCGCACGGCGGACCCTTCGGCTGGGTGCCGTTGATGTACCTCTGCTACAGCCGCGTGCCACTCGACCGTAGTCAGGACGACGTGCTCGCATCGGCCACGCTGCTCCTGGAGGCCGGCAGCGACCCGAACGCGGGATATCTGTGGTGTGGGATGTCCACACCGTTCACCGTCCTCACCGGGGTACTCGGCGAGGGCGAGCAAGGACCGCGCCGGCAACCCCGGCACCAATTCGCCTCCGCGCTGGCCACTTTGCTGCTGGAGCGCGGAGCACATCCCGCCGACCAGCAGGCCCTCTACAACCGGATGTTCCGGGCCGACGATTCCCACCTGGAACTGCTGTTCGCGCACGGATTGGCCGACGCGGGCCCGAGTCCGTGGGAACGTCGTCTGGGTGAGGCGATGGAGACCCGTCAGCAGATGTGGCAGCGCCAAGTGATGTGGGCGGCCGAACACGGGTTCACCGGGCGGCTCGACCTGCTCTCCCGGCACGGCATCGACGTCACCGGTGTCGACGTCGTCACGCCGCAACTGCCCGCCGACCCGAACGCCCGCGACGAACACGGTGCCACAGCACTGCACCACGCCGCCTGGAGCGGCGATCTCGAGCTGATCCGGGATCTGCTCGACGCCGGCGCGGACTCCACGATCACCGACGCCCGGTTCGGCACCACACCAGCGCAGTGGGCTGAACACGCCTACCAAACCGAAGCTGCCGACCTCTTGCGATCGCGACGGAACCCGCGCTAGGGCACGCGCGCCACCACGAACAGTCGCCGGAACGGGAAGAAGGTCCGGCCGTCCGCACGCACCGGATAGAGCTCGGCCAATCGCGGGATGAGCTGACTGCGGTAATCCGCCCAGACGTCCTCGGACAGCCGGGCCCGGACCTCGGTGAGGGCCGTGCCCGAGATCCAGTCGAATACCGGCGTCTCACCGGTCAGCTCGTGGATGTAGGTCGTCTCCCATACGTCGACCGCACACCCGGCGTCGGTCAGCAGCTCGGCATAACCCACCGGCGTCTCGACGACCACACCGGCACTGAACCTCAAGTCCTGCAACGAATCCGCGAACTCCGGACGTGCCGCCACCTCACGGACCGCACGGTGCGAGGGCGCATCGAAATTGCCCGGAACCTGCATGGCGATCCACGCCCCGGACGGCAGCTCCCCAGCCCAGCGCACCAAGAGATCCTGGTGTCCGGGCACCCACTGCAGCGCAGCGTTGCTGACCAGCACGTCGGTATCGGGCTGCGGCGCCCAGGCGCCGATATCACCCACCACGGCGTCCAGGCCGCGCTCCCGTGCCGCTGCCACCATCTCCGGTGACGAATCGACCGCCTCGATCACCGCGCCCGGCCACCGCTGGGTCAACGTCTCGGTCAAATTGCCAGGCCCGCACCCCAGGTCGACGACACGGCGCGGTTTCTCGGCAGCCACCCGCGCCAGCAGCTCGAAGAACGGCCGTCCGCGGTGATCGGCGAACGTCAGGTATGTCTCGGGGTTCCAGACCACACCCCAATCTAGCTCCGTGCCATGATCGGAGGCGATGTCCACGGTGAATGCAGGTGAGGTAGCGCAGGTCCGCAGCATCTGGGAATCGCTGCAGCTGCCGGGATTGATCGACGTGCACACCCATTTCATGCCCAAACCGGTGCTGGACAAGGTGTGGAAGTACTTCGACAACCAGGGCCCCTTGGTGGGCCGCGAATGGCCGATCACCTACCGCGCCGACGAGGCCCAGCGGGTCGACACCCTGCGCCGGTTCGGGGTCCGTGCCTTCACATCGCTGATCTATCCGCACAAACCGCAGATGGCGGCCTGGCTCAACCAGTGGGCCACGCAGTTCGCCCTCACCACACCGGACTGCCTGCACACCGCCACGTTCTACCCCGAGCCCGAAGCCATCGAATACGTCACCGCGGCCATCGACGGCGGGGTGAAGGTCTTCAAGGCGCATGTGCAGGTTGGCGATTACGACCCTAATGACCCTCTGCTGGAGGGCGTTTGGTCGGTCATCGAAAATTCGGGAACACCGGTGGTGATCCATTGCGGCTCCGGTCCGATGCCGGGCACCCACACCGGGCCGGAACAGATCCGCACACTGCTTCGCCGACACCCGCGGCTGACGCTGGTGATCGCACATATGGGCATGCCGGAGTACGCGGACTTCCTCGACATCAGCATCGGACACGAACGGGTACGCCTGGACACCACGATGGTCTTCACTTCGTTCGCCGAGGAGACCATGCCCGTCCCGGCCGAGGTGCTGCGCCGGCTGCCCGAGCACGGTGACCGGATTCTGTTCGGCAGCGATTTTCCCAACATCCCGTATGGCTACGCGCACGCTATGACGGCCATAACGGCACTCGACGGGATCGACGACGACTGGCTGCGGAAAGTCTTCTACCGCAACGCAGCGGAGCTGTTCGGGCTGACTCACAGCTAGTTGTCAGGAGCGGGCCAGTCTCGTCAGCCACCCTGATCCGGTGACTGCCACCGCAGCCGAGTCCCGGGCTGAACACTGGCCGCGCTACGCGCTGGCTGTCCTCCTCACCGGCACAGCAGTGCTCTACCTGTGGAACCTCTCGGCCAGCGGCTTCGGCAACACGTTCTACGCAGCCGCAGCCCAGGCCGGCGCCCGAAACTGGAAGGCATGGTTCTTCGGCTCATTGGATGCCGCGAACTTCGTGACCGTCGACAAACCGCCCGCCGCGCTGTGGGTGACCGGACTTTCGGTGCGGTTGTTCGGGATGAATCCGTGGGCAGTTCTGGCACCCCAGGCCGTCATCGGGGTCGTGACGGTCGCCGTCCTCTACGCGACGGTGCGCCGGTCGATAGCCGACCCGCGGCTGGGCGCCATCGCGGGACTGCTGGCGGGCACGGTGCTGGCCGTGACACCCGCGGCGGTACTGATCTTCCGGTTCAACAATCCCGACGCACTGCTGGTGCTGCTCATGACGCTCGGCGCCTACTGCGTCACCCGGGCCACGCATACCGCGTCCTGGCGCTGGCTGGCGGTCGCCGGGGTGGCGCTGGGTCTGGCGTTTCTCACCAAGATGTTCGCCGGTCTGCTGGTGCTGCCCGGCTTTGCCCTCGCCTACCTCATCTTCGCTCCCACAGAGTTGCGGAAACGGCTGGGTCATTTGATGATTGCGGCCGCGTCGTTGACCGCCGCAGCTGCCTGGTGGGTGGTGATCGTCGAGCTGTGGCCCACATCGTCGCGGCCCTACATCAGTAACTCGACCGACAACAGCGTGCTGAACCTGGCGTTGGGATACAACGGGATGAACCGTATCCTGGGCCGCTCCCACGATGTGCCGGCCGATGCACCCGCGTTGCACTACAACAGTTTCGGCAGCCATCCGAGCGCCTTTCGACTACTGACCGCGGAAATGGGCTTCGAGATCTCCTGGGCGCTACCGGCGACGATCTTCCTCGCCGGATTCGCGATTTATCTCTGGGTACGTTCGGCATTGAGCCGCGACGAGAAGGCCGCGCTGGTCGTCTGGACGGGCTGGATGACGGTATCCGGCGTGGTGTTCACCTGCATGGACGGTATGGCGCATGCGTACTACACCGTCGCGCTGGCACCGGCCATCGGCGCCCTGGTCGGACTGGGCGCGGTATGGGCCTGGCGGCGGGGTGGCCGGGACGGGACAGCGGCGCTGGCGGTGTCAGTGGCGCTCACCGCGGGCTGGTCGGTCTGGTTGTTGCATCGGGCCGAACTGGGGCCGTCCGGGCTGCGCTGGGCGATAGGACTGGCCGGTGCGCTGGCCGTCGTGCTGCTGGTCACGTCACAACGTGCGGCCGTCGTCGTCGGCGTGGTGGCGATCCTGGCCGGAGTCACCACATTCGGCGCCGCCAGCGCCGCGACCCCGCACGAAGGGTCGACGCCGGTGGCCGTCCGGGTCAGGGGCGGCTGGCCGCCGCTGAGCACCCGATTCGACCAATTGAACGAGCGGACACCGAGCCTGCAGAACAACGCGCAACTCGCCGACGCGCTACGTGACACCCACACCCTGTGGTCTGCCGCGACGTCCGGATCGCAGGCTGCGGCGGCACTCGAGATCGGCTCCGGAACCTCGGTGATGGCCATCGGCGGCTGGAGCAAGGATCCGGTGCCGACGCTGGCCGACTTCATCGACGATGTCCGGGCCGGTCGGGTGACCTACTACGTCGTGGGTGGACGTCCCAGCGCCGCGCCTTCGGCACACGAGATCCAGCAATGGGTAGGTCGGCACTATCAGGCCGAACAGATAGGCGGCACAAAGGTGTATCGCCTCATCTGAGTTCGGCCCAGCGGTTAGCATCCGAATTGTGACCACCGTGAACCCGGAGACCCCCATTCCGGTACCTGATATCCCCGGTGCCGACGCCGGATCACGCGGACTACCCGACCGTGCCGATCTGACGCTTCTGCAGCGCGCCATTGTCGACGGCTCGGCGGTCGCCGATATCGGACTGCGCACGGCGATCGCGTCGCTGGTGGGGGCCGCGATGCTACCGCCGGTGCTGTCGGGGTTGCTGCACCGCGGCGACCTGGATCGCGAACGCGACAATCTCGGGTTCTACGCCGAGCTGGCTGCCGCGCACGATCCGGCGGTGTCGTTCCCGGCGCCGACGACGATGCCCAAGGTCTGGTCCCGGCCGGCCAACCCGGTGGCCACCCAGATTGCGCACGGCAATGTCGAGCACATGCAGTTCGACAGCAGCTTCGAACCTGTCAATCCCGCGATGCGCAATCTGTGGCGCAAGCTGGACCGCAACAATGTCGTACACGCGCAGCACTGGCGTCACGACGACGGGCCACATCCGACACTGTGCGTCATCCACGGGTTCCTGGGGTCGCCATACCTGTTCAACGGCCTGTTCTTCTCGCTGCCGTGGTTCTACCGATCCGGCTACGACGTGCTGCTCTATACGTTGCCGTTCCACGGTCGACGGGCCCAGAAGTTTTCCCCGTTCAGCGGCTACGGATTCTTCCAGTTCGGCATGGCAGGTTTCGCCGAGGCGATGGCGCAGGCGATCCACGACTTCCGTTCGGTGATGGATCATCTGGAGCGCACCGGCGTGGACCGGATCGCGTTGACCGGTATGTCGCTGGGTGGTTACACCTCGGCGCTGATCGCCTCGGCCGACGACCGGCTGCAGGCGGTGATTCCGAATGTCCCTGTGGTGACACCGGAATCGGCATTCGACGATTGGTTCCCGGCCAACAAGTTGGTGAAGTTGGGACGGCGGGCCGGCGGTGTCGACGCCGAATCGTCGGCGGCGGCATCGGCGTTCCACTCACCGCTGAACTATCAGCCGCTGGTCGCCAAGGACCGCCGGCTGATCATCACCGGGCTCGGTGACCGGCTGGCCCCGCCGGAGCAGGCCGAGGCGCTCTGGGAGCATTGGGATCGCTGTGCGCTGCACTGGTTCCCAGGCAACCACATCCTGCATGTCAGCCAGCCGGACTACCTGCGCCGCATGAGCCGATTCCTGCGGCCCTTCATGTTCTAGCGATCAACGGTCTACCGGACAGCGGGTGCAAAGCGTCCAGCGCATCGCGCTGTAGGCCGTTCTGTGGTCGCAGGAACGGCAGCGGTGGTGAGCCGGGCAGCTCATCGGAGCGGATGGCGCAGGCCGTCGCCGGCTCTGTGGTACCGCCGGTGAATTCGACCACCGTCCATACCTCATCGGAGGGCAGTGCGCGCAGTTCGGCCAGGACCGCCGTCGCATCGGTGACGGTGTAGGCCGCCACGAATCCCTGATCGGCGTCGGCGACAGCGCGCCACCGCTGTCTGGCCTGCGGGCCCAGCAGGTCCGGGACTACCACCGGTTGCGCGGTACTGACCTGCCAACCGGCTTCCCGGAGTTGATCGGCCAGCCGCCGCAACACCACCTCAGCGGTTTCGCGTAGCGGAAGCTCGGCCGAACGTGCCTGTAGAGCAGCAAGGTTCGCCGCCGCCGATACCGTCAGGCTGACCCAGGTGGCGTTGCCGGCCGGTCCGCGACGGCGGGTGATCCGGATCGATTCGCAGCGGACACCGTACCGGTCGAGATAATCGGCGATCAGTTCCGCGGGCAGGTCGTCGGTGTCCTCGTCGAGAACCCGCAGCGCCACCGTGGTGCGGGCGTCGGCGACCGAGTGCGTCACCGGTGGATGACCGGCTGTTGCGGGCCGCGCACGCAGCAGAGCCAGTCGGCGCCACCCGATGGTGGTCAGATGGCGGCCGCGCCAGAACGCCAGCAGCACCAGCACGACCGCAATCGCCACACCGAGCACCCAGCGCCCAGTTGTCGTCGACCACGGGTAGGCCATCGCGGCGGGCACGGCGACCAACAGCGCCAGCGTTATCCGTCCGGTCGAGGGCCACACTGTTCGCGCGCTCATCGGCTGTGTTCCTTTCGTCGGCTCGCCGACAATGCGATTGCCGCGACGAGCAGGGCCAGCACACCTGTGCCGGCAAGCGCGATATTGCGCGGAGTCTTATCGAGCACCGCCGGTGGCACCGGAGCCGCCACCCGGGTTTCGGTGTTGGCCGGCGGCGATCCGGGCAGCTCCCAGGTCAGCGCGGCAACCGGGTCGACAGTCCCGGCGCCCACCAGATTCGACGGCGACCGTGCACCGTTATGCGCTGTGGCGCTGAGTCTTTCGACAACCTGTGGTGCGGTGAGCGCCGGGAAGCGGCTACGCACCAGGGCAGCGACGCCCGTGACATACGCCGCGGCGAAACTGGTGCCGCTGACCGCACCGAGCCGGCCGCGTTCATCGGGTATGCCGTTGGCCAGACCGCCGTCGGTGTTGCTCAGCGACAAGATGTCCTCGCCCGGCGCGGCAAGACCCAGCCAGGGTCCGGACATGGTGAAGGCCGATGGCTGTCCGGTGCCGGCCACCGAACCCACCGACAGCACATACGGCTGCCACCAGGACGGTACCGAAACCGCCGCCACACCGGACCAATCGTCCGGATTCGACTGACATGCCGCACCACCGGCCAACCCCATCGGTACAGCGTT
The DNA here is from genome assembly GCA_016197405.1 of Mycobacterium sp. Classification (GTDB taxonomy): domain Bacteria; phylum Actinomycetota; class Actinomycetes; order Mycobacteriales; family Mycobacteriaceae; genus Mycobacterium. Next base: position 281,298 of record JACPVR010000013.1, read on the forward strand.
GCCGGCCGCGGCGACGATCAGCACATCCTTCTCGACCGCGGCATAACGCAGGGCCGCACCGAGGGAGCTCTGATCACCGGTTTCTCCGGCGGCCAGGCATGTGACCGCCGAGATGTTGACCACGCGGGCACCCAGATCCGCCGCGCGCACCACAGCCCTTGCCAGCGAAGCAATTTCGACCGCCGGTTCCTCCCCCGGCGTGCGCGGTGCGAACTTCGCCGAGACCTGCCGGATCGATATCAACCGGGCCTCGGGTGCCACCCCGGCGAAACCGTCCGGACCGGGCCGGCCGGCGATGATGCCCGCGACCATGGTGCCGTGCCCATCGCAGTCGGTCAGCCCGTCGGTCGCCGCCACATAGTCACCGCCACCGCTCAGGTTCGGCAACCGGGGCCCCGGTGTGACACCGGTGTCGATGACGGCCACGGTTTGCCCTTCACCACGGGAAAAGCGCCATGCGTCCTGCAGATTGAGCATCACCTGGTTCGGTGACGGGATGCCGACGTCGGTGCCGGGCAGCAGCGCCGAACTCACGCATTCACCGCGCTGCGCCATCGGGACCGCGGGACCGGTGCTGCCCGCAGGCGGTTGCACCGACGCATCGACCGTGGGCTCGGTGACGGCCGATGCCGGTGGACTCGTCAGCACCGTCAGCGCGCCCACCAGACCCGCCGCGGCCGCACGGGTTCCGGTTCGGATCATCGCTCCAGGACCCAGGCGAAAAGTCCCACCAAGTACGCCAGCACCGGCAGCAACGACGCGTCGATACCGGAGGCGATGAACCCGACCAGCCGACGCATCGGCAGCGAGTAACTCTCCGGAGCCGCCAGTCGCGGGTTGGTCGCCACGGCCACCCACACCAGCACCAGGGCTGCGAGCGCGACAACGGTCCACAACGCCGCGGTGTGGCGGCCTTGCACACCGAAAACCACCAACAATGTCGAGAGCAGCAGGACTGGTTGTGCCAGCAGCCAGGCCTTGCACGCCACGGTGTCCCAGATCCGGGCACGTAGCACCGATGCCAGGGCCACCGCGGCGACGAGGTACCAGGCCCACGGGCTGGGCGTCTCGGTACGCCCGACGATCGTCACCGAGCCCAGCACCGACAGCACGACCGCGCCGGCGATGAATCCGGTCTGGTGCGCGGCGCTGACCCGTACGCGGTGCGGCAGGTCGGTCAGTACCGCCAACGCCGGAGCCGACGGTGCCGGGTCGCCCGGTGCGGGGATGACGGGCAGCGGGAACCGTGCCCACAGGGCCGATAGTTGCGCCGTCTGGACTGTGACCAGCAGTGCCAGCACCACCAGAGCGCACCCCACGGTCAGCGGCGGCGGATTCCACAGCGTCGCGGCGGCCGCGGCCAGTAGCACGCCGCCACCCACAACCGTTGTCGCGGTGAAGAATGCCAACGCGTCCTTGCCGATGATCATCGAGATGAGCGACCAGGCGGTCACCCCGGCGGCGGCCAGCAGCAGGTGAGCCGCGCCGAAATCGCCGGGCACCGCGAGGATGAACGCCGCGGCGATCGGGATCAGCGCCGTAATCGACACCGCGACGGCGCCTTGGCGATCGCGGGCCCGCAGCAGCAGGGCACCGACCACCGCGACCAGGGCTACGGCACTGACGACATAGAGCCCGGCCGCGGAGCCGGTGGCCAGCCGGTGCGCCACCGACACACCGGTGCCGGCCAGGAGCAGTGCGATGACGCCCGCTCGCGCGCCGCGCTCAATGTGCGACTGCCCCCACGAATGTTGCCGGGAGCTGAACAGGGCTGCGGCGTCGGCGATGTCCTCGACGATGCCGGGGGCCGCCGGGCCGGCCGGAACCGGTTGCAGGGCAAGCAGGTCACCGTCGACGACACCCACGGTATCCAGGCTCGCTTCGAGGCTGAAGGGGGCTCCGCCGATCGGGGCCAGGCTCAACGGCTGCGGTGTGACGTCGGTGTCCCCGTCGTCGTCGGCGTTGCGCAGCAGTCGCTGGACGGCAGGCAGAATCTCACGCAGCGGCAGCTGCGCCGGCAACGCAACCTCGGTGAGCCGGCGCTCGGCGAGGATGGCGACCCGGACGACCGGCAGGACCGGGGCCCCGAGGGTCTGTGTCATCGTTGTTCTTCTCTTTCAGTGGGTGAATTCACGGGACAGGTGAGCGCTGGGGAACCACCGGCTCTCGGGCAGCATGGCGTTGAGGTTCTCCACGGCGAGCGCTATCGCCAGCGGTGTACCGGGGGTGAACGTCGAGATCCATTCACCGTCGAAGGCGCGCTGCGGACTGACCAGGACACGGCCCTCGCCGGAATCGATAACGGCCACACCGACCTCGCTGGTGGTACTGACGCCATCCCGGTTGCACCCCGCGACGATCTCGACATAGCGACGCGGCCCGGTGAAGACCGATTCGACCAGGGCATGTGCCGACGCCGGAACACCGAGATGATCGAGCACACCGGCCAATTCGACGCCGGCACGCAACTGCTCGTCGGCACGGGCCCCGACCCGCGCGGGCAGCGCGAATTCGGCGAATCGGGCGGGTCTACACCCGGAGAGCCCGACACCGACGATGGGGACCAGCGCCAGCGGATCGTCGACCGCCATCGCCGTGCAGGTGACCAGTTGCGCGTTGCGCAAAGCCACCACGGTGCGCTCACCGCGGCGCGCGACGATACCGCGCAACAGGTCCGTTCGGCCGGAAGCGATTCCGACGTAACGCAGTTCGAGCCAACGCTGCGGGTGGCACACCGTGCGCACCCAGTCCGCGACGGCGGGGTCGACCCGCCCATCGGTGAGCACTCCCAGCCTGGTGAGTTCATCGGTCTGCCGGGCGAGAAACGCCGCCCGCTCCGATTCGTTCCGATACGGCGCCGTCACGGCCAGCACCCACGGAAAACTCCCGGCGCCGAGCCGCTCCGCTATGAACCAGGCGGCCTCGACCGTCAGCTCGACAGCGTTAGGCGCCACGGCCATCCGAGGACACTATCCGCCCCACTTGGCACCCTCGGCGTGATCGCGGGCCTGCATCGACACCGTGTTGGACTCGTGGGTGGCGGCCATCGCGCGGTAGGACCGCACCAACTCCTCCATGGCCTGATTCCACTGGACCTGCCAAGCCTGGTAGGTCATACCGGTGTCACCCTGCCAGGCACCCTGCAGAGCGGCCTGCTCGGTGGCGATATCGGCGCCGACGGCCTGCAAGGTGCCTGCGTGGCCCGACATATCGGCGGCATGGCCGAGCATCGCCGGGTAGTTGTACATGATCTGGGACATCAGAAACCTCCGTAAGTGCTTGCTGCGGCGGCATCTTCGGCGACATAGCTGGCACCGGCCTCGCCGAGATTCGCCTGGGCGATATCGAGCAGGGTGTTGACCTTGGCGGCGACCTCCACGAAACGGGCGTGTGCGGCCTGAAATGCCGCCGAGGATTCGCCCATGTGGAAGGCCTGCGCGGCCATCGCGGCCTGCTCAGCCTGAGCGATGGTGGCCCGCATCAGTGCCGTCTTGGCGCCGAAGGCGGACTCCGAAGCGATGAGCTGTGGGATATGAGCGTCCAGAAGGCTCATGGGTTTTCACTCCAATCAGTCGTGACAGGGATACATCTGCGGCTACTCGGACTCACGACGTTCAGGTGGGCCCTCCTCTCCCCAGCTGCCGGGCAGCATCGGTTCGGCGGGGCCGTCACCGAAGGACGACCCGGACAGCGACTGCAAACCGGCCGCATCGGCGACCTCGTCCTTGGGTGCCGTGCCGGAAAAACCCTGCACACCCGCGCCGCGGTCGGAGGCCCGGGGGCCCGGGGACTGCGGTGACTGCGGTGGCGCAGCGGGCCCGTCCAACGTCATGTATTCGTCGCGGTAACCGCGGTCCTTGGCATCGGCACCGCGTCTGCGGCGGGCCTTTCGTTTCTCCCGGGTCGAGGCAAGGGCCGCCGCCGACGCCGCGGCGGCCATATCGGCGGCGGGCGCCTTGAGACCGGAACGGTCCGTCAGGGTTGGGCTGACCGGGCCCTCCGGGGTGTCACCGCGCACGGCGTAACCGAAGGTCTGCGCGGCGGTTCCGGATGCCGGCGCACTTGACGGTGTGGTCACACCGGAGGCCGGCGCCGGACTGGGGGCGGCACCGGGACTGCCGACCGTCGGCGCGACGCTGGCCACCGGCCAGGACTGCTGATCGGGCCGCATCATCGGGGCGGGCTCCGGCCCGGCGACGGCGGCGGGAAGTTGCTGCAGGCCGGCCAATCCCAGCAGCCCGAGAAGGCCCAGCCCGAGCAAGGCAGGAAGGAAGAACGGTGCCGCCAGCACCACACCCCAGAAGGTGAACCCGAACGGGATGAAGAACGCCTCGTAGGCGATGGCGAACAGCATCGGCCCCCACACGACCAGGGCCGAAGCGGGGTCGGTGGCGAAGGCGACCACGATCTGGCGCAGGATCCCGATGGGGTCTTGCAGGAATTCGTTGAACAGCCGCAGGATCTCGTCGATCGAGATCGAACTCGCGTTCAGCGCGCTACCGGCATCGGCCGCCAGTGCCTGGGTCCCGAGCTGCTGGGCCGACGCGGCCGCCGAACCGGCCTCGCCGACGCCGGGAGTCAGCACGAAGGGCGCCACCGTTGTGCGCGGTGCCGACGCGAGCGCCGCCCCGGCCACCGCCTGGTAGGTCGACATGGCGGTGGCGGCCTGGATCCACATCCGCACGTAGTCGGCTTCGTTGAGCGCGATCGGGATGGTGTTGATACCGAAGAAGTTGGTACCCAACAGGACACCGTGGATGGCGTGGTTTGCGGCCAGTTCGGCCAAGGTGGGCATGACGGCCAATGCCGCGGTGTACGCCGCCGCCGCGGTCTCGTGTTGCGCCGCGACACCGGTGCTGTCGACGCTGGCCTGGGTCAGCCATGCCAGGTACGGCGCATGCGCCGCGACGTACTGCTCGGCGCTGGGCCCCTGCCACGAACCGGCCTGCGCAGATCCCAGCAGCGCGGTGAGTTCTGCTGCCGCTTCGGCATATTCGGCACTGAGCGTGTTCCACGCACCCGCGGCCGCGAGCAACGCCCCGGGCCCCGGACCGCTGGAAAGCAGCGCGGAATGCACCTCGGGCGGAGCCGCGAACCAGACGGGGGCGGTCATCGTCCGCCGCGTGCCATCAGATAGGTCTGGGCGGCCTGCGCGTCGCCGGTGGCGTAACTGACACCGGACTCGCCCACACCCGCACCGGAACGTCCGAGTTCACCGATGCCCTGCGCGGCGACACCGGCATGCTCGGCGCCCTGTGCACTGAAGCCGGCAGCGGTCTGCAGTGACACCGGGTCGGCGGCCGGTGGCACCACCGCGCTGATCAGCGGTGCCACCGCGGCGTGCGTGGCGGCCAACCGCGCGGCCAGCGCTTCCACGGCGGCGCTGGTGGCCGCCAGCCCTTCCGGGACGACTCGCAGTGTCATGACTGTGCCTTTCCGTTGATCTGAGCACCGATGAGGGGATTGACCAGCTGCAGGAACGTTCCGGATTCGCCGTTGTCCAACAGCAGCGCGCGACCGGCGGGCAGCCGGGCGAACCGGTGTCCGCGGATCTTGGCGGCGTCGGCGGGATTACCGGACAGCATCAGGGTCACCGCCTGCAGGTCGTTCATCCGGCGCAGCAGCGGGTTGGTCATCAGACTGTGGCCCGAACCGGTGGCGCGGGCCGTGACGATGACGCGCAGGCCGAGATCGGTTGCCTGCGAGAGCAGCCCGAGCAGCGGGGTCCACGGACGCTGCCCCGCATATGGCCCGCTGAGCAGCGGACCGTCCGGGAGCTGATCGACATCGTCGATGATCAGGTAGTGGATCTGCCCGGCGCCGTAGCTCCAGCCCGCGAGCTCGGTGTTGGACAGCCCCGCCGGTGGGCGTCGCGCCTCGATGAGTGCCGACAGTCCCAGCATCGCCGGGACGATGCGGTCGACGTTCGCGGTGTATTCGTTGTCGTCGAAAAGCGGTTCCTCGACGAGGTGCAACCGCCGGTCCAGCACGGTGAAAGCAACCTGGTCGGCAGTCGAGTTGTCCCGCACGGTACGGATCAGGTGCCGCAGCAGCGTGGTCTTACCGGATCTGGTGTCGCCGAAAACCATCAGCAGCGGCTCGGTGCCGAAGTCGACGGCGACCGGCGCCAGGTCCTCCTCGCGTTGACCGATGACGATACGTTCGCCGCCGAGGTGCAGCGGCGCGATCGCGGCCGGATCCAGATCGGTCGGCAGCAGCCGCACCGGTGGTGCGCTCATCCCCGGATGGCGGGCGTTGAGCGAATCGATGGTATCGAGTTGTGGTGCGGCGAAAAGGAAGTGTTCGGCCGACGAGGTGAGACCGCGGCCGGGCTGGTCGACCGGCACCGACTCGGCGGGCCTGCGCAGTGCACCCGCCACCCGCACATTGCTGTCACGGGGATCGGGCAGCCGTAGCTCGAGGCGCAACCCCAGGCCGTCGCGCATCGCCAGCGGCACCTCAAGCCAGTTGGGCGTCGTCACGACGACATGGATGCCGTAGGCCAGCCCGGTGTTGGCTAGTTCGGTCACCTTGGCCAGCAACGGGTTTCGGGTGTTGAACTGATCGGTGTTGTCACGGCTGAACGCGTAGAGGTTGTCCACGACGAGGAACACCTGCCCGTAACCGTCGGCCCATTCGCCGTCGTGTGCACCCGCGCGCTGCCGCGCGTGCAGCAAGGTCTCCAACTCGCCGAAGGTGCGCCGGATCCGGTCGGGCTCCAGTGGTGATGCCACGCTGCCGACATGGGCCAGGGCACTTAGTGCTGCCAGCTGCCCGCCGCCGTAGTCCAGGCAGTAGAACGTGACCTCACGCGGGCTGTGCAACGCCGCCGCCGACAACATGAAAGTCTGCAGCGCCGTCGACTTGCCGGATTTGGGACCACCGTGGATCACCAGGTTGCCGGCGGGAGACGTGGCGTCGAACACCAATGGGTCGCGACGCATCTCGAAGGGCCGATCGATCTCCCCGAGCGGCCAGCGGTATTGCCGTTCGGCGACAGCGGCATTGACGAGCACGTCGGCCAGCGAGATCGGTTCGTCGAGCGGCGGCAGCCACAACCGGGGGGCCTGCGGCCCGTAGGCGGCAAGCTGGTCGCCGATGGTGGCGATGAGCTTGCGGGTTGGTCCGGCCGGCTCGTCGTCATGGCCGGGCAGCACGATGACGTCCTGATCGGCATCCACTGCGCCTGCGGTGAAGACCCGGGGTTCGACGACCGTGGGAACCACCATCGTCCGTACTGTCCGAGGGGGCTCGTAGATGCCGTCGACATAGGTGCTGCGGAATTTCACCGGGTCAGCGCCGGGAGCCGGCACCAGGAACCCGGTGCCCTTGCTCTCCTGGCCGGATTCGATGTGATAGGCGTCCTCGACACCGATGACCTGACGGGATACCGACGGGCTGGCCACCTTCAGGCCTATCCGATACGACGTGTTCTTGTCGATGTCCTTGATCTTGCCGACGTCGAGGGTTTGTGAGGCGAACAGGATGTGGATGCGGAACGACCGTCCCTTGCGTGCCACGTAGTCGAAAAGGTCGGCGTATTCCGGATGTTCGGCGAGCATCAGGGTGAACTCGTCGGCGACGACGAACAGTGTCGGTATCGGTGCCAGATCGGCGGTGCCGGGCGCGCCGGAGTCACGGGCGGCCTCGTATTCGGCCACCGAGTTGAACGCGCTGCCCTGGATCCGGCGACCCGCCTCCATCAGCAGCTGCTCGCGACGGGCCACCTCACCGCGCAGCGTGTCGGCGAACCGGGCGGCAAGCGACTTCTTCTCCGCCATGTTCGAGATGACGGCGACTACCTGCGGGAAATTGCGGAAGATGTCGGCGCCGGCCTCACCCTTGAAGTCGGCGTATATGACGATCAGCCGCTCGGCGGAGTGGGTCGTCAACAACGACAACAGGATCGCCATCAGGGTCTGGGATTTGCCGGAGCCCGTCATACCGATCATCAGGCCGTGCGGACCCATACCGCCTTCGGCTTCGTCTTTGAGGTCGAAGTACAGCGGGTCGCCGGTGGCCCTCACCCCGATCGGGACGCGCAGCTCGTCCTCACGGCGCCGCGGCGCCCACAGGGTCGGCACATCGAGCCGGGAGGCGTCCGGGATATCGAGCAGTGTGGTGAAACTCGCGCCCCTGGTGGCCGCCGAGCGTAGGCCCGCGTGCGTGGGGTTGGAATCCCACCGGGCCAGTTGCCGGGCCAGATGATTGGCCTCGTTGGCGTCCAGGCCGTCGGCCCGATCGATGTAGGGCTGCCAGCCGCCGGTGAGCCAGCGTTCGATGCGGCCGTCGATGACCCGCAGGATGGGGCGCTCCGGGTCGGGATACTGGTCGCGGCGCGGCGCGGCATCGCCGAGGTGGATGACGGTGACACCGGCGAAACCCGCGGTGAGCATCGAGGTGCTCGGGTCGTAATCGGGGTCGTCGACGACGATCAGCAGATGCCGCAACGACTCGTCGGTACCGCCGTAGGCCGGACGTTCGGCCAGGACCGGACCGATCAGCGCGGTGAGCTCATCGGCACTCGCGCACAGGTAGCGGGCCGGTCCGACACCGTCGACGGCACCGGGAACATCGCTGTGCGGAAGCCATTTCAGCCAGGACCAGTCCGCCGATTCCAGTGCCGGGCCGGCCAGCGCGACCCCGAGTAACGTCGGATCGTGCCAGGTGACCGCCTGGGCGATCCAGCTGCGCACGGCCGCGCGTACCGGCACCGGGTCACCGAGGACGGTCAGTCGCGACACCTTCGGGAGGTCGATGACCGCGGGTGCCTGGCGTACCGTGCGTTGGGTTTCGAGCAGTGCCCTCAGCGCACTGTGCGACACCGGTTCCAGGTCGATCTCATCGGCGGTGTCTTTGACCCGCAGCGAGGTCTGCAGGGCGACATCGTGCAGGCCGGCCCGGACCGTCAGAAAGTCGGAGTCATGCGGATCGCGTTCCCATTGCCGCCGGGAGCCCGGAATGCTGGACAGCGCTTGGGGTTCGGGATGCGACCAGAGCAGCGCGGCACGCTGGTCGGCGGCCTGCGCCCGGATGTTGTCACGCACCACCGAGAGGTAGCGCAGATAGTCGGCGCGTTCAGCGTCGACCTCCTCGGTACGCATCTTGTTGTCGCCGCCGCGGTAGAGCGCGGTCGCGGCCAAAAGCAGGACGAAGGGGAAGAACAAGGTCTGTGGCGAGACGAGCCGCATACCGGTGGCCACCAGTGCGATGATCATGCCGACGATCAGGATGACGATGAGGTAGGGCAGGGCCCGCCGCAGCAGCGATGCCGGAATGACACGTGGCAGTTCGGGTGGCGGTTCGATGGTGAGCGTGCCCTGGCGAACCTGCGGTGCGGGCAACCGTCGGCGCGCCTCGAAGATCAACCTGCTCATCGGTTCTCCGTCCCGGTGTACGCGGTGAGCGCGTCGGACTTCGACAGTGCGGGCCCAGCCGTGAGCAATGACAGCACCGACCACGGTGCCGGCGTTGCCGGCTCGGTCAGCCCCAGTGCGGTGATCGCCTTTGCGGCGCCGTCCTTTTCGGTACCACCGTCGATGCCGAACCGGACACCGGTGTCGGACACCCAGAACAGCGATCCGGTGCGCGGGGCGGCCGCTTCCTGGCCGACGGTCTGGGTCAGGTAGCCGACGCCGGGTGTCAGGTAGGCACGGGTGGCGCCCACGCCGAACAATGTGACGGCATGGGCGTCGTCACCGACGGGCAGTTTCGACCCGGACAGCAGGCTTAGCGAACTGGTCTGCGCACCAAGCGGTTTCGTCCATCGCACACAGGTGACCGGCGCGGCCTTCGGATCGACCAGGTTCAAGTCGGTGGCCGGGTATGCCGCGGTGTCGAGCACCCGGGACACCGGTGTGCGTGCGATCTCGTCGGCAGCCAGCCGAGGTGGCTGCTGTAGCCCGAAGGAGTTGGCGTTGCGCAGAATCGAGGCCAGTACCGGTGAGACCGGCTGCAGGCCGTCCGACAGCACCGCGTAGGACAGCAGCGTGCTGTCCGGTCCGTAGGCCACCACCACCGAACCCACCGGTGCGGGCACCGACAGGGCGTACTGCGGCGGGCCGCCCGCGCCGGGGATGGCCGGCGCACGTAGCGGCGCCCCCTCGGGGATGGCGTTGAACAGCCCCGGCGCGATGGGCCGCGCCGGGGGGTTGTCGGCGCCGAAGCCCAGCGCGGAGGTGACGGCACGGTCGGCCAGGTCGATGGGGCTGCGTCGGCCGTCCCACAGCAGCGAGGTGCCAGCTCCACTGTCGACGAGGACGGCGTCGCCGGCGGGAAGGCGTGTTGCGCGTTCGCCGTCGGTGACCGGGGTGCCGGCGATGACGCTGACGCCGGCGGTGTCGGCCGCGCCCTCACACACCGTCCAGTCACCGTCGGGGCTGCCGCCCTGCACCATGCGTTCGGGCGCGCCGGGGATGCCGATCAGCGCACCGCGCGGAAACTTGTCCAGCTCAGAGCTTTTCACCTGGGTGGGATTGTCCGGCCGGCCTGTGATGAGCCGGGCGGAGGTGAGGTTGAGCACGGGGTGCAACTCGTCGTTGACCCGGATGTAGAGCGCGGCGGTGTCGCGGTCGGCCAGCACCGCGTCGTTGCCCGGTACGCCGCCCGGTCGAATCAAGGAGAACACGAAGCAGCCCAGCACCCCGGTGACGACGATGAGCGCGCCCATCAACACCGAGCGCGATTGGGTGCGCAGCGGGTCGACGAGCATCCGGGTGTCGTGCAGTGCGACGCCGGAGGCGATGCGGCGCATGACGAATCGCCATCCGGTGACCTGATGCCGGGTGACGAAGCCGCGGCGATAGGTGACCCGGTCCGGGTTGGTGTTGGCGGGGGTGCGGGAGGTGAACGACCGCCGGTCGTCGTTTCCGGTGTCGCTCATCGCGGTACCGCCAATCCCAGGCCGCGCAGCAGTGGCTCGACCGCGCTGCGCACATCGCCGGCGGTTATCGTCATCAGCTCCTCATCGGTGAATTCCGCGGTACCGGCCTGTTCGGAATACTCCCGATGGTCGAGACGGAATTCGCGCTCCTCCTCTGATCTTTCGACCACGTTGCGGACGAACCGGCCGTTGCCGGCGATATCGAGCAGTCGGCGCGAAACCCCGGCCGAGTCGGGCATGGTGGCGGCGGCGAGGTGCTCGAAGAGCCGCCGCAGGTCATCGAGTGCGGCGGTCTCGAAGACGCTGTCGCGCTGGCCGGCCATGGCATTGGCGATCTCGGCCAGTTCGACGGCGTTGTAGGACGGGAAGTCGATGCTGCGGGTGAAGCGCGACCGCAGACCCTCGTTGGTGTCCAGGAATCGGTCCAGGTCGGCGCGGTATCCGGCGATGATGACGACCAGGCGGTCGCGGTCGTTCTCCATCCGGGCCAGCAGCGTGTCGATGGCGACGAGACCGAAGTCGTTCTTGGCGCCGGTGGCCACCAGGGCATAGGCCTCGTCGAGGAACAGCACACCGTCCAGTGCGCTGTCGATGATGGAGTTGGTCTTGGCTTCGGTCTCGCCGATGTGCTGGCCGATCAGGTCGGCCCGGTGCACCTCTTTGACGTTCTCCTTCTTCAGCAGGCCCAGCCCGCAGTAGATCTTGGCCACCACGCGCGCGATGGTCGTCTTACCGGTTCCGGGCGGGCCGGCGAACACCAGGTGGTGCGAGCGTTGCGCCACGGCCAGGCCACGCTCCTGGCGCAGCAGCGCCATGGCGACCGAGCTCTTGAGCCGCGCCACCTGGTTCTTGACCTCGTCCAGCCCGATGAACTGGCCCAGCTGCTCCTCGGCCTCGGCCAGCAGGATCGCTTTCCGCTCGTGCGCGCCGGGGTCGACGAAGTCCTCGTCACCAGGCTCGGTGGCGGGATCCCATGGGTCGGTGCGGGCCTCGATACGGGCCGCGGTCGTGGGCACGATCCCGAAGCTCGGGTCCAGCAGCGCCTGCTCGACCTGGGTGTTCTCCGGATTGGCGGCGTAGAGGTCCTGCAGCGTTTCGGCCGCGGTTTCGTCGTCGCCGTGTGCACGCAGCGCCAGCGCCTTGGCCAGGGCCCCGTCCACCGCGGCGACGGCCACCGGACCTTCTGGCTCGTCGAGATAGGACAGCGCCGGGGCGAACATTCCCAGCCGCGCCAACGCGGTGCCGAGCGCAATCCGGGCCGCGTGGGCGAAGACCTCGCCCAATTGCGCATCGTTGACCACCGGCGTGAGCAATTTGACGACATCGGACCAGCGCTGCGCACGGTAATTGATCGCGGCGGCAACCCATCGCGCCTCATGCCAGCCCGGCCGGCGGCCGGTGATCTCGGCGACGATGGTGGCGGCCTGCTCGAATCGCCCGGTCTCGGTCAGCGCAACGGCATGGGCAAGGTGGAAGTCGTCGGGTCCGGTGGCCCGGAACCGCAGGTAAAGCCCGGCGTCGTAGTCGAACCCGAGCGCGTTCGGCTCCAGTTCGATCAGGCGCTGCAGGGTTCCCGCGGTGGCCGCGGTGCTGGAGACGGCTTCCAGGACGCGCGGCGACACGTCACCCGCGGCGGCCAGGCCCGTCCACGCGTCGCACTGCTCGTGCGCGATGCGGGTCAGCGCGGCGAACCCGGACCGGGCGGCGTCAGCGTCCGCGGGCCTACGCCGGTCGTAGACCGTCAGTCCGAGTGCCTTGCAGCAGGTGGCAAAACGGCTGACGATTTCGCCGTCCACGGGACCGCGGGAGGCCGTGCGGTCCCGGATCGTCTCGCTACCGATGTTCATAGGGTGCCGTCACGGGTGCAGGCACGTGGCCGCCCCCGCCTCTCCTCAAGATAGATATGCCTAAGCTAACTTTTCGCTGAAGTTAGCATTGCATAAGCTAACTGTCGAGACGTCCCGTACGGGCGACCGGCAGTGTCAGTGCGTGCGTTTTATGGCACTGACCAGGAAGTTCGATCTCACCATCGACCCGGCTTGGGTTCCTTCATCCGGCAACGGGCGTCCGAGTTTGCTGATTTGGTCGGCCAGCGGCGTGCGCACGGCATCCCAGCCGCGGCTGCCGAACCAGTCGTCGGCGGTGGCGAACCGTTCGTTGTAGATCAGTTGGAAGAAGGAGTTCTCGCCACCCTGGGCCGCTTCGGCGGCTTTGGCCGCCTCCCATGCGGCGGCCGGCATCGGTTCTCCTTCTTCGATGGCGACATGGCTCCCGGGCGCGGCAAGCGCGTCGATCGCGGTGAACAGCTCGCCTTGGACCGCGGCCGGCAGATAGATCATCAGACCTTCGGCGATGAACGCCGCCGGCGCCGACGGGTCGAAGCCCGCCGCGGTGAGTGCGCTGGGCCAGTCGTCGCGCAGATCGACCGCCACCTGCACCCGGTCGGCGGTGGCGACGGCGCCATAGGCGCTCAGTACATCGGCTTTGAACTCCAGGACCTGTGGCTGGTCCAACTCGTAGACCACCGTGCCCGGTTGCCACTGCAACCGGTAGGCGCGGGAATCCAGACCGGCGGCCAGTATCACGACCTGACGCACCCCGGCCGCGGCGGCCTGGGTGAAGTAGTCGTCGAAGAAGCGGGTGCGCGCGCCCTGGAAGTCGACGAAGTGCGTGCCGAAATCACCCGTCGCCAACATGTTCTCGGTCGGCTTGCCGTCCAGGACGTCGGCCCACTGCCCACCGGCGGCCCGGCAGAACACCTCGGCATACGGGTCGACAGCCAGCGGATGCGGCTTGCGCGCCTCCAGCGCCCGGGCAGCAGCGACCATCAGTGCCGTGGCGCCCACACTCGTGGTGATATCCCAGCTGTCGTTATCGCTACGCATGGCCGCGAGGCTACGCCCGCCAGCTGAACGCGCCGTTAGACCAGCGGTATGCCCTTGCGAATCCGCCGGTCCACGTCGAGCAGCAGCACGTTGAACGGGAACTGCCTGACGAAGCCGGGCGCGATGTTGTTGAGGGTGCGCAGCACGGCGATCAGCCGATCGAACCGCTTCTGGCGCTGGGCGTCCCAGGGCAGGCGCATCTCTTCGCGGAAGAGCGGCGGGAGGAATCCGGTGGTGATCAACAGCCAGAGGTTCTCGTGGGCCTGCTGCAGCCGCCTCGGCAGCCGGGCGCCCCGGATCCGGTTCGCCGCAATGGGATACAGATAATCGCGAATCGCGTCGTCGATGTGGACCTTGTCCAGGGACTCGTTCCAGTACTGCTCGAACGCCGCCCGCCCCGCCGGCCACATCGTCTCGGGAACCTGCAGCGTGGTCCCCAGGGTCATACCCTCCCAGTAGTGGCGGTCGGCGGTCTCCTCATCCATCTCGCCGATGAACATCCGGTGAATGTCGACGCCGCCCTTGTACAGACACGCCGCCACCCACAGCTGCAGATCCTTGTCGAATGCGTTGTAGGACACCGGACTTTCGTCGGTCGAGTAGACCTGGGCGTGCGCGCCGTTGACGGCCCGGCGGAACGCCGCCTTCTGCGCGTCGCTGCCCCTGCTGGCAACGGCCAGGTAGGTGAACGTGGTGCGGGCACGTTTGATCGGATGCCTGTCGACGCGGCCGCTCTCGACCCGGCTCTCCATGACGCCGTAGCCGACTCCGGGCCTGGCCAGCTGCATGATCACGTTGGCCGGCCCGGCGAGCAGCGCCACCCCCATCAACCCGTCGTCGAAGTGGGCCCCTCGGCGCGATCCGGCGCGGCGGGCAGGCGCGGGACGGACATCACTGATCGTCATGCGATACCTATCGGTCAATGTGATAACGGATGTTGTCAGATATTGCCCCTGGTGGCCGCAGGTGTCAAGATGGTGCGGTGCCTCGTTCCTACCGCGGTGTCGAAGCCGGAGAGCGGTCGGCCCAGCGCAGGCAACGGTTCCTGGAGGCAGGCCTGGACCTGCTGGGCGGGCCCGCCGATCCCGATGAGCTGACGGTGCGCGGTATCTGCGCCCAATCCGGCCTGACCGCCCGGTACTTCTACGAGAACTTCACCGACAAGGACGCTTTCGTCGAGGCCGTTTTCGACTGGGTCAGCGCACAGCTGGCGGCGACGACGCAGGCGGCGGTGGCCGCGGCCCCGGCCGCCGAACAGAACCGCGCCGGTATCACCAATATCGTCCGGATGATCGCCGACGACGGCCGCATCGGCCGGCTGTTGTTCTCGGCGCAGGTTTTCAACGCCGCACTGCTGCGCCAACGCGCCAAGCTCGGCGGAATGTTCATCGCGCTCTCCGGCGAGCACATCCAGGCCGCGCTGCGGATCGGCGGCAACGACCGGCTCCGGGTGACCGCCAGTTTCGTGGTCGGCGGCGTCGGCCAGGCCATCACCGCCTGGCTCGCCGACGGAATGCCCTTGCCGGTCGAGGATTTCGTCGATCTGCTGGTGACGATCCTCGACGGCCTGGACGATCCGCGCCTGTTCCGGGACTGAACGGCGGGCTCAGGAAACCGGGATCCGGCGGTCGGCGGCGGTGCGCGGCACGGTGGTGTTGTCGGCTTCGGTGAATTCCTTTGTCCAGCAGGCAAATTCCAGGGTCACACCGTCGGGGTCGGTGAAGTAGAACGACCGCACGTAGACACCGGGGTGCAGCTCGCGCGCCACCTGCATGGGACTCTCGTCATGGTTGAGCACCGGACCGACGCGCACCCCCTTTTCTTTGAGTCGCTTGCGGTATTCGTCGAACTTCTCCTCGGGCACATGGAATGCCAGGTGGTTCATCGTCGAGACGGCGCTGACGATCTCCCCCAGGCCCGGTAGCGCGTCGGGCGAGGACAGCCCCGGTACCCGATCCGGCGCCTCGGCGAACCAGAAGAACGCGACACACGAACCTCCGCCGGCGTCGAAGAAGAAGTGCTGACCCATGCCGCCGGGCAGGTCGAGGGATTTGACCAGCGGCATACCGAGCACGCCGGAGTAGAAATCGACCGTTCGCTGCATATCGGCGCATACCAGCGCGACGTGGTTGATACCGCCGAGTTCGAACTCGGTGTTGGTGTTCTGCGGCTTGATCATGAGCGCGCCTCCCTGGCCACGGAGCAGTATCTGAATCTAACATCAGATTCAGTTCCGGGAGAAGAGGCGATACCGCGTTGACACAACCCACCCGCCGCGGGCGGATGACCCAGGCCGCGATCGACGCCGCAGCCCGGTCGGTGATCGCCCGCAAGGGCATCCTGGCCGCGACGGTGAGCGATATCGCCGCCGAGGCCGGCAAGTCCCCGGCGTCGTTCTACAACTACTACGACTCCAAGGAGTCGATGGTGCTGCAGTGGGCGCAGCGTTTCCGCGACGAAGCCACCGAACGCGCCGCCGCCGTGACCCGGCACGGCCTGTCCGATCGTGAGCGCGTGAGCGAGGCCGCCGCCGCACACTGGCACACCTACCGGCATCGGCTGGCCGAGATGATCAGCGTCTCGCAACTGGCCATGGTGAACCCCGACTTCGCCCGGCACTGGGACGAATTGTGTTCCATACCGATCGAATTCATCACCGCGATGATCACCCGGGCCCAAGACGACGGGTACTGCCGCGACGACGATCCGCGGCTGCTGGCAGAGGCCATCGTCTCGATGCTCAACCAGTTCTGCTACCTGCAACTGTCCGGTCGCAACGGACGCGAGCCCGCCGCTGTCGACGACGATGCCTGCATCACAACGCTTTCCAACATCTTCTATCGCGCGATCTTCCACAAGGAGCCCTGATGGCCACACCCGCCGTGCTGCGTGAATTCATCGGACTGGACTCCCCCACCGTCGGGCGCGCCGGGGCGGGAGGACACCCCTGCCAGGGTCTCTACCACCGGCCCGCGGGCAGCAGTCCCACCGTCGCGATGATCGCCACGCACTACCAGATCGACTTCTCCGAGCACTATCTCGCCGACTACCTGGCGGCCCGTGGTGTCGGCTTCCTGGGCTGGAACACCCGCTTCCGCGGTTTCGAAAGCAGCTTCGTGCTCGATCACGCACTGGTCGACATCGGCGTCGGGGTGCGCTGGCTGCGCGAGGTGGCCGGCGTTGAAACCGTTGTACTGCTGGGCAATTCCGGTGGCGGATCGTTGATGGCGGCCTATCAGTCGCGGGCCGCCGACCGCGACGATCTGCCGTCCGCCGACGGTTATGTGGCCAGCGCCGCGCACCCCGGCCGTCCGGAGGTGCTCACCGCGTGGATGGATGCGGCCGTCGTCGACGAGAACGATCCCGTGGCCATAGATCCGGAACTGGACCTGTTCGACGGGCGCAACGGTCCGCCGTTCTCCGAGGAGTTCGTGCAGCGGTACCGGGCCGCGCAGACGGCACGAAACCACGCCATCACCGACTGGGCCGAAGCCGAGCTGGCCCGGGTCCGCGCCGCCGGATTCTCCGACCGCCCGTTCACCGTCATGCGCACGTGGGCGGATCCGCGCATGGTCGACCCGGCGATCGAACCCACCCGACGCGAGCCGAACATGTGTTATGCGGGCGTACCCGTCAATGCCAACCGGTCGGCTCGCGGTATCGCCGCGGCCTGCACGCTGCGCAATTGGCTGGGCATGTGGAGCCTGCGCCATGCGCAGACCCGGGCCGAGCCGCACCTGGCCCGTATCGACGTGCCGGCACTCGTCATCAACGCCGACGCCGACACCGGGGTCTTCCCGTCCGACGCGCAACGCATCTATGACGCCCTGGCCAGCGCCGACAAGACCCGCTGCTCGATTGCCGCCGACCATTACTTCACAACTCCGGGAGCCCGCAGCGAACAGGCCGATACCATCGCAGCGTGGATAACGAAACGATGGCGTTGAGAGTTCTTGCCCACTTCCAGCCGGGTGAGAAGGTCATCGACCAGGTTGCTGCGGAGTCCGACTGGCTCGATGTGCACTGGGTTCCCGAGACCGACGACGAGGCGTTTTATCGCGAGCTGCCCGAGGCCGAAGTCATCTGGCATGTACTGCGTCCGTTGTCCGGCGACGACCTGACCAAGGCCACCAAACTCAAGTTGGTGCAGAAGCTGGGCGCCGGGGTGAACACCATCGACGTCGAGACCGCCACCGAGCGCGGTATCGGCGTCTCCAACATGCCCGGGGCAAACGCCGCGTCGGTCGCCGAGACGGCGGTGTTGCTGATGCTGGCGACGCTGCGCCGCCTGCCCGAACTGGACCGGGCGATCCGCGAGGGACGGGGCTGGCCCACCGATCACACCCTCGGCGACCGCGTGCGCGATCTCGGCAGTTGCACCATCGGGCTGGTCGGCTACGGCAACATCGCCAAGCGAGCCGAGCAGATCCTGCGCTCCACCGGCGCCTCGGTCCTACACACCAGCACCTCGCGCGATGTCAACAGCACCACCTGGTTCACCCTCAAGGACCTGCTGGCCAAATGCGACATCATCTCGCTGCACCTTCCCCTGACCGCCGAGACTGAGAAGATGATCGACGCTGCGGCGCTGGCGGGAATGAAGCCCGGCGCCATCCTGGTCAACACCGCGCGCGGCGAGATCGTCGACGAAGACGCCCTGGTCGACGCCCTGCGCAGCGGCCAGCTGGCGGCCGCGGGTCTCGACGTCTTCGCCCAGGAGCCGGTCGCCGCCGACAATCCATTGCTCGCCATGGACAACGTCATCCTCAGTCCGCATGTCAGCTGGTTGACCGCCGACACCATGGAGCGCTACCTCACCTCGGCGATCAAGAACTGCCGACGGCCTCGAGACGCCGATAGCCAACCCGCCGACCTATTGGAAGGCCGCGGCCGACCAGGGCCTGCAGGGTGTGCACCTGGCCGAGTCGGTCGGCGGACAGGGTTTCGGCATCCTCGAGCTCGCGATCGTGCTCGCCGAGTTCGGCTATGGCGCCGTGCCAGGGCCGTTCGTGCCATCCGCCATCGCCAGTGCGCTGATCTCGGCCGACGACCCCGACAACGAACTGCTCGCCGGGCTGGCCTCGGGTGAGACCATCGCCGCGTACGCCATCGATTCCGGCCTGACCGCGACCCGGCAGGGCGAGACACTGGTGATCCGTGGTGAGGTGCGCGCCGTGCCGGCCGCCGCCGAGGCCTCGATCCTGGTCCTGCCGGTCGCCATCGAGAGCGGTGAGGAGTGGGTCGTCCTCGACGCCGATGCGCTGGAGATCCAACCGGTGCGCAGCGTGGACCCGCTGCGTCCGGTGGCCCATGTGCGCGTCAACGCCGTGGAGGTCGGCGACGACCGGGTGCTGTCGAATCTGAGCCGCGCCGACGCGCGCGCACTGATGTCGACGCTGCTGTCGGCAGAGGCCGTCGGCGTGGCCCGCTGGGCCACCGACAGCGCCGCGGAGTACGCCAAGATCCGCGAGCAGTTCGGCAGGCCCATCGGACAGTTCCAGGCCGTCAAGCACAAGTGCGCCAACATGATCGCGGTGACCGAGCGCGCCACCGGCGCGGTGTGGGATGCCGCGCGGGCGATCGACGAAGCCGCCGCGGGTGACGCCGAGGCCCATGCCGAGTTCGCCGCCGCGGTTGCCGCGACGCTGGCCCCGGCGGCCGCACAGAGCTGCGCACAGGACTGCATCCAGGTGCACGGCGGTATCGGCTTCACCTGGGAACACGACACCAACATCTACATCCGCCGGGCACTGGCTCTGGTCGCCTGCTTCGGCCGAGCTGCCGACTACCCGCAGTTGGTCGTCGACACCGCGACCCGCACCGGCATGCGCGGTATCGACATCGACCTCGATCCCGACACCGAGAAGCTGCGGGCCGAGATCCGCGCCGAAGTGGCTGCGCTCAAAGCACTTCCGCGCGAAGAGCGCACCGTCGCGATCGCCGAGGGCGGCTGGGTGCAACCGCATATGCCCAAGCCGTGGGGCCGTGCCGCCTCCCCCATCGAGCAGATCATCATCGCCCAGGAATTTCCGGCGGGCCGGGTCAAGCGCCCCAACATGGGCATCGCGGCGTGGATCATCCCGTCGATCGTCGCGTTCGGCACCGACGAGCAGAAGCAGCGGTTCCTGCCGCCCACGTTCCGCGGCGAGATGATCTGGTGCCAGCTGTTCTCCGAGCCCGGTGCGGGTTCGGACCTGGCCAGCCTGACCACCAAGGCCACCAAGGTCGACGGCGGATGGCGGATCACCGGCCAGAAGATCTGGACCACCGGCGCCCAGTTCTCCCAGTGGGGTGCGCTACTGGCGAGAACGGACACCTCCGCGCCCAAACACAACGGCATCACCTACTTCCTGCTGGACATGAAGAGTGAAGGCGTCGAGGTCAAACCGCTTCGCGAGCTCACCGGCAACGCGATGTTCAACACCGTGTTCATCGACGACGTCTTCGTGCCCGACGACATGGTGCTCGGCGAGGTCAATCGCGGCTGGGAGGTCAGCCGCAACACCCTGACCGCCGAACGGGTCTCGATCGGCAGCAGCGAGGCACCGTTCCTGCCCAGCCTGGACAAGTTCGTGGAGTTCATCGCGGCCGGCCAGTTCGACCAGATCAGCCAGAACCACGCGGGTGAACTGATCGCCGAGGGCCATGCGGCGAAACTGCTCAACATGCGTTCGACGCTGCTGACGCTGGCCGGCGGCGATCCGATGCCGGCAGCGGCGATCTCCAAACTGCTGTCGATGAAAACCGGCCAGGGCTACGCCGAATTCGCGGTGTCCTCGTTCGGCACCGACGGCATCATCGGTGACGAGGGCACCCCAGAGGGCGTGTGGGCGCAGTACCTGCTGGCCAGCCGTGCCACCACGATCTACGGCGGCACCACCGAGGTGCAGCTCAACATCATCGCCGAGCGGCTGCTCGGCCTGCCCCGGGATCCGTAAAACCCTTACGGGACAATGGAGTCGACGTAACCGCCGTCGACGCGCAATGCGCCGCCGGTGGTCGCCGAGGACAGCGGCGACGCGAGGTAGGCCACCATGTTGGCGATCTCCTCGGGTTCGATGAGGCGCTGCAGCAGCGACTGCGGACGGTGCAACCGCATGAACTCGCGCTGCGCGCTGTCCCACGGCAGCGACGAGTCGACGAGCTGGTAGACGAAATCCTCGACACCGGCGGTGTGGGTGGGACCGGCGATCACCGAGTTGACGGTGACGCCGGTACCCGCCGCCTCTTTGGCGAATCCGCGCGACACCGCGAGCAACGCGGTCTTGGACATGCCGTAGTGGATCATCTCTTTGGGCGTGACAAGCGCTGAGTCACTGGCGATCTGGATCGCCCTGCCCCAGCCCGCGGCCATCATGCCGGGCAGGTAAGCGCGAATGAGCCGAACCGCCGAGAGCACGTTGACCTCGAAGTACTCGCGCCACTGCTCGTCGGTGATCTCGTTGGCGGGCACCGCCTCGAAGATGCCGAGGTTGTTGACCAGAACATCGACCGCCGGCAGCCGGCTCAGCAGCTCGTCGGCACCGTCGCCGGTGCTGACATCGGCGGCCACCCCGATGGCGTCGTGTCCGGCCGCGGTCAAACCGGCGACCGCCTCGTCGACCCGCGCACCGGTGCGGCCGTTGATGACCACACGCGCCCCGGCATCGGCCAGCACCGTGGCGATGGCCAGCCCGATGCCCTGGGTGGATCCGGTTACCAGTGCGGTCTTGCCAGTCAGGTCGATATTCATGCAGAACTCATTTCCGGGTAGTCGGGGAGACGAATATCGTCAGCGTCGGCATGGGCCAATCGATTCCCGAACAGTTTCGTCGCGGCGCGCCCCACCGGTCCGGCTGCCAGCCGGGCACCCGCGTGCAGTACGCGGATGCCGGTGGGCGTAGCGGGGTTGGCGCGTCGCAGGGTCTTGATGCTGACCTGCGGCGCCAGCTCGGCGTAGCCCCGCATGAATCGCTCATAGCGGGCCAGCGCGGTGCACACGTCGTCGGTGCCCGAAAGCTCACCGGCCAGCACGTAGGCGCCGATCAACGCCATACTGGTACCCACACCACCGAAGGTCGCATTGCAGAACGCCGCGTCACCCAGCAGCGTGATACGCCCCTTACTCCAGTGCGGCGCACGGAACTTCCCGACCGCGTCGAAGTAGAACGCGGAGTCGTCGAGGCCGGCCAGGATGCGCGGGACGGCACCACCGGCATCGGCGAATGTCCGGCGCAGGATCGTGATCTGGTCGGCACGGTCGAGGACCTCCAGACCGCGCACGCCAGAGAGGAAGGTCAGCATGGCCCGGGTGGTGCCCAGATTGTCGGGGCGCAGGTGCACCGATCGCGAGCCGGTGAGCGGCTGCCAGTTCCACCACCGATCATCGGTGTCCTGACGGGCAATGGTCAGGTAGGCGATGTACATGCCCAGATCGGACACCTGGACATCGCTCACGAATCGACGTGTGCGCGAACGCAATCCCTCGGCGATGACCACCAGGTCGGCATCGATCACCGTCTCGTTGTCGAGCGTCACGGTGACGTGCTCGCCGTGATCGGTGAGGTCGGCGATCGTGGCACCGAAACGGTAATCGACGTCTGCTGCGCTGTGCTCGATCAGGACCCGCGACAACTCCCCGCGCAGGATCTCCAGTTCCGCTGTCGGTCCGTCGATCTGCCCTGGACCGTTCATCGGGAACGAGGCGACGGGCGACCCGTCCTCGGCGACGAAGCGCATCCCGACCTCACCGGTGTTGGCCGCACGGATGGCCTCCAGCACACCCATGCGGCGGGCCACCTCCTTGGCCGGCCCCCGCACGTCGACGTTCTGTCCCTCACCGCGACGCTGCGGAAACCGCTCCAGGACGGTCGTCCGCCAACCGCGCGCGGCGAGCTGATGGGCAAGCGCCGGCCCCGCGATACCAGCCCCGGAGATGACGGCATGACGAATCATCGGTATCCCGTGCCCATGCGGAGATGCCGCGAAACATCGCTGTTCCGGGGCAACTACTCGACGTCGATATCGCGTAGCTCGCGCTTGAGGATCTTGCCGGTGGGATTACGCGGCAACTCGTCGAGGAATATCACCTCACGCGGCACCTTGTAGCGCGCCAGGTTCTCTTTGACGTAGGCCTTGATGGTGTCTTCGTCGACGCTGGCGCCCTCGGTTTTGACCACGAACGCGCGCAGCCGGTGACCCCACTCCTTGTCCTCGACGCCGAGCGCCGTGGCCTCGACGACCTCCGGGTGACCGCTGATCAGGTCCTCGACCTCGGCCGGGAACACGTTCTCACCACCGCAGACGATCATCTCGTCATCGCGTCCGCTGACGAAGAGCAGATCGTTGTGGTCGAAGTAACCGACATCGCCCGACGACATCAGCCCGTCGATGATCTGCTTGTGACCGCCGCCGGTGTAGCCCTCGAACGGGAAGGTGTTGCCCACGAAGATCCGGCCGACCTCACCCTTGGGAACCTCGTTGCCGTTGTCGTCGAGGATCTTGACCTTGACACCCTTGACGACGGGACCGACGGTGGCCGGGTTCTTCTTCAGATCCTGCGGCCGCGCGATCGAGGCGAACGCGATCTCGGTGGAGCCGTACAGGTTGTAGATGACCGGGCCGAGGTCCCTGATGGCGCGCGTCGCCAGTTCGGCACCGAGCTGCGATCCCGAGACGAAGACGATCCGCAGGCTCGACAGATCGGGCTTGCGCTCCATGCCTTCGAGGGTGTCCAGGATGCGTGACAGCATCACCGGCACGACCACCATGGCGGTCACCTTGTGTTTCTCGATGTCTTCGAGCACGGTGGCCGGCTTGAACCGGCGGCGCAGGACCAGTGTGGTGCCCAGCATCATCGCGATCGTGCCGTGCAGAAAGCCCAGCGCGTGGAACATCGGCGCGGGCAGCGAGGTCACCTCGCCGGCCCGGAACGGGACGTGGGAGAGCACACCGCCGATCGGTGCCAGCGACGGCGGGGTGCTGCGGTTGGCGCCCTTGGGGGTGCCGGTGGTGCCGCTGGTCAGGATGATGATCTTGGCGTGCTTGGTGGCCTTGGGTGCGTGCTGGGTGCTGCTGCGCGCGATCAGGTCGGCCAGGGTCTCGTCGGTGCTGCCCGACGGCTCTTCGGAGTCCGGGTTCCTGCCGAGTGCGCGCAGCTTGCCCAGCGGCGGCTCGGCGGCGGCGACCGCCGAGGTGTACTCGTCGTCGTAGATGATGACCTTGGCGCCCTCGCGCTCGGACACCTCTTTGATCTGCGGTCCGGAGAACTCGCTGTTGAGCAGGATCATCCGGGCGCCGACGCGGGCGGCTCCGTAGAGCGCGACCAGGAACCAGCGGTGGTTGCGGATCAGCAGACCGACGCCGTCACCACCGCGCACACCCATGGCCAGCAGCCCGTTGGCGACGGCATGAGCAGCGTCGTCGAGCTCCTTGAACGTCATCTCACCGTCGTCGTCGATGATGGCGGTCCGGTTGGGCGTCCGGCGCGCGTTGAGCGCCGGGATCATGCCGAACTCGCCCCATTTGTTGATGTCGGCGAGCATTCCGACGATGTTCTGCGGTGGTTCGATCTTGAAGGCACCGGCTTCGAACATCTTGCGCAGGTAGTGCAGCTCGGCGGAGCCGCGCTCGGCGTACTGCTGGACTTTGGCAGCTGCCGACAGTGGCAGATCCGTGAGCTTGGGCATGAGTTCCACCCTATGTGACGGACCTCGCATCCCGGTTTGGAACCCGCAGCGGAATTACGATGGCGATCATGGCCGGATCCCGCTCCAAGGGTGTGCAGCTGGAGGTCGGCGGCCACGAGGTGACCGTCACCAACCCGGACAAGGTGGTCTTCCCCGACGCGGGCGTCACCAAGATGGACCTCGTCGACTACTACCTGGCGGTGGCCGACGGCGCGCTGCGCGGTGTGCTGGACCGGCCGATGATCCTCAAGCGTTTCGTCAAGGGCATCGGCACCGAGGCCATCTTCCAGAAGCGGGCGCCGGAGAACCGGCCAGACTGGATCGATGTCGCCGAGCTGAAGTACCGGTCCGGCACGTCGGCCAAGGAAGCCGTCCTACACGATCCCGCGGGCCTGGTGTGGGCGGTCAACCTGGGCTGTGTCGACCTCAATCCGCATCCAGTTCGCGCGGGCGATCTCGAGCACCCCGACGAGCTGCGCGTCGACCTCGACCCCATGCCGGGCGTCGGATGGCAGCAGATCATCGACGTCGCGCTGGTGGCACGCGCGGTCCTGGAGGATCACGGGCTGACCGCGTGGCCCAAGACCTCGGGTTCACGCGGTTTCCACATCTACGCGCGGATCACCCCGGAGTGGCCGTACCGGCAGGTTCGGCTGGCCGCCGAGACGGTGGCCCGCGAGGTCGAGCGCCGGGTGCCGGACCTGGCCACCAGCCGGTGGTGGAAACAGGAACGCCAGGGCGTCTTCGTCGACTTCAACCAGAACGCCAAGGACCGCACGGTCGCCTCGGCGTACTCGGTGCGCGCACTGCCCGATGCCCGGGTCTCCACACCGCTGCACTGGGACGAGGTGCCCGGCTGCCGACCGGAGGAGTTCACCGTAGCCACCGTGCCGCACCGCTTCGCCGCCGGTGGTGATCCGTGGGCCGATATGGATTCCGCGGCCGGCTCGCTGGACGGCCTGCTCGCCCTCGCCGAGGAATTGGGGCCGGCCGAGAAGGCACCGCCGAAGGCCGAGCGGGATGCCAATCTCATCGAGATCGCACGAACCAAGACGCGGGACGAGGCGATGGCGGCGCTGGACACCTGGCGGGCCCGCCATCCGGCGGTCGCCGAGCAGCTGGAACCCATCGACATCCTGGTCGACGGTATGCGCGGCCCGAGTTCGATCTGGTATCGCATCCGGATCAATCTGGCGCATGTTCCGGATGCGCAGCGGCCGCCGCAGGAGGATCTGATCGCCGATTATTCGCCCTGGGAAGGGTATTCGGGCCCGCAGTGGCTACGCGGCTGACACGTTTGCTTATCGATTCTCTAAGAACAACCCACAATGGACCATTAGCTGCTACTCCCCAGTCCCTTAGATTGCGCGACTACGTTCGCTGTTAACGAGCGAAGGGAGAACCAGTTCCATGACTGCAGTTGGCTCCTCATCGAATTCCGGTTTCCATTACGGAAACCCCGCACTGGACTGCGGCGGCGCACAGCTGCGCAGGCAGTGCCGTCAGCTCGCCACCGTGCTGACCGTGACCGGCACCCTCGACATCACCAATGTCGATCTGGTGATGGCACACGCTCGCAAGTACGCCATCCCCGAGAAGCCGGTGATCCTCGACCTGAGCGGGGTCACCTCGTTCGACGCACAGGCCATCGCGCTGCTCGACGCGGTCGACGAGGCCTGCTGCGCGATCAACGAGCAATGGATGTTGATCGCCAGCCCGCAGGTCGTGCGGACGCTGCGGCTGTGCGGCGTCGAGGACACCTTCCCGACGCTGGGCTCGGTGGCCGAGGCACTCCAGAACGTTTCCGACGTCGTGTGCGAACGCCGCCGGCTGCTCCCCATCCTCCAAAAGTCCGCTTAGCGACAGGGTTGAACAAATGTTGATTGATCTCCGCTGGTTCGGATACTTCCTGCATCGCCGCAACAAGGTGGCGACCACCACTTAACGGTTCGTGGGCGCCGACCGCAATGACGCGGCGGCGGCCCGCACCCCGGCGGTGACCCGGCCCACCAAAGGGCTGTCGAGTCGCCAGCACTGCCAGTACAACGGCACGTCCAGGTGTGCCTCGCATAGCGGGATGAAGCCATCGAGTTCGCCCGTTACGTTCCCGACCACCAGTTGTTCCGGGTACATCCCCCAGCCCAGTCCGGCCCGAACGGCCGCACCGAAACCTTCCGCGGTCGGTACGAAATGCGTCGGCCGAGCGATTGCCCGCCGAAAAACCTTCCTTACCAACATGTCCTGGAGCGCGTCGGCCCGGTTCCAGGACAGCGACGGAGCCACCGCCGCAGCGGCAGCCGTGAACCCGTCGGGCAGATGCCTTTCGACGAATTCGGCGGTTGCCACCGGTATGTAACGCATGACGCCGAGCCGGTGCACGCGGCAGCCGGGCACAGCGCTGCGCTCGGTGGTGACAGCGCCCATCACCACACCCTCCCGGAGTAATTGCGCCGAGTGGTCCTGATCCTCGATCCGGATGTCGAACAGTACGGCGTCGATACGCTCGAAGACGCCGGTGAACCAGGTGGCCATCGAATCGGCGTTGACGGCCACGGCGATCCGGGTGGCGCGGCCGGTGTCGTCACCGCCCATCGCGATCAGGGCCTCGGTCTCCAGCAACTCGGTCTGCGCCGCCAGGCGCAGCAGCGGAACACCGGCTTGGGTTGCACTACAGGGCTTTTCCCGCACCACGAGCACCTGACCGACGCGCTGTTCGAGCGCCTTGATGCGCTGGCTGATGGCAGACGGGGTGACATGCAGACGGGCCGCGGCGGCGTCGAAACTGCCCAGCTCGATCACCGCGGCGAACGCGGCGAGCTGCTGGACGTCGATGCGCACACCGCCGATGCTAGTGCGCGGCGCCGCCCTAGACGGTGACGTCTTCGAGCCGGGCGGCGATGGTGGCAGGTACCGTCCCGATGACCACGCCGGTGGCATCACCCTTCGGCGTGGGGATCACGATCGACGTGCCTGCGACCAGGTCGTCACCGATGTGCGGAAAACCGTCGAACCATTCGTCGAGCCACGTCGATGCGAGTTCCTGGACCGCCGGAGGGTTCTGCGGCTGAGGGAACCCCGCAGCCAGGTAGGCCGCGAACTGGATCAGTGGGTTACCGCCCTGCATCGAGTCCATGTGCACGCCGCCGGCGAGGACCACGCCCTTGTAGTTGTCCGGCCGAAAGGTGTCCAGCGACTGGTTGACATTGCTGATGAAATTCCAGATGTTGCGCGGCGCGCCGATCTCGCGCACCGGGACGAACCGCCCGCCGCCATCCTGGTAGGTCTGCAACCTCTTCAGCGCGTCCGGCAGCGTGCTGCCCGTCGGGACACCGTCGAGAAGTATGACACCGACCAGATTGTCGGCCGCCCCGTTCTCCGCCAGATATCCCGAGACCCCCGAAACCAGTGCACCGCCGAGAGAATGCCCTGCCAGGGCGAACTGCTGGGGTAGAACGGCGTCTGCCGACAACCCGTAGCGGCTCAGATAGCCGGCGGCATCGGCGCTGGCGTTCAGCGAGGTGCGATCACCGTAGAAGAGGTTGGCGACCGCCCGGAACATCGCGTCGCCGCCCAGCCACAGACCGTTGCCGGCCAGAAAATTCGACACCAGCGTCGGTGTGACGACGATGCTGTTGGTCCGCTGCGCCAACTCGGCCGCGGTATAGCTGTACATCGGCCCGGTCGCCAGGAAGCCGTGCTGCAACAACACCATCCGCTCGGGGGGTGTGTCGGTGTCCGGGAAGTACCAATTGGCCCGCACGACGAAACCGTCGACGATCTGCAATCCCGAGGTGCGAACGACGACCGAACTGCCGGGCGGAACCGTCGGCGGCCCGTTGACGGTCTGCTCCAGCAGGGTCAGCGCACCGAACACCACGTTGCCGACGAATGCCAGCACCGCGGGCAGACCGGTGGGCACCGGGACCGGCACCGGCGCGGGTGTCTGCGACACGGTGGCGGCGACCTCGACGGCCGCGGTCTTGCGGGCTGCCGAGGTCGCGACCGCAGGCTCGGGCGCCTCGGGCTCGGGCGCCTTGGCCGAGGACTTCTCGGTGTCGGTGGCCTCGACCTCGGTCCCCGCGGTCGTGGTCACTTCGGGCTTGGCTTCTTCGGGCTTAGATTCTTCGGGCTTGGTTTCTTCAGCCTCGGTTTCTTCGGGCTCGGCTTGTTCGGTGCCTTCGGCTTCCTCGGTGTCTTTCTGGCTGTCTTCTTCGGTGGCTTTCTCGGTGTCCTCGGGGGTTTCTTCATCGGCCGGGGAGTCTTTGGTGGCCGAGGTCTCCTTCGTGGTGGATGAATCGGAGGTCGTCGACGCCGACGTGGTCGTGCCGGTGTCCGCTGCCGACTCGGTGTCCGCGACTGCGACACCCGCGCCGGCCACCAGTGCCGTCGATATACCCGCCGTCACCAGGCCGGACGCCAATAACACCGCCAAACGCTGCACGTGAACTCCTCGCACCCATCGGACAACAGCCGTTGTCGAGTCCACATTCTTATGCCGATCAGGAGGTGTTGGTGACGGATCCGTCATTTCGGGTGACAACCCACGGCGGAGCGCGATTCTGGTATCACTGAGCGCAACTATGTATTAGGGGGCCGGGTGACTTCGGCATGAATGTCTCCACCGAACCGGCGACGCGCAGCGGGCCGGCACGCTGGATCCGCCGGCTCGCGCTCCCGATAATCCTCGGCTGGATCGCCGTCATCGTGGTGCTCAACATCAGCGTTCCGCAGCTCGAAGTGGTCGGCCAGATGCGCTCGGTGTCGATGGCGCCCAACGAGGCGCCCTCGGTGATCGCCATGAAGCGCGTCGGCCAGGTCTTCGAGGAGTTCAAATCGAACAGCTCGGCGATGATCGTCCTGGAGGGCGAGCAGCCCCTCGACGCCGACGCTCACGTGTTCTACAACGACATGGTCCGCAAGCTCGAAGCCGACACCAGACACGTCGAGCACGTACAGGACTTCTGGGGCGACCCGCTGACCGAAGCGGGTGCGCAAAGCAACGACGGCAAGGCCACCTACGTCCAGGTGTACCTGGCCGGCAACATGGGCGAGGCACTGGCCAACGAATCGGTCGAGGCCGTGCAGGCAGTCGTCGCCGGGCTCACGCCGCCGCCCGGAGTCAAGGTATTCGTCACCGGGCCGTCCGCGCTTGCGGCCGACCAACATATCGCCGGTGACCGCAGTGTGCGCCTCATCGAAGCGATGACGTTCACCGTGATAATCCTGACGCTCCTACTGGTGTACCGGTCGATCGTCACCGTGGTGATCGTGCTCGTCATGGTGGTGCTCGAACTGTCGGCGGCACGCGGCACCGTGGCGTTCCTGGGGTATCACAACATCATCGGGCTTTCGACCTTCGCGACCAATCTGCTCGTCACCCTCGCCATCGCCGCGGCGACCGACTACGCGATCTTCCTCATCGGCAGGTACCAGGAGGCCCGGGGCGCCGGTGAGGACCGGGAAACCGCGTACTACACCATGTTCCGCGGTACCGTCCACGTCATCCTGGGCTCGGGCATGACCATTGCCGGCGCGACCTTCTGCCTGCACTTCACCCGGTTACCGTATTTCCAGTCCCTGGGCATCCCCTTGGCCGTCGGGATGGTCACCGTTGTCTTCGCCGCCCTGACACTGGGCCCCGCAGTGGTCACCATCGCCGGGCGGTTCGGCCGCTTGCTGGAACCCCGGCGGGCCATGCGGATCCGGGGCTGGCGTCGGATCGGCACCGTGGTGGTGCGCTGGCCCGCGCCGGTGCTGCTTGCCACGATCGCACTGTCCCTGGTCGGACTGCTCACCCTGCCGGGCTACCGCACCAACTACAACGATCGCAACTATCTGCCCGCCGATCTGCCCGCCAACGCGGGATACGCTGCGGCCGAACGACATTTCTCGGCGGCGCGCATGAACCCCGAGCTGCTCCTCGTCGAAGCCGACCACGATCTGCGCAACTCGGCGGATTTCCTGGTGATCGACAAGATCTCCAAAGCCATGTTCCAGGTGCCGGGTGTGGGACGAGTGCAGGCGATCACCAGGCCCCAGGGCACACCGATCGAGCACAGCACCATCCCGTTCATGCTGAGCAGGCAGGGCACCCTGGCCGACATGAACCGCAAATATCTCGACGACCGCATGGCCGACATGCTCAAACAGGTCGACGATATGCAGGTCAACATCGACACCATGACGAAGATGATCGCGATCATGGAGCAGATGACCGCGACCATGAAAAGCGTGGTCGCCAAAACCCACGTCACCGCCGACGATATCGCCGTATTACGGGACCACATAGCGGATTTCGACGATTTCTTCCGTCCGTTACGCAACTACTTCTACTGGGAACCGCACTGTTTCGACATCCCGGTGTGCTGGGCGATCCGGTCGGTATTCGACACCCTCGACGGTACCGACACCCTGACCGACGCCTTCCAGCAGATCCTGCCCGATATCGACAAGATCGAGGTTCTGCTGCCGCAGATGCTCGCCTTGATGCCGGCCAACATCGCAACGATGAAGTCGATGAAGACCATGATGCAGACGATGTATCAGACCCAGAAGGGTCAGCAGGATCAGATGGAGGCGATGCAGAAGAACTCCAGCGCCATGGGCGAGGCCTTCGACACCGCCAAGAACGACGACACCTTCTATCTGCCGCCGGAGATCTTCGACAACGCCGATTTCAAACGCGGCATGAAGAGTTTCATATCGCCGGACGGTCACGCGGTGCGGTTCATCATTTCCCACGACGGGGACCCGATGACGCCGGAGGGCATCGAACGTGTCGACAAGATCCGGCAGGCGGCGAAGGAGGCCATGAAAGGCACGCCGCTGGAAGGGTCGAAGATCCTGCTCGGCGGTACGGCAGCGACCTTCAAGGATATGCAGGAAGGTAACAACTACGACCTGCTGATCGCCGGAATCGCCGCTCTGGCACTGATTTTCATCATCATGCTGCTGATAACCCGCAGCCTGGTGGCGGCGGCCGTGATCGTCGGTACCGTGGTGCTCTCGCTCGGTGCGTCGTTCGGTCTCTCAGTGTTGTTCTGGCAGCACATCATCGGTATCGAGCTGCACTTCATGGTGATGGCGATGGCGGTGATCATCCTGTTGGCGGTGGGCGCCGACTACAACCTGCTGCTGGTGGCCCGATTCAAAGAGGAGATCCACGCCGGGCTCAACACCGGCATCATCCGGGCCATGGGTGGCACCGGATCGGTCGTGACGGCAGCGGGCCTGGTGTTCGCCTTCACCATGATGTCGATGGCGGTCAGCAATCTCACCGTCATCGCCCAGGTCGGTACGACCATCGGATTGGGTCTACTGTTCGACACCCTGGTGATCCGGTCGTTCATGACGCCGTCCATCGCGGCACTGATGGGCAAGTGGTTCTGGTGGCCGCAGCTGGTCGGCCAACGGCCGGTGCCCTATACGCCGCCGGCGTCCTGGCCGGTGTCGTAGGGATTCACGCCGGACGGTCCGGACTGCACACCGGTGCCGCCCGCATTACCGTTATCGCCTTCCTTCCAGAACAGCGAATCGGTGGGCTGCGGCGCCAGTCCGGTACCACCGGCCGCCTCACCCTCCTCCCAGAATCCGGGGTAGGTGGGGTCGAAGGTGTCCGAATCATCGGCTGCGGCGGTCGCGGGCAACGCGACTGCCGCCGCGGCCAGGAATGCGATTACCGCCGACGCCGCCTTGGCAGATTTCATACCGCGCACGATAGACGCGTGCCGGCGGCCCGTGCGAGGTGTCCGGACTCCGCTAACCGCATGTTCGCGGATTGTTCACCCCGCAGACTCCAGCGCACCCGCCGAGAGCGCGGCATCGTTTATCCGGGTCAGCACCTCACGGAGGTGCTCGAGCTCGGCAAGATCGACGCCCAGGCGTTCCACCACCGCGAGCGGGATCGCGAGCGCCCGACGCCGCAGCTCGATCCCCTGCTCGGTCAGGGTGACGTCGGTGGCACGTTCGTCGGCAGCGCTGCGCGTCCGGTTGATCAGTCCGAGTGTCTCCAACCGCTTGAGCATCGGCGACATGGTGGCCGAATCCATCTGCAACAAGGTCGCGATCTCTTTGACCGACAAGGGATCCGAGCTGGATTTGGCCTGATCCCACAGCGCCAGCATGACCAGATACTGCGGATGAGTCAGTCCCAGCGGCGCCAGTAATGGCCGATACACCGCCAGCACGGCCCGGTTGGCCACTGCCAGCGCGAAGCACACCTGCCGTTCCAGGGCCAATGGGTCGAGATCCTCGGAGACACCGGACATGGCTGACAGCGTAGCGCCCGAAACTATTCGTGTCCTAATAATTAGGGTACTATCTAGTTATGTCCCGATCGTCCGCACGCCCGAAGCTCCCGCAGTACATCGCCTATTGCTACGGCAGGCAGCTGCCGGCTTCGATGCGCGAATGGGTGGCCGAGGACCTGGCCGGCCAGGGGGCCGTCCGGCGCCACATGATCCGCAGCGCCATCCCACCCTTCCTGGTGCTGGCACCGTTTTGGCTGTTACCGGCGTCGCTGTACGTGCACATGGAGATGACGGTGCCGATCTACGTGTGGGCGGTGGCCTTCGCGCTGGCGTTGAACAAGGTGTGGCGTCGGCACCGGCTGGCCCAACACGGCTTGGACCCCAACCTCGTCGACGTGCTCAGGACCCGCAAGGACGCCGCTCTCCACGAGGCGTACGCGCGGCGCTACGGGCCGCGACCCGAGTCCGCGAAGTGGCAGGCGAACAGCAGCCCGTTCTGAGACTTCCCGCACCTGTCACGGTTGCTCTGCCCGAGCCGTCTCGCGGAACATGCGCCGTGACGATCTGGCCCGGCACTGAATTCGATTTGCTGTTCGACGACAAGCCGGCGCGCCGCCCGGGCAACGCTGCTACCGGGTTCGACCGCTCCGCGCCGTGACCCGTCAGACCGATTGTCGACCAACGCAGCATCGCCGGCCCGATGACGGAGGCGGCGAGCAGCGGTTCAGACGAACATGGCAGCCAGCGTCAATTGGCCAGTGCTGCAGGGTGACACGGGACCTCGCCGGCGCCGGGCACAGCCGCTCCGTCACACGGTCCGCCACCACCACACCGGTCGGATCCGCACCGCCGCCGCATGAACCCCGCCGCCGACTCCGGTGCCGGCAGTCGCGAACCCGCCGCCGGTACCCGCGGTCGCACCAATTCGCCGGAAAGCGCCCAAGCATTTGCTGCCCGGACCTATGCTCGTAACCTGCGAGCACGGGCTGCCCGCGTCCCGCTCAGGCCCCAAGCGGAAGACGCTTGCTAAGGTGGTGATGTTTGCTATTGCCGATCTGCACGTAGGGCGCCGTAAGCCCGGGCATAGCGCGACACCGTCCGGAGGGCCGACGCCGATGTCCACGCTCTGGAAGCCGAGACAGGCTGACCACTACGAGTGGTTCAGCGGTTATCTCGATGCCCGGGGGCTGACCGGAACGGTCCGGGTCATGATGGGCTTGATCGCCATCTCACTGGCGATCAGCCTGCTGGCATTGCTCTTCAGCCCCGACAGCCCGCAGGGTCCGATCCCGACGGCAATGATGTGGGCCGCGGTTGCCGGTGGTGTCGCGGGCACCGCCCTGTGGATCTGGCGCTGGCCCACCCGACAACAGTCGTTCGCCTTCGCGGTTGTCTCCACGACGTCGATAGCGCTGGCCTGCCTGTCCTATCCGAATCCGCTGGCCGCGCTGCTGGGCTGTATCGCGTTCGCCACCAGCGGCGCCTACATCGCGTTCTTCCATTCGACGCGGCTGGTCCTCTACAACGTCGGAGTCGCGGCCGTGGTCGGACTGGTGCAAGCCGTCCGATTGGCCGTCGACGGGCACCTGGCGCTGGCCGGGGTAGACCTGTTCCTGGTGCTGCAGATAAACATCGCCATGCCGCTGTCCATCCAGGTGCTCGTGCGGGCACTGAGCGCCGACCTGGTCGAAGCCGATCTCGATCCGCTGACCGGGCTGCTCAACAGGCGCGCCTTCGAACACCAGACCAAGAGCATGTTGCGTGCCGGGCCGGGCCGCTACCTGCTGATGGCGCTGATCGACCTCGACGATTTCAAGAAGATCAACGACAGCCGCGGACACCTCGCCGGCGATCAGGCGCTCAGGGACGTCGCCTATGCGTTGCGGGGTGCGGTCGTGGCAACCGCGATAATCGCGCGCAGCGGTGGCGAGGAATTCTTGATCGCCGAAGCCGTCACCTCCGATGACGCGTCGGTGCGCGCGCAGCGGATCTGCGACGCGGTGGCCGGTCTGCCCATCGGGGTGACCGCCAGCGTGGGAACTGCCTGCACCTCACTCGACGGCAGCGATTGCGTGGACGCACCACTCATCGACCAGATGATCGCCGCGGCCGACGACGCGATGTACCGGGCAAAACGTTCGGGCGGCAACGGCTTTCACCACCACGGGCTGGTCTCACCGAAAAGCGGTTGATTTTCCGCAGGGTTAACGGCTGCCGCCGACCTCGGCGGGCAACGGTGCCATGGACGTCGTGGGCGTCGTAGGCGTCGAGCTCGATGACGTGGGACCCGGCCCCGGACCCGGCGAACTCGACGTCGCAGATCCGTGGAAGTCGAGCCACGATTCACTGCGGATCACTTTGCTGCCCGCGCTGACGACAACCGATTTCGAGGTCACGGTGTAGGAGATGCCGTCGTTGTCGGCGACATACCCGCCGCCGGTGGCGGCCGATGCCGGCAGCACGAGCCGGGCACCGTCGCGTATGCGCACACCGCGGTATTCGTAGCCACCACCCGAGGTTGTGCATATCGCGATGCGTGCGGTCGCGGTGGCGCCGAACAAGACGGCGGTTGCCGGTGCGGAGCACCGCGCGGTGGAATCGAGGTAGCCCAGCTCGTCGAAGTTGGGCGATGCGTCGGCAGGCAGCACCGCGACGACGAACAGCGCCGAGCAGGCCGCCACGGTGCCGGACAACCGGAGTGCGAATTGCTGGGATGGGCGCATCACAACCACCTGATCACGCCCGCTGCCGTTGCGCGACCCCGGCCGGACAACCTCAACGGATTCGTTAGGTGTCCGACACCATCTGGTTACGCGGTGAATGTGGTTGAGCCTGAACGGCTGTCAGCTACCGAGCTCGCCGGCGATACCGCGCTCGATCTGCGCCGACGTCCGGGCGGGCAGCACGATCACACCGTCGAGCTCCCTACGGGCAAGGGCGTAGGCCTGTTCGCGTTCCTCACGGGTCGCCGCGGTGTCCGCGGCAACCCGCAACAGGCTCTGGGCCCGCGCCACCCGCTGCTGGTCCCCCGCGGAGAAATAGGTGCGCCGCCTGCGGATCGCCTCCGCCTCGGCGACGTCGAACGCGGTCACGTACTCCTCCACGGCATCGCGATAGTCGCGGGCGGCGTCGCGGTTGTCCAGCAGGTCGTCGGCCGCGGCGGGCCGAAGCAGGTCGGCCCGCACTTTCGCCCGGTGGAACCTCACCGTCAGCGGATCACGCATATCGGTCATCAGCGGGAAATCCAGCAGCTTGACCATGTCGAGCTCGTAGTCGAGCCAGCGGGTATCGGTGCGGTCGTGTTCGGCCACCGTGCGGCGGACGACCCGCGCGGCGGCTTCGGCGCGCCCGGCGGCCGGCTCGGCCTGCCCCGCGCGCACCGCAGCGACCGCCTTGACCCCGGCAACGACCAACCCGATGACGGGGACGATGACGATCAGCACTTCGATCAGGCGAAACAGGATGCCCACACCGCCAGGATGCCACCGGGTCGCACGCCGCGGACCGTGCCTCCCGGCGCCGCGCGTGTTTGCCCGCCCACCGGTGCGGGCATCAGGACCGTGAGGGTCGTCACAAATCGAATGGTGGGACAGCGATGCAATCACAGACCAGGACCAGCGCGAGCAGGCGCGCCCGTTTGACCTCGGCCGCCCTGGGGGCGTTCACCGCCGTACTGGGCATGACGGTGAACATGCCCACCGCCGCGGCCGCGCCGTGCCCCGATGTCGAGGTGGTCTTCGCCCGCGGTACCGGCGAAGCGCCGGGCGTCGGTGGCGTGGGCCAGGCCTTCGTCGACTCGGTTCGCGCACAATCGGCCGGCCAGACCGTCGACGTCTACCCCGTCGACTACCCGGCCAGCGGCAACTTCGACGACCGGATGGCGTTCGCGCAGACCGTCGTCGACGGTATCCGCGATGCCGGCGAACACGTGCAGTCCACCGCCGCGAACTGTCCGGACACCCGGATCGTGCTGGGCGGCTATTCGCAGGGCGCGGTGGTCGCCGGTTTCGTGACATCGGCTTCGGTCCCCGACGGTGTGCCCACCGTCGCCGTGCCGGCTCCGCTGCCGCCGGAGGTGGCCAACCACGTCGCGGCGGTCGCCCTGTTCGGCACCCCGTCACCGCAATTCCTGCAGCAGTACAGCGCTCCTCCCATCGTCATCGGCCCGCTGTATGCCGATAAGACCACCGAACTCTGCGCACCCGGCGACACCATCTGCGACGGCGCACCCGACGGTGGGCCAACCATCGCGCATGCGCTCTACCCGGTGAACGGAATGGTCGGCGAGGGCGCGACGTTTGCCGTCGATCGCCTGTGACGCGCCGGTTTCGGCAGCGCCGCACCGGGGAACAAATAACGGACGCCGCTTAGCGTCACGTCGAGCATCCAACCGCTAACAGGATCGGGGCCGTGCCGAATACATCACCGTCCGGGGAGCAGAAGCAGACCCGCAAGCCCGCCGCCCAATCTGCCTGGCTCTCGGCATCGGCCGCGAAAACCCGCGGTTCCGATCCCGACGAGGTGCAGTTCCATTACGACATCTCCAACGAGTTCTTCAAGCTCTGGCAGGACCCCAACCAGGTCTACAGCTGTGCGTATTTCGAGCGCGACGATATGACGCTGCAGGAAGCGCAGATGGCGAAGATCGATCTGTCGTTGGGCAAGCTCGGCCTGCAGCCCGGCATGACACTCGTCGACATCGGGTGCGGCTGGGGCGCCACGATCATGCGCGCCGTGGAGAAGTACGACGTCAATGTCATCGGTCTGACGTTGTCGCAGAACCAGAAACAGCACATCGAGGACCACTGGTTCGCCAACTCCGACAGCTCGCGCCGGATGGAGGTTCGGCTGCAGCCCTGGGAGGAATTCGACGAACCGGTGGACCGGGTGGTCTCGATCGGCGCCTTCGAACACTTCGGATTCAACAAGTACGACGACTACTTCAAGAAGACCTTCAACCTGATGCCCGATGATGGTGTGCAGCTACTGCACACCATCATCATTCCCAGCGATGCCGAGATCAAGGCCAAGAAACTGCCGCTGACCATGTCGCGGGTTCGCTTCATCAAGTTCATAATGGACGAGATCTATCCCGGGGGCCGTCTGCCGCTGGCGGCACAGGTCACCGACCACGCGATCAAGGCTGGTTACACCGTGACCCGCGAGCAGCACCTACAGCCGCACTACGTCAGGACACTCGACACCTGGGCGGCCAATCTGGAATCCAAACGCGAGGAAGCCATCGAGATCACCTCCGAGGAGATCTACGAGCGATTCCTCAAATACCTGACCGGCTGCGCCGACCTGTTCCGCGAGGGCTACACCGACGTAGTCCAATTCACTTGCGAAAAGGCCTGATTCAGCCGAGGAGGAGATAATGGCTGACAGCGAAACAGGTCCGTCGACGCTGGAACCCAACTTCGAGGACATCCAGGCCCATTACGATCTCTCCGACGAGTTCTTCGGACTGTTCCAGGACCCGTCC
This sequence comes from Mycobacterium sp., assembly GCA_016197405.1. Classification (GTDB taxonomy): domain Bacteria; phylum Actinomycetota; class Actinomycetes; order Mycobacteriales; family Mycobacteriaceae; genus Mycobacterium. The sequence goes on from JACPVR010000013.1 coordinate 319,466, forward strand.
CGCACCTACAGCTGCGCGTTCTACGAGCGTGACGATATGACACTGGCGCAGGCCCAGACCGCCAAAATCGATCTGGCACTGGGCAAACTCGACCTGCAGCCCGGGATGACCCTGCTCGACGTCGGGTGCGGCTGGGGTTCGGTGATGAAACGGGCCGTCGAGAAATACGACGTCAACGTCATAGGCCTGACATTGAGCCGCAACCAGCGCGCGCTCGGTCAGCGCGTACTCGACGATATCGACACCGACCGCTCCCGGCAGGTGCTGCTGAGAGGCTGGGAGCAGTTCGACGGTTCGGTCGACCGCATCATCAGCATCGAGGCTTTCGAGGCTTTCCCGAAGGACCGCTATGCGGCGTTCTTCGAGACCTGCCAGCGCAGCATGCCCAGCGGCGGGCGCATGGTGCTGCAGACCATCATGGGTCATCCGTTGAAGCGCTGGCCCGAAATGGGCATCCCCATCACCATGACCGATCTGCGGTTCATGCGCTTCATCGCCAAGGAGATCTTCCCGGGCGGGGCCGTGCCCTGTGACACCGACGTCGTCGAATACTCAACCGGCGCAGGGCTCGAAGTCACTGACACGCAGTATCTCAACGAGCACTACGTGCGCACACTGGACACCTGGGCAGCCAATCTGGAAGCGGCGCACGACGCGGCGGTGCAGGCCACCTCACAGCAGGTGTACGACCGCTACATGCACTACCTGACCGGATGTTCGGATTTCTTCAGGCGCGGCATCAGCGAACTCGGACAATTCACCATCACCAAACCGTAACCACGACTCGATCTTTCGCTGTCAATCGGTCAGTAGCGACCGAACACCAGCGCGACGTTGTGGCCACCGAACCCGAATGAGTTGCTGATCGCGTACTGATAGTCGCCGGGCCGGGGGCTGCCGGCAACCACGTCGAGATGGATGTCCGGGTCGAGGTTCTTCAGGTTACGGGTCGCGGGCACGATACCGTCACGCAAAGTCAGCACCGTCAGGATCGACTCCACCGCCCCTGCCGCACCGACGGAATGGCCCAACGCCCCCTTGGGCGCATACACCGGTGGGTGATGCCCGCGCATGGCCTTGTTGATGGCCACCGACTCCGCCACGTCGCCGATGGTGGTTCCGGTCGCGTGGGCGTTGACATGATCGATATCGGTGGGCTGCAGATCGGCCAGTGCTATCGCACGCGTCATCGCCCATGCGGCCTGCTCGCCGTCGGGATCCGGCGCCACCATGTGGAAACCATCCGAGGTGACACTGGCACCCATCAGCCGGCCCAGAATCCGCGCACCGCGCGCCTTGGCGTGCTCCTCGGTCTCGATGACCATCAACGCGCCGCCCTCGCCGAAGACGAAACCGTCACGGTCACGGTCGAAGGGCCGGCACGCCCCTTCGGGATCGTCGTTGTTCTTCGACAACACGATCCGCATCTGTGCGAAACCTGCGATCGGCACCGCCTCAATCCTCGATTCGACACCACCGCAGATGGCGATATCGGCATCGCCGAGCACGATATGGCGCCAGGCGTGCGCGACACCTTCCGAACCCGAAGCGCACGCCGACACCGGCGTGATGACACCGGCTCGGGCATTGCGCTCCAAGGCCACCGCCGCCGACGGGCCATTGGCCGAGTACTGCTGCACGACGGTCGGATTGACCGCACCGGGTCCGCGGTAGCGGAGATCGTCGTAAGCGAAGGCCAGTTCCTCGATACCACCCACGCCGGTTCCGATCGAGACCATCAGACGGCGGGTGTCGACCTCGGGCGCGCCGGCGTCGGCCCATACCCGCCGGCCCAGCACGACCGCCATCTTCTGCACGTAAGACAGCCCCGCGACTTCTTCGGGGGTGCGGCCCTCCTCGAAATTCTCCAGCAGGTGCCCGCCGATACGCACCGGCAGATCGAACTCCTCGACGAACGCATCCTTGAGGGTGCGGATACCGCTTCGGCCGTCCAGCAACGCCTGCCACGTGGACGCGGCATCGGTACCCAGCGCAGTCGTCATCGCAATACCGGTAATCACCACATCGGGAAACCGCCGGTTGAGCGTGTCTGTCATCGTCAACCCCTGAAGCAGGATGGCATCTGCTGTGGCCGGTGTGTACCCGAACCGTGGGGCGTTTACGCACGCGATGGCGCGTCAACCTGACGGAGGTGAGTAATGCTGTGGTGCTGCTGCCCGGTGGAAAACCCGTCAGCTCACTGGTCGCCCGGCCCTGGCAGCTGGCCAATCTGCGGATGTTGTGGTTCGCGTGGGCATTGCGCAGGCGGCTGCCGGCGACGACCACGGTGCACCGGGTGCGTTACCGGTTGCGGGGCTGGAATGCGCCCGATCTGGATCCGGTCCGCGATGCCGCCACCGCCCTCGACGCCCTCGTCGCCGACAGTTCCGAACCGGTGCGCATCGTCTTGGCCGGTCATTCCATGGGCGGAAGGGTCGCGGCTGCGCTCGCCGCGCGTCCCGAGGTCATCGGGATCGTCGCACTTGCACCCTGGTGGCCCGCCGACGATGCCGATGCGATCGGACCGGATGTCCGCCTGCTCGCGGTGCACGGCACCGCCGACACCTGGACCGACCCGCAGTCGTCTCGCCGGCAATGCCTGCGGGCGGCGCAGCGCGGTGTGAACGCGCGATGGATCGGCCTGCCCGACTCCGGCCACTTCATGCTGCACCGTGCCTCGACCTGGCACCGGATCACCGCGGAGTTCGTCACCGAACTGCCGGTCACGCCTCCGGATCTCGAACGGCGGCGGGCGCGGACTCCACTGTCGCTATTTCGCCGAGACCGCTGATGGTGAGCACCGGCATCAGGAACGGGTGCACTATCAGGTGCAGGTGTTCGACATCGTCGGCATGGGTGAACAGCACGTTGATCGCCGCGCTGTCGAGATACTTGACCCCGCTGAGGTCGACCAGGACCTCCGCACGGCTGCGCTGATCACCGTCCCTGGCGGCCCGTAGCGCGCGGCTGAAGACCTCGACATTGCTCAGATCGATCTCGCCGGCGGCGACAACCCGGGCGATACCGTCGGCGCCGCGATCGGTGCGGACATCAAGGGGTGTGGCCATCAGCTGATCCTTGCGTGCAGATGAACGGTGGTCCCGTCATTGTCGGTCTTGATGGTGACGTCCTGCATGAGGCCCTTCATCAGGGAGATGCCGCGGCCCCGGGTGGTGTGCACGTCGGGTATCGACGTCTTCCACGTACCGGAATCGGTCACCGAGACCCGCACCTCGTCGGCAAGCGCCGTCGCCCGCATCGTGATGATCCCGTCCGGCCGGTCCCGGTGCCCGTGCTCGATGGCGTTGGCCACCGCCTCACCGGCCGCGATGAGCACATCGGTTATCTGGTCGGGCCGCACCCCGGCCCTGGTGAGCCACTTGCGCAGTGCCGTGCGCGTCCGCGTGACATGTTCGAGATGGGCCGGGAAGACCGTCTCCAAGGGCTCGGGCTGGCGGTAGAGCAGCAGCGCGACGTCATCCTGATAACCGTCGATCGGCGCGAGTCCCGACATCAACTTATTCGCCAACTCCTCCAGTGCGCTGGGACGGCCGCTCTTGACCAGATCCTCGGCCCGTGTGATGCCGTGGTCCAGTGACACCCGCCGCCGCTCGACGAGACCATCGGTGTAGAGCAGCAGCGTGGCCCGGGGCGGGATCGTCAGCAGGGTCTCGGGCCGGAACCCGGTGAGCCGCACCGCCAACGGAAATCCCCGCCCCGCATCGAGGCTGCGGGCGGTGCCGTCGGCTTCGACCAGGATGGGCGGTGGATGTCCGGCACTGGAATAGACCAGCTCACCGGTTTCCAACGTCAGTACGGCGCAGAATGCGGTGGTGCATCTGGCACCGGGTAACCGGGCCGCGAACCGGTCCAATGCCGCCAGAGCCGCACCGGGGCTGGGCTGTTCGAGCAGCAACGCACGACAGGCACTGCGCAGCTGGCCCATCACCGTGGCCGCCGAAAGGCCATGGCCCACGCAGTCACCCACGATCAGCGCGATCCGGCCGTCGTCCAGATTCACCACGTCATACCAGTCACCGCCGACCTCCAGTGGCCGGCTTGCAGGGTGGTAGCGCACCGCGAACCCGGCCGGGAGATCGGCGGGTCCGAGGATGGCATGTTGCAGCGCCAGAGCGGTTTCGCGTTGCTGGTCGAGTTGGTAGACGCGCTGCAATCCCTGACCCAGCCGGCCCGCGAGCACCGTCAACAGGGTGTGCTCCTCGGCGGTGAACGGTCGCTGCTCGGACAGTTCGATCCAGAGCACGAGAATGCCCCGCGGATGTTGCAGTGCGATACCGGCCGTTCCCGGCTCGTCGGACAGAACGGTGAGCAGGTCGGCGTCGCGCAGCGAGACGATCTCCGAGCGGCGGCGGGCGGTGAGCTCGCTCCACCGGGCGGGTGCGCCCGCACAGACCACGTCGGGATCGTCGTCCGGCTCCGCCCCGTCGGCGAAGGTGGCGGCCAGCACCCGACGCGCGTTCCAGGCGGCACGCAATTGACCCGCGGCTGCAACCAGCGCGTCGTCCAACGTATCCGCCTGTGCCAGTTGCTGATTGAGCAATGCTAGTGCGGTCTCCCGTTGCACGGTGTAGTGCTCGGCGGTGACGTCGCGGAATGCACCGACGGTGACCCGAAGTCCGGTCTCGGGGTCGTCTGCGTGATTGAAGCTGACGGTGATCCACAGCCGGTGGCCGTCGCGGTGCACAACCGGCACGGTGTAGTTGCCGTGGTCGCTGCCGAGCACCGCGCTGAACGCCTCCGCACACTGCCGGTGTGCATCCGGATCGGTCTCGGCATCGGGCCACCAGGGCTGGATCACGTACGGCAGACCCTCGGGTCCGTAGCCGAGGATATCGGTGAACGCGGTGTTGATCTCGATGACGGCGCCGCGCTCGTCGCAGACGAAGAACGCCTCCTGCAGGGAATCGACCAGTGCGGTGCGCCAGCGGGCGTGATGGCTTCGCAGCCTTGCCATTTCGACGTTCGCCCGGACGCGCGCCAGCAGTTCGGCGGCCGCGAAGGGCTTCACCAGGTAGTCGTCGGCGCCGGCCTGCAGGCCCTCGATCGAAGCCTCCTGCCCGGCTCGTGCCGACAACAACAACACCGGCAACGCCGCCGTCCGTGGCTCACCCCGCAGGATCGCCAGCAGTTCGAGGCCGTTGAGGCGCGGCATCATGACATCGCTGATCACCAGGTCCGGAACCTCGGCGCGGATCCGTTCCAGCGCATGCCGGCCGTCGGTGACGGTACCGACGGTGTAACCCGCGCCGGTGAGCAGGCCGGTCAGGTATTCGCGCATATCGGAGTTGTCGTCGGCCACCAGCACATGCGCGGGCGTACCGCGATTACCGTCGACGACGACCGGGGCCTGCATCGCGAGATCGTTTCGCTCGGATCCCGAGATGGAATCGGGCGACCAGCGAAGCGCTTCCTGCACATAGGAGTTGGCGATACCGGATACATGGTTCTCGCGCGGCGCGGTCAGATCGGCGGCGGGCAGGTGCGCGGTGCCGAACGGCAGCCGGATGGTGAAGGTGGAGCCCACACCCTCGGCGCTCTCGGCAGTGATCGTGCCACCGTGCAGCCCGACGAGTTCCTTGACCAGCGCCAGGCCGATACCGCTGCCTTCGGTGGATCGCGATCTGGCCGTCTCGATGCGGTGGAACCGCTCGAACAACCGGGGCATCTCCGCGGAGCGGATACCGATGCCGGTATCGGTGACGCTGACCACGGCACAGCCCTGTTCGCGGCCCACCGACACGCTGATCGCGCCGTCGAAGGTGAACTTCAGCGCGTTCGACATCAGGTTGAGCACCACCTTCTCCCACATGTCGCGGTCGACGTAGACGGGCTCGTCCAGTGGCGGGCAGTCGACCGTGAGGGCCAGCCCGGCTCCGTCGACAGCGGATCGGAAGACGCTGGCGAGCTCGGCGGTGACGGCGGCGAGGTCGACGGGCTCGAAGCGCGCCTGCATCCGGCCGGCCTCGATCCGGGAGAAGTCGAGCAGTGTGTTGACGAGTTTGGACAGGCGTAAACCGTTGCGATGCACCAGTTCCAGTTCTTCACGAGCCTGCTCGTCGATACCGGTCGTCCGGCCGCGCAGCTCGTTGACCGGTCCGAGTATCAGGGTCAGCGGGGTGCGGAACTCGTGGCTGATATTGGAGAAGAATGTGGTCTTGGCCCGGTCGAGCTCGGCGAGTTCCTCGGCCCGGCGCTGTTGGGCGTGGTAACTGCGGGCACTGCCGATGCCCGAGGCGATATGACCGGCGACCAGTTCGACGAAGCCGCGGTAGCGGTCGTCGAGCCGGCGGTGCCGGTTGAGCGCGGCGACCAGGAAACCCATCGGGACGTCACCCTGTTGCAGCAGCGGCATCACCAGCGCCTGCGTCGGCGGCTCGGCCCAATCGCCCGACGGCAGGCGCAGCGATTCGGCATCGAGGTTGATCAGCACGGCCTCGCCACGCGCCGGTTCCCCGACGGGCCATATCGACGTGCTGTCGGCCGGCAGCGATGCCGGTGCGGCAGGGTGGTCGCGGCCGATTCCGCTGGCCGTGGCCAGCCGGGCATCACCGGCATCGTCGAACAGGTAGGTCAGCGTGAACGGCAGATCACGCCGGTTGTGGCCCAGCTGTTCGGCAACGAAATCCAGCGTCTGACGCTCGGTGCGCACCACGCTGGGGTCGGAGCCCAGTTCACGCAGTGTCGTCATGCGCCGCTCACCGATGACGCGCTCGGTGTCCTCGCTGACCACGCACAGCATGCCGATCAGCGCTCCGGCGTCATCACGCAACGGGCTGTAGGAGAACGTGTGGTAGGTCTCTTCCCGGTAGCCGGACCGCTCCAGGAACAACAGCAGTGCGGCATCCCAGGTGGCCTGGCCGGTGGACAGCACACCATCGATGCGCGGCCCGATATCGGGCCAGATCTCGGCCCACACCTGGCTGGCCGGCCGTCCCAGCGCCCACGGGTATTTGCGGCCCAGGGTGTCGCGCCGGTATGCGGCATTACAGAAGAAGGTGAGGTCGGGGCCCCAAGCCATCCACATCGGAAACCGGGTGGACAGCAGGATGCTGACCGCGGTGCGCAGACTCTGCGGCCAATCCTCGGGTGAACCGAGTGGTGTCGCGGTCCAGTCGACAGCAGCCAGATCCCGGCCCACTTCGGGGTCGGCGCCGAACAACGCCGTTGCCGCCGCAGTCAGCGGGTCACGCTCAGCGTTGTCGGCGCTCAACGACATACCTTCCGCCCGGATACGTGCCGCCGGCTATTCGGCAGCTGGAAACGATCACCGATCACACCGGCATTGCGGGCAGTTCGCCGCAGATACCAGCGAACCATCTGTACCCCCGAAACCTGCGGAGTTCACGTCCCAATTTGGTGACACCGTGACGTCCACAGATGCCCGAGCGGCGCGACTGATTCCGTAGCTGGGATCCGTTCGCGATGACGAGATGCGCTGTCCCCATCCGACGGCGATTTCAAACTCGCAGATCATTGGCCTAATGATGAGAGAATTGTGAGGACGGACACAGGGCACGGAATCCGTAGTAGCCTCATAGATGGTTGAGCATTCCAGCCGTGGGTCACCGCCATTCGTCGCGGCACCGCGTATCTGTGCTGACCGACGACTGCGGCCGACCGTCAATCCCAAATACATTCGTATGACCACTTGGGGGATGCGATGCCCGCTGTCGGCACCATCAGGCTGTACCGCCCCGACCCGGCCTCGGTGAGCGAGTCGCAACGATGCGGCCGGGCGACGTTCTCGGTGCGTAACCCCGCGGCGACCCGGATACAGATCGCGGCCTGCGGGGATATCGACGCCGTCAACGGCAGAGCGCTGGGCCGTTATGTCGAGCGCCATACCGGAATGTCCAAACAGCTGATCCTGGACCTGCGCGCCGTCGACTTCTTCGGCAGCCCGGGGTTTACCGCCCTGTACTACGTCAGCGTGCATTGCGGCCGCAGCGATGTCGATTGGATGGTCATCGGCGGGCCGCCGGTGCAACGGGTGCTGCGGATCTGCGATCCCGGTGGGGAACTGCCGTTCGTCGCCGATCTCGACGCCGCGACACAGCGCCTCGACCGGCTCGCGCAGTACCGCCGCCGGACCGCTTCGGCTGGCTGAGCTTGCGTAGGCCTGCGGTGCGATTCGTAGGCTGGGCACGTGCACATCGTCGCCATCCATCTCGCACCGGGACGTCGCCTGCCCACCCGCGCTGTCTCCTCGGTGGTGGCCGAGGCCGGTAAGGGTCTGGTCGGCGACCGCTATCACGGCACCCGCCATCGGCACGTGACGATCCAATCCCAGCAGCTGCTCGACGAAGCGGCCGAGGAGCTGGGCCGGCACGTCGACGCAGGTGCGACGCGGCGCAACATCACCGTCGACGCGGGTGATATCCCGACGAAACCTGGCACCCGGTTGCGTATCGGCGATGTCGAACTTGAGGTCGTCCGGGTTTCGGCGCCGTGCCGGCTGCTCGACGACGGAATCGGACCCGGCGCGGCGGCTGCCCTGCGCAGGCGGGCCGGGTCGGTGTGCCGATTGCTCAGCTCCGGCACGATCGCCGTCGGCGACTCCGTCGACATCACGCCGCGACCCGATCATGACGTACACACAGTTCTGTGACAGCGCCCACCCAGGATCCGGTTTGCAACCCGGTGCTGGTGGGAAATAATTAGCTCATATATCGACCATGAGGCGCTGGCCGTGCACCGCCGCATCTACCTCGTCTCCACGCTGATCGGAGTTTTCATGGGCGACAACGGATCTGACGGAGCTTTGCGGACCGGTGTGCTGCGGGCGGTGATTGCGGCAGTCATCGCCGCGGCAGCAGCAGTGGCACCCTTTGCCCAGGCCCCGGTCGCGACGGCGCAGGCCTGTCCGGATGCCAAGGTGATATTCGCGCGTGGCACCTTCGAACCCCCGGGCGTCGGCGGTACCGGGCAGGCCTTCGTCGATTCCGTCCGCACCCAACTGCCCGGCAAGTCGATTGACGTCTACCCGGTCAACTATCCGGCCTCACTCGATTTCGCGCGTGCGGCCGACGGCGTCATCGACGCCACCAACACGATCCAGGACACCGTCAACACCTGCCCCGACACCAAGATCATCCTGGGCGGCTATTCGCAGGGCGCCGCCGTGATGGCCTACATCACCACCGATGAGATCCCGGCGGAATTCAACCTGCCCGCCGGTATCACCGGGCCGATGCCCGAGGCGGTGTCGGACCACATCGCCGCCGTGGCCTTGTTCGGTAAACCCTCCAACGGTTTTCTGCAGATGATCGACCGCAACGCGCCACCCATCACGATCGGCCAGTTCTACACCGGCAAGACGCTCGACCTCTGCGTGCAGGATGATCCGATCTGTTCCGCGGGCGGCAACAGCGGCGCCCACGGCGCATACGCGCTCAACGGAATGACCGAGCAGGCAGCGACATTCGCAAGTCGGCAGGTGCTGCAGACGGCCTGAGATATCAGAAGCCGTAGCCGAGCTGCGCCGGAACGTCGCTGGCGAACGCGGCGTCCAGCTGCGATATCAGCCCGGCATCGTTGCTGCGCAGCCTGTTTGCCACGGCGAACGCCGAGGCACGGTGGGTGCCCAAATAGAGGCTGCCCAGCACCGAGAGGTCGGTGTGGACATCGGCGGGGGCGTCGGTGGGCAGGCAGACCGCGCGACCCTCGTTGATCTGCACACTGAAGCGGCCTCCGCCGCCGAGGGTGGCATCGGTGACGTCGAGGACCATCGACAGGTCCGCGGCGTAGCTGCGGGCCTGCAGTGCCGCCGGGATGTCGATGAGCCGCAACCATAATGCGTCCTCGCTGCCGGTGATGCGCACCGCCCGCGCATCGGTGAGCAGATAGGGCAGCGGGTCGCGCGGCTGTGTCTCCACCGTGACGGTGTCCATCAGGTCCAGGCCAAGCAGGGCCCGCCAGAGCGCGATATGCGCCTGCGGCGTCACCGCCACGAGTTTGGTGACGGCCGCCTCCTTGCGTTCACCGTCGCCGCGTGCGCGGTAGAGCGCGAAACCGTCGGCGTGCAGCAGTGCGAACAGCGCGCTGCCGCCGTGCCGTGACACCTCGCGATCGGCCAGCACCTCATCCCACAGCACCCGCGGGCTGTGCAGACCACCCGGCGTGGTCAACCTCCAGCGTTCGAAGATGTCCTCGAACCGATCGCGGTGATCGACGGCCCGGACCACCCGAACGCCTCCTGGATCGGCGACATCGGCATGCAACCGCGCCTTGGACCGCTCGACACTCCACTGCTGTTCGATGGTGGCCGGCCCATACCCGAACCGACCGTAGATTCCGCCCTCGGAGGCTTCCAGGCCGGCGACCGGATAGGACGCGGACGCCATCCGGCGGTGCAATTCGACCAGCATCTCGCGCAACAGCCCGCGGCGACGGTGTGTCGGTGCGACCGCCACCCAGGACACCCCGGCGGCAGGCAGGACAGCCCCGCCGGGAACTGTGAGCCGCAGGTCCAGATAGAGCGTCATACCCACGACATCGGTTCCGTCGCAGGCGATGACGGTGCCTTCGGACGCCACCATGGTGCGCCACATCGCGGTGGTCTCGGTGGGACGGAATCCGCCGAAGCAGGTGGCCGCCAGCAGGCTCATGGCGGGCCAGTCACCGTCCTCGGCACTTCGGATCGTCAACCCGGTCGGGACATACGACGTGGCAGCCATGTCCCGACGGTGTCACAACGCCGAAGTCATCGCACCCGATTATTCGTCGCATCGGGCCGGCAGGGCTCCGCCGGCCGCCGCGGCGATTGTGCGGTTTCTCACCAACGTCCGGGGAATATTCGAAAAGTGTTGGTCTGCAAGGAAAATACTCAAATTTTGCAGCGCTCGGGGGTTTGGAACACGGCGACGCCCGGGTAATACCGTTTGCATAGATCACCTATACACCCGTTGCCGCGGGTGACCGAACGATTACTCATAGTGGAGGAAAAATGACAACCAACCGTCAGCGCACCCGCCGATTCGCCGCAGCCGCCGGAGTTGCCGCCGCCCTGGCCGCCGGACCCCTCGTGATCGCGTCCGGTTCGGCGACGCAGAGCCTCAGCGGGGAGCCCACCACCGAGGTGACGGCACCCTCGACCGATCCGTACCAGCCCCCCACCGTGGAGCCCGAGTCCAGTGCGCCGGGCAATCCGGACGGTGCCAACGGCGACCTGGACGCGGCCAAATAGCCGCCAAGCCGACTGCGGTGTTTGGTCGTCGGCCGCGGTGGCTAATCGCACAAACGTGACGTTCGACCTGCGGCCCAGCATCGCGCAGCACGACCTGGCCCGGCGCACCCACGAGTTCGCCGAGCAGGTGATCAGGCCTGTCGCGCCCGAGTACGACGCGCGCCAGGAGTTCCCCTGGCCGGTGCTGGAGGAGGCCGCATCCCGCGGCTTCTACAGTCCGCTGTTCTATCGGGATCTGATCGGCGATCCGACGGGGTTGTCGCTGCCGATGTTCATGGAGGAGCTGTTCTGGGGCTGCGCCGGTATCGGCCTGGCCATCGTGATGCCGGCACTGGCACTCTCGGCGATCGGGCAGGCCGCCTCCCCCGAACAGATGCTCACGTGGGCGCCGGAATGCTTCGGCACACCCGGCGATCTGAAGCTGGCGGCCCTGGCGATCTCGGAGCCCGAAGGCGGCAGCGATGTGCGCAACCTGCGCACCAGGGCACGTCGCGCCGGGCCCGGCAAGGACGCCGACTGGATCATCGACGGGCACAAGATGTGGATCGGCAATGGCGGTATCGCCAACGTCCACGTGGTCAACGCGGTGGTCGACGAGGAACTCGGGCACCGGGGCCAGGCACTCTTCGTGGTGCCCGGTGGTACTCCGGGCCTGGAGTTGGTGCGCAAGCTGGACAAGATGGGCTGCCGGGCATCGCACACCGCCGAGTTGAAGTTCACCGACGTGCGGGTGCCGGCGGAGAACCTGCTCGGCGGCCACGACAAGCTGGAACACAAACTGGCCAAGGCCCGCGAAGTGGTCGCAGGCGGTCGGCGTTCCGGCTCGGCAGCGCTGGGCACATTCGAGCAGACCCGGCCCATGGTCGCCGCGCAGGCCCTGGGCATCGCCCGCGCCGCGCTGGAGTACATGACCGAGTACGCCAATCGGCGTGAGGCCTTCGGCGGTCCGATCATCGACAACCAGGGCATCTCATTCCCGATCGCGGAGTTGGCAACCCAGATCGATGCCGCGCGGCTGCTGACCTGGCGTGCCTCATGGATGGCCGCGACCGGCGTTCCCTTCGACCGCGGTGAAGGGTCGATGTCGAAACTGGCGGCCAGCGAGGTCGCCGTCAAGACCACCGAACGGGCGATCCAGACCATGGGCGGGTGGGGCTACATCAAGGACCATCCGGTGGAGAAGTGGTACCGGGATGCCAAGCTCTACACCATCTTCGAAGGCACCAGCGAAATCCAGCGGATGGTGATCTCCAGAGCGCTCGGCGCAGCCGACGGCGCACCCCCGCTGCATGTCGAGCTCGAGCCCTCCGGTGGCCCACTGAACCGGTGGTTCGGTCGCGGCACCCCACTGCGTGGCCGCGCCGCCGACCGCGCACTCGCGGTCAAGGACTCGGTACCCGAACCCGTGATGCGGCTGGCGATGAAGGTACTTGCGCCGCCGCGCAAATGACTCCCGAACGATTACCGTGGCCGATATGAACGGCAAGCTGGTGCAAGGCGGCGTGGTTCACGAACTCCCGACCGACCTGCGCGACGCGCTGATCGGCAACGACACCGCGCTGGCCGCCTGGAACGACATCACACCGCTGGCCCGCAACGAGTTCATCTGCTGGGTCGAAGACGCCAAACAGGACACCACCCGCCAGCGCCGCATCAGACGCACCCAGGAGGAGCTGGAGGAGGGTAAACGCCGGCCCTGCTGCTGGCCCGGCTGCAAGCACCGCGAGCGCACCGGCCGGTAGCCGGGTCAGCCCACCGCGCTGATGGTCGCCTCACAGATCGGCAGGTTTACCGGGAGCAGGTGCGCTGCGTAACCGTTCGGCGGTGTGACGGACAGGGTGCCGGTGCGGCCGCAGTTCGCGCCGCTGCTCAGGTCGATAGCCGAAGCCTGCACATCGGCGGTCGCGACCTCACCGGGATTGAGTTCGAGGTGCGGAGCGGAGTTGGCGGGTCGTCGCGCCACGTGAACCAGGACACCACCGGCCGCCGTGAGAAGGTCCGCGCCCGGATATCCCACCAGTGCGCACGGGACCGGCCCGGTGTTGGTGAAGGAGACCACCACCCGACGCAGGGTGTCCGCCGACGAGACCTCACCGCCGCTGACCGTGAGGGCTTCGTCAGAACACACGCCGACCACCGCGGGTTCGGTAGGCGTCGAGGTCTGCGGCGCGGGTTCGGCCGCCGTCGAGGTCTGCGGCGCGGGTTCGGTGACAGTGGTGGCCGGCGGCGCCGTATCTGCCGATGGGGCCGCGACAACTACCGAGGGCGTAGTCGGGCTTGTCGGCGCGGCGGGGCGGTCTGTGTGACCGGGCGAACAGCCGACGACCAGTACGACGAGCCCAGCTGCGACCAGGATGCGATACACGACGGTCCCTTCCGATATGCCATGCCCGCCGGTGTGCGGGCACATCAAGTGCACCTGGAGGGAGACGCTACCGATCCCAACAACGTCGGGTGCTCAACGTCGCGACCGCCGGCGGATATTCCCGTGCGGGCAGTCCGCTTCGCCGACAGCTGAATTTGCCGTCGGCCCGGCGGAGGGAATGCGAATATCGCTCTCCCCCAGTCCTGTTCGGGAATGTCTCACCGCCCGTCCCGGTTCCTATAAGCGTCCATCCGATGAGGGCGGGACATACGTACAGACATAAAGAGGTAGAGATATGAGCACCAACCGTAAGAACACCCGCAACTTCGCCGCCACCGCCGCCATCGCCCTGGCATTGATCGCCGGCCCCGCCGCACTGGCGGGAGGCACCATCGCCCAGAGCCTCGCCGACGGGCAGAGCAGCGGCTACGCGGGTCCCGCCGGAGTCGGAGTACCGGGTAACCCGGGCAACACCGTCGGCGACCTGGACGCCGCCCGCTAACGGCGCCGATACACCGAAGCTTTCGACCCAGTCCCGCTTGGCGGGACTGGGTCGATCGCATTGTGGAGGGTTGCGGCGTGCCATCGCCTCGTGGACCGAAACTGGCGCGGATCGCCTCAGCCGGCCCCGGACAACTCGGCGGTCGGCTGGAGCCACATCGCGACATTGCGGACGTAGTCCTTGAACACCGTGAGACGTGCCGGGTCAGAGGTGATCTCGCTGCCCGGCGGTTCGGTCACGAACGTGGGCGCACCGCAGCGCAGGTCCCAGTTGTAGTCGGCGAAGTGATGGAAGGTCGACTCCGCCACGGCGCGGCCCATCGGACGGCCGTCTGGCGCCGATTCGCCGTCCAACGCCACCGCGAGGTTGAAGACCCGCCCGGTCACCCGACTGCGGCCGTGGGCGACGACGGTGGCGTGCGGACCTTCAGGTGTCACCAGCCCTTCGTGGGGGTGGGCCGGAAACCACTCGATGTGCCCGCTGCTCGTACGGGTCGTGCGCAGCAGTTCGTGGGAGACATAGGTGGCCAGCACAGGTTGGTAGTCACCGTTGGCACCGGAATGAAAGTTGGGCCAGGAGATTTCGGGTGTTCCGCGGTCGTCGCGCATGACTTCCGGGTCGAGGGAGTCGTCGTGGAATCGGTTGACCCGTCCGAGCGAGCCCAGTCGTCGCAGGCAGCTGCCCAACTGTTGATGATCGCGTGCGGTGAGAACACCGCCTCCACCGTGGCGAAACCGGATCACCGCGTCGGCCTCGGCGGCGGTGAGTCCGTCGCCGACGTCGACGGCCAGCAGCCAGAGTTGGTCGAAGCCGAGATCGTCGAGACGCACCAGTACTGGATCGTCGTCGGCGCAGTCGCTGCGGTCGCGCGCGAGGACGTCGTGGCCCGCGGCGCGGAGTTCGGTTGCCAGGAGCGAGAATCGGTTGATGTTCCAGTCGTCGGGATGACCCGTGATAGTGGACTGCAACAGGATACGTGCCATCGCCTCACAGCTTCCGATCGAAGGATTCGGGACCGGGTGGCGCCGGCAGGCGAAGGTGCTTGCGCGTGGCCAGTTCCTGTTCGCTAACCAGGGTCAACATCGGCTGACCTGGTAGGCACATCATGGTGACCAGGAATCGCACTTCGACATCATCGCGATTGTTGGCATCGCAGTAGTGGATGACGTCGCCGCCGGGTTCCCAGAACGCCTCCCCTGCCCGGAGTACGCGCGGCGCCTCGCCTTCGAGTTCGAAGAGCAATTCGCCCTCGAGAACGTAACCGAAGGCCGGCCCGCTGGGGTGCCGATGCGGTGGTGCACCTCCACTGCCCGGTGGGTAGGTGATCGTCACGGTCATCACGTGTGCGTCGCCCGGGATTACCGGCGGGGTCACCTCCTGCACCACCGTCAGGGCGTTCTCCCACTGGGGGTCAAAAATCTTGGACATCTGAAAATCCTCTCCTCGTTGATGATTCAGATTGCGGCGCCGCCACCGTCGACGTGCAACGTGGCGCCGGTGATGAAGCTCGACCGCGGTGAGGCCAGAAACAGCACGGCCTGAGCGATCTCGTCGGGGCGGGCGGTCCGCCCCAGCGGTAGCGCACGTCCCAATTCGTCGTTGGCATCGCCCCACTCGGCGACGACACCCGCGGTACTGGTGGGACCCGGGGCGACACTGTTGACGCGCACATGACGCGAAGCGAATTCGACAGCCCAGGTTCGGGTCAACGACTCGACCGCGGCCTTGGACGCGCTGTAGGCCGAGGCGCCGGCAACCCCCTTCGACGCGACCATCGACGTGACGTTGACGATGGCACCGTGCCCTCGGTCCAGCATCCCTGGCGCCAGGCCCGCCGTCAGGAAGTAGGTTCCGCGGACGTTGGTGTCGAAGGTTCGTGCGAATCCCTCGACGTCCTGGGCGACGGTCGGCGCCGAAGGGAAGCTGGCGGCGTTGTTGACGAGCACGTCGACGTGGCCGGCTTGCCGGACCAGCGCGTGCACCGACTCCAGGTCGGCGAGGTCGGTCCTGATGAAGGGGGCATTGAGTTCGGTGGCTGCGGCGTCGCCGCGGCGTTGGTCTCGTCCTGCGATGACCACCGAGGCACCTGCCTGGCTCAGCAATCGCGCGCATGCCTCGCCAATGCCTGCGGTGCCGCCGGTCACCAACGCGCGAAGGCCCCGCAGTTCCGAGATCGGGGCGGCGCCGTCACGCACTGCGCTGGTCAGCATGGCCGTACTCCTCGCGGCAGTGATCGCGGTGTGACCCGGCGAGGGCGATGCGCAGTCGCCGCCGACCGCGCGACACCCGTGACATCACCGTGCCCATCGGCACGTTCATCAACGCCGCGGTCTCCGCATAGGTGTATCCCTGGACCCCGACGTGGTAGATGGCGGTCCGGACGCCGTCGGGCAACGATGCGAGCGCGGCCTGCAGGTCACCGTCGGGCATCAGGTCGAGCACCTCGGTCTCGGCGGATTGACAGGTAGCCGACGAAACGGTGCCTGCGTCGGCGGTGTCGCTGAGGGGAACTTCGGTGGGGCGTCGCTCCCGGTAGCGGTGCGTGCTGACCCACCGGTTGTGCAGGATGCGGAACAGCCACGCGTTGAGGTTGGTGCCGTCCTGGAACGATCCGAAGCCCTGGTAGGCGTGTAACAGGGTGTCCTGCAACAGATCCTCGGCGTCGGCGTCACATTGGGCCAGTCGGCGGGCGCGGCGGGCGAGGGCACCGAACAACGGTGTGGCATCGGTGGCGAACCGGGCGGCGAGATCGGCGTCGGATGCGGGGACGGTTGCGATGTTCACGGTCGGGAAGCTGCGTGCGCCGTCACCGGGGATCAGGGTGCTGTCGTGGAGCGCGAACCGGTCGGGGCCGGACCTTGTTGACGTCATAATCGGTCTTCCGTTGTCTCGTTCGGGGTGGCCGCGCGGGTTGCACCGCCGAATCCAGAGTGGTCGCAGGGTGGGTCTGACGAACCCTGGAAAGTTCGTGGTCCGCCGCGCGGGATCCGTAGTGCGGTCGGCGTGAACCGATCGGTGACGGCGCTACCCGGAGAGCGCGGCGTCGCGCAGTTGCCTGCGTGAGCTGATGCCGAGCTTGACGAAGACCTTGCGCAAGTGCCATTCCACGGTGTGGGCACTGATGAACAACTGCGCACCGATCTCCGGGTTGGTGTGCCCGTCGGCGGCCAAGCGCGCGATCTGCGCTTCCTGCGTGGTGAGTTCGACACCTGAGGTCACCGGTTGCCTGCGGACCTT
Source organism: Mycobacterium sp. (assembly GCA_016197405.1). Lineage (GTDB taxonomy): Bacteria > Actinomycetota > Actinomycetes > Mycobacteriales > Mycobacteriaceae > Mycobacterium. The sequence continues at coordinate 336,776 of JACPVR010000013.1, forward strand.
CTGCCCGGCAACGGTCAGCTCCCGGCGCGCCCGCTCGGCGAACGCCGTGGCACCCATTCGGGTGAAGTGGTCGTAGGCCTGGCTCAATTGTGTGCGGGCATCGGTCCTGCGGTTTGCGCGGCGCAGCCATTCGCCATAGGACAGCCGGGTGCGCGCGACGTGCGGACCGACGTCCGCAGCTGCGAGGCGCTCAAGGGCCTCGAGGAAGAGTCGTTCGGCGTCCTCGTAGCGCGCGAGCAGTGCGCGCGCGGCGGCCACCGCGCCCATCCCCCATTCGGTTCCGCTGCTCCCGGCCCGCTGCTCGAGTCGTCGAAGTGCCGTGGCGGCCGTGTCTCGGTCGCCGACGTGAACCGCGGCTTCGATGAGTTCGAAGAGGCACCAACCGTAGAAACCGAGATCTTCGTATTCGCAGCAGCTCTGAGCAGCCTCGAGGGCTTGCTGGTAGCGGCCGAGGCCGTTGAAGAGAACGGCGGCGGTGAAGCCGCTGACACCGACCAGTCGGCCCTCGCCCTTAGCGAGCCCATCGGCAGCCGCCGATTCGATCAGTTCGGTCGCAGCTCCTGGGACACCACGCCAGGCGGCGAGGGTCAGCGAATGGTATTTCATCGGTGTGTAACCGATCGCGGCCGTGATCGCGTCGGCCTCCTCGAGGAGCGCGGCCGCCGCGACGAACTCGCCGGTGTAGACATGCACCCCCGCGCGGTACACCAGCGCCGACGGCAGCACCGCGAGCGCCCCGCCGTCGCGCGCCCGTCGCACCATGTGGGCGGCGATCTGCTGCAGCACGGCGTCGTCCCACAACTCGTGCGCGGCGGACTCCTGGGCGATGGGGAACGGCCACTGCTGGACGGGTCCGATCACCTTCTGCGCGTGTTCATTCCATGATTCCAACGCAGCCCGCAGATGAACCGAGCCCGCACCGGGACCTTCGAGGATCCGGCTCGTCATCCCGCTGAGCAACAGATCAACGGGACGCCGGGGTGGCGCGAGGCGGGACACCGCGGCGCGGCCCGCCTCGGCGATCTCGGTCAACAGGCCGGGCTCGCCGAGCCGGCCGGCGTACATGGCGGCGGTGAGCGCCTCCAGGTAGGTGTCTCGGGCCAGATCGTCGTCGAGGCCATCGAGTCCCCTTGCAGCATTGAGCAACAACGCTGCGGCCTCGCCTGTTCGGGGTGCACCCGGTGTACCCGCCCGACTACGCGTGAACCGCAACTGGGCTCGCATCCTAACCACCTGGGCCCGCTGCAATTTCGACAGCGGTGCAAGGTCGGCGATGGCAAGCAGGTCGTAGGCGGCTTCCGGGCTGGCCGCGTCCCGTTTGGCGTGTGCCGCGGCGATGGCACGCGCACCACGCAGCGCGGGATCGGCGGTGAGGGCCACCGCCCGTTCGAGAAACGCAGCGGCTGCGGCCACGCCGCCGCGGCCCGCGGCCCGCCTCGCCGAAGCCTCCAATTCGGCAGCCACCGCATCGTCGGGGCCCACGGCGGCGTTGGCGGCGTGCCATGCGCGGCGATCGGGATCGGCGACGGGGTCGGTAGCCGCAGCCAACACCCGGTGGACCACCCGACGTTCGCCGAGATCGGCGGCGCGGTAGGCCGCCGACCGCATCAACGGATGGCAGAAGTGCATGCGTGGGCCGAACACGATGACCCCTACACCCTCGGCGGGCCCCAACGCGCTGACCGGAATCTCCAGTGCCGCGGCCGCGCGCAGGAACAAGCCGGCGTCTCCGGTCGGTTCGGCCGCCGCGACCAGGAGTAGGCGCTGGGTCTGCCGAGGCAGCGCCTGGATACGACGCATGAACTCCTCTTCGATGGCGTCCGTGGACGACCTCTTGCCGGAGATCCAGAACCCGCCGGCCAGCTCTGTCGCCGACACGCTGCGCGGCACTTCCAGGATGGCCAGCGGATTGCCCCGGGTTTCCGCGGCAATGCGGTCACGGACCAGCGGGTCGACGCCCGCAGGCATCACCGAGCCGAGCAGCTCTCTGGCATCGGCGTCCGACAGACCCTGCACGTCCATCTCCGGCAACCCCGCAGGCGCGTCGGGGCGGTCACGCACGGCGAAAATGATCGCCACCGGTTCGGCCAACAGCCGGCGTGCCACGAAACCCAGTGTTTGCAAGGAGATCTGGTCGAGCCACTGGGCATCATCGACGACGCACAGCAACGGCTGTCCGTTCGCTGCCGCGGCCAGCAGGCTCAGCACGGCCAGGCCGACGAGGAAGCGGTCGGGGGCGGTTCCCGATCCGCGCCCGAAAGCCACGTCGAGCGCGTCGCGCTGGGGTTGTGGCAGTTCGTCGAGGTGCCCGAGCAGCGGGGCGCACAATTGCTGCAATCCGGCGAACGCGAGCTCCATGTCCGACTCCACGCCGACCACGCGCGTGATGCGGAACCCCTCTGCGCGAGCTGCCACATAGTCCAGGAGTGCGGACTTTCCGACACCCGCCTCCCCGCAGAGCACCAGCACCTGTGAGCCGGACGGGACCGCGCCGATCAGCGCGTCGAGAGCCTGGCATTCCCGGGTGCGACCACACAGGTTCACAGGTGTCGATGCTAGTGACGATTGTCGGTCCACTGCGTGCTGCCCCGTCGCGACCGTCCGGGAGGCCTTGGCGGGCTCGGCGTGCTACGACTTGGCCGCGGTCTCGAGGAGCCAGTCCTCGAAGGTCGTGTCGAAGAGGCGCGCACCAGAAGCCGGGATGAGGGTGCTCTCGTCGATGTCGACACCCCAATACTGCGCCTTGGGATCGGCGACGACCTTACGGACATCACCGCAGGCCCTCAGGGCGGTCCCGATGAGTTCGGGCAGGCGAAACGCCTTCGGGCCCCCGACCTCGACTGTCCCCGCCGCAGGTTCGGCTACGGCAGCGACGGCCGCGGCCTCGGCGACGTCGACGGATGCCATCGGTTGGATCAGCGCGTCGGGAAGTCTGACGACGTCGGCGATCGTCGCGGAATCGGCAATGGCTGCGAGGAATTCGAAGAACTGGGTGGCCCTGACGATGGTGTAGGGAACCGGGCCCGCGGCGATGAGTTGCTCCTGCAACAGCTTGGCACGAAAGTACCCGGCCTGCGGCGCCAATCGCTCCGTGCCCACCACTGACAACGCGACGTGGTGAGCGACCCCGGCGGTGGCTTCGGCGTCGAGCAGGTTGCTCGTGGACGCACGAAAGAACTCGGTGGCCGCGTCCTCTTCGAAAGACGGCGAATTCGACACGTCGACCACCACCGACGCGCCGAGCAGCACTTCGGACAACCCTCTGCCGGTCACGGCATCCACACCCGTGGACGGCGCCGCGGCGACCGCGTCGTGCCCACGATCTGTCAGCGCGCGCATCACCTTTGAACCCACCAGACCGGTTCCTCCCACGACGACGACCTTCATCTCGACTCCTCTCGCGTGCCGGACCACTGCCGTATACAGCCGTCTCTGAGGGTGACAACGGATGGCCGGGTCCGAATACATCCATACCCCGACGAATCCATGACGCGGATGAGTTCACCGACCTTCGTGCGTTCAACTCGACGCTCGGACATTTTCACGATGCCGCCCGCTGGGCGGGCAAGGAGACGAAACATGTACTTGGACAACGCTACCCAACTCGGATCTCACGGGCTCGACGAGTTGGTGCCATCGCGCTATGCGGTACAGGTCGGCGACATCGAGGTGCTGGTGATCAGCGACGGCGTGCTGCCGATCACGGCGACGACGCTGGCCACCAATGCCGACGAGGCCGAGTTCGGGCACTGGCTCGATGAGAGGTTCCTGCCGCCCGACGTGCTTGACTGGCCGCTGAACGTGGTGGTGGTGCGCAGCGGAGGCCGGACCATCCTCGTCGACGCCGGACTGGGGGTGGAGTTCCCTGACTTCCCCCGCGCGGGGCAGACCGTCCATCGGCTGGAGGCCGCAGGCATCGATCCGGCCGCCGTCACCGACGTGGTCCTCACCCATCTGCACATGGATCACGTCGGCGGGCTGCTCACCGCGGGATTGAAAGAACGATTCCGTCCGGATCTGCGTGTCCACGTGGCGACCGCCGAGGCCGAGTTCTGGGAGGCACCCGACTTCTCCCTCACCAACATGCCGGCGCCGGTGCCGGATGCGCTCCGGACCATCGCCTCTCGGTTCCTCGATGAGTACCGCGGACAGCTGCAGACGTTCGAGACGGAATACCAAGTCGCACCCGGAGTGCTCGTCACCCGCACGGGTGGTCACACACCGGGGCACAGCATCGTCCGGCTGGCGTCCGGTGGCGATCGGCTTACCTTCGCCGGTGATGCCGTGTTTGCGCCGGGATTCGAAAATCCCGAGTGGCACAACGGATTCGAACACGACCCCGCGGAGGCAGCCCGCGTCCGGATTCAGCTGCTGCAAGAGCTGGCCGCGACGGGCGAGTCGTTGGTGGCCACCCACCTACCGTTCCCGTCGGTCTGTCGGGTCGCAGCCGCCGGCGACGTCTTCCGCTGCGTACCGGCCGACTGGGACTACTGACGCACGACGTGGCGTCGCCAGCCGGGTACGTCGACCGGAGCTGCGTGAGATTAGATTCCCTAATCCAGCGGAAGAATCTTTAGCTGTACTGATCAGCCCGCGCTGCTTACCGTCGACGTCATGGGCTCCCCGCTGGCCGTCGTGTACTTCACCGGCTTCCTCACGACCATGACGCTGATCGCCGCGATCGGCGCACAGAATGCGTTCGTGCTGCGCCAAGGCATCCGTCGCGAACATGTCCTGCCGGTCGTGGCCCTGTGCACGGTGTCGGACCTGGTGCTGATCATGGCCGGTATCGCCGGCTTCGGCGCGCTGATCGCCACCCACCCCGACGTCATCACCGTGGCCAGGTTCGGCGGCGCCGCCTTCCTGCTCGGATATGCCGTGCTGGCCGCCCGGCGCGCGGTACGCCCCGCCGCTCTGACACCGTCGCAGGAAGCGCCGGCACGGCTGGCCGGGGTGCTGTTGACCTGCCTGGCGTTGACCTTCCTGAACCCCCATGTCTACCTCGACACCGTCGTACTGCTCGGGGCTCTGGCCAATCAACAACCACACGGCCGGTGGCTGTTCGGAATCGGCGCGGCAACCGCCAGCGCCGTGTGGTTCACCAGCTTGGGATTCGGTGCAAAACGCCTCAGCAACCTGTTCGCCAAACCGTCGACATGGCGAATTCTCGACGGTGGCGTCGCGGTCCTCATGGTTATCCTGGCCATCGCCATCCTGGTGTAGTGCCACAATGGAGCCATGGATGTGGGGGAAACACCCGGTCTGCGCGAGCGAAAAAAGATCAAGACCAGGGAAACGATCCGTCGGGAGGCACTTCGCCTCATCGAGGAGAACGGCTATGCCCAGACCACCGTCGAGCAAATCGCCGAAGCCGCCGAAGTGTCCCCCAGCACCTTCTTCCGGTACTTCACCAACAAGGAAGCACTGCTGATCCCGGACCAGCTGATGGGACCCATCATCGACGCGTTCGTGGCCGCACCGGCCGAACTGCGGCCGGTGGCCGCCTACAAATACGCCCTCGAACAGGTCTTCAGTGCCATGGCGAGCGCCGAATGGGGTCCCGAGAACCGGCGCCAGCAGCTGCTCTACACGCTGCCAGAGGCTGCCGGCGCCCTCTACAACGAGTACATCCACACCATCGAGCAGATCGCCGGGGCCCTGGCCATCCGGCTCAACCGCGACCCCGAGGATCTCGAGCTCCAGACCACCGCGGGAGCCATGACCGGCGTCTTCATGATGGCCCTGCACGGCAGGCCGATGGACCCCGCGATCATCTTCCCGGCACTGGAGTTCCTGGACGCCGGCCTACCGCTGCAATAGCTCGTCCCGCCCACGGCGGATGATGGCGACATGTCCAAGACTGTCTTCATCACCGGCGCGGCCGCCGGAATCGGCCGCCAGACGGCACTCGCCTTCGCAGCGCGGGGATACACCGTCGGTGCCTACGATATCGACGAATCCGGCCTGGCCACGCTGGCCGAGACCATCCGCAACCTGGGCGGCACGGTACTCACCGGGCACCTCGACGTCACCGACAGCGACGAGATGAGCCAACGTGTCAACGCGTTCGCCTCTGCCTGCGGCAACCGCCTCGACGTCATGATCAACAACGCCGGGATCCTGCACTCCGGCCGCTTCGAACAGATCGACGTCGGCGCGCATCACCGTGAGATCGACGTCAACTGCAAAGGTGTCGTCAACGGTCTCCACGCGGCCTTCGACCAGCTGCGGGCCACACCGGGGTCTGTCGTGGTCAACCTGGCCTCGGCATCTGCCATCTACGGCCAGTCCGAACTCGCGGTGTACAGCGCCACGAAATTCTTCATCCGTGCCCTCACCGAGGCGCTCGATCTGGAGTGGGGTCGCTACGGCATCCGCGTCATCTCGATGTGGCCACTGTTCGTGCAGACCGCCATGACCGATGACCTCGACACCGGCACCACCCGGTCGCTGGGCATCCACCTGCACGCCGACGATGTGGCCGAAGCCATCGTGGCAGCCGTGGAACCGTCGCTGCCCCGTCGCCTGCTGCACCAGGTGCACTTCCCGGTCGGCACCCAGACCAAGGCAATGGCCGTCGCGTCACGGTTCTGCCCCGCCTGGTTGAGTCGCCAACTGAGCAAGCGACTCTCAGGAAGTTGACACCACGCCGGCGCACGGACGCCCGGCAATCAGCCAGCGCAGCGTCGGGTCAGCTCGTAAGCTCGGCCGATGCAGCAAACACAGTGGTCCAGGCGGGGATTCCTCGGGGCCGCAGGCGCGGCCGGGCTGTTGATCGCGACGGCGTGCTCGGCCGGGAAGTCCGCCAACGGCGGGCCGGCTGGTGGCCCGGTCACCATCAAGCACACCTTCGGTGAGACGACCATCCCGGCGCCGCCCAAGCGCGTCGTGAGTGCCGGGTTCACCGAACAGGACTCGCTGCTCGCGGTGGGCGTGGTGCCCATCGCGACGACCGCGTGGTGGGGTGACGAACCTTTCGCCGTCTGGCCCTGGGCCACCTCGGCGCTCGGTGGCGCACAGCCGACGGTGCTCAATCTCGACGACGGTATCCAGGTCGACAAGATCGCCGCCCTCAAACCGGATCTCATCGTCGCGATCAACGCCGGCTGCGATGCCGACACCTACCAGAAGCTCTCGGCGATCGCCCCCACGCTTCCGCAGTCCGGGTTCGCGCCGTTCTTCGAACCGTGGAAGGACCAGGCCACCGCCATCGGGACGGCTGTCTTCCAGGCCGACAAGATGGCGTCATCGATCGCCGATGTCGACAAGAAGTTCACCGATGCCGCCGCGGCCAACCCGGCCTTCAAGGACAAGAAGGTGCTGCTGCTGCAGGGCACCACCCAATGGGAGAACAGTGTGATCGCCACCCGGCCGGGGTGGAGCACCGAATTCCTGACCCAGCTGGGTTTCACCATCGCCGACAGCATCGCGCCGTTCGGCAGGGAACGCGACAACCGCGCCTACATCCCGCTCGACAAGATCGGACCGGTGCTCGACGCCGCCGATGTGCTGATCTGGACCACCGAGAGCGACGAGGAGGGCGCCGCACTGCTGGCCGACCCGAACATCGCGGCGCTGCGGGCCATCAAGCAGAACCGCTACGTGTTCACCGGTAAGGAGCTCGCCGGAGCCATCGCCTTCTCCTCGGTGCTGTCCTATCCCGTGGTCGCCGACCGGCTGCCACCGCTGCTGGCCAAGGCGCTGGGCTGACGCACCGTCATTCGTTGTCCAGGTGCAGCACCGGTGTCGGCCGGCGAAATCCCCTGGTCACACCCAACAGCCAGATCAATCCGACTGCCAGCCAGCACAATCCGACCACCAGGGTGAATCCCGACAAGCTGGTCCAGAGCCAGATCGTGAGCACCACACCGATGGCGGGGACGATCAAATTGCTCAGCACCGCGCTGCCTGAACGCTCCCGCAGATCGACGAAGTAATGCTTGATCACCGACAGGTTGACCACCGAGAACGCCACCAGCGCACCGAAACTGATCAGTGAGGCCAGCGTCGCCAGGTCGATGACGATGGCCAGCAGCGACACCACGCTGACCACCAGGATGGCGAAGACCGGGGTGCTGAACCGCGGTGACACATGTCCGAAGACCCGGCGCGGCAGAATACCGTCGCGGCCCATGGCGTAGAGGATCCGGGCCACCGACGCCTGCGAGGTCAGTGCCGACCCCAGGGCGCCTGCGACATAGGCGGCGGTGAAGAAGGTGTTCAGGAAGTCCCCACCGGCGGCGACCATGACATCGAGCGATCCGGCGTCCACATCGGCGAAGTTGTTGGACGGGAACACCAGCTGAGCCACATAGGACAGCACAACGAAGATGACACCGGAGACGATCGTCGCGATCAGGATGGCCCGCGGCACGTTACGGGTCGGATCCTTGGCTTCCTCGGACAACGTCGAGACGGCGTCGAATCCCAGAAAGGACAGGCACAGAATGGCCGCGCCCGCCGCGATGACCCCGAACCCGTTGGCCGTACCGTCCCCGGCGAACGGCGCCATCAGATCGACGCCGCCCTTACCGGAGACCTTCGCGGTGGCCAGCGCCACGAAGGTGACGATGAAGATCGCCTGCACGGCGATGATCACGAAGTTCGCGCGCGCCACCGAGACGATGCCGACGATGTTGAGCACCGTGACGATACCGATCGCCAGCAGGACGAACACCCAGGCCGGTACCGCGGGAAAGGCAGCCTCCAGATACAGGCCGATGACGAGATAGTTGATCATCGGCAGGAACAGATAGTCCAGTAGCAGCGACCAGCCCGACAGGAAACCGATCGGCGCGCCGAAACTCTTCTGCGCGTAGGTGTATGCCGATCCGGCAACCGGATATGCCCGCGACATCCGGGCATAGGAATACGCGGTGAAGACCATGGCGATCAGCGTCACGACATAGGCCACCGGCAGCCGGCCACCGGTGGTCTGGGTGACGATGCCGTAGGTGGTGAAAACCGTCAGCGGCACCATGTACACCAGGCCGAAGAGCACCAGCGAGGGCAGACCGAGTGCGCGCCGCAGGTGTCCTTCGTGCTGCTCGGCCACCTGCTGGTCGGCCCCGGGATCGGTGGAGGTCATACTGATCCTCTTTCAGTTGTCGGATTCATAGGCGCACTGCCCGCGCAGGTAGGTGGCCCGCACCGGCAGGGCCGGCAGCTCCAGGGCCGGCGTCGCGCGCGGATCGCCGGCCAGCCACACCAGGTCGGCACTGGCACCCGGCGCGATCTGGCCCCAATTACTCTCGGCGAAGGCCTGATACGCCACACCCGCGGTACCCGCCGTCAACGCGCGCTGAATCGGCAGGATCTCGTGTGGGGTCCAGCCACCCTCGGGTTCACCGTCCGCGGTGCGTCGTGAAACCGCGACCGCGATACCGTCCAACGGCGCACCCGAGGACACCGGCCAGTCCGAACCGAACGCCAGCGGCGCACCCGAGGTGTCCAGCGTCTGTATCCGATACTGCTTGTCGGAACGTTCGGCGCCGAGCCTCGGCACCGTCAGCACCGTCATCAGCGCGTCCATCTGCGCCCACAACGGCTGCATGTTCGGGATGACACCCAGTTCGGCGAACCGCCCGACGTCGGCATCATCGGCGAGCTGCACATGTGCGATGACGGGCCTGCGGTCACGTTTTCCGTTGCGCTGCACCACATATTCGATCGCGTCCAGGGCTTGGCGGACCGCGGCGTCGCCGATGGCGTGGATGTGGATCTGCAGCCCCAGATCGTCCACCCGGCGGGCCGCCTCGGCAAGCGACTCACCTTCCCAGTTGCGCATGCCGTGACTGTGCAGTCCCGAGCAGTACGGTGCCAGCAGCGCACCCGTCTCGTTCTCCACCACGCCATCGGCGAAGAACTTCACGGTATGCGCCGTCAGCAGCTCCGAGCCGGCCGCCTGCACCGCCCGCCGCGAATCGGCGAAATCCGTTATCTGCGAGTCGAAATGCCGCGGGTCGGCGTAGAGCGCCAGGTTGAAACGCATTCGCAACGCACCGGCACGGGCGGCCGCCACATAGGTTGCGACGTCCCCGGGTTCGACCCAGGCGTCCTGCACCCAGGTGACGCCGCGGGCCAGGAAGTAGTCGGCCGCGGTGCCCAGCGCCGCGATGCGCAGCTGCTCGTCACGAGGTGGCATCACCGACATCACCAGATCGGTGGCGCCCCATTCCCGTAGCGTCCCGAGCACCGAACCGTCTGCGCGGTGGGGTATCTCGCCCAGTACCGGATCAGGGGTCTGCGCGGTGATACCGGCCCGCTCGATGGCCACCGAGTTGCACCACAACGTGTGGTAATCCCAGGCTCGCAGCACCACCGGCCGGTCCGGGACCGCGGCATCGAGCCAACGCGAGTCGAAAAGTCCGTCCGGCGCCAGACTGCCGTCGTAGGACGCGCCGACGATCCATTCCTCGCCAGGGTTGTCCCCGGCGTACTTCTTCACCGCCAGCACGATGTCCTCCACCGAGGAGCAGCCGCGCACCGCGGGACCGACCGCTTCCAGTCCACCGTAGAGCGGGTGGGCGTGGCCGTCGCCGAAGGACGGCATCAGGAACCCGCCGTCGAGGTCGACGCGGTGGGCGTCCCCGGCCAGTTCGACGGCCTGGGCACCGAGAGCCCGCACCACCCCGTCGGCGACCAGCAGCGCATCGGTCTCGCCGGTGCCGGTCCAGATCAGCCCGCCGGTGAACAATGTGGCCGCCGGATCGGTGCTCATTTCACCACCGCCGTCGCCGCATGCCCGGCGCCGTAGGGCAGACCGGAATCGACCGGATCGGTCAGCGCCGCATAGGTATCGGGCCGCCGGGTCAGCAGGAACGGGAAGAGCTCCAGCCAGTCCCTGCGCTGGTCGAGATCGAGATCGGCCACCAGTACCGCTTCCTCGTCACGCGGGGCTTGCACCAGCACCCGCCCGTACGGGTCGGAGATGAAAGACGAACCGTAGAACGTCACCGCACCTTCGGAACCGGTCCGGTTGGGCACCACCATGAACAGACCGCTGCTGATTCCGTTGGCCACGATCACCTGTTGCCACAGCGGCCTGGTGTCGAAACCCGGGAACACCGGTTCGGAGCCGATCGCCGTGGGATAGACCACGATCTCGGCGCCGCCCAGCGAGTAGCTGCGCGCCACCTCGGGGAACCATTGGTCCCAACACGTCGGCATGCCGACGCGCGCATCGAGTCCGTCCGGCTGATAGACGGGATAGGCGTCCTCGGGCGGACCGGGCCGGAAGTAGGTGTCCTCGTAGTAGCCCGCCGAGATCGGGATGTGCAGCTTTCGGGTGCGCCCGACCAGTTCACCCGCGGGCGAGACCAGGATGGCGGTGTTGTAGCCCAGCCCGTCCACTCCCGCGGCGCGCTCGTAGAGCGAGGCATGCACGAAGATCCCGTTGTCGACAGCGGCCGCCGCGGCCAGCGCGAAGGTCGGCCCGTCGGTGAGGTCCTCGGCGCCGGCGCCCGGATTCTGCCCCGCCGGTACATCGGCCGGGTAGCGCAACAGGGTTATCTCCGGCAGGAACACGACCCGGGCACCTTCGGCGGCGGCCCGGTCGATACCCGAACGCAGCACCGCGGCCAGGTCTGCGCGGTCGGATCGCCAGCGGTGTTGCACCAGCCCCACCCGCAGTGGCGGTCGTCGTGATTCGGTGGAACGCGACAGCGGCGCGGCAGCGGATGCGGTCAGGGTGATCATCGGCCTCCTCGGAAGTTCGTCCGGTTCATTGTGGCGCGCAACGTACCGCTTGGCAGCGGTCTGCTTGGATATCGGAGTGACAAGCTCCGAGGTGCACTCGATCGACCGGCCCAGCGGCTTCGCCCAGGTCGGTTCCCGCTATTACCCGATCCTGGTCGCCGTGTTCACCGCGTTGGTGATCATCTCCAATGTCACCGCCACCAAAGGTGTCGCATTCGGGCCGATCATCACCGACGGTGGATTCATCGTCTTCCCGCTGACCTATGTGATCGGCGATGTGCTCTCGGAGGTGTACGGGTTCAAGGCCGCCCGGCGGGCGGTGCTCCTCGGTTTCTCGATGAATGTCCTGGCAGCGTCGGCGTTCTGGGTGACCATCTACCTTCCCGCCGCCGATTTCTACGAGAACCAGGCGGCGTTCGAGAACATCGTGCACGCCTACACCCAGTTGATCATCGCCGGGCTCGCCGGCTTCCTGGTCGGGCAGACCATCAACGCGTGGGTCGTCGTCAAGATCAAGGAACGGACCAAGGAGAAACACCTGTGGGCCCGGCTCGTCGGCTCGACTTTTGCCGGCCAGCTCGGTGACACGCTGGTGTTCTGCGCCATCGCCGCAAACGCCATCGGAATCACCACTTTTCGGGATTTCGCGGTCTATACGGCGCTGGGCTGGCTGTACAAGACCGCCGTCGAGATCGTGCTTCTGCCGATCACCTACCGGGTGATCGGCTATATCAAGAAGCACGAGCCCACCTACGAACCCGCGGTGTGAGACCGCGCGGTCCGAAGCGCAGATTAAGGCATCTCTGGCGCGGCGGTAAAGCCTGCGGCTAACATCCGCCAGCGAGGTTACCGTCGGGTAATGAACGTGGCATTGGATGTGGTGACCATCGACATGGTGCGCGATTACGGGGACAGCGCGCTGCTGCTGGAGTGCAGCAGTACCGCCGAGGTACTGGCCTGGTCGAAGGTACTGCGGGACCGCCGGTTGGCCGGCATCGTCGACATCGTGCCTGCATCACGCACGGTGCTGCTGAAGCTGGCCGGCCCCCGGTGGCAGGCACCGGTGCGCCAACGACTGCGCACCATCACGATTGCGCCGGAGGACATCGAGGAGCGTCTGTCGGCCGGTCCCGCCGATGTGGTGATCGACGTGGTGTACGACGGTGCCGACCTGGCCGAGGTCGGCCGGCTGACCGGCCTGGACCCCGCGGGGGTCGTCGCGGCGCACACTGCCACTCCGTGGCGCGTCGGATTCGGTGGTTTCGCACCGGGTTTCGGCTATCTGATCGGTGGAGATCCGCGGCTGCAGGTGCCACGTCGAGCCGAACCACGTACCCGGGTACCCGCCGGTGCCGTGGCACTGGCCGGCGAGTTCAGCGGTGTCTACCCACGTGAGTCGCCGGGCGGCTGGCAGCTCATCGGTCACACCGACGCGGTGCTGTGGGATATCGACCGTCCCCGGCCCGCGCTGCTGACGCCGGGTATGTGGGTTTCGTTCCGGGCGATATAGGCAGCCGTCATGACCACTCTGGAGATCCTGCGCACCGGACCGCTGGCGCTGGTGGAAGACCTCGGCCGGCCCGGAGTGGCGCACCTCGGCGTCACCCGCTCGGGGGCCGCCGACCGGCGCGCACACACCCTGGCCAACCGGCTGGTGGCCAACCCCGACGACCGGGCGACCGTCGAGGTGACACTCGGCGGATTCTCCGTGCGGGTACGCGGCGGGGATGTCGAGATCGCCGTCACCGGCGCCGACACCGACCCGGCAGTCAACGGTAAACCGTTTGGCACCAACAGTATTCAGCATGTCAAAGCCGGCGATGTGATATCCCTCGGCGCGCCGCACACCGGCATGCGCAGCTATCTGGCAGTGCGCGGCGGTATCGACGTCGAACCGGTGCTGGGATCGCGCAGCTTCGACGTCATGTCGGCCATCGGCCCGCGCCCACTACAGCGCGGTGACGTGCTGCCGGTCGGCGCGCACACCGCCGACTTCCCCGAGGTGGATCAGGCCCCGGTGGCCGCCATCGACAGCGGGCTGCTGGAGCTGCTGGTGATACCCGGCCCGCGTGACGACTGGTTCACCGACCCCGACGCCCTGGTGCACAACGTCTGGGTTGCCACCGATCGCAGCGATCGCGTCGGTATGCGCCTGAGCGGCACGCCACTGCGTCACCGTGATCCGGGGCGTCAGCTGCCCTCGGAGGGCGCGACGCGCGGCGCCATCCAGGTGCCGCCCAACGGCCTGCCGGTCATCCTGGGTCCGGACCACCCCGTCACCGGTGGTTACCCGGTCGCCGGGGTCATCATCGATGCCGATATCGACAAGGTGGCCCAGGTCCGGCCCGGTCAGGGCGTCCGACTGCGGTGGGCGCGACCGCGTTCGGCTGCCATCGGCGCCGCGGCCTGGTAAACCGGGCTGTGTGCACACCCAGGTCCACACCGCCCGCCTGGTCCACACCGCCGATCTCGACCACGAGACCCGCGAGGAGGCACGCCGCGTGCTGCTCGCGGCGTTCGGCGGGGATTTCTCCGAGGACGACTGGGAGCACTGTCTGGGCGGTATGCATGCGCTGATCTGCCACCACGGAGCACTCATCGCCCACGCCTGCGTCGTCACGCGCCGGTTGCTGCACGACGGTGCCGCGTTGCGCTGCGGCTATGTCGAGGGCGTCGCGGTGCGTGAGGACTGGCGTGGCCACGGACTCGGCGCGGCTGTCATGACGGCCGCCGAACAGGTGATTCGCGGCGCCTACCGGCTCGGTGCGCTGAGCGCATCCAAAGACGTCGGCGATTTCTACACTGCCCGCGGCTGGGTGCGCTGGCAGGGTCCGACATCGGTTCTGGCACCCGGTGGACCCGCCCGCACCCCCGGCGACGACGGCAGTGTTTTCGTACTCGGCGTCGACGCCGAACTCGACCCGGCGGGCGGGCTGATGTGCGACTGGCGCGAAGGTGATGTCTGGTAGCGCAGGGGTACGTTGGATACGGTGACAAGCAGCTCATCTCCCGCGCAGAACACCGGCCCCGACCGGGAATCGTTCGACAAGCTCTACCGCGGTGAGTCCGCTTTTCCGGGTGGCCCACAACCGGGTGCGATCCCGTGGGATGTCGGGCAGGCACAACCGCGACTGATGGAGCTCGAAGCGCTCGGCGCGATCACCGGCGAAGTCCTCGACATCGGCTGCGGTCTGGGCGACAACGCGATCTACCTCGCTTCCCGCGGCTACTCGGTAACCGGTCTGGACGGCTCTCCGGCCGCCATCGAGCGGGCCCGCCAACGAGCCTCGGATGCCGGCGCGACCGTGACGTTCGGTGTTGCCGACGCGACCGACCTCACCGGCTACGACGGTCGATTCGACACCGTCATCGACAGTGCGTTGATGCACTGCCTGCCGGAGTCCGACCGCCCGGCGTACGCCGCAGGTGTGCACCGCAGCACGCGGCCCGGCGCGCGCTGGTTTCTCTACTGCTTCTCGGCGGCGAACGTCAACGGCGTCGTCTCCCCGCTGGCGGCGGTCACCGAGGACAACATCCGTGACACCCTGGGACGAACCGGCTGGCGTATCGATTTCCTCGGTCCGACGACGTATCTGGGCAACACCGCCGGTTTCACCGGTGGGATCGACGCCATGCCCGCCGAGGCGCTGGCGGGCATGCCGCCCGAGCGCGTCGAACAGATGCGCCGGATGGGTGAACGGATGTCGGTGATCCTGCCGCTCATCGACGGCGACCGGGTGCATCTGCCGTTCACCGTGGTGCACGCGACCCGGATCGGATGACCTCACAAGCGGCCCGTCCCCGCGGTGAGCGCAAGTTCACCGCCGGACCTGCCGCGAGACGCCAGCGCAATTGCCGGGTAACGCCCGCGAAACATGGGCTGAATACACATGTCACATGAGTGAGCCCGCATGGGCACCGCTTACCGGATTTCGGGTGGCGGTGACCGCCGCACGTCGTTCCGAGGAACTGTGCGCACTGCTGCGCCGCCGCGGCGCGACGGTATGCGCTGCACCCGCCATCGAAATGGTCCCCCTGCCCGACGACGAAGAACTGCACCGCAACACCGAGGCGCTGATCGCCGAGCCGCCCGACATCGTGATCGCGACCACCGGTATCGGTTTCCGCGGCTGGATGGCCGCCGCCGACGGTTGGGGGCTGTCGTCTGAGCTGACCACGGCGCTGGCCAAGGCGCGGGTGGTCTCCCGCGGGCCGAAGGCTACCGGGGCGCTGCGCGCCGGTGGGCTGCCCGAGGAATGGTCACCGGATTCCGAATCGTCCCGCGAGGTGCTGCAGTACCTGCTGGAGACGGGCGTGGCCGGCCGCCGGATCGCGGTGCAGTTGCACGGCGCCACCGACGAATGGGATCCGTTCCCGGAGTTCCTCGACGAGCTGCGCAATGCCGGCGCGCAGGTGGTGCCGATCCGGGTCTATCGGTGGAGCCCGACGCCGCGGGGCGGAGCGTTCGACGCGCTCGTCGTCGGTATCGCAGAGCAGCAGTTCGATGCCGTCAGCTTCACCTCGGCGCCCGCGGTGGCCGCGATGCTGCTGCGGGCCCGCGATCTGGGTATCGAGGACGCCGTACTGGCGGCGCTGCGCGGCAACGTGCACGCGATGTGCGTCGGGCCGGTCACCGCCCGGCCACTGGTCCGGCTCGGTGTGCCGACCTCGGCCCCGGAGCGAATGCGGTTGGGCGCCTTGGCCCGCCACATCACCGACGAGCTCCCGCTGCTGCGGTCACGGACCGTGACCGCAGCCGGGCACCTGGTGGAGATCCGGGGTACGTGCGTGTTGGTCGACGGTGTGGTGAAGTCGCTGTCGCCGGCCGGGATGACCACCATGCGTGCGCTGGCACAGCGGCCCGGCACCGTGGTGTCACGCCACGAATTGCTGGCCGCGCTGCCCGGCGCGGGAAGCGACACCCATGCGGTGGAGACCGCCGTCCTGCGACTGCGAACGGCTTTGGGCGACAAGAACATCATCGCCACCGTGGTCAAACGCGGGTACCGGCTGGCCGTGGACGAGGACCTCTGATGAACCTGGTCTTGGTGGCGCACGGAACCCGTAAACCCGGTGGTGTCTCGCTGATCGGCGAACTCGCCGAGCGGGTCGGCGCGACCCTGGGTCGCCCCATCAGGGTGTCGTTCGTCGACGTGCTGGGTCCAACGCCCACCGAGGTTCTCGGCGAACTGTCCGATGTACCGGTGACCGTGGTGCCGGCCTTCCTGGCCAGCGGATACCACGTACGCCACGATCTGCCCAGCCATGTGCACGCCAGCGGGCACCGCGATGTCGTCGTCACTCCCGCGCTGGGACCCGATCCGGAGATGGTCCGGGTCGTCACCTACCGGCTGCTCGAATCCGGTTGGCGGCAGGGCGATTCGGTGATTCTGGCGGCGGCGGGCACATCCGACCCGGGCGCGCAGCGCGACCTGCGGATCACCGCGACCATGCTGTCCTCGACCATCGGCAGCCGGGTCGAACTGGCATACGCCGCCACCGGGGAGCCGCGCGTAGCCGACGCCGTGGCGAGCCTGCGCCGAAAAGGTGCAGGCAGGATCTTCGTGGCGTCCTATCTGCTGTCCGACGGCCTGTTCCAGGACCGGCTGCGGGCATCGGGGGCCGATGTCGTCACCGAGCCGCTCGGCCTGCATCCCGGCACGGTACGGCTCATCGCATCGCGGTTCCGCCGGGCCCGGCTGCCGATCGCGGCATGAGGCGCACACCACAGGGCTAGGCCTTGACCGGCCTCGAAGTGAGCTTAGGCTTGCCTTACTTCGAGTGAAAGGGCGGTCATGCACAACATCCGAGTCGCGGTCATCGGCGCGGGACCGGCAGGCATCTACGCCGCCGACATCCTCACCAAGGAATACGAGCGCGCCCAGGTCGACGTCTTCGACCGGCTGCCCGCCCCGTACGGCCTGGTGCGCTACGGCGTGGCACCCGATCATCCCCGGATCAAGGAAATCATCAAGGCCCTGTGCCGGGTGCTGTCGCAGGACGCCATCCGCTTCATCGGCAACGTCCACTACGGCACCGACATCAAACTGTCCGACCTGCGGCATTTCTACGACGCGGTGATCTTCTCCACCGGCGCCCGGGCCGACCGGCCGCTGCCGATCCCCGGTATCGACCTGCCGGGAAGCTACGGCGCCGCCGACTTCGTGTCCTGGTACGACGGACACCCAGATGTGCCGCGGACCTGGCCACTGACCGCGCGCAACGTGGCCGTGCTCGGTGCGGGCAACGTGGCACTGGACATCGCGCGGGTGCTGGCCAAACCCGCCGACGAGCAGCTGAGCACCGAGATCCCGGACAATGTCTACCGCGGACTGGCGCTCAACCAGGCCACCGACATCCACGTCTTCGCCCGTCGCGGACCGGCGCAGATCAAGTTCACCCCGATGGAATTCCGTGAACTGTCGCACTCCCCCAGCGTCGACGTCATCGTCCACCCGGAAGGTTTCGAGATCGACGAGGCCAGCCAGGCGGCGATCAACTCCAGCAAGTCGACCAAGCTGGTGGTCAACACGCTGATGTCGTATATGGATCGCGAACCGACCGGCGCACCGCACCGCATCCACATCCATCTGTGTCAGGCCCCGGTGGCGATACTGGGCACCGACCGGGTCGAGGGCATCCGCACCGAGCGGACCCAGCTCGTCGGTGACGGAACTGCCAGCGGCACAGGCGAATTCACCGAACGGCCGGTCGAGGCCGTGTACCGGGCCGTCGGCTACCAGTCGTCACATCTGGCCGATCTACCCTTCGACCATCACGCCGGAGTGGTACCGCACGACGCCGGCCGGGTTCTCGGCGTCGACGACGTGCCCATCGATGCGACCTACGTGACCGGCTGGATCAAACGCGGACCGGTCGGGCTGATCGGCCATACCAAATCCGATGCCGCCGAGACCATCACAAGTCTGCTGGCCGACCTGCCGACGATCCGGCCTGCCGAGGTGACCGATCCAGATGCCATCTTCGATCACCTGTCCGGCAACGGGGTCGACTACACCACCTGGGCCGAGTGGGAACGCCTCGACATCCACGAGATCTCGCTCGGTGCGGCGCACGGCCGCGAGCGGATCAAGGTGGTTCCACGCGACGAGATGATCGCGGCCGGACGAGACTAGCGTCCCACCTCGACGGTACCGTCGTCGGTCACACGGACCTTGTAGACCGGTACCGAGACCGCCGGGTCGTCAAGGCAGACACCGTCATCGAGTGCGAAAGCCTGCTTCTTGATCGGCGACTGCACGGTCGCGCGGCCCGCGCGGTCGCCGACGATACCGCGTGACAGTACCGCTGCACCCGAGAACGGATCGATGTTGCCCACCGCCCGCAGCGACCCGTCCGGGAGCCGGAACAACGCCGCCTGTGCACCGTCGCCCAGGAGCACCGCCACCCCGCGACCCGGGATCAGATAGTCATAGGCGCACGCCGTCGTCCAGGTCGTGACATCGTTGAGAAGAGTCATGTCTGGTCCTGTCGGTTGGTGAAGCTGGGCATCCCGATCGGCACCTTGCGACCCGCACGCTGGGTGAATTGCACTGTGGGATCCTCGGTGTCGGGCGCGTTGACGAAGGAGACGAAACGCGACAGCTTGTCGGGGTCGTCGAGAACGCCCTTCCATTCGCACGCATACCCCTCGACATGGCGAGCCATTGCCGCCTCCAGGTCCTCGGCCAACCCGAGCGAGTCGTGGCACACCACATCGCGTAGGTGGTCGATACCGCCTTCGAGGCTCTCCAGCCACGGCGCGGTGCGCTGCAGCCGATCAGCGGTACGGATGTAGAACATCAGGAACCGGTCGACATAGCGCACCAGCGTCTCGGTGTCGAGATCACTGGCCAGCAGCTGCGCGTGCTTGGGCGTCATACCGCCGTTGCCCGCGACATAGAGGTTCCAGCCGGTCTCGGTGGCGATGACGCCGACATCCTTGCCGCGCGCCTCGGCGCACTCCCTGGCGCAGCCCGACACCCCCATCTTGATCTTGTGCGGCGCGCGCAGACCGCGGTATCGCAACTCCAGATCGATGGCCAGCTGCACCGAATCCTGCTGGCCGTAGCGACACCAGTCGCTGCCGACACAACTCTTGACCGTACGCAGCGACTTCCCGTACGCCTGACCGGATTCCATACCCCCGTCGACAAGGCGCTGCCAGATCAGCGGTAATTGCTCGACCCGGGCACCGAACATATCGATGCGCTGGCCGCCGGTGATCTTGGTGTAGAGGCCGAAATCCTTCGCGATCTGCCCGATCAGGATCAGCTGGTCGGCGGTGATGTCGCCACCGGGCACCCGGGGCACCACCGAGTACGAGCCGTTGCGCTGGATATTGGCCAGGAAATGGTCGTTGGAATCCTGCAGGCTGGCCTGCTCGCCGTCGAGAATGTGGTCCGAACTCGTGGACGCCAGGATGGACGCCACGACGGGTTTGCAGATGTCACAACCGGATCCGCTGCCGAAGCGCTCGATCAGGCCACTGAAGGTGCGGATACCGGTGGCGGTGATGATCTCGTACATCTCGGCACGTGACTGGGTGAAGTGTTCACACAGGCTCTTGGACTGTTCGACACCCTCGGATTCGAGCAGTTGTTTGAGCAGCGGTACGCACGATCCGCAGGACGTGCCCGCCAGGGTGCATTTCTTCAGACCGGGTACATCGGTGCAGCCGCCGCAGATGGCCTCCTTGAGGTCGCCCTTGGTGACGTTGTTGCACGAGCAGATCTGCGCGATATCGGGCAGTGCTCCGACACCCAGTGCCGGTGCGTCGCCGTCGGTCACGGGCGCGATCAGCGCCAGCGGATCGCCGGGCAGCTCACTGGCCACCATGGGACGCAGCACACCGTAGGCCGACGCGTCGCCGACCAGGATGCCGCCGAGCAGCGTCTTGGCGTCGTCGGAGAGCACCAGTTTGGCGTAGGTGTGCTTGACCGGATCGTTGACCACCACCTCCAAGCAGTTCGGCGTATTGCCCTGGGCGTCACCGAAACTGGCGACGTCCACACCGAGCAGTTTGAGCTTGGTCGACATGTCGGCGCCGGGGAATTCGGCCTGCCCGCCGAGCAGGCGGTCGGCCACCACTTCGGCGGTGGTGTAGCCGGGCGCCACCAGGCCGTAGCACCGGCCCTCGATGGCAGCCACCTCGCCGATTGCATAGATATCGGGATCACTTGTGACACACGATAAATCGGTGAGAACACCACCGCGCTGCGCGACGTCCAGGCCGGCGGCCCTTGCCAGCTCGTCACGCGGGCGCACGCCGGCCGCGAAGACCACAAGACCGGCATCGATGGTGCTGCCGTCGTTGAGTGAGAGCCGCACCGAATCGTCGACATCCGACTTGCGGATGGGTTTGTTGCGCTGCGCCGGCGCAATGGATTCGGTGGCCACCGCCGTGTGCACATGAATACCCAGGCTGGTGATCATCCGGCTCAACAGCACGCCGGCGGCCTCATCGAGCTGGTTGGCCATCAGGTGCGGCGACATCTCCAGGACGTGGGTGGTCAGACCAAATGCGCGCAGGGCGTTGGCGGCCTCCAGGCCCAGCAATCCACCGCCGATCACCACGCCGACAGGCTTTTTCGACTCTGCCGCGATCTTGGCGCTGTCACGGATGGCGTCCAGATCGTCCAGGGTGCGGTAGACGTGCACCTGCGGAAGGTCGTGACCCGGTACCGGCGGCACGAAGGCGTAGGAACCGGTGGCCAGCACCAGCGCGTCATAGGCCAGCGAGCGCCCGTCGGCCAGGGTGACGGTCTTGGCACCCCGGTCGATCTCGCGGGCCGGCGCCGCGAGGTGCAGGACGACACCGTCGTCGCCGGCGTAATCGTTACCGGGCAGCGCCATTCGGGCCCGGTCCCAATGCTCGGTGTAGCCGGTGAGGCCGACACGGTCGTAGGCGGCGTCAGCCTCCTCCGACAAGATGGTCACCCGCCAGGCGCCCTCGGTGTCGCGGGCGCGCAACGCCTCGACGAACCGGTGTCCGACCATGCCGTGGCCGACGACGACAACATGCTTGGCTGACTGCATACCGCGAGGCTAGAAAACCGATATTGCCGCGATGTCGTCTCGGTGTGAAGCGGGCGTCACCGTGTTCTCACCTCCCGGCGGGCCGCGGTGTGAGGCCGGCGCTCAGGTCCAGCGCGCCAGGATCTCCTCAGCACGTGCGCTCAGCGCGCGCTGCAAGAACGGTCCGAAGCTTATCCGGCCGACACCGAGCGGGCCGAACGATGCCGGATCGTCGACCTCGGGCAGGGCGATGGCGTTGACCGGCAGCGGTAATTCCGCGGTGAGCCGGCGCATGACATCGGGCTCATGCCGCCCGACGGGGTACAGGCTGTCGGCTCCGGCATCGGCGGCCTCGGTCAGCCGCGCCACGGCGCGATCCACCCGGTCGGCGTCGTCACCGTCGGCGCGCAGGAACAGGTCGGTGCGCGCGTTGATCACCACATGCACGCCTGCGCCGTCCGCGGCCGTACGCAACGCCGCCACCAGAGCGGCGTGCTCGCCCGCCGAGCGCAACCGCTTACCCTCGCCGTGCACGGTGTCCTCGATGTTGAGCCCGACGGCGCCCACTCGCAGCAGACCGGCGATGAGATCCTCGGCCGGTAGCCCGTAACCCGATTCGATATCGACCGAGATCGGCACGTCGACCTTGGCGGTGATCTGGGCGACCCGGGCCAGCAGATCCTCGAAGGCCATCCCCTCGCCGTCGGGTTTGCCGATCGAATCGGCGACCGGATGGCTGCCGACCGTGAGCGCGGCGTAACCGGCGTCCACCGCCAGCTGAGCCGACCAGGCATCCCAGACCGTCGGCAGGATCACCGGATCGCCGGGACGGTGCAGGGCCAGCAGCGTCTCAGCCCGCTCGGCCAGTTCCGTTGTCGTCGTCTCGGTCATCGAACCTCCAGGTAATCGTGGCCGCGTCCGGCTTTGCGCCGCCCTGCAGAGCTAATTCTCGTGCCGTCCGCGACATTCCCGGACGTGACGTGGCTCACGTCTCGATCGTGAAGTGGCTAGCATCGGTTGTCGTAATGTGATCCATGACACCTTCAGCCCAAGGAGGTCACTTGTCCAGCACCACTGAACTCGCCGAATTGCACGATCTGATCAGCGGCCTGCGCCGCTGCGTGACATCGCTGCGTTCGCGTTATGGCGACAGCCCGTCCATGCGGCGGATCGTCATGGACGCCGAACGGATCCTCAACGACGTCGAACTGCTCGACGTCGACGCCAACGAACTGGATCTGTCGCGCTGCACCGAGAAGCACACCGGCGAGAAGATCCCGGTGCCGGACACCGCTTACGACAGCGCCTTCTGGCGTGATGTCGACGACGAAGGCGTGGGCGGCCACCAGCGACACCGATGAACCGCGGCGACGTCCAGCGCCACGGTTCGGCACCACTGATCTCACAGACGGCGTGGACGTCGACGAAGGGAATCGATTAGATGAGCGCGCCCACCGCGGGCCGGCCCGCGAACGGTGTTTTCTCCCCCACCCGGGCCGAGATCCCGCAGCGCACGCTGCGCACCGACAATTGGTGGAAATCGCCGCTGATAGTCGACCTCGGTTTTGCCGCGTTCGTGATCTACGCGACGGTGCGGGCGTTCATGCAGAAGTGGTACTACGTCGCCGACTACCACTACCTGACGCCGTTCTACTCCCCGTGCGTCAGCAAGGGCTGCACCCCGGAGGCCAGCCATTTCTGGCCGCAGATCCTGCCGGACGTGTGGTGGCTGCCGTACGCGGCGCTCTCGCTGCCGTTCCTGTTGCTGTTCCGGCTCACCTGCTACTACTACCGCGGCGCCTACTACCGCTCGGTGTGGCAGGCCCCGACCGCATGCGCGGTGGCCGAGCCGCACGCGAAATACACCGGTGAGACCCGTTTTCCGCTGATCATCCAGAACACCCACCGGTACTTCTTCTACATCGCCGGCATCATCTCGATCATCAACACCATCGACGCCGTCGAGGCGTTCCACTCGCCCAGCGGATTCGGATTCGGTTTGGGCAACGTGATTCTCGTGGTCAACGTGGTGATGCTGTGGGTCTACACGCTGTCCTGCCACTCGTGCCGGCACGTCGTCGGCGGCCGGCTCAAGCACTTCTCCAAACATCCTGTGCGGTACTGGCTCTGGACGCAGGTGAGCAGGCTCAACACCCGTCACAAGATGTACGCGTGGATCACGCTCGGCACCCTGATGCTCACCGACTTCTACGTCATGCTGGTCGCCAGTGGCGCCATTTCCGACCTCAGATTCATTGGTTAACAACAAAATTCATAAAGCTATAGCGAGGGTTAATGGTTGAGCTCGAACGGCACCAGTACGACGTGGTCGTGATCGGTGCCGGCGGCGCAGGACTCCGGGCAGTGATCGAGGCCCGCGAGCGGGGTCTGCGCGTGGCCGTGGTGACGAAATCTCTGTTCGGCAAGGCGCATACGGTGATGGCAGAGGGTGGCTGCGCGGCAGCCATGCGCAATGTCAACACCAAGGACTCCTGGCAGGTGCACTTCGGTGACACCATGCGCGGCGGGAAGTTCCTGAACAACTGGCGAATGGCCGAGTTGCATGCGCAGGAGGCCCCCGACCGGGTCTGGGAGTTAGAAACCTACGGTGCGCTCTTCGACCGCACCAAGGACGGCAAGATCAGCCAGCGCAACTTCGGTGGGCACACCTATCCGCGGCTGGCCCACGTCGGTGACCGCACCGGCCTGGAGATCATCCGCACGCTGCAGCAGAAGATCGTCTCCCTGCAGCAGGAGGACAAGAGGGAACTGGGCGATTACGACGCCCGCATCCGGGTGTTCCACGAGTGCTCGATAACCGATCTCATCAAAGACGGTGACCGCATCGCCGGAGCATTCGGCTACTACCGCGAGACCGGCAAGTTCGTGCTGTTCGAAGCGCCGGCGATCGTGCTGGCCACCGGCGGTATCGGCAAGTCGTTCAAGGTGTCGTCGAACTCCTGGGAGTACACCGGCGACGGCCACGCACTGGCGCTGCGCGCCGGTTCGGGACTGATCAACATGGAGTTCATCCAGTTCCACCCGACCGGCATGGTCTGGCCCCTCTCGGTCAAGGGCATCCTGGTGACCGAGGGTGTCCGCGGTGACGGCGGAGTTCTGAAGAACTCCGAGGGTAAGCGGTTCATGTTCGACTACATCCCCGACGTCTTCAAGGGTCAGTACGCCGAGACCGAGGAAGAAGCCGACCAGTGGCTCAAGGACAACGACTCCGCACGCCGCACCCCTGACCTGCTGCCCCGCGACGAGGTGGCACGCGCCATCAACGAAGAGGTCAAGGCCGGCCGCGGCACCCCGCACGGCGGCGTGTACCTCGACATCGCCTCGCGGATGCCGGCCGAGGAGATCAAGCGCCGGCTGCCGTCGATGTATCACCAGTTCATCGAGCTGGCCGAGGTCGACATCACCAAGGACGAGATGGAGGTCGGTCCGACCTGCCATTACGTCATGGGCGGTATCGAGGTCGACCCCGACAGCGGCGGCGCGGCCACCCCCGGCCTGTTCGCCGCGGGCGAGTGCTCCGGCGGTATGCACGGCTCCAACCGGCTCGGCGGCAACTCGCTGTCGGATCTGCTGGTGTTCGGCAGGCGCGCCGGTCTGGGCGCCTCGGACTACGTGCGCGCGCTTTCCGAACGGCCCAAGGTTTCCGATCAGGCCATCGAGGCGGCGGCGACGCTCGCCCTGGATCCGTTCGAGCCCAAGGCCGACGCGGAGAATCCGTACACCCTGCATGCCGAGTTGCAGCAGTCGATGAACGATCTGGCCGGCATCATCCGCAAGGAGGGCGAGCTGCAGGAGGCCCTCGCCAAGATCGACGAACTCAAGGCGCGCTACGCCAATGTGGTCGTCGAAGGCGGACGGGTCTTCAATCCGGGCTGGCATCTGGCCATCGATATGCGCAACATGCTGCTCGTCAGCGAGTGCGTCGCCAAGGCGGCGCTGCAGCGCACCGAGAGCCGGGGTGGCCACACCCGCGACGACTTCCCCAAGATGGACGCGCAGTGGCGTAACAAGCTGCTGGTCTGCCGGGTCGCCGAGGGCGATCGGGATGCCGTGGTGCCCGACGTCGACGTGACACCCGAGCAGCAGCCGGTGATGCGGCCCGATCTGCTGGGCACCTTCGAGCTGTCCGAACTCGAGAAGTACTACACCGACGACCAATTGGCCGAGCACCCAGAACGGAAGGCCTGAGATGGCTGCTTACGACGCGAAACTACGGGTCTGGCGCGGCGACGTCGACGGCGGTGAGCTCAACGACTACACCGTCGAGGTCAACGACGGCGAGGTGGTGCTCGACATCATCCACCGCCTGCAGGCCACCCAGACACCGGATCTGGCGGTGCGGTGGAACTGCAAGGCCGGCAAGTGCGGGTCGTGTTCGGCGGAGATCAACGGCAAGCCGCGGCTGATGTGCATGACCCGGATGTCGACCTTCGACGAGGACGAGACCGTCACCGTGACACCGCTGCGAACGTTCCCGGTGATGCGCGACCTGGTGACCGATGTGTCCTTCAACTACGAGAAGGCGCGTCAGATCCCGTCGTTCACCCCGCCCAAGGACCTGCAGCCCGGCGACTACCGGATGCAGCAGGAGGATGTGAACCGCAGCCAGGAGTTCCGTAAGTGCATCGAGTGCTTCCTGTGCCAGAACGTGTGCCACGTCGTTCGTGACCACGAGGAGAACAAAGAGAACTTCGCCGGGCCGCGTTTCCACATGCGCATCGCCGAACTGGACATGCATCCGCTGGACACCGTGGACCGCAAGGACATGGCGCAGGACGAGTTCGGCCTCGGACTGTGCAATATCACCAAGTGCTGCACCGAGGTGTGCCCCGAGCACATCAAGATCACCGACAATGCGCTCATTCCGATGAAGGAACGCGTCGCCGACCGCAAGTACGACCCGGTGGTCTGGTTGGGCAACAAGCTCTTCCGGCGATGAGCGGAAGCGCGTTCCACTCGGCACGTGGCGTGGATCACATTTCGGCGTAGGCTCGTCGCTAGTGGCCAATCACCGGCGAAGGGCAACGCAATGACCATGCGGGACACCATCAGCGTCAACGACATTCGCACCGCGATCCGGGAGCTTTCGGCCCGGGCCGAGCTCGCCCGTAAAGAGGGCAGGACCGAGGACGCGGCGGAGATCGAACAACGGATCGACGGTTACCGCGAGGAACTCGGCGAACGACCCTGAACCCCGCAGGCAGCGGCTAGACGCCCAGCTTCCGGAACGAGCTGCGATGGAAGACTATGGGCGCAACATCGTCATGCACGGTGATGTCGTGGACCCGCAGCACCACGATGGTGTGATCGCCGGCAGGCACCAACTGCTCGATGGCACTTTCCAGCCAGACACTGGTTCCGTGGATGAACACCGCGCCGCCGTCGGTGGACTTGGTCTCCAGGCCGGCGAAGCGATCACCGGTCTTGGCCGCCAACGTCTTCGCGGCGGCGTCGTGTGACTCGCCGAGCACGCTGATCCCCAGGTAGGGCAGGTCCACCAGCTTTGGCCACGTGGTCGAAGAGTTCTGCACACAGAACGACACCAGCGGCGGATCCAGCGACACAGGGACGAAGGTGCTGGCGGCCAGGCCGACCCGGACGCCGTCGACCTCGGCTGCGATGGCGATGACGCCGGACGGGAAGTGACCGAACGCCTCACGCAACGAGGTGGGAGTCAGATTTTCGGTGGCCATGTTGTCGTTGATATTAGCCCGTCTCAGGGATTTGAAAACCCCTTGCGGTACCCCGATGTGGCCGTTATCACAGAACATCAAAACCGCAGCTCAGCGGCCGTGAACGGCGCTATCGGGGCGGCCCGGCCAACCGTTTGGTTACCGGCCACCGAAATTTTGCCCGCGACGGTTTGCACCCAAGCTACTGACCGGTATAGTTAGCGCGGTTACTGGTGGGTAACTTAAGCCGAGTACCCAACCGCAGACGTGGCATTCTCACCGAGGAGGATTTTTGTGAGCCACTACAAGTCCAATGTGCGTGACCAGGAGTTCAACCTCTTCGAGGTACTGGGTGTCGAAAAGGCGCTCGGCACCGGCAAGTACGCGGAGCTGGACACCGACACCGCCCGCGAAATGCTGGCCGAGATCTCGCGGCTGGCCGAGGGCCCGGTCGCCGATTCGTTTGCCGACGGTGACCGCAATCCCCCGGTTTTCGACCCTGAGACGCACGTCGTCACGCTGCCCGAGTCCTTCAAGAAGTCCGTACGCGCGTTGACTGACGGCGGCTGGGACAAGATCGGCATCGACGAAGAGCTGGGCGGCCTGCAGATGCCGCGCGCTCTGCAGTGGGCCCTGATGGAGCACATCCTCGGCGCCAACCCCGCCGTCTACATGTACGCCATGGGCGCCGGTTTCGCGCAGATCTTCTACGACCTGGGCACCGAAGAGCAGAAGAAGTGGGCCGTCCTGGCCGCCGAGCGTGGCTGGACCTCGACCATGGTGCTCACCGAGCCCGACGCGGGCTCCGATGTCGGCGCGGGCCGCACCAAAGCGGTCCAGCAGCCCGACGGCAGCTGGCACATCGACGGTGTGAAGCGTTTCATCACCTCCGGTGATGCCGACGACCTCGGCGAGAACATCCTGCACCTGGTGCTGGCCCGCCCCGAGGGCGCCGGACCCGGCACCAAGGGCCTCTCGCTGTTCTTCGTGCCGAAGTTCCACTTCGATCCCGAGACCGGCGAACCCGGCGAGCGCAACGGCGTCTACGTCACCAACGTCGAGCACAAGATGGGCCTGAAGGTTTCGGCCACCTGCGAGCTGTCGCTGGGTCAGCATGGCGTCCCCGCCAAGGGCTGGCTCGTCGGCGAGGTCCACAACGGTATCGCGCAGATGTTCGACGTCATCGAACAGGCCCGAATGATGGTGGGCACCAAGGCAATCGCCACGCTGTCGACCGGTTACCTCAATGCGCTGGAATACGCCAAGAGCCGTATCCAGGGCGCGGACCTGACCCAGATGACCGACAAGACGGCACCGCGGGTGAGCATCACGCACCACCCCGACGTCCGTCGCAGCCTGATGACGCAGAAGGCGTACGCCGAGGGCCTGCGCGCGCTGTACATCTACACCGCGACCTTCCAGGACGCCGAGGTGGCCAACCAGCTGCACGGTGTCGACGCCGAGCTGGCCGCCAAGGTCAACGATCTGCTGCTGCCCATCGTCAAGGGTGTCGGCTCCGAGCAGGCCTACGCCAAGCTCACCGAGAGCCTGCAGACCTTCGGCGGGTCCGGCTTCCTGCAGGACTACCCGATCGAGCAGTACATCCGCGACGCCAAGATCGACTCGCTCTACGAGGGCACCACCGCCATTCAGGCGCAGGACTTCTTCTTCCGCAAGATCGTCCGCGACCAGGGCAAGGCGCTGGCGTTCGTCGCCGGCGAGATCGACACCTTCGTCAAGAACGAGTCGGGCAACGGTCGCCTCAAGA
This sequence comes from Mycobacterium sp., assembly GCA_016197405.1. Taxonomy (GTDB): domain Bacteria; phylum Actinomycetota; class Actinomycetes; order Mycobacteriales; family Mycobacteriaceae; genus Mycobacterium. Next base: position 365,951 of record JACPVR010000013.1, read on the forward strand.
GCGAGCGCGAACTGCTGGCGACGGCGCTGACCGACGTGCAGGGCATGGCCGCGACCATGACCGGCTACCTGATGTCGGCCCAGGAGGACCAGGCCAGCATCTACAAGGTGGGTCTGGGCTCGGTGCGCTTCCTGATGAGCGTCGGCGACCTGGTTCTCGGCTGGCTGCTGCAGCGTCAGGCCGCGGTCGCCATCGAGAAGCTCGACGCCGGAGCCACCGGTGCGGACAAGTCCTTCTACGAGGGCAAGCTCGCCGCGGCTTCGTTCTTCGCGAAGAACTTCCTGCCGCTGCTGACCAGCACCCGCTCGGTCATCGAGAACCTCGACAACGAGGTGATGGAACTCGACGAAGCGGCTTTCTAGCCGCCCGTCCGCACAACGACATGAGCGCCCCCGGCAATAGCCGGGGGCGCTCATTCGTATGAAGTGTGTGACGAGGAGGTTGTCCCGTACCGCCGCTGGATACCCCTCACATCCAGCGACGGCCTTCGCCCGGATCGACGGACCCGAACAAAGAGGACGCCCCGTGTTGCCGTCGGGTCGGGGGGTCAGACGGCAACACGGAGCTGTCCAGTACATCGATTCCCCGCTGGCGGGCGTTACAAACCATTTGCCACGATCTTTTTACGGGGAATTCTGCGCGGGGACGCTCAGGCCTCCAGGATCGCGGTCACGCCCTGCCCACCGGCGGCACACACAGAGATCAGGCCGCGCACCGGCTTACCGGTTTGCGCCCGCTTCTCGGCCAGCTCCTTGGCCAGCTGGGCGACGATGCGCCCACCGGTCGCGGCGAACGGGTGACCGGCCGCCAGCGAGGAACCGTTGACGTTGAGGCGTGACCGGTCGATGGATCCCAGCGCGGCGTCGAGCCCCAGCTTCTCCTTGCAGTACTCCGGCGACTCCCAGGCCTGCAGGGTGGCCAACACCACCGATGCGAAGGCCTCGTGGATCTCGTAGAAGTCGAAATCCTGCAGGGTCAGTCCGTTGCGTGCCAGCAGCCGCGGTACGGCGTAGGTGGGGGCCATCAGCAGCCCGTCGGCGCCGCTGACGTAGTCGACAGCGGCCGTTTCGCCGTCGACGAAGTAGGCCAGCACGTCGTGCCCGTGTGCCGAGGCCCAGTCCTCGCTGGCCAGCAGCGCCACCGAGGCGCCGTCGGTCAGCGGTGTCGAGTTACCGGCCGTCATGGTGGCGTCGCCGTTGCGGACGCCGAACACCGGCTTGAGGGTTGCCAGCTTCTCGGGCGAGGAGTTGGGCCGCAGGTTGTCGTCGCGGTACAGCCCCAGGAACGGGCTCACCAGATCGTCGAAGAACCCGCGGTCGTAGGCGGCAGCCATGTTGCGGTGGCTGGCGGCGGCGAGTGCGTCCTGGTCGACGCGTTTGATGCCCATCTGCTTGGCGGTGACGGCGGCGTGCTCACCCATCGACATACCGGTGCGGGGCTCGCCGTTGGTCGGGATCTGCACACCGAGGGCGGCGGGAAGTTTGCCGACCAGCTTCAGGCGCTCGACGTTGGACTTCGACCGGCGCAGCCCCAGCAGGGCGCGCCGCAGATCGTCACCGAATGCGATCGGGGCATCGGAGGTGGTGTCGACGCCGCCGGCCGCGGCCACCTCGTAGCGGCCCATGGCGATACCGTCGGCCGCGGCGATGGCGGCCTGCAACCCGGTGCCACACGCCTGTTGCAGGTCGAAAGCCGGGGTGTAGGGCGAGAGCGCGCTGCCGAGCACGCATTCGCGCATGAGGTTGAAATCGCGGCTGTGCTTGAGCACCGCGCCGCCGATGACCATGTCGAGACGCTCACCGGCGAGGTTGAACCGTTCGACGAGACCGTCGAGTGCCGCGGTGAACATGTCCTGGTTGGACGCCTCGGCGTAGGCGCCGTCGGAACGCGCGAACGGGATGCGGTTGCCGCCCAGGACCGCCACACGACGCTTCTGGGTTGGGTTTGAACTGCTGGTGGTCACAGGTATCTCCGTATGGTCAGATTTGAGGTTGGTCGCCTGTTGAGGCCATACTACCCACAGTTCTTACTCTGGAGTAAGTTCGTTGTCGAACCGACGACCCGCGATCCGAAAGGTATCCCGTGGCCCCCACACTTCCGTCCGATCTGTACTCGACCCTGGTCAACTCCGGACCGGGCTCCTTCCTGGCCAAGCAACTCGGCGTGCCATCGCCGGAGGACCTGCGCCGCTACCGCGCCGGTGATCCGCCGCTGGCCGGCGCCCTGCTGATCGGCGGCGACGGCCGCATCGCCGAGCCGATGCGTTCTGCGCTTGCCGACGACTACGAACTGGTCGGCGACAACCTGGGCGGCCGCTGGGCCGACCGGTTCGGCGGACTGTTGTTCGACGCCACCGGCATCACCGCCCCGGCAGGCCTGCACGTCCTGCACGACTTCTTCACCCCGCTGCTGCGCAATGTCGGCCCGTCGGGGCGCGTCGTGGTGGTCGGTACCACCCCGGACGCCACCGGCAGCGTCGACGAGCGCATCGCGCAGCGGGCGCTGGAAGGCTTCACCCGCTCACTGGCCAAGGAGATGCAGCGCGGCGCGACGGTGTCGCTGGTCTACCTGTCCCCCGACGCCAAGCCCGCCGCCACCGGTCTGGAATCGACGCTGCGCTTCCTGCTTTCGGCCAAGTCGGCCTATGTCGACGGCCAGGTCTTCTATGTCGGCGCCGCCGACTCCACCCCGCCCGCCGATTGGGACAAGCCGCTCGACGGCAAGGTCGCCATCGTCACCGGGGCGGCCCGCGGTATCGGTGCCACCATCGCCGAGGTGTTCGCCCGAGACGGTGCCAAGGTGGTGACCGTCGACGTCGAGGGGGCGGCCGAAGCGCTCGAGCAGACCGCGGCCAAGGTCGGCGGTACCGCACTGACGCTCGACGTCACCGCCGACGATGCGGTGGACCGCATCGCCGCCCATCTGCGCGAGCACTACGACGGCCACGCCGACGTACTGGTCAACAACGCGGGCATCACCCGCGACAAGTTGCTGGCCAATATGGACGACGCCCGCTGGGATTCCGTCATCGCGGTGAATCTGCTTGCCCCGCAACGACTCACCCAGGGACTGGTCGACAACGGCAGTATCGGTGAAGGCGGCCGGATCATCGGCCTTTCCTCGATGGCCGGTATCGCGGGCAACCGTGGGCAGACCAACTACGCGGCCACCAAGGCCGGCATGATCGGGCTCACCCAGGCCCTGGCCCCGGTGCTGGCCGAGAAGAACATCACCATCAACGCCGTCGCACCGGGCTTCATCGAGACCAAGATGACCGAAGCGATCCCGTTCGCCACCCGCGAGGTGGGGCGCCGGCTGAACTCGCTGTTCCAGGGCGGCGAGCCGGTCGACGTCGCCGAGGCCATCGCGTACTTCGCCAGCCCGGCTTCCAATGCCGTCACCGCCAACACGATCCGGGTCTGCGGCCAGGCCATGCTGGGGGCATGACAGTGACTTCCACCGCTGAACAACCCAACGGCCTGCTCAACATGCTGCGGGCGGCGGCCGGCGCGCTGCCGTTCGTGCCGCGCGGCGATCGTCTGCCCGATCGCACCGCGACGGTCGACGAACTGCCCATCGACCGTGCCAACGTCGCCGCTTACGCGGCGGTCACCGGACTGCGTTTCGGTGACACCGTTCCGCTGACCTACCCGTTCGCGCTGACCTTCCCGACGGTGATGAACCTGATCACCGGATTCGACTTCCCGTTCTCGGCGATGGGCGCGGTACACGTCGAGAACCACATCACCCAGTACCGGCCGATCGCCGTCACCGACACCGTCGGCATCGCGGCGCGGGCGGAGAACCTGCGCGAGCACCGCAAGGGACTGCTGGTCGACGTGGTCACCGACGTACGTGTCGGCAACGACACGGCATGGCACCAGGTGACGACATTCCTGCATCAGCAGCGCACCAGCCTGTCGGGCGAACCCAAGGCACCGCCGGTCAAACAACCGAAGTTGCCGCCGCCCAACGCGATCCTGCGCATCACGCCGGGCCAGATCCGGCGCTACGCATCCGTCGGCGGTGACCACAACCCGATCCACACCAGCTCGATCGGCGCCAAGCTGTTCGGCTTCCCGACCTCCATCGCGCACGGGATGTTCAGCGCGGCAGCGGTACTGGCCAATATCGAAGGTCAGCTGCCCGACGCCGTGCGCTATTCGGTGAAGTTCGGCAAGCCGGTGCTGTTGCCTGCCAGCGCCGGTCTCTACGTCGAGAAGGTCGTCGATGGCTGGGATCTGACGCTGCGCAACATGAGCAAGGGTTACCCGCATCTCACCGGAGAGATCCGCGGGATCTGACTACTGCGTCTGCTGAGGCTGACGCGCGATGGGTTCGGGCCAGGGCTCAGGAAGCGGGCGCTGGCGCACCATCTGCGGCCACCAGAACCACTTGCCCATCAACGCGGCGATGGACGGTGTCATGAACGACCGGATCACCAACGTGTCGAACAACAGGCCCAGACCGATGGTGGTCCCCACCTGACCGATGACCGTCAGCTCGCTGACCGCCATCGACATCATGGTGAACGCGAACACCAGACCCGCCGAGGTCACCACCGAGCCGGTACCGCCCATGGCCCGGATGATGCCGGTGTTGAGCCCGGCGTGGATCTCCTCCTTGAACCGGGACACCAACAGCAGGTTGTAGTCGGCGCCGACCGCCAACAGGATGATCACCGACATCGCCAGCACCATCCAGTGCAACTCGATACCGATGAGGTGCTGCCAGATGAGCACCGACAAGCCGAACGAGGCGCCCAGGGACAACACCACCGTCCCGACGATCACCGCGGACGCGACCAGGCTGCGGGTGATCAACAGCATGATGATGAAAATCAGTGCCAGCGCTGATATCCCGGCGATCAGCAGATCGTAGTTGGCACCTTCCTGCATGTCCTTGAACGTCGCGGCCGTACCGCCGAGGAAGATCTTGGAGCCCTCCAGCGGCGTGCCCTTGAGGGCTTCCTTGGCGGCCTGCTTGATGGCGTCGATGTGCTTGATGCCCTCGGCCGACATCGGGTCGCCCTCGTGGCTGATGATGAACCGCACCGCGTGGCCGTCCGGCGACAGGAACATCTTCATACCGCGCTTGAAATCCGGATTGTCGAACGTCTCCGGTGGCAGGTAGAAGCTGTCGTCGTTCTTGGCGTCGTCGAAGGCCCGGCCCATCGCCGTGGAGTTCTCCGAGGCGGCGGTCTGCTGATCCTGCTGCCCCTTCTGGGTCTGATACTGGGTCAGCATCATGGTCTTCATCGACTCCATGGTGCTGACCATCGTCGGCATCAGCGTGAGCATCTGCGGCAGAAGGACTTTGAGCTTGTCCATGTCCGGAAGCAGGTTCTGGATGTCGTCGGTCATGGTGTCGATACCGTCGAGGGTGTCGAATACCGACCGGATCGACCAGCACATCGGGATGTCGAAGCAGTGCGGTTCCCAGTACAGGTAATTGCGGATCGGCCGGAAGAAGTCGTCGAAATTGGCGATGTTGTCCCGCAATACCGCGACGTCGGCGGCCATGTTGTGGGTCTTGTCGACCATCGACGTCATGGTCGCGGTCATCTGTTGCATGATCGCGATCATCTTGGTCATGGTGTCGATGTTGGTCTGCATGTCGCCGGCCTGTTTGAGCATGTTGGCCATCAGATCCTGCATGTACTTCTCGTTCATCTTCTGCGTCGTGCCCTGCATGCTGATCTGGAACGGGATCGAGGTGTGCTCGATCGGATCGCCCTGCGGCCGGGTGATGGCCTGCACCTGGCTGATACCGGGCACCCGCACGATGGCCTTGGCGACCTTCTCGATCACCAGGAAGTCGGCCGAGTTACGCAGATCGTGATCGGATTCGACCATCAACAGTTCGGGGTTCATCCGCGCCGGGGAGAAATGCCGGTCGGCGGCCTGATAACCCTCGTTGGCGGGTAGGTCGGCGGGCAGATAGTTGCGGTCGTTGTAGTTGGTCTTGTAACCCGGCAGGGTCAGCAGGCCGATCAGCGATAGCGCGATGGTCGCGACCAGGATCGGGCCGGGCCAGCGCACCACCGCGGCGCCGACCTTGCGCCAACCACGCACCCGCAGCGCACGTTTGGGCTCCAGGGTCTTACCGAACCGGCTGGCCACCGTGATGACGGCAGGCCCGAGCGTCAGCGCCGCGAACACCACGATCACCATGCCGACGGCAAGCGGGACACCGAGGGACTGGAAGTACGGCAGGTTGGTGAAATGCAGGCAGAACGTCGCGCCCGCTATGGTCAGACCGGACCCCAGGATGACGTGCACCGTTCCGCGGAACATGGTGTGGTAGGCCTGTTCCCGGTCCTCACCGACCCCGCGGGCTTCCTGATATCGGCCTATCAGGAAGATGGCGTAGTCGGTCGCCGCGGCTATCGCGAGGGTGACCAGAAGGTTCGTCGCGAACGTCGACAACCCGATGATGTTGTAGAAACCCAGGAATGCCACCAGTCCGCGGGCGGCGGAGAGCTGCAGGACCACCATCAGCAGCACCAGCACCACGGTCACGATCGACCGGTAGACCAGCAACAGCATCACGATGATGACGGTGAAGGTCAGCGCCTCGATCATCCGCATGCTGCGGTCGCCGGCGATGTTCTGATCGGCAGACAGCGCGGCCGGACCGGTCACGTAGACCTTCAGGCCGGGCGGTGCGGTCAGTCCGTCGACGATGCCCTGCACCGCCTCGACCGACTCGTTGGCCAGCGCCTCGCCCTGGTTACCGGAGGTGTAGACCTGCACATAGGTGGCCTTACCGTCGGCGCTCTGCGCGCCTGCCGCGGTCAGCGGGTCGCCCCAGAAGTCCTGCACGTGCTCGACGTGCTTCTTGTCGGCCTCGAGCTTGTCGACCATCTGGTCGTAGAAGGCGTGGTCGGCATCGCCCAGCGAACGGTCGGCCTCCAGCACGACCATCACCGAGCTGTTCGACTTGAATTCCTGGAACACCGAGCCGACGCGTTTCATCGCGACCATCGACGGCGCCATATCGGGCGTCATGGACACCGAACGCAGCTTGCCGACCTCTTCGAGCTGCGGCACAGCGACATTGGCGAACGCGATGATGGCGATCCAGAACAGGATGATCGGAACCGCGAGCCTGCGGATCCAGTTGCCGATCGGCGAGCGTGGATAGTCGCCGGTCTGGATGCGGTCGGTGGTGTCGTTCGGGTGGGCGCTCACGCGGACTTCACCAGGCAAAAGGTCTGGGCGTTGACACCGCTGTTGGTGCGCTCGTCCTTGATCTCATCGTCGACGGTGATGCGGCAGCTGATGGTGTCACCGTTGCCCTGCGCGACGATGTTGGGGAACACCGACGGCGCGGTGCTGTTCAACGTCAGCGTCCACGGCAGCGTGACACCGTCGACGCGTTGCGGCTGCGCGTCCAGGTCGAGGTAGTTCACGTCGGCGGTGGCGCCGGGCACGCCGGTGACCTCATAGGTGACGACCTTGGGGTCGAACGGTTTGGTGTCGTCGGCAGGTGCGCTCGGCGAGGCATAGGAATCGCCGGCACCGAAGAATGTCCGGATCCGCGCCACCGTGAAACCCGCCACCACGATGACGATGACGATCACGATCGGAATCCATCCGCGCTTGAGGGCCTTCATAGCCGAGTCCTCATTCGCCGCGTCCTCCTCGATCGATGCCACGTTCGTACTGCGACACGGCGAACCGCACATCCGTACCTTGCCGTTCGGCTAAGTTAACCTATCTAACTAGAAAGGCCCCGGCAAGCCGGTGAGCCAGATCCAGACAGTGGCGAACGCCACTTTCCGCTAGAGTCGGCGCGACTCGGCCGATACGCCGATCGCAGCGACAGGACGAAGGAAAGCCCGTGGCCAAGCCGGTAGCTCCGCGAGGCTCGGCGCGCGACCGGGTGATCGACGCGGCGCTGCAATTGTTCGCCGACCACGGCCTGCGCGGCACATCGCTGCAGATGATCGCCGCCAAACTCGGGGTGAGCAAAGCCGCTGTCTACTACCAGTTCCACTCCAAGGACGACATCGCCCTGGCCGTGGTGCGCCCGGTGTTCGACGATATCGCCCGACTGGTCACCATCGCCGAAGCCGTCAGCGCTCCCGAGGCGCGCCGCGAGGTCGCGTTGTGCGGGATGATCGAGCTCGCGGTCCGGCATCGCCGCACCACCGCGGTTTTCCAGGGCGACCCCGCCATCGGTGAGTTGGTCAGTTCCCACGCCGACCTCGACGCCATCATCGAACGGCTCCGGGCGCTGCTGCTCGGTCCCGATCCGGACAAGACGACGCGCATCGTGATGTCGATGCTCAGTGCCGGGATCTACGGTGCGGCGATGGATCCGGAGATGAGCGATTTCACCGACGCCGAACTGCAGCACACCCTGCTGGAATGCGCCCAGCAGCTGGTCAGAGGTTTCGCGCCGGCCCGTTAGACGTTGCTAGCCGCGACCGGAGGCCACGTCGGCGCCGTCACGCTCGCTGGGCTTGCCCTTCAGACCGCGCCAGAACAGGTTGATCAGCAGCTCGGCAGCGTCTTCGACGTCGACATCACCGGCGCTGACCCGGGTCGCGACCGCCTCGCCGGCGCCCACCAGGGCAATGGCCATCATGGCGAAGTCGGTGTCCGGCTCCGGGTTGCGGGTGCCGACGCTGAGCATCCTGGCCACCAGGTCGACGATGCGCTGGCGGCCCTCGCGCACCGTGTGGGCGAACGCCTGCGAGCTGATCGCCTGGGTGTACAGCACGATCCAGGACGCCCGGTTGGCATCGATATAGCTCAGGAAAGCGCCGATGGTGTTGCGCAACATGTCTCGCGGCGGCAGCTGGAAATCGACGTCGGCGCGCACCGCCTCGATGAACCGCGCCAGCTCACGATCCAGGCAGGCGCCGAACAGATCCTCTTTGGAGCCGTAATAGAGATAGAGCATCGGTTTGGAGATCTCGGCCTTGGCGGCGATGGCGTCCATCGAGGTCTCGTGATAGCCGTTGACCGAGAAAACCTGGACCGCGGCGTCGAGCATCTGCTGCTCACGGACGGCACGCGGCAACCGTTTGGTACCACCAGCCATTCGTTCGCCTCCCCTTCCCCATTCGCAACAAGGGTAAGCACATACTGGCCGCCGGGCGCGACGGGGCCGCGATCAGCAGCGCGGATCGGGTCCCTTGGCGGCCGCCACCGCCCGCACGGCGTCGTCGACCCGCTGCGGTGCCAGCTCGCCGGCGTTGACGGCCTGCTCGAGACGGTCCAGCACCGCGGGGACCTCGGTCGTCGTCACCCACAGCGCCACATCGGTACCGGCCTGCAGTGCTTTGAGAACCGCGGCCGCGACACCGTAGCGATCGCTGATCGCCGCCATCGACGACAGATCGTCGGTGAAGACCAGGCCACCGAACCCCGGGCCGCCGTACCCGCCGCTGCGCAGCAGGTTGTAGGCCGCCGGGCTCAGGCTGGCGGGGTCATTGCCGGTCAAGCCGGGAACCTGCAGGTGGCCCACCATCACCGCGACAGGTCCCTGGGTCGTCAGCGTGCGGTACGGCACCAGGTCCTGCGCCTGCAGATCGGCCAGCGGCGGCGTCACCACACCGCCGGTGTGCGAATCGCCCGACCCGTGACCGTGGCCGGGGAAGTGCTTGAGCACCGGCAGCAGACCGGCATCGCGCAGCCCACGGGCATACGCACCGGCGAACTCGGTGACCACTGCGGGGTCGGCGCCGAAGGACCGGTCACCGATCACGGTGTCGTCGGCGTCCGCGGTGACGTCGACCACCGGCGCGAAATCGATGGTGATACCGAGGTTGCGCATCGCCTGACCCCGGGTCAGCGCGATCTGATAGACCTCGTCGGGCGTGTGGGTCTGCGCCAGCACCCGCGCCGAGGGCTGACTGCCGATGAGCGATGACAGCCGCTCGACCCGACCGCCCTCCTCGTCGACGCTGACCGCCAGCGGGAGCGGGCCCGCCTTCGCGGCGATATGGGTGAGCGAACCGTCCGACAGCATCGACAGGTCGGTCCAGCTGCCGATGAAGATGCCGCCGACATGGTGGGTGTCGACCACCGCGCGCGCATCGGCGGCATCGGTGACACCGACCATCAACAGCTGGGCGAGCTTGTCGCGCAGCGGCAGGGTCACCGGATCGCCGCACAAGGCCGGCGCGGCCGCCGGGATCTGGTTGACCACCGGTGTGGTGTCCTTCGGAGCTGCAGAGGACGGTGACGACGAGCCCGCGACCGGCGCGCCCGTCCCTTCCGAACAGCCCGCCACCAGCATCGGCAGCGCCGCGAAGGACAACAGCGTGCGGGACAGGACGCGCGCAACAGACATGGCCTCATGCTGTCATGTCGGGCAAGCCGGCCGGCCCGGTGGGCGATGATGGGGCATGACGATCGCAGTGATCGCCTATGACGGCACCCCCAACGCCCGCCGCGCCGTGCAGTACGCCGGTGAGTTCCTGTCTCCGGACCGCGCGGTGGTACTGACCGTCTGGGCACCGATGCGCCCCGGTTCCGACCCGGTGTCCTTCGACCTGGACGGACCGCCCGACCCACCCGACCCCGACGACGTCGACATCGCCTACGCCGACGCCAAACTGACCAACCGGGAGGGCACCGACATGGCGCGCGGTGTCGGCCTGGCGGCCGAACCGCTGTGCATCGCGGTCGCGGGCACGGTGTGGCGCACCATCATCGACGCCGCCGACGACCTCGGCGCCGACCTGATCGTGACCGGCACCCGCGGCACCACCGGGCTGCGGTCGTTGATGCAGTCCAGCGTGGCCGACCGGGTGCTGCGGCACGGCGGTCGGCCGGTGCTGATCGTCCCGCCCGGCCCGTGACGGTCGTTCGCCCGCAGCACGCCGTGCTAGGTTGACGAACAATCCAGATCCACCGTGCTGAGGAGCCCACATGACCCGGTTCGTGGTGCCGGCTGCCGCCAGCATCGTCGTTGGTCTGCTGCTCGGCGCAGCCGCGGTGTTCGGGGTCACGCTGATGGTGCAGCAGGACACCAAACCGGCTGTGACCGGCGGCGACCCCGCATCGTCGGTGCTCAATCGCGTCGAATACGGCAACCGCACCTAGCCACCGCGTCGTAGGCGAATCGGCTCTTCCGGGAGGGCCACTGTCGCGGCGCTGGCTGTGGCTCGTCGGTGCCGTCGCGCTGGTCTGCACTTTCACGCAGTCGCCGGGTCTGATCGCACCCGACACCAAACTCGATCTCACCGCCAATCCGCTGCGCTTCCTGTCCCGCGCCGCCGACCTGTGGAACAGTGACCTGCCTTTCGGGCAGGCCCAGAACCAGTCCTACGGCTATCTCTTCCCACACGGCGCGTTCTTCCTGGCCGGCGACCTGGTGGGCCTGCCGGGCTGGGTCACCCAGCGTCTGTGGTGGGCGCTGCTGCTCGCGGTCGGTTTCTGGGGTCTGCTGCGGGTCGCCGAGGCACTCGGTATCGGCACCACGTCTTCGCGCGTCGTCGCCGCGGCCGCTTTCGCGCTGTCGCCGCGGGTGCTGACGACGCTCGGTTCGATCTCGTCGGAAACCCTGCCCATGATGCTCGCGCCGTGGGTACTGCTGCCGGTGATCGTGGCCATGCGCGGCGAGGGCGCCAAGACGGCACGGCTGCTGGCGGCCCGCGCGGGTATCGCGGTCGCACTGATGGGCGCGGTCAACGCCGTCGCCACCCTGACCGCGTGCCTGCCTGCCATCATCTGGTGGGCCTGCCACCGACCCAACCGGGCCTGGTGGCGGTTCTCCGGGTGGTGGCTGCTGGCGACGGCGCTGGCCATCACCTGGTGGGTCGTCGCGTTGCTGCTCCTGGGCCGGATCAGCCCACCGTTCCTGGATTACATCGAATCCTCCGGTGTCACCACGCAGTGGACATCGCTGATCGAGGTGCTGCGCGGCACCGCGACCTGGACGCCGTTCGTCGCGCCGAACGCCACCGCGGGCACATCGCTGGTCACCAGTGCGGCGGCGATCCTGGCCACCACACTGGTGGCGGCCGGCGGTCTGGCCGGCCTGGCGTTGCGCACCATGCCCGCGCGTGGACGGCTCATCGCGATGCTGGTCACCGGGCTGCTCCTGTTGACGCTGGGTTATGCGGGCGGGCTGGGCTCGCCGGTCGCCGAGCAGATCCAGTCCTTCCTCGACGGCGCCGGCGCACCGCTGCGCAATGTGCACAAACTCGAACCCGTCATCCGGATTCCGATAGTGCTGGGCCTGGCCCATCTGCTGGGCCGGGTGCCGTTGCCGGGCAGTGTTTCCCGGCCGGCGTGGATCCGGGCATTCGCCCACCCCGAGGACGACAAACGGGTCGCGGTGGCGATAGTGCTGCTGACCGCGCTCGCGGTCAGTACATCGCTGGCCTGGACCGGCCGACTGGCCCCGCCCGGGGCGTTCACCGCAATCCCCGGGTACTGGCATGAGGCCGCGGACTGGCTCGACGCCAACAACACCGGCACCCCGACGGCCGGGCGGGTGCTGGTGGTGCCCGGCGCCCCGTTCGCCAATCAGGTCTGGGGTAACAGCCATGACGAGCCGCTGCAGGTTCTCGGCAGCAGCCCGTGGGGGGTACGCGATTCCATCCCACTGACACCGCCGCAGACGATCCGGGCGCTCGATTCGGTGCAGCGGCTGCTGGCGGCCGGGCGCCCATCCGCCGGTCTCGCCGATACGCTTGCCCGCCAAGGTATCTCGTATCTGGTGCTACGCAACGACCTCGACCCGGAAGCATCCCGGTCGGCCCGGCCGGTGCTGGTGCACCGCGCCGTCGACGGCTGCCCCGGCCTGACGAAGGTCGCCCAGTTCGGCGATCCCGTCGGACCGGGCACACTGGACGGTTTCGTCTCCGACAGCGGCCTGCGGCCCGCCTACCCGGGCGTGGAGATCTACCGGGTCAACGGTTCGGGTTTCGCGGCCAATCCGTCGGCACCGTATCTGACCGACGCCGACGCCATGGCCCGGATCGACGGCGGGCCCGAGGTGCTGCAACGCCTCGACGAGCGCCGCAGTCTGCTGCACGAGCCGCCGCTGGGCCCGGTGTTACTGGCGCAGGACGCCCGCGCCGCCGGGCTGGGCCTGCCGGCCGGCGCCGGTGTCACCGTCACCGACACCCCGGTGGCCCGCGAGACCGACTACGGCCGCGTCGACGACCACTCGTCGGCGGTGCGCGGCGTCGACGACCGCCGCCACACCCACAACCGGGTGCCGGACTACCCGGCGCCGGGTGCGCCGCTGGTCTACGGCGCCTTCACCGGCGGCCAGCTGACCACCTCGAGCTCGGCGGCCGACGCCACGGCGCTGCCCAACGTGGCGCCGGCGGCCGGGCCGGCCGCCGCGATCGACGGCGACTCCGCGACCAGCTGGGTTTCCAATTCGCTGCAGTCGGCGATCGGCCAGTGGTTGCAGGTGGACTTCGACAACCCGGTGACCAACGCCACCATCACGTTGACCCCGGCCGCATCGACCATCGGCGCGCAGGTCACCAAACTCGAGATATCGACCGCCAACGGCACCACGACGTTGATGGTGGATCGCCCCGGGCAGGCGGCCAGTGTCGCGCTGCCCTACGGCGAGACCCCGTGGGTACGTATCACCGCTGCCGGTACCACCGACGGGTCGTCGGGCGTCCAGTTCGGTATCACCGACCTGGTCGTCACGCAGTACGACGCCAACGGGTACGCCCATCCGGTCGATCTGCGGCACACCGTGCAGGTGCCGGGTCCACCGCGCAACTGGCCGGTGGCGCTGTGGGATCTGGGCCCGGAGTTCCTGGGCAGACCGGGATGCGTATCGGCGCCCGACGGCGTGCACTGCGCCTCGCCGCTCTCGCTGGCACCCGAGGAACTGGTGAACCTGAGCCGGACGCTGGCTGTGCCGCAACCGATCTCGGTCACACCCACGGTGTGGGTGCGGCCCCGCCAAGGTCCGGCCCTCGCCGACCTGATCCGTGCGCCGGGCGCCACGACGGCCGACGGCGACTCCGACTCCTTCGACGTACTGGGCACCGCCTACGCCGCCGCGGACGGTGACCCGCGCACGGCGTGGACGGCTCCGCAGGGTGTGGTGCAGCATCGGGTCGCACCGACGCTGACCATTACGCTGCCGCAACCGACCGAGGTGGCAGCACTGCGGCTGACCCCGGCCGCGTCGACGCTGCCCACCCACCCCACCATGGTGGCGATCGATCTCGGCGACGGCCCGCAGGTTCGTTCGATGAAAACCGAAGGCACACAGACCCTTCCACTCAAGCCACGGGTCACCAAGACCATCAAGCTCAGCGTGCTGAACTGGGATGACGTCATCGACCGCACGGCGCTGGGTTTCGACCAGGTCAAACCGCCGGGCCTGGCCGAGGTGGCGGTACTGCGTCCGGACGGCAGCGCCATCGCCCCGGCCGATGCCGCCCGGAACCGGGCCAGGGCCGTCACCGTGGGATGCGACGCCGGACCGGTCATCGCCGTCGCGGGCCGCTTCGTGCACACTTCGATCAGCACCACCGTCGCCGCCCTGCTGGACGGCGGGCCCATCGCGGCGACCCCGTGTGAGCGTGACCCCATCGCGCTGCCGGCCGGTCAGCAGGAGCTGCTGGTCAGCCCGGGTGCCGCCTTCATCGTGGACGGGGCCCGGCTCACCGGTCCGCTCGGTGCGCAAATTCCCGGCGCCGCAACGATTCCGGCACGCACCGAGGACTGGTCCGCCGACCATCGCACGGTGACGGTGCCGCGCGCGGATGCGGCGCGCGTGCTGGTGGTGCCCGAGAGCATCAACCCGGGCTGGAAGGCGACCACCGAGGACGGCACCGCCCTGACGCCGGTCGCAGTCAACGGCTGGCAGCAGGGCTGGGTGTTGCCGGCCGGTACCGCGGGCACCGTGACGCTGGCGTTCACGTCCAATGCGCTCTATCGCGTCGGCCTGGCGGGTGGGCTCGCGCTGCTACCTCTGCTGGTGCTGCTGGCACTGCTGCCGACCCGTCGTAACGCCCCGCGAGTCACCGCGGTGACGACGTGGGCGCCCGGGAGATGGGCGGCGGCCGCCGCGGTGGCCGTGGGCGCACTGATCGCCGGGTGGGTCGGCGCACTGCTGTTCGGCGGCGCCGCGGGCCTGCTGTACCTGGTGCGCCGGCGCCCGAGAGTGCACCGGATCGTCACGCTGGGTGGGGTGTCGGTGAGCCTGATCCTCGCCGGGGCCGCGTTGTCGCGGTATCCGTGGCGCTCGGTCGAGGGCTATGTCGGTTTCTCGCCCGGTGTGCAGTTCCTCGCCGCCCTCAGCATCGCCCTGCTGGTGGCCTCGGCCATCGACTGGCCCGGCCGCCCACCCGCCGAAACGCCCGATTCGGCGTGAAAGTGCGAGTAGGACGCGCCATTTCGTCGATTTCGGCGTTTACCCGAAACCGGTAGGTAGACCGACCTAGCATCGGCGCTGTGACCCAGGTAGAGACAGCGCGCGGCCCGCTCGACACCGACGCGCTCGGTGTGACCCTCATGCACGAGCACGTCTTCATCATGACCACCGAGCTGACCCAGAACTATCCGGAGAGTTTCGGTGACGAGGCGGCGCGGGAGGCCGATGCCGTCACCCGCCTCAACGCGCTCAAGGCCGCAGGGGTGGACACCGTCGTCGACCTCACGGTCATCGGGCTGGGGCGCTACCTGCCGCGTATCGCGCGGATCGCCGCGGAAACCGAGCTCAACATCGTGGTGGCCACCGGGCTCTACACCTACAACGACCTGCCGATGGCCTTTCACTTCCGCGGGCCGGGAACCGTGCTGGACGGCCCGGAACCGATGACCGAGATGTTCGTCCGCGATATCACCGAGGGCATCGCCGGCACCGGTATCAAGGCCGCGATCCTCAAATGCGCCACCGACGAACCCGGTGTGACGCCCGGTGTGGAACGGGTGCTGCGCGCCGTGGCGGCCGCGCACCGCCAGACCGGTGTGCCGATCTCGACGCACACCCACGCCGAGACCCGGCGCGGTCTGGAACAGCAACGCATCTTCGCCGAGGAGGGCGTGGACCTGTCCCGGGTGGTGATCGGGCACTGCGGTGACACCACCGATATCGGCTATCTGGAGGAGCTCGTCGCGGCCGGCTCCTATATCGGGATGGACCGCTTCGGTATCGACGTCTACCTGCCGTTCGAGGAGCGGGTCGACACCGTCGCCCGGATGTGCGAGCGCGGGCACGCCACGCAGATGGTGCTCTCGCACGACGCCTGGTGTTATTTCGACGCCCTGCCCGACGAGATGACCGCCATGGCACTGCCCAATTCGCACTACCTGCACATCCATCACGATGTGCTGCCCGCCCTGCGGGAGCGCGGAGTCACCGAGGAGCAGATCCACACCATGCTGGTGGACAACCCTCGCCGCATCTTCTCGGTCCAGGGCGGTTATCGATGACGACACCCATCGCTCCGATCAGCACCCAACTGCGGCTCATCGCCGAACAGTTCGGCGATGAGCCCGCGATCACCTGCGCGGGCCGCACCGTCACCCGCGCCGAACTGGAATCGCAGACCAACGCGCTGGCCCGGGCGTTCGCCGATCGGGGGGTCGGGGTCGGCGACTACGTGACCATCACGCTGGGCAACTCCATCGAATACCTGCAGGCCTGCATCGCCTGCTGGAAGCTGGGCGCGGTGCCGCAGCCGCTGCCGGCCCGGCTGCCGCAACCCGAGTTCGAGGCCATCCTGGCACTGCGTCCGCGCGCACTGATCGTCGGACGTGCCGATCCGAACGGCGAAATACCCAGCATCCCAGCGGATTTCACACTACCGGCCGACCACTCCGATGCACCGCTACCGGAAGCGGTGTCGCCGGCGTGGAAGGCGATGGCATCGGGAGGTAGCACGGGGCGACCCAAACTCATCGAGGTCGGTGGCGACAGTCGTTATCCCGGAACGCTTTTCGGACAAGCGCTGGGCGCCCAGGAGGGCGATGTCAGCCTGCTCTCGGTACCGATGTCGCACAACACCGGGATGATCAGCGCCACCGTTGCGCTGCTGATGCGTCATCACCTGGTGGTCATGCCGCGTTTCGATCCACACGAGTTCCTGCGGCTGATCACCGAGCACCGGGTCAACTATCTGGCCACCGTGCCGACAATCATGCACCGCGTGTTACCGGCCTACCATGGCGATCCGGGCGCCTACGACCTGTCCTCGATCCGGCGGCTCTGGCATGTCGGGGCGCCGTGTCCGCCGTCGGTCAAACAGGCCTGGATCGACCTCGTCGGGCCGGAGACGGTCTGGGAGATGTACGGCGGCACCGAACTTCAGGCGCTCGCGGTGCTGTCGGGCACCGAATGGCTGGCCCATCGGGGTTCGGTGGGCCGGGTCGTCACCGGCGAGATGAAGGTGCTCGACGACGACGGCAACGAATGCGCCCCCGGTGAGGTCGGCGAGGTATACATGCGGCGGGCGCAGGGCAGCGCACCCACCTACCGCTACATCGGGGCGAGCGCCAAAACCCGGGACGGCTGGGACTCGCTGGGCGATCTGGGCTATTTCGACGCCGACGGATACCTGTATCTGTCGGACCGCCGCGTCGACATGTTCACCGTGGGCGGTAAGAACACCTACCCCGCCGAGATCGAGGGCGCACTGCTGGCGCATCCCGGTGTGCAGTCGGCACTCGTCGTCGGCGTGCCACACGAGGATCTCGGACAGGTCCCCTACGCCCTGGTGCAACCCGTGCCGGGCGCCACCGGTGTGGACGAGGCCTCGGTGCGCGAGTTCGTCGCCGAGCGGCTGGAGGCGCACAAGGTGCCGCGCACGGTCGAATTCGTCGACCACCCGTTACGCGACGAGGCCGGCAAGGCCCGGCGCAGCGCGGTGCGCGACGAGGTCATTGCGCGACGGCAGGCTCCGGCGAATCAGTGACCGAGGAGTCCAACGGCGTGATCCGGTCGGCGCGGCGGTACTCCCACCGCCGCAACGCCTGCCGGCAGGGATTTTCCACCAGGGCGTAGCTCACCGCGGCCATCGCGAACCCGAAGACCAGCGTCAGCACCAACACCACCGGCATATCGCCGTTGAACACGAATCGGCCCACCACCGGGAAAACCATCGCCAGCGCCGCCAGATGCCAGACGAACAGGCCGTAGGACCAGCGGCCCAGCGTCACCATCACCCGGCTGCCCAGGATCCGGTGTTCGGTGTCGGGGTGATCGAGTACCAGTGGCGCCAGCAGCACGCCCGCCAGCACGGCGCCCATCGCGGTGCGCACCACGAACTGGCCCAGCGTGGCCGGTGTCAGCCCTTCGGGTCCGGCCAGCGGCGACGCCGCGATCAGGTAGGCGACCACGGCGATCGCGGCCATCAGCAGCCGGTTGCGGGCCAGCCGGTGCACCCGGCCGAACGGGCTGACGGTCCATTCGGCCAGCAGCATGCCCGCGGCGAACCACGACGCGTACGCCGGTGGCCAGTTCAGGAAGTTCACCCCGGCCGGGGTGTGGATCGGCAGCAGACCCCACGCCAGGCTCGCCACCGCGACCATCGCGATGACCGGTACCCGGGCGCGCACCGGCAGCCCTCGCGCGCACAGCGCCAGCAGCGGCAGCACCAGGTAGAAGGTCACCTCCACCGACAGACTCCACATCTGGGTCAGTCCGGCGGTCAGTGTCAGCGGCACGTAGATCTGGGTCAGGCTCAGATTTGCCAGCCACACCGTCGAACTGGCGCCCCTGGCGTCCGGGAGCAGCAGCAGGATCACCACGACGGCCACCAGGTAACCCGGCATGATGCGCACGATGCGCGACCGCAGGTAGTGACCCGCACGCGGGGATTGCCGCAGTCCGCGGGCCGCGGCGGCGTGGCCGCGCCACAGCAGGAATCCCGAAAGCGCGAAGAAGACCGCCACCGCCATGTCGAACCGGCTCAGCAGCCGTCCGCTGATCCCGGAGGACTGCGCGGTCTGGAAGGCCACGTGGGTGATGACCACACCGATCGCCGCACAGGCGCGTAGGCCCTCGACCGCGGGCAGGAAACTGCGCGTCCCGCCCACCTGGCTGTCATTCACGCACCCCAGTGTGCCGGTCGACAGGCCGGGTAACCCACACGGACAACTAAGTCGGTGACTTAGTTTGTGCTGTTAGGGTCGGCTGTTGAATTTTTATCTGCGGGTTTGCCTCCGCTGGACCGGAAAGGTTGGGTACGCAGAACGTGAACCGAGCAGTCATGTTGCGTATCGCCGCGTGCGGCTTGCTGGGCGTGGGAGCAGCACTGCTGATCGCCGCGCTGCTGCTGTCGACGTACACCGCAGGCAAGATCAAGCGCATTCCGCTCGACGTCAACGCTTCTCTGGTTGCCAACGGCAACGGCACGGCGCTGGACCCGGCGTCGCTGTCCGGGGAGAAGTTCGTCGTCGACAAGGACATCCCGCTGGTCTCCCAGCAGCAGTTCAGCGTCGAGAGCCCCGCCAACGCCGATGTGGTCACCTTCCAGGTGGGCACCTCGGTGCGCCGCGCCGACCGTCAGCAGGACAACGGTCTGCTGCTGGCCATGGTCGACACGGTGACGCTCAACCGGGCCACCGCCATGGCGGTCTCCGATGACACCCACCCGGGTGGCTCGGTGCAGAAGCCGCGCAGCATCGGCGACACCAAACCGGCCACCAACATCGCGCTGCCGCACGACGGCCTGTCCTACCGGTTCCCGTTCAACACCGAGAAGAAGACCTACCCGTACTTCGACCCGATCGCGCAGAAGGCGTTCGACGCCAACTACGAGGGCGAAGAGGATGTCAACGGTCTCACCACCTACCGGTTCACCCAGAATGTCGGCTACGACGCCGACGGCAAGCTGGTCGAGCCGATCAAGTACGCCTCGCTCTACGACAACGACGAGGACGGTGTGGTCACCGCGCGTGCCGAGCTGTGGGGCCTGCCGGGCGATCCGTACGAACCGGTCACCATGACGCGCTACTACGCCGCACAGCGGACCTTCTGGGTGGACCCGGTGTCGGGCACCATCGTCAAGGCCGAGGAGCACGCCAACCACTACTACGCCCGCGAGGCGCTCAAGCCCGAGATGGCGCTGGCCGACTACACGGTGACCTCGACCGAGGAGACCGTCGAGGCCCAGGTCGCCGCGGCCCGCGACGAGCGGGACCGCATCGGATTGTGGTCGCGCATCCTGCCCATCACGTTCACCGCCGCCGGCCTGGTGATGCTGGTGGCCGGCGCGCTGCTGGCATCGTTCAGCCTGCGAGTGGAGTCCACCCTGATCGATCCGGGGCTCGACGGATCCGAAGGCGGACTGTTCGGGCGCCACGACCCGGACACCGGGCCCATGCCTGCGGCGGAGGCCGCAACGGAGAAGCTGCCCGCTCAGCGGCCGGACCTGCACCCAGATCAAGGCCCGCCTGACCGGGCGTAATCCGCCCATGCCCCGCCTCGATCGCGCGGCGGTGCCGGGGTACGCGCTGGTGCTGGCCCTGGTCATCACCGCGCCGTTACTGGCCCCGGGTTATCTGCTTTTGCGCGACGCGGTGTCGACACCGCGGGCGTATCCGACCGATGCCGCGCTCGGCCTTACCGACGCCGCGCCGCGGGCCGTCCCGCAGGATTTCGCGATAGCGCTGGCCACCCGGTTCGTCGATGGCGGTGTACTGGTCAAGGTGCTGCTGGTGGCCGGGTTGTGGCTGGCAGGCTGGGGTGCGGCCCGGTTGTGTACGGCGCTGCTGCCCGAGGCCGCACTGCCCGGCCAGTTCATCGCCGCCACCGTGGCGATCTGGAATCCGTATGTCGCCGAACGGCTTCTGCAGGGGCACTGGAGTCTGCTGGTGGGCTATGGCTGCCTGCCGTGGGCCGCGACGGCGATGTTGCGGCTTCGCGGCGCGGGCACCGGCTGGCGGGAGCTGGCGTTCTGGCTGGCGCTGGCCGGCCTGACACCGACCGGTCTGATCTTGGCGACGGTGGTGGCCCTGGTCTGTGTTGCGGCGCCCGGGACGGGCCGGCCGCGCTGGCTGTGCGCGGCGACCACGGTGGCACTGGCCGCGGTGGCGGCGCTGCCGTGGTTGACGGCCTCGGCGCTGACCGGCTCGTTGTCGGCCTATCAGGCCTCCGGTGCGCCGGGTATCAACGCGTTCGCCGCGCGTGCCGAACCGCTGCTGGGCACGCTGGGCAGCCTGGCCGGGCTGGGTGGCATCTGGAATGCCGATGCGGTACCGGGCTCGCGCACAACGGGTTTCGCGGTTGTGGCGACGGCCGTGCTGCTCGGGCTGGTGCTGACCGGTCTGACGGTTGCGGGCCGCCGTCCGGCGGCGCGACCACTGCTGTTGCTGGCGGCTGTTGCCGTGCTGGCCCCCGCGCTGGCGGCCAGCGGGCCCGGCCTGACCGTGCTGCGTGCGGTGGTGGAGGCGGTACCGGGTCTGGGCGTGCTGCGGGACGGTCAGAAGTGGGTCGCGCTGGCAATGCCCGGATACGCCGTCGCCGCGGCCGGCGCGGTCCTGGCCCTACGCCGGGTGCGGCCCGCACTGATCGGCGCGGTGGGCTGCGTGGTGCTCATCGCGGTGCTCCCCGATCTGGCATGGGGTGTCTGGGGCAAGGTGACCGCGGTGCGGTATCCGTCCGGGTGGGCCGCGGTCGCCGCGGCGATCAACGCCGATCCCCGCACCGTCGCGGTGCTGCCTGCGGATTCCATGCGCGAGTTCGGCTGGGCCGGCCCGGCTCCGGTGCTCGACCCGCTGCCGCGCTGGATACGCGCCGAGACGCTGTCGACCGGCGACCTGCTGATCGCCGGGCAGACCGTCCCCGGTGAGGGTGGGCGCGCCCGGGCCGTACAGCAGCTGCTGCTGGCCGGGGCCGATGCCGGCGCGCTCGCCGAGGCCGGGGTCGGCTGGGTTGTGGTGGAATCGGGTACCCCGGGCGAAACCGGCCATGCGGCAAGCACTCTGGCGGGCCTGCCGGTCGCCTACCGGGATGCCGATCTGACCCTGTATTCGGTCGGCGGGGCCACCGCGGGTGCCGACGCGGGCCGGCGCCGGACGGTGGTGGCCGCACATGTGGTGTGGCTGGCGATGCTGGCGGTGGGCGCCACCGGTCTTGCGACCCGGCGGCGCACCGAACAGCCCGGTTAGACCAGGCCGGACACCCGGCGACCGGCGTGCACGGCGTCGAGCACCTCGCGCATCGCCTCGGCGCTCTGCACCCAGGAGAACTCGGCGGAACGGGCCTGCGCCTTGCGGCCCAGTTCGTCGCGTAGCACCGGGTTGTCGAGCAGGTCGGCGAGCCGGCCGACCAGTTCGTGACGGTCGTCGACGAGCAGCCCGGTGACACCGTCGACTATCGAATCGGTCAGGCCACCGGAGTTGCGGTAGCCGATGGTGGGCACCGCGTGCTGGGCCGCTTCGATGACCGCCAGACCCCAGCCCTCTTTACGGGACGGCAGCAGCTGCACCCAACAGCGCTGCACCACTTGATGTTTGGCGGCGTCGTCGACATGGCCGTGAAAGGTGACGGCATCGGCGATACCGAGTGCGGCGGCATGGTCGACGAGCTGCTGATGCCACCAGCCGCCACCGACGATGTCCAGATGCAACGCAGGGATGCGGTCGCGCAGCACCGCGACGGCGTGCAGCGCGTCCTCGATCTGCTTGTGCGGCACCAGCCGGGACAACACCACCACCCGAGGTGTGGCCGAGCGGGGAGCCAGCAGCGTGTGACCCGGTGCGTCGTCGAGACCGTTGCGCACCACCGCGACCCGTTCGGCGTCCACCCCGAGGTCGGTGAGGTCACGCGCCGACGGCAACGACACCGTGACGTACTGGTTGCGCCGGTGCAGCCACGGCGAGAGCCGGGACTCGACGAACCAGCCGAACTTCCCGGTCCACCGGCCGGCCACCGGCCACTGTTCGTAATGGCAGTGGTGCACCAGCACCACCGATCGGCGGCCGTAGGCCAGCCGGGCCAGGAACGGAATACCGTTCTGGGTGTCGACCACGACGTCGGGGCGGGCGTCGCGCAGCGGCCCCAGCCCCAACCGGGCCGCCACCATCGCCAGGCCGGCCCAGATGTACACCGAGTAGGGCCCGCCGCCGCGGCTTATCCGGACGCCGTCGATCACACCGCGCCGCGGTGCACCCGGATAGCGCGCGGTACGCAGCGTCACCCGCACGCCGGCGCGGGCCAGTTGCGCGCCGATGCGCTGCACATAAGCCTCACTGCCGCCCCCTTGCGGGTGGCCGGTGTCGCGCCAGCACAGCAGCAGCACCGAGCGCACGGGATCTGAGGACATATCCCGACCAGCCTAACCGCGCCGCGCGGCGCCGCCATTACTGTGACCCGGGTGGGCGCGACCGACCTGTTCGCCGACCGGGCGACGCTGGCACGCTCGGTCCGGTTGTTGTCGGAGTTCCGCTTCGAGCAGCGCGATCCGGCCCGGTTCTACGGGGCGCTGGCCGCCGACACGGCCCTGATGGTGGGCGATCTGTGGGAGGGCTCCGGCGCCGGACCCGCGGCGGGCCGCACAGTACTCGACGTCGGCGGCGGGCCGGGATATTTCGCCGATGCGTTCGCCGCCCGCGGGATGGCCTATATCGGCGTCGAGCCCGACCCGCGGGAGATGCACGCCGCCCCGGGAACCGGGCGTCGCAGCGGGGTCTTCGTCCGGGCGTCGGGCACGGCGCTGCCGTTCGCCGACGACAGCGTGGACATCTGCCTGTCGTCGAACGTCGCCGAGCATGTGCCCCGCCCGTGGCAGCTGGGTGCCGAGATGCTGCGCGTCACCCGCCCGGGCGGCCTGGCGATCCTGTCCTACACGGTGTGGCTGGGACCGTTCGGCGGGCACGAGATGGGCCTGACGCATTACCTCGGCGGGGCCCGGGCCGCGGCCCGCTATACCCGCAAACACGGCCATCCGCCGAAGAACAACTACGGCTCGTCACTTTTCGAGGTGTCGGCGGCCGATGGTGTGGACTGGGCCGCCGCCACCGGCGCGCTGGTCGCCGCATTCCCCCGCTACCACCCGCGATGGGCCTGGTGGATGACGTCGGTTCCGGTGCTACGGGAGTTCCTGGTGAGCAATCTGGTGCTCGTTCTTTCACCCTGAGAATTACTTGATTGGAACATGTTCTCGTTTTGCCCCGAGATAGGTAGTGTGGCGCCATGACGCAGAGCACGGCATTCAAGACGACCTGGGACAAGCTCTTCATCGGCGGCAAGTGGGTCGAGCCCGCGACGTCGGAGATCATCGAGGTCCATTCCCCGGCCACCGGCGAATTGGTCGGAAGGGTGCCGCTGGCCACCGAGGCCGATGTCAACGCCGCCTGCGCCGCCGCGCGCAAGGCCTTCGACGACGGACCGTGGCCGCACCTCTCACCTGCCGAGCGGGCCGAGGTGCTGGGCCGGGCGGTCAAGATCATGGAGGAGCGCGGCGACGAGCTGAAGTTCCTGCTGGCCGCCGAGACCGGCCAGCCGCCGACGATCGTCGACATGATGCAGTACGGCGCCGCGATGTCGTCCTTCAACTATTTCGTGGGTGCCGCCGACAAGTTCACCTGGCAGGACATCCGCGACGGCATCTACGGCCAGACCCTGGTGGTCAAGGAGCCGATCGGTGTCGTCGGCGCCGTGACAGCCTGGAATGTGCCGTTCTTCCTGGCCGCCAACAAGCTGGGCCCCGCCCTGCTGGCCGGTTGCACCGTCGTGCTCAAACCGGCGTCCGAGACCCCGTTGTCGGTTTTCGCGATGGCTGAGGCCTTCGCCGAGGCCGGCCTGCCCGAGGGTGTGCTCTCGATCGTGCCCGGCGGCCCCGATACCGGCCGCGCCCTGACCGCCAACCCCGAGCTGGACAAGTTCACCTTCACCGGCAGCTCCGGTGTCGGCAAGGAGATCGGAAAGCTGGCGGCCGAAAAGCTCAAGCCGTGCACGCTGGAGCTGGGCGGCAAGTCGGCGGCCATCATCCTCGAAGACGCCGACCTGGATTCGACGCTGCCGATGCTGGTGTTCTCCGGGCTGATGAACTGCGGCCAGGCGTGTGTGGGGCAGACCCGCATCCTGGCACCGCGCTCGCGCTACGACGAGGTCGTCGAAAAGTTGTCCGCCGCCGTCGCCGCGATGCCGGTCGGCCTGCCTGATGACGCCGCGGCGATGATCGGACCGCTGATC
Organism: Mycobacterium sp.; assembly: GCA_016197405.1. Lineage (GTDB taxonomy): Bacteria > Actinomycetota > Actinomycetes > Mycobacteriales > Mycobacteriaceae > Mycobacterium. The sequence goes on from JACPVR010000013.1 coordinate 391,043, forward strand.
TCGGAGAAGCAGCGCGAGCGCGTCGAGGGCTACATCAAGAAGGGCGTCGAAGAAGGCGCCCGCATCGTCACCGGCGGTGGCCGTCCCGAGGGTCTGGACAGCGGCTGGTTCGTCCAGCCGACAGTTTTCGCCGACGTCGACAACTCGATGACCATCGCCCAGGAGGAGATCTTCGGGCCCGTGCTCGCGGTGATCCCCTACGACGACGAGGACGACGCGGTGCGCATCGCCAACGACTCGGTCTACGGCCTGGCCGGCAGTGTCTACACCAAGGACAACGACAAGGCGCTGCAGATCGCCCGCAAGATCCGCACCGGCACCTACGCGGTCAACATGTACGCCTTCGATCCGGGTGCACCGTTCGGTGGCTACAAGAACTCCGGCATCGGACGCGAGAACGGACCCGAGGGTATCGAGGCCTACACCGAGGCGAAGAGCATCCTGCTCCCGTTCGGCTATACGCCGGCCTGACGACGATGCGGGGCGAGGAACGAGCCCCGCTGAGCAGTCACAGGGCGTCCTCGCCGATATCCATCACGGTGAGGTCGATGGTCTCGATGATGCGACGTTCCGCGGCCAACCGTGGCAGCACCGATTTCGCGAAGAACGTTGCCGCGGCGATCTTTCCGCGATAGAACGCCACGTCCGCCTCGGTCGGGCCGGCGTCGAGGGCGACCAGCGCGGTCTCGGCCTGCCACAGCAGTAGCCAGCCGACCAGTAGGTCACCGAGTGCCAGCAGGAACGGCACCGATCCGAGGCCCACGCGGTAGATCTCGCGCGGCTCGGCAGCCGACCGCCGGTGGTAGCCGGACAGTGCGGTCACCATGGCACGGATGTCGGCCAGCGCCGTGGCCAGCAGCGTGCGCGCGGCGGCGAGCTCGGGCCGGCCCGCGGGGTCGCGCAGGAAACCCTCGATGCGGTCGGTGATATGCGCCAGCGCCCGGCCACCGTCACGAATGATCTTGCGGAAGAACAGATCCTGCGCCTGGATGGCGGTGGTGCCCTCGTAGAGCGAGTCGATCTTGGCATCGCGGACGTACTGCTCGATGGGGTGGTCCTGCAGGTAGCCGACGGCACCGAGGAGCTGCAGCGATTCGGCCAGGCATTGATACGCCCGCTCCGAGCCCATCCCCTTCACCACCGGTAGCAGCAGGTCGTTGACGGCTCGGGCCATGTCATGGTCGGCGCCCGACACGATCTGCCCGGCATCGTCGTCCTGGTGTGCCGCGGTGTAGAGGTAGAGCGCCCGCATGCCCTCGGCGTAGCCCTTCTGCGTCAGCAGCGACCGGCGCACCTCGGCGTCGTCCAGGCCGCCGGGGCGTGCACGGACGAAGGCCAGCGCGTTGAGGTAGCCGGTCGACAACGTCGATATCGCCTTGGTGCCCACCGCCATTCGGGCGAACTCCATGACCTTGAACATCTGGGCGATACCGTTGTGGGTGTCGCCGACGAGATAACCTACCGCGGGCCGGTCGTGCCGACCGAAGCTCAGCTCACAGGTGGCCGATGCCGTCAGGCCCATCTTGTGTTCCAGGCCGGTGGCGTAGACGCCGTTGCGTTCTCCCGGTGCCCCGGTCACCGGGTCTGGCAGGAACTTGGGTACCAGGAAGAGGCTCAGGCCCTTGGTCCCCGGTGCCGCACCGACGGGACGGGCCAGCACCAGGTGGGCGATGTTCTCGAACAGGTCATCGCAGTCGCCGGAGGTGATGAAGCGTTTGATGCCGTCCAGATGCCAGCTGCCGTCGCGTTGTTCGACGGCGCGGGTGCGCCCGGCGCCGACGTCGGAGCCGGCGTCGGGTTCGGTGAGCACCATGGTGGCGCCCCAGTTGCGCTGCACCGCCAGGGCGGCCCAGTGGCGCTGCTGCTCGTTGCCGACGTGGTAGAGCACCTCCATCATCGGCGGGCCGTCGAGGTAGAAGAATGCCGCGGGCTGCCCGCCGACCAGGAACTCGTTGATGGCCCAGCGCACCGTTGCCGGTGCCAGCACGCCACCGATCTCCACCGGCAGGCCCGTACACGCCCACCGCCCGCGTTGCCACACCAGCACCGATTCCTTGAAGGTCTCAGGTAGCGACACCGAATGCGCCAGCGGGTCGAAGATCGGCGGCCGACGGTCGCCGTCGGCGAAGGCATCGGCCAGCGGTCCCTCTGCGTCGGCGGCCGCCGCGTCGAGCATGCGCCGGACGTCGGCACCGCTCAGGTCGCCGAAAGTCCCACCATCCAAGGTCTTTTCGAGTTCGAGGAGCTCGAACAGGTTGAATGTCAAGTCGCGGACGTTGCTCTTGTAGTGCCCCATCGCCTGCGCCTTTCACGCGGCGTGCGGCCCCGACCTGATAGCCGGACACCGCGGCACCGCGGGTCTGTCCGGTTCTTACCCGGTCAGGGCGGCACGCACACCCGATTCGTCCAGATGTTTGCGGTCGGGGGGCACTATCGACACGTCGCAGCGTTACGGTAATATGGATTTCTGTAAACCAGGAGTGCGTTTCGGCGCGTGAGTCCACGGAGTTCCCATGCCTTCAAGCAGCAAGGCCGCGATCATCGCAGCCGCCCGCACCGCGATCGGCACCGCCCGCAAAGGCACGCTGGCCAACACCGAGCCGATCGAACTGGCCAAGCCGATCGTGGCCGCCGCCGTCGAACGCTCCGGGCTGGCGCCCACCGATTTCGACGACCTGGTGCTGGCCGAGAGCCTGCAGGGTGGCGGCGACAGCGCCCGCTACATTGCGGTCGACCTGGGTTTCGAGACCATCCCCGGCGCCGCGGTCAACCGGCAGTGCGCCTCCAGCCTGGCCGCCATCGCCTTCGGTGCCGGTCAGATCGCCTCCGGTATGAGCAGCGCGATCTTGGCCGGCGGGATGGAATCGCTGTCGACCATGCCGCAGTTCCTCAAGCGCAAACCGTTCACCACCGGCAAAGAAGCCGACGACTACACCCGGTGGGCGCCGATGTCGAACCCGATCGACACCCCGGACGCACCACCGTTCGACATGTCGATCACGGTGGCGCACAACTGCGCCGTCGAATACGGCCTGACCCGGGAAGACCAGGACGCCTGGGCGCTGCGCAGTCATCAGCGTGCCGTCAAGGCCGTCGACGCCGGATCCTTCGTCGACGAGATCGTCCCCATCCAGGTCAAGCAGGCCGACGGTTCCTTCATCACCTTCGCCGAGGACGAGCACCCGCGCCGCAGCACCTCGATGGAGACGCTGGCGGGCCTGAAGGTCCTGCATCCCGAGATCGAGGGCTTCTCGGTCACCGCGGGCAACTCTTCGGGCACCAACGACGCCGCCGCCGTGGTGGCATTGGCCGCGCCGGACACCGATCAGGAGGTGCTGGCGCACATCCTGTCCTGGTCGCAGGTCGGCGTGCCACCGAAGCGCACCGGCAGCGGCCCGATCTACGCCATCCCGAAGGCGCTGGAACTGGCCGGCCGCAAGCTCTCCGATGTCGCGCTGTTCGAGATCAACGAGGCCTTCGCCGCCCAGGCCGTGGCCTGCACCCGGCAGTTGGGTCTCGACGAGGACATCGTCAACGTCTACGGCTCCGGCATCAGCCTGGGCCACCCGATCGCAGCCACCGGCGCCCGCATGGTGACCTCGTCGATCTACGAGCTGCGCCGCCGCGGCGGCGGTATCGGCGTGATCTCGATGTGTGCCGGCGGCGGTATGGGCGCCGCGATGGTCATCGAGGTCACCTAGTCCGAGCCCTTGGTTAGAAGGCCGCTTCGTCGAGATCCATGACCGCGAGGTCCGAGGTCTCGGCGATGCGGCGTTCCGCGCTCAGCCGGGGCAGCACATTCTTGACGAAAAATGTTGCCGTGACGACCTTTCCGCGATAGAACGGCACATCTGAGGACTCCGGATCGGCGGCTATGGCGGCCAGCGCAACCTCGGCATGGGTCAACAGCAGCCACCCGATCAGCAGATCCCCGACGGCCAGCAGGAAGCGCACCGACTCCAGTCCGAGCCGGTAGAGGTTGCGCGGATCGTCCTGGGAGGACATCAGGAATCCGGTGAGGGTTCCCGCCATCGCCTTGGTGTCCTCGAGTGCCGCGGCGAGCACGGCGCGCGCCGTGGCCAGTTCCGGATGGGCGTCGGCGGCCTGCAGGAAGGCCTCGATCTGAGCCACCACATGTGCCAGCGCACCACCGTGATCGCGGGCGATCTTGCGGAAGAAGAAGTCCTGCGCCTGGATGGCGGTGGTGCCCTCGTAGAGCGAGTCGATCTTGGCGTCCCGGATGTACTGCTCGAGGGGGTAGTCCTGCAGGTAGCCCGAGCCACCGAAGGTCTGCAGCGACTCGGTCAGGCATTGGTAGGCGCGCTCGGAGCCGACACCCTTGACGATCGGCAGCAGTAGGTCGTTGACCCGGCCGGCCATCTCGGCGTCGGCGCCGGAGACGACGGCGGCGGCCGCCTCGTCCTGGTGCGCCGCGGTGTAGAGATAGAGCGCACGCAGACCTTCGGCGTAGGCCTTCTGGGTCAGCAGCGCCCGCCGCACATCGGGGTGATGCAGGATCGTCACCCGCGGCGCGGTCTTGTCGGTCATCTGGGTCAGGTCCGCGCCCTGGATACGGCTCTTGGCGTACTCCAGCGCATTGAGGTAACCGGTCGACAGCGTGGCGATCGCCTTGGTGCCCACCATCATCCGGGCGTACTCGATGACCTTGAACATCTGCGCGATACCGTCATGCCGATCGCCGACCAGCCAGCCGACGGCCGGGGTGCCGTGCTGGCCGAAGGTGAGCTCGCAGGTCGCCGACGCCTTGAGGCCCATCTTGTGTTCCAGGCCGGTGACGTAGACGCCGTTGCGCTCGCCGGGTTCACCGGTCTCGCGATCGAAGTGGAACTTCGGCACGAAGAACAGCGAAAGACCCTTGGTGCCGGGCCCGGCGCCTTCCGGGCGGGCCAGCACCATGTGGACGATGTTCTCGAACAGGTCGTCGGAGTCACCGTTGGTGATGAAGCGTTTGACCCCGTCCAAGTGCCAGGTGCCGTCGGCTTGCTGGACCGCTTTGGTGCGCCCGGCGCCGACGTCGGATCCGGCGTCGGGTTCGGTGAGCACCATCGTCGCACCCCAGTTGCGCTCGATTCCCAGTGCCGCCCAACGCTTCTGCTCTTCGTTGCCAATGTGGTAGAGGATGTTGGACAGCACCGGACCGGCCAGGTACATGAACGCGGCGGGCTGTGCGCCCAGCGGCAGTTCGTTGATGGCCCAGGCGACCATGGCCGGCGCGGATACGCCGCCCACCTGCTCGTCGAGACCGACGCGGAACCACTCGGCCTCCCGCCAGGCGCGCAGCGACCTCTTGAACGGCTCGGGGATCGACACCACGTGCGTGTCGGGGTCGAAGGTGGGCGGGTGCCGGTCGGTTTCGGCGAAGGAGTCGGCCAGCGGTCCCTCCGCCAGCCGGGCGGCCTCGCTGAGCATCTCGTGCACCGTATCGGTGTCGAGGTCGCCGAATTCCCCGCCGGCCAGCACTTTTTCCAGGGCCAGCACCTCGAAGAGGTTGAACTCCAGATCACGGATATTGCTCTTGTAGTGGCCCACTGCCTGCGCCTCCCGGTTTGCTGCGCTGAGCGTAACCCGACTCAGGTCACCGTAAACCGGGCTTGACGACGCTGATCAGACGCAAAGCCATTCTGCGCGCCGAAACACCGAACCGCAGCGGTTATGCAACGAGACATAATCACGCCAAAAGAAAGGGAGGATATCCGAGCACAAGCACGATAGATACTGCGATTGCCAGCGGGCCCCCCGCAAAGATATGATGCATTGCATAATCTTCCCCGAGGAGGCCCTGATGTGGGAGTTCGAACTCAACATCGCTGGTTTTCGGCTGACCCAGCAGGCGCCCGAACCCCGCCGGCGCATCCTCGGCCTGTCGGCACCCCGGATGGTCGCCCGCCGCACGCTGGACCAGGATGCGCGCGGCACCGAAGAGGCCGCCGCCATCTGAGGCGGAGCAGCCGTTGCAGCCCACCAAACAAGGCTCGACCAGGCACAAGATGCTGGTGAGCGCCGCCGCGCTGATGCGCGAACGCGGCGCGGCAGGGGTGACGATCGACGCGGTTCTCAACCGCAGCGGCGCGCCACGCGGCTCGGTGTATCACCATTTCCCCGGCGGCCGCACGCAACTGCTCGGTGAGGCGTTGCGTTTCGCCGGCGCGGCGATAACCGCACGCATCGACGCGGCCAGCGGTCGCGGCGCACTGCCGCTGGTCCGGGAGTTCGTCGACTTCTGGGAACAGGTGCTCTCCGACAGCGACTTCACGGCCGGCTGCCCCGTGGTGGCGGCCGCCATCGGTTCGGCGCAGGACGATCCTCCGCTGACCGATGTGGCCGGCGATATCTTCATCCGCTGGCGATCGGCGCAGGCCAAGGCCTTCACAGCCGACGGGTTCAGTCAGGCCGAGGCCGATTCACTGGCCAACATGTGCATATCGGCAATGGAGGGCGCGGTGGTGCTGTGCCGTTCGACCCGCAGCTTCCAGCCACTGCACGATGTGGCGAACCAAGTCGAATTCCTGATCAAGGCAAGGGATTTCGTCCGGCGGACCGAGGCCTAGATCAGTCGGCTGCGGTCAGTCGCTGGCGGGCAGCGGTTTGGCCTCTTTGAGGACCAGTGGGGTCTCGCCGATCGACAGCGTGCCCTGGCCGGCCTTGGTGACGAGCACCTCGGCGCCTGCGTCGTCGACATAGCGCTTACCCATCAGCGCACCGGTGGCCAGGTTGGGATCGATGTCGGCCGGGGACTTCTCGGCGTCCAACGCCACCATCGGGGTACCACCGCAGCGCAGATCGTCGAGTGAGTCGGCGGTCTTGACGACTATCACCTGCGTGTCGTCGACCTGGCTCTGCAAGCGGGATCCGTTCTTCACCATAGGTTTTCGTCCTCTTCTTCGAGCTGACTAGTTGTCGGCGGTGGCGGTGCCGAGGCTCGCCACGATCTCCCGGCGAAGCACCTTACCGGTGGCGTTCGTGGGCAATTCGTCGCGGAACACCACCCGGTCGGGTGTGCGCGAACCGCGCAACGTCTTACGCACATGTTCACGGAGTTCGTCGGGATCCGGTGTGACACCCGGGGCCGGGACGACGACCGCCACGATGGCCTGGCCCCAGTCCGGGTCTTCGGCGCCCACCACCGCGACCTCATGCACATGTGGATGCTCGATCAGCACATCCTCCAGCTCCGCGGGCGCGATGTTCTCGCCACCGCGGATGATGGTGTCGTCGGAGCGGCCGCCCAGGAAGAGATAACCCTCGTCGTCGAGCATCGCGATATCGCGGGTGGGAAACCATCCCTGCTCGTCGAGCACCGAACCGATACCGGTGTAGCGGCCGGAGACCTGCTCACCACGTACGAAAAGCTCACCGGTCTCCCCCGGTCCGAGCACCGTGCCCGCCTCGTCACGGATCTGCACCTCGATACCGGGAACAGGCCGGCCCACCGAGCCGAGCCGGCGGCGCTGTGCGGCGTCGGCGCTGCCGTGGGCGGCCCGATGGTCGTCGGGCGTGAGCACTGCGATCGTCGAACTGGTCTCGGTAAGCCCGTAGGCGTTGGCGAAGCCGACATGAGGGAGCAGTTCGAGCGCCTTGCGCACCAGCGGCAGACCCACCTTGGATCCGCCGTAGGCCAGGTTGCGCAGGGTCGGCAATCGCTGGCCGCCTGCCTCGAGAACCTTGACGACCCGGCCCAGCATGGTGGGCACCAGCGTGGCAGTAGTCACCGCTTCCTCGGCGACCAGGCGCACCCACTCCTCGGCGTCGAAGTTGGGCAGGTACACCATTTTTCGGCCGGCATAGAGATTCGACAGGGCCGCGCTCACCCCGGCGATGTGGTAGGGCGGAACACAGATCAGCGCGGCGTCGGCGGGTTGAGCCGAGTCGAACTCGACGGTGCCGGTGATGTAACTCGTCAGGTTGTTGTGCGTCAGCTCGACGGCTTTGGGGGCCGAGGTGGTGCCGGAGGTGAACAGCACGACACCGACGGCATCCGGGTCGGGAAACTCCGCGGCCGGCTCGGCGGTGCGGGCCGCGGCCAGGAAATCATCGGAGTCCAGCACCAGCTTGCCAGCCGAGCCGATCATGTCGCGGTAGCGGGCATCGACGACGACCAGCGCCGAGGGCAACCGGTCGATGAGCGTCTGGATGCCCTCGGCGGAGAGCCGGTAGTTGATGGGGGTGAACGGCAGTCCGGCACGCGCGGAGGAGAACAGCAGCAGCGGCAGCATGGCGCCGCCGGCGCCGATGTAGGCGACATGCTCGCAGCCCGAGGCGGCGATGACGCCGGCACCGCCATCGGCCAGGTCGGACAGCTCCTGGGTGGTCAGCCGAACATCGCCGGATACCAGCGCCGGCCGGTCAGGGTTACCGGAGACAGCCATCTCCAGCAGCAGCGATATGCTCACCGGCAACGCCCGGGATTCGTAATCTCCGATTTGAAGAACATGATTCTCCATTAAACCACAGGCGCCGGAGCCGATCGGGGCTTGTTCAGGTGGCCCGCGACCAGCGCGCGCAGACGAATTCGCCGTTGACCGCAGAGGACTGCAGCACCCATTCCGAACGGATCGGCAGCACCTTCGCGCCGGACCCCAGGCTGCACGGCGCGTACGAGACGATCATCTCGTCGACCAGGCCGGCATCGACGAACTGTCCGGCCACGTCGCCGCCGCCGACCACCCAGACATCGCGGCCCGCCGCGGCGTGCACCAGTTGCGGATGCAGATCGGCGACCGAACCCTGGTGCACGCGCACCGGATGTCCGTCGGCGATGATGCCGGGCCGGTGGGTGAGCACCCAGGTCGGCTGCGGATACATCCAGTCCCCCGGCTGATGTTCCAGCAGCCATTCATAGGTCGTCGAGCCCATCACCAGCGACCCCACCGATTCGCTGAACGCCTGGTATCCGAAGGGGCCGTGGGGATCGACAGTGCGCGAGGTCAGCCAGTCCAGGCTGCCCGCGTCGTCGACGACATAACCGTCGAGACTCGAGGCGGTGAAGTAGATGGTCGCCATGGGCCGATTATGGCCGTGATCACCGACAGGAACGCCGGATTCAGGCGCGCTTGCGGAAGCGCACGGTGTCCTTCCATCTGCCTTCCCGCGCATCGCAGAAGTCGAAGCCCTCGGGTTCGGCGAGCGACCGCAGTTGGGCCACCGTGAGTCGATCGGGATCGGGGAACGCCTCGTGGAACACCAGCACGGCGTGTGGACGCAACACCCGGGCCAGCGAGCGCAGGCATGCCCGCTGGTCGCGCACCTCGCCGATCACCTCGGCCAGGAACGCGACATCGAAGACCTCGTCGCCGAACGGCAACACCGACGCGGCGTCACCGACGTGCAGGCCGACATCGGGGTATCCCGCCCGCGCGAGCTTGCGGCGGGCCTTCTGCAGCATCTGGGGCTGGATATCGAGCAGGTCGAGTCGGCCGGTCGTGAGCCGGCGGGCGATCTCGACGCTGAAGTACCCCGCCCCGGAACCGAGCTCCAGGACGCGCTCGTTACCGCGTAGCCCGATGGTGTCGACTGCGGCCGCCGGATTCTCCACGGCCCGGCGCACCGGATTGTCCAGCAGGAAAGCGGCCTGATGCGGATACGGGAATGCCGCGATCCTGCTGCGCGCCTGCCGGAGCATGCCGCCCACACCCGTCGTCGTCATCGGATCCTCCCACCGTCGCTTCGAAGTTAGGGTAGCCTAATATCAACGTGTGCGGGGTTCTCCTTCCGCCGACGGCGGTGCATCGGCCCGCTGACGGCGCGGCCATAATGGCCCGGTGAGCAGTTTCGACGCCTTATGCGTCAGCGAGCCCGAATTGCTGGCCTTGCGCACCTCGGTGCGGGAGTTCCTGGTCGCCGACCGGGCCGAATTCGGTTGGGAACCCGCTATCGACTCCTGGCTGTGCGGTGCCGATCCGGCGTTCAGCACCCGGCTCGGTGCGGCCGGATTCCTCGGACTGACCATCCCCAAGCGCTACGGCGGTCACGAGCTGGGCCACCTGCACCGCTATGTGGTGACCGAGGAGCTGCTGCTCGCCGGCGCCCCGGTCGCCGCGCACTGGTTCGCCGACCGGCAGGTGGCGCCCGGACTACTCAGTTACGGCACCGAAGAACAGCGGATGCGCATCCTGCCGCGGATCGCGGCGGGTGAGTTCTACTCCGCCATCGGGATGAGCGAACCGCAGGCCGGCTCGGATCTGGCCGCCGCGTCGACCCGGGCCACCCGCACCGACGGCGGCTGGGTGCTCAACGGCCGCAAGGTGTGGACCAGCGGTGCGCACCTGGCCCACCAGATCGTCGTACTGGCCCGCACCAGCCCAGCCGACCCCGAGCACCGGCATGCCGGTTTCAGTCAGCTGCTGGTGGATACCGGCGCCGACGGCGTGACCATCGAGCCGATCGTGACGATGGACGGCGCGCACCACTTCAACGAGACCACCTTCGCCGACGTCTTCGTCCCCGACGCCGACGTGCTCGGCGAGATCGGCGACGGCTGGCATCAGGTGACCGCCGAGTTGTCCTTCGAACGCAGTGGGCCCGAACGGATCCTGTCGACGGCACCGCTGCTGCTCGCGGTGTTGCGGGCACTGTCGGCCCAAGAAGTCGACGACCGCACCGCCGCCGATGTCGGGGATCTGGTGGCGCGGCTGGTGTCACTGCGGCAGCTGTCGGTATCGGTGGCGCACGCCCTGGCGGCCGGACAGTCCGCGGCCAACGAGGCCGCATTGGTCAAAGACCTGGGCACCCGATTCGAACAGGAGTCCGTCGATCTGGCCGACGATCTGCTCGACTACGTCGACTCCGCCGATCCACGGCTGGCGGCGCTGCTGGCGCAGGCCCGGCTGCACTCGCCGATGTTCACCCTGCGCGGCGGGACCAATGAGGTACTGCGCGGTGTCGTCGCGCGGGGAATGGGATTGCGATGAGCACGCTTTCGGGTGGGGTGTTCGCCACGGGCACGGGCACCGGTGCCGATGCCGAACTGGCCGATCTGCGCGACCTCGTCGACGATATCGGTACCCGGTCGGCCCAGGCCCGGGTCGGCGCGCGCCGGTTGCCGGAGGTCTTCGATCGCGACGCCTGGACCGGGCTCTGCGAGACGGGATTGTCCAGGCTGGCCTCCGACCCCGAACTCGGCGCGGGCCCAACAGAATCCGCTGTGGTCCTGCGAGGGCTGGCCCGGCATTCGGTGGCCGTCCCAGCGGCCGAATCGGATCTGCTGGCGGGTTGGCTGACCGGGGTCGCGGGTATCGAGGTGCCGGAGTCCGGGCCGCTGGCGATTGCGATCGCCGACGGCGCGGCCGACGGTGCACGGGTGACCGGGACCGCCCGGCAGGTGCCGTGGACCCGTGCCGCCGAACGGGTCGTGCTGGTGGTGCGCACTGCCGGCGGGCTGTCCGCGGGCGCCTTCGCACCCGACGACCTGGACATCACCGACGGGCACAACCTGGCCGGCGAGCCCCGCGATACGGTCGGATTCGACCTTGCCGCAGAAGATTTCGTACCGATCGAGAGCGTCGTCGTCGACGAGCTGACTCGCCGCGGCGCCTGGGCCCGGTGCGTTCAGTGCATCGGCGCACTAGACGCCGCCGCCGAGCTCTCCGTCGCACACGCACGAGAGCGCATCCAGTTCGGCCGGCCGCTGAGCAAGTTCCAGGCAGTCCAGCACTCACTGGCACAACTGGCCGGCGAGGTGGAACGTGCCCGCGCCGCAACCGAATTGGCGGTGGCCGCGGCCACCGACCACGGTTTCGCCAGCCTCCAGACCGACTATGCCGTCACGATCGCCAAGGTCGTCGTCGGCCGGGTGGTGCCGCTGGTCGCCACCACCGCCCATCAGCTGCACGGCGCCATCGGGGTGACGATCGAGCATCCGCTGTGGTCGTCGACCAACAGGGCGCACAGTTGGATCACCGAATTCGGCAGCACCGGCAGTCACGCTCGCACACTGGGCCGGATCGCCCTGGGTGCGCAGGTGTCCGAACCCGCGGCGCTGTGGGACGTGCTGACGCTGGGACCGGCCCGCTAGGCGTCCAGCACCGCGCTGATCCGGGCGTGCACATCGCCGATACCGCCGACGTCGAGGCCGAACCGGTTCATCAGCGCACCCAGCACCTGCGAGGCGTTGTCGAACCTGATGCGCTCGGTGGGTCCCCCGACATGGTGGACGTTGAGATGGCGTCCCCGCAGATTCCACCGGGCGTCATCGGTCACCAGCGCGGCCGTCAGCCCGACCACGAACGGCGACTCCGGGTGCGTCGACACATACCAGCTGCCGACCTGCAGGTCGATCGGGGCACGAACCTGGTCGGTGAACGTGTACATCGGCTGCCAGCTGTCGCGGACCAGGGTTTCCAGCACCATCCGGTCCTCGTAGGTGTTCGGCGCCGACACCAGCCGGTAGCACTGATGCGGGGTCGACGACACCTCGTCGAGAGCCAACCGTAGCGGCGCCGTCGGCGTCATACCGCCGAAGCCGACATCGACGAGGTAGCGCCCGTCGACACCCGGGATCCGCACGGCCAGCACCATGTGCGTTTGCGGCGAGGGCGGGCCGTGCACCCCGAGGGGATTGCCCAGGACAACGCGCCCGGTGCGCACATCGACTCCGAATCCCAACTGCACCAACACATCACGCATCAGGCTGTTGTGCTCGAAGCAGAACCCGCCACGGCGCCTGCGCACCATCTTCGCCTCGAGCGGCGCCGCGCCGAGGTCGGCGACCGGGATGCCCATCAGCGGATCGAGGTTCTCGAACGGGATGTGCTTGCAATGCGCCAGCACCAGTTCACGCAACGTGTGCAGGGTCGGCTCGGTGGGCCCGCGGTAGCCGATGCGGGCCAGATAACCGGGCAGGTCGACACCGGAACCGGCGTCGAGACCCCGCGGCGTCAGAGTCTGTTCACTCATCCGCCAATGGTTAACCATCAACCGTGGTTGAGGTCAACCGAGTTTTCCGGCCTAGGTGCCGGTCCACTTCGGTGCGCGCTTCTCGGCGAAGGCGACGGCACCTTCCTTGGCATCCTTCGACATGAAGACCGGGGCCAGGATCTGCATCTGCTTGTCCCACATCTCCTCGCGTGACAAGCCCCGCGACTCCACGATGATCTTCTTGGTCGCCGCGACCGCGAGCGGTCCGTTGGCGGTGATCTTCTGGGCCAGCGCGATCGCGGCATCGAGGGCACCGCCGGGTTCGGCGACGATGCTGACCATGCCGAGTTCGTGGGCGCGTTCGGCCGACAGGTTGTCACCGGTGAGCGCCAGTTCCATCGCCACCGCGTACGGGATGCGCTCGGGCAGCCGCAGCAGGCCGCCGCCACCGGCCACCAGGCCGCGCTTGACCTCGGGGATGCCGAAGGCGGAATCGCGGGCCGCCACGATCAGGTCGGTGGCCAGGGCCACCTCGGTGCCACCGGCCAGCGCGAAACCCTCCACGGCGGCGATCAGCGGTTTGGCGGGCGGACGCTGGGTGAAGCCCAGACCCCGGCCCTCGATATCGACGCGCTCGCCGCGGGCGAACGCCTTGAGGTCCATCCCGGCGCAGAACGAGCCGCCGGCACCGGTGAGCACGCCCACCGACAGTCCCGGGTCCTCGTCGAGGCGGTCCATGGCGTCGGCCAGGCCCCGGCTGACGGCGGCATCGACGGCGTTGCGGGCCTTCGGACGGTTGATCGTGATGACCAGGATGCGGTCCCGCTGCTCGACGAGGACCGATTCTTCAGTAGCTTCTTCGCTCACCGGCTCATCGTAAAGGGAACGGTATGGCCGACAGGATGCACCCTGCCCGGATTTGGCGGCGGTCGGTAGGATCAGAATTAGAACACGTTCCAATCTGGGGGTGACTGTGGCCGCTATCGACGCCGAGCCGACCGGTGAGCTCACCAAGTGGGATCCGGGGCTCACCGAGAAGGTGATGGGGTTCATCAGGCCGCTCATCAAGGGCTGGCACCGCTCCGAAGTGCGCGGACTGGACAACTTCCCGCCCGGCGCCGCGCTGGTGGTGTCGAACCATTCCGGCGGCCTGTTCGCCATGGACGTGCCGGTTTTCGCGACGGATTTCTACGAACGGTTCGGCTACGACCGCCCCATCTACACGCTGGGTTTCGACCTGATCTTCGTCGGGCCGACGGCAGGTTTCTTCCGGAGCACCGGTTTCATCCCGGCCAACCCCCGCAACGCCGACGAGGCTCTGTGCTCCGGTGGCGTCGTCATCGTCTTTCCGGGCGGCGACTATGACGTCTACCGCCCCACCACCGCCCGCAACAAGATCGACTTCGGTGGGCGCACCGGCTACATCAAGGCGGCCATCAACGCCGGCGTGCCCATCGTGCCCGTCGTCGGTATCGGCGGTCAGGAAAGCCAGCTCTATCTGACCCGTGGCACCGGTGTCGCCAAACTGCTACGCCTGGACAAACTGCTGCGGGCCAAGATCCTGCCGGTGTCGTTCGGCTTCCCGTTCGGCCTTTCGGCGGTGCTCCCGGTCAACGTGCCGCTGCCGACCAAGATCGTCCAGCAGGTGCTCGAACCCATCGACCTGATTGCCGAGTTCGGCGAGAGCCCCGATATCGACGAGGCCGACGCACACGTCCGCCGCGTCATGCAGCGGGCCCTGGACAAGCTGGCCAGTGAACGCCGGCTGCCGGTGATCGGCTAGCCGCGGTGGTCGGCATCCCCGGTTTGGGCCGGGTCGCCTCGGTGGCGGGCTCGGCGGCAGGCCTGGCGACGACCATGGTGCGCGCCGGCGTGATCGCACCGTTGCGGCCGGACAAGTACCTGCGCATCATGGCCGCCGCGCAACGCGAAGGCCTCTCCGTGACAAGCGGTTTCGCCATGTCCGCGCAGCGCTCCCCGGACGGTGTCGCACTCGTCGACGAGATCGGGGCCCTGACCTACGCCCAGATCGACCGCCGCGCCGACGCATTGGCCGCGGCATTGCAGGAGACCGGTGCGCAGACCGTCGGCATCATGTGCCGCAACCACCGCGGGTTCGTCGAGTCGCTGATCGCCGCGACGCGCATCGGCGCGAACGTGCTGCTGCTCAACACGTCCTTCGCCGGACCGGCGCTGGCCGAGGTGGTCAGCCGCGAAGAAGTCGACGTGGTGATCTACGACGAGGAATTCAGCGAGACCGTGGACCGGGCGCTGGCGCAACGACCGGACGCCACCCGCATCGTGGCCTGGACCGACGACCCGCTGAGCCATGACGTCACCGTCGAGAAGCTCATCGACAAGTACCGAGGCAAACACCCGAGTTCGCCCGAGAGCAAGGGCAAGCTGATCCTGCTCACCTCCGGCACCACCGGGACACCCAAGGGCGCAAAGCATTCCGGTGGCGGGCTGGCCGAACTCAAGGCCATCCTGGACCGGGTGCCATGGCGCACCGACAAGACCGTCGTCGTGGTGGCGCCGATGTTCCACGCCTGGGGTTTCTCCCAGCTGGTCTTCGCCGCATCGATGGCCTGCACCGTGGTGACCCGCCGACGTTTCGACCCGGAGGCCACACTGGAGCTGGTGGACCGGCACCGCGCCTACGGTCTGTGTGTGGTGCCGGTGATGTTCGACCGGATCATGGACCTGCCCGACGAGGTCCGGCACCGCTACAGCGGCCGGTCGCTGCGCTTCGCCACCGCGTCCGGATCCCGGATGCGACCGGATGTCGTCACCAGGTTCATGGACGAGTTCGGCGATATCGTCTACAACAACTACAACGCGACCGAGGCAGGCATGATCGCCACCGCCACGCCCGCCGATCTACGGGCCGCACCCGACACCGCGGGTAGGCCGGCCGTCGGCACCGAGGTGCGCATCCTGGACGCCGAATTCAACGAAGTGCCGGTCGGCGAGGTGGGCCAGATCTTCGTACGCAACAGCTCGGCGTTCGACGGCTACACCAGCGGCACCACCAAGGACTTCCACGAGGGTTTCATGGCATCCGGCGATCTCGGCCGGTTCGATTCCGACGGAAGACTTTTCGTGATCGGGCGCGATGACGAGATGATCGTCTCCGGCGGTGAGAACGTGTACCCGATCGAGGTGGAGAAGGCATTGATGACCCACGACGAGGTGGCCGAGGCCGCCGTCCTGGGTGTCGACGACGAGGATTACGGCCAGCGTCTGGTGGCATTCGTGGTGCTGACAGCCGGCGCGACGGCAACCCCGGAATCGCTCAAAGCGCACGTCCGCGACAACCTGGCCAACTACAAGGTGCCGCGGGCGATCGTGTCGCTGGACGAACTGCCCCGCAACAACACCGGCAAGGTACTGCGCCGCGAGTTGCAGGCCCTGGCGGCCGATGCGCGCTGACCGCCGTCGGGTGAAACGCACCCGACGCACACTGCTGCGTGCGGCCCTGGAGTTGGCCAATGCCGCCAACGGGGTCCACCCGCTGGCCCGGGACGGCTACATAACGCTGCCGGTTTTCGCTTTCGGTTGGCCGACAACCGAACTGTCACCGTGGCTGGCAGGCACGTCGATACTGGACGCTATCCGCCGGGGCGGCCGCGGGGACTTCCGCGGTAAGGCCGGCGCACTGTCCCTGGGTATGACGGTCGCGTCCTGGGCGTTGCTCGCGGTGATCCACCGCCGCAATGTGGGTTCGGCGCCGCACTTCGAAGACGCGTTGCGACAGACCCTCGATGGTGACTACACACCCGCCGAACGCGCCGGCCGGCTCAGCGTGGCCACCGGGATCTTCCGGGCCGGCGCCGCCCGGCTGCGCTACGTCGGCCGGGCGGCATCGCTGCGCTATGGCCCGTACCGCGCCAACCAACTCGACATCTGGCGCAGGCGTGATCTCCCACGCGACGGCAAAGCGCCTGTGCTGGTCAATATTCCGGGCGGTGCCTGGGTCATCGGCATGCGCAGGCCACAGGCCTACCCGCTACTGGGGCATCTGACTGCGCAAGGCTGGATCTGTGTATCCGTGGGCTACCGGGTGAGCCCTCGGCACACCTGGCCCGAACACATCGTCGACATCAAACGTGCGTTGGCCTGGGTGCGTGCCAATATCGCCGACTACGGCGGTGATCCGGACATGCTGTTCCTCAGTGGCGAATCCGCCGGCGGGCATCTGGCCGCGCTGTCGGCGTTGACCGCCGGAGATCCGGTGTGGCAGCCCGGTTTCGAGGATGCCGACACCTCGGTGCGGGCCGTGGTGCCGGTATACGGCCGCTACGACTGGGAGTCCACCGACGGCCCGGGCCGCACGCAGTTCGTCCGGGGCTTCCTGCAGCGGCTCGTCGTCAAGAAAGACCTCGACAGTCATCGCGAGACCTACCGCGAGGCCTCCCCCATCCATCGGGTACACCCCGAGGCCCCACCGTTTTTCGTGCTGCACGGCCAGAACGACTCGATAATCCCGGTGGGCGAGGCACGCGATTTCGTCGCGGCACTACGCGCGGTGTCGCAGGCTCCGGTCGCCTACGCCGAGATACCGGGCGCGCAGCATGCCTTCGACATCTTCGGTTCGCCACGCGGTCAGTACACCGCGGTGGCCATCCAGCGTTTCCTCGACTGGGTCCGGCGTCACTGAGCCATCGCCTTGTCGACGACGGTGAGTTTGTCGGAAAGCCCTGCAGCACGCCGGATCTCGATGAACTCGTCGATCATGGCGGTGGTCACCTCGTGGGCGTCTTGCAGGGTGTCGGTATCGGCGAGCACCGAGATGTTGAGCTGATCGACATAACTCCACACCGTGATGTTGAGCCCACTGGCGGCCGTCACCGGGCCGACGCTGTAGATCTCGGTGACCAGCGCACCCCCGACCCGTCCGTACTCGCGTGGACCGGGCACGTTGGAGATGTTGAGGTTGAGCACCTTGTTCTGCACATCGCGCCCCGACAACCGTTTGAACAGCGCTTCCATCGCCGCCGGCGGCATATAGTCCGACCAGCGGCTGACCAGTTCGGGGCCGATCAGGAAGTTGCTCTCCTTGGCCGAGGCGGCCGCTTCGTGCGTCTGGCGCACGCGTGCGAGCGGATCGGTCAGGTCGACCCGGACCGGCATGAGCACACCGGTGAACCGGTTGCCCGATATCCGCTCCGGCGAGAAGTCGAAGGCCACCGGCACCGATGCCAGTAGCGGGCGATCGGCGACACCGTCGTAGCGCAACAACAGCTTTCGTAACGCGCCTGCCGATATCGCCAGCACCAGATCGTTGATCGACACCTCGAGCTTGCTCTTGGTCTCCTTGACGTCAGCCAGCGACAGCGTCGCGGTGGCGAACCGGCGCTGCGGGCTCAGTACGTGGTTCATGAAACTCGGCGGCGGAGTGAACGGGCGGGTCAGCTCCGGCGACAGGGTCCGCGAACTCCGGCGGACGCGTTTGAACCCTTCCATGGTGTAGCGGACGGTCGACGGCACCTTGGCGATCTGGCGCATGTGGTCCCGGAACGCACTGCGGACCAGCTCACCGCTGGTCGGCGCGGGGTCGGTGTGCAGGTTGGCCTCGGGCTCGGCGCCGGCCTGCAGGTCCATCCCGCGGGCCAGCAGATTCGCCGATGCCACACCGTCGGCCAGCGCATGGTGGATCTTGTTGACCACCGCGATGCGGCCGTTGGCCAGACCGTCGACCAGATACATCTCCCACAGCGGACGGCTGCGGTCCAGCGGTGTGGACCCGATCTCGCCGATCAGGTCGTCGAGCTCTCGGCGTCCGCCCGGCGCGGGCAGCGTCAGCGGCCGGACGTGGTATTCCAGGTCGACGTCGCAGTTCTCCCGCCACATCGGGTGGTGGAATTTGAACGGGATGTCGACAAGTTCGTAGCGCAAGGGTTCGAGCTTGTAGAGCCGGCTGGCGATGACTTCGCGGAACTCCTCGATACCGAAGGTCCGCCCACCCATGTCGTGCAGTTCGACGATCGCGATCTTGAGGGTGTGCATGTGCACATTCGGCGCCTCGCTGTAGAGCAGAAAGGCGTCCCACCCGGTGAGTCTCTTCATATCCAGCCGCTTGGCACAGCTCCACCTCCCTACTGGGAGACCCTACAAGCGGCCGGGAGTTAAATGACTTGTTTGGCGCGCTTCATGTGGTGAGTTCGGTGAATCTGGTTGAGGAACAGACCGATTGCCGTAGCCGCCGGGCCGGTTCTGGCGCCGTCGGTCATATCGAACCCGTGGCCCGCACCGGGCAGCTCGATATAGCCGACCACGTCACGCGAGATCGCACGCAGCCGTTCCACGAAGCCCTGCGCCTGCGCGACCGGGATGATGGTGTCGCCACTGCCGTGCACCACCAGGAACGGCGGAGCCTCGGAATGCACCCGGGCGATCGGCGATGCGCTGCGGAAGAGCTCCGGGTGTTTGTCGATGGACCGCTTGACGACGACGCGCTCCAGGAAGTCGACGAATCGGACCCGCTCGGTCGTCGAGCGATCCTCCCAGTCATAACGACCGTAGATGCCGACCACGGCGTCGACCGAGGTATCCGAGCCTTCCGGCAGGTGACGCTGATACTCGGGATCGCCCGCGGTCAGCCCCGCCAGCGCCGCCAGGTGGCCGCCCGCCGAACAGCCCGCGATGGTGACGAAGTCGCGGTCACCGCCGAACCGGTCGACATTGGCCCGCGCCCACGCGATCGCGGCCTTCACATCGTGGATGTGATGCGGCCACAGATTGTTGGGCGCCACCCGGTAGTCCACCGACAGGCAGACCCAGCCGTTTGCGGCCAGATGGGACATCAGCGCGTAGCCCTGCAGGATCCTGCTGCCGTGCACCCAGGCGCCACCGGGCACGAAGATCATCACCGGCGCGGGCTCGGCCGGCAGATCCTTACGCCGCCACACGTCGAGCAACTGGGTGGGGCTGTCGCCGTAGCGCACCGAGGACCGGTAGAGATCCTTGCGGTGTTCGAGGGCCTTGAGCAGTGGCGGCGTGCGTTCGGGGGCCGGCCACTCGATATCGAGCTCCTCGGCGGGTATCAACCCACGCAGGGCGGCGTCGGACACCGCGTTGGTCTGGTCGCGCTCCTGCTTGCGGATCTCGCCGATGCCCGGGGTGAACCAGGATCTGGTCGACGCCGAGATCAGTTCGGGTGCCTGTCGGGCGCCCCAGATGCTCATCGCGGTGTAACCACCGAGCACCTGCAGGTGCTTGCCGATCACCGGCAGTGAGGTCGATGCGGTGCTGGCGGCCAACAGGTAATCGGCCGGCCTGGCCCGAAGCAGCCAGGTGGCGCGCGACCACAGGGTCGGTCCGGGATACCGGGTTTCCGGTCGTGCCGTCATTTCCGGAGCGTACCGCGGTTGCTACCGGCCGGTAGTGGCAACACAGACAATCTCCGGGATCTGTTCACTGAACGCGCCCCGGTTAACCGGGTACATATCGGCCCGGCAGTACTGTCAGCGCCGTGGCGATCATCGATATTCACCCTGAACTGCGCAAAGCGGCGCGTGTGGTGCCGAAGGCACCGATCCGCGCGGCAACCCTGCCGCTGATGAGAGCGGGATCCCGAATCCAGAAAAGACTGCCCGCCCCCGGGGTGGACAGGCTCATCACCAACAGTGGCGTCGAGATCCGGCTGCACCGGCCGCCCGCCCACAGCACCCCGGCGCCGGCGATGCTGTGGATCCACGGCGGCGGGTACGTCATCGGCACCGCGGCACAGGACGACGTGCTGTGCCGCAAGTTCGCCCGCACACTCGGAATCACCGTTGCCGCAGTCGAATACGGATTGTCCCCGGAATATCGCCACCCGTACGCGTTGGAACAGTGTTACGCGGCTCTGACATGGCTGGCCGATCTGCCGTCGGTGGACTCCGGCCAGGTGGTGATCGCCGGCGGCAGCGCCGGCGGCGGGCTCGCCGCCCAGCTGGCCTTCCTGGTGCGCGATCGCGGTGAGATCGGTGTCGCCGGACAGCATCTGGTGTATCCCATGCTCGATGACCGGACCCATCGAGGCAGCGGCGAGGACAATCCGGGCTTCCGGTTGTGGGACCGGCGTAGCAATGAACTGGGCTGGCGGTCCTATCTGGGCGAGGCCGATCCCGATTCGGTGGTACCGGCGCGCCGCACCGATCTGGCGGGTCTGCCGCCGGCGTGGATCGGGGTGGGCACCCTGGACCTGTTTCACGAGGAGGATCTGGCGTACGCGCAGCGACTACGCGATGCGGGCGTGCAGTGCCAGCTCGACATCGTCGACGGCGCATTCCACGGTTTCGACCAGATCGCGGCGAAGACCGCCGTGGCCCGCCGG
The DNA here is from genome assembly GCA_016197405.1 of Mycobacterium sp. Taxonomy (GTDB): domain Bacteria; phylum Actinomycetota; class Actinomycetes; order Mycobacteriales; family Mycobacteriaceae; genus Mycobacterium. Next base: position 412,236 of record JACPVR010000013.1, read on the forward strand.
TTCTTCGACGACCAGTGCGCTTGGCTGCGAACGGCTTTCGCCGGCTAGTAGAGGGTCCGTTCCGTCAGTCCCCGGTCATCTGTGACACTGGCCAGATGACCGGGCCTGACTCAGCAGACGAACGCCGCGCATTGCGGGAGGCCGTCGCGGCACTGATGGACAAACGCTCTTCCGAGACGCAGGTGCGCGACCTGATGGCCACCGACACCGGTCTGGACGCCACCACCTGGGCGGACCTGGCCGATATGGGCCTGCTGGGGTTGTCGGTCCCTGAGGAGTTCGGCGGCGCGGGTGCCGGCCATACCGAGATGGGTATCGTCGCCGAGGAGATGGGCCGCGCCCTGCTGACCGGCCCGTTCCTGTCGACAGCGGTGCTCGCCCCGGCTCTGCTGGCGGCCGCCGGTGACGCCGGCGAGGCCGCCGCCGTGCTGCCGCTGATCGCCGACGGCTCCGCGATCGTGAGCCTGGCTTTCGCCGAGGGTGCATCCGCGACGGCCCCGGCCGAGCCGGCCACGTCAGCGATGAGCGATGCCGACGGCTGGCATATCGACGGGGAGAAGAACTTCGTCCTGGACGCCGCGGGTGCCGACACCATCTACGTGCTGGCATCCGCGGCTGCCGGCCCCTCGGTGTTCGCGGTCGAGCGCGACGCACCCGGGATGGACGCGCTGCCGCTGAGCACCGTCGACCTCACCCGAAAGATGTACCGCGTCATGTTCTCGCACACACCGGCCCGCCTGATCGGCGAGCCGGGAACCGGATCAGCCGTCTTCGACCATGCGCTGCAGGCCGGCGCGGTGGCACTGCTGGGCGATCAGGCCGGGGGCGCCCAGCGGGTCACGAGGATGGCGGCGGATTACGCCCGCACCCGGTTCCAGTTCGGCCGCGCCATCGGCAGCTTTCAGGCGATCAAACACATGTGCGCCGACATGCTCGTCGAATCCGAGTCCACCATCTCGGCCGCCCGCCATGTCGCCGCGGCGTTCGATGCCGCAGCACCCAGCGCCGCCGCGGATCTGGCTCTGGCTCAGGCCTATTGCGCACAGGCGTACGTCGACGTCGCGGCCACCGCCATCCAGGTGCACGGCGGTATCGGCTTCACCTGGGAACATCCGGTGCATCTCTACCTGCGCCGGGCCCGCACCGACGCCCAGCTGTTCGGCGAACCGGCGTACCACCGCGAACGCTATCTGCGGCTGAAGGGAGCCTGACATGCCCTCCTCCGACCCGACAGAGGTCATCCGCACCGAGGTCCGCGACTGGCTGGCGGCCAACTGGACACCGGGTATGGACCGCGACACCTGGGCCCAACGGGTGCTCGATTCCGGCTGGGCGGTCCCGTCGTGGGACCCGGCCTGGTGGGGTCGTGGCCTGACCGATGCGCAATCACGGGCGGTGGCACAGGAATTCGCGGCGGTCGGCGCGCCGGGCACCGGTCACGACCGGGCAAATCTGTTCGCCTGCACGCTGCACGACGAGGGCACCGAGGAGCAGCAGCGCAGGCTGATCCCGCCGTCACTGCGCGGCGAGAGCAAGTGGTGCCTGCTCTACAGCGAGCCGGGGGCAGGCTCGGATCTGGCCGGCCTGCGTACCCGCGCCGATCTCGACGGGGACCGCTACATCGTCAACGGTCAGAAGGTCTGGACATCCTTCGCGGCGCGCGCCGACTACGGACTGTTGATCGCCCGGACCGATTGGGATGTGCCCAAACACAAGGGCATCAGCTTCTTCATGTTCCCCATGCGCCAGGCCGGCGTCGAGGTCCGTCCGATACACCAGATCACCGGCGAGTCGGAGTTCAACGAGGTATTCATCACCGACGCCACGGTGCCGGTGGAGAACATGGTCGGCGCGCCCGGCGACGGCTGGCGGGTGCTGCAGACCGCGCTGGCCTACGAGCGGCGACTGATGGGCGATCTGGCCCGCACCACCCGCGCGGCCCGCAAACCGACCGACGAACAGGACGTGCTCATCGAACTCGCCCGTCAGTTCGGCAAGCTCGATGACACCCACACCCGTCAGCAGATCGCCCGCATTCACGAACTGATGGCGGTGAACAAGTGGAATACCCAGCGCGCCAAGGTCTCTGACCGGATCGAGGCCGCCACCCTGCTGTCATTCGGCAAGATCGCCATGTCGCGCATCCTGCACCAGAGCGCGCAGGTGCAGACCGATATCGTCGGCGCGGAGTCCATGCTGGCCGGCCCGGACCACCCGGTCGGCGACGCGGTGACTTTCCGGACGCTCAACGCGTACTTCACCTCCATCGGCGGCGGCACCGACCAGATCCAGCGCAATATCGTCGGCGAGCGCGTGCTGGGGCTGCCCAAGGAACCCGATCCCTACCGCGACGCGCCGTTCCGCGACCTGCCGCACTGAGTCAGCCGTAGACCAGCTCTCCGCCGACGAAGGTGGCGGTGACCAGGCCGGCGTCGAGCTCGGCCAGCACCTGTTGCGGCGCGGCGGACAGCACGCACAGATCGCCGGGCTCGCCCACCGCGATGCGCCGCGACACGGCAGGCGCATCGGCGCGGCCCAGGAATCCCGTGAGCGCCGCCTGCGCGGAAATCCGCTCGGGCGCAACCAAAACCACGCCGGCCGGGGTTCGGCGTGACACCGCGGCCCGCATCGCCGCCCACGGGTCACCGGCGCCGAAGGGCGTGTCGGTGGACAGCGCGACGGGCACGCCGGCGTCGCGCAGGGAGGCCACCCGCCACAGCTGATCGTGCTGCTCGGCCGGGACGTCCGCGACGTACTCGTCACCGCGTTCGGCCACGAAGTTGGGCTGCGTGACCACGGTGACACCGAGCTCGCGCAGATCGGCGATGCAGTCCGCCGGCACGACGGCGGCATGCTCGACACGATCGCCGGGGTGGGTACCCGCGGCGCGCAGAGCGGCGATCGTGACGACCAGCTGACTGTCTGTCACCGCGTGAATGGCCACCGGGTGGTCGTGGCGGTGGTTGTCGGTCACCCAGGCTTGCACCGCCCCCAGGTCCAGGTTGTCGTCATCGAGGATGAGCTTGGCCGGGCCGACACTGACCACGTCGGTGCCCGGTGTCCCGGCCACCGCCATACAGTGCAGGCGTTGCCGTAGTTCACCGGAATATCTTGCCTGCGAGAATTTTTCGATGTCCTCACTGCGGTACCCCGGGGTGGCGTCGGTGACACCGGTAACACCGAGGGCGGCCAGCTTCCTACTGAGCTCTCCCAGCGGTGGCTGCGCTGTGCTGCGGGGTAGCGCGGGATCGGCACGGAAGAACCGGCCGTCGGGCTGCCCGGCCGCGCCTATTCTCGCCAGCGCCACCGAGTTCAGTGCCCACATCGCACCACTGCGATGCTGGATCCGCACCGGCACCCCCGGTGGTGAGACATCGTCCAGCAGAGTCTGATTGAGCTCCCCGCCGACGGTCTCGTGGTACCCGACGGCACGGATCCAGCCGTCGTCGCCCGGGAGCGCCCGGTGCAGACGTTGCCGCAGGGCCGCGCTGCTGCGCACCTCGGGTGGGCCGGCGGGCACCGATGACAGCGCCGCGGCCGCGGCGCGCAGATGCACGTGATGATCATGCAGGCCCGGCAGCACCGTGCCCGATCGGACGTCGTAGACATCCTCCCCGGGCATGGCCGGCAAACCGGGCCCGATCTCGATGATGCTGGCCTGCAACCGGATATCGACCTCGCGATCGTCCAACAGCCGGGCCCGGGTGATCAGCACGGTTCCGAACTCCGGTCGGCCACCAGTTTCTCGACGGCGGCATTGTCGGCGCCCAGCGCCGATGCCCGGGCTGTGATGACCGGGCGGACCGCGGCGACATCGGTGGCCGGCGCCGGTGGTTCTGCGGCATAGCCGGCCGCCACCTGCGCCAGCGCGATCTCGATGAGCTGACCACCGCCCCGGCGCACCGAACGCTTCACGGCCGCGGCGGCCTCCAAACCGGTCAGCGGATCGGCGATGGCGTCACCGATGAATACCGGTCCGGTGTCGTCGGCGCCGACCAGTCCACCCGCGACCGCGGCGTCATCACCGAAGGCCACCCGGTCCGGCTGTGTGCGGCCGTACCCACTGAGCCGCAGCCACACCCGCCCGGGCGGGCCGTCGATATCGTCGGGGCCGAGTCCGCGCCGGGCCAGCGCGGCAGGCCGGGACCCTTCCAGGACGATGTCGGCGATGCCGAGCAACGCCCGTAGCCGGTCCTGTTGCGCATCGAAATCCACCGAGTAGCTGAGCTTTCCGCCGTTGACCCAGTCGAAGAACTCGCGGTTCGCCGACCGGGTGCCATCCGGTCGCGACGGGCTCTCCACTTTGACCACCAGCGCGCCGGCGCGGGCCAGCAGCGCCCCGCACAGCGGCCCGGCCCACATCGAGGTCAGGTCGGCCACCACCAGACCATCGACCGACCGCGGCGCTGCCGAGCGCCCGCAGAAGCTCGTGCGGGGTGCGGCGGCAGGTGTCTCCCCCAGACGCGCGGCCGGAAGATCGAGCAGCCGCGCACGCCCCACCGCATCCGCCGCGGTCTGCGTCGCCGCCCACCGGGCCACCTCGGACCAGTGGTCGGCACCGACGGCATCGGCCTGCAGCAAAGCGGGCAGGGCGGCGATATCGTCGGCGCGCGACAGCGTCAGCGCCCACCAGCCGTCGGCGGCTTCGATCAGCCGGGTGGCCCCGCCCGCCGAGACCCGGCCCCCGGGTGCCAGCCCAAGCAACACCGCCCGCCCGGTCAGCAGCTCGGTGGCGTCGGCGTCCAGGTCGGCGGCCACCGCAGCGGCTCGTGCCAGCACCCCGCCGCCGATCCCCAACGCACCCATCCGGCCATTGTGGCGGGTGACCGATCGGGCTAGAACATCAGCGCCGTGAAACGCCAGTCCAGCACCGCACGATCGGGGTCACCCGCTGCATGCACCAGTGAGCGCAGGCGCAGGATCCCACCGTCGGCCAGCGGTTCGGCGGTCTCGACGTGTAGCTCGCTGAACAGCGTGTCGCCCTCGTGCACCGGACCGGTGTGATCGCAGGATTCCCAGGACAACACGGCGGCCAGGTTGGGCAGCAGCCTGCTGGCCTGGGCCAGTGCCAGACCGATGGTGTGCCCGCCGTACACCAGCCGTTGCCCGCCGACGCGCGAGTCATGATGCGTCGCGGCGATATTGAGACTGAGCCGGGCCAACTCGGGAGCGCTGCTGACCACGTCCGCGGTGCTGTGCAACACCGCCCCGGCCAGCGCGGGATCGAAATGCGGTCCGGGCACCCGGGCGCGGAACGCCGCGCCGTCGAAATGCCTGGCCGGATCGGGGGCCTGCGGCAGGTCGGCGCCGATGGCGGACAGGTCGTCGTCGTGCCCGGTCTCGCCCGCTCCCGGACTCAACGGCAGCATCGCGCACCGGTAGAAGTCCAGCACCGGCCGATCCGCCTGGTCGACGGTCGTCATCCGCAACGCGGCAAGTCCGGTCGCGGGGCGCCCCGGCTTGATCGAATTCTGTTTCAGTGCAACGACTTCGGTGCGGGTACGGATGGTGTCGCCGATGACCGGGAAGCGGTGGAACCGCAGACCGCGGTAGAACAGGTTGGCCTTGACGCGCTGCGTCACCAGCGTGGACTGGCCTATCGCGACATCGCAGACCAGGCCCGGGTGCGCCAGTGCGCCGGGTGAACCCGTGACGGCCTGCGACAACGCGGCATCCAGCGGCAGACGCATCCGGTCGCCGAGGATCGACTGGTGCACCGCGGCGGCACCCGAGCTCAGCGTCATCGACGGGGCCCAGTCGAAGACCTGCCCGCGGCTGAGCTCATCGAAGTGCGGTCCGCCGGGGTTATGGCCGTACAAAGTCACGAGATGGCATGTTGTCAGCCCCCTGAACTGTATGTCAAGATGAGAGAAATTGGCCGTACATATGTTGCCTTATGGAGATGTCGACGATGAGCACTGCGCCCGGTACCGACCTGAGCGATGAGGAATCGATGCTGGTCGCGACGGTGCGGGCGTTCATCGACCGCGATGTCCGGCCGACCGTCCGCGATGTCGAACACGCCAACACCTACCCCGAGGCGTGGATCGAGGCGATGAAACAGATCGGCATCTACGGGCTTGCGGTGCCCGAGGAATACGGCGGATCACCGGTGTCGATGCCGTGCTACGTGCTGGTCACCGAGGAACTGGCCCGCGGCTGGATGAGCCTGGCCGGCGCCATGGGTGGCCACACCGTCGTCGCCAAACTGCTGAGCCTGTTCGGCACCGAGGAACAGAAGCAGGCCTACCTGCCGCGGATGGCCACCGGCGAACTGCGCGCCACCATGGCCCTGACCGAGCCGGGCGGCGGCTCCGACCTGCAGAACATGACCACCGTCGCGCGCAGCGACGGTGATCACCTGATCGTCAACGGTGCCAAGACCTGGATCTCCAATGCCCGCCGTTCCGGGCTCATCGCGTTGTTGTGCAAGACCGATCCGTCGGCCGAGCCCAAGCACCGGGGAATCTCGGTGATCCTGGCCGAGCACGGTCCCGGCCTGACCGTCAGCCGTGATCTGCCCAAGCTGGGATACAAGGGTGTCGAGAGCTGCGAGCTGTCCTTCGACGACTACCGCGTCCCGGCCTCGGCGATCCTCGGCGGCACACCCGGCAAGGGTTTCGGCCAGATGATGAAAGGCCTGGAGACCGGCCGTATCCAGGTGGCCTCGCGGGCGCTTGGCGTGGCCACCGCGGCTCTCGACGACGCGCTGCGCTACGCCCAGGAGCGGGAGAGCTTCGGCCAGCCGATCTGGAAGCACCAGTCGGTGGGCAACTACCTCGCCGACATGGCGACCAAGCTCACCGCCGCCCGCCAGCTCACGCTTTATGCCGCGCGGTGTTATGACAGCGGCCAGCGCTGCGATATGGAGGCCGGGATGGCCAAGCTCTTCGCCTCCGAGGTCGCCATGGAGATCGCACTGAACGCCGTGCGAATCCACGGCGGATACGGCTACTCGACCGAATACGACGTCGAACGGTATTTCCGCGACGCCCCGCTGATGATCGTCGGCGAGGGCACCAACGAGATCCAGCGCAATGTCATCGCCGCACAGTTGGTCTCCCGCGGCGGCTGTTGAGTCATGAAGCCCGCCCCGGCCTATCAGCTTTTGAGCCGCCAGCTGCGTGACGAGATCGCCGCGGGCGTGTACTCCGGCGGTGTTCGGCTACCGACCGAATCGGAACTGGTCGTGCGCCACGGCGTGAGCCGCCAGACGGTGCGGCGGGCCTTCCAGGATCTGGTGGCCGAGGGTGTGGTGTACCGCGTCCCGGGCCGCGGCACCTATGTCGACGAGTCCGCGCCGCGCTATCTGCGCCAGCTCGGCTCCATCGAGGACCTGATGAGCTTGTCCGAGGACACCACCATGGAGGTGTTGTCCGGTCTGCGCCGCCGCGTCGACGTCGACGCCGCCAGCCGGTTGCGCCTGGACGACGACGTCGTCTACACCGTGGTGTTCCGTCGGTTGCACGGCGGGATCCCGTTCGTGCTGACCCGTGTACACCTGACCGAGCAGACGGCCCTTCCGGTGCTAGGGGCACCGGAGCTCGCCGATGGCGCTGCCAGCGCCCACACCATCATCGGACTGCTCGAACCGCACCTGCGGTATCCGATTGCCGAAGCGGCACAGTCGATCACCGTCGCGGGCGCCGATGCCGACGTGGCCGCCGCCGTCGGCTGCGACCCCGGTCATCCGATGTTGCGGGTCGACCGGCTCTACTCCGATTCCACCGGGACCCCGGTCGAGCTCGCGGTCAGCCAGTTCCTGCCCGAGCAATACACCTACCGGGTGACCCTGCGCCGCTCCACCTAGCGATTTCGGCGTGTTTTGCCACGCTCAGCGTGGGTTTTCACGCCGAAATCACTCGGTGACGGAGTCGACGAGGCCCCAGTCGAGTGCGGTACGCGTATCGATGCTCTGCCCGCTGAGCACCAGATACGCAGTGCGCCAACGCCCTATCCGCCGGGTGATGCTGACGGTCCCACCGGCGCCGGGCAGCAGTCCCAGCGCGAGCTCCGGCAGGGCGAAAGTGGCACCGGAGCGGGCCAGCACATGCCCGCAAAAGGCCGCCATCTCCAGCCCGCTGCCCAGCACCTGCCCGTGCACCTCGGCGCGCACCGCCGGGCCCAGCCGCCGGGTCAGGGCGTCGAGGGCCAGCGCCGGGCTGTGCCGGGTGCGGGCCAGGTGTGCGCTTGCCGGGTCGGCGAACGACCCGAATTCGGCCAGATCACCGCCGCTGCAGAACGACGGCCCGTTGCCGGTGAGCACGACCTCGTCGATACCGGTGTCCAGCGCGGCCACCGTGAGCGCCTCCAGCAGACCGGCCCGCGCCGCGGTGCTGAAAGCGTTGTGGCGCTTGGGTCTGTTGAACGCGATGCGCAACGTGTCGCCGCTACGGCTGACCGCCACCGGTTCGGCGTCCTCCGGCATCACCGCGGGTCCACGTTCGGCCAGCCACCGGGCGAACTCCGGACCGGCCTGCAATGTCGAATAGGCCAGCGATTCGGTGATGACGCCGGGGTAGGCCGGCGCGGTCACGTCGACCGCACGCAGCACGTCGGCGCAGATCGCCGCGGCATGCGGCCAGCGCGCCACCCGCTCGTCCAGCACCGCCAGCGCGGCCGGAACCGACGGCACCCGCACCGCTCGGCGATCGCCGGTATCCGCCTCGGTCAGCGTGAAAGTGGCGTGCTGCAACCAGTATTCGGCGCCGTCAGCATGCAGGTCACCGGTGGCGACCACCACTGCCGACGGTTCCGGCCCGCCGGGCGGATCCGACAGGTCGACGAGCTCCACTACCCGGCGCCGCCGTATTTGGCGATCAGGCTCTGCTTGTAGAGCTTGCCGGCGTCGGTACGCGGCAACTGCGCCTCGAACGAGATGCTGCGCGGACACTTGTAGTGCGCCAGACGCTCGCGCAACCAGACCAGCAGCTCATCGGCGAACTCCGCGGTGGCATCGGCAGGATCGACGGTCTGTACGACGCCCTTGACCGTCTGGCCCATCTCCTCGTCGGGAATGCCGAACACCGCGGCATCCATCACCAACGGATGCGTCACCAGCATGTTCTCGGCTTCCTGCGGGTAGATGTTCACGCCGCCGGAGATGATCATGTGGTGGCGGCGGTCGGTGAGGTAGAGGTAGCCCTCCTCGTCGAGATACCCGATATCGCCCACCGTCTTCCAGCCGTGCGTATCGCGCGAGGCGGCCGTCTTCTCGGCGTCGTTGAGGTACTCGAAGTCGAGGCCGCCTTCGAAGTAGATCTCACCGGCCTGGCCGGGCGGCAGTTCGTTACCGTCTTCGTCGAGGATGTGCAGCACGCCCAACATCGGCTTGCCGACGGATCCGGGGTGCGCCAGCCATTCCTCGGCGCTGATCAGCGTCGAGCCGATGGCTTCCGATGAGGCGTAGTACTCGTCGACTATCGGGCCCCACCAGTCGATCATCTGCTTCTTGATGTCCACCGGGCACGGGGCAGCCGCGTGCATGACCCGCTTGAGGCTCGATACGTCATACGAATTACGCACCGCCTCAGGGAGTTTGAGCATCCGGGTGAACATCGCCGGGACGAACTGCCCATGTGTCACACGGTGGCGGGCGATGGCATCCAAGGCACCCTCGGCGTCGAATTTCTCCATCACCACCGTCGTCAGGCCGGCCGCCTGCACCGTCATCGACCACACCGAGGGGGCGGTGTGATACAGCGGGGCAGGGCTCAGATAGATCGCGTCGGCGTCCATCCAGAAGCCCACCAACGCCGACATCATGCCGGGCGCCTCGGCGGGCGGCACATGCGGCAGTTCCCGTTTGATGCCCTTGGGACGCCCCGTGGTCCCCGAGGAGTACTGCAGCAGATCGCCTTCGATCTCATCGTCGATCGGCGTATCCGGTTGGTCGGCAACACATTCCGGGTAACGCAGCCAGCCGTCGAGGTCATCGTCGACGATCAGCAGCACCGGCGGCAGACCAGCCGGGAGCTCCGCTCCGAGGTTCTCACACGTCTTACGCGTCGCCGCGGAGCCGACTATGGCCGAGGCGCCACTGTTGTCGATGATGTAGGCCGCTTCGGCGGCGGTCAGGTGGGTGTTGATCGGCACGTAGTACAGGCCGCTGCGCCTGGCCGCCCACATCACGGCGTGCATGTGCTCGTTGTTCTCCATCAGGATCGCAACGACATCGCCTTCGGTCAGCCCGCGCTGCCGGAAGTAATGGGCGAGCCGGTTGGCCCGTTTCTCCAGTTCGTCGAAGGTGACGACGGTTCCGGAGGGATGCATGATGATGGCCGCTTTGCCGGTACCGATGTGGTCGCGAATCTGCATGCGGAGGACTTTACGATAAGACCCATTTGACACCCGTCAACAGGGTCGGTTTCGCGACCGTCACCGCTGCATCAGACCGCTACGACGTCCCGGTTCTTCGCGCTGTCATCGGCAACCGCCGAGCCGACGAAAGGCGCCCGCAGGGTCGCCAGCAGATGGTGCCGGTTGATGACCAGGCCCACCACCGCCAGGGCGGCGTACACCCCGCACAGGATGAGCCTGCCGTGGGTCGAGGTGACCGGGAACTGGACGACGAAGAGCGCCAGCAGCGCCCACGCCGTGTACCGGTGGAAGCGCAGCGCAAGGATCAGCGCGATACCCATCAGGGTCTGCGTCGCGGTCAGCAACACCTCCTCGACCTGGCGGCCGTCGAGCATCAGTGCGGTGCCGCCACCGCCGGCCATATGCGCTATCGGCAGCGAACCGACCAGCAGCGTCCACTGGTTGACCTTCGACGAGATGAGCGTCGCGATGGCGGCCGTGCCCTTGCCGCGTGCGGCGAAGATGATCGCGATGATGAATTCCGGTGCCTCCGATGCCAGCGGCGCCAGCCACTGCACCAGCAGAAAACGGTCGATGCCGAGCTGCGTACCCGCGCCGACGAGGCTTTCGGCGAAAGGCTCGGCGCACGCCAGGATGATGGCGGCGGCCACGACGAAAAGCGCGATGACGGTGCCGCGCCGGGTCCGGTCGTTGAGCGCGCCGATCGCCGCCGCGGTACCGATCAGCTCCGGCTCCTCGACCTCGCCGCGGGTGAGCTTGTAGAGGTAGAAGCCGAACCAGGCCAGCAGCGCGATACCGAAGACCAGGTTGATCTGGCCGGTCACCGGAATGACGAAGGCGGCGATACCGGCGACCGTCAGGAACCCGAGCTCGACGCGGTTGCCCGGATCGAGAGCCATCTGGGTGACCGGGCGCCCCGTCACCCGTTTGGCCACCCACAGACTGACCAGGACGACCACGGGCCAGCCGATGCCCATCAGCAGCCGGTTGGATCCGGTCATATTGGCCGCGGCGTACTGCGCGTATTCCGGGTTCGAACCCGCGCTGTAGGCGTAGTAGAGGTCGACGGCGTATTCGGGTAACACCGCGATGAGCGCCAGGACCGCGATGGCCAGGCCACCGGACACATCGATCTGTGCGGCCTCGGCCGCCCACGCCAACACGAAGCTGGCCGCGACCACCGCGGCACCGTAGATGAGCAGTGAGACAACAGGACTGGTGTGCATGCCGGTTGTCCGAAGCACCAGCGCGGGCAGGACCAATATCGTGGTCAACGCCAGCGACCGCAACAGCACGCGATTGTGCGGAGTCGCCGTGGCGCGGACATCGGGTTCGGTGTCGGGCATCGGGGTCCTTCTGTTCGGGCAACCCGATTCCCGCGAAAAATGCAGCGAGACTTCGGGTCGACACGTATGTCGGCCGAAGGTCTCGCTCGCCGAAAATTATTTCGGTGGATGACCGGGCGGCACTGCCGCCAGCATGTCGACCATCCGCAACCACAGCCCCGATATCCCGGGGCCGCGGGAGGAACTACTCCCCTTCGCTGTCGGAGACGCTACCGCACTTCGCGCCGATCAGCAACCTAGATCGACTATCGAATGTTCTCCGATGCTCCGCATTATTGCAGCTAGGTAGCTATTAAATGATTCTTCGGCCACCCTGATCTTTATTTGTGGCTAACTTGATGACGCTGGCTGGGAAGCCAGCGCGCGCCAGGTGAGGTCGGCGATATCCAGCCCGAACTGCTCGTCGACCGCGCGTTCGGTATAGAGGGCCTGGACCATGATCGGGGCCAACAGCAGCTGCAGAGCCGCCACCGGGTTGACACCGTCGCGAAGTTCACCACGATCGCGGGCCCGGTCCAGCAGGCTGCGTATTCCACTGAATCGCTGCTGCCAGAAGATGTTTCGGGTCGAATCGCCGTACAGCGAGTGCTCATCCATGACCATCCCGCGCAGCAGCCGGCGACCCAGCTCGGCGTTGACGTACCTGACCACCCCGACGGCGAGCGCCTGCACGTCACCGCGCAACGACCCGGTGTCGGGCGTCTGCACGTGGCTGTCGCTCCAGTGCTCCAGCACGTCGAGCACCAGGTGCTGACGGTCACCCCAGTATCGGTAGACGGCGGCACGGTCGATGTCGTGCCGCTCGGTCATCGCCTCGATACTGAACCGCTCGAGACCCCACTTGGCCAACTCGTCCAGCGCGGCGACGAAGACACGCTGACGCAACGTCTCCGGCACGGAGTCATAAGTCGATCCCGAGGTGGACGACGGCTCCGTCATCCACAAAAAGTACCAGTGACCTACTCGGCCAGGCGGTGCTTAAGGGCGTCGAACTCGTCTTTGATACCGGTGGGCAGCTTTTCGCCGACGAATTCGAACCATTCCTCGATCAGCGGCAGCTCGGCGCGCCACTCCTCGGCGTTGACCGCCAGCGCCTCGTCGACGTCGGCGGCATCCACGTCCAAGCCTTCGAGGTCCAGGTCGGCGGCCGTCGGCACGATGCCGATCGGTGTCGACTTGCCCTCGGCCTTGTGCTCGATGCGCTCGATGGCCCACTTGAGCACGCGGCTGTTCTCGCCGAAGCCGGGCCACAGGAAGCGGCCGTTGTCGCCGCGACGGAACCAGTTGACGAAGAACACCGCGGGCATCTTGGACTCGTCGGCGTTCTTGCCGAGGTCGATCCAGTGCTGAAAGTAGTCGCCGACGTTGTAACCGAGGAACGGCAGCATGGCCATCGGATCGCGGCGGATGGTGCCGACCTTGCCCTCGGCGGCCGCGGTCTGCTCCGAACCCAGAGTGGCGCCGATGAATACACCGTGCTGCCAGTCACGGGCCTGGGTGATCAGCGGGACGGTCGTCTTGCGACGGCCACCGAACAGGATCGCCGAGATCGGCACACCCTGCGGATCGTCCCACTCCGGCGCCAGCGTGGGGCACTGCGAGATGGGCGTGCAGTAGCGCGAGTTCGGATGTGCCGCTTTGGTTTCCGTCTCACGCAGAACCCAGTCGTTGCCCTTCCAGTCGATCAGGTGGTCGGGCTCGCCCTCCAGGCCTTCCCACCAGACGTCACCGTCGTCGGTCTTGGCGACGTTGGTGAAGACGGTGTTGCCCGCGGCGATGGTCTTCATGGCGTTGGGATTGGAGTCCCAGTTGGTGCCCGGCGCGACGCCGAAGAAACCGAACTCCGGGTTGACCGCATAGAGCCGGCCGTCCTTGCCGAACCGCATCCAGGCGATATCGTCGCCGACGGTCTCGGCGCGCCAGCCCGGGATGGTGGGCTGCAGCATGGCGAGGTTGGTCTTACCACACGCCGACGGGAACGCCGCGGCGATGTAGTAGGCCTTGTTCTCCGGCGAGATCAGCTTGAGGATCAGCATGTGCTCGGCCAGCCAGCCCTCGTCGTGCGCCATCGCCGACGCGATCCGCAGCGAGTAGCACTTCTTGCCCAGCAGGGCGTTGCCGCCGTAACCCGAACCGAAGCTCCAGATTTCGCGGGTCTCCGGGAAGTGGGTGATGTACTTGGTGTCGTTGCACGGCCACGGCACATCCTTCTGGCCCGGCTCCAGCGGGGCGCCGATGGAGTGCAGTGCCTTGACGAAGAAGCCGTCGTCACCGATCTTGTCCAGCGCGGCCTTGCCCATCCGGGTCATGGTGCGCATCGAGACGACCACGTATTCCGAATCGGTGATCTCCACACCGAGCTTCGGGTCCTCGGCGTCCAGCGGGCCCATGCAGAACGGCACCACCCACATGGTGCGGCCGCGCATCGAACCGCGGTAGAGCTCGGTCATGAGTTCCCGCATCTCGGCGGGGTCCATCCAGTTGTTCGTGGGCCCCGCGTCGATCTCGCGCTCGGAGCAGATGTAGGTCCGCGACTCGACGCGCGCGACATCAGAAGGGTCCGACAGCGCCAGGTAGGAGTTCGGCTGCTTCTTCGGGTTGAGCTTCTGGAACGTGCCGGCCTCGACCAACTGCGCACACAGCCGCTCGTACTCCTCCTCGGAGCCGTCGGCGAAAGCCACCCGATCCGGCTGGGTCAGTTCAGCGACCTGCCGAACCCAGTCCAGCAGACCCTGGTGTTTCGTCGGTGCGTCATCGAGACCCGGGATGGTGGCTGCCGTCATGAAAACTCTCCTGCCCAAGTTTTTGGGGGTTGTCTCTCCGGAAACGAAGATCGCGGCCCCCTGCGTGCGATCTCGCGTAGACAAAAGGTGCGGTCGTCTTCGGTTAGGTTAACGCGGGTGACATACCCGCGGTAAATCAACAGTATGTCCGTTAACTCACAGGAACGATTCAGATAGTTCTACCTGCATCGGTTCATCGATTCAGTTTGTTAAGTCAAATTTCGAATTACCGGGAATTCGATATCCGGGCAGCCCATCGGTGGTAGCGATACCGATTTCCGGCGGCCAATTTCCGGCACCCAGCGCGGGCAGCTCGGCGTCCAGCCAGTCCTCGGTGTCGATGCGCACCGGAAGCGAACCCGACAGTGTCACGTCATACATCCGCACTCCTCCCGGTGACGCTCGCTGTCCATCGTATGGCGCAGTTCGGTCCGGACGGCGGCCAATGCCCGGTCCAAAGCCGGCAGTTCACGATCACGCTCGGCCAGCGCACGCGCCCCGGCCATCGCATGTTCACGTAGTTCCGCCTCGATGGCCGCGACCTGCTGTCTGGCTCGGGCCGCGCCGGCGCGCTCGTCGTCGGCGAGCGCCGCTGTCCACGCGGATTCGGCGGCGACGACGCGGGCCGACACATCGCGATCCACGGCGGGCCGCAGACCGGCCACGACGTCGGCCACCCAGCGATCGAGCACCGCCCGGTCGTGCAACAACCCACGGGTTCGCACCACCCACAGGGCCGCGCCGATCCCGACCAACGCGCACAGCACCGGAACCAGCACCGCCAGTCCCGGCGCCACACCGGCCAACAACCGGCTCAGCGCCACCGCCACCCCGAGCCCGAATCCGGCCCCCAGCAGCAACATCAACCGGGTCTCCAGCGTGCGTGACCGCAACGGCGGCACGGCCAGCGGCGGCGCCGCCGATACCGGTGTCGGCGGCGCGGGCAGTTCCAGATCGCGCGCGACGGCGGTCAGTTGTTCGGTCACCCCCGCGCTGACGTCGGCGACGACCTCGGCGCTGCGGCGCGCGACGTACGGCGCGAAACCCGCCACGCTGCGGTGCGTCAACGCGGCGGCGTCCTCCTGCAATTCGGTACGCACCGACGTGCAACGGCTGGCGGCGAAATAGGACAGCTGCACCCGCGCCTGCCGGAGCTGGCCGCGCAGCGCTACCGCCCGCTCCCCTCGCCGGCTGCGCTGACCTTCCAGTAGCGCGGCCCGCTGTTCCCGCAGCGTCGCCGCTCGCGCCTCGCGACCCGCGCCGGCTGCCGCGACCCGGTACCTGGATGCGACATCTACGATCCGAGATTCCCAGGCTCGCATATGGTTTCGCTCATCGAGCAACGGGCAGGCCACCCGGTCCCGCACCGCGGCGACCAGTTCGTCGAGCACCGGTTCGCCGATATCGGGGGCCGCCGAAACCCCCACCCACGGCATCGCGGCATAACGGTCGTCATGGGCGCGCGCCACCGCCCGGTCGGCATCCACGGTCTCCCGCCAGCACCGGTGCAGGTCGATCTTGGCCACCGCACCGATCACCAGGTCGGTGTGCACCGCGGCCGCATCAAGCAGCCGGCAATCCGACGGGGTCAGCCCAGCCGCGGCCGAGACCACGAAAACCACGGCCAGCGGCGCCTGACCGAACGCCAACTCGTCGGCCTCGACGAACGCGATATCGGGCAAACGCCGCCGAAGTGCCTGCGCCACACTGGATGTGCCCGCCAGCCAGGGCCCGGTCACCAGTACGGCAGCGCGACGCGTGATCGCCGGTGGCGGCACCGCGGGTGCGATGTCGGCAACCAGCCGGTCGACGCGCACCTCGCTCACCGCGACCCGCCGGCAACGAGTAACCGCAGCGAACCGCGCACGATATCGCCGGCGCACGACCGGTGCAGTTCGGACACCGGACCGCGCGCGTAGTCACGCCACCACACTGCGCGGCGGGTGTGCACCGACGGATCCCCGGACCGATCCGGGCGCGCGCCGACCACCGCGGCGGCCTGCGCCATCCGCGCCAGCACCACATCGTCGGAGACCAGATACCCGGCGACGCGGTCGTCGGCGCAGGCCATCGCCTGCAGTCCGGCGAGCACCGGTATCGATCTGCGGTAGCGGACCTCGGCGGCGGCGGCATCGAGCAGCGCGCACACCTCGTCGATTCCGCTGACCCGGCGCAGGATCGCCCGCAACGCCGCCGCATCACAGTCGGGTGCGCGGCGCAGCGCTGCCACCGCGTGCGCGATCCCGAAGATGTCCAACACCGCGACGAGCCGGTGCCGGATCTGCGACGACAGCGCATGCCCGCCGGTGACGAACGCGTCCGGCGAGCTCAGATCGGCCGGCTCGGCGACCAGGGTGCGCAGCGCCTCCACCAGAACCTCGTCGAGCACACCGCTTCGGCCCGCGGCAACGGCGACCAATGCGTCCAACGGTTCGATCGGCACTCCGACGGTTGCGGCGAGCTGTCGGCACCGGCGCCGGGCCGAGGCCATCGGGCCGCCGGCACCCAGACCTGCCAGGTCGGCCTTGTTGAAGATCAGCACGGTCGGTGAGTGCGCATCGGCCAGCGCGTCGCGGTCCTCCGGTTTGACCACTTCGGCGAGCACCCGCACCTCGATATCGGCGTCATGGTCGACGACCGCGACGCCGGCAGCGGTCAGCGCGTCCGCGGTGGTGCTGACCCCCACGCCGCCGCGTCCGTACACCGCCACCGTGACCGGTGCCGACAATGTGCGCGCAGCGGCCCGCAACCGCGGGGCGATATCGCGCGAACCTGGGTCATCGGCCAGGCGCCACAGCCCGTCGGCGAGGTTGGTCTGAGGCTGTTGTTTCATGTGGGGCCATCGTGACATCCGCAGGCCAGGACCGCGAGCCGCCCGCGGACACCCTGTGGATGGCGGGCGCCCGCTGAAGGCAACTGTTGGGTATCAATCTGCACCACGATGCGGGTGTCCGAGCCCCGATGCGGGACGATGAGGGGATGCGTGCGCAATGCGGGGCCGAGGAGGCGGAGTTGTCCGTCGACCCGACCGACCCGGACGAACACGCAGACACCAACCTCTATCCGCGAATCACCAGTTTCCGGTCCCGGCGCTCCACCCTGACCGAGGCACAACAACAAGCCTGGGATCGGCTGTGGCCGGTACTGGGCACCCAGGCCCGGTATGTGCCCGTTGCGCCTCCCGGCGGGACGCAGCAGAACGATCGGGACATCTATCCCGAGCCGCTGGATACCGCGGCGTGGTTCGGCCGCACCGCGCCGGTGGTGCTGGAGATCGGCAGCGGGACCGGCACCTCGACGCTGGCGATGGCGCAGGCCGAACCGGATATCGACGTCGTCGCCGTCGAGGTCTACCGGCGTGGCCTCGCACAGTTACTGTGCGCGCTGGATCGGGTAAACGTCACCAATGTCCGTTTGGTTCGCGGTGACGGCCTCGACGTCCTCGAGCACATGTTCGCCCCCGGCTCATTGACCGGTGTCCGGGTGTTCTTCCCCGACCCCTGGCCGAAGTCACGCCACCACAAGCGCCGGTTGCTGCAGGCGCCGACGGTGGCGTTGATCGCCGACCGGTTGCGCCCGGGCGGCATCCTGCACGCCGCGACCGACCACGCTGGTTACGCCCAACACATCGCCGAGGTGGGCGATGCCGAACCGCTGTTGCGGCGGGTCAGGCCCGGCGCCCGACTGCCGATCTCGATCGACCGCCCGGTGACCAAGTACGAGAACAAGGCTGCCGACGCCGGCAGCGCCGTCACCGAACTGGTGTGGGAGCGGATATGAGCGTGGTCGAATTTGCGCACGATCCGTCCCCGGACGCCGAGCCGGCCCAGGACGACCAGCCCCCGAACACCGACCATCCCGTCGCCCCCGCGACCCGCCGCGTCCTGCTGATCTGGGACGCCCCCAACCTCGACATGGGCCTGGGATCGATCCTCGGTGGCCGGCCGACCGCCGCGCACCGGCCGCGATTCGATGCACTGGGCCGCTGGCTGCTGAACCTGACCGCCGAGTTGTCGGCTCAGCTGAGCGCCGACGGTCACCATCCGGCGCTGGAGCCCGAGGCGACCGTCTTCACCAACATCGCCGCTGGTAGCGCCGATGTGGTGCGCCCGTGGGTGGAGGCGCTCCGTAACGTGGGTTTTGCGGTCTTCGCCAAACCCAAGGTCGATGAAGACAGCGACGTCGACATCGACATGCTCAACCACATCGCGTTGCGGCGCTCCGAGGGGCTGGCAGCGCTCCTGGTGGCCTCGGCCGACGGTCAGGCGTTTCGCCAGCCGCTGGAAGAGATCGCTCGCGATGACGGCACCAGAGTCCAGGTCCTCGGATTTCGCGAACATGCCAGCTGGGCATTAGCGTCGGATACCTTGGAGTTCGTCGACTTGGAGGATATTCCCGGTGTTTTCCGGGAGCCGCTGCCGCGAATCGGCCTAGATTCGCTACCAGAACAGGGCGCGTGGTTGCAGCCTTTCCGGCCGCTCTCCTCGCTACTCACGTCTCGGACTTGACGCGATTGTGACAACGACAAACCCGTGACGCGGTGCGTCGCAATAAGAACTTTTTGAACGGTTAGGAGCTTACGTGTTCGCCTGGTGGGGTCGAACGGTATACAGCTACCGGTACATCGTGATCGGCGTGATGGTCGCCCTGTGTGTCGGTGGCGGCATCTACGGCAGCTCGCTGGGACAGCACGTCACACAAAGCGGCTTCTACGACGACAGCAGCGAGTCCGTGCAGGCGTCGCTGCTCAGCGACAAGGCGTACGGCCGCGACCGCACCAGCCACGTCGTCGCGATCCTGACGCCGCCCGACGGCAAGAAGGTCACCGACAAGGACTGGCAGAAGACGGTCACCGGCGAACTGGACCAGGTCGTCAAGGATCACTCCGACCAGATCGTCGGCTGGGTGGGCTGGCTGAAGGCGCCCGACACCACCGACCCCACCGTCAGTCAGATGAAGACGCAGGATCTGCGCCAGACCTTCATCAGCGTCCCGCTCAAGGGCGACGACGACGACACCATCCTGAAGAACTACCAAACCATCGAGCCGGCTCTCAAGCAGGTCAACGGTGGCGACATCCAGCTCGCGGGTCTCAATCCCCTGGCCAGTGAACTGACCGGCACCATCGGCACCGACCAGAAACGTGCCGAGCTGGCGATCGTCCCGCTGGTGGCAGTGGTGCTGTTCTTCGTCTTCGGCGGCGCCGTCGCCGCAGCCCTGCCTGCCATCATCGGCGGCCTGACCATCTTCGGCGCGCTGGGCATACTGCGCCTGACAGCCGAGTTCGGCCCGGTGCACTTCTTCGCGCAGCCCGTCGTGACGATGATGGGATTCGGCATCGCCATCGACTACGGACTGTTCGTGGTGAGCCGGTTCCGAGAGGAATTGGCCGAAGGCTACGACGTCGAGGCCGCCGTGCGCCGGACGGTGATGACCTCGGGCCGCACCGTCGCATTCTCCGGTGTGATCATCGTGGCGTCTTCACTGCCTCTGCTGCTGATACCGCTCGGCTTTCTGAAGTCGATCACCTACGCGATCATCGCCTCGGTGCTTCTGGCGGCGTTCCTGTCCATCACGGTGTTGCCCGCCGTGCTCGGCATCCTCGGAGCCAATGTCGACGCACTCGGAGTGCGCACTCTGCTACGCGTGCCGTTCCTGGCGAACTGGCCGTTCTCCAGGAAGATCATCGACTGGTTCATCGAGAAAACCCAGAAGACCATGACCCGCGAGGAGATCGAAAAGGGTTTCTGGGGCAAGCTCGTCAACCGCGTGATGAAACGCCCGATCGCGTTCACGGTTCCGATCGTGGTGGGCATGACCTTGCTCGTCATACCCATCGGTCAACTGGCGCTGGGCGGACTGAGCGAGAAGTACCTGCCGCCGGACAACCCGGTCCGCAGTGCCCAGGAACAGTTCGACAAGGAGTTCTCCAGCTTCCGCACCGAACCGCTGACCCTCGTGGTCCGCAGCGACAACGGCGAACCGGTGACCGATCAGCAGATCGAGGAAGTGCGCGCCCAGGCACAGACGGTGAGCGGCTTCGCCGGCAGCGACGACCCGTCGAAGATGTGGCAGGAACGTTCGGCCCAGGAGGGCGGATCGAAAGATCAGTCGGTCCGGGTGATCCAGAACGGCCTGGTCGACAACAGCACAGCTCCGAAGAAAATCCAGGAACTGCGGGCCCTCACCCCGCCGCGGGGCACCACACTTCTGGTCGGCGGCACCCAGGCACTCGCGCAGGACAGCATTCTCACGCTGTTCGACAAACTGCCGCTGATGGTGTTGATCCTGGTCATCACGACGACCATCCTGATGTTCCTGGCGTTCGGATCGCTGGTGCTGCCGATCAAGGCGGCGTTGATGAGCGCGCTGACGCTCGGTTCCACCATGGGCATCCTGACCTGGATGTTCGTCGAGGGTGGACACGGTTCCGGGGTGTTCAACTACACCCCTCAGCCGTTGTTCGCGCCGATGATCGGCCTGATCATCGCGGTCATCTGGGGTCTGTCGACGGACTACGAAGTGCTTCTGGTGTCCCGCATGGTGGAGGCCCGCGGGCGCGGTATGTCGACCGCCGAGGCCATCCGGATCGGCACCGCCACCACGGGCCGGCTCATCACCGGTGCCGCACTGGTGCTGGCCGTCGTGGTCGGCGCGTTCGCCTTCTCTGATCTTGTGGTCATGAAATACCTGGCATTCGGCCTGCTCATCGCGCTGCTGCTGGACGCCACCGTGATCCGGATGTTCCTGGTGCCGGCCATCATGAAGCTGCTCGGCGACGACTGCTGGTGGGCTCCGCGCTGGATGAAGCGGATTCAGGACCGGATCGGGCTCGGCGAGATCGAACTGCCCGACGAGCGCAAACGACCGGTGGTCCACCAGGACGAGCCGGCCCTGGTCGGCTCGGGTGCACCACTACCGCCGCCGCGGGCCCTGCCCGCCCACGACCCGACGCATCCGTCGCCGGGCGGTTCCGGTCAGCACTCGCCGGCGCCCCGTGCCCGGCCGGTACGCATCGACAGCAGCACCACCCGCATCCCGACACCTGCCGACACCGCCCCGGCCGACCCCGAGGCTCCGACGACCCGGTTCGCCGCCGCGCGCAACGCCGTGCGTTCCGCGGTGACCGGTGCGACCGCCCCGCGGCCGACCCCGCCTGCCGGTGAGCGCGAGATCGAATCCTGGCTCGGCGATCTGCGCAGCCCGTCGGGAACCGCTGCGCCGCAACCACCTTCGCAGCCGTCATCGGACCCGACACGGGCCATGCAACCGCCGGCCGGAAACGCCGACGCGACGACGGCGATACCGGCTCAGCAACCGGACAGCGGTGACGACTCCGCAGAGGCCGCGACCCGGGCGATCCCGATAGCGAAGAGCCGGCCCGCCGATACCGAGGCCGCCACCGAGCAGATCAATGCCCGCGGTGAGCGCAAGGACGACAGCGGCGACAAGCCGCCCCGTCGTGGTGGCGGGATGAGCGCCCAGGATCTGCTGCGTCGCGAAGGGCGGCTCTGACGGCTACTTGTCCGGCAGGTCGTCGCCCTTGGCGGTGATGACCGGGCCGGACTCCTCGGCGATGAGTTCTTCCTCGGCGGCCGGGTCGTCGGCGAGCAGCACCCGCAACGCGCTGTTGAAGAACGCGATGGCCGGTACCGCGAGCAGGGCCCCGACGATGCCCGCCAGCACGCCGCCGCCGGCGATACCGAGCACCACCGCCAGCGGGTGCACCGACACCGCCCGGCCCATGACCAGCGGCTGCAGCACATGCGCTTCGAGCTGCTGCACGGCCAGGATCAGCCCCAGCGTTATCAGCGCGTACACGAATCCCTTGGCCAGCAGCGCCACCACCACCGCCAGCAGGCCGGTGATGACCGCGCCGACGAGCGGGATGAACGCGCCCAGGAAAACCAGCGAGGCCAACGGCAGCGCCAGCGGTATCCCCATGATCGCCAGTCCGGTGCCGATGCCGACGGCGTCGACCAGAGCGACCAGGAACGTCGCCCGCACATAACCGATCATCGAGTGAAACCCGGCCCGGCCGGCGTCGGTGACCCGGTCGCGCACATCGGCGGGGAAGATCTTGCTGACGAACGCGAAGATGTTGCGACCGCCGTGCAACAGGAAGATCAGCGTGAAGAACACCAGCAGCGCGCCGGTGAGGATCTCGGTGACGGTGCCCGCGGTCGACAGGGCCCCGCTGGTGAGCTTCTCCTGGTTGTTGCGCAGCGCCGCCACCACCGAATCGCCCGAGCTGTTGATCTGCTCCCGGCTCAGGTGCAGCGGCCCTTCGACCAGCCAGCTGCGCAGCGAGTCGATACTGCGGGTGACCTGCTCGGTGAGGCTCGGCAGGCCGGTGACGAACTGGCTCACGACGAACGTCATGATGCCGCCGAGGATCGCGAAACTGCTCAGCAGGACCAGCGCGACGGCGCTGCCGCGCGGCACCCGGCGCGCGTCGAGCCAGTCCACCAGTGGCAGCAGCAGCGCTGTCAGCATCGTCGCGATCAGGACCGGGACGAAGATGACTTCGAGCTTGGCGAAAAGCCACAGCAAAGCCACGACGAGGGCGCCGATCACAAATAGGCGCCACGCCCAGGCGGCGGTCTTGCGGACCAGCGGGCTGACGGAGTTCTCCGCGGCGACCGCAGGTTTAGGCATGCGGTCAGCGTAACGGTCCGGTCGCATCGCAGGGGCGCGCCGCGACGAGGACACGAACAGCCCAGAGCCCCCGTTACCCTGATCGACGTGGCTCACGACGCGCAGCCCGCTGACGCCACCACCCGGCGGGACTCCGGCGCCCGCAGCAAGTATTGGTGGGTGCGCTGGGTCGTGCTTGCCGTCGTCGTGATCGTGCTGGCCGTCGAGGCGACCCTGGTGTGGGATCAGCTCGCCAAAGCGTGGCGCAGCCTGCTGTCCGCCAACTGGTGGTGGGTTCTGGCCGCGGTCGTCGCGGCGATGATGTCGATGCACAGTTTCGCCCAGATCCAGCGGGAACTGCTGCGCTCAGCCGGGGTGCGGGTGCGGCAGTGGCGTTCGGAGGCGGCTTTCTACGCCGGCAACGCGTTGAGTACGACGCTGCCCGGCGGGCCGGTGCTGTCGGCGACGTTCATCTACCGTCAGCAGCGCATCTGGGGTGCCTCGCCCGTCGTCGCCTCGTGGCAGCTGGTCATGTCGGGCGCACTACAGGTGGTGGGCCTGGCGCTGCTGGGCCTGGGTGGCGCGTTCCTGCTCGGCGCCAAGAACAACCCATTCTCACTGCTGTTCACCCTGGGCGGTTTCGTCATCCTGCTGCTGCTGGCGCAGGCGGTGGCGTCACGGCCCGACCTGATCGACGGTATCGGCGTGCGGGTGCTGGCGTGGGTCAACCAGGTGCGCGGCAAACCCACCGACACCTGGCTGGACAAGTGGCGCGAGATCCTCGAACAGCTCGAGTCGGTGAGCCTGACCCGGCGGCAGCTCGGCACCGCCTTCGGCTGGTCGCTTTTCAACTGGATCGCCGACGTCGCGTGCCTGGCGTTCGCGGCCTACGCCGCGGGCGGGCACCCGTCGCTCGCGGGTCTGACGGTGGCCTACGCGGCGGCAAGGGCCGTCGGGTCGATACCGCTGATGCCGGGCGGCCTGCTGGTGGTGGAGGCCGTGCTGGTTCCCGGGCTGGTCTCCAGCGGCATGACACTGCCCGCCGCGATATCGGCGATGCTGATCTACCGGCTGGTCAGCTGGGTCTTCATCGCGGCCATCGGCTGGGTGATCTTCTTCTTCATGTTCCGCACCGAGAGCACCGTCGACCCCGACCTGACCGAACCGCAGGACGCCCCCGACGAGCCACCGGCCGATGAGCAGCAACCGGCCCCGCCGCCCGATCCCGGCGACACCGCATTACAAGGTCCATTACCCCCGCCCGATGCCGCCCGCCCGGATGACCAGCTGTGATTGGATCAGCGCATGTTGATGCGCGTTTCGGCGAAGCGGTGGACGGCCGCCATCGCGACAGTGGCGGTCGTCGTCGCCACGGCGGGATGCTCGTCGGCATCCACACCGTCAGAGCCTGAATCCGCGACCACGACGAGCCCCGCTCCGATGGCCACCCCGCTGATCGGCGCGGTGGTCGCCCCACCGGTCGCGGTGCCCGCCACCGACGGGCGCACCCACCTGGCCTACGAAGTGACGTTGACCAACGCCCTCAGCGGTAATGCCACCCTGAATTCGTTGACGGTCAAGTCCGGGGACCGGGAACTGCTCACCCTGGCCGGTGACAACCTGACCTACTGGACCCGGTTGATGGGCAACACCGCGGCACCGGCCAAGGTCATCGGACCGGGTCAGACGGCCATCGTCTGGATCGACCTGGCCGTCGACAACGGCGCGGTGCCGACCGATATCACCCATTCGGTGCGGCTCACCGTCGCCAAACCGATCCCGGGTCTGGTGCCCGCCGACGTGACCCAGGATGTCGCACCGGTGACGGTCTCCACCCACAAGCCGGTGTCGATCTCTCCCCCACTCGACGGTCCCAACTGGGTCGACGCCAACAGCTGCTGCGATATGACGGCGCACCGGATGGCGCTCAACCCGATCAACGGAAAGCTTTGGGCCTCAGAGCGATTCGCCATCGACTATGTCCAGCTGACCGATGACTTCCGATTGTTCGACGGCGACCCCACCAAGACCGAGAGCTACCGGTATTTCGGTGCGCCGATCCACGCCGTCGGCACCGGCAAGGTGGTCGCCGTGACGGACAACCTGCCCGAGCAGATCCCGACCAAGACCCCCAGCGGCCTGTCATTGGACCAGTACGGCGGCAACCACATCGTGCAGGACCTCGGCGACGGCAACTACGCGTTCTACGCGCATCTGCAACCGGGCAGCATCACCGTCAAAGTCGGTGACGAACTCAGCGCGGGCCAGACCATCGCGAAGTTGGGCAACTCCGGCAATAGTGACGCACCACATCTGCATTTTCACGTCATCGACGGGCCAGACCCCTTGATGGCCAACGGTTTGCCGTTCGTGATCAAACAATTCCGGCTCGAGCAGCGAATCGCCTCGCAGGCCGACCTGGACAAACTGTTCACCAGTGGGCAGGCACCGATGCAGCCCGGTTTCGCCGCCCGCGACGTCTCCGAGCTCAGTCCCCTGGTCCTCGATGTGATGGGTTACTCTGCCGCGCAATGAATCACAATGATCGTCCCGCAGCCTTGACCGACAACAGTCCGCGCGCGCTGCCGGTCGCCATCGCGCTCGACATACTGTGCGTGCTGGTGTTCTGCGCCGCCGGCAGGCGCAGCCACGCCGAGGGACTCACCGTGGCGGGCCTGGCCGAGACCGCGTGGCCGTTCGCCGCGGGTGCGACCGTAGGCTGGCTGGCCGCCCGGGGCTGGCGACGTCCCACGGCCCTGACCCCGACCGGTGTGACGATCTGGATCGCGACGGTCGCGGTGGGAATGTTGTTGCGCAAGCTGACCGGCCAGGGCGTAGCGGTCAGCTTCATCGTGGTGGCCACGCTGGTTACGGCAGTGCTTCTCCTGGGCTGGCGAGCGACGGCCCGGCTGGTATTTCGGGGGCGGTAGAAACCCACATCACGGCCCGCAGACCGCCGAGTGGGCTATCGGCGAGTTCGACGCGGCCACCGTGCAACTCGGCCTGCTGGGCCACCAGTGCCAGCCCCAGACCTGATCCGCCCGGCGCCGCGGTGCTGCCCCGGGAGAACCGTTCCAGCACCATGCGGTGTTCGGCGGCGGGCAGCCCGCAGCCGTTGTCGTCGACGATGATCTCCAGCCACGGGTCGCGGCGATGCGCGGCCAGCACGATGTGCGTCGCCCGTCCGTGGGTGATGGCGTTGCGCACCAGGTTATCCACCGCCAGTCGCAGCCCACCGGGCCAACCCAGGAAACTGCCCGCCAGGTCGGCCTCGACGTCGATCTGGACGCCGTCGAAGCGGGTGTTCTCCCGGGCCACCCGGTCCAGCAGTTCCTCGACGTCGACCAGTTCACGATCGGACTCCTGGGCCAGCTGCCCGGACGCCAGCTGACCCAGTGCGGTGATGATGGCCTCGACCCGGCGCTGGGCCCGGCCCAGGTCGGCCACCACCTCGTCACGTTCCTCCGGGGGCAGGTCGTGGATGCGCAACGTGTCCAGATCGGCACGCATCGCGGTCAGCGGTGTCCGCAGCTCGTGTGCGGCGTTGGCCGCGAAGTCCTGCGCCGCCTGCAGTGACCGGGTGGTGGCGGCCTGCGCATCGGCGAGCCTGGTGAGCATTCCGACCAGGGCCTCCGAGAGGTCCTCGGCCTCTTTGACGCCGTGCACCGGATGGATCTGATCGGTGCTGGCCTTGCCCAGTTTGCGGGTCTGTTCGGTGAGCCGCCGCAACGGTCGCGTCGCCGCGCCGCCCAGCAACCAGCCCAGTCCGCCCGCGATCAGCAACGCCAGCACCGCGATCGTGACGTAGAGCGGCACCCGAGCACTGTTGAGCAGGATGCTGTCGGCGCGGATACCGATCGAGACCAGCAGCCCGCCCTCACGCGACATCGGCACGGTCCGCACCCGGTAGTCGACACCGTTGACGGTGACGGTCTCGGTTCCGGTCGGCAGCCGCGGCAGCTGGAAACCGCGCTGGAACACCACCTGCCCGGTGGTGGCCGAGCGGCCGGTGGACAGCACCCCGTGATCGGGGCTGTAGGGGTCACCGGTGCTGGTGCTGGCGTCCACGATGGCATCGAGACGGCGGTCCAGCTGGGCTTCGTCGTTGTTGGCCAGCACAAACGAGGTCAGCACCACCAGCACGCCGACGACCGCGGCGGCCGCGATGGCTGCCGCTACGGCGACCCGGGTGCGCAGTGACGGGCTGAACCGCAGCCAGCGTCTCTCGCTCACTGATCGGCCCGGAGCACGTACCCGATCCCGCGAACCGTGTGGATGACCCGCGGGACGCCTTCGCGTTCGAGCTTGCGCCGCAGATAACTGATGAAGACATCGGCGACATTGGTGTCGACGTCGAAGTCGTAGCCCCAGACCAGCTCGAGCAGTCGCTGCCTGCTCAGCACCACGCCGTTGTTCTCGGCCAGCGCAGCGAGCAGGTCGAATTCGCGTTTGGTCAGATCGACCCGGTCACCGTCGACGAACACCAGCCTGCGCGCGGTGTCGATGGTCAGCGGACCCACCGTCATGGCGTCGGAGCGCTCGTCGGAATGCTGGGCGCGGCGCAACAACGCGTGTAGCCGGGCGACCAGTTCGCCGAGGTCGAAAGGTTTGGTGAGGTAGTCGTCGGCGCCGGCTTCCAGACCCGCGATGCGGTCGTTGACGGTGTCGCGGGCCGACAGCACGCAGATCGGGATGTCGTTGCCCAGTGCCCGCAGTGCGGTGACCACGGCGACGCCGTCGAGTTCGGGCATCTGCACGTCGAGAACCAGCGCGTCGTGGTCCTCGCCGGACAGCATTCGCAATGCCTCTTTACCGTTGGCCGCGACCCGGACGTCGAACCCCGAGTGCCGCAGTCCGCGGGCGACCGAGGTCCGCACGTCCGGGTCGTCGTCGACCATCAGTACGGTGTGACCCGCGCTTTCACGCGGGGCGGTGTCGTGCCCGGTTGGCACTAGCCGATGTCGGAGACGCCGTCCCCATCCTTGTCCCCGCAGCGGTTCTTGATGTCGACCAGTGGCTGGCGGATACCGGTGAGGTCGGCTTTGGCCTGGGGGTTGCCGTCGAGGTAATCGGTGACCTGCTGCTGCACCTGCTCACGCGGGGTGCCGGCCAGGTCGGTGAAGAAGTAGTTCACGTCCGGGTGGGTGAACAGGTATGCCGATGTTGCGGCCGACACTCCGGCCGAGACACCGGCCAGATCTGCGGCGGTGCAGTTCGGCGGCGGGTCGGCGAGCGCCGGGGCCGCAGCGGACAGCATCGCGCCGGCGACCGCGCCGGCCCCGATGGCACCGACAACCACGCGACGGACAGAGAGCAACATGTTCGGACTCCTTTGAAGGGTTCCTGGGCCGGGTGGGGCCAGCTCAGAGGTTCGCGAAGACAGAGGACCTGTCGACGAAAAGCTAAGCAGATTGCGCGACGAGTTTCTTGCCTTGCGACAAAGCAATCCTATGGCGCACCGATATGGCAGCTCAAGGCCCGAAAATCGGCCCCCCGTCAGCGGGTCGTGCTCACCGTGGGACCCGGTAGCGGGCCGGTGGCGGCGGCGCTCGCCGGGGGTACCGCCGGTACCGCAGCCGGGGTGCTCGCCGCTGTACCGGACAACGATTGCGCGGGCGGCGTCGCTGCCGGCAAACCTGCGGGCAGCCCGCCCTGCTGGGCGGCCTGCATCAGACCGAGGACCTGGGGCAGGCTGATCGGCAGATTGCACCGGGTCGACAGGGCGGTGATCGGTTGCTGGATCACCTGAAGTTCCTTGGCGGCCTGCGGGTTGGCGTCGAAGTAGGCCTTCAGGGACACCAGGCTCTGCGGGCCCGCCGGCTGGGCGGCGACATTGGTCAGGGCCTGATTGGTCTGCGGGTGGGAATCCAGGTAGGTGCCGGTGTTGATGGCGACGTTGCCGATGGTCCTGGCGATCTCACTGGCCGCGCACGGGTCGGCGGCGGCGGTCGCCGACGGCGCGTTCGGGCCGGTCAGCGCCATCGTCACGATCCCGCCGGCGGCGGTGACGGCACAAACGGCATACAGACCACGGCGCAGCGCGGCGATGGATGACGAGGCGGTGGGAAAAGCCATGGGGAGGCTCCTTAACGGTCGACGGGCCTCCGCGGACCCCGCCTACAGGCGGATACAGCAGCGGCGTGCTCACTTGAGGTTCCCCGACCTATACGGCCGGACGTAATACTGCCATCCCTGCGGGCCGGGCCGCCAATTTTGCTGGCAGGTGCTCACAGCGCAGCTGGTCACCGCGTTTCACGTGCTGCTGGACGCGCCGTCTCACAGGCCGCTGCGGTACGCTCACGGCACGCCTCCGGGGAGAATGCGGGGAGAACCATCCAGCAGTTCATGATGCGACTGAGCAGCAACCTGCGCAGATTCCGCTGGCTGGTCTTCGGAGCGTGGTTGCTGGCCGTCGTGCCCGCGGTATGGCTGACATTGACGCAGTCGGGCAATCTCACCGGTGGCGGCTTCGAAGTCGCCGGCTCGCAGTCCCTGCACGTGCAATACCAACTCGAAGACCATTTCCCCGACGAGGGCGCCTCGCCGCTTGCCCTGGTCGCCGCGCCGCGTTCGGATGCCACCTTCGACGATATGAACGCCGCGGTCGCCCAGCTGGAGCGCATTGCCGGCGAAGTGCCCAGCGTCAAGATCGTGACCGACCCCCGCCAGCCCGCGCCCCAACCCGACCGGCCCTACGTGGTGTCGCTGCGGCTGGATTTCAACAACACCGGCGCGGTCGACGTCGCCAAACAGCTGCGCAAGAAGGTCGGCATCGACGGCGAGCAGCCGGGCAGCACCGCCGACGGCAAGGTCCGGCTCTACGTGATCGGCCAGGGCGCCCTCGGCGCCGCCGCCTCCGAGGCCACCAAACACGACATCGCCGAGGCCGAGCGCTGGAATCTGCCCATCGTGCTGATAGTGCTGCTGGCGGTCTTCGGATCACTGGCGGCCGCGGCCATCCCGCTGGCGCTGGGTGCCTGCACGGTGGCGGTGACGATGGGACTGGTCTTCCTTTTGTCGAACTTCACCCAGATGTCGGTTTTCGCCACCACCCCCGTCTCGATGTTCGGTATCGCGCTGGCGATCGACTATTCGCTGTTCATCTTGATGCGATTCCGGGAGGAGTTACGGTCGGGCCGAGACCCGGCGCAGGCCACCGACGCGGCCATGGCGACATCGGGTCTTGCCGTGGTGCTGTCCGGGCTGACGGTCATCGCCTCGGTCTCGGCCATCTACATCATCGGCACACCGGTGCTGTCGTCGATGGCGACCGGTGCAATCCTCGCCGTCGCGGTGGCGGTGCTGACCTCGACGACGGTGACGCCCGCGGTGCTGGCGACGTTCGGGCGCTCGGCCGCCAAACGGTCGTCGATGCTGCGCTGGTCGCGTCGTTCCGACAGCACGCAGTCGCGGTTCTGGACCCGCTGGGTGCGCTGGGTCATGCGCCGGCCGTGGGCCTCGGCGCTGGCCGCCTCGCTGTTCCTGCTGATCCTGGCCGCGCCCGCCTTCTCCATGGTGATGGGCAACAGCATGCTGCGGCAGTTCTCGCCTTCCCACGAGATTCGCGGCGGTGTCGGCGCGGCCGCCGAAGCGCTGGGCCCCGGCGCGCTCGGACCGGTCCGGGTCCTGGTGACCTTCCCCGACGGTGACGCCTCCAGCCCGCAGCACACCGCGGTCGCCGAGGCCGTCTCGCGCCAGATGTCCAGCGCCCTCAACGTCGTCTCGGTGGCGCCGCCGGTGATCTCCGACGACAACCGCAGCGTGCTGCTGTCCGGGATCCTTGCGGTGGATCCCGAGGATCTGGGTGCGCGCAAGACCATCGACTGGATGCGCCAGCAGCTGCCCAGAGTGCCCGGCGCCGACGCGGCCGTCATCGACGTCGGCGGCCCGACAGCGCTGATCAAGGATTTCGACGACCGCGTCGCGCAGACCCAGCCGCTGGTCTTCGTCGCGGTATCGCTCATCGCGTTCGTGATGCTGCTGATCTCGATCCGGTCGGTGTTCTTGGCCTTCAAGGGCGTGGTCATGACGATCCTGTCGGTGGCCGCGGCCTACGGCAGCCTGGTGATGATCTTCGAGTGGGGCTGGCTGCAAAGGCTGGGCTTCGAGCCCATCAGCTCGATCGACAGCACCATCCCGCCGTTGGTGCTGGCGATGACGTTCGGCCTGTCGATGGACTACGAGATCTTCCTGCTGACCCGGATCCGGGAACGCTTCCTGCAGTCCGGCGACACCCGCGACGCGGTGGCCTACGGGGTCTCCACCAGTGCTCGCACCATCACCAGCGCAGCGCTGATCATGATCGCGGTCTTCATCTGGTTCGCCTTCGCCGGTATGCCGCTGGTGGCGGAGCTGGGCGTGGCATGTGCGGTGGCCATCGCGGTCGACGCGACGGTCGTGCGTCTCGTGCTGGTGCCGGCGTTGATGGCGATGTTCGACCAGTGGAACTGGTGGCTGCCGCGCTGGCTGGACAAGATCCTGCCGTCGGTGGACTTCGAGAAGCCATTGCCCGAGGTCGACCTGGGCGATCTGGTGATCATCCCCGACGACATCTCCGCGCTGGTCGCCCCCGGCGCCGACATGCGCATGGTCGTCAAATCGGCGGCGCGCCTCAAGACTCTGGTGCCCGACGCCATCTCGGTCGCCGACCCGCTGGCGTTCCGCGGTTGCGCCGGTATCCGCGAATTCATCGGCTCCCGGGGCGCACGGGATCTGGCCGGTCTGCGTGGCCGGGTCAAGGGCGCCGACGACGCCAGGTCCCAGCCCGTCACCGGCAGTGTGCGCACCCGGACGCTGGCCCGGCCGGTACACCCGGTCACCATGTGGCGGGGCCGGCTGGCGGTCGCCCTGGACGCCCTCGACGTCGACTCCCCCGAGCTGGCGCGCTGCGCACCGCTGGAGACCACCACGGTGCAGCTGCCCACCGGGGACCGGTTGCAGATCCCCACCGGCGCGGAGACCCTGCGCCTGAAGGGCTACCTGCTGATCGGCCGCGGCAGCTCCCGGGACTACGCCGAGTTCGCCCAGCTGGTCGACGCCATGGAACCGGACACCGTTGCCGTGGTGCTGGCCGGTATGGACAGGTACTACTGTGGTCAACCGGCTGAGCCGTACTGGGTTGCCACCCAGTTGGTGAAGCGTCTGGCCGACCCGCATCCCAGTGATCGGGACAACGAGGAGTACGGCTCCGACGGGGTGCCGGACTGGGAGATGATCAGGCGTCGTTGCCTGGCGGTGGCCGTGGCGATGCTGGAGGAGGCGAGGTGACGTTGGCTACGAGCGAGACCGGCGATGCCCGTCAGCCCGAGTCTCACCCGTACAGTCATGAAGCCGGCCGCGCTGCGCGTGCGGCATCGGCCGGTCAGGCCGATTCCCGCCCGGTGGAGTTCTGGCCCACCGCCGCCATCCGCTCCGCGTTGGAGACCGGTGACATCTCGGTGTGGCAACGCATCGTCGTCGCCATCAAGCGGGACCCGTACGGCCGGACCGCCAGACAGGTCGAAGAGGTGCTGGAAAGCGCCGCGCAGCAAGGTATCAGCGGGGTCTCCCGAGCTTTGTCGGAGGTGCTGGAGCGCAGCAGGGCGCATCTGGAGGCCGTGGAGCGCGCCGAGGTGGCACGCCATATCAAGACCCTGGTGGACCGATCCGGGCTGAGCCGTCCGGAGTTCGCTTCCCGCAGCGGCATCCCCACCGACGATCTGCTGCTCTACCTCGAGGGACGGGTGAGCCCGCCCGCCTCGATGGTGATCCGGATGCGCCGGCTGTCGGACCGGTTCGCTCGGCTGCGCGCCGAACGATCCGGCGGCAGCTGACGGTATGACCGACGCCGGCGAACTGCGCCAGATTCTGCGCCAGACCAAGACCATCGCCGTCGTCGGCGCCTCGGCCCATCCGCACCGGGCCAGCCATGAGGTCTACCGGTATCTGGTGGCCACCGGTGACTACACGGTGTACCCGGTCAACCCGACGATCACCGATATCGGCGGCGCACGCTGCTATCCGAGCCTGGCCGATCTGCCGGTGGTGCCCGATCTGGTCGATGTGTTCCGCCGGCGCGAGGAACTCGGTGCCGTGCTGGCGGATGTGCTGGCGTTGTCGCCGCGCCCCAGCACGTTGTGGTTGCAGCTGGGCCTGGCCGACGATCAGGTGGCCGCCGCCGCCGAGTCCGCCGGGATCGCGGTGGTGATGGATCGCTGTCTCAAGGTCGATCACGCCCGACTGCGGGGCTGATCAGCTCGCGTTGATGGGCGCGACGTCGACGACTCGCCAGTTGCCGTCCTGCTTCTCCAGCGTTACCCGCAGCGCCAGCACGGCGCGGCTGGGTTGCTGCCCGGGCGCGCTCTGCGAACCGCGCATCACGACCGCGACGCTCGCCGCGGCCGGCCCGAGCGCCTCCAGCCCCGCCGAGATGGTCTGGGCCTGTGCCGAAATGTTCTTCGCGGCAAGATCTTCGGTGGATTTGCCGAAATTCTGCCGGAACGCCGCGGCCTGCTCGGGCGCCATCAGCGCCGCCGCCCGTTCGATCGAGGATTTCGGATCCTGCGGGGAGAACGTCGCGGTGGCCTCCGAGACGGCGGTGGCCAGTCTGACCACCTCGTCGGCGTCGCTGCGCAGCGTTCGGTCCGGCACGGTCCAGCGGGTGTAGCCGACCAACACGGCGGCCACCATGGCCGCCGCGGCCAGTGCGACCAGTGCCATCCGCAGCGCCGGTCCGTCGTCGTCGGTGCCGACGGTGACCCGGTCGCGGCGCATCAGGTAGAAGTTCACCACCATGCTCTGCACGATCAGCAGGCACAGCATCGAGCCGATCGACACCCACCACAGCGGCCAGCCGAGGAAGACCCCGATCATCAGCAGCGCCGCGATCGCGGCCAGCGGACCGATCACGTCGAAAGCCAGTACCCGCCACGCGTTCCTCATCGCATCGACTCCAGATGCGAGATCAGCATCTTGCCGTCGACCTCGGTGACGTCGAGCCGCAGATTCCATCGGACGGTCTGCGGCGCGGCGCCGGCGTTCTGGCTGACCGAGGTCGCGATGACCAGCACGGTGTCGGTGGGTCCGCCCATCCCGGGCGGCATCGACGCATCCTCGGGCGCCGAGGCGCCCGGTGTGCGATCGAGATCGTGGTGGATCTTCTCGATCGCCACCGACTCGATCCGGCCCGTCGTCTTGGCCTTGAGGGTCTGCACGACCTCACGGTAGGGCTGTACCGAGGATTCGAAGTCGGCGTTGAGCTCGCCGACGGTTCCGTCGTGCAGTTTCTGCAGGCTGGCGTCGACATTGTCGGTGTTCATGTTGATCAGGACGCCGGTCCAGTCCGCGGCGGCCTGCATGGCGTCGGTCTGCCGGGTGCGGTCGGCGACGTCGGCGCGGTGACCGGACCACGTCAGGCCGATGACCACCGCGGCGGCCACCCCGACCAGCGCCAGCACCACCGAACCGATGCCGTACCGGGAGATCACCGGACCGTCGGCATCATCACTGCGCTCGACGTCGGACATGGCCGTGAGGCTACCCGGCGAGTTCTGGAACACTGGTCAGGGTGACGGTAGAAGCCATCCGCTCGGGCCTGGACCTGAGCCACATCGATGACCATGCCCGCCCACAGGACGACCTGTTCGGCCACGTCAACGGGCGCTGGCTGACCGATTATCAGATCCCGCCGGACCGAGCCACCGACGGCGCCTTCCGTTCGCTCTTCGATCGGGCCGAGGAGCAGGTGCGCGATCTGATCACCGAGGCGGCCGCGGCCGCCGCCCCGGAGGGCACCGACCAACAACGCATCGGCGATCTGTACGCGAGCTTCCTCGACGAGGCCGCGGTCCAAGCCCGCGGCGTCGCGCCGCTGTTGGAGGAACTGGCCGATATCGACGCCGCCGGGGACGCACAGGCACTCGCCGCGGTGCTCGGCGCGCTACAGCGCAGTGGCGTCGGTGGCGGTGCCGGTGTCTACGTCGACACCGACTCCAAGGACTCGACGCGTTATCTGCTGCACGTGTCGCAGTCCGGACTGGGCCTGCCCGACGAGTCGTACTACCGCGACGAGGCACATGCCGAGATCCTGGCGGCCTACCCGGGGCATATCGCGCGGATGTTCGCCCTGGTCTACGGCGGCGCCGAGGGAGAGTACGCCGATATCGCGGCACGGATCGTCGCGCTGGAGACCCGGCTGGCCGCCGCGCACTGGGATGTCGTCAAGCGCCGCGATGCCGACCTCACCTACAACCTGCGGACTTTCGCCGAGTTGGCGCAGGAGGCACCGGGATTCGACTGGGCCGGCTGGCTGGCCGCACTGGGCAGTTCGCCCGAGCAAGCTGCCGAACTCGTTGTGCGCCAACCTGATTACCTGGTCGCGTTCGCCGAGCTGTGGTCCGGCGTGGAGTTGGCCGACTGGCAGCGCTGGTTGCGCTGGCGGCTCATCCACGCCCGGGCCGGGATGCTGACCGATGCGCTGGTGGCCGAGGACTTCGCGTTCTACGGCCGCACGCTCAGCGGCACCGAGCAGATCCGGGACCGCTGGAAGCGCGGTGTCGGACTGGTGGAGAACCTGATGGGCGACGCCCTGGGCAAGCTGTACGTCGAGCGGCACTTCCCGCCCGAGCACAAGGCCCGGATGGACGTCCTGGTGGACAACCTGCGCGAGGCCTACCGCGTCAGCATCACCAACCTGGAGTGGATGACCCCGGAGACCCGGGAACGGGCGCTGACCAAACTGGACAAGTTCACCCCGAAGATCGGGTATCCGGCCACGTGGCGCGATTACTCGAATCTCGTTGTGCGCCGCGACGATCTGTACGGCAACTACCGACGTGGCGTCGTGGTGGGCACCGACCGCGAACTGGCGAAGCTGGGTAGCCCGGTGGACCGCGACGAGTGGTTCATGACCCCGCAGACGGTCAACGCCTACTACAACCCCGGTATGAACGAGATCGTGTTCCCGGCCGCGATCCTGCAGCCGCCGTTCTTCGACGCCGACGCCGACGACGCCGCCAACTACGGCGGTATCGGCGCGGTGATCGGCCACGAGATCGGGCACGGCTTCGACGACCAGGGCGCCAAGTACGACGGCGACGGCAACCTGGTGGACTGGTGGACCGATGCCGACCGTGTCGAATTCGGTTCCCGCACAAAGGCACTGATCGAACAGTACGAGGAGTTCGTGCCGCGCGAACTCGCGGAGGGCAATCACGACCCGCACGTCAACGGCGCGTTCACCGTCGGTGAGAACATCGGCGATCTCGGCGGTCTGTCGATCGCACTGCTGGCCTACCAGCTGTCCCTCGGCGGCGAGGAGGCACCGGTGATCGACGGCCTGACCGGTGTGCAGCGGGTCTTCTTCGGCTGGGCCCAGGTGTGGCGGACCAAATCCCGTGCCGCCGAAGCACTGCGGCGGCTGGCGACCGATCCGCATTCGCCGCCGGAGTTCCGGTGCAACGGGGTGATCCGCAACATCGACGCGTTCTACGACGCGTTCGATGTCACCGCCGATGACCAGTTGTACCTGGATCCGCAGCAGCGGGTCCGGATCTGGAGCTGACGGCACCGCCGCAGCGCCAGGCGCGAGCAGACGTAAAGACCCCCCAAATCCGGGATTTGGGGGGTCTTTTACGTCTGCTCGGTCAGAACATCTGCCAGTCGGATGCGCCGTCGGGCTGGTTGTACAAACCGGTGGAGTTCTTCACCACGACGGGATCACCGCTACCGAAATTGTCGTAGAACCACTGCGCATTGGCGGCGCTGAGGTTGATACAGCCATGGCTGACATTGCGTTTACCCTGATCGGCCACCGACCACGGGGCGCTGTGCACGAACGCACCACTGTTGTCGATGCGGACGGCATCCTGGACCGTGAGCTTGTAGCCCTCGGCCGAGTCCACCGGAACACCGTAGGTCGAGGAGTCCATGACGATGGTCGGGAACTTCTCCAGCACGTAGTAGGTGCCGTTCTTGGTC
The DNA here is from genome assembly GCA_016197405.1 of Mycobacterium sp. Lineage (GTDB taxonomy): Bacteria > Actinomycetota > Actinomycetes > Mycobacteriales > Mycobacteriaceae > Mycobacterium. Next base: position 449,278 of record JACPVR010000013.1, read on the forward strand.
TCGTGCTTACCGTCGGGCTTGCCCATCGACACCGGGAAGGTCTTCTCCAGCACGCCGTTACGCCGGACTTCCATCTGGTGGGTCTTGTCGTCGACGGTGGCCACCAGGTAGTCCCCGGTGCGGAAGCTCGACTTGGTACCGGCGGCGTCGATGTTGACGACGGTGTTGGCGGGCCAGAAGTCCTGCGGGCGCCAACGGACCTGGGAGTCGCTGGTCCAGTAGAACCGGCCGGGAACCGGCGGCACCGACGAGATGTGGATGGCCTGTTCGGCCATCGCCCGGTCCGCGATCGGTACCGCGAAGTTGATGTAGATGGGCTTGGCCACACCGACCATGGACCCGTTGACCGGATTGAAGGTCGGCGGCCGGAACGGCGGGGTACCGGTGAACGGCAGCGGGTTCTGGCCGGCCGGGGTGCCTTCCGGGATGACCTGGGGCGCGCCGTAGTTGTTGACCGGTGTCGCGGCCACCGCGGGGTTCAGCGGATCGGTTGCCGGCGGAGCAAACGGGTCGGCGGGCGGCGCGGCGATCGGATCGACCGGCGGGGCATCCGAGGCGGGTGGCACGTCGACGATGCCGGGATCGCCGGGGTTCACCACGGTGTCTTCCGGGTCGGCCGATGCCGGGACCACGGCGAACGACAATGTCGCGACGACACCGACAACCAGGGTCAGTGCTTTCGCGGCCCGCCTCTTAGAACGGCTGCGCATAACGAACCTCCAACTCGTCTCGCTTGGTCCAGTGTCGCACAGCCCGAAGACCAGCTAACGACCCGGAAATGCGCTGGGCAGGGCGACGCCGAACCCACACAGCATGTTGAACTGCGGGATACATCGCATCGGCCATGGCCTTCGTTACCGGGCCGCAGCTGATGCGGCCGGTCTCAGCAACACCGAAAGCGGCCTTTTGCGGCTCATGGCCTCAGGATCGCACCAGTCGCGCTATAGCGGCCGAGGCTTCGGCGAGCTTGGCATCAGCCTCGGCTCCGCCCTCTGCGACGGCATGGCCGACGCAGTGTCCGAGGTGTTCGTCGAGCAGGCCCAGCGCCACCGATTGCAGTGCGCTGGTGACTGCACTGATCTGGGTGAGGACGTCGATGCAGTACTTGTCCTCGTCGATCATCTTGCCGATGCCACGCACCTGGCCCTCGATACGGCGCAGCCGTTTGGCGTAATTTTCCTTGTTCTGCTTGTTCTGCGAGTAGCCGTGCTCGCCTTCGTCGTGCGTCGTCACGGGTTACCCGCCAGCATTTTCTGCATCTGGTCGATCTCCGCCTGTTGTGTGGTGATGATGTTGCTTGCCAACGCCTTGGCGTCGACGTTGACTCCGTTGTCGACCTCGGCCTTGGCCATCGCGATGGCGCCCCGGTGGTGGCTGATCATCGACGTCAGCCACAGTTCGTCGAAGGCCGTGCCGTTGAGCGTGGCCAGCTTGGCCATGGTGGCGTCGTCGACCATGCCGGCCATGTTCATATCCCCGTGCCCGCTGTGTTCGCTGCCGTCACCCGGGTTTTCCTTCCACTGCACGAGGAATGCCTTCATGGTGGTTATCTCGGGTTCCTGAGCCGTCGAGATCTGCTGCGCCAGCGCGATCAACGCGGGGTTGGCCGAGCGGGTCGGCACCAGCGCCGACAGTTCGACGGCCTGCTGGTGGTGCGGGATCATATTGGTCGCGAACAGGACGTCGTCATTGTCGAAACCAGCTGGTGCGCCGCTGATGACCGCGCTCTCGGTGGTGTGCTCGTGATCGGTGTGCCCGTCGCCGGAGGTCGCACTGTCGGTACATGCGGACAGGGCCACGGCGGCCGCGGCGGCCGCCAGGATCGCGACGATGCGGTTGCGTGTCATGCCCCCACCGTACCCGATACCCCAGAGGGGTATGTAAAACGATTTTGGCGGCAATCTGGGTGGGGGCATACTTTACGAATGCCCTCAGAGCCCGATATGAAGCCGCGCAGCCGCGATGTCACCGATGGCCTGGAGAAGGCCGCCGCCCGCGGGATGTTGCGGGCCGTAGGCATGGGTGACGACGACTGGGTCAAACCGCAGATCGGCGTCGGCTCGTCCTGGAACGAGATCACGCCGTGCAACATGTCCCTGCAGCGGCTGGCGCAGTCGGTCAAGGCCGGTGTGCACTCCGCCGGCGGTTACCCGCTTGAGTTCGGCACCATCTCGGTGTCCGACGGCATCTCGATGGGCCATGAAGGCATGCATTTCTCGCTGGTCTCCCGAGAGGTGATCGCCGATAGCGTCGAGACCGTCGTGCAGGCCGAACGCCTCGACGGCACCGTGTTGCTGGCCGGCTGCGACAAGTCGATTCCGGGCATGCTGATGGCCGCGGCCCGACTCAACCTGGCCAGTGTCTTCTTCTACAACGGTTCGATCATGCCGGGCGTCGCCAAGCTCACCGACGGCAGCGAGAAGGAAGTCACGATCATCGACGCCTTCGAGGCCGTCGGGGCCTGCGCGCGGGGCCTGATGTCTCGCGATGACGTGGACATCATCGAGCGCGCCATCTGTCCCGGTGAGGGTGCGTGCGGCGGTATGTACACCGCCAACACCATGGCGTCGGCCGCCGAGGCACTGGGCATGTCACTGCCGGGCAGCGCGTCTCCGGTGGCCATCGACAAGCGCCGCGACGAGTACGCGCGCCGCTCTGGCGAAGCCGTCGTCGAGATGCTGCGCCGCGGTATCACCACCAGCGACATCCTCACCAAGGAAGCCTTCGAGAACGCCATCGCCGTCGTGATGGCGTTCGGCGGTTCCACCAACGCCGTGCTGCACCTGCTGGCCATCGCGTGGGAGGCCGGTGTGAAGCTCACGCTCGCCGACTTCACCCGGGTCGGACAGAAGGTGCCGCACCTGGCCGACGTCAAGCCCTTCGGCCGGCACGTCATGAAGCATGTCGACGAGATCGGCGGCGTGCCCGTCGTCATGAAGGCACTGCTGGATGCCGGCCTGCTGCACGGTGATTGCCTGACCGTGACCGGTCAGACGATGGCCGAGAACCTGGCCCACATCGATCCCCCGGACCCAGACGGCAAGGTGCTGCGGGCGATGAACAACCCGATCCACCCGACCGGCGGTATCACCATCCTGCACGGCTCGCTGGCCCCGGAAGGCGCCGTGGTCAAGTCCGCCGGCTTCGATTCCGACGTGTTCGAAGGCACCGCACGGGTTTTCGAGCGTGAGCGGGCGGCCCTCGACGCCCTCGAGGACGGCACCATCACGCACGGCGACGTCGTCGTCATCCGCTACGAGGGCCCCAAGGGTGGCCCCGGCATGCGCGAGATGCTCGCCATCACCGGTGCCATCAAGGGCGCCGGCCTCGGCAAGGACGTGCTGCTGATGACCGACGGCCGGTTCTCCGGAGGAACGACGGGTCTGTGCGTGGGGCATATCGCCCCCGAGGCCGTCGACGGCGGGCCGATCGCGTTCATCAAGGACGGCGACAAGATCCGGCTCGACGTCGGCAAGGGCACCCTCGACGTGCTTGTCGACGCCGACGAATTCGAGGCCCGCAAGGCCGGATTCGAACCGCTACCGCCGGTCTACACCAGCGGTGTGCTCGCCAAGTACACCAAGCTCGTCGGCTCGGCGGCCACCGGAGCGGTCTGCACCTAGGCGATCATCGCGTCGATGCGCCGCAACGCCATCGCGAGCACCGGCAGATAGCCGGGCGCCCACACCGGTGCGCTCATCCAGGCCCGGCAACCGTCACCGTCGGGTTGCACCCCATGGTGTGTGGCAGGTATCCCCGCCACTCGCCAGGCCCAGGACCGGCCCGGGTCGAGGTCGGTGATCGTGAACGGCAGCGCGATCCCGACCGGCGTCCATACCCGGCCGGTGGCCCCTTGTTCGAACACGTGCCCGTCGAGTTCGGCGGCCGCGACCGTCGGCCCCCAGCGCGGCCAGGCCTGCAGATCGGTGAGGATGCGCCACACCACGTCGGTCGGCGCGGCGATCGTCCTGCTCGTCGTCCACACGTAGCGGTAGATACCCGTTCGACGTCAGACGAACCCCGCGGCGCCGATGCTCAGCCGAATTCTTCGTACAGTTCCGGTAGGAAGCCGGCCAGGTGGTTCATCTCCTGGGCGCAGTGCACCATCAGATCGCGCGGCTCGGGCAGCTGTCGGGTGGCGATCGGGCGGACCACGGTGTCGGTCAACCGGTTTCCCTTGCGCACCCCGACATACGGCCCGCCCATCCAGAACCGGGAGCGCATCTCGGCACCGTCGGCGGTGGCCCGGACGTGGTGGACGAACCAGCCGATGTCGACCGGGAGTTCGGCGGAACCCAGCCGCGCACACACCGCGATATCGGCGCCCAGGCGTGCGGGGTCCAGGCCGAAAGCCGCCGGTGCCCGAAACGCGATGGCGGCCTTGGCGTACGCCGATCCGAGGTATTCCTCGATCAGCGAGGTCCGGTCGACGTAGGAGCCGTCGCCGCCGCCGTCGGCCCACCGCGCCGAGGCATGCGCGCGCGGATGCCACAGCTTGTAGCGTCTGCTGTCGCTGCCGTGCCAGCCGAACCACCAGTCCCACATCGCCGGTGTCACCCCGGGCATGTCGGTGCGCACCGCCACCACGAATCCACCCCCGCGCAGCGCGCCGAAACCGTTCTCGGTCTGGTGGTGGCCGTCGTCGAGAATGCTTGCGCGGTCGTCGAATCCGAGCAGTGTCTGGTCGGCCTGCGGTCCGTGTTCGAGGGCATCGACGACATGCCGCGGCAGCGGTGCCATCTGCGGGTTGAAGTGCCTGCCGTACGGGGTCTGGCCGTCGGCGCCGCGGTAACCCAGATAGCTGTCAGCGGCCATCGGGACGTCCCATCCAGCTGTGGAACCGGCCGTCGGGATCGTAGGCCGCGCGGATCCGGTCCAGTTCGGCCATGGCGTGATCACTGACGAATTTCGCCGGACGCACACCCAGGTTCTCGTCGGCCAGCTGCACGCCGGTTTGCAGGTTCTCCATCGCCGCCATGTTGGAACGTGCCCAGTCACCGTACTTTTCGTCGTCGGCCTGGTCTTTCCAGACGGTGTAGAGCGCCAGGTAGATCTCGTCTTCCAGGCTGTAGGCCATGTCCTGGCGTTGCGGGGACGGGCCCCAGTTGAGCCAGAGGAAATGGCTGGGGTGTGGCGGCATGGTGTCCATGATCTGCCGGATGCCGGGGAGCAGGTCGTCCGCGGACGCCGACGTCCACATATTGTCGGTGGCATAGCGGTACCCCGTGGGGTAGTTGCTCATCACACCGTCGTACCAGGTGGCCAGATCCGTTTCCGCGAACGGCACTGCAATGACGGCTTTTTCGCGCACCGGGCAGGTTTCCAGGATCGACAGCGCGGCGACGGCCTGTTCCTCGGTGTCGGCGAAGACCGGTGAGGCCATCACGATGCCGGGGGTGTCCAGGCCGGCCGCCGGAACCGCACGGGATGCCACCATCTGGAACTCCACCCGGCGGTCGACCTCGGCACTGATACCGCGTGCCCAGGTGTAGATCTCGTCGGCGTGTTCCCACGGGTAGACGTACAGACTGCTGCCGCATACCGCGGGACGGGGATAGACGCGCAGGTGGAACGCGGTGACGACCGCGAAGAATCCGGGTCCGGACCCTCTTGCGGCCCAATACAACTCGGGGTGTGTCTCGGCATCACAATAGAGCTGCTCACCGTCGGCGGTCACCACGTCCAAGCCGAGGACACTTTCACATGCCGGGCCCACCACCCTGCTGTTCCAGCCGTAGCCGCCCTGCAGCAGGTAGCCGCCGAGGCGGACGCCTTTGCAGTGGCCGGCCGGGAAGAACAGACCGGCGTCGGCGAGTTCGCCGGCCAGCACGCTGCCACCCTTGCCCGGCCCGACCACCGCCGTCATCGCCACCGGATCGACCGCGGTCTGGTCGAGCCGGCTGACATCGAGCAGTACGCCACCGTCGCGCACATGGTTACCGGCCCAGCTGTGTCCGCCGGATCGCACGCCGATCCGGTGCCGGTGCGCCTTGGCATAGCGCACCGCCGCCACCACGTCCGCGGCGTCGACGGCCTGAACCACGACATCCGGGTAGCGCTGCGGCGTACGGGCGTTCCACACCGTCGCGCTGCGTGCGTCCTCGTATCCGTCATCCCCGCGGAAGAAAGTCCGCCCGGGAGGCAGTTCGCTCATCATCATCCCCTGACCCGCATACCGAATCTTGATGATTCGGAATGCGGAACAATATAGTGACCTCATGACCGGAACGGAAGAGCCGCGATCCAACTCCGGGCGTGACGACGGCCTGCAGGTGCTGCGCCGGGCCGCGGCCGCCCTCGACGAGATCGCCGCCGACCCCGGCCGGCTGCGGCTGGTCGATCTGGGTGCACGCCTGGACCTGGCCAAATCGACGGTGCGCCGGCTGGCCGTCGGGCTGGTCGATTCAGGTTTCGCTGCCGTCGACGAACGCGGGTTCTTCCACCTCGGCGACCGGCTGCTCGGTTTCACCAGCGCCGATAACGCCCAGCTGACCGCACAATTGCGATCCACCATCGAGGAGGTCGCCCGGGCAACCGGCGAGACCGTCGACCTGTCGGTGCTGCGCGATCAGCAGATGTGCTTCATCGACCAGGTCGAGTCCGCGCACCGGTTGCGAGCGGTGTCTGCCGTCGGTGGCCGCTTCCCGCTGCACAGCACCGCCAACGGCAAAGCGGCGCTGGCCCGGCTGCCCGAATCCGACGCCGCAGCGCTGCTGGCGCACCTACCTGCCGAAACCGCCGAGCGGTTACGGTCCGAGCTCACCGAGATCCGGCGAACCGGTATCGCCTTCGACCGTGATGAGCACACCGCGGGCATCTCGGCGGCGGGTATCGCCGGACGTGCCGGGGGCGGGCACATCGTGGCGATCTCGGTGCCCGCGCCCACCGAACGGTTCCGGGCCAACACCGAGGCCATCGTCGGTGCGCTGCGGGCCGCGCAGGACTCACCGGCCTGGCAGCACTAGTTCACCCCGGCTTCGTCAGCGGACCATCCCCCACGGCCGCCTCCTCACCGGGGCTCGTCCCTCACCCCGGCTTCGTCAGCGGACCAGCGCCAGCGCGAAACCGTCCCAGCCCTTGAGCCCAACGGTCTGGATCGCGGCGGTGTCCAATCGCGCGTGCTTGCCCATCATTTCGAGCATGTCGCGCACCGCACGCGCCTGCAGGTCGTCGGCGGCGGGGTCGAGCACCCGGCCGTTGCGCACGATGTTGTCGACGACGATGACCGTGCCCGGTACGCCCAGCTCGATCGCCCACCGCACATATGCCGAGTTGTTCTCCTTGTCGGCATCGATGAACACGAAATCGAAGTGGCCCGTCAACGTGGGCAGCGTCTCCAGGGCGGAACCCACGACGATCTCCACCCGGTCGGCGACGCCGGCGCGACGCAGGTTTGCCGCGGCCACCTCGGCATGCCGCGGTTCGTACTCCAGTGTCACGACACTGCTTTCCGGTCCGGCGGCGCGCGCCAGACAGATCGTGCTGTAGCCGCCCAGCGTGCCGATCTCCAGGATGCGACGAGCCCCCGACATCCGCACCAGCAGACCCAGCAGCTGCGCGGCCTGCGGTGAGACCTCGATGGGCGGCAGGCCCGCGGCCGCGCTGTCGGCCAGCGCCTGGCGCAGCGCCGGATCGGGCTCCAGCAGCAGTCCGTCGAAGAGTTCGTCGATGGCCTTCGGGCTCGGTTCACTCACAGCGCTACCGTAACCGCACACCTTCTTTGGCGTACACCACCTGCAGTACGTGCCCGACCTCCGGACCCATCACGATGCCTGCGAGGTCGCAGAATGTCGAGGTGAACTCGCCGCCGTGTGCCGGCTGGGCCGGACACAGGTGGTGGGCGATCTCGTGCAGGATCACCAGTTCCCGCATCGCCCACCGCTCACCGCGATCGGGAACGGCGATAACCGCTGAGCCACCGGCGTTTTCGTAATGTGCCGCGGTGAGTCCGCGGCGCGGCCGGACGGCGAGTTCGCCCGGGGCCCACCGCTCGCGGACCGCGGGCATCATCAGCACCTTCTGCACGTAATCGCCGACGGCCTCGACAGAGGCGAACCGGGCCTCCGGCGGCAGGGTCAGCGGTGTGCCGAAGAAGTCGATCGCCCGCGAGGAATGCTGCGCGGCGCGATCGAACAGCGTCCGCACGAAATCCTCCGCGGCGTAGACCTGGGCACGCTGGGTGTCGCGGACGGTCACCGCTGCAATGGCCTACGGGCACCGGGCAGCTCGGGGCTGCTGCCCAGCCTGGCCCGCTGGCCCGCCCGGTCCCCGGCCCGGCGCGCCGCCGACGAATACCCGGCGGTGGCCCGCTGCGCCTGCCAGGTGCCGCGAGCCTTGGACGTCTGCCGGTAGTGATCGGTGAGTTCGATTTCCTTGTTACGCAGAGCGATCGCCGTCCCCGGAGCGGTGCGCTTGTCCTTGCTCGCCTCCCGTTTGGCGTCATCGCGGGCCGCGGCCAGGCGCTGGCCCACCCGGGAGCCGAACGCCAGCTGGAAATTCAGCCGCGCCGTGATGGTGGGCGTCGGCTTGTGCGCACCGGTGGCCAGGTAGGCGTCGCAGGCGCGGACCATCTGCACCACCAAGCTGGCGTAGAGCGCATGCGTGGCATCCAGATCCTCGGCGAAACCGTAGGCGTAGACGAACGCCGAGTTCGACGCGACATCGCAGCGCACGTCATTGGCCTGGGCGATCACCGCGAACAGTTGCACGTAGGTGCGTAAGCCCTTGCTGCCGGCCTCACCGATGGTGATGGTGCGCTGTGTCGGGGTCTGGGCCGCTTCGCGTTTGGCCGAATGCGAGCGCGCCACCGCCAGATCGATCGAGGTGGCGGTCGCCAGGCGCTGCGCCGCCGACATGAAGGCCTCGGCTTCGTGCGCGTTGTCGGTGCCCTCGGCCTGGCGCAGCAGCGCGGCAATACGTGCCAGCATCTTGTCGTCCGTCATTGCGCGATCCGCTTCGCTCCTCGCTGAACCGTCATTGCGCTCACGTTAGGGCACCAGTACGACTTTTCCGCGCGCGTGCCCACCCTGCAGGTAACGGTGCGCATCGGCGGCCTCGGCGAGCGGGAACACCTTGTCCACACTCACTTTGAGCTGTCCGGCGGCGGCGAGTTTGATCAGTTCGGGGCGGGCGGCGTCGCGGATCGCCTGGCCGTCGTCGGCGCCGGTGAGCACCGCGATACCCAGCTCACCCGCACGGGCGAAGCCGGCGATGGTCGCGATCCGGCCCCGGTCGGCGACCAGTTCCACCGAAGTGTCCAGTGCCTCATCGGTTCCCACCAGGTCCAAGGCGGCATCCACCGTGCCGAGGGCACGCACCCGATCGGCCAGGCCCGCGCCGTATTCCACCGGCTCGGCACCGAGACGCCGCAACGCTTCGTGGCGTCCGGCGCTCGCGGTGCCGATCACCCGGGCACCGCGTGCCACCGCGAGCTGGATCGCCATCAGCCCCACACCGCCGGCGGCACCGTGGATCAGCACGGTATCGCCCGTCCCCACATTCGTTTTCGTCAACAGGTGCCAGGCGGTCCCGCCGGTCAGCAGCAGACCGGCGGCTTCCTCGAAGGTCAGGGTGGCCGGCTTGTGGCCCACATCGTCGACCGACGCGATCACTTTCCCGGAATACCCGTTGCTGATATTCGTCACGATCACGGCGTCACCGACCTTGAGCGGGCCGGTGTAACCGTGGGCCCGCGGCGGCACCTCGGCCAGCTCACCGGAGACCTCCAAGCCGACCGGTAGCGGCAGGGCGTCGGGGTCGGCACCCATCTGCCCGCTGTAGAGCTTGTAGTCGACGGGGTTGGTGCCCGCGGCCCGCACGTCGACCAGGACCTCGCCCGGTCCCGGCATGGGCACCTCGACGTCGCGCAGCTGGAGTACCTCGGGGCCGCCGTAGGCCTGCGCGACAACGGTTTTCGTCGTGGTCATCAGTTGCTCCCGAGGAATTTGTCCAATGCCGAGGTCAGCTGGGACGACAGCGGATCCTGTTTGGCGTAGTTGGCGACGCTGTCGGTGGGATCGTCGCGCAGCACATGGCTGACACCCTTGAGTTGCACCAACGTCAGCTGGGTGTGTGCCAGCGCCCGCGCCAGGGGCTGGATATCGGCACAATTGGCCTGGCTGTCGGAATCCGAGCAGGTCATCAGCACCAGGGTTGCGGGCGGTATCTTGGCCGCTTCGGCCAGCGGATCGACGGCGTCGGCTTCCACCACCGCTTTGACATTTCCGGGGTTGAGGATGGCGCTGAGGCCGTCGGGAAGCTCGGCCGGTGGCGCCTTGCCACTGCTGCGGGCATCGGCGACGGCTGCGGTCCACGCCGCCACCACACCGTCGGCCTGCTCCTGGGTCTTGCCGCCGGCCTTGACCGCCGCGGCGGTGTCGGCGCGCACCCGGGCCGTGATCAGGTCGAGGTAACGACCGGGCAGCGGTTGCAGCAACCCGAGCGCGTGCACCTTCGGTGCATTCGGCGTGGTGTCGACGGCCAGCGCCGTGGCGTGCGTGGCGCCCTCGCCGAGTCCGTACACCGAGATGTGCGCCGGGTCGGTGCCGGCCTGGCCGGCCAGGAAGCGGATCGCGGCCTTGGCGCCATCGGTGTAGACGGCACTGCCGACGTCTTGGGGATGCTCCCGGAACGGGCCCGGACCGGTGGCCCCGGTGCCGATCTTGTCGTAGCGCAGGCTGGCCACACCGTGCCCGGAGAGGTATTCGGCCAGTTGGCGCATATTGCCCACCGGGCCGGCGACGGCGTTGTCACCGTTGCGATCGGTGCGGCCGCTCTCGGAGATCAGCAGTGCCGCCGGCCCCGCCGGGGCGCCCTGCTGGTGACGGTAGGTGCCGTGGATGGTCAGCCCGGCGGCATCGAAGCTCACCTCGTCTTCGACCCAGGTCGGCTGCTGCTGATTGTCACCGGAGGAACACCCCAGCACCAGCGTCAGCACCAAAAGGCAGACAGCACCGAGGGATCTCATGGCGCTCAAATCCGGGCCTCGATCCAGGACACCACGTCGTCGAGCACGCGTTCCTTCTCCGGCTCGTTGAAAACCTCGTGGTAGAGCCCGGGGTAGATCTTGAGGTGGACGTCCTCGGCGGCGACGCATTCGACCAGGTTTTCACTGCCCGCGGCCGGGACCAGATGGTCGTCGCTGCCGTGCACCACCAACAGCGGTTTGGTCAGCGCCCGGGCCCGCTGCGGCATGGTCTCGCCGACCCCGAGCAGTCCCCGGGCGATACCGGCGGGCACCTTGCCGTGCCAGACCAGCGGGTCGGCGTTGTAGGCGGCGACGACGGCCGGATCACGCGAGACGGCGTTGGCATCCAGGGTCTGCACCGGCACGCCCGGTGCGATCTTTCCCACCGTCTTGCCGAGCAGGCGCATCACCGGTGACACGCCCTGCTGGGTGGCGATCGCCGGTCCCGACAGCACCACCAGGTCGTAGTCCGCGACGTTCTCACTGGCATAGGCGAAGACGATGCCGCCGCCCATGCTGTGGCCGAGCACGATCTTCGGCAGGTCGGGATGCTCGCGGCGGGCGATGCCGACCAGAGTGCCGAAATCACCGGTGTACTCGGCGATGTCTTTGAGGTAGACGCGTTTGCCTGCCGACCGGCCGTGGCCGCGGTGGTCGAGGGCGTAGGTGATGAATCCGGCCGCGGCGAACCGGCGCGCGACGTGGTGATAGCGGCCGGCGTGCTCACCCAGACCGTGCGCCAGGATGACGACGGCCTTGGGTGCGCCGGCTGCCGGATCAGGGGTCCAGGTGTCGTAGACGATGCGAACTCCGCCGACGCCGTCGAAGGTCCGCTCCGCCCGGGCGGCGCCACTTTCTGCCATCTGGGCAGCGTAGCCGCCGCGTGTCGGTGGGCCTGCGTAAGCTCGTCGAGTGTGAGCGTGCTCGCGCGGGGTCTCGGCGAAAACCCTGAAGACGGTCCGGATGCATTCCTGGCCGATGCCCAGCGCTTTCGGCGTGAACTGCTGGCGCACTGCTACCGGATGACCGGCTCGCTGCATGACGCCGAGGACCTGGTTCAGGAAACCTATCTGCGCGCCTGGAAGGCCTACGACCGGTTCGAGGGCAAATCGTCGGTGCGCACCTGGCTGCACCGCATCGCCACCAACACCTGTCTGACCGCGTTGGAGGGCCGCCAGCGCCGGCCGCTGCCCACCGGGCTGGGCCAGCCCAGCTCCGATCCGGTCGGCGAGCTCATCACCCGCGCCGAAGTGCCGTGGTTGGAGCCATTACCGGACGAGGCCGACGACCCGGCGGATCCGTCCGTCATCGTCGGCTCGCGGGAGTCGGTCCGGTTGGCGTTCGTGGCGGCCCTGCAGCATCTGTCGCCGCGGCAGCGCGCGGTGCTGGTCCTGCGGGATGTCCTGCAGTGGAAGGCCGCCGAAGTGGCCGATGCCATCGGTTCGACCACCGCGGCCGTCAACAGTCTGCTGCAGCGCGCCAGGGCCCAGCTGGACGCGGTCGGCCCGAGTGAGGACAACACCCTCACGGCGCCGGACACCCCGGAGGCCCGCGCGCTGTTGGCGCGCTATATCGCCGCTTTCGAGGAGTACGACATCGACGCCCTGGTGACGATGTTCACCGAGGAGGCCATCTGGGAGATGCCACCGTTCACCGGCTGGTACCAGGGCGGCCGGGCGATCGGCGATCTCATCCACCACAACTGCCCGGCCGAGAAGGCCGGCGATATGCGGTTGATCCCGCTGACGGCGAACGGCCAGCCGGCCGCCGCGATGTACATGTGGGACGGCCAGAACCATGTGCCGTTCCAGTTGCACGTCCTCGACGTCACCGCCGACGGGGTGTCGCATGTGGTGGCCTTCCTGGACACCTCGGTGTTCCCGAAATTCGGCCTGCCCGAGCAGCTTTAGGCGCGAGCAGACGCTTACGGCCCCCTTTTCGCGGGAAAAGGGGGCCGTAAGTGTCTGCTCGGGCAGGACTACTTGGGTGGCATCCGGATACCGCCGTCGACGCGGACCACCTCGGCGTTCATGTACGAGTTGGTGATCAGCTCGAGGACCATCGAGGCCAGTTCGGCGGGCTTGCCGAGCCGGTGCGGGAACAGCACCGATTCGCCGAGCTTGGCCTTGAACGCCTCGGACGCCTCTCCCTCGCCGTAGATCGGGGTGTCGATGAGACCGGGGGCCACGGTGTTGACCCGGATACCGACCGCGGACAGGTCGCGGGCCACCGGCAGTGTCAGACCGACGACGCCGCCCTTGGACGACGAGTAGGCGGCCTGACCGATCTGGCCGTCGAACGCCGCGACGCTGGTCATGTTGACGATCGCACCGCGCTCACCGGTCTCGGTGGGCTCCAGGCGGCTCATCGCGGTGGCGGCCAGCCGGATGCAGTCGAAGGTGCCGACCAGGTTGATCTCCAACACCTTCTTGTAGGCGTCCAGGCTGTGCGCCGAGGCGAATTCGCCGTCCTTGCCGATGGTGCGCTGTGCCCATCCGATACCGGCCGAGTTCACCAGGGCCCGCAGCGGGCCGAGATCGGCCGCGGTGTTGACGGCGTCGGTGATCTGCTCGGTGCTGGTGACGTCGACGCTGACGAACACGCCGCCGATCTCCTTGGCGAGGGCCTCACCGCGTTCAGCCTGCAGGTCGGCGACGACGACGCGAGCTCCCCTGTCGGCCAACTGACGTGCGGTGGCGGCTCCGATGCCGGACGCCCCACCTGTGACGATTGCGCTAGCTCCGTTGATATCCACGTCGACAGACTAAATCGGGCGTCATCGCGGCTCGACGCCGAGTCGGTCCAGAACCGCCGACATCCACGCCTGCACCGCCCGGGACTGCGCGGTGGTCATGGAGCCGAACACCGTCTCGCGTACCAGTTCGGCGTGCCCGGGAGCCGCGGCGCGCAGCTGGGCCCGGCCCGCGGCGGTGAGATCGACCTCGGCTCCGCGCCCGTCTGCACCGCTGCCGAAGCGCTCCACCAGACCGCGCTCACGCATCCGCCGCAGCTGGTGGGACAGCCGGCTCTGTTCCCAGCCCAGTTCCTCACCCAGTTCGCCGATCCGGATCCGGCCGCGGTCGGCCAGGGCGACCAGCACGTCGAAGTCGGCCAGCGTCAGCCCGCAGGCTTCCTGCAGCTGGCGGTGCATGGCGGACTGCAGCCGGGCGGTCATCGTCAGGTAACTGCGCCAGAGCCGCTGCTCGGAGTCGGTGAGCCACACGGAATAGATGATACGTCATCTAAGTTGACCGGGGTGCACAGCCAGTACGCTGGCAACCAAGCCCAAGGAGTGACTGATATGACCGCACCCGTGATCGACATCCGGCGTGCCGACGATCGATTCAAGACCAAGATCGGCTGGCTGGACTCCAAGCATTCGTTCTCGTTCAGCGACCATTACGATCCGGCGAACACCCATCACGGCGTACTGCTGGTCAACAACGACGACATCGTCACGCCCGGAAAAGGTTTCGACACCCACCCGCACCGGGACATGGAAATCGTGACGTGGGTGCTGCGCGGGTCGCTGGTACATCAGGACTCCACCGGCCACTCCGGCGTCATCTACCCGGGACTGGCCCAACGGATGTCGGCCGGTCGCGGCATCTTGCACTCGGAGAAGAACGACAGCTGGACCCTGACCGGCGACCAAACCCACAGCGAGCCTGTGCATTTCATCCAGATGTGGGTGGTCCCCGACGAATCCGGCATCGACCCGGGCTACCAGCAGCTGGAGATCGACGACGAGCTGCTCAAGGGCAATCTGGTGACCATCGCCTCCGGTATGCCCGAGCACCGCGGCGAGGCGGCGATCACCATCGCCAACCGCTACACCGCACTCAAGGGTGCCCGGCTGACACCCGGGCAGTCGATCGAGTTACCGCAGGCCCCCTATCTGCATCTGTTCGTCGCCCGCGGTGAGGTCGCTCTCGAAGATGCCGGCACGCTGCACGAAGGCGACGCCGTGCGGTTCACCGCCTCGGGCGGACAACGGGTCACCGCGCTCGAGCCCGCCGAAGTCCTGGTCTGGGAGATGCATGCCGGGCTGGCCGCTTAGGGTCGGCGCCGCCGCCGCGGCCCTGCTGGTCGCGGCGTGTGGTACCGCTCCAACCCCCGAGAACCCGTCATCGCAGAGCCGGGACGCAGAGGCTGCGGCGCCGGCTCCCGGCCTGGCGGCGACGACGGTCACCGTTCCCGAGGGATTGGGCGCGGCACCGTTCGACACCGCCCGGCAGGCGCTGATCCCGTCCGGCTGGTCGATCGCGGTGTTCGCGCGGATACCGAAAGCCAGGCTGGCCGCCTGGACGCCGGACGGCCGGCTGCTGGTGTCGGTGCCCGCCGCCGGGGAGGTGCTGCGGGTGTCCGCCGACGGTGTGACATCGACGTTGTTGAGCGGGCTCGAACAACCACACGGCCTGGCTTTCGCCGGCAATACGCTCTATGTCGCCGAGAGCAATCAGGTGGTGTCCTATGCCTACGCCGACGGCGCCGCCACCGACCGGCGGGTGGTCGCCGCCGGACTCCCCGACGCCAAGAGTCCGGACCTGCGCGGCGCCTACTCGCACGCGCTGAAGAGCGTGGCGATCGGACCCGACGGCGCGGTGTACTTCTCGATCGGCTCCACCGGGAACACCTCGGCCGCCGATCGCGACGCCACGCCGCCGCGCGCCACCGTCATGCGGGTGGCACCCGGTGGCGGTGCGGCCGAACCGTTCACCACCGGTGTGCGCAACGGCACCGGCCTGGCTGTGGCACCCGACGGTGCGCTGTGGACCGCGGTCAACAACCGCGACAACATCGCCCGGCCCTCGGATGGCCAGGTGATCACCGAGTACGTCAACGACAATCCGCCCGAATCGGTCGCCAAGCTGACAGCGGGGCGCGAATTGGGTTGGCCCTATTGCAATCCCGAAGGCAGCGCGCCTTCGGTACCGCTGGTCGACGACGTCGAGACCAACACCGGCGGCGCCCGGCTGGACTGTGCGGCACTGCCGCCGATCGAGCAGACGCTGCCTGCGCATTCGGCGCCGCTCGGGATGAATTTCGGCCGGCTTCCCGAGCCGTACGGCACCGGTGCGCTCATCGGTGTGCACGGCTCATGGAACCGCACACCACCGCAACCTCCCGAGGTCACATTCCTGGGCTGGCGCGACGGTAACCTGAGCGGTCCGCAGACCCTCGTCGGTGGTTTCCAGGATGCCGACGGCAGCCGCTGGGGCCGCCCCGTCGCGGCAGTCACCGGGCCCGACGGCGCGGTCTACATCACCGATGACTATGCGGGCGCGGTATACCGGTTGGCACCCCCGGCCCGCTAACCGACGGTCGAGCGGCGCCCGATTGCTGTGGCGCGCATAGCGTTTTCACAGGGTCGCGGAATCGGCAACGGCGCGAATGTGATTCAGCGTTGGCTCGGCCGTAGCCGTCTCGTTACCAAAGTTGACACAGTGATGCCTGTGGCTAATGTTATTCCTGTTGTATTGCCTGTTCACCCCGTGAGGAGCAACCGTGGGGATCGCAGCCGCCGGCCTCCGGCGATTCGCCGCCGGATCCGCGGCGCTGCTGGCATGCGCGTCCGTCACGGTCACGACCGGCCAACCGGCCGCGCACGCCGATGCCCGCGAGCAGTTGGCCGCCGCGATCGCCACCACCCGCGGGTCCTATCTCGTGTACAACTTCGGCTCGGGGTTTCCGGCGCCGATGCTCAGCGCCGACGGTCGCAGCTATGAGATGACCAACGGCGGTCACCTGATGACCATCAAGGCCGCCTCGCAGCGGCTGGCGCCGCGACTGTTGGTGGATTCGCACAGCGGGTACCAGTCGCGCTGCGAGCGCACGCCGGGTGCACGTACCCGCGAGGGATTGATGCAGGCCTCCGAGGTCTACACCCCGATCGGGGCGTGGCAGGCACTCGGCCAGCCGACCATCGCCATCAACGCCAATTTCTTCGACATCCGCGGCCAGACCGGCGGTTCGTGGAAGTCCCTGGGCTGCAGCTCGCCGCTGGGCGCCTACGTCGACAACACCGGCGGCCAGGGCCGGGCCAACGCCGCGGTCACCGGCACCATCGCCTACGCGGGCAAGCAGGCACTGTCCGGCGGCGACGAGGTCTGGACGGCGTTGACGACGATGATCCTGCCGGTCGGCGGCGCACCATTCGTCGTGACACCCAAATCGCCCGAGGACTACGACGCCGCCACTCCGGTCATCCAGGGCCTGATGGACAAGGGCACCCGGTTCGTCGCGGTCAGTGGGCTGGGTCTGCTCGCCCCGGGTGACACCGGCCAGATGAACGATCCCGGTCCGTCGGCGGCCCGCACGGCGCTGGCCTACTCGCGGGACCGCGACGAGATGTATGTGTTCCAGGGCGGCAACTACACGCCCGATCAGATTCAGGACCTGTTCCGGGCGCTGGGCAGCGATACCGCGATCCTGCTCGACGGCGGCTCGTCGTCGGCGATCGTGCTTCGCCGCGATACCGGCGGCATGTGGGCCGGCGCCGGGGTGCCGAAGGGATCGTGCGACACCATGGCGGTGTTGTGCGACGCCCACGAGCGCGCGTTGCCGAGTTGGCTGGCGTTCAACTGATTTCGAGGGCGGCCCGCGCTGCCCGGCCGGTCGCCGCGGTATAGCCGGAGCCGAACAGCACCACATGCGCCAGCAGCGGGAACAACTGGTGCAGCGCGACGCGGTCCCGGCGCCCCGCCCGCAGCGGCTGCACACTCTGGTAGCCCGCCATCACCGCGTCCAGGTGCGGGCAGCCGAAGAGCTCCAGCATCGCCAGATCGGTCTCGCGATGCCCGCCGTGCGCGGCCGGGTCGATGAGCACCACCGCATCCGAGGTCCACAGCAGGTTGCCGCCCCACAGATCGCCGTGCAACCGGGCGGGATGATCTGCGTCGTCGAAATCCCCAGCGCGGCAACGCTCTATGACGGACCGGACATCGGCGGCGATCTGGGCCGTGAGGATCCGGCCGGCCCGCTGCAACATCGGCGCGAGACGCTCTTCGGCGTAGAACACACCCCAACTGCGGTGCGCGGAATAACTCATCGGCAGGGGCCGGCTCGTCGGGCCGAAGAATCCCGGTCCGGTCCATCCCGCGGGCGGCGCCCCGAACGCGGTCGCCCCGGCATTGTGGGTGCGGGCCAGCCGGGAACCGAAATCGGCTGCGACCGCGCGCGTCGGCTGTGACTGCTCGATGTGCTCCAGGATCAGGCCGGTCTCGTCGTAGTCCAGCACCGGCACGCACCGCGCCCCGCCTTCGGCAGCGCAAAGCCATTGCAGGCCCGCGGCTTCGCACGCGAAGAGACCGGCGGGCGCAGCGGGATCATTCTTGTGGAATGTCGGCACCATCCGGTGTCCTGCCGTATCGGAATATCAGCAACGCGGCCAGGATGACGGCGGCGGTCAGCGTGAAGATCGGCGCGACGGTGAACCGCGTCATCGTCGCGCCCACCGCCGCTCCCCCGCACATCGTCAAAACGACGCCATAGCGCAGCTTTTCGCGGGCGCCGGTGCCGCCGGCCAGCCGCGAGTCGACACCTATCCCCACGATGGTCGACGTGAGCACCGTGGTGGACAATTCCTGGATACCGAACTGGCGCGCGGCGGCGTTCTGGCTGCCGAAGACCATCGCCAGTGCGGCGATCAGGATCAGTTTGGTGTTGTCGTCATAGCGCAGCACCCCGGTCCCCGCCAGCATCGAGAGCACCACCAAGACCACCACCTCGGTACCCAGTGCCGCGGTCAGCCAGAGCCGGGTCTCGTGGTCGAGGTGCCGGGCGAACCGGCCGCCCAGCACGGTGCCGAGCACGAAGCCGCCGAACGCCACCAGTGCCGCGGTCAGATCGACACCGGAATGCGGAACCAGCCAGAACCCGAGGAAGATGATGTTCCCGGTCATGTTGGCGACGAACACGTGACCGAGGACCAGCACGCTGACGGCGTCGATCAGTCCGGTGGCGAACGTCAGGAGCAGCAGGGCGGTGACGGTGAGTTTCTCGGACACCGGGGAGGCGACAACCACATGGTCAGTATCGCCCGCCCGGCGTCCGCCCCCGACTCGGTTGGGTCTACGACCCCGAGTCTGATCACGTCGGCAAAGCCGCGAATAGCAATCTACCCGACCGCCACCGAATATATTAACGGAACAGAAAATTGTTGCCAGCCGAGCTACAGCTGCGGCGTCAGATCCAGCGATGTGATCGTCGACATCTTCGTGACCAGCCATTTGGTGTCACGGTGGGTCAGCGTCAGACGGTAGGAGACATACCGCAGAGAGGGGATGCCCTTGCTGAGCGGACTCGTCGAGGTGGTGTTGGTGTAGACGATCGCGGTGGCCTCGGGTCCGTTGAGCGACTCCACCGCCGCACCGACCACCTGCGTGCTGTTACTGACCTGCGCCTGCTTGTTGGTCGGCACGATGGCATCGATGTACTGCCGATACTGGCGCTCGAAATCGCCCCCGAGATAGCGGGCGGCGCGGTCACCGAGGGACTCCATGTTCTCCGGTGTATAGGTCCACAGTGTCGTGATCGCCTCGGCCGCGGTCCGCGCGATGTCGAATTTCGTTGCCACCGCTGCACGGTCGGCCAGATAGGGCTGCAGTGCCGCACCGGCGAATGCACCAGCCCCGACGAACAGCGCCGCGACGATACCGATCGCGATCGGCGCGCGCCGCCCGGCAGGCTGGCGTTCGGCGAACACCACCGTCTGAGGCACGACGACATCGGCTGGCGGCTCATCGACCACGGATTCGGCATCCGCGGCCGGCACGGGTTTCGACTCATCGGCCGCAGCCGGCACGGACTCTGCCGGCGCCGGCTCGGCCGGAGCCCGTCGGGCCTTGCCCGCCGGCATGCGGTGCCGCCGGGTGGGTCGCTCGTCCTGCCGGGACCCGGCGTCGTTCAGATCACCTGAAGCAGGTTGCTGATCTTCCACTGGCTCCCTTCCTGTGTCGCCGTCGCCACCCACCGCATGGCATCTTCGAGCTGCTTACCGTCGGGCATCGTGGTGACGGTCTTGGTGGCCACCACCACGGTGGCGCTGCCGTCGTCGTTCCAGCGTTCGACACCGGCCTCGAGCACCTGGCCCTTGGTCGGTTCCGCGCGGGCCACCTGCACGACGATCTCGTTGATCTTCTCCTTGTAGAGCTGCGCCAGCTGCCCGGTCGCCTGGTCGAGCACGCCCTGCGCGTAATCGTTGGCGTGGAACGGATCCGGCGAGGTGTAGCGCGTCATGAAGGTACGGACGAAATCGGTGACGGCGACATCGCGCACCGCGGCACTGTGGTGCCGCTGATGGGTTATCAACACCACCGTGCTGCCGACGACCGCACCGGTCGTCGCCACCGCCGCCAGCACCAACAGCAAGGCCAACCGCACACTGCGGCGCGGCTTCGGCGATTGTTGGGCGAATGCCGCGCCGGCATCCGGGTCGACCCTGCGGCGAGGACTCATCGGCCGGCACCGGGAGCGGGGGCGGGGGCGGGTGCGGGGGCGGGTTTGGCCAGCACCTCCAGCGCCGAGACCTGCCACTGCCCGCCGGCGGACCGCTCGAAGTTCACCTTCACCGTGGCGGTGATATTTCGCTTCTTGTCCACCGGCCCACGCTGGCCCTGCATCAACATCAGCATGGTCGCGGAGTCCGCGGTCGACTCCAGCACGGCGCTGTCGGTCACCCAGTACTCGTTGGGCACCGGGCCCGCCTTGCGTACCGCCTCCTGTTGCGCCACCAGCTGCGGACGGTAGGCGTCGGTCACGAGCGACTGCGCGCGGTCGAAATCGGGTTGTAGTGACTCCGGGGTGTAGCTGAGCATGTCCTCGACGATCTTGGGCCCCGTGACGGCAAGCTGTTCCCGGGCCTGAGCAACCGCGAGTTCGGGGCGGTAGACCGTCGTGTAGCCCAGCACCGCTGCCGCCACTGCCACCAGTGTCATCGCCGACACCAGCACGGCGACCCGACGGCGGGCCTGCGCCGGCCTCGGATCACGTTGGTGCACCTCGGTTTTGGCCAGAAAATCGGCGAATGTCCGGTTGCGCCGGTCCCACAGCGGCCACAGCCAACCGACAAACACCGAACCGGTATCGAGCAGGTGGGCGACTTCGCGCGCCAGCAGCCGCCACGGACCCACGCGGCCGCCGTCGGGCCGGACCACTGCGATCGAGAAAAGCGCCCGGCCCGCGCTCCACCCGGTGACCGCAGGCAACAGCAGCCGGTTGACGACCACCACCAGCAGCACCACCGCGGCCGCAAGCACGCTCACCCACCACGACCAGGTGTCCCGGCGCACCGCCCACACCACCGGAACCAGTGCCGCCAACGCACCCAGACCCGGCAGCACGTCGATCGCGAAAGCGCCGGCACGGGCGAGCCAGGACGCCGGCGCCCCCGCCGCGTCCAGTCCGGGCTGCGCGACGGCGACCGCCTTGTCCTGCTGATGTTCGACCACTGCGGTCACTTTGTCACCTGGTCGAGCCGGGCGATCTTGTAGGTACCGCTGTCGGGTGCCATCTGGACCCGCAGCCGGTAGCCGGTCTCCTGATCGGTTGCCGCCGAGTTCGAGACCTTGGCCCGCAGCGCGACCAGGATGTCGATGGACCCGTCGGCATTGTGACGTTCCACCGCGGCTCGGATATCGGACACCTGTACCTGCGCCTGCGCGGCCTGGTAGGCATCCACCAGCACACCGCTGTACAGCGTGGCCTGTGCACCGAAATCACCTGTGGCGCAGTCGATGATCTTCTGCTGACTGGCCGCCATCGCCGCCAGGTCCGGCGCCTGCGTCGCGGTCACACAGTCCTTGGCGGCCTGCACCGCGGTCGCCTCGGCACGAGCGAGGGCCGCACTGTCCTCGTGGTGGCGCATCGCGAGATACCCACCGGTGGCGACGGCGATTCCCGCGACCAGCAGCGTCGCGCAGACACCGATAACCCAGCGGCGGCTGTCCAGCCGGGACGGGCGGCGAACCGCTACGGGGTCGGCTGATCTCACCGACTCCTCCACCTCGCTACGCTCGGCCTCGTCGTCGGCTGGGTCCGATCTCACCGACTCCTCCACCTCGCTACGCTCGGCCTCGTCGTCGGCTGGTGTGGGGTTCAGCCGGCCGGAGCCAGCATCTCCTTCCATCCCTCGTCTCCTGTGTTGGTCGAGCTGACGGTGTACTTCACACCGTCCGGCCCGACGACTTCGCCACTGCTCGGGTTGTAGATCGCGGCGTTACCCGACGCCGGAGTGTAGATGCACGGATTGGGTTGCTGCCCACTGCATTGCACCGTGCCACTTCCCGGCTGGGACAGTGGGTCACTGTATATCGGCGCCTGTGGCGGCAGGTCGGCGGCGGGCATCGGGTTGCGGCCGTTGTTGATCGACGGAGCAGGTATCACCTGCCCCGGGTTGACCGGCTGATCGCAACGCGCACCCGGCGCCGGGCAGTTGAGCACCTGGTTCGGATCGCCGTACCACGGGTTGGTTCCCAGCGGCACATAAGGCTCTTCGCTGCGGCATTCCCGCGGCGTGGCGGCACGCTTACCCGGAATGTCGGCACACGGATAGTTGCGGGCACCGCGCACCACGTTGGGTGCGTCCTTGGGGATCTTGCAGTACGTTCCGCTGGGCAGCGGCGCCATCGTGGTGTCGGCCGGTGACCGCCATTCCGTCGCGGGCAGAAAGCCGGTCAGGCATGGCGGCGGCTGGTTGATGGTCAAGCTGAAGTCCAGTGTCGCAGCGTCTTTGAACGGTGCGGCCACTGCCTGGGCCACCGACGCGCCCTGCGGCAGGATCACCAGCGTCTGCTCCAGGCCCTTGTTGTAGCGCTTGAGCATGTCCAGGACGATCTCGAGATTCGCGAATGTCTGGGGCAACGACTCCCGGACGTCACTGAACACCGCGTTGACGGCGTCGGCGGTCGGTGCGGCGTTCTTCAGGGTGTTGCGCAGCGTCTGGTCCTGCGCGGCGGTCTGTGCCGTGATGCTGTTGAGGTTGGCCGCCCACCGCTGAATGGCATCACCGGAGTTGACCTGGCTGTCGATGATCGGCGCCGAGTTCGCGATGATCGAGTTGACGTCGTCGATATTGGTCTTGAAGTCACCGACGATCGCCTGGGTCCCGTCGACGAGACGCTGCAGGGCCGGCCCCAGACCGCCGACGGCCTGGGAGGTTTCGTCGAGCAGGCTGGCGATCTTCTCCTTGGGCAGCACCGCGAGGCCGTTGTTGGCCGCATCCAGCGCCGGCCCGATCTCGCGCGGCACCGTGCCGTTGGTGATGGTCTGCCCGGGCGCGAAATGCTGGTCGGTCTTACCGTCGGACACCAGGTCGAGGTACTGCTCACCGATCGCCGACACCGAGTGCACATTGGCGACCGCGTCAACGGGGACCTTGAAGTCATCGGAGATGCTCATGGTCGCGCGGGCACCGTGTTCGGTGGGCTCGACCGCGGTGACCTTTCCGATGGTGATACCGCGGTAGGTGACATTCGCGGTGCGGTACAGGCCGCCCGAGGCGGGCAGGTCGGCCTTGAGCTCGTACTGGCCGACACCGGCCAGCGTGGGCAACTTCAGATACCCAACACCGAGAACGACCAGCGCGATCAGCGTCAGCACCGTGAAAACGATCAGCTGGATCTTGATCATCCGTGTCAGCATCGCTACTGCCCCCGCTCGATCAACGGGCCGCCCTCGACCGAATTGGGATTCGGGGTGAAGCGCACGTCGGGGATCATCGTCGCCGGATCACGGCCCCATGCCTGTTCCAGACCCCGCAGCATGCCGGAGAATCCGGTGCCGGTCAGGAACGCGTTGTCCAGGGTGCTCAACGTCAGATCGAATGTCGCCGAGGTGTTGATGTAGTCGCCACGCACCACCTTGCCGATGTTGTCGATCGGGAACGGTGCAGTCAGCAGCAACCGCAGTGCGTCGACCACATACGGCGAGGCCTTCACCAACTGCTTGAGCGGGCGCTGCAGCAGCTGCAGGTTCTGCTCGATATCGCCGCGCGCCTGCGAGAGCGTGTCGTCCGCGGCCTTGCTGAAACGTCCCAGCGCCGTCACCGCATCGGCGAACACCTCGCGCTGCTGCGCGAAATGGCTGATCAGCGGCGGGATCTCGGTCAGTACGCGGTCCAATGTCTCGTTTCGGTTGGCCACGATGGTCAGCAGCTGATTGGTGGAGTCGATCGCCCGGGTGATGTCATCGCGCTGCTCGTTGAGCTGGCGGGTGAAGGTGTCGAGCTTGCCGAGGAAGTCCCGGATCTCACCGGCATTGCCGTCGAGGATGTTGTTGACCTCGGTCTGGATCACTTCGAGGTTCGCGATACCACCGCCGTGCAGCACCGTGGAGATACCGGCCAGCGTGCGCTCGATCGTCGGGTAGGACGTCGAGTTCTTCAGCGGGATGGTGTCGCCGTTGCGCAACTGCTGGCCCGACGGATCCGCCGGGGGCGCCAGCTCGATGTGCTGGCTACCCAGCAGCGAGGTCTGACCGATCTTGGCGGTGGCGTTCTTGGGCAGCACGACACTGCTGTCCATATCCAGCGTCAGGGTGGCAACCCAGTTCTTCAACTCGATCGCGCGAACAGATCCGACGTTGACGTCGGCGACCCGGACCTTGCTGTTGACGTTGAGCGCCAACGTATCCGGCATCTGCACGTAGATCGTCATCTTGTTCGACCCCGAGCCAGGGCCGCCGGGCAGCGGGACATTGGCGATACCGCGCCACCCGCAGGACGACAGCACCAGACCCACGGTCAGCAGCACCAGCACGCGGAACGTCGACTTCCGGGTCCTGGCGAGCATCATCTGGACCCGACCGATTCGCTCCTCACCACCTCGTCGACTTATCACTGGCCACCTGCTTCAGCGGGCAGGGGCGGGCCGGCGGGGGCCGGTGCAGGCGCCGGGCCTTGCTGTGCCGGATTGGTGCCGGGCAGCTGGGCGCTGACCGGCAGCGGTCCCGGAATCACCTCGGGCGCCGGCGGCGGCGGCGGCCCGGGTTGCGGATACCACGGCGGCGGAAGCGGATTGGACTGGTCGTAGGCATTGGGTACCGCACCGCCGCGCGGTCCGGCCGGTGGAACCGACGTCGGGTCCGGCCCACCCATCAACGCAGCCAACGAATCCGGGGTCAGCATGTTCTGCGTGAAGGCCTGCACCTGCAGACCCTGCATCCCCGGAGCGACGATCCAGCCCGGCTCGTGGTTACCGTGCGAGAACAAGGTGTCCCGGGAGAAGACGCCGGGCACCGTGGTGTCCTTGTAGCCCGGCGGTGGCCGGAGCCGTTCTTCGGAGTAGCCCACCATCTTCGGCAGCGTGTCGGCGGTCGCGAGCAGGTTGACCCCGAACGGCGGGAAGTTGAACTTGATCGCATCCAAGATGGGCGCCAGATACTGCGCACACAGCTCCGCGGACTCCTGGTAGCCCAACCGGCTACCGGCCTGGATCGAGCTGCAGATGAACTGCAGCGGGTTGGCGAAGCTCGCCACCACCGGAATCGCGGTCAGCGCACCATGGGTCGGTTCGTAGATGTTGACCAGATTGGCCGCCAGGTTCGGGAACACGTGCAACGCGGTCTCCAGGCCGTCGCGCGGCTCGGGCTGCAGCAACGCGGTGGTGGCCTCGGCCAGGTTGTTGACGTCGTGCGACAGTACCGAGCCGTTGTCCTTGACGAATTGTCTTGCCGTCGTGAGCAATCCGTCGACCTGCTTGAGCGTCGTCGCCAGTTGCTGATCCGAGGAGTTGAACTTGTCGGTGAACTCGGCCAGGTTGTTGTTGAGCTCGACGAACTGCTGATCGCTCTGGTGCAACGCATTGACGAAAAGCGCCAGACTCTTTGCGACGGCGAAGAAGTCGCCCCGGCCCTCGTTGAGGGCGGTGATGGCATCCGAGAGCGCCGTCAGCGTGGTGTTGATCTGCTTGCCCTTGCCGTCGAGGCCGTTGGAGAACGATTCGATGACATCACCGAACGGTCCCTTGGGCTGTTGCGGCGTCGGCCCGAGCTGGCTGACGATATCGGTGATCTGGTTGCGCAGGTCATCCCACTCGACCGGAACCTGGGTGCGTTCCATCGGCAGGACCGCATTGTTCTCCAGTACGGCGCCGCCGGTGTAGGCCGGCGCCAGCTGAACGGTGCGCGAGGCCACCAGGCTCGGATTCAGGATCGACGCGGTGACGTTGGCCGGAACCTTGTACCGGTTCTGGTAGTGCATGGTGACGCGCATCTTGTCGCCGTCGGGCTCGATCTTGTCGATCGCGCCGACCTGCACGCCCATGATCTGCACCTTGTCTCCGGGATAGAGCGCAAGGGCCTGCGGGAAGTAGGCCACCAAGGTGTTGTTGGTCAACCGGTTGTAGAGCTTGTAACCGACGAACGCACCGGCTACGCCGAGCACGACGAGCAGCGACACGATGACCACCGCCGTCCGGGAAACGGCCGGCAGCTTGATGTTTCGGATATTGAAGATGGTCGACACCGGTCAGGAACCTCCCGTGTCAGGCACCAGGAACGGCGGATTTCCGGGCAATGGCTCAGTACTGGCCGGGGACAGCTGCTGACCGGGTCCCGGTGGCGGCGGCCCCTGTTCGAACGGCACCGGCGGTACCACGACGGGCGCGGTTCCCGGGCCGGGCGGCGGTCCCAGCGGCACCGTGCGGGAGTTCACCGGACCCGGCGCGATGGGCACCGGGACACCCGGCACGGCAGGCGCCGGCTGGCCGGGCTCGGCGGCGATCGGCAGACCCGGCGCGGGCGGGCCCGCATTCGGGTTCGGCGCCGAGGTCAGCACGCCGTCGGGCCCGGTGTAATTGGGACCGTAAGGGTTGTCGCCGAACGGGCCCACCGTCAGGCCCGCGCAGGGCAGCGGGTTGGCCGGTGACGGAATACCGTCCGCCGGTGGGGTGTAGGAGCACGGTGAGCCGGGCGGCACCGCGGGCCCGGGATGGTCTGGAGTGCCTTCGAGGACCTGGGGCGCGGGCGGCGGAGCACCGTTGGGCTGGCGCTGACCGTTGGGGTCCGGGAACTGGAATGCCGGCAGGCCGGCGTTGCGCCAGAACTGTTCGGGGTCGATACCGCGTTTCTTGAACGCCGCGTCGATGAACGGCTGCACCGCTTGGCCGGGCAGCAGGTTGACGATCATCACCTTGAAGTACGGACCGGAACCCAGGGCCTCGGCCAGTGATGCGGTGAACTTGCTCAACGTCGAGAGCACGTCGGCGAGGTCGTACTTGTGCTTGACCAGAAGGTCACTGACGGTGCGCAATTGTTCGAGCACGTGGTTGAGGTTGGGATTGTCTTTGACCAGACCCTGGAACTGGGTGGACACCTGCGACACATTGGCCAGCAGATAGTCGATCGCCTGGCCACGTTCGTTGACCGCGGCCAGCAGCGTCTTCGAGTTGACCAGCAGCGAATTGATCTGGCCGCTGCGATCACCGAGCACGCTGGCGACCTTGTTGGCGTTGGCCAGTAGTTGCTTGAACTGGTCGTCGCGCTTGCCGATGGTGTCGGAGAAGCGGGCCACCCCGTCGAGTGCGGCGCTCAGGCTCGGCGATGTCTGATTGATGGTCTCGGACAACACGTTGAGCGAGCGTTTGACGGTGTCGATATCCCATCCGGCGGCAGCCTTGGTGACATCGAAGAAGGCGTCGTAGATCTGGTAGGGCGTGGTGCTCTGCCCCACCGGCAGCACCCCACGCGGTTCGAGGATCTTGCTGCCGCGCGGCTCGACCTCCAGCACCTTCTTACCGAGGATGGTGTCGGTGCGGATGGCCAGCCGACTGTCGGTGCCGATCTGGTTGCCGTTCAGCGAGAAGCCCATCTGGACGTGATCGCCGTCGATCGCCAACGACTGCACGGTGCCGACGTCGACACCGGCTATGCGCACCTTGTCGCCGGTGATGATGCCGCCGGAGTCGGTGAACTGGCCGTAGTAGGTGGGTTGCGCGAAGAGCATCGGCACGCTGGCGAAGCTCTGCCCGACACCGACCACCAAAGCGAGGATCAGGATTCCGACGATGCCGTTGCGGATCCTGTTCGGGCTCTCCAGAGTTCTCATTGCGGTGTGCACCTACCGGTGGGCTGCGTGAAGACCTTGACGGTCCGGACCGGGCCACCGGGCTGCAATCCGTTGAGCTTGAGGTTCAGATCGCACAGGTAGAAGTTGAAGAAGTCACCGTAGATGCCACCGGCCCGGCCGACGATCTTCAACGACGTGGGCAGTTTGGTCAGCAGATCGTCGAGGGCGGACTGCCGGTCGACAAGCGGCTGGGCGATGTTCTCCAACTGCCCGATGGTGTCCTTGAGGATGGGCCGGTTGTCGGCCAGCAGATCACCCAAAGTGCCTGCGGCATTGGAGATGTTGGCGGTCGCATCGGCGATGGGGTCGGCTCGATTCTTCAGCCCGGTGATGAGCACCTCGAATTTGTCGACCGTCTGGTCGAATTCTTTCTGGTGTTTGACGGTGGTGGCCAGGACGGTGTTGAGGTTGGTGATGACTTCACCGATGGCCTGATCGCGGTCGGCCAGCGCCGACGTCAACTGTGTGGTCTGGTCCAGGATGTCGCTGATGGTGCCGCCCTGACCCTGGAACACCGTGATGATCGACTGCGCGAGGTTGTTCACCTTGTCCGGATCCAACGCGCGGAACAGCGGTTTGAAACCACCGATGAGGGCGTCGAGGTCCAGGGCCGGCTGGGTGCGCGCCAGCGGGATGAAACCACCGGGGGGCAGTACCCGGTCGGCACCTTCACCGTCGCCGCGGGCCAACTCCAGATACCGGTTGCCGATCAGGTCCTGATAGCGGATCTGCGCGGTGGTGGACTGGTAGAGCGGCAGTGAACGATCGACGGTGAACTCGACCTGCACGCGGTGGCCGCCGTCGACGAGCCGGACCTTGGACACCTTGCCGACCTCGACGCCGGAGGCCCGGACGAACTGTCCGGAACGCAGACCACTGGCACTGCTGAACTCCGCGGAATACGTGCTGGTGCGGTCGAATCGGATCTGACCGAAAACGATGATGATGATGCCGGTGAAGACCAACAGCACCAGTGAGAAGATGCCCAGTTTGACTGCAGTACCGGTGGTTTTCATGGGTTGATCGTGTTCTCCCCACCCTGGCGGCCCCAGACGTACTCGGTGAGGATCGGCTGGCCCAGCTCCCAATGGTTGTAGGGCGCGATGGAGGCTCCGGTGTCCATCACCAGGTACGGTGCCGGCCACAGCTCTTTGGTGATGGACTGCCAGCAGCCCGGTGCCCCACCCGGGCCACCGCGGGCGTTGACCCTGGGCAGGTTATCGGGGTAGTTGACCGGGTCGACCTGCTCGGAGATCGCGGTGATGGTCTCGAACAAGGTATTGAATTCGGTTGTCACCGTGGACACATCGATGGTGTCGGCCGGTGAGATCCGGGCCTTGTCGGGGTTCTTCGGTGAGGTGAACGAGACGTACTTGTTGCCGAACACCGTGGTCGCCTGGATGTTGGCCTCGACATTGGCCGGGATCAGGCGCACATAGCGCGGATCGACGTCCAGTTTCAGCTGGGCCTTGGTGGTCCCGTCCTGTTCGATGGCGTTGACCTCGGCCACCCGGCCGATCTGCACACCGTTGAACGTCACCTTCGAACCCGGATCCATCACCAG
>JACPVR010000018.1 GCA_016197405.1 Mycobacterium sp.
TACCGCTCTGAGGCCGAACGCGCCGGAACCTACCAGCACTGGCTGCATCACTACAATCACCACCGACCCCACACCGGCATCGGCGGAATGACACCAATCGAGCGCCTACGCGTTCACAACCTACCCGTGAAGAACACCTAGACCATCGAACGGCGGCCGGCCAGCGCACGCCCCAGCGTGAGCTCGTCGGCGAATTCCAGATCGCCACCCATCGGCAGGCCCGAGGCGATCCGGGTGACTGTCAGACCAGGGATATCGCGCAGCATGCGCACCAGGTACGTCGCAGTCGCCTCACCCTCGGTGTTGGGGTCGGTCGCGATGATGACCTCGGTGATGTCGACACCGTCGATCCGCTCACCGATCCGGTTCAGCAGTTCGCGAATGCGCAGCTGTTCGGGCCCGACCCCGGAAAGCGGATCCAGCGCCCCGCCGAGGACATGGTAGCGACCGCGGAATTCGCGGGTGCGCTCGACGGCCTGCACATCCTTGGGCTCCTCGACCACACACACCTGGGTGCCGTCGCGGCGTGGGTCGCCGCAGATCCGGCAGCGCTCGTCGTCGGAGACATTGCCGCACACGGCGCAGAACGTCACACCGTCACGTACCCGGCCCAGCACGGCGGTCAGCCGATCGATATCGGGCGGCTCCACCGATATCAGATGGAATGCGATTCGCTGTGCGCTCTTCGGACCGATCCCCGGCAGCTTGCCGAGTTCATCGATCAGATCCTGGACCGGGCCTTCAAACACCTCTACAGCCCCGGCAAGCCAAGGTCGCCCAGCCCACCGGCCAGCGGTCCCAGCCGGGACTGCGCCAGGATCGTCACCTGCTTGGCCGCGTCGGCGAGCGCGCCGACGATCAGATCCTGCAGCGTCTCGGGATCCGACGGGTCGATCACCTTGGGGTCGATCGAGACGGCCACCACCGAGCCGCTGCCCTTCATGGTCACCTGGACGAGGCCGCCGCCGGCCTGGCCCTGCACCTCGGAGTTGGCCAGCTGAGCCTGGGCCTCCATCAGCTTCTGCTGCATCTGCTGCGCCTGCGCCATCAACGCCGACATATCGGGTTGGCCTCCGGGTTGCATGACAGTCCCCTTGCGTCTTGGTCTCGACTTGGTTTCGCATCCACAAATGCGCGTTCAGCGACTTCAAGCCTAGCTGCGAGAAGGCTACGGTGACGCGGTGCACGTTCCTGCCTACCTCCGTGTCGGCGCAACGATCGCCGTCAATGTGCTCGTCGCCGCCACCATCGCGGCCACCGCACCCACGGCGCATGCCGCGCCGTCCAATATCGCCGGGATGATCGTCTTCCTCGACCCCGGTCACCAGGCCGCCATGGACGGTATGAGCCGCCAGGTGCCGACCGGTCGCGGTGGCACCAAGGACTGCCAGGCCAGCGGCACGTCCACCGACGACGGATTCCCCGAGCACACGTTCACCTGGCAGACCGTGCTGCGCATCCGCCAGGCGCTGACCCAGCTGGGTGTGCGCACCGCGATGTCGCGGGGCAACGACACCGGCCCCGGTCCCTGTGTCGACGAACGCGCCGCGATGGCCAACGCCCTGCAACCCAATGCGATCGTGTCGATCCACGGCGACGGCGGTCCGTCGTCAGGGCGCGGATTCCACATCCTGTATTCGGCTCCGCCGCTCAACCAGACACAGGCGGGCCCGTCGATACGGTTCGCCCAGAGCATGCGCGACCAGCTGGTCGCCTCCGGTATCCCGGCCGCCAACTACATCGGGTCCGGCGGACTGGATGCCCGCTCCGATATCGCCGGGCTCAACCTGGCGCAGTACCCGTCGATCCTGATCGAGTGCGGCAACATGAAGAACCCGGCGGATTCGGCGCTGATGAAGACCGCCGAGGGTCAGCAGAAGTACGCCGACGCCGTGGTGCGCGGTATCGCCGCCTTCCTGGCCACCCAGCCGGCACGCACCGCCTAGCCGAAGTAGTAGCCGGCGTCCAGCTCCTCGATCAGCCCGATATGCGTTGGCTGCCAACCGAATCGCTGCGTGGTGAGCGTGCCCGACGCCGCGAGGTCGAGTGCGAAGAACGCCCCGATCCAGCCGAAATGCTCGGCGACCTGATCGGCCGGGATCGACTTCACCGGCAGGCCCAGCTGCGTGCCGATGACGGCGGCGATATCGCGCGTCGCGATGCCCTGCTCGCCGATGGCCTGCAAGACGCTGCCCGCCGGCGCCTGTTCGACTGCCAGCCGGAACGCCCGCGCGGCGTCGCGGCGATGCACCGCGGGCCAACGGTTGGTCCCGTCACCGGGATATCCGGCGACACCTTTGTCCCTGGCGACCTCGATGAGCCGCGGCACGAACCCGTGGTCGCCCTTGTCGTGCACGGTAGGCGGTAGCCGAACCGCGCTGACGCGTACACCGCGGTCAAGCAGCATCCACGCCGCCGATTCCGACACCCGAGGCGAATCGGATGCCGGGACTTCGTCCTCGGTGATGAGCCCGTCGGCGGACAAGCCGGCCAGACCGCTGGCGACGACGAGGGCGCGATCGGGCCCGTCCAGCGCCTCGCCGAGGGTGACGATGGCCTGCCGATCCAGCGCGGCCGCGTCGACGTACTGGGAGAAATCGTGGTGGAACGCCAAGTGGATGACGGCGTCCGCCGCGCGGGCGCCGCTGCGCAGGCTGTCCAGATCGGCGAGCTCACCGCGGTGCGGCATGGCCCCTGCCGCTGCAACCGCCGCCGCGCCGGCCTCCGAGCGGGCCAGGCCGACAACCTGATGGCCGGCGCCGATCAACTCCGATACCACCGCGGATCCGACGAAGCCGGTGGCGCCGGTGACGAAAACACGCATGAGAACTCCTTAGTCATGTCAGTTACTGTCATCGAACGCAACGCGATGTCAGCCGCTGTCATTCCCCTAGGATCTGGCGCATGGGTCGGTGGCAGCCGGATGCACGCGGTCGACTGGAACAGGCGGCGCTGCAGCTCTACACCGAGCGCGGCTTCGACGAGACCACCGTGGCCGATATCGCCGCCCGGGCCGGCCTCACCGAGCGGACCTACTTCCGATACTTCGCCGACAAACGCGAAGTGCTCTTCGGCGGGCAGGACATCCTGGCAAAAGCCATGACCGCCGCGATCACCGAGGCCCCGGCCGAGGCCACGCCGTTGGACATGGTCGCCGGCGCGCTGCGGTCCACCGGCGCGATGTTCAACCCGCTGCGTGAGCACTCCCGGCGGCGCCACGCGGTCATCGCGGCCAACACCGCACTTCAGGAACGCGAACTCATCAAACTCGAATCACTGGCTGCGCTGATGGCCGATGCGCTACAGGGCCGCGGTGTCGACCAAGCCACGGCCCAGCTGGCCGCCGAGACCGGTACCGCGGTGTTCAAGATCGCGTGGGAACGCTGGATCGGCGACACCGGTGACATCGGTGTCACCGGTTTCGAAGATCTCGTCGACCAGACGCTGCGCCGGTTGCGCGGTCTGGCCGCCGGGCAGTAGGCCCTACTTGCTCTCGAGTTCCTTCTTGAGGTTCTCCAGCGTCTCGGCCTGGATCTTGCGCAAACCCAGCGGCGCGAAGGTCTTCTCGAAGAAACCCCCGATACCGCTCGCGCCGTTCCAGCTCGTCTTGACGGTGACGCTGGCCCCCTCGCCGGCCGGCGCGACGGTCCAATTGGTCACCAGCGTGGAGTTGGCGTCCTTCTCGATGACGGTCTTACCTGCGACGTCGACGGTGGCCTTGACCTCGCGCACCCGCGACTTGGTGGCCTGCAATTTCCAGGTGACGACGGTGCCTGCACCCTGGCCGCCTTCGAGCACCTGGTAGGCGCTGTACTGGGCGGGCAGAATCTTGGGCCGCACCCCGGCGTAGTCGGCAACCGCGGCGAGCACCGCGTCCGGCGCGGCGTTGATCAGGACCGTACTGGCTGCGCTGACCTGTCCCATCAGGAAAAACTCCTCGTTTGGCAGTCGTTGTCTGTGATGTCGCAGCCATGCGGTCGCATCGGCTGCTGCCTCGGACTAGCTTAGATGTGTGCATGTCCCGTCAACCGATGCACCTTCTACGCACGAGACTGGCGTACAAAAACTGCTCGCCAGTTATCGCGCCATACCCCGGGACGCCACAGTCCGGTTGGCCAAGCCCACCTCGAACCTGTTCCGGGTCCGGGCGAAGAGCAACGCCCCCGGCCTGGACACCTCGGGCCTGACCGACGTCATCTCGGTCGACCCGGTCGCGGGTACCGCCGATGTCGCCGGAATGTGCACCTACGAGGATCTGGTCGCCGCCACACTGCCGCACGGGCTGACCCCGTTGGTGGTCCCACAGCTCAAGACCATCACCCTCGGCGGCGCGGTCACCGGACTCGGTATCGAGGCGGCGTCGTTCCGCAACGGCCTGCCACACGAATCGGTGCTGGAGATGGACATCCTCACCGGCAGCGGGGAGATCGTCACCGCGTCACCCACCGAACACGCCGACCTGTTCCGCGCCTTCCCGAATTCCTATGGCACGCTCGGCTACTCGGTGCGCCTGCGAATCGAACTGGAGAAGGTCAAACCCTTCGTCACGCTGACGCACCTGCGCTACCGGTCGCTGACCGACCTCGTCGCCGCGATGGACCGGATCATCGAGACCGGCGGTCACGACGGGGTCCGGGTCGACTACCTCGACGGCGTGGTGTTCAGCGCCGACGAGTCCTACCTGTGCCTGGGCGTACAGACCGATACCCCTAGACCGGTGAGCGACTACACCGGCAACGCCATCTACTACCGGTCGATCCAGCACAACGGCTCGGACGGGACCGGCAAACAGGATCGCCTCACCATTCACGATTACCTGTGGCGCTGGGACACCGATTGGTTCTGGTGCTCACGCGCTTTCGGCGCCCAACAGCCGGCCATCCGCCGGCTGTGGCCGCGGCGTTACCGCCGCAGCAGCTTCTACTGGAAACTCATCGGCTACGACCAGCGGTTCAACATCGCCGACCGGATCGAGAAACGACACGGCCGCCCGCCGCGGGAACGCGTCGTGCAGGACGTCGAAGTGCCCATCGAACGCACCGCGGACTTCCTGGACTGGTTCCTGACCGATATCCCCATCGAACCGATCTGGTTGTGCCCACTGCAGTTACGTGGGCCGGCCACCTGGCCGCTGTACCCGATCCGGCCCGCACACACCTACGTCAACATCGGCTTCTGGTCGTCGGTACCGGTCGGGCCCGAACCCGGCTACACCAACAGGCTCATCGAGAAGAAGGTCAGCGAACTCGACGGACACAAGTCGCTGTACTCCGACGCCTACTACAGCCCCGAGGAATTCGACGAACTCTACGGCGGCGAGGCGTACAAGACCGTCAAGAAAATCTACGATCCAGACACCCGGCTGCTCGATCTCTACGCGAAGGCGGTGCAACGACGATGACGACCATCAAACGCGACCCCGATCCCGTGCACTCCGGCCGGCTGACGTTGGCCGAGATACTGGAGGTCGTCTCCACCACCGAAGATCTCCCGCTGAAATTCACCGCCTACGACGGCAGTTCGGCCGGACCCGAGGATGCCGAGCTGGGTCTGGACCTGAGGACCCCGCGCGGCACCACCTACCTGGCCACCGCACCGGGTGATCTCGGACTGGCCCGGGCATACGTGTCCGGCGACCTGGAGATGCACGGCGTGCATCCGGGTGATCCGTACGAGTTGCTGCGGGTCTTCGCCAACGATCTGGACTTCAAGCGCCCACCACCGAGGGTGCTGGCCCAGATCGTCCGATCGATCGGCATCGAGCACCTCAAACCCATTCCGCCGCCACCGCAGGAGGCGCTGCCGCGGTGGCGCAGGATTGCAGAAGGGCTGCGGCACAGCAGAACCCGGGATGCCGAAGCAATCCACCACCACTACGACGTGTCCAACACCTTCTACGAATGGGTGCTCGGCCCGTCGATGACCTACACCTGCGCCTGCTACCCGACACCGGACGCGACCCTGGAGGAGGCCCAGGAGAACAAGTACCGGCTGGTGTTCGAGAAGCTGCGGCTCAAGCCCGGCGACCGGCTGCTCGATGTGGGCTGCGGCTGGGCCGGCATGGTGCGTTATGCCGCGCGGCACGGTGTCCGGGTCGTCGGTGTGACGCTGTCGTCCGAACAGGCCGAATGGGGTAGGCAGGCGATAATCGACGAAGGGCTCACCGACCTCGCCGAGGTCCGGCACGCCGACTATCGCGATATCACCGAGACCGGTTTCGACGCCGTCTCCTCGATCGGGCTCACCGAGCACATCGGCGTGCACAACTACCCTTCGTACTTCCGATTCCTGCAGTCCAAGCTGCGCACCGGCGGCCTGCTGCTCAACCACTGCATCACTCGTCCCGACAACCGGACCGGGCCCAGCGCAGGCGGTTTCATCGACCGTTACGTGTTCCCGGACGGGGAGCTGACCGGCTCCGGCCGCATCATCACCGAAGCGCAGGATGTCGGGCTGGAAGTGGTGCACGAGGAGAACCTGCGCCAGCACTACGCCATGACGCTGCGCGACTGGTGCCGCAACCTGGTCGAGCACTGGGACGAAGCCGTGGCCGAGGTCGGCCTGCCCACCGCCAAGGTGTGGGGTCTGTACATGGCCGGCTCACGACTGGGTTTCGAGAGCAATGTCGTTCAGCTGCACCAGGTGTTGGCGGTCAAGCTCGATGACGACGGCGACAACGGCGGCCTGCCGCTGCGCCCGTGGTGGACGCCCTAGACCCTGGGGATATCCCTAACCGCCGCAGCAGGAGGTCCGGCAGTAGCACGATGCCGTGACGGGTACGTCGGCTACGGCTTGCGCCAACCGCAGCTGCGGGGCCAGTATCGCTGCCTCCGCGGTCTTTCCGAGCTTCGTCAGGCATTCGTGCAGCCCGTGCAATGCCCACACGTTGTTGTGGTGCTGCAACGCGCGCGGCAGGGTGTCGTCGAGCCCGAGATCGGCCCGGTACACCGCTTCGGCGGCTTCGACGTGGCCCTGCTCGAGCAGCAGCGCGCCGTAGGCATGCCTGGTCGGCTGCATCCACCCCCACGGTTCGTCATAAGGCAGACCGTCGTCGAGCTCGATCGAGCGGCGCAGCGCGGCGAACGCCTGTTCATAGTTGCCCCTGCGGTATTCGAGCTCGCCGTCGAGCATTGCCGAGGCCACCGCCAGGATGTCCCGGCAGGTGTTGTTGAACAGGGTCCGGGATTCCGGAACCCGTGCGACGGCGTCCCGGAACAGGGTGCGCTGCGCCTCGGCGTCGTCGACACGACCGGTGGCCGAGAACGCCACGCCCTTCGCGTAATGCGTCATCGCCGTTGTCACGCAATATAAGTCGGTGTCTTCGGGCAGGTCGAGTTCGATGATGTCGGCCCACCGGCCGAACCGGATCAGCACATGCACCCGCATCGCGATGAAACCTTCGAGCCAGTCCGCCATCGGCGGGACCTGCACCCGCAGCAACTCCGGCGGTATCGAATCCTCAAGCCGGCGTGCTGTTTCCAGCGCAACACGAGACTGCCCGAGGAACATCGCCCCGTAGATCTTGAAGTGGTAGTTGTGCGAGCGGTAGAGGGTGTAGAAGTTCATCGCACCCTCGCGAGCGAGGAATTTCTCGTCGGCGGCGATGGCCTGCGTGTTGGAGCTGACCACCCGCCGGTAGTCACCGCACAACACGTCGAGGTGGGTCGGCATGTGGTTGAGATGCCCGGCGTCGGGGCACAACCCACGCAACCGGTCGGCGGCCACCAGCGCCTGTTCGGGAACCGTCGACATCTCCATCAGGTGGATGTACATGTGCAGAATCCCGGGGTGCTCGGTCGCACCGACAGCCAGGGCGTGCTCCAGCACGGCACGCGCCTCGGCGGCATGCGAGCCCGGCGCCGGCTCGCCGGTGCGCAGATCCCAGAGCTCCCACGGCGTCATGTTCATCAACGCATCGGCGAAAAGTGTTGCCACATCAGGATCATCGGGGAATTCTC
The DNA here is from genome assembly GCA_016197405.1 of Mycobacterium sp. Classification (GTDB taxonomy): domain Bacteria; phylum Actinomycetota; class Actinomycetes; order Mycobacteriales; family Mycobacteriaceae; genus Mycobacterium. The sequence continues at coordinate 7,959 of JACPVR010000018.1, forward strand.
GGTACACCGCGCGCATGGCATCGGCATAGTTCTGGTTCCAGATGGTCCATGACTCCGCCGGATCCTCCGGGTCCAGCGCGGGGGCGGGGTAGCGGTATCGCAGCGCCGCTATGAGGGCTTTCTCGACACCGGCGCCGTTGGCCGCCACCACCGCGTTGGCCTGTTCGACCGCGGCGTGGGTCCGCGCGACGGTGTCCCGCAGCTCCGGCGCGGCGAAGAACTCCCACGGCTTGTTGTAGTTGGGGCCCAGGGCATACGCCAGGCCCCAGCCGGCCATCGCACATCCAGGGTCGGCGGCCAGGGCACGTTCGAAACAGTTCGTCGCTTCCTCGTGGTTGAAGGCGTAGGTCCACAGCAGTCCCCGGTCGAACCAGCGCTGGGCATCCGCCGACACCGTCGTGACGGCGCGCGTGTACGTGCCGAGGTCGTAGTACTGCTCCACTGCAAGTGCTCCCGTCACACGCCCGTCGCGATCAGCCTTCGATTTTGCGCGCTCCGAGCTCGTTCTGCAGCAGCTCCAAAGCGACTTCCTCGGGATCGCGTCGCGGCGCCGCGGAGGTGTCGTCGATGGCCGCCTCGGCGAGCATGCGTTCCTCTTCGGCACGTTCGGCGGCCACGCGCTGTTCGGCGACAGCGGCCTGTGGCGTGGGTGCCGGACCGGTGGGGGCCGCCGCGGCGGTGCCCAGTTCGCACCGGACCCGCCAGTTCACGCCGAGGGCATCTTTGAGCGCTTCCCGGATGACATCGGTATTGCGCTGCTCGGACAGCCGCTTGGCCAGCGGCGCCGACTCGTGCATGAGCACCAGGGTGTCGCCGTCGACTGCGCGCACCGTCGCACCCGAGAGCATCACCTCGGTGGTGCGGCTGCGCTGGCGGACCTTCTCGCGCACCGTGGTCCACATGCTGCGCACCGCTGCCGCATCGGGTTCACCGGCGGCCGGTGCCGGCGGCGGCGCGGGCGACGGTACCGGAGCAGGCGGCGGGGCTTGCGGAGCCGGCGGAGGCGGAGCCGGTTCGGCTGCCGGCGGCGCAGCGGGCTCGCGGGCCGGCACCGGTGGCTCGGGTGCAGGTGCAGGTGCCGGCGCGGCAGGCTCCGGTGCTGAAGCGGTGGGCGCGACCTCGGTCACCGGCGGCGGCGGTTCGGCCTCAACGGCCGGGCGCGATTCGGACTCCGGCGGCGCGGCCGCGGGCTGCTGGGTCTTGCGGACGAACTGTTTGGCCGCCCGCGGTGCCTGCTGAGCGTTCTCGCCGGCAGGGATCGACATGTCGAGACGGGTTTCGATGCGCTCGATGCGCTGCAGCAGGGCGGCCTCGGTATCGCTGGCCGACGGCAGCAGCAGCCGCGCACACACCACTTCCAGCAATAGCCGTGGTGCTGTCGCGCCGCGCATCTCGCCCAGTCCGGCGTGCACCACCTCGGCGTAGCGGGTCAGTGTCGCGGTGCCGATGCGGTGGGCCTGGTCGCGCATCTTGTCCAGCTCGTCTTCGGGCACCTCCACCACGCCGCGCTCGGCGGCATCCGGAACTGCCTGCAGCACAATGAGATCGCGGAAACGCTCCAGCAGATCGATGGCGAACCGGCGCGGATCGTGCCCGGCGTCGATGACCGATTCCACCGCGCCGAACAATGCCGCCGCGTCACCGGCGGCCAGCGCCTCCACCGCGTCGTCGATCAACGCGACATCGGTGGCGCCAAGCAATGCCAGCGCCCGCTGGTAGGAGACGTGGCTTGTGCCCGACGGGCCGGTCTCCGAACCGGCGAGCAACTGGTCGAGCACCGACAAGGTGTCACGCGGCGAGCCACCGCCGGCCCGGATCACCAGCGGATACACCGCGTCGTCGATGTCGACGTTCTCGGATGCGGTGATGCGTTCGATCAGTGAGCGCATGGTGCGCGGTGCCAGCAGCCGGAACGGGTAGTGGTGGGTGCGCGAGCGGATGGTCGGCAACACCTTCTCCGGCTCCGTCGTGGCGAAGACGAAGATCAGGTGCTCGGGCGGCTCCTCGACGATCTTGAGCAGCGCGTTGAAACCGGCGGTGGTGACCATGTGCGCTTCGTCGATGATGAAGATTCGGTAGCGCGACTGCGCCGGCGCGTAGAAGGCCCGGTCGCGCAGTTCACGGGTGTCGTCCACGCCGCCGTGGCTGGCGGCGTCGAGTTCGGTGACATCGACGCTGCCGCCGCCGTTGGGCGCCAACGCCACACACGAGTCGCATACGCCGCACGGCGTCGGTGTCGGGCCCTGCTCGCAGTTCAGTGAGCGCGCCAGGATGCGCGCCGATGACGTCTTACCGCAGCCGCGCGGCCCGGAGAACAGATAGGCATGGTTGATCCGGCCGGCCTGCAGCGCGGTGGACAGCGGCGCGGTGACATGCTCCTGCCCCTCCACCTCGGCGAAGGTTGCCGGTCGGTACTTGCGGTAAAGAGCCACGTGAGCAGGCTACCCACTCGGTCCGACGACGCCGGGCGAGGCGTCCGGCACCCCCACCCGCCGGGTGATCACAACTGGGAGGCACCGCCGTCGACAGCGAGCTCGGTACCCGTGGTGTAGGTGGCGTCGAAGCCGAGGAAAGCGATCGCCTTGGCTATCTCGTCGGCCTCCCCGACGCGCTGCATGGGGTTCTCCGCGGCCATCTGGGCAAGGAACTGGCGTGCGGTTTCCGCGGGCACGGACCGTTCGAGGATGCCGGTGTCCACCGGCCCCGGCGAGACGGCGTTGACCCGAATACCGTTGCCGATCAGTTCGCGGGCGAACGTACGCGTCATGGAGCGCAGCGCCGCCTTGGTCGCCGAATACACGCTCGTGCCCGCAATGCCCTTGACGTTGCTGACCGATGTCGTCAGTACCACCGCGCCACCTGACGGCATCAGCGGCAGGAATTTCTGCAGGGTGAAGAACGGGGCTTTGGCGTTGAGGGCGAAGATCTCGTCGAAAGCGGACTCGGTGGTGTCCTGCAGCGTCGACATCAGGGTGCCGCCTGCGTTGAGCACGAGCAGGTCGACACTGCCGAGTTCGGTGGCCACACGCTCGACGAGCGCTTCGATACCGGAGATCGCGTCGCTTCGTTCCACGATCGCCGACGGACCGAGCACAGCCCTGGCGGCCTGCAGAGACGCCGGGGTCCGGCCCGTCACCAGCACCCGGGCGCCACCGTCGCTCAGCAGCTTCGCCGTGGCCAGCCCGATACCGCTGGTGCCTCCGGTGATCACCACGTTCTTGCCGTCGTATCTGTCCATTACCGCATCTCCTCGTCGCCGTCCGGTGTCTTCTCGAGTGTTCTGCCGTCGCCGAGCCGCTGTCCAAGACCTGTTCGGTACCCCGCCATACCGAAACGGCATGGAATAGCGCCGATCGTCGGAGAGGTTGAGCTGGCCATGAGGACTGCCTGGTGAACGATCTGGGAATCGACCTGGAGCTGCGACTGGTGCGCTATTTCACGGTGGTGGCCGAGCACCTCAATTTCGGCAGGGCCGCCGCCGAGCTACACCTGGCGCAGCCGTCGCTGAGCCGTCAGATCCAGCGCTTGGAGGACCGCCTCGGCGTCCGCCTGCTGGACCGCACACCGCAGGGCACCTTGCTCACCGAGGCGGGCAAGGCGTTCCTGCCGGAGGCTCATGCGCTGCTGCAGGCCGCTCGGCAGGCGGCGCTGACGGCGCGCGCCTACGCCCCGGACGGAAAGGTCATCGTCGGTTACGTCGAGGACCTGGTCATCACGCCGGCGATCCGCGAACTGCGCCGCCGATTCCCGCGGGCCGAGATCGGCACCCGCCATCTGGAGTGCTACGACGAGCGGGCGCTCATCGAGGGCAAGGTCGACGTCCTGGTGGTCCGGGATCCGCGGACTCTGGAGGCGGCCGAGACCCGCATCACCGTGCTCTACGAGGAGCCCCGGGTGCTGGTGGTACCGATCGGCCATCCGCTGGCCGGACGCGCATCGGTGTCCCCGGATGATCTCGCCGGCCAGGATCTCATCTGCCCGTACAGCGGTACCCGCTCGATCCGTCCGACCGATCCGGGACCGATCTCGGCCGGCCCGGTAACCGAGAGTTTCGAGGACAGACTGGAACTCGTCGCCGGCGGCCAGGGCATCGCCCTGCTACCGGTCGGTGACCGGCGCAGCTCCCTGCGTACCGACCTGGTGACCGTCCCGGCCCGGGGGGTGCCCGCGAGCAGGGTCATGGTCGCCACCAAGGTCGGGGATCCGAACCCGCTCGTCGCCCGATTCGTCGAGACGGCCCGCACCCACCTGCGGGCGAGCTAGATCCCGTCGAGGAGCGACTCGGTGGCCGCCAGCAGGGTGCAGGTGGCCAGACCTTCGATGGCGGCGCGCAGGTCCGGCAGCGCCGGAAACGTCGGCGCGATGCGAATGTTCTTGTCTTCGGGGTCTTTTCGGTATGGAAACGCCGCCCCGGCCTCGGTCAGGGCGATACCGGCGTCCTTGGCGAGTCCGATGGTGCGCTTGGCGGTGCCGGGCAGTACATCGAGGCTGACGAAGTACCCACCGTCGGGGTCGGTCCAGGACGCCACCTTCGACTCGCCGAGCCGGTCGGCCAGGATCTCGGCCACCAAAGCGAACTTGGGTTCCAGCAGCTGCTGATGGCGTTGCATGTGCAGGCGCACACCGTCGGCATCACCGAAGAACTTCAGGTGGCGCAACTGGTTGACCTTGTCCGGGCCGATGCTCTTCTTGCCGGCGTACTGCAGATACCACGCGATGTTGCCCAGCGATCCGCCGAAGAAGCTGACACCGGCGCCCGCGAAGGTGATCTTCGATGTCGAGGCGAACACGTACGGCCGGTTGGGGTTTCCCGCGGCGGCCGCCAATCCCAACACGTCGACCTGCCGCAGGAAATCGTGGGTCAGGGTGTGCACGGCGTAAGCGTTGTCCCAGAACAACCGGAAATCTGTTGCCGCCGTTTTCATTTGGACCAACCGCCGGACATTCTCCCAGGAGTAGACGACGCCGGTGGGGTTGGAGTACACCGGCACGCACCACATGCCCTTGATGGCGGGGTCGGCGGCGACGAGCTCCTCGATCAGGTCCACATCGGGACCGTCCTCGCGCATCGGCACCGGGACCATCTCGATACCCAGGGTTTCGGTGATCGCGAAGTGCCGGTCGTACCCGGGTGCGGGGCACAGGAATTTGATCCCGCCGGCGCGCAGATCCTCGATCCACGGCCGCGGCGAATCCACCGCACCGTGCAGCAGCGCGAACACCAGGACGTCGTGCATCAACTCCAGGCTCGCGTTGTTACCGGCGATCAGGTTCTGCACCGGGATGCCGAGCAGCTCACCGAAGATCTCCCGGAGTTCGGGCAGTCCGTGCAGACCGCCGTAGTTGCGGGTGTCGGTGCCCTCGCCGTCGCGATAGGAGTCACGACCCGGCAGTTCCAGCAGCGCGTTGGACAGATCGAGCTGCTCGGCGGACGGCTTGCCCCGGGTCAGGTCCAGCTTGAGCTTCTTGGCCTGCAGCTCCGCGTAGTTGCGTTGCTGCCGCTCGTGCTCGGCCTGCAATTCTGCGCGGCCGAGGGAGATAAACGACACTTTTGCGCCTTTCACGACCGGGGCGCCTTCACCAGCCGGGGTTCGGAGACAAATGGGGACCCCGCGCACCCGCTAGAGCCCGTTGACCCTTGCTGCCTTCCGGCCCTGGGGGAGTTCACAGGATGGACGCCGCGCGGGGTCCACGAAGAGTCTAGTCCACATCCGGAAGTGCCCGTGCGCGCGAGGAGAGCACCGCCCACAGCGGACGTTCAGTGAGTCGATTTGTGCACTCGGCTACCATTGCCGACGGAGGATTCGCCTAGTGGCCTATGGCGCTCGCCTGGAACGCGGGTTGGGTTAACAGCCCTCAGGGGTTCAAATCCCCTATCCTCCGCACCGGTCCGGGGTGCCACCTTCAGTAACTGTCGGTGGCACCCCGGACGCGCAATAGTCCGAGGAGTGGTATGCGACGCGGCATCCTGGTGACCTGGCACGCGGTATCCCTGCTGGCGGCCGGTGCTCTGTTCTTTTTCTTCGTACTGCCGCGGTGGCCCGAGCTCATGGGCGATGTGTCGCATACCTGGGGCACGGTTCTGCGGGTCGGCACGGGCATTCTCCTGGCCCTGACCGCACTTCCGGTGGTGTTCAGCCTGGTCAAGAGCCGACGGCCGGAGTTCGGCACACCGCAGTTGGCACTGTCGCTGCGGGTCTGGTCGATCGTGGGTCAGGTGGTGGCCGGGGTGTTGATCGTCATCGCCGCCGTCGTCGAGATCTGGGTGAGCCTGGACACCGCGGGCCCGGTGCTGTTCGGGGTCTACGGTGCCGCGGCGGCGATCGCGGTGCTCGGGGCGCTGGCGTTCTATCTGGCTCTGGCCGCGGAGACCGCACCGCCGCCGCCCAAACCGCTCAAGCCGAAGAAGACCACCCAGGGTGGCGGCGACACCACGCCCGCCGACCGAGCCGAACCCGAAGCCGAAGCCGAAGCCACGGTCGACGACACCGTTGAGGCCGACGAAGAAGTCGGCGACGAAGCCGAGGCGCCCGCGCAGGTCGTCGCGGAAGCCTCCGACGAGGTCACCGAGACGGAACCGTCCGCCGAGGACGAGGCCAAGACCGACGAACCCCGTCGCCGGCTACGTAATCGCAGGCCGTCGGGCAAAACCGGGCGCGGCGGCGTCGCGCTTTCGGACTGAGAGCAAAAAGTCCCACCCGGGAAATATTTGACGTCAATCCCGGTACGGGCCAGCGACGCGACCCTATGCTGAGCGAGTGCTCAACACAGCCTCGGAGCGTGCCCCCTACCGCGTCGTGCAATGGACCACCGGCAATGTCGGAAAGAGTTCGGTAGCCGCTATCGCGGTCAACCCCAACCTGGAACTGGTGGGCTGCTACGCCTGGTCGCCGGACAAGGTCGGGAGGGATGTCGGCGACATCGCCGGTATCGAGCCCCTGGGCGTGACAGCGACCGACGATATCGACGCCCTGTTGGCGCTCAAGCCCGACGTGGTGGTCTACAACCCGATGTGGATCGACGTCGGCGAACTGGTGCGCATCCTGTCCGCCGGTATCAACGTCGTCGCGACGGCGTCCTTCATCACCGGGCACAACCAGGGCGACGGCCGCGAGCAGATTGCGCAGGCCTGCAGGCAGGGCGGCTCGACGATGTTCGGCTCGGGTATCAGCCCCGGATACGTCAACCAGTTGTCCATCGTGGCGGCCGGCATCTGCGACCGCGTCGACAAGATCACCGTGAACGAAGCCGCCGACACCACGTTCTACGACTCGCCGGCCACCGAGAAGCCGGTGGGCTTCGGCAGGCCCATCGACGATCCGGACCTGCAGACGATGACCGCGCACGGTACCGGGGTGTTCGGCGAAGCCGTGCGGATGGTCGCCGATGCGCTCGGGGTGGAACTCGACGAGGTGCGCTGCGTCGCCGAGTACGCGCAGACCACCGAAGATCTCGACCTCGGCTCGTGGACCATCCCGGCCGGTTGCGTAGCCGGCGTGTACGCCAGCTGGCAGGGCATCATCGGCGGGACGTCGGTCGTCGAGATCAACGTCCGCTGGCGCAAAGGACAGACGTTGCAGCCGGACTGGCAGATCGAGCAGGACGGCTGGGTCATCGAGGTCGCCGGCCGGCCGACGGTCACCATGAAGGTCGGCTTCCTGCCGCCACCCGACTTCGAGGCCACCACGCTGGAAGAGTTCATGGTGCTGGGCCACATCATGACGGCCACACCGCCGCTCAATGCGATCCCGGCGGTCGTGGCGGCCGCGCCCGGCATCGTCACCTACAACGATCTGCCGTTGATCCTGCCTCGCGGCGTGGTGCCCGCGGCGGCATCCTGAGCGCACTGGCAGGCCCGGAGTCTTGGCTGGCAGGCAAAATGGGTAGGTAACGAACCTGTCCGTTCTGCCGAGAGGCATGTCATGGCCCCCTTGCGACGCCGGCTACAGCTGGTCGCGACGCTGCTCTGCGCCCTGCTGCTGGCCCTGGTCGCTCCGCTTGGACACCCTGCCCTCGCGTTAGCCGCACCCATCGACGCCTCGGCGGCTGTGGCCGAGGTGACACCGGGCCTGGTCCAGATCACCACCCGGGTCGACTTCCAGGGCGTGGTGGGCAACGGCACCGGCATAGTGCTGACACCCGACGGGCAGGTGCTGACCAACCGGCACGTCGTGCAGGGCGCCAACGACATCACCGCCATCAGCATGGGCAACGGGCGCAGCTACACCGCCGACGTGCTGGGCTACGACCGCAACGAGGACGTAGCCCTGTTGCAGCTGCGGGGCGCCTCCGGGCTGCCGGTGGCGCCGATCGGCGATTCCAACACCTTGCAGCAGGGCCAGCCCGTGGTCACCATCGGCAATGCCAACGGCACCGGGAATCCGCTGACCCACGAACAGGGCACGGTGACCTCGCTGAACCGCAGCATCGACGCCGAGGACGAGCTGACCGGAAGCAAGTTCAACCTCGGCGGCCTGATCGAGTCGTCGACCAACCTGCGCGCGGGCGACTCCGGCGGCGCGCTGGTCAATGCCGAGGGTGAGATCGTCGGGATGAACGCGGCGGCGACCCTCAACTTCAAGATGAACGGTGAATCCACACCGGGCGGTGCGGGATTCGCCATCCCGATCAACAAGGCGATCGATATCGCCAACCAGATCCGCAACGGCGCCGCCTCGGACGTCGTGCACCTCGGGCCTTCGGCCATGCTCGGCGTCGGCATCAGCGCCGATGGTGCCTCCGACAGCGGGCTGGAGGTCAAGTCGGTGCTTCGTGGCGGACCGGCCGACCTGGCCGGTTTACGGCCGGGCGACACCATCGCCTCGGTCGACGGCACCCCGATCAACTCCACCAATCAGCTGACGGGACTGCTCGATCAGCGCTATCCCGGTGCGGTCATCGACCTGAACTGGATCGACGCCAACGGGGTCGGCCGCAACGCCAAGGTGACGCTGGAGTCCGGGCCGGTCAGCTGACCGGTTTGGGGCCGGCGACCGCGCTGACCTTCGTGACGTTGACGGACAGCTGCGCGCCGGGCGGCCCGTCGATGAGGACGTCCTTGAAGATCCGGGCCTGTCCGTCGCTGACGGTGAACGAGCTGGACTGTGGTGCGAATCCGCCGATCACGTCGTAGAACACCGTGAAGTCGTTGTCCGGCAACGGATGGTTCCCGGTGTAATTCGGCTTGACCGAGTACGTGAAGGTGCATTTGTCCGGAGCTGGGCAGTCCTGCCCGGTGACCTCGGCCGCGATCTTCCATTCCGCGGGCGTCGGCATGCTCGGGCCGGACGGTTGCAATGCCGAGGGTGTCCGCGGCGTCGGCGTCCCCAGTGAATCCTTCTGGGTCAGGAAGAAGATCGTCAGACCGATGCCGGTGGCGAGCAACCCGACGATGCACAGCGCCGCCAAGAGTCTGCGGATTGCCAACGCTGCCCCCGTCTGTGCCACATGCTGATCGAGCTTGCCGGGCACGTTACCGACTTCGACGGGCGGTGTCGCGCGTCACCCCACCAGCGAAACCACCTGGCGAGAAGGATGCAGAAAATCTATAGCCGTGAATGTAGACATTCGCCATCGGCGTCGCTAGAGTACTTGTCGTACACAGATGAAGAGGGCATGACGCACGGGAGGCGAACTACCCGTGAAGCAGTGAACGGCGGTCGGCACCACAAGGGTTCAGAAGCACGAGGACCCGAGACCGCACAGTAGGTGAAGTACCGCACAAGGTGGAAGAAGGGAGGAGTTACCGTCGGATCGCCCGAGACGTTCGAATATCGGGTCGATACCGCAGTTCAAAGCAGTGTCGAATGATGGTAGTAATCTCCTCAGGGCCGGCGGCCCCGGTACGTATTCTCGTTCCGGGGCGCCGGCCCTTCGCCGTAGGCAGCTCCGCTTGACCACCGGTGCGGGAACTCCGGTCGCGCCGTCCGGCGCTCAGAAAGGTGCTGTGGTCCAAGACAAGAGCCGTCCCGCCGGCAGCAGCCCGAACGACAAGTTCGACGATGACGACTACCCCGCCTACAGCATGGGGAGCGCTGCCCAAATCCTCGGGACCACGCCCGCATTCCTGCGCAGCCTCGACGAGGCGAAACTACTGACCCCGCAACGTTCCGAGGGTGGTCACCGGCGCTACTCCCGCTACCAACTGCGGATCGCCGCGCGCGCACGCGAACTCGTCGACCGGGGCACCCCGTTGGACGCCGCGTGTCGCATCATCATCCTCGAAGATCAACTCGCCGAAGCCAACGCGATCAACGCCGAACTTCAACGCAGCCTCGACGACCGGCACGGCACTTCTGAATAACCCGCGCAAACGTCACTGCGCGCGATCGGTGTCCCGGCTCGGCTGGACCCGCTTGGGCTCCCCCGGCATCTTCGGGTAGTTCGGCGGATACGGCATATCGCCGAGACCGCGTTCCTCGTCGGCGGCAACCATGTCCAGCAGTGGCTGCAGAGACTGGCTGACGTCGTCGATGGCGGCCCACGGATCCTCGCGCCCGGCAATGAGATCGGGCACGGTGAGGATGGTGTAGTCGTCGGGATCGGCGTCGGCGAGTTCAGCCCAGCTCAGCGGTGTGGACACGGTGGCGATCGCGGTGCGCCGCGCCGAATACGGTGACGCCATGGTGCGGTCGCGGGCGTTCTGATTGAAATCGACGAAGATCCGCTCGCCGCGCTCCTCCTTCCACCACGACGTGGTCACCAGATCCGGTGCGCGGCGCTCCAGTTCACGGGCCAGCGCGATACCGGCGCGGCGCACCGCGATGAAATCCCACTCGGTGGCGATCCGCAGATAGATGTGCACGCCGCGGCCACCGGAGGTCTTCGGGTAACCGACCAGCCCCAGCTCGTCGAGCAGTGGTTTGAGGACGTCGACGGCCACCCGGCTGGCCTCGGCGAAACCGGTCCCGGGTTGGGGGTCCAGGTCGATGCGCAGCTCGTCGGGGTGGTCGGCATCCGGGCAGCGCACCGGCCACGGGTGCAAGGTGATGGTGCCCATCTGCGCGGCCCAGACGATCGCCGCCGGGTGGGTGACCTTCAACGCGTCGGCGGTCCGGCCCGACGGGAAGGTGATCGTGCAGATCTGCAGATACTCCGGATGCTTCTGCGGCACCCGCTTCTGATAGATCTCCTCGCCGTCGATACCGTCGGGGAAGCGCTGCAGATGCGTCGGGCGATCACGCAGGGCGGTCAGCATGGGGCCGCCGGCCACCGTCCGGTAGTAGTCGATCAGTTTGCCTTTGGTGCCTGCCGAACCGAGCTGTGGGTAGTAGGGCTTGTCCGGGTTGGTCACCCGGACCTTGATCCCGTCGACGTCGATCTCTTGGGCGGGCGTTGCCATTTTCAGGACTCCAATACGTCGGACAGGTCGTAGTTCACCGGGACGTCGAGTTGGCCGAAAGTGCAGCTGCGCGGATCGCGGTCGGGGCGCCAGCGGACGAACTTGACCGCGTGCCGGAAGCGCTGGAAACCCGGTTCGGCGCCCTCCATCTGGTCATAGGCCACCTCGGCTACCCGCTCGGGCCGGATCGGAATCCAACGTTTGTCGGCCGCGGAGTTCCAGCGGCTCGGTTCACCGTCGCGGACCAGGTCGTCGGCCTCGCGCAGCGGTTCCAGCTCGGCCAGCAGTTCACTGCGCGCCTTGACGGTGAATGCCGCGGCGCCGCCCACCATCTGCAGCTCACCGTCGTCGCGGTAGAGCCCGAGCAGTATCGAGCCGATCCCCACACCGCTCTTGTGGATGCGGTAGCCGATGGCGACACAGTCGGCGTCCCGGGCATGTTTGACCTTGACCATCTCACGCTTACCGGGCAGGTACCTGCCGTCGAGACGTTTGGCGATGACACCGTCCAGACCGGCACCCTCGAAGGTGGTCAGCCAGCGCGCGCCCTGATGGGGATCCTCGGTGGTACGGGTGACATGACACCAGGTCTTCTCGGTTACCAACTCCGACAACGCTTCTCGGCGCACGCGGAACGGCTCACCCAGAAGCGGGCGCTCACCGCTGGCCAGCGCGTCGAAACCGATGAAATGCGCCGGGGTTTCCGCGGCGAGCTTGCGGATCCTGCTCTCGGCGGGATGAATACGTGCCGACAACGAGTCCCAGTCGAGCCGGACCCGGCCGTCGATCTCGCGGGGTACCACCACCTCACCGTCGAGCACACAACGTGGCGCGAGCTCGTCACGCAGCGACTCCAGCAGCTCGGGGAAATAGCGTCCCAGTTCCTTACCGCTGCGTGACTGCACCAACACGTCGTCGCCGTCGCGGAACACCACGGCGCGTCTAGTTGACTGAACTTCGGCGAGCCTTCCGATGGAGTGGCTGCGGCGGGCGGAGGATCCGGCTATGGGCGAGGTGGGTCGGGTGGAGTCGGCGCCGAGCGGGTTGCCGTGGCGGGTGATCTTCCCCGATGCCGAGCATCCCGGGGCGACGTCGTACCTTCGCGAACTGGCGGCGTCTGATTGCAGTCCACTCACAGTTCGAAGTTACGCGTTCGACCTTCTGCGGTGGTTCCGATTCCTGCATGACCGCCTGATCAGTTGGGAGCGAGCAGAGCGCGTAGACGTCCGCGCGTTCGTCGAGTATCTGCGGGCGGCGCCCAATCCGCAACGTCTTCGCCGACGACCGGATGGGCCGCCACCGGGGTCGGTGAACGCAGTGACCGGCAAGGCGGAGTTGTCCGGCAAGTACGCCCCGCGCACCATCAACCATCAGCTGTCAGTCTTGTTCGGGTTTTATGAACACGCTTGTGCCGCCGATCTGGGTCCGCTGGTGAATCCCGTTCCTGCACAACGTGCTAGGCACGGCGGCCGTCCGCATGCGCACCATAATCCGATGGAAGACTTCGCTATCTTTCGGCGCGCCAACTACCGGCAGAAGACCCCACGGCCGGTGTGGCGGGCGATCCCCGATGACGCCGCCGGAGCGCTGTTCAACGCGTTGCGCAGCCACCGCGATCGAGCGTTGGTGAGTTTCTATCTGTCCTCGGGTGTGCGGGCATCGGAGCTGCTCGGTTTGCGTCACGGTGATCTGGATGCCGGCCGCTACACAATCACGGTCACTAGCAAGGGCAGCCGCATGCGGGAGACCGTTCCGGCCTCAGTGGACTCATTCGTATGGCTGGCGCTGTATTTGGCCCAACGCCCGCCGATCGAGCCGGGTGGTCCGGTGTGGTGGACCCGACGCTCTCAGCCGGCACCGCTGAACTACCACGCAATGCGCGCGGTGCTGCGCCGCGCCAACGCCAGCTTGGGCGCGAACTGGTCGTTGCACGACTTCCGCCACACCGCCGCCGCGCGGATGCTGGCCGACCCCGCGTTCACGCTGGTCGACGTGCAGACCGTCTTGCGGCATGCCAGCGTGACGACCACTCAGATCTACACCCAGCCTCGCCTGGAAGATCTGATCGGCAAGGTCCTTGAGCATCACGCCCGACCGAAGATCGAAGCATCGACGATCGAACCTGCCTACGACGCCGCGGCGGTCCGAGAACTGTTGGGGCTGCCGAATTGAGCGCTGAGGACACCCGGTCACCGCAACGCCGGCAGGCCGCCGCGACGCGGCGGGCGATGAGCCCACAGGTCCAGCTGCTGTCACGGCCCGATTCACCGCATCTGCAAGCGATCCCAGCAGACAGCCGGTTCGGCCCCGCCGGCCTGGTACGCCCGCTGTGGGGGTATGACGCCAACCACGCGCCCCCACCACCGCCAGAGGGCGCCCGCGGTGCGGCGATGCAGCATCTCACCATCACCGAGTTGTGCGACGTCGTAACCAAGCACCACCGGACGCTGCCACCCCAGCAGCTTCAGCCGATGATTCGGGGAACGCATGCCCTGCTGGGTGTCCTGGCTCAATATTCAGGGCAGACGTGGGAGGAGCGGTGGCTGGCCAGCGGTTACGACGCCGCTCCGCGCACGTGGTTCGAGCATGATGCGTTGCCGCACTACGAACACTGGTCACCCACGCTCAAGGCCCTCAATGCGCTACTGCGCGTGCGCGCACTGCGGCCGTCTTACAGTTGGCTGTTGGATTCTAAGCAGCGGGTAGCCCTCGGCAGGTTCCTCGACAGCAATGGCGGGCCGGACTTGGAACGGTTGCGTACGCTGCCCGCCTACCGGGACGCGGTGCCCAAGTACCAGGCCGACGCCGAAAAGGCGTTGGCGCGGGTGATGATCCGCACCGGGAAGAACATCGGGCAACTGTGCGGCGACGATTTGCTGTTCTACGCGGACGTGGTGCGCACCTCGGGGCGACAGCGCCGCGAACACCTCATCTGGGAGCTGCTGGTCGCCCTGGGCCCCTTGGCCGAGGAGGCGCCTACGCTGCGGGCGACGTGGTCGGCGCGAGGCAACACACGCCAACACAGCGCTGCGACGCTAGTGGATCGGTACGGCATCCCCGCCTCAGGAGTGCGCGACCTCCTCGTGGGCTACCTCGAGGAGCTACAGCCCAACATGGACTACAGCTCGCTGGAGGGACTTGCCTACCGCCTGGCCCGATTGTTCTGGTGGGAGATCCTGCAGATCAATCCGGACCAAAAGGACCTGGCGATCTCGGCCGAGGTGGTGACGGCGTGGCGGGAACGGTTGGCGATGACCCTCGACGGCCGCCCGCGACGCGAAGTGCACTCGATCCTGTTCGCCATCCGCGGCATGTACCGCGACCTGGCCGAGTGGTCGCACGACGACCCCGTCCGCTGGGGTGTCTGGGTCGCGCCGTGCCCAGTACCGCGGGCGCTCAGTCGCGCGGCGGCCAAGCAGAAACGCCGCCAGAAGGCCTCCATGCAGGATCGCACCCGCATGCTTACCCCGCTGCTGCCGGCACTCCTGGCTGCGGCTACAGCGCATAAGGACCGCACCGCAACGCTTCTGCAGCGTGCCTTGACCTGCACGCACGACCAGGAATTCGTCGTCGACGGCTTCACTTTCCTTCGGCACTGCCCACCTCTGCGGCGCGACGGCGACGCCCGCGCCCGGATTTGGGCGCACCTGGCACCCGGACAGCAGCGGCCGGGATGGATCCGAGGCAGTGCCGAGCGCATCGACGTAACCGCGCTCGAAGAGGAGGGCTTCTGGGGGTGGGCGCTCGTGGAGACACTGCGTCACACCGGCATTCGCATCGAGGAACTTCTTGAACTGACCCAATTATCGCTGCGGCACTACACCGCCTCCACAACGGCCACGCTGGTGCCGTTGCTCCACATCGTGCCGTCCAAGACCGATTGCGAGCGGCTGATCCCGATGACTCCGGAACTGGTCGGAGTGCTGTTGGAGGTTTTGCGCCGCGCCAAGGCCGGCAAGGATCACGTGCCGCTGTCGATCGCCTACGACACCAACGACAAGGTCCACAGCGAACCGTTCCCGCACCTGTTCGCACGCCCTCTGGGTACCCGTCACGAAGTGCTGGGACGGCACTACGTGCGCCAGATTCTGGTCCACCTCGCCACGATCGCCGGGCTCACCGATGCCGGTCGGCCAGTGCACTTCACTCCGCACGACTTCCGTCGCCTGTTCGCCACCGACGCGGTAAACAACGGCCTGCCGCTGCACATCGCCGCAGCGTTGCTCGGCCACCTCAACCTCGACACCACCCGCGGCTACACGGCGGTGTTCCCTGAGCACATCGTCACAGCCCACCAGGCGTTCATCGAACGTCGTCGCCAACTGCGGCCTTTCGAGGAGGCGACAGTCGCCGACGACGACGAGTGGGCCGATTTTGAAGAACACTTTCTGTTACGCCGCGTCGCCCTCGGCGAGTGTCACCGCCCTTATGGCACGCCCTGCGTTCATGAGCACGCGTGCACGCGATGCCGGTTCCTGCGCGTCGACCCCGCCCAGCTGGGCCGCATCAACGAGATGACTGAAAACGCCGAACAGCGCCTCGTCGAGGCGAAGGATCGGGCATGGCTCGGCGAGGTCGCCGCCCTCGAAGAGAGCATTAAACATCTGCGCGTCCGACAATCCGAAGCGCAGCAACGACTTTCACACGGCGGTAACCCGTTCGCCGAGCAGAGACCACAATGAGACGATGAAGCTCCCCGTCATGCCACCGGTCTCGCCGATGCTGGCCAAGTCGGTGCCGACAATCCCTCCCGATGCCTCCTATGAACCCAAGTGGGATGGCTTCCGCTCAATCTGCTTTCGTGACGGCGAGGAGGTCGAGCTGGGCAGCCGCCACGAGCGACCGTTGACCCGATACTTCCCCGAACTCGTCGCAGCAATCACCACTGAGCTGCCCGAGCGCTGCGTCATCGACGGTGAGATCATCATCGCAACAGACCACGGCCTGGACTTTGAGGCGCTTCAACAACGTATCCACCCTGCCGATTCGCGAGTACGAATGCTCGCCAAACAGACCCCTGCGTCCTTCGTAGCGTTCGATCTACTCGCCCTGGGCGACGATGACTACACCAAGAGACCGTTCGCCGAGCGACGCGCAGCACTCGTCGCGGCGTTGGCCGACTCCGGACCGTCGGTTCACGTCACACCAGCGACGACGGATCTCACGACGGTGCATCGGTGGTTCGAAGAGTTCGAGGGGGCGGGTCTCGACGGCGTCGTCGCCAAGCCCTTGACGGTCACCTATCAACCCGACAAGCGGGTCATGTTCAAGATCAAGCATCAGCGGACCGCCGACTGCGTCGTCGCCGGTTACCGGGTGCACAAGTCCAGCCAGGACGCGATCGGCTCCCTGCTGCTCGGGCTCTACACCGACGACGGCACCCTTGCCTCGGTCGGCGTGATCGGCGCGTTCCCGATGACAAAGCGCCGACAGCTGTTCACCGAAATGCAGCCGTCGATAACCGCAGTCGATGACCATCCGTGGAATTGGGCCGCCCACGAAGCGGGTGAACGCACCCCCCGCAAGAACGAGACCTCCCGCTGGAACGCCGGCAAGGATCTCTCGTTCGTGCCGCTGCGACCCGAGCGGGTGGTCGAGGTCCGCTACGACCACATGGAAGGGCAACGGTTCCGCCACACCGCCCAATTCAACCGCTGGCGGCCCGACCGCGATCCACGCTCGTGCACCTACGCCCAACTCGAACAGCCAGTTGTCTTCAGGCTGGACGACATCGTCCCCGGCCTCGGCCCAAGGGAGGCCTAAGACGACTTCGCGTCGGCGCCCGCGACTCTGCAGTGCTGTGCGTCTGATCAGCGGGCGCCAGTGAGCCCACCGACCCCTGGCGATTGATAGGTATTTGTGACTATCATCGTTGAATGACGATGATAAAGGGGAGAGCTTCTTCCCGATCGGCCGCGGATCTGGCGCCGGCGGCGGCGCTGTTTCGCGGCCTGTCGGATCCCACCCGGTTGGCGATCCTGCAGCGCCTCACCGAAGGAGAGGCCCGGGTGGTGGATCTGACCCGGGTGCTGGGCACTGCACAGTCGACTGTCTCGGCGCATCTGGCCTGCCTACGCGAGTGCGGCCTGGTCACCGGGCGACCGGAAGGCCGGCAGATGTTCTACTCCCTGAATCGCCCAGAGCTGATCGATCTGCTCGCGTCGGCGGAATCGCTGCTGGCCGCCACCGGCAACCAGGTGGTGCTATGCCCTGTCTACGGAGCCGATGCGACGAAGAAAGAAGCGGTGACCAAGCGATGAGCGACGCCTGCGGTTGCGGCGGAAACGAGGCCGATGTCGGCGGGCAGGCCGAGAAGCAGGCCGAATCCCTGTGGCAGGTTCGGGAACTGCAGTTCGCGGCCGTCGCGGGGGTGTTCCTGCTGGCCGGGTTGATCGCTGGCGGGGCAGGTGCGCCGCCGACGGTCGTGCTCACGTTGGAAGCGCTCGCCTTGGTTGTCGGCGCCTATACCTTTGTGCCGTCCACGCTCAAGCGTCTGGCCAAAGGCAGAATCGGGGTGGGCACGTTGATGACCATCGCCGCTGTGGGCGCGGTGCTCCTCGGCGAAGTCGGCGAAGCCGCGATGCTGGCGTTCCTGTTCTCGATCAGCGAGGGTTTGGAAGAGTATTCGCTGGCCCGCACCCGTCGCGGACTGCGCGCCCTGCTGTCGCTGGTGCCTGACCAGGCCACTGTTCTGCGCGACGACACCGAGATGGTCGTATCCTCAAGTGAATTGCGTGTCGGCGACCGAATGCTGGTCAAGCCCGGCGAGCGGATCGCCACCGACGGCATCATCCGCAACGGCCGCACCGCGCTGGATGTCTCGGCTATCACTGGTGAGTCAGTGCCCGTGGAAGCCGAACCGGGCCACGAGGTGTTCGCCGGCTCGATCAACGGCACCGGCGTGCTGGAGGTCGAGGTAACCACCACCTCCGAGGACAACTCGCTGGCCCGCATCGTGAAGATTGTGGAGGCCGAACAGTCTCGAAAGGGCGCCTCTCAGCGATTGGCCGACCGCATCGCCAAGCCGCTGGTTCCCGCGGTGATGATCGCCGCGGCCCTGATCGCAGTGATCGGCAGCCTGCTCGCGGACCCGGCCGTGTGGATCGAACGTGCCCTGGTGGTACTGGTCGCGGCCTCGCCGTGCGCGTTGGCGATCTCGGTGCCCGTGACCGTGGTCGCCGCAATCGGTGCGGCTAGCAAGCTCGGTGCGCTGGTCAAGGGTGGCGCCGCGTTGGAGGCGCTCGGCGCGGTGCGCGGCGTCGCCCTGGACAAGACCGGCACCCTGACCGCCAACCGGCCCGCTGTCATCGAGGTGGCCACCACCCACGGCGCTACCCGCGAGCAGGTGCTCGATCTGGCCGCAGCGCTGGAAGCGCGCAGTGAACACCCGCTGGCCGCGGCGATCCTGGCCGCCGTCGACGAGGTCACCCCGGCTACTGACGTGCAGGCGGTGACCGGCGCCGGGCTCACCGGACGCCGCGACGGCGACACGATTCGCCTGGGCCGCCCCGGGTGGCTCGATGCGGGCGCATTGGCGGATGCCGTGGTACGGATGCAGCAGGCCGGCGCCACCGCCGTGCTCGTCGAAAACAACGGCCAAACAGTCGGCGCGATCGCCGTGCGCGACGAACTCCGTCCCGAGGCGGCCGAGGTCGTCGCCCAGCTGCGCCGCGACGGCTTCCACATCGCGATGCTCACCGGCGACAATCGCACCACCGCCACCGCGCTCGCCAAAGATGTCGGTATCGACGACGTACACGCCGAGCTACGCCCCGAGGACAAGGCGCGGCTCATCGAAGAACTGCGTGTTCAGCGCAACACAGCCATGGTCGGCGATGGCGTCAACGACGCCCCCGCTCTGGCCACCGCCGACCTCGGTATCGCGATGGGGGCGATGGGCACTGACGTTGCCATCGAGACCGCCGACGTGGCGTTGATGGGTGAAGACCTGCGCCACCTGCCGCAGGCGTTCAGCCACGCGCGTCGCGCCCGACGGATCATGCTGCAAAACGTCGGCCTGTCACTTGCGCTGATCACCGTGTTGATACCGCTGGCACTGCTCGGTGTGCTCGGTCTGGCCGCCGTCGTGCTGGTCCACGAGCTGGCCGAGGTGGTCGTCATCGCCAACGGTGTGCGTGCCGGCCGCGCCAAGCCCCTGCCCCTTGCACCGACCGGCCAACCAGCGACGGCCCACGTAGCAGCGGCGCCCTCATGATCGGCGGAAGTTGTCCGACAATCTCCGTGAGTGCACACGCCCGTGGCAGAGAAGCGAACCGGGCTGAGGCCGCATGTCAACCCACCACACCACACCGCACACGCAGGGCCCGTCAAGGGCATAGGCGCGGGTCGCCGGGGCGCCGCAGCGGCACGGATCGCCAAGCCGTGTTGGATCCGCCCCGAAAAGAGTCCTTGATATACCCGCAGGGGTATTGAACAATAGGGTTCACACCGAGAGGTGGCAGGGAAAATGATTCTCGAGCCAATGCCGAACCCCGGAGACAGGCACTTTCTGGTTCGGCACGGCTTGCAGGCATGTTGAGGCACATCGGCCCTACCGTCAGAGCGCCCAGCCAGTCCATCGTGGTGTCAGGTGAGACATTTCCCGGCCAGTCAGATGAAAGGGGTTCACCACCATGATGTGCGGCACAGACGACTGCATGTGGGGCGGTTGGGGATGGGCCGGCTGGATCCTTATGGGCGTGGTGATGGTGCTGTTGTCGGCCGTCCTGATCACCGCGGTCGTGCTGGCCGTTCGGCATCTCGCCGGTAGCGATGCACAGCGCAACCGCACGGATTCAGGGACCTGGTCGCGGCCGGAAAATGCTCTAGCCCAACGGTTTGCGCGCGGCGACATCGATGAGGATGAGTATCTGCGGCGGATGACGCTGCTGCGCGAACACCAGGAACCGCGATGACTCACGTGCCGACAGCTCAGCGTCGGCCGATAGCGCGGTGCCAGTCGACCGAGGACCTCAAAAATGGATGCAGCGAAGGAGATTGAAAGAATGACCGATACACCTGAATCAACGAGCGAACGAATCGCCGCGGCCGGACAGCGCAGAGGGGTGAACCACGCCTTGGCGTGGAGTGGTATTGCCGCCGCTGCGGTGTTCATCGTTGCGGTGGTGTTCTTTTCCGGGTTCTTCATCGGCAGGGCCACCGACGGTTTCGGCGGCAATCGGGGGCACTGTCAAGGAACGCCCGGCATGATGGGACCCGGCATGATGGGACCCGGCATGATGGGACCGCAGGGCTCGTGGCCACCGGGGAACATGGGGCCCTCTGGCCCCTTGGGGCCCGGCCAGTCGCAGCCGCCGACAACCACTCCAACCACACCTCGGCCGTAGCGCACAAGCACAGGTTCACGCTGCGACGGCAGCAATTTCACGTTGTCTCGTCGAGTCGGCCATCGTCGGCCACGAAGCCGCCATAGCCCCAAGACGGACGCAACTCGCACCGCGCGTTCGCCCACAACGCGATTCTCACCGCACACGTCGAGCACGCGAAGGGATCATCGGAAATGACCGGAATGAGCAGGCGAGCGGCGCTGAGAATGCTCGCCACCGGTGGGGCCCTCTTCGGCCTGGGGTATGTCTTGCGCAACATTATCGACATACCAATCAGCCGTGCCCAACCCGGGATGGGTGGCGCGACCGGCATGGACATGCGCGCCTACATGAACATGTTCATGCGGCATCAGGAGCTTCGACGCAGCGTGGAAGAGATTCCCGGAGGCGTGCGCACCACCACCGAATCCGACTCCGCCGACCTCGTCACCGAACTGCAGGCCCACGTCTCATCGATGTACACCCACCTCGATCAGGGCAGTGAAGTCACCTGCATGAGCTCAAGCCTGCCCACCCTGTTCCGCCGCGCTGCCGATTATCAACGTCAGATCACGCTCACACCCAGCGGCGTGGTGGTGGTCGAAACCTCCAGCGACCCAGAACTGACCAACGCCATTCGCGAACACGCCCGCGAAGTCACCGGATTCGTCGTCGAAGGGATGCCGGCGATGATGAGCGGAATGATGGGCGGCGGGATGATGGGACCTGGCATGGGTCACGGAATGATGGGTCCCGGTATGGGTCACGGAGTGATGGGGCCAAGCCGCTGACGGAAGCAAACCACCCGCCAGATGGACTGCGGCTCCCCTTAACGACCTTTGACAAGTCCAGTGAAGGAAACCGTCCCATTTGGGTTCATAGGACCAGACCCCCGGGTCATCGGGGACTTTTGCAGCCGCTTTCGCCAGCATCGGCTCGACGGGCGGCATGACTGGAAGGTCCGCGGAGAAGGGCATGGGGTCCATACTCACTTAGACCTCGCCACCCCGACAATGTCATCGCGCCATCCGGGCGGATTCAGCGATACCTGGTGACGCAGTAGTGCGCCAGCACCTGAAGATGGCTCGCGAGGTCGGCCAGTTGCTGGTGTCCGGTGGAGGAATAGATCTCCAGGAGATAGCCGCGATCGGCGGCCGCCGCGCCGACCGCCAGCACCGCGCTGTAACCCCACTGATTCAGCAGCTCCACTTCCGCTGCATCGGAGCCATCGAGATCGGCGGCGGCAAGGAAGGTTTCGCAGCGGGCCAGGGCTCTGACGGTCGACGGATAGTCGGCGAGCGGGTACACGGTGCCAGAGTCGACCTTGCGCAGAAACGCCAGCCGCGCCACCGGATCGCGCTCGCTGTCTACCCCACGAATCGTGCGCACGTGCGCGCCGTCCTCGGTTGTCTCCGACAGCGACCAAGCCGCCACGTCGATCACCCGGTTGATCTCCCCGGCGAGTATCTCCAGCGCATCCGCCGGTCCCTGCGGACCGGCCGCATCCAGCACCTGCACCACGCGCGGCACAAGACGGTCCGCGGCCGAGCGCGCCGGACCGGCGATGTCGTTGCGGTGATTGGCGACGCCACGATCGGTGCGCCGGCTGCTGACACCGACACTGAATCGGCCGGGTCCCAGGCTCTTTGCCTCCAGGAGCGCACTATCGGCGGCCGCGATCAGCGCCTGCCCCGACGTCGCATGCGGGCCGGCGACCGTCGCGCCCCAGCTCAACGTGACATCGGTGCCGATAATCCGCTGCACATCGCGACTGACGTCTCTGGCGAACTGTTCGGCCTCATCGAGCGAGGACCGCGGCAACAGCACGCAGAACTCGTCGCCTCCCAGCCGGGCCGCGATGGCCTCGCTTCTCGACGACGCGGCATCACCGAGAACCGTCGCGACCTTGCGTAGCAGTTCATCGCCGGCAGGATGGCCATGCTGGTCGTTGATCTCTTTGAACCGGTCGAGATCGCACACCAGCAGTGCCGGACAGGCTGTCTGCCAATCCATCTCGTGAAAAATCCGCTCCAGTTCGCGCCGATTCGGCAGGCCGGTGAGCGGATCCTGATGAGCGAAACGCCACACGGTACTCAACAGCTCGGAACGTCCGATCGCCATTGCCGCGTATGCGGCGATACCCTGCAGCAACTGCACGTCGTCGGCGCCGAACCGCCGGCCGCCGTTCCCGGTGACCCACAGCTCACCCCAGATCCGGTCGCCGTACATCACCGGCACCGCCAGCTCGCTTTCCTTCCCGATCTCGCGCAACCAGGCGACCTCGGCAGGGTCAACGCCGACGTCGTCGATCGCGATCACGTACGGCAGACCCTGCCGCAGCAGTCCGATCATCGGCAGGTCCCCGTCGACCGAATACAACTCCCGATCGGGCCAGCGTTCCTCGCCTGCGGCCAGGTCGCCGACGTTGATCAGCGTGCGCACGGAATTGTGTTCGGGTTCCCACCGGCTGATCGACGCCGACGCGGCGTTGAGCGCGATGAGCGACTGCTCGGCGATCGCTTCCAGCGCCTCGTCGAAATAGCTGGCCCGGGTGACCGCCTTCGCGATCTGCAGCAAGGCCCGCAGAACCGGCAACTCGGCCGCGGCGGCCAGGTCCACTTCGGAACTGAACTGATCGACCGCCGGTGCCGCTGGCACCGACTGGTCGCCCATCAGCCGCCGTCGCCGCAACGCCCAATCAGGCACCGAACCCCTCCCACGAGCATCTCCACCCTGCGCAGACTCTACCTGCGGTTTGCCCGCGTCAATCACCCTCGGCAGCAACGACTCCACCGGGCCGGCCCGGTCATGTCTCGGTTATGTCGTTGACATGGACGTCGATATCGGCACGGGTCAGTGGCTGGGGCCCGGCACCCAGAACGTCGCGAAGGACAGCCAGGGCGATACCGGCAAGTTCGTCGCCGACAGCTTGCAGATCGTCGCCGTACACACCGACGATGTCGATACGAGCACCCGTACAGCGGTGACCGTCGAGATACAGGTCGATCGCGGTGGGCTGCCCGCCGTGGACGCCGGCCAACGCGCGGCGAATCGCGGTGCGGACCACCTGATCACTGACCCGCAACGTGTCTCCTGCACGCGCGGTGTCGGCCGCGCCGGTCCGGTATTCGGCGTCTATCGGCCAGGTTCTGCGCGTGGTGGCCCGCACTTTCGAGACGATGGCGTCGCTGATGTCGACCCACCGGGCGTCGGCAGGCGCCTCCTGCAGGCTCCGTGCGGCGCGGGCCAGCACCGGGTCGTCTTCGCCGGGTCTCATCGCCATGCCTCCATCCTTGCGCTCAGTGTCGCCTTGGCACGGGTCAGATGACCGCGCACCGCACTCGGTGTGATGGTCAGGATCCGCCCTATCTCCACATGTGTCATCCCGTCGACCTCACGAAGCAGCCAGGCCGCACGCTGGCGGTAGGGCAGTTCGGCCAGCGCAACAGCCAGATCAGCAAGAAAATCGTTGTTGCTGATCTGCGTCTCGGGTTCATAGGTGTCCGGCGCCGCCGTGGCGTCGAACATCCAGTCCTCGGCGGGCGCGATGCTCCGACGCCTACGGTGGTCGACCACCTTGTGCGACACCAGGGTGAAAAGCCATGTCCGCAAAGATGATTCACCACGAAAGGTATCCAGTCCCTTCCACGCGGCGACGAAGGCGTCCTGCGTGACCTCTTCCGCGGCCCCGGCGTCGGCCAGCATGTTCTGGGCGTAACGCAACATCTGCGGGCCATAGCGCAGCACGATCGCCTCGAAGGCGTCGCGGTCTCCGAGTGCGGCGGCATCGACGAGCAACCGGTCGGGGGCGGCCAGGAACTCCGACCTCTGCTCGCCGGCCACGGCGGCAGCGCTGTCGCGTGTGGTGCTCACGGGAAGTCTTCGTAGCCGACGCGCCCCCGGATGGCGTTACCGACATCACACCGCGCATCAGGTGCTCTTTGTGCGTCGAGGTCCGACTCAACAGGCGTAACCAAAAGCGACCGAGAAAGAAGGTTCACCATGAGCAGCGCTCAGACCGTCGCCCCAGCCACCTCCGGCACCGTGGGGACCACGTCGAAAGAACTGTCCACCCGCACCGCCGCCCTGGTCGGCAGCGACGGCCGCACCACGATCGCCGACGCGGTGGTGGCCAAGATCGCCGGTATCGCAACCCGCGAAGTCCAGGGTGTGCATGACGTCGGCGGTAGCACGAGCCGCGCGATCGGTGCTCTGCGGGAACGTATTCCGGGTGCGGGTGTGAACCAGTCGCAGGGCGTCACGGTGGAGGTCGGCGAACGTCAGGCCGCCATCGACCTCGACCTGGTGGCCGACTACGGAGTCTCCATCGCGGACCTCGCGGCGGGTGTGCGCCGCAATGTCATCACCGCGGTCGAACGGATGACGGGCCTGGAAGTCACCGAGGTCAATATCACCGTGCACGACGTCTACCTCGCCGACGAGGACGACGACCAGGACAACGCGGCCAGCGTCGCCCGGGTGCAGTGACCGATCCGCAAAGCGGCGAACAGCGAACCACGCCGGCTGATGTGATCGCCGCGGCCGTCTCGGCAGTGCCGGGCGTCGCGGGCCTGCACGGTGGCATGTTCGGGGAAGCGGCGACCTACCTACCGGGCCGCCGCATCCCCGGCATCCGGCTCGACGGAGCCGACACCGAGATACACGTCAGCCTGCTCTTCGGCCATCCCATCCGCGCCACCGCCGAGGCAGTCCGCGACGCCGTCGCCGGGCTGGTCACCGGGCCGGTGCACGTGACGGTCGAAGACGTCGTTCGGCCGCGCTGACATGCCGCAACCGCCCCACCCTCACCCCCTTGACGACACGGAGACTTCGATATGACCACCTCGACCCTCGGACTGCTCGCCGGGCTCTTGATCGCGATAGCCACTGCCGCAGGCGGATTCACCGGCTTCCTGCTGGCCCTGGTGCTGGGCATCCTGGGCTGGGCGATCGGCGCCTACCGTGACGGCGAGCTGGACACCACCAGCCTGACCCGGGGGCGCAGGCGTGACTGACACCGCCGTATCGCTGCCGCCGCCGGCGGAGCGGGGCCGCCTCGACATCCGCGACGAAGTGGTGCAGAGGATCGCCCGCCGCGCCGCCGCGGGCCAGTCCGACACCCACCGCGTCACCGGGGTCGGGCGGCTCCTGGACACCGATCTGCCGCGGGCGCGGGTCAGCATCCAGGCCGGCCACGTCCGAGTGGCCGTGACCGTCGCCGCGCAATGGCCGACGCCGGTCGTGACCCTGGCGCAACGCGTGCGGGACGCCGTGACGCAGCAGATACAGGATTACACCGGCCTGACCGTCAGCGGTGTCGAAGTCGAGGTGCGTTGCACCACCCGTGCCGATCGCCCAACCAGGAGAGTCCGATGAGCACTACACCCACAACCAAGCCGCCGGTCGCAGCGCCAGGCGCGACCGCGGTCGCGCTGGTCCTGGGGATCGGACTGGTCGGACTCGGGGTCATCGCCGGACGTGATGCGCTGATCGCCGGTGGCGCCCTATCGGGTACACCGTGGATCACCGCAGCCCTCAACACTTTCGACGGCATGTCCGCACAGACCTGGATGGTGCCCGCCGGTGCGATGTTGGCCGCCGTGGGGATTCTGCTGGTGCTCACCGCGGTCAAACCACGCAAGCGCACTCACCGCGCGCTCGATATCGGCGACGCCTGGCTGGCATCGGCTGACATCGCCCGGGTGGCGCAAGGTGCCGCGGAGACGGTCACCGGCACCGCAGCGGTCAACGTCTCCGGGTCACGCCGGACTGTCACCGTGAACGTCGTCCCGCTGGCCGGCTACGACCATGACGAACTCGTCAACGCTGTGAACACCGCTGTGGGTCAATCGTTCTCGGCGCTGGCCAGCGCTCCGCGGCTGCGGACACGCATCACCACACAGGAGCAGAAATGAAGCGCCGCAACGTAATCACCGATCGGCTCGGCTGCGCTGTCGCGGGCGCCGGTCTGTTGGGACTCGGCCTGGCCGCCATCGGATGGTCTCGGGGTGATCTGGGCGGCAGCACGCTCTCGATCGGCTGGCTGGCCACGGCGCAAACGGCACCGTGGTGGCCGTTGGCCCTTGGCGCCGTCGCGATCCTGCTGATCGCGCTCGGGTTGGCGTGGTTGGTGGCGCACCGTCCGGGCCAGTCGCCCGGGCCGGTCGCACTACCAGGATCGTCGGTGGCCGGCTCGTTCACCGTGGACCTGAGCACCGCGGCCGAGGCCGCAGCCGCGAGCCTGGCGGCCGAACCATCGGTCGAGTCCGCCTCCGGGCGGTGCCGATTCGACAGAGGCCAGCGCGTCATCGAGATCGACGTGAAGATCGACCCGCGGTCCGACCTGAGCGCCCTGTCGCCGGCTCTGGAAAGCACGCGCAGCGATCTCGCCACCGCCTTGGACGGTGTTCCGTTCGCCAGCCGCATCCTGCTGCGGACCGCACGGCGCAGACGGGCAACCGCGCGCGTCGGCTGAGCAGTCACCCAGATCTACCGACGACACCGTCGCCGGTGTGTATTGCCTTGCCCTCTTGGGCAATACAGCACTTCAAGAGATAAGGAAGTCTCATGGGAATCGTGGACAAAGCCAAGAACAAGGTCGAGGAGACCGTCGGCAAGGCCAAGGAAGCCATCGGAGAGGTCACCGACAACGACGACCTCAAGGCCGAAGGCAAGGCAGATCAGGGCTCGGCCGGAGTCAAGAAGGTCGGCGAGAACATCAAGGACATCTTCAAATAACGAACACCACCGGGTGGGCGGCTTAGGCTGCCCACCCGGTCGGCCGCGTTGGGCCACGAAGAAAGCCGCTCTACTAGGCAATGTAGTAGCCCCGGCGGTAAGGTGCGCTGCGTGAGTACGCCCCGGTCACGCGCACGCTTGCTGCGTGGCGCGTTGGTCGGTGTCTCCGCTGCCATCGTCACCATCGGCGCCCACGCAGCCGCCGGCGGCGCACTGCCGCAGGGCGGAGCGCTGATCCTGTCGGTGCTGGTCTGCGGGTCAGTCGGGGCCGTCCTGGCCGGAATAAGCCTGGAGAGCCGCGGCCTGCGCTATGCCGGCGTCACCGGCGCGCTCCTGCTCGCGCAGGCACTGGGCCACCTCACCCTGAGCCTGACGTCCCATCACCCCGAAACTCTCCTGGCGACGCCGTTGATGATCGGCGCCCACATCGCCGGCGCTGCGCTGCTCGGTGCGGCGATCGCAACCGTGGAACACCTCTACACCGTCTGCGCCTCGCTGCTGTGCTGGCTGCGGCTGTTGATCACCGTCGGCCCACGGACAGGTCCGCGCCCGACACGGATGTTCGCCGATGACGTTGTCGCGCAGTCGGTTCTGCGCTGCTCCGGGTTGGGTATGCGGGCTCCCCCGCTGCGCGCCGCGTTGACCGCATAGCCGTCGACTTCTCCACCTGACCCGTCGCCATCGCGACGGGCGGCTCCTGCCGATACTCCACGGCCACGCGATGTCGCATCGACATCGCGCGCCGTCGCATACCCGAACGCCGAAAGAAGAATTCCTGATGTTTTCCCCTGCGCACTTCCCTGCCCAAAACCGAGTTCTCCGATGAGCACGCCGACGACCTCCCCGAGATCGGCAGATACCGCTGTGCTGCGCCGTATCTGGCGTGTGCACTTCTGGGTCGCCCTGTTTGCGGCACCAGCATTGATAGTCCTGGCGTGCTCCGGGCTGGTGATCCTCTACAGCCAGCCGCTGGACCATTGGCTCGACCGCGACCTCTTCGTGGTCGACCACACAGCCGAATCGGTTCCGCTGGATCAGCAGATCGCCAACGCCCGCCAGCACGTCGGACCCGACTACGCCGTCGATGCCGTCACGCCGCCCGCCGGGCCGGGTAGCTCCACGCGTATCGATTTCCTCGCACCGGACGCCCCGTCCTACCCGGCCGCCGAAGCCGATGTGACACAGGTGTTCGTGAATCCACATACCGGTGAATACCTCGGGCAACGCACCCAGCTCTCCGGTCTGGTCGGATGGGCCAATCAGGTGCACCGCATGTTCGGCAACGACGGCCCCCAGGTGCAGTTGCCGTCATTGGGGCATCTGATTGCCCCGTCGGCCTATCCCGACGCGACAATTCCCGTAGGCATCGGCAACCTGTGGTTGGAGCTCACCGCGGTGTGGATACTGGTGCTGCTGGCCAGCGGCATCTATCTGTGGTGGCCGCGGGCCGTCGAAGCCGGCAAGCCGTTGCTGAGGCTGCGGTGGAACCGCGGTGGCCGAATCCGTTGGCGTGACCTGCATTCGCTCACCGGTGTCGTCATCGCGGTGATCCTGATCGGCTACGTCCTTTCCGGCATGACCTGGTCGCGATACTGGGGCGAGAACTGGCGGGCCTTCTCCTCCACCGTGACCCCGTCACAGCAGATCGACGCTCCGTCGACCGCGGCGAAAATGGGTGACTACGACCGGCTGGGACGCCGCATCGCCTGGGCCGCCACCGACGACCCGGTGTACGCGTCGACTCCCGGGGATGCCCGGCCGCTGTCGTTCGCCGATATCGACCGGATCGCCAAGGGCGAGCGCATGATCCCCGGCTATTCGATCATTCCCCCGTCCGATTCCACCGATGGCGCGCAACCGGTCTACGGCAGCTTCGCGGTCGTCAATGCCTGGCCGCAGAAGGTCTCCGAACAGCGCACGCTCTACCTCAACCAGTTCACCGGTGAGACGATCGCCAATGCGACCGCCGCCCAAGACGGCGCACTGGCGCGGCTGACAAGTTTCGGCATCGCCATGCACATGGGCAACCAGTTCGGCCTGCTCACCCGCATCATCTCGACGATCGCCTGCCTGGGATTGCTGACCAGTGTCGGTACCGGACTGCTGATGTGGTGGAAACGTCGGCCCGCCGGCGGCACCGGCCTGCCGTCCCGACCCGCTTCGGCCCGGGTACCGAAGCGGGTCGGCATTGCGGTCTCCGTGGCCGCGGTCGTCCTCGGCGTCATCTACCCCGTCTTCGGCGTCTCGGTGCTGCTGGTGCTCGCCGTCGAGGCCGTGATCGACCGGCGACGACGATCTCGGGACGTGCCCGACGACATCGCCGCAGACACCGCCATCGCGACCTCACCGGCAGTAGGAGGTAAATGACATGTGTGACAAAACATTTCGAACCGTAGCGATATCCGTTGCGGCACTTCTGGCACTGCTGATATCCGCCTGCACCTCGTCGTCGCACGAGCACTCCGAACCGATGGCGTCTGCGGTGACGATGAAGAACCAGTGGGCGAGTTCAGCCGAATCGGGCATGACAGCGGTGTTCGGCACACTCGCCAACACCGGTCACCATGACGCACGGATCGTCGGTGCGCAGTCACCTGTCGCCGGCCGCGTCGAGGTTCACGAAGTCGTCCCCGATGCAACGGGTGGCAAGGTCATGCGCCCCAAGGACGGCGGTCTCGTCATTCCCGCCGGCGAAACCCGTGAACTGATTCCCGGTGGCGATCACCTGATGTTGATGGACCTAAAACAACCGCTGCAACCGGGATCCGATGTCGAGCTGTCCGTCGAATTCGAGGACGGTTCGACGCTGCCGGTCACTGCGCAGGTCCGCGACTTCTCCGGCGCCAACGAGAACTACGCACCGGCCGGGGGCGGCACCGACGGGGCACCGCATCACCATGGTTGATGAACCGATCCTCAGTCGGCGGCGCCTCCTGGCCGGGGGCGCCGCCGCGCTGGCGGCGGGAGCAGCGATCGCAGGGTGTGACGACGCGCAAACCACCACCCCAGCAGCCGGATTCGGTGCCCAGGTCGAGCCGTTCCACGGTGCACACCAGAGCGGTGTGGCCACTGCCGCGCAGGCACAAGCGCTGTTCATAGCGCTCGACCTGCAACCGCACGCCGGCCGCAGCCCGCGCGACACCCTGGCAGCGGTCCTGAAACTGTGGACATCCGACGCGCAGCGCCTCACGCAGGGGCAACCGGCACTGGCCGATACCGAACCAGAGCTCGCCGCGCGACCGGCCCGTCTCAGTGTCACGGTCGGGCTGGGGCCCTCGGTTTTCGACCGGATCGGCTTGGCGCACCGGCGCCCGGACACCGCGACCGAGCTGCCGGCGTTCGGCACCGACCGGCTCGATCCCCAGTGGTGCGGGGGCGACATCTGCCTTCAGCTGTGCGCCGACGACCCGATGGTGATCGCGCATGCCGGCCGGGTGCTGCTGAAGAATGTTCGCACCATGACGCGCCAGCGCTGGCGGCAGAGCGGTTTTCGCGACGCCCACGGCGCCGACCCGTCGGCGGGCAGCATGCGCAACCTGATGGGCCAGGTCGACGGCACATCGAACATCCGCGATGCCGCGGTGTTCGACCGCAACGTCTGGGACGACGGTTCGCGGCAGTCCTGGTTCGCCGGGGGAACCGTTCTGGTCCTGCGGCGGATCCGGGCCGAGATGGACGCCTGGGACGAACTCGACCGGGCGGGCAAGGAGCTCGTCGTCGGTCGCAGGCTCGACAACGGCGCACCCCTGACCGGCAAGGTCGAGTCGGACGTGCCCGATTTCACCGCGACCGTCGACGGCATACCGGTGATAGCACCCAACTCCCATATCGCGCTCGCGCGGCACCGAACCGACGGCGAGCAGTTCCTGCGCCGCCCGTACAACTACGACGCCGCACCGGCGGCCGGTGCCACCACCGACAGTGGGCTGATCTTCGCGGCGTACCAGCGAGATCCGGGAGCCCAGTTCGTCCCGGTGCAGCAGCGTCTGGCCGCCGCCGACGGCCTCAACCCGTGGCTGACCACCATCGGGTCGGCGGTGTTCGCGATTCTGCCCGGCGTCGCACCGGGTCAGTACCTGGGTGAACAGCTACTGGCGAGGTGAATCTGTCCGGCAGGAGGTCACCGGCGGCAAGAATGGGGCAATGGACCTGCCCGTCATGCCGCCGGTGTCGCCGATGTTGTCGAAATCGGTCGCCGCGATACCCGCCGGTGCGTCCTATGAGCCGAAGTGGGACGGGTTCCGGTCGATCTGTTTCCGCGACGGTGACGAGGTGGAGTTCGGCAGCCGCAACGAACGGCCCATGACGCGCTACTTTCCCGAACTGGCCGCCGCCGCCCTGGCCGAACTGCCACAGCGCTGCGTCGTCGACGGCGAGATCGTCATCGCCACGGGCTCCGGACTGGATTTCGAGGCGCTGCAGCTGCGATTGCACCCGGCGGCGAGCCGCGTGCGGATGCTCGCCGAGCAGACGCCGGCACAATTCATCGCCTTCGATCTGCTGGCGCTCGGTGACGACGACTACACCGGCAGGCCATTCGTCGAGCGGCGCGCGGCGCTGGTCGAGGCGCTGGCCGGCGCCGGGTCGTCCTTTCACGTCACCCCGGCCACCACCGATGCGGCATCAGCGCAGCGCTGGTTCGACGAATTCGAGGGGGCCGGGCTGGACGGAGTGATCGCCAAACCGCTGACGGTCACCTACCAACCGGACAAGCGGGCGATGTTCAAGATCAAGCATCAGCGCACCGCCGACTGTGTGGTGGCCGGTTATCGACTGCACAAGTCCGCCGACGATGCGATCGGCTCGCTGATGATGGGACTCTACGACGACGGGCGGCTGGAATCGGTCGGGGTGATCGGCGCCTTCCCGATGGCGACCCGGCGGCAGCTCTTCGCCGAATTACAGCCGCTGGTAACCACATTCGACGAGCACCCGTGGAACTGGGCGGCGCATCTGGCGGCCAACCCCGACGCCCGCCGCTACGAGGGCGGGTCACGCTGGAATGCCGGCAAAGACCTGTCCTTCGTCCCGTTGCGCCCCGAGCGGGTGGTCGAGGTGCGCTACGACCACATGGAGGGCCGCCGGTTCCGCCACACCGCGCAGTTCAATCGCTGGCGTCCCGACCGGGAGCCGGCCTCGTGCACCTACGCGCAGCTCGAACAACCCGTCACGTTCGACCTGGCCGATATCATTCCGGGCCTGGGTGCGCGCTGATGGCCGGGTTCGGAGCTCGCACTGCGATCGCCGTCGGCGCCGCGGCGGTATGCGTTGCGTCCGCGCTGGCGTTCGGCACCAATATCGTCTCGAATACCTGGCTGCTGCTCGTCGAGCCCGCCAATCACATCCCGCGCGAATCATCGGTGTGGGAGTTCGAGCCGACCGTCGTCAACGACGGCTCGGCCAATTACTGGATCTACGGTCAAGACCACGCGAATTTTTACTACTTCACCGACGCCCAGGGCGGCCACGTCACGATGTCGCGCAGTGCCGCCGCCCGCTGCCCGGGATTCGTCCCGGACAATCACGACACCTGGTGTTGAGCGACAGTCACCGGGCTGTCCCGGCGCAGCGGCTAGATTCTCGGCATGACATCGGCGGGGAGATTCGCACCCAGTCCGTCGGCTGACCTGCATATCGGCAACCTGCGTACCGCTGTGCTGGCCTGGCTTTTCGCCCGGTCGACCGGGCGACGGTTCCTGATCCGGGTGGAGGATCTCGACGATCGCACCTCCGCTGACACCGCCGCACGCCAACTGGCCGACCTGGCGTCGATCGGCATCGAATCCGACGAACCGGCCGAGTACCAGAGCACGCATGCCGGGCGCTACGAAGCCGTGATCGACGAGCTGATCGGACGCGGATTGGTTTACGAATGTTATTGCAGCAGAAAGGATATCCAGCAGGCACCGCGAGCGCCCCACGCGCCGGAGGGTGCCTACCCTGGCACCTGCCGTGAGCTGACGGCGGCGGCGCGGTCCGACCGCGGCGCCGCCGGACGGTCACCGGCGCTGCGACTGCGCGCCGACACCACCGAGTTCACCGTCACCGACCTGCTGCACGGCAGCTACACCGGCGTTGTCGACGATCTGGTGCTACGGCGTGGGGACGGTGTCCCGGCGTACAACCTGGCGGTGGTCGTCGACGACGCCGCACAGCGTGTCGATCAGGTGGTGCGCGGTGACGACCTGTTGTCCTCCTCGCCGCGCCAGGCCTATCTGGGGTCGCTGCTGGGATACCCGCAGCCGACCTACGCCCATGTCCCGCTGGCGCTCAACGCCGAAGGAAAGCGACTGGCCAAACGCGATGGCGCGGTGAGTCTGGCCGAGATCGGCGTCGAGACGGCCTTGCGGCAGATCGCCGATTCGCTGGGCTATGACGCGACCACGGTCACCGGGATGCTGGCCGAGTTCGATCCGGCCGGCTTGCCGCGAGAGCCGTGGACATATTCTCCGGTATGAGCAGAAACCTTGGCGCGCTTCCAGCCAGTTGTTAAGTTCCGCCAGTGACCTCCTACTTCCGGCGTGCATTGCTCGCGGCGCTGTTGCTCACAGCGCTGTTGGCCACAGCGTGCGGCTCGAGCCAGAACAGACCGGATAGTGCGCCGTCCTCCGGTGTGCTGCGGGTCGGCACCGAGGGCACATACGCGCCGTTCAGCTTCCAGGATCCGTCGACCGGACAGCTTGCCGGCTATGACGTCGATGTGGCGAACGCCGTCGGCGAAAAGCTCGGCAAGAAGGTCGAGTTCGTCCAGACGCCGTGGGATTCGATCTTCGCCGCGCTCGAGGCCAACAGGTTCGACGTGGTCGCCAACGAGGTCACCATAACCCCCGAACGCACGAGCAAATACGACTTGTCCGAGCCCTATTCGGTCGGTGAAGGCGTCATCATCACGCGCGCCAACGACGACTCCATCAAGTCGGTACAAGACCTTCGAGGCAAGACCGCCGGGGCGACCGTTACCAGCAACTGGGCCCAGGTGTCGCGCGATGCCGGCGCGAAGCTGGAGCCGGTGGAGGGCTTCACCCAGGCAATCACCCTGCTCAACCAGGGCCGCGTGGACGCCGTGGTCAACGACAGCATCGCCTTTCACGCATACCAGAGTGAGACCGGCGATCAGTCGGTGAAGATCGCGGCAACCATCGGAGAAAAGAGCGAGCAAGGGTTCGCGGCCCGCAAGAACAGCGGCCTGCTGCCGGAGCTGAACAGAGCACTCGACGAACTGAAGGCCGACGGCACCCTGGCGACGATTTCGCAGAAGTACCTGAACGCCAACGTCACTGGGGCGCAGACAGCCGACGGCGCCGAGGCCGGACACCGCTCGGTGTGGAAGCTTGTCGCCGACAATCTGTGGCCGCTGGCCAAGGCGGCGATCACCGTCACCATTCCGCTGACCATCATCAGCTTCGTCATCGGTCTGGTGATCGCGCTGGTGGTGGCGCTGGGCCGGTTGTCGAAGAACATCGTCGTATCGAACATCGCGCGGTTCTACATCTCGATCATCCGCGGCACCCCGCTACTGGTGCAATTGTTCATCATCTTCTTCGCGCTTCCGCAGGTCGGGATCAAACTGGCACCGTTCCTGGCAGCGGTCATCGCGTTCAGCCTCAACGTCGGCGGCTACGCCGCGGAGATCATCCGATCGGCGATCCAGAGCATCCCGAAGGGACAGTGGGAGGCTGCCGAGACGATCGGTTTCAATTACGCCGGTGCACTGCGGCGCATCATCCTGCCGCAGGCAGCCCGTGTTGCGGTTCCGCCGCTGTCGAACACTTTGATCTCACTGGTCAAAGACACCTCGTTGGCATCGACGATCCTGGTGACCGAGCTGCTGCGCACCGCGCAGGTGGCGGCGGCACCGACGTTCGAATTCTTCGCCCTCTACGGCACTGCGGCTGTCTACTACTGGGTGATCTGCCTGGTGCTCTCCTTCGGCCAGAACCGTCTCGAGCACCGACTGGAAAGGTATGTGGCGCGATGAGCGACACCGAAAACCCAACGGCCCCTGAGTACCGGGTCGTCGCCGAAGGCATCGAGAAGGCGTTCGGCGACAACAAGGTGCTGCGCGGCGTCTCGTTCACGGTGGAACGCGGCACCGCCACTGCGATAATCGGTCCGTCGGGATCGGGCAAGACGACACTGCTGCGTTCACTGAACGCGCTCGACAGAGCCGACGCCGGGGTGATCCGGGTCGACGATATCGAGATCGACTTCTCCAAGCCGGTACCCAAACCCGAGGTCCGCCGATTTCAGTCGCGCAGCGGTTTCGTGTTCCAGAGCCACAATCTGTTCCCGCACAAGACGGTGCTGCAGAACGTCATCGAAGGCCCGGTCATCGTCCAGAAGCGACCGAAGGACGAGGCCGTCGCCGAAGCGGTCGCACTGCTGGATCAGGTCGGGCTGGCGGACAAGCAGGACCAGTACCCGTACCAGTTGTCCGGTGGTCAGCAACAGCGCGTCGGCATCGCCCGGGCGCTGGCACTCAAACCCAAACTGGTGCTGTTCGACGAGCCCACCTCGGCCCTGGATCCCGAACTGGTCGGCGAGGTGCTTTCGGTGATCAAGGATCTGGCCGTCGAAGGTTGGACGCTGGTCATCGTCACGCACGAAATCCAGTTCGCCAAACAGGTTTCCAACCAGGTGCTGTTCACCGATCGGGGTGTGATCCTGGAGAAGGGTCCGCCCGAGGCAGTGATCGGCGACCCCAAGGAAGAGCGCACCCGCCAGTTCCTGGACCGCATTCTCAACCCCTTATAGGGGTGCGAGCGCACGCATTTGTACGGAATTTGCGGCGTGTTCTTGTACAAACACGCGCGCTCGCGGTGACTGGGATGCCAGAGTGGCGGGTTATGGCGCAGTCGCAGCAGAGCAGCCGTGAGGCCGATGTCGTCATCGTCGGGGCGGGCCTGTCGGGCATGATCGCCGCCCGCACGGTGCTGGCCGCCGGGTTGCAACCACTGATCCTGGAGGCCGACGAACGCGTCGGCGGCCGCATCCTCACCGAAGAGGTGGCGCCGGGCATTCCGGTCGAACTCGGCGCGCAGTGGATCGGCGACACCCACCACCGGATGTTCGCCCTGGCGGCCGAACTCGGTGTACAGACCTACCCACAGTACGACGACGGCGAGACGTCCTACGACCTCGCCGGATCGGGTGTGCTGCGGCAGAACGAGTTCGCGGCCCGCTACGGTGACGAGCTTGCCGAGCTGGAGCGGGTGCTGCGCCGCCTCGACGAACTCGCCACCGAGGTTCCACCCGACGCCCCGTGGCTGGCACCCCGCGCCGACGAGTGGGATGTCATGACCGCAGCCAACTGGTATGACGCCCAGGGCCTTTCGCCCGTCGCGCGGACGCTGCTGGAGATCTGCACCGTCGGCATCCTCGCGGTGCCCACCGTCGAGGTGTCCTTCCTGCATCTACTGTTCACCATCCAGACCTGCGGTGTGACCGCGGAGCTGTTCGCCGAATCCGAGGGCGGCGCCCAGACCACCCGGTTCGTCGGCGGCACCAGCGAGATCCCGAACCGGCTCGCGGCGCTCATCACCGACCACATCGTGCTCAACGCCCCGGTGCTGCTCATCGAGCACGGCAGCGACGGTGTCACGGTGCACTGCCGGGGCGGACTCGTGGGCCGCGCTCGCCGCGTCATCGTCGCGATCTCCCCGACACTGGCAGGCCGGATCATGTACGACCCGCCGCTGCCCGGCATCCGCGATCAGCTCACCCAGCGCATGCCCAACGGCTCGGCGATGAAAGCCTTCTTCGTCTACGACGAGCCGTTCTGGCGCAGCGACGGCCTCAACGGTCAGCTCATCTCCGATATCGGACCGGCCCGGATGTCGAATGACACCTGCCTGCCCGGTGATGATCACGGCATCATCCTGCTGTTCCTGGAGGGCGAACAGGCCCGGGTCTACGGCAGGCTGCCCGAGGAGCAACGCCGCCAGCTGCTGACCGAGGAGTTGGTGCGCCACTTCGGCGCCAAGGCCGCCCAGCCGCAGTTCTACGTCGACGGGGAATGGTCGGACCGGCAATGGACGCGCGGCTGCTACAACGCCAACCACGGTCCGCACGTGTGGACCACCTACGGCCATGCTCTCTCCGAGCCCATCGGCGTCATCCACTGGGCCTCGACCGACACCGCGACCTACTGGAGCGCTTACATGGAAGGCGCGATCGACGCCGGTGAGCGGGCCGCCAACGAGGTCATCGACGCACTGGCCGGCTGAGGTCCGCAGCGCCGCAGCAGTCGAGGCGTAATCCTCGGCGACTCAGATCGGCGTGTCGTCACCGAGGTTTACGTGTCGCGGCTGATCCAGTTAGACCGCGACCGCAAGTGCCGACATACCGCGCAGCGTGACATTGGGTTTGTACACCGGTTCGGCGGCCAACCGGGCGTTCGGGAAGCGTGCAGCCAACGCCGACAACGCGATTCGCGCTTCCAGCCGGGCCAGCGGAGCACCGAGGCAGAAGTGCGGACCCAGCCCGAAGCCCAGATGCCGGATCGTGCCGCGCGCCGGATCGAAGACGTCAGGCCGATCGTAGAAAGCCGGATCCCGTTGTGCCGCAGCGATCAACAGCATGATGGTGTCGCCTTTCGGGATGTGCACACCACCGATCTGCATATCCTCGCCCGCGGTGCGGCCGGTCATCTGCACCGGCGGGTCGTAACGCAGTGTCTCCTCGGCGATCCCGGCGGCCAGGCCGGAGTCGGCAGCCAGCGCGCTCCACTGCTCCGGATGCCGCAGCATGGCCAGCGCACCGTTGGCGATCAGGTTCACGGTGGTCTCGTGGCCGGCGATCAGCAGCAGGTTGCACGTCGCAACGATCTCGTCCTCGGTCAGCAGGTCGCCGTCCTCCTCGGCGGCAATCAGTGCCGAGATCAGATCCTCGCGCGGTGTTCCACGCCGATCGTCGATGAGCTCGCGCAAGTAGCCGCGCAGCCACAACCCGGCCTGCAGTCGCTCGTCGAAATCACCGGGTGCCGCACCGGTGAAGGTGATGAACGGGTCGAGGCCCTGCGCCAGCAGGGCCGAGGCGGCGCTGAACTTCGCCTCGTCGTCGATCGGCACACCGAGCAGACGGCAGATCACCGCCACGGGCAGCGGGTAGGCCAGATCGTCGATCACGTCGAACCGCCCGGCCTGTCCGGCCGCGTCCAACAGCGCATCGACCATCTCGACGATGCCGGGCTCCAGCGCCTTGACCACCTTCGGGGCGAACGCCTGCTGTGCCAGCCTGCGCAGCCGGGTGTGATCGGGCGGGTCGAGGAACAAGAAACCCGGGGTGCCGAACGGCCGCGGCGCAGCACCGGCGGCGATGGCTCGTTGCGCCACCGTCGACTTGAGCCGGTCGCTGCATGACGCCGGGTGCCGCAGCGCCTCGTCACAGTCGGCGTAGGAGGAGAACACCACCAGGTTGTTGTCCGGCAGCACCAGGGGCCCGCGCTCGCGGATGCGGTTGTAGAGCGGATACGGATCGGCCCGGTTGGCGGGGTCGATGAGCTGCAGGAGCAGCTGCTGCGGTTCGGCCAGTCCCGACGCGGCGGTCATCCCGCTATTGTGCACGCGTTGAAGAAGGTGCACGTCAGCTGCGGTAGTACCTTCCCAGGACGTGCTCGCGCAGCTCGTCGAAGTCGCCGTCGGTGATGGACTTCCGGATGGCGTCGACCAGCCGGATGATGAACCGCTCGTTGTGGATGGTGCCCAGTGTGGACGCCAGCATCTCCTTGGCCTTGAACAGATGATGCAGGTAGGCCCGCGTGTAGTTCGCGCAGGTGTAGCAATCGCACTCGTCGTCGATGGGCGTGAAATCCCGCTTGTACCGCGCGCCGGTGATGTTGAAGCGTCCCGTCGCCGAGTACATCGCGGCATTGCGTGCGACCCGCGACGGTGACACACAGTCGAAGGTGTCGGCGCCCGCGGCGACAGCGTTGAACAGGTCGTCGGGTTCGCTGATGCCGAGCAGGTGCCGCGGTTTGTCCTCGGGCAGCTCGTCGGTCACCCAGCCGACGATGGTCGCCAGGTTCTGCTTCTCCAGCGCGCCGCCGATGCCGTAACCGTCGAAGCCTCGCCCCTCGGGGTCGCGCAGACCGACCAGACCCTTGGTCGCCTGCCGACGCAGATCCTCGTACTGCGCGCCCTGCACCACACCGAAAAGCGCCTGATACGGCTTGCCGTCCCGCAGTCCGGTGAGCCGGTGGTGCTCGTCGAGACAGCGCTGCGCCCAGGCGTGCGTGCGGTCCACCGAGGATTCCTGATAACTGCGGGTGTTGACCAGCGTGGTCAGTTCGTCGAACGCGAAGATGATGTCGGCGCCGAGCTGATGCTGGATACCCATCGACACCTCGGGGGTGAACCGGTGCGTCGAGCCGTCCAGGTGCGAGGTGAACGTCACGCCGTCATCGTCGACGCGGGCCAGCCGGTCCTTGCCTTTGGCGATGATGTCGTCGGCCTGCACCCGTTCGGTGTCCATTGCCAGCACCTTGCGGAAACCCGACCCCAGCGAGAGCACCTGGAAGCCGCCGCTGTCGGTGAACGTGGGCCCACGCCAGTTCATGAAGGCGCCCAGCCCCCCGGCCTCGTCGACGATATCGGGCCCCGGCTGCAGGTACAGATGGTAGGCGTTGGCCAGTACCGCTTGTGCCCCAAGCGTTTTCAGGGTCTCGGGCAGAACGGCCTTGACGGTCGCCTTGGTACCGACGGCGATGAAGGCCGGTGTCTGGATATCACCGTGCGGCGTCCGGATGGTTCCGGTGCGGCCGCGCCGGCCCGCCAGCTGGTCACGCACGGCGAAAAACGGTTCCGTCACGGGAAGGTATTCAACCCGACCGCTCCGACCGGAACGCGCGGCGGCGTGGCCGGGCGGTGTAGCGCGCCACCGGCCAGCCGTTCTCGGCGGCGGTGGCCGCCAGCCCGGGCCGCGGGTTGACCGGCCGCGGGTGACCGACCACCCGCATGAGCGGGATGTCCTCGTCACCGTCGGCGTAGAAGAAGCTGTCGGCCAGCGCGACACCGTTGGCATCACAGAATCGTTCGACGGCTTCGGCTTTGCGCCTGCCCCAGACGATGGGCCGGATGACGTCCCCGGTCAGCAGGCCGGCGTCGTCGACCGCGAACTGGTTGCAGATCAGATGCGGGATCTTCAAGGCGCGCGCCACCGGCCCGGCGTGCATCGTCATCGCCGACGAGCTCATCACCACGGTATGCCCGGCCGCGGTATGGGCTTCCACGATGCGGCGCATCTCGTCGTAGACCCGCTGCTCGATATGCCGGGTGAACAGGTAGTCGCCGAGTTCTTCCAGTTCGGCCAGGGATTCACCGCGCAGGTAGCCGCCGGCCCGTTCCAGCAGGTGTTCGAAGCGCATCCGACCGAATCGGTAGCGCAATGCGGCTTCGATGGTGCCGGTCAGTTCGCCGAACTTCGCCTGCCGATGCCGCACCCGGTGACCGAGGTGCACCGCCGC
Organism: Mycobacterium sp.; assembly: GCA_016197405.1. Classification (GTDB taxonomy): domain Bacteria; phylum Actinomycetota; class Actinomycetes; order Mycobacteriales; family Mycobacteriaceae; genus Mycobacterium. The sequence continues at coordinate 48,826 of JACPVR010000018.1, forward strand.
GGTGAAACCGTCGACCAGGGTTCCGTCGAGATCGAAGAATGCGCCGATATGCGCGCCGGTGGGACCGCCGGCGATTTCGCCGGCGGAACCGGTCACCGCAATCTTTCAGGGAGCATCACCGACGACTTTACCGATGTCACGGCCTGCACCCCGGCGCGCGGAAATCCCGCTGCTAGGCAGCACGGTTGCAGATAGCGATCACCCGTGACCGGCGCGGGCGATACATTCGTCGCGTGAACAGCGCAGCACGCCTGGTATTGCTGGCATCGGCAGCCGTCATGATCCCGGCCACCGCAGGGTGCTCCTCGGAGCCCCAGCAGGCCCCACTCAAACAGGGTGAACTGGTCTCCGGGACGGCGCACATCACCGTCAACGACAACGATCTGGGCCAGTTCCACGCCGTGTCCTGCACCGCGGCCGGACCCTTCACCACCATCACCACCGGCACCGACGAGTCCGGCAGCACCGTCGTGGTCTCCAACGAAAGCGGGCTGACCGCCAAGTCGGTCTCGATCCACGATCTCGGCGGTTTCACCGGCAGCTACACCGAGGGCCTGGCGGGCAACGCCAAGGTGACGCTGGAGGACGCCACCTACAAGATCACCGGCGACGCCGACGGGTTCACCACCGACAAGCCCAGTTTTCGCACCACCGGCACCTTCACCATCAACGTGGCCTGCTAGTTCGTCGTCCCGACGAATTTTCGGCTAATTCGCAGACCCGTGGACGGCGGCGAACCATACTGCACAACAGGTCCGCCGAGATCGGGGGGCACTGACGAAGGAGAACAGTGGTGAAGCGAGCTTTTGTGGTCGCCTTGGGAGGGGCGGCAATTGTGGTCGGGGGCCTGGCCGGCTGTTCGAGTGACAAGTCCACGTCCGAAAATGTGAGCTCAGCAACCGATACCGCCAAGAGCGCAGCCTCCTCTGCGACAAGCGCGGTCACATCGGCCACTGACGCGGTCAAGGGCAATCCGCCGCCCGGTGCCGCGAAGGTGACCATCGACGGCGCCGAACAGAGCATCAACGGCACCGTCGTCTGCACCGCCGCCGGCGGCAACTACAACATCGCGATCGGCGAGGCCGCCACCGGTATCGCGGTCGTCATGTCCGAAGACGCCTCCGCGGTGCACTCCGTGGGACTGGGCAATGTCAACGGTGTCGTGCTGGGCTTCCAGGAAGGCGTGCCCGGCGGTGAAGCCAGCGCGTCCAAGGACGGCAACACCTACACCGTCAAGGGCACCGCCACCGGTGTGGACATGGCCAACCCGATGGCCCCGGCCACCAAGCCTTTCGAAGTCGTGGTGACCTGCCCATAACTTCTCGGTGACGACGGCGGCGCCCTCCCTGGGGCGCCGCCGTTTCGTTGTCACAGGTGCGCTGCCAGCCGGTCCAGGATCGGCACCTGACTCTTGAGCAGCTTGCGGGCCGCCTCCTGCAGACCGAACCACGCGACCCGGTCGACCTCGGGGAACCGCAGCATGCGCCCGGAGCCGCGCGGCCATTCCAGCTCCACGGTGTTGCTGTGCACATCGGTGACATCGAGGTCGGCGTGCACGGCGAAAACCGTCACGATCTTGCCGCCGGATTGGCGGATCTCACCGAGGTCGAGGCGGGCACCCGACGGCGCAGGCATCCCGAGTTCCTCGGCGAACTCCCGTTGCGCCGCCTGCCACGGATCCTCGTCGTCGCCGTACTCGCCCTTCGGGACCGACCAGGCACCGTCGTCCTTGCGCGCCCAGAACGGTCCGCCCGGATGGGCGATGAGCACCTCGCAGTCGGGGCCGGCGCCACGGTAGAGCAGCAGCCCGGCGCTACGTTTCGGCATTCGGTCAAACCTCGGTCAAACCCCGACGGCGCGTTCGAGATCTTTCAGCGAATCTTCCAGATGACCGAGCAGCCGCTGCAGGTGCGGCACACTGCGGCGGCAGCCGACGATGCCGAAGTCCAGCTGGTCTCCGTTACTGACCAGCGTGATGTTGACGGCCTGTCCGTCCATCGCGATCGACAGCGGGTAGTTGCCGTCCAGGCGTGCGCCCTTCCAGTACATGGGCTGGCTTGGTCCCGGCACATTGGAGATGACGATGTTGAACGGCGGCGGCGTGTTCCCCACGACACCGGGCAACATCACCAGCCCCAGTGGCGACAGCAGCGCCGCCGACAGTGCCAGCGCCTGCGCCCTCGGCAGTTCGGAGAAGATCCTCTTGTTGCCTTCCATCGATGCGCTGATGGTTGCCAACCGGTCGGCCGGATCCTCGACGTCGGTCGCCAGATTGCACAGGATCGAGCCGACCATATTGCCACCGGCGTGCGCTTCGGCTTCCGACCGCAGGCTCACCGGCACCATCGCGATCAGCGGGGCGTCCGGCAGCGCGTGCTGCTCGAGAAGGTAGGCGCGCAGCGCACCCGAACACATGGCCAGCACGACATCGTTGACGGTGACCCCGGCGACTTTCTTGATCCGCTTGACCCGTTCCACCGGCCAGGACTGGGCAGCCACCCGGCGGGCACCGCCGATGGTGACGTTGAACATCGTCTTGGGCGCACCGAACGGCAGGGTCAGTTGTTGTTCGATGAGCGCGGCACGGGCCAACTTGATCGTGGTGGGCCCGAGCCCGGCGATCGACCCCGCGGTGTCACCGACGGCATGCAGGAGACGGTTGACCGCCGACGCCTGCGGCGGCCGGGGGCTGCGCTTCTTCGGCGGCAGCGCCCACGGTGCACGGACCGTCATGTCCTCCGGGTCCGGCGACAGCGTCCGCTCGGTGAGCTTGAGCGCCGACACCCCGTCGAGCAGCGAGTGGTGGATCTTGGTGTAGACCGCGAACCGGTTGTCGGGCAGGCCCTCGATCACGTTGGCCTCCCACATCGGGCGGTGCCGGTCCAGCAGCGTCCCGTGCAGTCTCGAGGTCAGCTCCAGCAGGTCGCGGATGCGTCCCGGTGTGGGTAGCGCCGACCGGCGCAGGTGATAGTCGAGATCCACCTCGTCGTCATAGGTCCAGGCGAAGTTGGTGATACCGCCGAGGATCTTGCCCGGGTGCTTGCGGAACGTCGGCTGGAAATCGCCGATCGCCGCGACCTCCTGGTAGACCTCACGGACGAACTCCGGACCGGCGCCATCGGGAATCTTGTACAGCGCCAACCCACCGACGTGCATCGCATGCTCGCGGCTCTCCCCCAACAGGAAGATCAGGTCGGTCGGCGAGATCAGTTCCATGGCAACTCCACGAAGTCATTAGACGCCATCGGGCGGGTCTGTGACGCAGCACATACCCGATTCGTGGTGTTCCCAAGATCACTTCAGTCGACGAATTGTCGCCGGTAGTCGCGCAGCCGGTCGGCGACCTCGTCGGCATCCAGGCCGATATCGGCGAACCGGTAATCCACGCCGCCGTGCCGCCCGCGCGGATGCTCGGCCCGGAACTGCGCCATCGCGGTGCGCGCTCTGTCGTCGAGGGGTTGCCCGGCCAGGGCGTAGATCGCCGCGACGGTGCCTTCCTCGTCGGCCATGAAGTCGTCGAACCGGATATCGATCGACTGCCCGGCGGGCAGTACGTCGCGGTCACGCAGACAACCACCGAGCAGATCCTCGGCGCGCCCCAGCCAATACCGCGAGATCTGCACCGGGTCGGGATGCTCGCAGGCCATTCGGGACGCATAGCTGATCATGGTGGCCATCGAGCGCACCACCTCGACGGGATCGCGATGTGTCACAACGAAAGTCGCGTCTGGGAAAGTTTGGAGCAGGGTCGGGAACTGCTCGAGATGCTGCGGCGACTTGAGCAGCCACCGGGTACCGCCGCGCAACCATTGCAGGGCCTGCAGGGACCGTTTGAGATAGCCGTACGACGGCGCCTGGTCATGCGATTTGTAGTGCTCGGCGAACGACGGCACCAGGTAAGTGGTCTCGAAAAGCATGCCGGAGATGTCGTTGGCGAGTAGCTGGATCTCTTCGTGCGCATGGTCGACGGTCATATCGTGCATACGCTTGAATTCCGGCATGGTGGCCTCGATGAGGTCCAGGCCCGCGCTGCAACGGTCCCGGCGGCCCTGTTCGTCGGGCTCGTCTGGTGGCCCGACCGGTTCCAGGCTCTCCCAGTACGGCAGGTAGCGGATGGCCGGATCGGCGGCGATCAGGTTGTGCAGATGCGTCGTCCCGGTGCGCGGCAGCCCGCAGATGACGATCGGGCGATCGATCACCTCATCGGCGATTTCGGGGTGCTGCCGCCACAGCGCCTCCAGCCGCAACCGGTTCACCAGGTTGCCGACGAGCTGTTCGAAGACGACGGCGGTGCCGACGGCCGATAGGCCGACCTCCTCGCGAAGGGCCGCACACAACACCTCGAGCCGTTCGGTGAATGCCGGGTCGCCCCAGTCGGACAGGCCGGTGCGTTCGGTGGCCGCGGCCAGCATCGCTTCGGGTTCCAGCGTCAGCACCGATCCGTAGCCGGCGAGCGCCTCCCGGATCGGCAGCGCCGCCGGCGGATAGCCGGGAGCGGCCAGATCGTCGAGGTGGATATCGGCGGGCCTGGTGGCGGTCACCGCGCCAGCTCCGCGATATCGACGACCCGGCACTGCGGGCGGGCCGGGGTCTGCTCGGGCAGAAACCAGCGCAGCCAGATCAGCCCGCTGCTGCGGCCCGCGGTCGACACCCAGTTGGGCCGGGCCGGGTCGGTGTCGCTGATGACGATGCGCCAGGAGCCGTCGGGTTCGTATTCGACCTCCGAGCCGTTGATGGTGACCCGCTCACGGCTGAAGTCATAGGTGTGCAGGAACGGATTCCACAGGCACAGATTCCAGAAGACGCAGTCCGGCGAGCGGCCCTCGACGACGAGTGCCTCACCGGGTTTGAGTTCGTAGGCGCCCATTGCGTAGGCCGCGTCACCGGCCGCCCAGCCGTAGGTGGCGGTCGGCACCGGATAGGGATCCTTGATCTCGTTGGGCGGCTGCACCCGGACCGGGAGCATCCCGAGTTGTTCGTGCAGCCAGGTTCTGGCCGCGCGCAGCCGGCGCGCCAGATCCGCCTCGTCCTCCTGGCGGCGCATCGGTGCGTCGACGGCTTCGATATTCCAGACCGGGCGCCGGTCGGTGTCGCGGGTGTTGACGTAATCGCGGGTCAGCCCGAACACCGCGTCGGGCTCGAGTTTGAGCCACGGTCCGGGCTGTGGGTCCGGGCTGATCGTGAAGGCGAAGTTGCCATCGGCGTCGAAGTGCAGGTCGCGATCGTTGATGGTGCCGACGATGCGGTCGCTGTAGCGGCCGTCGTCCGGGCCGCCGTAGACCGTCATCGACAGGTAGACGGCGTCGCCGCGGTTACCGGTGACCCGATAGGTGCGGGCCGGATCGATCGGCGTGAGCTGGTAGTAGGCGTCGGAGTTGTCACCGCCCCACTTCAGATATGGCCCGATGACATCGCTGAGCAGCGGCCGGTCCTTGTCGCCCCAGACGAAGGCGTCGACGGCCACCCGCAGCAGCGAGAAGGCCAGCCGGTAACCGTCGAGCAGGTCCGCCTCGGCCAGCGGCGGGTCCGCATCGCGCAGCTTCTGTTCGACGGAACGGACCTCGTCGAGTAGCGCGCCGAATGCCGCCGGCAGCTCTTCGGTCATGGGTGTTCCTTTCGTTCGGCTCCCCGGAGCACCAGCGAGCACAGCTGATCGACGATGGTCTCGACGTCGTCGCGGTGTTGGACGTGAACGGCATAGAACGTGGTGCCGATCAGCAGTTCGTAGAGCAGTTCGACTTCGAGGTCGGCTCGCAGTTGCCCGTCGGCGACACCGCGCTGCACCAGCGCACCGAACGCGCTCAGGGTCTGCTGGTCGAGCAGCTGCTGGGTCCGGATGTGCAATTCGGGATCGCGGCTACGCTCGGCGAGGATGCCCAGGGCGGCCGCCCGCACCGCGGGTTCACCCCAGAATTCGATTGCGCCGCGGACGAATTGGCGTAGATCGGTGGCGAAGTCGCCGGAGCCGACGGGTTCGCCGTAGTCGCCGGGCGTGCCGAACACCGCCTCGAACACCACGTGCGCCTTCGACGGCCAGCGCCGGTAGACCGTCGGGCGGCTCACCCCGGCTTCGCGTGCGATGGCGTCGATCGACACCTGGTCGTAGCCGTCGCGGGTCACCAGCGTGCGGGTGGCCGCCATGATGTCGTGCTGGGTGCGCGGGTCGCGCGGACGTCCGCGCGGCGATTCGGCGATGGACACTCGAATACCTTTACATTACGTAACGTAATTACGTCCGGGCTTTCGCCGATATCGCCCGTTTCGGCGCGCGGCGAATCATTACAGCTGTAATTTTTTGGTCGTGGGCACTCTGGACGGCAAGGTCGCGATCGTCACCGGAACCAGCCGTGGTGTCGGCGTCGGGATCGCGCACGAACTCCTGCGCGCCGGGGCGACCGTCATCGGCTGCGCACGCTCCCCGCTGGACGCGCTACCCGGCGTGGACGGCGAACCCGACTGGGCCCAGCGCAGCGCACAATGGGTCTGCGATCAGGGCGACCAGCACGCCATCGACAAGTTCGTGCAGCGGGTCGCCGACACCTACGGCCGGATCGACATCCTGGTCAACAACGCCGGCGGGACCGTGCCGGCACCACATGTCGAGAACGTGCCCGCCTTGGTGTCGCGGATCCAGGGCGCTCCGCGCGCCGATGACGATTTCGAGCGGACCGCACTGTTCCACGCTTTCGCGATCCAGATGAACCTGATCAGCCCGCTGTGGTTCGCCATCCGGGTGTACCGGCAGATGCAGACCCAGGATGGTCCCGGTTGCGTCATCAACATCTCCAGCGGCGCCGGGCACCCCGCGGGTTCTCCGACCCTGGTGTCCTACGGCGCCGCCAAATCCGGGCTCAACCACCTCACCCGGTCACTGGCGCAGGAATGGGGCCCGCAGGTCCGGGTCAACTGTGTCGCTCTCGGGCCGACGATCACCGAGAACTTCCGCTCCTTCGTGCTGCCCAAAGACGATCCCACCGGCGCAACATATTTCGACGCCATACCGCTCAAACGCGGCGGCGAACCCGCCGAGGTGGGCCGCACCTGCGTCTTCCTGGCATCCGGGGAAGCCGATTTCGTCAACGGCACCACCATCGAGATCGACGGCGGCATGCTGCCCGGCGTGCTCTACGACGCCGGACTCAAGACCATCACCGACCTGTTGTGAACCCGCACAAGGAGATTGCCGTGCCCGATACCGCCCGACGCCGCGTCGTCCAATTCGCCACCGGCAACGTCGGACGGCACGCACTGCAGGCGATTGTCGAGCGCGCCGACCTCGACCTCGTCGGTGTTCACGCGACGAGCCCGGCCAAGATCGGGCGTGATGCCGCAGAACTGTGCGGCCTGGACACCCCGACCGGGGTCATCGCCACCGACGACATCGACGCGCTCGTGGCACTGGGCGCCGACTGCGTGGTCTACACCTCGCAGGCCGAGACCCGGCCCAAGGAGGCACTCGACGAGATCTGCCGGTTCCTGCGCGCGGGAACCAACGTCGTCGGCACCTCATTTGTCTGGCTGGTGGCCCCCGATCAGGCCGACGACTGGTTACGCGGCCCGCTGGCCGACGCCTGCGCGGCAGGTGGCACCACGCTCTACGTCAACGGTGTCGATCCGGGATTCTCAGGGGACACCCTGGTCTACACGGCACTGAGCCTTGCCACCCATGCCACCGCCATCACGGTGCAGGAGATCTGTGACTACGGCAGCTACCCCGACGCCGAATTCACCGGCGTCAGTTTCGGTTTCGGCACACCGCCGGAACACACCCCGATAATGCTGTCGCCGGGCGTGCTGACCTCGATGTGGGGAGCCCAGGTCCGCAGCCTGGCCGCCGACCTCGGCGTCGAACTCGACGAGCTCACCGAACGGCACGACAAATGGGTGACCCCCGAACCCATCGACTGCACCATGATGCGGGTGGAACCCGGACAGGTGGCCGCCGTCCGGTTCGCCGTCGAGGGATGGCGCGACGGCACACCGGTGATCACCATGGAACACGTCAACCGGCTGACCGAGGTGGCCGCACCCGACTGGCCGGTGGCCCCCGACAGCAGGCCCGGCGTGCACCGGGTGGTCGTCGACGGCAACCCGGGGGTGGAGATCAACACCCACCTCGGCTCGGCGTCGGGTATCGACCACAACCAGGGCGGTGTCATCGCCACCGCGGCGCGCGCGGTCAATCTCATCGAGATGGTGTGCCAGGCGCCCAGCGGTCTGCTGGCCGCACATGACCTGCGGCCCACCGACCACATCCGTGGCGTGCTGTGGTGACCCGCGCAGCATGACCGCCCCACGGCGCCCGGCCACCGGCAGCCAGGCCCGCGCCGAACGAACCCGTGGTGCCGTCATCGACGAGACCGTGCGCTGCATCCTGCAGGAGGGTTTCGCGCCGCCGAGCGTCCGGCACATCACCGAGCGCGCCGGGCTCACCTGGGGTGTGGTGCAGTACCACTTCGGCGACTTGGACGGGCTGCTGATGGCGGTGGTGGACAAGGGTTTCGGCGAATTGACCGCCGCCCTGTCCGATGTCGGCACCGCGGTGGCCCCGGACGACCTGCGGACCCGTACCGAGTTCGTCATCGACACCGCGTGGCGGGCGTTCTCCAGTCCCACCTCGATGGCGGCGCTGGAGATCCTGATCTCCACCCGCGCCGCCCGCGACACCGCCGCCAACACGCACCTGGCCGACATCATGCGGGCATTGACCCAGCTGGGTCGAGGACTCGGCGAGGGGTTGGCGGCGCCGCACGCCACCGCGATCGGCAATCTGATCTGGGCGACGTTGCGCGGGCTCGTCGTCGCCCAACTGGTCTCGCCCCGGCCCCTGGACAGCGCCGCGGAGCGCCGCGTTCTGGTCGACGTGCTCGTCGCGTACATCGGACCGAGAAACTAGACGAATAGTCCCAAAAGTCTCCCCGGGGGCGCCGCGCGGATCTAGCCTGAGCGCAGGCAACCCGGGAGGACTCTTGTGACCGCGACCGCTCAGCTGCCCTTTGCGCAGGCCCATCCCCTGCAGACGCCCGATGAACTGCGCGCCCTGCAGTCAGCCGGACCCATCCACCGCATCCTCACCCAGGTCGGCGACGAGGCCTGGCTCGTCACCGGGTACCCGGAGGTGCGCCGGTTGATGGACGCCGAAGTGCTGGGCCGCACCCATCGGGACCCCCTCAACGCACCACGCAGCAGAACCTCGGCACTGTTCGGCGGCCCGATCGGCGATTTCGACACCGAACTCACCGACCACGCCCGCATGCGCAAGCTGCTGCAACCGCACTTCTCGCCCAAACACATGCGCACGCTGGAACCCAAAGTGGCCGGGTTGTGCGCCGGGCTGCTCGACGAGATGGCGCGCCACGGCCCGCCCGCGGACCTGCTCGCCGATCTGGCACAGCCATTACCGGTGCTGGTGATCTGCGATCTGCTCGGCGTGCCCTACGCCGACCGCGACCGATTCCGGCTATGGGTCGACGACGCGGCATTCGGCCCGGACGACACGACGTCGGAGGCCGGGCTGGCGGCACTGGTCAGCTACGGAATGGAGCTCGTCGCGCACAAGCGCGACCATCCCGGCGATGACGTGATCTCCCGGCTGTGCGACGAACCCGATCTGGCCGACGCCGAGATCGCGATGCTGGCCATGCAACTGCTGTTCGCGGGCCACGAGACGACGGTGATGCAGATCTGGCTGGACTCGATCCTGCTGCTGAGCAATCCCGGCCACTGGCAGCTGTTACTCGCCGACCCCGACCTGATACCACGGGCCGTCGAGGAGCTCATCCGAACCAGCATGCCGGGCGGCATCGGTGTTCCCCGGTACGCCAGAGAGGACATCACCGTCGGCGATGTGACGATCAAGGCGGGCGACCTGGTGTTGCTGGACCCCGGCGCCGCGAACCACGACCCGCAGGTGTTCCCCGACCCCGACCGGCTGGATTTCGGCCGCACCGGCGCCTCGCATGTCGGTTTCGGCTACGGGCTGCGCTACTGCGTCGGAGCGGCACTGGCCCGGATGGAACTCGGAATTGTTTTCTCCCAGTTGATTCCGCGGTTCCCGGCACTGCGGCTCGAGGCCGACCCGTCGACCATGACCGGCGGGTTTCATTCGCTGTCGCACGGGCTGGTGGCGCTGCCGGTCTCCTGGTAGCCGTCAGAGGGTCGCGCGCAACCACGAAAATGCATCGCACTCGCGGATCTGGTTAAAATCGGATCAACGCCGCCCCGTCCACGGGGCCGTTCGTCGGCGTTGAGCCGACGGTCGTCGCACGGGTCCAGCAAAGGCCCACCACTCATTCAAGCAATGGGGGTTCTCTCATGCAGCCATCCGGAAGCTCTGCGATCGCGGGACTCAGCACCGGAAACGGCCTACCCGATGTCGTGGTCACCGGGATGGCGATGACCACATCCGTGGCCACCAGCGTCGATGACACCTGGAAAGCGCTGCTGGACGGGCAGAGCGGTATCCGGCTCCTCGACGACCCGTACGTCGAGGAGTATCAGCTGCCGGTACGCATCGGCGGGCACCTGCACGAGGACTTCGACTCCGAACTGTCCCGCGTCGAACTGCGCCGACTGGGCTACGTGCAGAAGATGTCCACCGTGCTGGGCCGGCGGGTGTGGGAAGACGCGGGCAGCCCCGAAGTCGACACCGACCGTTTGGCGGTCTCCATCGGCACCGGACTCGGTGCCGCCGAGGCGCTGGTTTTCGCCTATGACGGTATGCGCGAGCGCGGCATCACGGCGGTCTCGCCGCTGGCGGTTCAGATGTACATGCCCAACGGGCCTGCCGCCGCAGTCGGTTTGGAGCGGCACGCCAAAGCCGGGGTCCTCACCCCGGTTTCGGCGTGCGCGTCGGGCTCGGAGGGCATCGCGCAGGCCTGGCGGCAGATCGTGCTCGGCGAGGCTGATATCGCCATATGTGGCGGCGTGGAAAACCGCATCGAGGCGGTGCCGATCGCGGCGTTCGCGCAGATGCGCATCGTGATGTCGACCAACAACGACGACCCCGCCGGCGCCTGCCGGCCCTTCGACCGGGACCGCGACGGTTTCGTCTTCGGCGAGGGCGGCGCCCTGATGGTCATCGAAACCGAGCAGCACGCCAAAGCGCGTGGCGCCAACATCCTGGCCCGGCTGATGGGTGCGAGCATCACCTCGGACGGTTTCCACATCGTCGCCCCCGATCCCAACGGTCTGCGGGCCGGGCATGCCATGACCCGGTCGGTTCAGTTGGCCGGTCTGACCCCCGCCGACATCGACCATGTCAACGCCCACGCCACCGGCACCAAGGTCGGAGACGTGGCAGAGGCCAAAGCGATCAACCGGGCCGTCGGGACGTCGGCAGCGGTCTATGCGCCCAAGTCCGCACTGGGGCACTCGGTGGGCGCGGCCGGTGCCGTCGAGTCGATCCTGACGATCCTCGCGCTGCGCGACGGCGTCATCCCGCCGACACTGAACCTGAAGAACCTCGACCCGGAAATCGACCTCGACGTCGTCACCGGCGAACCCCGCACCGGAACCTACGAATATGCGATCAGCAATTCATTCGGCTTCGGTGGGCACAACGTCGCGCTCACCTTCGGTCGTTACTGACAACGCAGAAGAACGGAGCTCCCCACCGCCATGTCCGCGAATCGTTTTGACAGACAACATGTTCACGTCGTGTCGGATGCGCTCTTGGCATAACCATGGCTCTCAAGACCGACATCCGTGGCATGCGCCACGTGTACCCCGACTATTTCGAGGTCGGACGGGAGAAGATCAGGGAGTTCGCCAAGGCCGTCAAGAGCCAGGACCCCGCCAGCTTCGATGACGCGGCCGCCGCCGAACTGGGCTACGACGGCCTTGTCGCACCGGTGACGTTCATGACGCTTTTCGCGCTGCTGGCTCAGCAGGACTTCTTCCGCACCGTCGACGTCGGGCTGTAGACGATGCAGATCGTGCAGGTCGACCAAAAATTCGTCTACCACCGTCCCGTGGTGGCCGGCGATCGACTGCGGTGCCACTTCGACATCGTCTCGGTGCAGGAGCGCTTCGGAGCCGACATCGTCGTCAGCAAGAACACCTGCATCCACGAGGACGGTGACCTGGTGATGGAGGCCTACACCACGCTGATGGGCCAGCAGGGCGACAATTCCGCCAAGATCGATTTCGGGTACTGACGCTTGTGGGCGCCTAGGGTGGAAGGCGCCGCACAGAAAGGCGTCCGTTGACCGCTGCCATCGCCATCGCCGTCGGGCTGCTGCTCGGTCTCGGGCTCGTCGCCAGCCAGCTGGTCCGGCTCAAAGCCTGGCTGGGTAAGGCGCCGCCTCCAGAGCCGGCAGACCCGCCGGATCCGGAGTCCGACTAGGCCGTTCGTCGCGTGACCGAGCGTGAACGCCACGCACGCAACGACGCTCGTCGTCAGCATCACGATCGCAAGCGGACCGGCGGTGTGCTCACCGCCCATCCCCACCAGCGGCGACACCACCGCACCGAGCCCGAACTGCAGTGCCCCCAGCACCGCCGAGGCCGAGCCGGCCGCGCGCGTCGCGGCGCTCAACGACAGCGCCGTGGTGTTACCGAAGACCAGCCCTAGACTGGCGACCGCCACCCACAACGGGACGGCCATCAGCCAGGCCGGCGCCCCGACTGCGACGATGACACCCAGCGCGACGGTGCCGGCCAGGCACAACGCCAGGCCGGTGCCGGCGAGTGCCCGGATCGACCGGGTGGCGGTCAGGCGCGCGGACACGGCGCTGACCGCGGCCAGGCCAAGTGCGTTGACGCCGAACGCGATCCCGTACTGCACCTCGCTGAATCCCATCATCACCTGGTACACGAATGGCGACGCCGATATGTAGGCCATCATGGTGGCGAAGCCGAAAGCGAAGGCCAGCGCGTTGCCGACGAAGACGCGAGAGGTCAGCTCCCGCCGGGCCGACGACGAACCGGCCCGATCGGCCCGGGCCTGCGCGCGGCGGGCACCGGTATGGGTCTCGCGAACCACTGCCACGACACCGACGAACATCACCGCGACCAGACCGAAGACCACCCACAGCACACCGCGCCAGCCGAAGGGGGTCACCAGGACGCTGCCCAGGACCGGGGCGACCACCGGCGCGACACCGCCGACGATCATCATCAGGCTGAACGCGCGGGCCGCTGCGGCACCGACGGCCAGGTCGGAGATGATGGCCCGCCCGATCACCATGCCTGCCGCGCCGGTGATCCCTTGCGCGAACCGGGCCGCCACCAGGATCTCCACCGTGGGTGCCAACGCGGTCAGCGCGCTGGCGCCGAGACACAGCAGCGACCCGACCACCAACGGTCTGACCCGGCCGAACCGGTCGGACAATGGCCCGAAAACCAACTGCCCCAATGCGATACCGACCAAGAACGCCGTCAGCGTCAGTTGGATCCAGGTGGCGGAGGTGCCGAGATCGGATGTCATCAGCGGAAATGCCGAGAGGTAGAGGTCGGTCGCAAACGGTGCGACCGCCGACAACAGCGCCAGCACCAACAGCAGCGGGCCCGTCACCGCCGGTCGACTCGGTGTGGTCGCGGCGGCCGGATCCCCGACGAGCTCGCTCGATGAGGTCATCAACTTCCCCTTATAGCTATGTTTCAGTAACTATATATACATAGCTATATTTGGTAAAGTCGAGCCATGCCCGCCGCCCCGGAAACCGATCGCGCTGCAGCCCTCGCCGACTTCGCGGATGCGATCATGCACGCCGCCCGCGTCATCCGATCATGGGACCAGGCCGCCGAAACGGTTGTGCCCCTGTCACTCATCGAAGCCGCGGTCCTGGAGTACATCGACCGCCACCCGGGCTGCCGGCCCAGCGATGTCGCCCAGGACCTACGTATGCGGACCAGTAATTTCAGCGCCGCACTGCGCACCCTGGAGAAGCAGTCCCTGGTGCAACGTCACGACGATCCGTCCGACGGGCGCACCGCCAACCTGGTCGTCACCGCGTTCGCCGAGAAGAACATCGCCATCATCCGGTCTCGACGCGCCGCCTTGCTCGCCGCCGCACTCGGCGCCGACGCGGAGCGCGTCGGTGCCGCCACAGAGCTGCTCGATCTCCTCAGGGCAGGCAGTGCCGAATGAGCCGGCGCTAGAAGACGACGGTGTGGTTACCGTGTCGGATGATCCGGTCCTCGCAGTGCCAGAGCACCGCCCGGGACAGCACGGCGCGCTCGACATCGGCGCCCATGCGGATCAGGTCCGCGACGCTGTGTCGATGATCGACGCGCACGACATCCTGTTCGATGATCGGTCCCTCGTCCAGGTTCTCGGTCACGTAATGCGCTGTCGCGCCGACTAATTTCACGCCGCGCTCCTTGGCCCGCCGGTACGGTGCGGCGCCCACGAACGAGGGCAGGAAGGAGTGATGGATGTTGATCAGTGGACAACCGACTTCGGAAAGGAAGTGCGGCGAGACGATCTGCATGTACCGCGCGAGCACCACCAGATCGACATTGCCGCGCAGCGCCTCGAGTTGACGCCGTTCGGCCTCCGCCCGGATGTCCTTGTTGGCAGGCACGTGCAGAAACGGCACACCGAAAGGGCGTACCTGTTCGGCCAGTGCCGGATGGTTGGAGATCACCATCACCACGGTCATATCGAGTTCGCCACGACGGTTGCGCCACAACAGATCCAGCAGACAGTGGTCGGCCTCGGAGGCCATGATCGCGACACGCTTGGGCGCAGCGGCCTCGGTGAGGGTGAATCTCATAGCGAAGCGCCCCGCCAACTGTTCGGCGAAATCGCGTTCCAGTGCGTCACGCCGCGCCGAGAGCCCCGGCAGATGAAAGATGGCCCGCTGCATGAACGTGCCCCCGGCCTGCCGGGTCGAATGTTGGTCCAGTGAAACGATGTTCGCGCCAGCGCCGGCAAGGAACGCGCTGACCGCTGCCACCAGACCGGGCCGGTCGGCGCAGTCCAGTAACAACCTGCCCACATCCTGCACCGCGGATGCCGGCGCTTCGATGTCTGGAAAGCCCGCGAAACTCGTCGGGCGATGATCGATCTGGGTTGTCATGGCGCATACCTGTCTATGGAAAAGCGGGGGCGCCGGCATTGCCGACGCCCCCGACTCCTGTCGGACTCTCATGAGCCCTCGGTTGGGTTACGAGGAAGCGCCGTTGGCCCCATTGGCACCTGCGTTACCGCCGGCACCTGCTGACCCGCCGCTGCCCGACGCACCGGTTGCACCAGTGCTGCCGTTGGCCCCGTTGGCGCCGGCAGATCCGTTGGCGCCTGTGGCACCGTTGTCTCCCGCGGTACCCGCCGAGCCGGTGTGGCCGAACAACCCACCGCCACCGGCGGTTCCGGCTGTCGAGCCCGTGCCGCCCGTGCCTCCGGTTCCACCTGCAGCACCGGTACCACCGCTGCCACCGGTGCCACCACTGCCACCGCTGCCGGCAGTTCCGCCCGCTCCACCGGTTGCGCCCGAACCACCTGTGCCACCGGTACCACCGACTCCGGTGCCACCGGCACCCGTGCCCGCGCCGCCGGCTCCACCGGAGCCACCGTTGCCACCAGCGGCACCGTCACCACCGTTGCCACCGGCCGCACCCGTTCCACCGGTACCACCGGCACCGCCGGCCTGGCCGGTCCCGCCGGTACCACCGGCTCCGCCGGTCCCACCGTTACCCGCAGCGCCGCCGCCACCGAACAGACCACCGGTGCCACCGTTACCACCGGCACCCGCGTTTCCGCCCGCGGTGCCCGTGCCGCCCGTGGTGACGCCGTTGGCGCCCGCTCCACCGGTACCGCCGGCGCTGCCGGTTCCACCGTTGCCGCCCGCCGCGCCGATTCCACCGTCGCCACCGTTGGCGCCATTGCCTCCGACACCTACGCCGCTGGTACTCGTCGCAGCGCCACCCGCGCCGCCTGCGCCACCGTCGGTGGCTCCGATCCCACCGTTACCGCCGACGGCCCCGTTGCCACCGATGGCGATTGCCCCGGCACCCGTGGTCGAAGCGGCACCGCCCGCGCCGCCCGCGCCACCGTTGGCACCCGGTGTTCCGTTGGCGCCGTTGGCGCCGTTACCGCCCGTGGCGACCGGAGCCGTACCGGCAACCGCGCCGCCGGCCCCACCCGCGCCACCCGGATTACCGGAGGTGCCCGGCAGCCCGTCACCACCGGTGACCGTGCCTGCCGCTCCCGCTGCTCCCTCGGTGCCCGCGGCTCCGCCGGCTGCCGGGTTCACGCCATCGGCACCATTGCTGCCGACAACCGTGCCGTTCGCTCCGGTGGCACCGGCCGCGGCCGTGCCGGTCGCATCTGCGCCATCGGTGCCCGGGGTTCCGCTACCGCCGACGCCGCCACTGCCGCCGTGACCAAACAGCGCCAGCGCACCGGCGTTTCCACCGTTACCACCTGTCGATCCGACACCGCCTGCGCCACCGGCGCCGCCACTGCTGAAGTGGGCGAGCAGGCCGGAGTTACCGCCATTGCCGCCCGCGGCACCGTCACCGCCTGCACCGCCGACACCACCACTGGCCAGGTGCGCCAGCAGGCCGGAATTACCACCGTTACCGCCGGCCGCGCCGAAGCCGCCGGCCCCACCGTTACCACCGTTGCCGATGAACAAAGCCCCCTTGCCACCCGTACCGCCGGCGATGCCGGCCGCCCCTGATCCACCCACGCCGCCGAAGCCGGCGAGCAGGCCGGCGTTGCCGCCGTTCGCCCCGGTTCCCGCGGCCCCGTTGGTGCCGTTGGAGATGAAGATGTTGACGATCGGGATCTGCCCGACCAGTCCGATGAGGTTGTACAGCGGCGCGTTGGCGCCCGCACCGACAAATGTCGCCGCCAGCGCGTTCGGGGTGGGCAGATTGGGGCTGATCACGAAGTTGGAACCGATGGCGCCGCTCTGCGAGCAAGTGTCGGTCACCATGAGGCAGCTGATCCCGGTCACCGGGGACGACGGCGCGGTCAGCGTCGGCGCGGCCTGCGCAGTTGCGGGGGCGAGGGCGAACAACGCGCCGGCGCCTGCGATGGCAATGCCCGTTGCGTACGGGTACATGGTTTTTCTCATTATCGAAAGCTCCTATTTCAGGTATTTCTGGCTCATTGGAGCCACACCGCAGATTTGCCGGGTGGCATGTCCGCCCACGCTGACCGGCTGTCGCGACGGGTGGTCGCGAACACGTCCCCCTCAATTCGCAGCCCAGCGTGTATGCGATTAATCATACATTTATGCATGCGTGCACGCAAGGCCCAGCAAACGTACCTTCGCTACCGCAGCTGCGGACGGTGGGTGGTGCGCAAAGGAATCACGCCCCTGGGCGGCGCGGCATCGACACGCCCCGCCCGCGGGAGGCGCGGCGGTCACAGATTTGTGCCATACGCTGACGATATGACCGATTCGGCGTGGTGGCGCTACGTCGTGACGGTGACCGGGGCCGCGACCCAGAAAGCCATCGCGGCAGCAACCGGTATCGATCAGTCCAGCATCTCGCGCTGGCAACGTGACAAGCACACACCGCGTGCCGAGGCTGCCGTCGCATTCGCGCGCGCATACAACCGGTCGCCGGTGGAAGCCTTGATCGCCGCCGGCTACCTCACCAGCGAGGATCTCGGCGTGGTCGAACTGACGACGCTGACCGGGGACCTCACGCAGGTGTCCAGCGACTCGTTACTGAGCGAACTCCGGCGACGGCTGCTCGCTGCGCAACCGAGCCCTCCGGCCTGGCCGCGCGGCTGGTCCGCCGATGACCCGGCAGTGCGCGGGAGTCAAGATCGTGAGGATCGCGGCGATCTCGACGGCTGACAGATCTTCTGGCCGCACCCGGGACATCACCTGTTCCAATTCCCACCGCAGGTGCGGCAGAAAGCTGGCCCGGCCAGATCTGGAGTAGCCATGGGACGCGGCGACCCGATGCCCGAAGTCCGAGAGTTTCACGTGAGTCAACCTTTTCCCTATGGGGCGTCGCTCCCGGTAGCGAACACGTGGCGAGTTGCCTAGTCGCCATAGTGCACCTAGTTCCGGCCATCCACAAGCGAACGGCCAAATAAATTGACGAGCGTCGCGGCGAATCTTTTCAAATCGACTTTTTCCAGTTCAAACCTACTAAGTGACACTATTTGGTTAATGACACTCTGGAGTCTCCCGCCAACGTTCGCGCGTTTTCGAACACCGGGCGTCGCGCACCGGAACCGGCCTGCGATATCGCCTGGCAAATCTTGATTCGGGTCGGTCCGTCGGCTCGGCCTCGGCGACCCTATTCTGGTGAGCGTGCCCCACCGCGGCGATAGCGCACTCTCGGCAGTGCGCTGGCATGCGATCGGTCTCGGCGGATTCCTGCTGATGCTGCTGGTGTTCGCCGCAGCCGAGTGGCATGTCGGGGGCACCGCGGCCGACCCACGGCTGTTCCGAACGCTCGGCGCGGCTGCTCTGCTGGCCGCCGTCGTCGCGTCGGCCGGCCGGTTCCTGGGCTGGCAGCACCGACACGGACTGCTCATCGGCTGGCCGGTGGCGGCATTGCTGGTCACCATTGTCGCCGGGGCGATCGATCCGGCCGCCACCCGAGACCTGCCCGGCACCATCACGATCACTTTCGCCTATATAGGCCTCACCCGGCCGCCATGGCATTCACTGTTGATAGTTCCGCTCGGCGTCGTCGCCTACGTCGTCGGTGGTGCCAAACACCTGCCGGGCGCCATACCCATCGTGGTGGCGACCGCGATCATGTGGGTCATCGTCGCCGAGGTGCCGGCTCGGCTCATCGCACGGCTGAACAGCCAGAGCGCGCTGCTGCGCCGGATCGCCGAGACCGACGCCCTGACCAAGCTGCTGGACCGCAGCACTCTCGAGCGACAACTATCCGAGCACGCCAGTGACTCGGCCGTCGTGCTGATCGACCTCGACAACTTCAAGCCCTACAACGATCGCCACGGTCACCACGCCGGCGACGATGTGCTGATCGCATTCGCCGACGCGCTTCGCTGGGCAGTTCGCAAGGGCGACATCGTGTTTCGCATCGGCGGCGACGAGTTCCTGCTGATGCTGATCGGTGCCGACCGAGAGCAGGCCGAGCAGGTTGTCGAGCGCCTGCGCGACCGCTGGAGCCAGGACGGAGCGCCGGTCGGCTTCAGCGCGGGCATCGCCACCGGCGAGAGCAATCTGATGCGGCTGGCCGACCAGTACATGTACGCCGAGAAGCGCGCCCGCGGGTCGTCCACCGACTGAGGCAGAAACCGCCCGGCCCGAAGGAGGGCGGTTGGCGGTGGCGCAGGGATTTGAACCCTATCCACACCGCGCCTCAGCGGCTCGAAGCGGCCTCTATCCTCCTGGTTCGTGGTCAATTGTGAGCAGGGCGTGGGCACGCGGGCAGGCGTGCGGTCTGCCGCAAAAACGGACGCTTGACGCTGGAACGTATGATCACAGTAGTGAATCCTTTCCTCTAACTTGACATATAGCCAGGTTCATTGACGATGATGGCACTTTGGTCATACGCTTTCATCACTTACGTCCGCGGATCCGCCGGTGACGGCGGGATTGGAAGACGATTGATGAACGCGAACAGCACTGCTCCCAGCGTCTTCGACTCCGGCCTACCCACGTTCAGCTACGACCTCAACGCCACTCCACATGACGTCCTCGAGGACGTCCGGAACGCACAATCGCGTTCACCTATCGCAATCGGGCCGCTCGGTCCGGAGATACTGTCCTATGAGATGGCTCGCGACCTTTTGCGCGACAACAGATTCCGCCTACCACCCGGAGTCACCCTGGCGGCACAAGGCATCACGTCAGGGCCGTTGTTCGACAAGATGGCGAACAGCCTCCTGGGACTGGACGGTGCATCACATATCCGGTTGCGCAAGCTGGTATCCAAGGCGTTCACCCCTCGTGCGACCTCGCGTCTTGAAAACACGATCCGCGACGTGGTCAACGGGTTGATCGACCAGGTCGCGGACGCCGGACGGTGCGATGTCGTGACCGACATCTCGTACCAGTACCCGACCCCGATCATCTGCGCGCTGCTCGGTGCGCCCCGCGAGGACTGGCAGATGTTCGCGGACTGGACAGAGGAGGTATTCAAGGCCCTCAACTTCCAGCCTGACGTCAACTTCGACGAGGCCGCGATTATGCGCGCGTGGAGCGAACTCGACGCCTACGTCGACGGGATGGTCTCGGCCCGACGAGACAACCTCAAGGAAGACCTGCTGTCAGAACTAATCCGTGCCGAAAGTGACGGCGACCGGCTCAACCTCGACGAACTCCGCATGCTGGTGGCCGGATTCCTGATGGCCGGAACGGACACGACGCGAAACCAATTGTCGGCGTCAGTGCAGGTGCTGTGCGAGCATCCGGACCAATGGGCGAAGTTGCGCGACCAACCAGAGCTTGCGATGCAGGCCGTTGACGAAAGCATGCGCCACTCGCCCGCAGCCTGCATCGTGCCGCGAGCCGCCACTGACGATGTCGAATTCGGTGGCTTCTTGTTCCCGGCAGGAACGCTCGTCGTCGTCAACACCTTCGCCGCCAACCGAGATCCAGCGATCTATGACGATGCGGACCGCTTCGACATCGCGCGCAACGACGTTCCCGCAATTCTCACGTTCGGTGGCGGCGCGCATTACTGCCTAGGGGCGAATCTCGCACGCCGCGAACTCGCGGAAGCACTCACAGTCCTTACGCGCCGCCTGCCGGACGCTCACCGCGTTGGTCCGGCTCCGTGGAAGCCGTTACTGGGAATGACCGGGCCGTCGACTCTTTCGATTGAGTTCACCAGCGCAAGGGTGGTGACGGCGAGTGCGTAGTCGCGGCTGGGCAGGTTCGACGCCCTCTTCGGACGAGGAGGCTATTTCGCGCATCCTGAGCGCGGTTGACGAGGAGGTCGCCGAAAACGGAGCGGCGATACGTCTGGCCGACGTCGCCCGCAGGCTCGGGGTCACACGCCAAACGGTGTACCGCTACTTTCCCAATGCTGACGCATTGCTCATGGCCAGCGGGATGCGTGCCGTCAACGGATTCATCGACCAGGTTGCCCACCACGTCAGTGGCCTCGAAGACCCGGTCGCGGTGGTGGTGGAGTGTATTGCTTTCGGAGTCGAGAACCTCGTCGGCGATCCGCAGCTAGAAAGCCTGCTGACTGCGCGAAATGACGGCGAAGCGGTCACGTCGCTATCCTCCGACACGGCAATCTCGTTCTGCTTGACGGCTTTTCATAAACTCGAGGTTGATTGGGAACTTCACGGCTTCGATGCCCCCGCCCTCCGTGACCTTGCCGAGATGACCTTGCGCACGGTGCAGTCCATGCTGACCGATCCTGGCGAGCAACCGCGTGAGGGACTCGCGTTGCGCCGCTTCGTTGCTCGATGGCTCGGCCCAGCGATCCTCTATCCACGGATGGCGTCGCTGTCGATTTACGATCGGCCCGCCTTCCCGGGTCGGCACACCGAAGCAGAAACACGCACTCAGGTTCGTCCGCGATAGGTACGGCTTCACACCCCGGAAGGCGCGCAGCAGGCATAAAAACAGCCCCTCACCTGCGTTGGCATGTTCGGGGCTATGGCGGTGGCGGAGGGATTTGAACCCTCGGACGGGGGTTACCCGTCACACGCTTTCGAGGCGTGCTCCTTAGGCCGCTCGGACACGCCACCGTGTGGCAGCTTACCGGCCACCCCGGACTGCGCCCTAATCGCCCGCGAGCGTGCGCAGTGCACGAGAATTCGGCGGCGCGTCGGCCGGGGACACGCACGCTCGCGGGCGAGGGGAGGAAGGTCAGCGGTGGCGGGCGAAGAACGCGGTCAGAGCGGCGCCGCACTCGTCGGCCAGGACCCCGCCGCGCACCTGCGGTCGGTGCGTGAGCCGGCGGTCGCGCACCACATCCCACAACGAACCGACCGCACCGGTCTTGGGCTCCCACGCGCCGAAGACCACCCGCGCCACCCGGGCGGCCACCAGCGCGCCCGCACACATGGTGCAGGGCTCGACGGTCACCGCCAGCGTCGCGCCTTCCAACCGCCATCCGTCACCGTGCACCGCGGCGGCCGCCCGCAACGCCAGGATCTCGGCGTGCGCGGTGGGATCACCCAGTTCCTCACGGGCGTTGGCGGCGCGGGCCAACTCCACACCGTCGGCGTCGACGATGACGGCTCCGATCGGCACATCACGCGGATCGGCGGCGCCCGCCGCCGCCAGCGCGGCCCTGATCAGGTCCTCGTCGGTGGGGAAAGCGCGGTTCACCGATCGAGTTTGTCCAACACCGCCGCCAGCTCGTCGCCGAAGCCCATCTCTCTGGCGATCCGGGTCAGCTGCTCGTCGGCATAGAGCTCGGTATCGGACAGGATCACGCCGAGCACATCACCGGGCAGGCCGATATCGGACAACAGGTTGACGTCACCCTCCTCGAACGGATCGGCGTCTTCGAGGTCGTCGTCGTCGATATCGGCATCGAGGTGCTCCAGCGCCTCGGCAGCGATGTCATAGTCCAGCGCCGCGGTGGCATCCGAGAGCAGCAGATGCGTCCCCGACGGCGCCGGCCGCACGATGATGAAGAAGTCATAGTCGTCGTCGCCGATGTAGAGCAGTCCGAAAACCGCTCCGGCGCTGCGCAGCTCACGCAATTCAGTCTCGGCGGCAGCCAAACTGGACAGCGCCGCAGACCTCATCGCCGTGCACCGCCATTTGCCGTCCTCGCGGACGACGGCGACCCCGAACCCGTCGGGGGTGTCTTGTCCGGTGTCCGGGGCGTTCTGTTTCGACGCCCGCTGAGGTCCCATGAGCGCTAACGCTAGTCCTCAGGCCGCCGGCTTGACCAGGCATTCGTCCGGGGCACGGCCGGATGTGTCAACCTTGGAGCGTGACAATGCCCGCGCACCGGCGCCCGGTATGTGTGCTCGGCCTCGGGCTGATCGGCGGCTCACTGCTCCGCGCGGCCAAGGCGGCCGGGTGGGAGGTATTCGGCTACAACCGCTCGGTGGACGGCGCGGCCGCTGCCGAGTTCGACGGTTTCGATGCCTCCACCGACCTGACCGCGGTCCTGGACCGGGCCGCGCAGTCCGCTGCGCTGATCGTGCTGGCCGTCCCGATGCCTGCATTGCCGATGATGCTGGCCCGCGTCGCCGAGCAGGCCGCCCAGTGCCCGTTGACCGATGTGGTCAGCGTCAAGGCCGCGGTGCTCGACGCGGTTCGTGACGCCGGGCTGCTCACCCACTTCGTCGGCGGTCACCCCATGACCGGCACCGCGCATTCGGGGTGGGCCGCCGGTACCGCCGGGCTGTTCCGCGACGCGGCCTGGGTGCTCTCGGTCGACGATCACGTGGACGCCGCGGTGTGGTCGACGGTGATGCACCTGGCGCTGGACTGCGGTTCCTTCGTGGTGCCGGCGCGCTCGGACGAACACGACGCCGCCGCGGCCGCCATCTCACACCTGCCGCATCTGACCGCCGAGGCACTGGCCGTCACCGCCGGCGAGGTACCGCTGGCCTTCGCGCTGGCCGCGGGATCGTTCCGGGATTCGACCCGGGTCGCGGGCACCGCACCGGACCTGGTGCGGGCGATGTGCGAGGCCAATGCCACCGACCTGCTGACGGTGCTCGACCGCGCGATAGGCCTCTTGCAGCAGGCCCGGCACAGCCTGGCCCAGAACACCTCGGTGGCCGAACTGGTGGAGGAAGGGCACGCCGCCCGGATCCGCTACGACAGTTTCAGCAGGCCCGAGATTCTCACCGTGCGATTGGGCAGCCCCGACTGGCGCCAGGAACTGGCCGCTGCCGGTCGCGCCGGCGCGGTGGTCAGATCCGCTCTGCCAGGCCCGGATAGTCCAGGATGAAACCCTCGCCGTCGACCGTGACGGTGGTTTCGGCGACCGGGGACACCACCTTGATGCCGCCGCCCGCCTCGGAGCTGGCATAGCTGGTGGTGACCGGTCCGACGATCAGGTCCGGCAGCCACACGTACACAACCGGCAGACTCACCGAGTCGGCGCGCCGATGCAATCCGGTGCGCCGGATGGGCAACGCGTTGAAGAACGGGCTGAACACCACGTCGACGTCCATCGCGCCGTCATAGGCATTGCGTGAGGTCTGCCCGGTGTGGTCCTGCACGAGCCACATGTTCTCTTCGTCGCGCGCGATCGACAGTTGGCGTTCCCGCTCGGCCATGGTCACCGTCATCGAAAGCCTCTTGGTACCGCCGGCTTCGTCGGTGACCAGGTCATAGGACGCCGAGAAGGCCGGTGTCGACTCCGACGCCGCCGAGACGATCCGGCCGTAGGCCTTGATCCGGTTGCCGCTCAACTGGACGCGAACGGATTCCATCCGCAGCGAGTCGTCGGCGCGCCAGGTCAGGATGGCCGGCCAGGATGTTTGGGGCGGAGCTGAGGCTGAACTCACCCATCTACCGTAAGCGACGGATCGCCGCGCGCGTGGGGTGGTCGCGAAGTCGGTTTCGATTCGAGTGCCACTTCGTCGCTGAGCAGGGGCTGCGGCATCCGGCGGAATCGGTCGGTGCCGGGTTCGGAAAGCCACACCACGAAGGCCAGGGCGGCATCCAGGATCAGCGCCAGTGCCGTCACCATCAGGGCGCCCACCAGCGCGAGGTAGAACTCGCGGACCTTGATGCCGTCGATGAGGTAGCGCCCCAGACCGCCGAGGCTGGCGTAGGCCGCGACGGTGGCCGTCGCGACGATCTGCAAGGTGGCGGTCCGCAGACCGCCGAGGATGAGCGGCAGCGCATTGCGCACCTCGACACGCAGCAGCACCTGCGTTTCGGTCATCCCCATCGATCTGGCGGCATCCACCACGGTGCGGTCGACATTGGCGATACCGGCGTACGTGCCCGCCAGCAGCGGCGGGATGCCCAGCAGCATCAACGCGACCGTCGGCGGGACGAGCCCGAGACCCCACAGCAGGACGCCGAGCAGCAGGACACCGAGTGTCGGTAGCGCACGCAGCGCGTTGACACCGGTGACCACCAGGAAGGTGCCGCGCCCGGTGTGGCCGATGACCATGCCGATCGGGATCGCGACCACCGCCGAGAACAGCACGGCGACGGCGGTGTACTGCAGGTGCTCCAGGATGCGCACCGCCAGTCCGGCGTTACCCGACCAGTTGGCCGCGGTGAAGATGTAGGCCAGTGCCTCGTGCAGGAAGTTCATCGGGCCGCCGCCTTCGCCCGCCGGCTGACGGTGCCTGCCCTGGTCCAGGGTGTGGCGATCTTGCCGGCGAACATGATCAGCGTGTCGATGACGAGCGCCAGCACGAAGATCGCGATGATGCCGGCGATGATCTGATCGCTCTTGTCGGACTGGTAGCCGTCGGTGAACCAGGTGCCCAGACCGCCGATCCCGATGACCGAGCCGACCGAGACCATCGAGATATTGGTGACCGCGACCACTCGCAGGCTGGCGACGAGCACCGGAACAGCCAGCGGCAGTTCGACTTTCAGAACCCGTACCAGTGGCCGGTATCCGACCGCGGTGGCGGCGTCGAGCACCGCAGGCGGCACCGCGTCGAGCGCTTCGGGAACCGCCCGCACCAGTAGGGCAACGGTGTAGAGGGTCAGTGCCACGATGACGTTGGCCGGCGACAGGATCGTCGTCGGGATCAGCAGCGGCAGCACCACGAACAGCGCCAGCGACGGGATGGTGAAGATGATGCTGGCCGCGACGGTGGTGATCCGCCGCAGCACCTTGGTGCGGTGCACCAACGCTCCCAGCGGCACCGCGATGAGCAATCCCAACGCCAACGGCAGCAACGACAACCACAGGTGGATGAGCGTGAGCTCCCACGCGTCGTCGAGGTGGGTCAGCAGGTAGTTCACTTAGGTCGCTGCTCCCCAGGGATCGCGCGGGCGGGCTTTGAGCGCCTGCAGCACGTCATCGGCCCTGACCCCGCCGAGCACCTTCCTGTCGGCGTCGACCGCGACTCCGAGCCCCGACGGCGACGACAACGCGGCATCCAGGGCAAGCCGCAGTGTGCCATCCGGGGTGAAAAGCGACCCACCGGCAACGGTGCTGTCGTACAACGATTTTCCGTCGCGGTGCAGTGCAACGCCGTCGCGGTCGATCCAGGCGAAGGGCGAGCCGTCCGGCCTGGTGACCAGAACCCAGTCGCCCACGCCGAGTTCCAGCGCGTCGACACCGGCCTCGTCGACGGTCGTGACCTCATGCAGCGGAAGGCCTTCGGCGCCCGCGAACTGCAGCCCGCGATAACCGCGGTCATTACCGATGAAGCCGGCGACGAAATCGTTGGCGGGGTTGGACAGCAACCGCTCAGGCGCGTCGTACTGCTGCAGCTTTCCACCGCGGCCGAACACCGCGACCTTGTCGCCCAGCTTGATGGCCTCGTCGATATCGTGCGTGACGAACACGATGGTCTTACGCAATTCGCTTTGCAGTCGCAGGATTTCGGTTTGCAGCTCTTCGCGCACCACCGGGTCGACGGCACTGAACGGTTCGTCCATCAACAGGATCGGCGGATCGGCCGCCAGCGCCCGGGCCACCCCGACCCGTTGCTGCTGGCCACCGGAGAGCTGGGCCGGATATCGGTTGGCCAGCTTGGGATCCAGGCCGACCCGCTCCAACACTGCCAGCGCGTTCTTGCGGGCGGTGCGCCGCGACTCGCCCTTGAGCACCGGCACGGTGGCCACATTGTCGATGACCTTCAGATGGGGCATCAGCCCCGCACTCTGGATGACATAGCCGATACCGAGACGCAATTTGACGGCGTCGACCGCCGTGACGTCCTTGCCGTCGACCGTGAGCGTGCCCGATGTCGGGTCGATCATCCGGTTGATCATCCGCATCGAGGTCGTCTTACCGCAGCCCGACGGGCCCACGAAAACCGTCAGGGTGCCATCGGGGACGTCGAGGGTCAGATCGTCGACGGCCACGGTGCCGTCGGGATATTTCTTGGTGACCTTGTCAAAGGTGATCACGTGTCGCCCTATCCGATCGGCTTGTCGAAGCCATTGGCCTTGATCCACTTCTCGGCCGCTTCGTCGGGGTCGATACCGCTGTTACCCGACGTCTCGGTGTTCATCTCGATGAGCGCCTCGGTGGTCAGCTTGGCCGACACGGCGTTCAGCACGGTCTTGAGTTGGTCGGACATCTTCTGCGAGGCCACCAGCGGCACCACATTGGCCGCCAGGAAGTTGTTCTTCGGATCCTGCAGGACCACCAGGTTGTTCTGCGGGATGGCAGCCGAGGTGGTGAAGATGTCGGCGGCCGTCACGGTGCCGTCCACCAGTGCCCGCACCGTGGCCGGGCCGCCGCCGTCGCTGATGGCGATGAAATTCGACGGCGCGATATCGAGGTTGTACTTGGCTTTCAGGCCCGGAAGACCCTCGGTCCGGTTGAGGAATTCCGAGGGCGCGCCGAACTTCACCTCCGCCGAATGCGCCGCGAGGTCGCCGATGGTCTTCAGATTCCACTTCTGGGCCGTCTCTCGGCGGTGACGACGACGGCGTCCTGGTCGTTGGCCGGTGCCGGGGTGAGGATCGTCAGGTCGCCGGGAACGGCGTTGTACAGCGCCAGCAGCACCGCATCGGGATCGGTGGCTTTGGTCTGCTTGTCGAAGTACTGCAGCAGATTTCCGGTGTACTCGGGGATCAGGTCGATCGAGTGGTCCTTGACCGCCGGCACATAGGTCTCGCGGCTGCCGATGCCGAACTTGCGGCTCACCTCGAAGCCGTTGGCCTCCAGCGCCTGCGCGTAGATCTCGGCGATGATCTTGGATTCGGGGAAGTCGGCGGAACCCACCGTGATCGATTTGAGGTCACCCGAGACTTGACCGCCACCAAGCGGATTCGAGCTGCCGCAGGCGGTCGCCAGCATGACGATCAGCGCGACCGCTGCCGCCAAGGGTGCCCGCACACGACGTCGCGGCATCGTCATCTGGCCGACACTATCTGTATGCGCGCGCTCTTGCCGTACTTTGACGCAGCGTGAGTGCTCGGTGAGGACCTGTCACAAGGTGTTTGTTTCTGCCGCTGAAAGGGCAAAGATGGCTCTATGAGCAGCGACCCGTACATCCCGCCGGCCTCCGACGTGCCGCCGCCACCGCCACCGGCACCACCGTCGAAGTCGAACAAACCGGCCGCCACACCGGAATCAGCGGTGAAGTTCACCAAGGCCGCCGCCATGTGGGGCGCCCTTGTCCTGGGCTTTCTGATTCTCATCGTGCTGCTGATATTCATCTCCCAGAACACCGAGTCCGCCGAATTCGCGTTCCTCGGGTGGCACTGGAGTCTGCCCCTGGGGGTGGCCATCCTGTTCGCGGCGGTGGCCGGCGGCCTGCTGACCGTCGCGGTGGGCGCGGTCCGCATCTTCCAATTGCGTCGGGCGGCCAAACGCAATCTGAAAGCCGGTCTGTGATCCATCGCGGTTATCTGCCCACCTTGTGTTGTGGTCAAACACCCCCGACCGGCTAGCTGATCGACACCAGCTGATCGATGTGGTCGTACGGCAGCGGGCCGTCGACCCACGCCGTGACCCACGCGGAGTTCAGGTTGATCGAACCCTTGTGGTTGTCCAGGAACGCGGTGTCGGCGGCGTCGCGTCCGGTCGCGATGCGCACCAGGGTCTGCCTGGGCGCCAGGCAGGTGGCGTCGACGACGCGCCAGTGCCCGTCGACGTAGGCCTCGGCGACGGCGTGGAAATCCATCGGTTCGCAACCCGGCGCGTAGACCGCGACCAGCCGGGCGGGCACGTTGACCGCGCGCAGCAGCGCCACCACCAGGTGCGCGTAGTCACGGCACACGCCGCGTCCGGCCAGCAGGGTGTCCACCGCACCGTCGATGTGGTCGCTGGAACCCGGAACGTACTGCAACCGCGTCCCCACCCAGGACGACACCTTCTCCAGCAGCGTGGCCGAGTCGGTGTACTCACCGAACTCGGTGGCGGCGAAACCGAAGAACTTGTCGGCCTCGGCGTAGCGACTGGGCCGCAGGTAGGTCGACAGGTCGATCTCTTCGAACGGCGCCGGATCCGCCTGCCCGATGATCGTCGCGGAGTAGTTGGCCTTTAGGTTGCCGACACCTGAATCGAAGACGTGGATCCGGTTGCCGTGCGTGCCGATGATCTCTTTGGCTTGAATCGGGTTGCCGTCCAAGGTGAATGAGAGCTGCTCGGTCACCTGCGCTCCCGGCTGGGGCGCCACCGCGATCTGGAATTCCAGGGTCGTCGGGGCGGTGATGTCGACATCGAGTTGAGCCCCGACTTCACGCTTCATGGCGGCACGCTTTCTGTAGAGGTGACCGTGCGATCACGCCCATCTCTACCCATCGCGGGCACTCTGTCAAACTGTGAGGCCTATGACACGGCCTTGAGACCCGCGGCCAGCAGCGCACCGACGGAGTTCCCCACCTGATCGGAGCCTTCCGCACCGCTGCCCATCCGGTTGCGGAAGTCGATCCCCGCGGCGATGATCGCCAGCTTGAAGAACGCCAACGCCAGATGGAAGTCCCAGTGCGCCAGATCCTGACCTGACGCCAGCGAATACGCTTGTGCCAGTTCGTCGATGGAGGGGACCTCGGGCGAGGCCCAGGCGGCGTCTGGATGTACCTGGTTGAAGACAGGGTCGCGGTAGATGCACATCAACGCGGCATCGCTGAGCGGATCACCCAGTGTCGACATCTCCCAGTCCAGGACGGCGCGCACCGTGCCGGCGTCCTCGGCGTCGATCACGGTGTTGTCGATTCGATAGTCACCGTGCACTATCGACGTCCGGCTCTGCGCCGGAATCGATTGCGCCAGAGCGGAATGCAGTCGAGCCACATCGGCGTCGCGCGGGTCGTCGTCGCGGCGGACATGTTCCCACTGCGAGCCCCACCGGCGGACCTGGCGTTCCAGGTACCCGGTCGGCTTGCCGAAGTCACCGAGCCCGACGGCTTCGGGATCGATGGCGTGCAGATCGGCCAGCACCTTGATCAGGGCGCCGACGCAGGCATTGATGGTCTCCTGGTCGCCGAGTGCGCGCAGCTGATCGCTGTAGCGCACCACCCGGCCCGGCACGAAGTCGACCATCTGGAACGGCGCACCCAGCACCGAGTCGTCGTCGCGCATGGTGACGGCGTGTGCCACCGGGACCACGGTGTCGGCCAGCGCCGCCACCACGCGGTACTCCCGGGCCATGTCATGCGCCGACGGCGTCAGGCCGTGCAGGGGCGGGCGGCGCAGCACCCACTTGGAGGCGTCGTCGTAGACCAGGAACGTCAGGTTGGAACGGCCGCCGGAGATCAGCTCGGCCCGCAGTTCACCGTCGCGGCTGATACCGACCTCGGTGAGGTGCCGGTCGAGTGCCGCCAGATCGAGCCCGTCAAGCGTTGTCATCCGCTCTGTCTATCACCCCCTTCCCTGCCGCTCGGCGGGGAAGGTCAGCGGCGCTGGTTGCGGGGCAGCAGGTCCCAGACATGTTCGGTGCCGTTGGTGCTGACGACGGTGGCCTTTCCGCTGCGCGAGTAGAGCAGCCGGGTCACCGACGCATAGTCGATGGGAAACGACAGCGGCCGCCGGGTGCCGAGGATCTCGTGCAGCAGCATGTTGATGACTCCGCCGTGACCGAAGACCGCCACGGTGTCCTCGTGGTCGGCGGCGGCGACGATATCGGCGACGGCGGCACCGATGCGCGCACCGAACGCCGTCTCGTCGACCCCGCCCGGCAGGTGCCCGTCGGCCATCCGCGCCCAGTCCTGTGGCCGTTCGGTGCGCAGGTGCTCGATCGGGACATAACCGGCCATGTCCCGGTCGTACTCTGCGAGCCGGTCCTCGATGTCGACCCCCAGCCCCAGCTCGGCGGCGACCGGTCCGGCGGTCTGCACGGCGCGCCGCTGCGGGCTGCTGACCAACCGCGACACCGGAAACCGGCGCAGCGCCGCGGGCAACCGCCGGGCCTGCTCATGCCCGACCTCGGACAGCTCGGGGTCCGAGCCCTGACCGTGCTCGCTGCGGTGCGGCAGCGCATGCCGGATCAGAAGCAGTTGCATATCGAGTACCTCCAGGTGGTTCGGTGCGCGTGCAACGATATGCGGTATGCGCGCCTTCGCCTGCCCGGTCTGCCGGGGCTTCATCGCGTTCGAGGCCGACCGCTGCGCGAACTGCCAGGCACAGGTGGGTCTGCACCTGCCGAGCAGGTCCATGGTCGTCACCGATGACGGCACCGCGGTGGTCGACGGTCAACGCTGGGTGCGATGCACGCAGGCCGTCGCGCTGGGCTGCAACTGGCTGACACCCGAAGACGGTTCGCAGTACCAGCGCGGCCGTTGCCTGGCGGACTCGCTGATCCGGCACGAGCCCGATCCCGACGACACCCTGGCAAGGGAGAAGTTGGTGCCGACGGCGGAGGCGTTGCGCCGCCTGATCTATCAGCTCGACGATCTCGGTCTGCCGATCGATCCGTGGTGGCGTTCCGACGGCGGGCTGGCGTTCGACCTGCTGTCCAGTTACACCACCGGTGAGAAGGTGCTGATCGGGCACGCCAACGGTGTCATCACCATCGACGTGGTCGAATCGTTGGACGCCTACCGCGAACAGCTGCGGGTCCGGCTCGGTGAGCCCTACCGCACCATGCTGGGTCACTTCCGCCACGAAGTGGGCCACTACTACCAGAACATCCTGGTGGAGAACGGGTCCGGAGCCGACCGGTACCTGGATGCCTGCCGGGCGTTGTTCGGCGACGAGCAGGCCAGCTACTCCGATGCCATCAACCGCCATTACCGGCTCGGTGCGCCCGAGGACTGGAGTGCGTCGTTCATCTCCGAATACGCCACCATGCACCCGTGGGAGGATTTCGCCGAGTGCTTCGCGCACTACCTGCACATCACCGACACCATCGACACCGCCCGCGAAGCGGGCATGGTGCTGCACGCCGACCGGGTGCGTTTCGCCGCGCCGCGGGATGTGGCACCGCTGGAGAGCTACGACGACGAGCCGATCGAGCGCCTGCTGTTCGACTGGAAGTGGATGTCGTTGTTCTTCAACCGCGTCAACACCGCCATGGGCAAGGCCCCGGTCTATCCGTTCGATATCGCGCCCGCGGTGGTGGCCAAACTCGGGTTCGTGCACCGCGTGGTGCGCGAATCCGTCACGGCGTGATGATGTTGAAGGCCGGGTCGGGCCGGTCCAGCACCGCGACGAGTGCGGTGAGGACCTGCGGATCGCCGCCGATGTCCAGGCCCGGGCTGTCGAAATCGCCTGCCATCAAACCCAATATGCGCACCTTGGTGGCCAGCGTCAGCGTGGCACCCGCGGTCTCGGCATCGGCTGGGACCTTTCGGTACACCAGCACGCCGTTGCGCAGTGTCAGCCGGTAGTTCGCACCCAGGTCGGCGAAGGTGATGTCGATCGCGAGGTCGAGATCCCAGGCCTTGGGCCCGTTGACGCTGATGGCAAGTGCGTCGAAGACCTGTTCCGGGGACAGTTGCGACAGCATGGTCATCGACGTGGTCTGCACGGGCGTACCGAAGTTGCCGTCGCGCAGTTCGGTGGCACCGGCCAGGAAGAAATTGCGCCAGGTCGCGTTCTCCGCGCCGTAGGCCAGTTGTTCGAGCACATCGGCGTAGAGTTCGCGTGCCGCGGGGTGTTTGTCGTCGGTGAACACTGCGTGGTCCAAAAGTGTTGCAGCCCAGCGATAATCACCGTCCTCGAAGGCCGTCCGCGCGACTTCGACCACCCGGTCGATACCGCCGATCGCAGCTACATAACGCGGCGCCAGGGCCTCCGGCGGGTGCTGCCAGAGCCGGCCCGGGTTACCGTCGAACCAGCCCATGTAGCGCTGATAGACCGCCTTGACGTTATGGCTGACCGATCCGTAGTAGCCATGGGTGTGCCATGCCTTCTCCAGCGCCGGCGGCATCGCGAAGGTCTCGGCGATCTCGATACCGGTATAGCCCTGGTTGAGCTGGCGCAACGTTTGGTCGTGCAGGTATCCGTACAGATCCCGTTGCAGGGAAAGGTATTCCACGATCCGCTCGCGGCCCCAGGTGGGCCAGTGATGGGAGGCGAAGACCACGTCGGCGCGATCGGCGAATCGGTCGATCGCCTCGGTGAGGTAACCCGACCAGCCGTGCGGGTCGCGCACCAGCGCGCCGCGCAGGGTCAGCAGATTGTGCAGGTTGTGCGTGGCGTTCTCGGCCATGCACAGTGCGCGGAACTTCGGGAAGTAGAAGTGCATCTCGGCCGGAGCCTCGGTTCCCGGCGCCATCTGGAACTCGATCTCGACACCGTCGACGGTGTGCGTTTCGCCGGTGCTGGTGATGTCGACGGTCGGCACGATGATCGCGACCTCGCC
The DNA here is from genome assembly GCA_016197405.1 of Mycobacterium sp. Lineage (GTDB taxonomy): Bacteria > Actinomycetota > Actinomycetes > Mycobacteriales > Mycobacteriaceae > Mycobacterium. The sequence continues at coordinate 82,058 of JACPVR010000018.1, forward strand.
GGTGGACGGTGTCTGCCCCAGTCCGCAGCCGACCTGCCCCTGTGGCCCGCGGGCCAGCACGGTGCCGTACATGTAGGCGGCGCGGCGCGTCATCGCGGTGCCGGCGTAGATGTTCTCCTGCACGGCGTGCTCGACTAAACCCTCAGGCGCCAGCACCACGACCTCTCCCGCGTCGACGTCGGCCTGCGTCGTCACCCCGAGCACACCACCGAAATGGTCGACGTGGCTGTGGGTGTAGATGACGGCCTTGACGGGCCGCTCGCCCCGGTGCGCGCGGTACAGCGCCAGCGCGGCCGCCGCGGTCTCGGTGCTGACCAGCGGGTCGATGACGATGATCCCGGTGTCACCTTCGATGAAGCTGATATTGGACAGGTCCAGCCCGCGCACCTGGTAGATGCCCTCGACGACCTCGTAGAGGCCCTGTTTGGCGGCCAGTGTCGACTGCCGCCACAGACTGGGATGCACCGACGGCGGCGCATCCCCGGTCAGGAACCCGTAGACGTCGTTGTCCCAGACCACCCGCCCGTCGGCGGCGGTGACGACGCACGGCTGCAGCGCGGCGATGAAACCGCGGTCGGCGTCGGCGAAATCGGCGGTATCCGAAAACGGCAGCGTGGCCAGGTGCCCGGCGTTGGCGTCCGCGATGCGTGCGGACGGCGGCTTGCTTTTCATACCGCGTTTCTACACTTCGCGGTCAGGCGCCGGTGCTGATTACGGCGTGCAGGTGCTGGCGTTCACCCACCGGCCGTTGTATCCCACGCAGGCCGTCGCATTGGGGGTCAGATCCTCGGGCAACGGGGCGTAGGCGGCCGGCGGCGGCGCGTAGTCCGCGATCGCACCGGCGACGTCGACACATCCGCCCACCGAGATGCGCCGCCCGGCGCTGGCGCAGACATCGGCTCGGGCCTCACCGCTGGGGTTGATCGTCACGATGGCCGCCGGCACTCCGGTAAGCATCAGAACGGCGGCGGCGGCAGCGGCGCCGGCTATGGATCGCATACCAAAGTATAGGACCGTGCCGGCGCCGCCAGGCTCAGATCAGCCCGCCTGCAGGTCGTAGACCGTCTGGCCGTCGATCGTCTGGGCGGTGTAATTGGCCTTCACCCACGCGGTGATCTGGCTGCCGGCAGACTCCTTGTCGCCACCACCCATCGGACCGGGACCACGGCCGTCACCGGCCACGAAATAGCGCACCTGACCGTCGGCGACGTACTGCTGGAACTGCTGCAGCGTCGGCGAGTTGTCACCGCCGCCGAATCCGCCGATCGACATCACCGAGGCTCCGGTGTTCAGCTCGAGGCTGCCTGCGCTGAACGAGCCCACAGTTGCTGCGGCCCATCGGTTGTCGGCATCCTTGAGCATCGCCTGCAACCGCTCGGAGGGCTTACTCGATTCGCCGCCCGGTCCGCCGTGACCACCCGGTCCGCCGGGTCCGCCGGGTCCGCCGGGTCCGGGCATGCCACCGGCGCGGGCCGTACCGGACAGCGGGATCGCGCCACTGTGGCCGTGCAGCACCGTCTCGACGGTGTATGCCGCGGTGGCACCGAGCCCCAGCAGCAGACCCGCCGCGACCAGCGCCGCGGTGTAGCGACCCAGTTGATGACCGCCCACGATGAGCACGGCGGCAACCACGATGCACCCGACCAGCATGACCCAGCGCAGCCACGGCAGCCAGTCCGGCGTGCGGTCCAGCAGGACGTAGCTCCACACCCCGGTGCCCGCCAGCATCACACCGAGCACTATGCGACTGCTACGGAATTGCCTGCCACGCCACAACTCTCGCACCGATATGGCCAGCACGCCGGCGATGCCGGGCGCCAGCGCGATGGTGTAGTAGGGGTGCATGATCCCCTTCATGAAGCTGAACACCACGACCGTCACCACGGTCCAGCCGCCCCACAGCAGCAGGCCCGCCCGGGTCGGACTGGTGCGCGGTGCGCGGCGGGTGAACCACAGACCGGCGACGAGGCCAATCAACGCTGCGGGCAGCAGCCACGCGATCTCGGTGCCCATGGCGTCACCGAATATCCGGGTGATGCCGGGTTCGCCACCGAACATCGCGCCACCCGGGCCGCCACCACCGCCGGGTCCTTCACTCGGACCGGCACCGCGCGTGGGGTTGCCGTCACCGCCGAGCACCCGGCCCAGACCGTTGTATCCCAACGCAAGTTCGAGCAGGCTGTTGTCGGTCGAGCCACCGATATAGGGCCGGGAGTCGGCGGGCCACAGACTGACCAGGGCCACGTACCAACCGGCCGACACCACCATGGCGACGAGCCCGACCAGCAGGTCCCGCAACCGCTTCCAGAAGCTGCCCGGGACCGCGACGAGCACGACCAGTGCCAGCACCGGCACCACCAGGAACGCCTGCAGCAGTTTGGCCAGGAACGCGAACCCGAGCGCGACGCCCGCCAGTGCCACCCACCGCGTCGAGTTCGCCTCCAGCGCCCGCACGATGCAGTAGGCGGCGGCGACGAGCAGCAGCACCAGCAGGGCGTCGGGATTGTTGAACCGGAACATCAGTGCCGCCACCGGTGTCAGCGCAAGTATGGTGCCCGCCAACAAACCTGCGGCCGCACCAGAGGTGCGCTTGACCGCGGCGTAGAGCAGGGCCACCGAGCCGACACCCATGAGTGCCTGCGGCACCAGCATGCTCCACGAGCTGAACCCGAAGATCCGGCCGGACAACGCCATCACCCACATCGCGGCGGGCGGCTTGTCGACCGTGATGGCGTTACCGGGATCCAGGGATCCGAACAGCAGGGCTTTCCAGTTCTGCGTGCCGGCCTGCACTGCGGCGGCATAGAAGTCGTTGGCCCAGCCCAGCGAGCCCAGTGCCCACAGGTAGAGCACTGCGGTGACCGACAGCAGCGTCAGCAGCGCCGGGCGTTCCCATCGCGGACTGTCCGGCGCGCCGCGCAGCAGCCTGCCGAGCCGGCCGCGATGTGGTGGCTGGTCGCCGGTGGCGACCCAGATACTGTTGGTCGCGGCGTCTTCCATGATCGTCATGCTCGCGCATCTTTCTTGTCAGCTGAAACCGTGGCGGTGCGGCGCGGGTGAAAGACCCAGCCGCGCAGGAGGACAAAGCGCACGACGGTGGCCAGCAGGTTGGCCGTCACCAGGACGGCGATCTCCACCGCCCAGATCACGTGTCCGTCGGTGACGGTGTTGAGCAGCGCCAGTGACCCACTGGTCACCGCCAGCCCGATCCCGAAGACCACCAGCCCTTCGAACTGGTGGCGCGCCGCGCCGGTACGTCCCCGCACGCCGAAGGTGAACCGCCGGTTGGCGGCGGTGTTGGCGATCGCCGTGACCAGCAGGGCGATCAGGTTGGCGCCCTGTGCCCCCATACCGGTGCGCAGCGCGAGGAACAACACCAGATACGCCAGCGTGCTGGCGATACCGATGGTGGCGAAGTAGACACCCTGGCGCAGCAGCGAGCGGGGTTGTGCTTCCGGGGTGTGCGTGTCGCGTTCGGGACCGAACTGCGCGGCGATCACACCGACCGGGATGTCGCCGCTGGCAAAACCTTTCAGCAGGCGGGCGACACCCTTGAGATCGGCGACCGCGGTGGAGACGATGTCGACCCGGCTGTCCGGATCGTCGACCCAGTCGACGGGAACCTCGTGGATGCGCAGGCCGGCCCGCTCCGCCAGCACCAGCAGCTCGGTGTCGAAGAACCAGCCGGTGTCTTCGACCAGTGGCAGCAGGGCCTGCGCGACATCGGCGCGGATTGCCTTGAATCCGCACTGGGCATCGGAGAACCGTGCCGACAGTGTCGAGCGCAGGATCAGGTTGTAGCAGCGCGAGATGATCTCGCGCTTGGGCCCGCGCACCACCCGGGAGGTGCGGGCGAGCCGGGTGCCGATGGCGATATCGGAATGCCCGGAGATCAGCGGTGCCACCAGCGGCAGCAGCGCCGCCAGGTCGGTGGACAGGTCGACGTCCATATAGGCCAGCACCGGCGCATCGGAGGACTCCCACACCGCATGCAGTGCGCGGCCCCGGCCCTTCTGCTCCAGCCGGTACACCTGCACCTCGGCGAACTCCTCGGCGAGACGCTCGGCGACCACCGGGGTGGCGTCGATGCTGGCGTTGTCGGCGATGGTGATCCGGAACGTGAACGGGAGCTGCTCGGACAGGTGGCGGTGCAACCTGCGCACCGAATCCGCAAGTGCGGCTTCCTCGTTGTACACCGGCACGACGACGTCGAGCACCGGAACGCCGCGCTCGGCGGCCAGCCGGTCGAGTCCGATGCGTGGGGCCGATTCGCGGTGCTGCTCGGTTGTGATGGTCATATCCCAATCGTCGTTTGCGTGCGTTTGACACGGGTTTGTGCTTGCTATGCCCGGCCTGTGAATCACGGCGACACGTCGTAGACGGTGACGGCGGCCCTGCCGGTGCCGATCTTCTGCGCGGCGAAATTGGCCTGCACCCAGTCGGTGATCTTCTTGGCGGCGTCGCTGCCGCCGGTGTCCGACCCGGCCCCCATACCGAAATGCATGGCGGAGCCGATGAAATAGTGGATCCGCCCGGCAGCGACGTCGGCCTGGAACTCGGCCAGCGTCGGCGCGGGATCGGTGCCGTTGAAACCGCCGACGGCCATCACCGGTTCCCCGGTGGCCAGCTGATAGCCGGCGGCGTTGTTGGAACCGACGGCCGCGGCGACCCAGGTGTAGGCCGACGCATCTTCGCTGAGCAGTTGGGTCAGTGCGGCACTGGGCTCGCTGGCATCCAGGAAGCCCGGCATTCCCCCGAATCCGGCGCTGGGGCCCACCGACGGGATGGCGCCGCGATGCGGTGCGGCCGCGGTGGCCACGGTGTAGGCACCGGGTCCGGCGAGCATGGCGGCGATCGCGACGGCGGCGAACACTCGTGCGGGCCGCACCGACCAGCGTCCGACCACCAGGAACAGCAATGCCACCGTCAACCCGACGAACAGGATCACCCAGCGGAGTGCGGGCAACCATTCGGAATTGCGCTGCAGGATAACGAAACTCAGCACAGTGGTGATGGCGGCACAGCCGGACAGCGTGGTGGCGGCGCGGATGTCGGTACGCCGGCGCCACAACAGCGTGGTGCCGATCCCGACGGTCGCGCCGACGGCCGGCGCCAGGGCCACCGTGTAATAGGGGTGCACGATCCCGTTCATGTAGCTGAACGTCAGTGCGGTGACCACCAGCCAGCCGCCCCAGATCAGCAGTGCGGCCCGGGTGCGGTCGGTGCGCGGGGCCCGCCGGGTGAGGACCAGTCCGGCGACGGTCAGGATCAGGGCGGCCGGCAGCAACCAGCCGATGTGGCCGCCCATCTCGCTGCCGAGCAACCGGCCCCAGCCCACATCGTGGTTGAGGTTGCCCAGCCCGCCGGTCTCGTTACCGGTGAGCCGGCCCAGCCCGTTGTATCCCAAAGCCAGCTCGACGATCGAATTCTGTTGTGATCCACCGATATAGGGACGTGAGTCGGCGGGCCACACGGTGACCAACAGCAGATACCAGCCGGCGGAGCCCAGCAGGGCCGCGGTCCCGCCGCACAGCCGCAACAGCCGGTTGCGAAGCGGCAGATCGGCCAGGACCAGGAACACCAGCGCGAAAACGGGCGCCACCAGGAACGCCTGCAGCATCTTGGCCAGGAATCCGGCCCCCAGCGCCGCACCGACACCGGCCAGCCACCAACGGCTGGACTCCTTTTCCAGGGCCCGGGTCAGGCAGTATGCCGACGCCGTCAGGCACAACACCAGCAACGCGTCGGGGTTGTTGAAGCGGAATATCAGCGCCGCGGCCGGGGTCAACGCCAGCACCGCCCCGGCGAGCAACGCGGCGGGTGCGCCGGCGACCCGGCGGACCGCCAGGTAGAGCACCGCGACGGCGGCCACTCCCATCAGCGCCTGCGGTACCAGCATGCTCCACGCGTTGAACCCGAAGATGCGGGCGGAAAGGCCCATCACCCACAGTGCGGCGGGCGTCTTGTCGACCGTTATCGCGTTGGCGGCGTCGCTGGACCCGAACAGCAGGGCCTGCCAGTTCTGCGAGCCGGCCTGCACCGCGGCGGCGTAGAAACTGTTGGCCCAGCCGCTGGCGCCCAGGTTGACCAGGTAGAGCACCGCGGTGCCGACCAGTAGGGCTGCCAGCGGGATCGCCTCGCGCAGACGATGACGGGCCGGTGCTGCGGGGACCTCGGTCGCGGACTCGGACGCGGGGCGGCTCGCAGTGATGGTCACAGTACCCAGGGTCCCCACAAACTGTGGCGCCAGTATGGGTGCCAGCTATGTGTTGGCTGTGAAAGGTAGCCGGACTACGAATTCCGTGGCCCCGGGCACACTGTGCACCTCGATGGTGCCGCCATGGGCTTTGACGACGGCGGCCACGATGGCCAGGCCGAGACCGGTGCTACCGGCGTTGCGGGACCGCGACGAGTCGCCGCGGGCGAATCGTTCGAAGATCTCCGATTGCAGGTCCGCGGGGATTCCGGGGCCGTCGTCGGCCACCCGCAACTGGGCGGCTGTCCCGTCGGTGGACAAAGACAGCGTCACCACGGTGCCCGGCGGGGTGTGCACCCGGGCGTTGGCCAGCAGATTGGTCAGCACCTGGTGCAGGCGGGCCGCGTCTCCGGTGACGAGCACCGGTTCGTCGGGCAGATCGAGATTCCAGGTGTGATCGCGACCGGCGACATGGGCGTCGGAGATGGCATCGACCGCCAGTTGCGAAAGATCGACCTGGGCGCGTTCGAGCGGGCGCCCCGAGTCCAGCCGGGCCAGCAGCAGCAGATCCTCGACGAGGTGCGTCATCCGGGCGGCTTCCGAGGACACCCGGCCCATGGCGTGGACCACCTCGTCGGGCATGTCGTCGCGGTGGCGCTGGGCCAGTTCGGTGTACCCGCGGATGGCGGTCAGCGGGGTACGCAGCTCATGGCTGGCGTCCGCGACGAACTTGCGAACCCGCATCTCGCTTGCCTGCCGGGTCGACAACGCCGTCGCGATGTGGTCGAGCATCCGGTTCAACGCCGAACCCATCTGTCCCACTTCGGTATTGGTGCCGGTGTCGGCCACGGCCACCCGCACCGGCAGCGTCACCTCACCGCGGTCCAGTGGCAGGTTGGCGACCTCACGCGCGGTGGCGGCGACGCGGTTCAGCGGGGCCAGTGCACGCCTGGTCACGACCACTCCCAATGTGGACGACGCCACCAGCACGACACCGGTGACCACCGCCATGATGAGCAGGACGCGCAGCATGGTGTCGTTGACCTCGGCCAGCGGCAACCCCACGACGATGACATCACTGTCGCGGTCGTCGGTCGCCAGCACGCGGTAACTGCCCAGGCCGTCGAGATCGAGCGTGACCGGCGACTGCGCAGGGTTGATCGTCGCGAGCTGCGATTGCGCGGCCGGTGTCAGCCCCCCGCGATCCCCGGAACCGACGAGCACACCGGACTGGACGCGTCCGGTGCTCTGGCGCAGCATCGCGACCAGACCGATCGGTTGTCCGGGACCGTCGAGGAAGTCCGGGCCGGGCCCGGGCCTGCGGTACGGGCGCCCGGAGCCGTCGGGCCCCACCGGCGGTGGCCCGAAAGTCGCCATCAGCGCCGATCGGTGCAGGGCGTCACGCACGTTCTGGTCCAGCTGATTCACCAGGTACTGGCGCAGCGCCAGCTCGGTGGCAGTCCCGATGACCACACAGGCCAGCGCGAGCAGCAGTACCTGACCGACAAGCAGCTTGGACCGCAGCGACCAGGTGCGCGGAGACCAGAAATGGCTGGTCGGCCCGAGCGGCCTAGCCGGCGGGCTTGAGGACATACCCGGCGCCCCGCAGGGTGTGGATCATCGGCTCGCGACCGTTGTCGATCTTCTTGCGCAGGTAGGAGATGTAGAGCTCGACGATGTTGGAGCGGCCGCCGAAGTCGTAGCTCCACACCCGGTCCAGGATCTGCGCCTTGGACAGCACGCGCTTGGAGTTGCGCATCATGAAGCGCAGCAGTTCGAACTCGGTCGAGGTCAGCGTGATGGGCTCGCCGCCGCGGGTGACCTCATGGCTGTCCTCGTCGAGAACGAGGTCGCCGACGACGATCTGCGCGCCGCTGTCCTCGGTCGCGACGCCGGTGCGGCGCAGCAGGGCCCGCAGCCGCAGCACGACCTCCTCGATGGAGAACGGTTTGGTGACGTAGTCGTCGCCACCCGCGGTGAGGCCCGCGATGCGGTCTTCGAGGGCGTCCTTGGCCGTGAGCAACAGCACCGGCAGTCGGGGATTCTGCTCCCGCAGCCGGCGCAGCACGTCCAGGCCGCTCATATCGGGCAGCATCACGTCCAGGACGACGGCGTCCGGGCGCGCATTGCGGGCCGCGGCGATCGCCGAAGCGCCGTCACCGGCGGTGGCGATCTCCCAGCCCTCGTAGCGCAGGGCCATCGACACCATCTCGGCGAGGACGGATTCGTCATCGACAACCAGCACGCTGATGGGGTTGCCGTCAGCGCGGCGCATCACGACTCGTTCAGCAGCTGAGGACGTCATGTACTCCAGTATTCGCACGGTGATGGGCCAACCCTGTGCCGATCCTATGTGTGGACTGTGAGGATTTGCGCCATTGCGCGGGTCTGGCCACGTTCATAGACCGCGCACAGCTGGCACATAGGTTCGGCCAGCACGGTGGAGCCATGGACAGCGACACCGTCTCACCCACCGAGCCTGCCTGGGGAACCCCACCGACCGAACCTGCGCACTGGTCGCGGAACAAGACGCTGGCAGCGGTCGGCATCGCGGCGGTGCTGGCCGGTGTCGGGACCGCGGTGATCTACGCCGCTGACGGTGGTGGTGAGCGGGGTGGCGGCGGCCCGGGCTGGGGCCCTCCCGGCGGCCCCGGGGCAGGTCCCGATGGTTTCGGCGCGTCCGGCGATATGAGCAGTGCCCTGCACGGCCAGTTCGTGGTGTCCGACGGTCATGGTGGATACCGCACCGAGCTCACCCAGATCGGCACCGTCACCGACATCTCCGGGACGGCGGTGACCGCGCGCAGTGACGACGGTTTCACCCAGACCTATGTCATCGACACCGAGACCCGCAAGAGCCCGCAGCCGATCAAGGCCGGCGACAAGGCCACGATCCGGGCCGTGACACAGGACGGCGTCAACACCGCGAAGACGCTCTCGCCGGACAACTGACCGATCACCGTGCCACGATGGCGCCATGACAGTGGTCTTCGTGCACGGTGTTCCGGAGTCGGCGGCGATCTGGGGCCCGTTGGTGGCCGAATTGGGCCGTGACGACGTGGTTCTGCTCTCACCGCCCGGTTTCGGTGCCGAGCTGCCCGCGGACTTTCCCGCGACTCATGCCGCCTACCGGGAATGGCTGGCCGGTGAACTCGCCCAGTTCAGCGAACCGGTCGACCTCGTCGGCCACGACTGGGGCGGCGGGCATGCGCTCAATGTCGCCGCCAATCATCCTGAGCTGCTGCGCAGCTGGGTCAGCGACGTCCTCGGTGTCTTCGACGCCGAGTACGTCTGGCACGACATGGCTCAGGTCTGGCAGACACCGGACGCCGGTGAGGAAGCCATCGCGGCGATGATGGGCGCGCCGCTCGAGGAGCGCACCGCATTGAGCGTGGCGCTGGGCATGACCACCGAGGTGGCAGCGGCGGTGGCCGCCGCGCAGGGTCCCGATATGGGACGGGCGATCCTGGCGTTGTACCGCTCCGCGGCGCAGCCGCACCTGTCCGAGCTCAGCGCCGAACTCGGCAATGTGACTGCGCGGCCCGGTCTGAGCGTGCTTGCCACCGAGGACCACTACGTCGGGACCGACGAGATGCGCCTGCGTGCCGCGCAGCGGGCCGGTGCCCGCACCGAGGTTCTCGACGGTCTGGGTCACTGGTGGATGCTGGAGGACCCGCTGCGTGGTGCCGAGATGCTGACCCGATTCTGGGGCGCACTGGGATAGCCGCCGGCCGTGGTGCAGATTCGTGCCGCGACCGCCGAGGACGCGTTGGGTGTGGCCGAGGCGCATGTGCGGTCATGGCAGGTCGGTTATCGCGGATTGTTGCCGCAGGAGTATCTCGACGGTCTCGATCCGGCCGACCGCGCCGGCCGGATCGACTTCGGCGAGATGCCGCCGAACGGTCCGTTCACCATGGTCGCGATCGACGGTGCGGCCATCTGTGGGCATGTCACCACCGGCCTGTCCCGCGACGCCGAGCTGCCGAATACCGGTGAGGTGTGGGCGCTCTACGTCGATCCGGCTCGCTGGGGTGGCGGTATCGGCCGGGTGCTGATGGCCGCGGCGTGCGCCCGGTTGCGCAAGCCGCCGGTTGGACCGTCGACGGCGCGACCCGAACCGACACCGTCGGCGCGACGGTCATCGAGGAAGTCCGGTACCGAATCGAGTTGTGCTGAACCGATTTCGGATGACGAACGCGAACACCCCCGCAGCGGTTGCTGCGGGGGTGTTGTTGGCGGACAACGGATGTCAGCTGATGCCGACGACTTCCTGTGCGATCGCGGCGACGCGGGTCTGGGCGGCAGAGACCACACGCTGACGATTCTTGTGCGCCTCCTCGTAGGCGAGGATGGTGCGGACGTCGTTGGGAACGGTCAGCTCCTTGACCGCGGCGGCGGCTTCGTTGACGTTGAGCTCGTCGAAACCGGCGACGGGCAGTTCTTCGGGATCCAGAACGCCGGTGGCGCCCCGAACCGAATGCAGCGCGTCGGCGGCCTGATCGGCGCCTTCCTGCCGGGCGGCCTTCTCGGCACCGGCCAGCGCACCGTCGCGGGATGCAGCCAGGGTCTTGACGGCGACTTCACCGGCGTGAGTGCCACGGGTGATCGCATCGTCGACCGCCGGCCGAACGCTGCGCAACGCCTCGACCGCGCGGTCCAGACCGCGGGTGGACCAGGAGACCGGCAGGTTGAAGAGCTTGACCGCGGTGCCGGCCACGGCCTGCAGCGGGGTGCGGCGCAGAGCTGCCGGTCCGCCCAGCGCGTCCTCGGCGAGCACCGTCGTGAGCCACTGCACGGTGGCGGAGTGCGCGGTTATCAACCGGGTCGCCAGGCTCTCGATCTCCGGCAGTTCGGCGGCCACGGCCAGCGCCTTGATGTAGCGGGCACGGGCGAGCAACTGGTCTTCGAGCGCGAGATCACCCAGGAGCGCTTCGTCGAACGGTTCGGCCTGCTCGGTCAGCGCCTTCACGGCGGCAGCGGCGCGCCCGAGGATCGGACCCAGCACGTCCGGGAATCCACCCAGGTCGCGGATCGCCTGCTCGATCGCCACCGCGCGTACCCGGCCGTTTTCGGCGTTCTGGGTCAGCTCGCGGCGAACCGCGTCGGTGCGGGCCTGCGCGACACGGGTCTCGGCGACCTGAATCTCGGTGTTTGTCAGCTCCAGCACGGTACGCAACTGCGTGAGCAGGGTGGAAGTGTCGAATGTAGAGGTCATCGTGATTGGCTCCTCTGAGCGTTGAGGTCATGGGCTGGCGTGTGAGAACGCCACTCTGTGTGGCTACCCGGACCGCCGGCGGATATGCGTTTGACGCACTCTTGTGAGTTATCCGGCGCAGGTGCATATCCCCGGGCAGAACGGGTAGGGGTACAGCGCCATCCCCAGTTGCGTTTTCATCCACAACCAGCGCTTTCGGGGCTCGTTTGCGTCGGTGACGACGGGCATTATCGTACGTATGTTCGATTCGTTGCCGGATGTGGAATCGCTGGCCGATGCCGAAGACGCCGTCGTCATCGCCGCCATCGAAGGCTGGGCTCAGGCCGAAGCCGCCGCCTCCGCACGGCGGCTGGCCGCCATCGCCGAGCTCGTCCGGCGGCGCTGTGCAGACGACGATGATCCACGCGCCCTGTGGTGTGTCGACATGTGGTCAAGCGCGGCCGCTGAAGTCGGCGCTGCCCTCGACATCACGCCGCGGCGGGCATCCAGTCAGATGCACCTCGCACAGGCCCTGCGCACCCGGCTGCCCAAGGTCGGCGCGCTCTTCTTGGCCGGCAAGCTCTCCGCACACATCGCCGGGGCGATCGCCTGGCGCACCCACCTGGTTCTCGACACCGAGGCCATGGAGCGCATCGACGGCGACATCGCGCAGCAGTCGTACACCTTCGGGCCGATGTCCGGAACCAAACTCGAGCAGGCCATCGACCGCGCCATCGCGAACCACGACCCGGCGGCGCTCGTGCAATTCGAGATCGCGGCCCGCGATCGCAATGTCGAATTCGGCAAACCCGACGACGAGACCGGCACCGCCTCGATATGGGGCAGGCTCTACCGCACCGACGCCGAGGTACTCGACCGCCGGCTCGACGCCCTGGCACGCAGCGTCTGTGACGCCGACCCGCGCAGCATTGGACAACGCCGTGCCGATGCCATCGGTGCGATGGCGAACCGCGCCGAGCGGCTGATCTGCCGATGCGGCCAACCCGATTGCTCCACGCTGGGCTCCCCCGCCCCACCGCCGCCACCGGTCGTGGTGCACATGGTCGCCGAGCGGACGGCGGTTCAGGCCGCCGTCGAAAACCGCCTTGGTCCCGGCGCGGTGCTCATCAGCGGCGGGGTCATACCCACCCCGCTGCTCGGCGAACTGATCCGCAACGGCGCGAAGCTCAAACCACTGCGCGTGCCGTCCGACGATGCCGAACCGCGTTACCGGCCCTCGGCGGCGCTGCAGGACTTCATCCGTGCCCGCGACCTGACCTGCCGCTTCCCTGGTTGCGACACCCCGGCCGAATACTGCGACGTCGACCACACGATCCCCTACCCCGCCGGTCCCACGCACCCGTCCAACCTGAGCTGCAAGTGTCGAAAACATCACCTGCTCAAGACATTCTGGACCGGTCCCGATGGCTGGACCGACAATCAGCTGCCCGATGGCACGCTGCGCTGGACCTCACCATCCGGCCGCGTCTACACGACCGTGCCGGGCAGTCGTTTGTTCATCCCGGCCTGGGACACCCGGACCGCACCACTGTCGGCGGCCACCGCGATACCCCGGCCCGATGGGCGCGCACGGAAGATGCCGATGCGGCGTCGAACCCGATCCGCCGACCGCGCACAGCGCATCAAAGCCGAACGGGCGCTCAATAATACGAGCTGACCGGCGCGCCCCACGGAGTCGAACCCGGCCCGCGCATACCCTCCCGAGATGGACTTCTACGAGGTCATCGAAACGATCGGCAAGGTCATCGACGCGGTGGGCGTTGCGATCATCGCCATCGGCGGCGTCGTCGCGGGCGGCACCGCGATCGGGCGCGCGCTGCGCCGCACGCCCGAGACCTACCGGCTGTTGCGCGGTCAGCTCGGGCGCGCGATCCTGCTCGGCCTGGAATTCCTGGTGGCCGCCGACATCATCCGCACCGTCGCGGTCACCCCGACCGCGCAGAGCGTGGCCGTCCTGGCAGGCATCGTGTTGATCCGAACCTTCCTCAGCTTCTCCCTCGAGCTGGAGATCACCGGCCGGTGGCCGTGGCAGAAACCCATTTCCGCCGCGGACGCACCGACAACCTGACAGCCATGGGCCTCACCGAACGAACACGACGGGTGTGGTCGGCGCTGCGCGAGGACATTCCGCCCGCGCTGGCGCCGCCCGACAGCTACGACGTGGCCGAAGTCGCCGCAATGCTGCGGGCACTTGGTTTGGCGTTGGTCGAGGTCACCCAACCCACTCAGCTGATCCGAACTCGCCTGCTCAACGTCGCCCGCCGGTACACCACGCAGAACGTCCGCGTTGTCGTACTGCCGACGATCCTGCTGATCCAGATCGGCACCGTGGGCTACGAGATCGACGTCACCACCAGGGCCACCACCCAACTCGACTTCGCCGGCCGGATCGATCACCTCACCAAACTGGCCGCCGCCGGGGCGATCACCCCTACCGACGCGATCCGCGATATCGAAGCCGCGCGCGTCATGGCACACCGCTTCCACCCCGTGCTGACGGTGCTCGGATACGTGGTGACCACACTGGGTTTCGGGATCATCATCAACCCGACCCTGGGCTCGCTGTGGGGGCACGCGTTCCTGGGACTCGTCGTCGGCCTGATAGTGCTGATGCCGCGAATCTCGGCGTCCCTCAACGCCATTGTGCCCACCTTGGCCGCCTTCGCGGTGACGGTACTGGCGACCTGGTTCGTGGCCGACGCCGCCAATATCGGCGTGGTGCGTGTCATCGCCCCGGCTTTGGTGGCGGTGCTGCCCGGGCTGGCGCTCACGGTCGGAGCGATGGAACTGGCCGATGCCTCGATAATCGCCGGGGCGAGCCGGCTGATCTACGGTGTCGTGCAGTTGATGCTGATGGTCTTCGGTGTGGCACTGGGCATGGCGGTGGCGGGCAAGGTGGCACCGCAGCCGCCCGATCCGCAATTCGGCGCCTGGTCGTTCTACGCCGCGATCATCGTCATCGGAATCGGGCTCTACATCTATCTGTCGGCGCCGCGCGGGTCACTGGTGTGGCTGACGGTTGCCGTCGCCGTCGCATTGCTGGGCCAGAAGTTCGGTGGGCTGTTCGTCTCGTCGGCGCATGCCGGCGCGTTGGGCGCCGCGGTGGTCCTGCCGTTCGCGCTGGCCGCTTCGCGACTCAAGACCGCGCCGACGGCCATGGTCATGTTGCTCGCCGCTTTCTGGGCGCTGGTACCGGGCGCCCTGAGCTTCGAATCGCTGTCGGCGGCCGCCACGGGTGGGCCTGCCGGTTTCGCCGCCCTGCTCAGTGCCGTCGGCGCGGTGTTCTCCATCGCGCTGGGCACGCTGGTCAGCTGGAGCCTGCTGACCCCGCTGGTATCCCGGCGCCTGCGCGACTGACCACTCAGAAACCCGCCAGGTTCGGTCGCGACAATCGGCGGGTATGACCGTTGGCCTGCGCTACCGCGCCGAACGGGCACTTGCCTCACTGCGCAAGGACCTCCCCGGCGCCCTGACCGAACCCGATCACGACGACGCCGAGGTGGCGGCGATGCTGCGGGAGCTGGGCATCGCCCTGGTCGAGGTCGACCAACCCACCCAGATGGTGGCGGCGCGCCTCATCGCCATCGCCGAGCGCTACACCGACCAGAACGTGCGGGTCGTCGCCCTGCCGCGGGTGCTGTTCATCCAGGTCGGCAGTGTCGGATACGAGGTGGACACCTCCACCCGGGTGACGACGCAACTCGATGCCGCCGCGGTGATCGACGATATCGCCGAACTGGCCGAACTCGGCGCCATCCGCCCGGCCGACGCGATCGAGCGGCTCGCGCAGGCGCGCTGTATGAAACCGCGGTTCGGGCCGGTGCTGACGATCCTCGGCTACGCCGTGACGACGCTGGGATTCGGCATGCTCATCAATCCGCACTGGTCGGCGCTCGGTGTGTACGCGGTGCTCGGCGCGGCGGTGGGCGCCATCATGCAACTCGGCAGACCGGTCCCGGCGCTGCATGCGGTGTTGCCGACGGCAGCGGCCGCGGTGGTCGCCGTGCTGGCGGGCCAGATCGTCGGTGGCGGCGGATACGACGTGCTGTTGCGGCTCATCGCCCCCGCGCTGGTCCCGGTGCTACCCGGCATCCCCTTGACGCTCGGGGCCATGGAGCTGGCGGGATCCTCGCTGGTCGCCGGTGCCAGCAGGCTGGTGTACGGCGTGGTGCAGCTGATGCTGGTGGTTTTCGGTGTCGGCCTGGGAATGCACTTCGCGCGTGGCGGCGCGGTCATGGCACCGGGCGTCCCACTGGGCGGTTGGGCGTTCTACGCGGCAATCGTGGTGATCGGCGTCGGGCTCTACCTGCATCTGTCCGCGCCGCCCGGCTCACTGGTCTGGCTCATCGCGGCGGTCGGCGTCGCGCTGGTCGGCCAGAAGGTGGGCGGGATCTTCCTGTCGTCGGTGCACGCCGGCGCCATCGGCGCATTCCTGGTCGTGCCGTTCGCCTCGCTGGCCTCGCGGGTCAAGACGGCGCCGCCGGCCATCGTGTTGATGCTGGCCGCCTTCTCGGCATTGG
The DNA here is from genome assembly GCA_016197405.1 of Mycobacterium sp. Taxonomy (GTDB): domain Bacteria; phylum Actinomycetota; class Actinomycetes; order Mycobacteriales; family Mycobacteriaceae; genus Mycobacterium. The sequence goes on from JACPVR010000018.1 coordinate 97,989, forward strand.
TGCCCAGCACGCTGAGCTTCGAATCTCTCGGCGAAGCGGTCTCCGGAACTCCTCAGGACATCGCCACCCTCGGGGTGATGTTCGCCGCCATCTTCTCGATCGCGCTGGGCACCCTGATCGGCTGGAGCCTGTTCCACCCGGGCAGCCGCCACGCGGCGCGCAACCCCAGATGACAACCCCCTGTCGGAGACGACCAACCAACCGGTAGGTTTACTCGGCGTGGACGACCTCGACACGATCGCCGCCTGGATGTCCGGACGCGGCCTGGGTGACGGACCGTTGGACAACGTCACAGCCATCACCGGCGGGACACAGAACATCATGCTGCGCTTCGAGCGGTCCGGACGGCCGTATGTGTTCCGGCGCGGCCCGCAACATCTACGCCCCATCAGCAACAAGGTGATCCTGCGCGAAACCCAGGTGCTGGCGGCCCTGGCGGATACCGACGTCCCACACCCCCGGCTGATCGCGGTATGCGAGGACACCGCGGTGCTCGGCGACGCGGTGTTCTACCTGATGGAACCCGTCGACGGATTCAATGCCGGCGAAGGCCTTCCGCCGTTGCATGCCGGCGATCAGTCGATCCAGCATCGAATGGGCCTGTCGATGGCCGAGGCGGCGGCCCGGTTGGGCGGCGTCGACCACCGCAGTGTCGGTCTGGCGAATTTCGGCAAACCCGACGGTTTCCTGGAACGTCAAGTGCCACGCTGGCTTTCGGAGCTGGAGAGCTATTCGGCATTCGAGAACTACCCGGGACCCGATATCGGCGATGTGGACGCCGTGGCGGCCTGGCTCACCGAACGACTGCCGCGACAGTGGACGCCGGGCATCATGCACGGCGACTACCACGCCGCCAATGTGATGTTCTCCCACACCGGCCCCGAGGTGGTGGCGATCGTGGACTGGGAGATGTGCACCATCGGCGATCCGCTGCTGGATCTGGGCTGGATGCTGGCCACCTGGCGTTACCCGGGACAGGCCGGTGTGCTCGGCAACCCGCTGATGGACGCCGAAGGGCTGGCCACCCCGGACGAACTGGTGGCCTGCTACGCCGAACACAGCACCCGCGACCTGTCCGACATCACCTGGTATGCCGTGATGTCGTGTTTCAAACTCGGCATCATCCTTGAGGGCTCCCATGCCCGTGCCGCGGCAGGCAAGGCGCCCAAGGAGATTGGCGATCATCTGCACGCCGCGACGGTGCGCCTGTTCGAACGCGCGCACGCGCTGATGGAGGGAGAGAAGTGATCGACTTCGAGATACCCGCGGAGACCGTCGCGCTGCGCGACCAGATCCGCGCATTCGTAACCGACAAGGTCATCCCGTTCGAGACAGACCCCCGGCTGACCCGGCACGGTCCCAACGAGGAACTGCGCACCGAATTGGTCGGTCTGGCCCGTGATGCCGGCCTGCTCACCTTCCAGGCGCCCAAGCGGTTCGGCGGCCGGGAACCCTCGCACGTCGAACAGGCGGTGCTCTTCGAGGCCGCCGGCTGGTCGACGCTGGGACCGATCGCGCTCAACTGCGCCGCCCCCGACGAGGGGAACATGTTCGTGCTGGGCAAGATCGCCAACGACGAGCAGATCGAGAAGTTCCTGATCCCGGTGATCGACGGCAGACAGCGATCGGTTTTCGCGATGACCGAACCCGGCGGCGCGGGCTCGGATCCCGGTCAGCTCGCCACCGAGGCGGTGTTCGACGGCACCAACTACGTGATCAACGGCCTGAAGTGGCTGATCACCGGGGCCAATGGTGCCGGCACCTGGATCATCATGGCCAAGGTTGCGCCCAATTCCTTTGGCGCCGATGGCCCGACGCTGTTCCTGTGCGACGGGAAGACCCCCGGCATCGACGTGGAACGGGTCATGAACACCATGGACCGCAACTACGCCGAGGGCCACGGTGTGGTGCGTTTCGACAACCTGACGCTGCCGGCCTCCGCGGTCGTCGGCGAGGTCGGCCAGGCCCTGCGGTACGCGCAGCTGCGACTGACCCCGGCCCGGTTGACGCACTGTATGCGCTGGCTCGGCGCGGCCAGCCGCGCACACTCCATCGCCGTCGAACATGCCCGCACCCGAACAGCTTTCGGCAAACCGCTGGGGGAACACCAGGGCGTTGGCTTCATGATCGCCGACAACGAGATCGCGCTGCAGCAGTGCCGGCTGGCGATCTGGTGGGCATGCTGGATGCTCGACACCGGCGCCAAGGGACGACACGAGAGTTCGATGGTCAAAGCCATGGTTTCCGAGGAACTGTTCAAGGTCGCCGACCGCTGCGTGCAGATCCTGGGCGGTATGGGCATCTCCGATGAGACCCCGGTCGGCATGATCTTCTCCGATATGCGCGCCTTCCGCATCTACGACGGGCCCACCGAGGTGCACAAGTACGCGATCGCCCGCCAAGTTTTGAGGAGCCCCCGATGAGCACACTGGACCTGTTCAAGCTCGACGACAAGGTCGTCATCGTCACCGGCGCCTCATCGGGCCTGGGAGTGGAGTTCGCCCGGGCATTCGCCGAGGCCGGTGCCGACGTGGTGCTCGGCGCGCGGCGGGTGGAGAAACTCGCCGACACCGCGGCACTGGTGGAGGCGACCGGCCGCCGCGCCCTGGCCGTGGGGACCGACGTGACGGTGCCCGAACAATGCCAGGCCCTCGTCGATGCGGCCATGGAAACCTTTGGCCGAGTGGACATCCTGATAAACAACGCCGGCGTCGGCACCGCCGTTCCGGCCACCAGGGAAACCCCTGAGGAATTCCGCAGCGTCATCGACATCAACCTCAACGGGTCGTACTGGATGGCACAGGCATGCGCCAAGGTGATGCAACCCGGCAGCTCTGTCATCAATATCGCCAGCATCCTCGGCATCACCACCGCAGGACTACCACAGGCCGCCTACGCCGCCTCCAAGGCAGGCGTGATCGGACTGACCCGCGATCTGGCCCAGCAATGGGCCGCCCGCAAGGGTATTCGGGTCAACGCCCTGGCGCCCGGCTTCTTCAAGAGCGAGATGACCGACGAGTACAAGCCGGGCTACCTGGACAGCCAAATGCCCCGAGTGCTGTTGGGCCGCACCGGCGATCCCATCGAACTGGCGGCCACCGCGGTGTGGCTGGCCTCGGCGGCCGGCGGTTACATGGTGGGTCAGACCATCACCGTCGACGGCGGCCTGACCATCAACTGACCCGTCAGTGCGGGTGACCCAGGTAGGGAAACTCGCTCAAGGTGTCGGTGTGTGGGCTCAAACCCGTTGGCGGGCAATCACCTTTGGTTAGAAATGCCAACCGGTAGTTGATGACGTCATCGGTGAAGACCCGACCGTTGGGATACTGCGCAGGCTTTGACGGGTCATAGGTGAGCATGTCGGGCAGGGTGCCCTCCTGCTCGATGGCCTCGATCGCCTCCTCCCGGGTGTAACCGCCGGTGTGGCCCATCAGATGGATGAACATGCCGATCCAGCGGGCTCGGTCCTCGACCGGCTCGCTGGCGTTGTATTCCTCTTTGGTCTCGTCGGTGTTGAAGAAACTGCTCACCGACGGATGCCCGGCCCGGTCGACGTGCAGCAGCTCGCCATCGCGGCGCAGGCTGCAGCGGCCCCAGATCCGGACATCGGGGTCGGCACCCAGTGCCGACGTGGGCATCTCCAGCACCATCGAGAAGACGTTCGCGCTGGTATTGGAATCCACGCCGGTCCACGGGGATTCCCCGCCGAGATGCGGTGCGGTGAAATTGCGGCCACCCGAGGTGTCGAAGAGATTCTTGATGCCGTCGAAGTCGAAGAAGAACGCATCGCTGCGGGCACCGGCGAAGAAGGTGAAACTGCCCGAGGTCACGGTATTGGGCGTGGGGCCGAACGAGACTTCGACATCGTCGAAGATCCGCGATCCGACGGCCTCCTCGGACTGGGCGTCCTCATCGGTCGCCAGGTAGACGTCGACGGTCTGGCGGCCGTCTTCGGGTTCGGAGAACACGAAGCTGAACGCGATGTCATTGCGCAGATCACCGTTGTTGTCGATCGCCAGCCGGTAGATGGCGTCGGGGTGCAACGCGTCGGCATTGGGGTTGGCGTTGAGGATCAGCACCGTGCGGCTGGGATCGGCCGGCGATTCGAAGGCGTAGAGGTCGCAGAGGTCGAGGCGCTGGTCACCCAGCGGGGGGCCCAGGCTCAGGCCGGTGAAGTGGTTGGACATGGTCCCAATCCAACTCCAGTTCGTGTTGCGACGTGGGATCTCGCGGCGAATTGGTCCTGCGGTCAGGATCGACGGCGGGGGCGCCGCAGTCTAGGCGTTACGCGCGTCACAGTGTTGCGCCCTGGGCGAAGTCGAGGCTACTCAGATGTGCTAGCGGTGGTTCTCAGGTAATGTTCCCAGGGTCGGGGCCTGTGCAAATGCAGACAGAGTGGCCTCATTACGAGTAAGGGGCGCACATGTCCGTTGGAGTTTCGAAGGTTTCCGTCAAGGCGCTGATCGCCGCAACCGCCGCCGCCGGCATCATGTTCGGCCTGGCCGCCTGCGGTGAGTCGAAGGAAGAGCCGAAGACCACCACCACGACCACGACGACCACCACCGAGCCGTCCAGCACGGCACCGAGTGAGGCTCCGACCGTGGCGCCCACCACCAAGGGATCGCTCGAGCCGGTCGGCCCGAAGCCCGGTGACATCGGTCAGGGTCAGGTAGGCGAGAACTAGCCAACGACAGGCGGTCCGCCGCGCGCAACACCCATAACGGGTAGGCGCGGCGGGCCGCTTTGTTGTATTCGTGCCGACCCGTCACGCTCAGCGTGGCGGGTCGTCGCGCCACTGGAAGCTGTTCACGAAACGCCCCAGACCCTTGGCGACCTCCATGTTGACCGCCGAAGGCAGACCGGGGCCGAAGTCCGGCCCGAACTGGTGGTAGGGCCCGACGGCGCCGGCAACCAGAGCCAGGTCATTTTTGACCGCGACCAGGATGAGCACCCGCATCCTGCTGTAGCTCGCCGTCGCCCCCTGCGGCCAGCAGTCGGCCACCACCCCGTAGCCGGGCTGATAGCCGACCATCGAATTGGGGATTTCATAGGCGGTCTTGGTGTCTGGGAACGCCTTACGGAGTAGATCGGTGGCGACCTGCTTGGCCGTCCTGCCGGTGGCCGGGACACTGAAGAATCGCATCGATCCGCCGTCACCGGTCTGCAGATCGGCAGTGACGACGTCCTTTTCGGTGGTCACCTTGTACGAGCCGCCCTCGGCCGGATAGGCGACGGAGAACGAGCCGTCCGATGCGGTGAAGCGGGGATTGGCGGTCACCGGATCGCCCATCGGCGGAGTACCGCAATCCGGTGGACAGACGTAGCGCGCCGGAGGACGCTCCAATGCACCCGACAAACTCACCAGGCCGGCAGCCACCAGTCCGATTGCCAGGACCCACACGACGACCAGCCTGCGGTGCGAGGTGTTGACGTGCGCAGGCACGCCATAAGTCCCGGCGAAGTACTGGTGGCCGGGCGCCAGCGTCGTCACGCGCCTCCCTCCGGCTCGGTGGGCACCGGCCGGTTGTCCCGCCGGAACTCCCGAGACGACCGCGACGACGCCCGCGTCGCGGCCCCGCACACCGCGCAGAACGGCATATCGGGCACGACGTGCCCGCACTGCCAGCACAGCAGCGGCTCGTCCTGGTCGTACTCGTCGTGCGCTTCATGCAGCAGGGCCAGATGCAGACCGACCCGCAAGGCCAACAACGCGATCGCAGCCATCCCGAGATGCGCGCCCAGCTGCACGACCTGCGGAACCCTGGCGATGTCGACAAGCCCCAGCGTGGCGTACAACGCGATGATGCCACCGCTCATGAGCGCCAGCGTGAGCCGCACGCGGCGGCCGTCTTTACCCGCCGGCCGGCGAAACCACAGTGTGGTGCCGAACAACCCGCCCAGGCAGGCGGCCGTCAGCGGTTGCGCGACTCCCTGGATACCCGCCTCGATCAGCAGTCCGCTCAGTGGCCGGACGTGGGAGACCACGCCATTGGCGAACTGCGGTGCCATCCGGGTCAACGTGGCGGCGCCGGCGAACATCAGAGCGCCCAGCGCGCCGAGGGCGAAACCGTCCAACGATTCCTGAGTGCCCCTGGGGCGCAACCGCATCAACGCCACCGGCACGAGCATCAGCAGCATACTGGCGATCGGAACGCCCAATCCGTCGCGGAAGAGCCGGGATCCGGCGATACCGGCGCCCAGGGGCACACCGTAGGCCTTGGCCACCGCTGCACCGGTGAGCAGGACCCAGCCGACGCCGATGGCCATTCCCAGCGCAGACGTGATGACCAGCGTGGACGACGGGACGTCGCGGAAGACGTCGGCCTCCTGCATGTAGATCAGAAAGAGCAGCGGCAGACCGAGTGCCGCCACAGTGATGACAACGGCGGGCAGACGCAGCACGGTGGCCGCCAGCAGGGTCGCCAGAAGGACCACCAGACCCAGCAGGAAGGCCAGCCGCGAGCGCGGCGGCAGGTGTGGGAACAGAGTGCTCACGACATTCGGTCTGAGCAGATGCTCACCGGGTGATGCGGTGAATGCCCTGACCCGCAACCACTCCGGGCCGTTGCGCGGATGGTTCGCCAGGTGCCCGCCACACAGACCGCAGAACTCCCCTGCAGGCACCTGCAATTGGCAGACACCGCACTCCATGGTGGGGCGACCCTCGGCGGTGGTCCCGTCGGCGGATCGGTCCTCTTCGCTCATAGGCTGGTCCTCTGCAGCAGCAAGATGTTGCGCGCGAGGTTGTCGACGTCCGGGGTGCCCAACCCACTGGCCATGTCATAACCCGGGCCGGCACTGGCCACGGCGTTACCGCCCAGCGTCACATCGCGAAAGGCCGGCCACGGCGCTCCCTGGGCGATCCGGTAAAGCAGCGGGTTGAACTCACCGATCAGGGCGCCGCCGTTGGCCAACAGGTACTGATTCATCACGGCGGCGAATCCGGCCCAGATGGGCGCCGACTGCGACGTACCGCCCCCGGCGAAGACTTGTTGTGACATGACGATTTTCACGCCGGTCGCCGAATCCGCCACCGCGGCGATGTCGGGGACGAGGCGTTTGCCCTTGCTCTGCGCGGAATCGAGGACCGACGCGGCGTTCTGCTGCCAGTCGGGCATGTCGAACAACGACGACGCTCCCCCGCCGGTGCCCTGCGACAGTGGCACGTCGAACCAGGCCGGCTCGGCGATCCACACCCCGGCGGAATCGGTGGACAACGTGGTGCCGCCGACGGCGGTCATCTCGGGTATCGAGGCCACCGAGTCCAGCCCGACATCGGATTCACCCGGCGGAGAATCCCAGTCGTCGCCGCCCTTACACTCCAGCCCCGCGAGATCACCGCTGGCGTTGAAGGCTGCGGTGCCGTGCGACTGCGCGAGCCGCACCGCCGACTGGACCGGTGCCAAATCCGCGGCGGTGATCAACTTGTCGCAACCCCAGCCGATCGAAAGGCTCCACACCGCACCGGGATAGCGCTTGTCGGTGTCTTCGAACAGCTCACCGATCTTCGCGTAGCCGCCGCCGTCCTGGACCGTCGGACGCGCATTGACGACGACCTTGCGCGCATCCGGTGCGATGGCGTGGACGACTTCGAGATCCATCGTCAGCTCCGCCCCGGGTTCCCCGGGTTGACCGCCGACGACCTCGGGGGTGAACTGCGGCAGGCCGAACGTCGAGGAGAACAGATCGAGATCGGCCTGGTCGAAACCGTCGAAGGCGAAGATGACGACGGTGATGCCCTTGCCGGTGAAGCCGGCATTGCTCAGCGGCGTGGCGTTGTACGCGGTGAGCAGGGCGCTGGGGCTCAGCGCGCGGTCGGGGACGTCGAGCGGGAACATGTGCGGTGTCGAATTGTGATGCGGTGTGTAACTGAGGATTCGACCGAGTTCGTCCACCTCGTCCGAGAGCCCGGCGGGCACCTGCGGCTGTTGCGGGGATGCGTAGAACTCCTGCCCGCGCCGACCCCGGTAGTCGTGCACCTCGACGTCGAATGCGTGCGACACCGCGCCCGGCGTTCCGGTCAGGATCGCCCAGTCGTCACCGGGGCGCCAACGCACCGTGAGGTCGTGATCGCGGGCCCAGCCGATCAGGGTTTCCGGCCTGCGGGCATCGTGCAGCGACGCGGTCAGCTGCACCTGGGTGCCCTGGGCCGGTCCGAGGTCGGTTGAGGCGTCGAGCAACAGCCGCATCGGACCGTTGATGAAGGGCGGCCCGTCGTATGGCGATATCCGCAGGTCGGAAACCGATACCAGCGCGGCCAGGACCACCAGGGCCATCAGCGATGCCATGGATCTGACACTCTTGCCCCGGATTTCGGGGACCTGAGCGGTGTTCACCATGCCTTCGCAGTCCTTCACTGGCCCCCGGAACGCGCCGGCCGCGCGTTCGACCGGCTAAAAGCATTCTAGCTGGCAGTTCGCGGTGCTCGACCGGATATTCATGGCTGACCAGGATGGGCGCAGGCGGCCCACAGTTCGTATGCGTCGGAGAGCTGTCGGGCGGTTTCACCGTCGGCTGCTGCGATGAATGCGTCGCGCAGTTGCCTGCCGGTCTCACCTTGGCGGACCCAACCGCTGATCTGCGCCCGCAGCGGCTGCTCGAACGGTTCCCGGTACGTCAGCAAGTGATCAAGCAGGTCAGCGAGATGACGAGCGGCGGATTCCGTGCCGGCCGCTCGTAGCGCGTCGAGCAATGGTTGCACCGGCACATCGCACCAGAACGCCATGTTCAGAATCGATGCGGCGTCGCTGAAATAGCCCAACCGCGCCGGGTAGCCGGTGAGCAGTTCCCGCCAGATGGCGTCCAATACTTCGCGGACCGAGTCTCGTTCGGCCGCAGTCCATTCGGTGAGCCGGCCGTGCAGACTCGACAGGGAGAACTCCAATGCCTGTCCCTGGCCCGACAGCATCACCTCGACCACCCGGGCGAAGAAGTGCCGCATCACGTCGGGTTCCGCCGATGTCGCGTGCACGGCCTCCAGGACTGCACCGTCGCACTGCCGCAACGGCGTCGACGCAATGCCGTGCGCGGTCAATCCCGGCCCGCACTGCTCGCAAACCCAGACATTCGGTGGACACCGGTAGGGCGCGAACCGGATGTACAACCGTTCCAGAGCGCCTGCCACCGACGGTGGCAGCGCTTCACCGGGCATCGTTAGATCGGGATCAGACCGTGCTTACGGGCCACCCGCTGAGTCTGCTTGTCCCGCAGCAGGCGCAATGCGCTGCGCAACTGCAACCGGGTCTGGTGCGGTTCGATGACGGCGTCGACATAACCGCGCTCGGCGGCCACGTACGGTGTCGCCATGTTGAGGTTGTAGCCCTCGATGAAATCGGCGCGGATCTTCTGCACCTCGGGTGCGGTGGGATCCGGGAACCGCTTGACGATCAACTGGGCCGCACCTTCGGCGCCGATGACGGCGATGCGAGCCGTCGGCCACAGGAAGTTGAAGTCGGCCGTCAGCTGCTTGGAACCCATCACGGCGTAGGCACCACCGTATGACTTGCGGATGGTCAGCGTCACCTTCGGGACGGTGGCTTCCACGACGGAGTAGAGGAAACGCCCGCCGCGCTTGATGATGCCGTTCTTCTCCTGCTCGACACCGGGCATGAAGCCGGGGGTGTCGACGACGAAGACCAGCGGGGTGTTGAACGAGTCGCAGAACCGCACGAACCGGGCCGCCTTGTCCGAAGCCTCGTTGTCGATGGCCCCCGACATGTGCATCGGCTGGTTGGCGATGACACCGACCGGCTGGCCGTCCACCCGGGCGAAACCGGTGATGATGGCCTGACCGGCCTGCGCCGCGACCTCGAGGAAGTCGCCGTCGTCGAAGATCCGCAACAGGATCTCGTGCATGTCGTAGGCCATGTTGTCGGCGTCGGGCACCAGCGAGTCGAGCTCGAGATCATGCGGGGTGATCTCGGGCTCCAGGCCGGGGTTGACGATCGGCGGATCGTCGAATGTGTTGGCGGGCAAGAAGTCCAGGTAGTCACGGACGTACTGGAACGCGTCCTTCTCCGAGTCCACGACCTGGTGGATGTTGCCGTAGCGGGCCTGTGCGTCGGCGCCACCGAGCTCGTCGAGGGAGACGTCCTCGCCGGTGACGTCCTTGATGACGTCGGGGCCGGTGACGAACATGTAGCCCTGGTCGCGCACCGCGACGATGAGATCGGTCTGGATCGGCGAGTACACCGCGCCGCCGGCGCACTTGCCGAGGATCAGCGAGATCTGCGGGACCAGACCGGAGAGCAGCTCATGGCGGCGGCCCAGCTCGGCGTACCAGGCCAGCGATGTCGCCAGGTCCTGGATACGCGCGCCGCCGGAGTCGTTGATACCGATGATCGGGCAGCCGACCATGGCGACCCACTCCATCAGCCGGGACACCTTGCGGCCGAACATCTCTCCCACGGTGCCCTGGAAAACCGTCTGGTCGTGGCTGAAGACGCCGACCGGGCGGCCGTTGATGGTGGCGTGGCCGGTGACGACACCGTCACCGAAAACGGCGTTGGGATCGCCCGGGGTACGAACCAGGGCGCCGATCTCGAAGAAGCTGCCCGGGTCGATCAGCTGATTGATCCGGTCGCGCGCGCTGGGAATGCCCTTCTTCGCGCGTTTGGCGATTGCCTTCTCGCCGCCCGGCTCCTTGGCCAGCTCCAGCTTCTCGCGCAGCTCGGCGAGTTTGTCGGCGCTGGTGGCCGGATGCTTCGGGGTCAGCTCCTGTGCAGTCACTTCTGCTCACTCTCCGCCTGGATGGCGTTGATCGCCTGACTCATGTGCGCACCGACCTTAGCGATGTACGGCTCGTCGATGGCCTGAATGTGTTCACCGCCGATATTGACGACCTCGAGATCGGTGACGTAATCGCCCCACCCGCCGTCGGGCCGACGGGTCGCGTACGCCGGCTCGAAGGTGATGGCGTCATCGTGGTAGCGATCGGCCATGTACAGCGTCACATGGCCGTCGTACGGCTTGATCTCGGCGAGGTCGAGGGTGCGCTGGTCCAGATACGACGTGCGCTGGTGCTCGATGATGCCGCCCGGGATCTGCACCCCGGACTGCGATATCGCGTTCAGCACGAACTCGACCTGCCCGGCGTCGTCGAGCGACTCCAGGTGCTCGTACGGGATCTCCGGGATCTGCACGTTGAAGGTCTTCTCGGCGAACTGCGCGTACCGGTCCCAGCGCCGCCGGGTGCCTTCCTTCGACTGATCGATCGGCTCACCCGGGCGGACACAGTCGATGAGCCCGACGAACTGCACGTTGGCGCCGGCCTCTTTGAGCCCGATCGCGCAGGCATAGGACAGTGCGCCGCCGAGCGACCAGCCGGCCAGGATGAACGGTTTGTCGCCGTTGAGTTCCAGCAGCTTGGGCACGTACTGCGCGGCACGCTCCTCGATGCTGCCCTCGACGCGCTCCAGGCCGTACATCGGTGTGCCCGCGGGCAGCCGGTTCAGCAGCGGCTCGTAGACCACCGTCGACCCGCCCGCGGCGTGGAAGACGTAAACCGGTACCTGATCGTCGGATTCGGCCTTGCGGATGGTGCGCACGAAACCGTCGAGCTCACCGGCTTCGAGGTATTCGCGCACCGTGGTGGCCAGCGCCTCGACGGTGGGTGCGAACTTCACGTCCTCGACGGTGATGGTGCCTTCGGCCCGCTCGGAAAGCCGTTGCGCCAGTTTGGCTGCCACCTCGTCGTCGAGTGCGGGCAGGGCGTTGAAGATGCCGCCGGGCGACTTACCGGTGACGATGGCCCACGTCGCGAATGTCAGCCGTTCGGCGGCATCACGCGGCGGGACATCGGCGTTTAGGGCCGCGGCCACCGCCTCCTGGTTGAGCGCAGCGGCGGCTGCCGCCAGATCGGGTCCGGTCTTCTCCGCAGCGCCGGGTCCGGCCGGGTTGGTCGGCGGTGGCGGGATCGGTGCCCCGCCCGGTCCCGACGGGTCGGTCGGGGGCGGCGGGATGGTGGCAGCTGCGGCGTTGAGTTCGGCTGCCTCAGCGGCGATTCCGGGCTCGGCCTCGACCTCGGTGCCCGCTTCGGCGGCCACCGCGGCGAGCCGCTCCTCGATCTCGGCGGCCGTGGTGGCACCGCCGAGCAGTTCGGCCTGCGCCTTGGCGACATCCTCGGGCGCGGCGGTCTGCTGGAACTGGTGCAGCTGCGCCACCTCGTCGCGATGCTCGATGGCGTAGCTGATGAGCTGCTCGACGTTGTAGAGGTTGGCGTCGCGGACCGCCTGCAGCTGGATGGGCGGCAGGTCGAAGTCGTATTCGACGCGGTTCTTGATCCGCACCGCCATCAGCGAGTCCAGGCCCAGCTCGATCAGCGGCACCTCCCACGGCAGGTCCTCGGGCTCGTAACCCATTGCGCTGCCGACGATGGTGGCCAACCGGTCACCGACCGACTCGCCGGAATCCGGCGACCACTTGGCGAAGCTGGAGCCCAGGTTGGCACCCGCGGTGAGGTTGTCGCCTTCGAACTCTTCGACGATCTCCGGCTCGACCACCTGCGCCGGCACCAGCTCGGCAGACGGCTGCGCCAGCATCGCACCGGCGGCACCTGCCGTGGGCAACACCGCGGACTGGCCGGCCCGGGTCAGTACCGCGTCGTAGACCAGCGTGAAGGACTCGTCGATGCGGGCGTGCACCTGCACCGTCGCACCGCCGGGATGGCGGCTCAGCGTGGTCACCAGCCGGGCCCCGTCGCCGGGAATGGCGCGCTGCTCGAACGCCGTCAGGCCGGCATCCGGAAGGACCTGGGCGGCAGCCGATTTCACCAGCGCGGCGAGATCGGTGGCACCCTTCGGGACGAACTCCCAGATATGCCTGCCGTCCGGGGTGGCGACATGGTTGCCGGGCATGATCGCCGAGCTGTCACCGGTGAAATGCGCCTCCAGCCAATGCTCCTTGCGACGGAACTTGGTCGCGGGGATATCGGCGAAGTCGACGGCGATGTCCTGCGACCGTCGCGGGAAGAGCGTGCGGATGTCGAGAGCGTGGCCGTGGACGAACAGGTTCGCCATCGCGACCGTCATCGCGTCGACTTCGTCCTGCTTGCGCGCCAGCGTCGGGATCAGCTGCGCATCAGGCAATCCGGCAGCCATCGTGGTCAGACCGACCTGCATGAGCGCCACCGGGTTGGGCGCCAACTCCAGGAATGTGGTGTAGCCGTTGTCGACGGCGTTGCGGATGCCGTGGGTGAAGTAGACGCTGTGCCGCAGGCCCTTCTTCCAGTACTCGACATCGTGGATGGGCTCACCGCCGGGCCTGATGAACTTGCCCTCGTGCACTGTCGAGAAGTAGCCCAGCGCAAGCGGATGCGGTTCGATCCCGGTGATCTCGGCGGACAGCTCGCCGAGCAGCGGGTCCATCTGCTGGGTGTGGCTGGCGCCCTTGGTCTGCAGCTTGCGGGCGAACTTACCCTCGGCCTCGGCACGCGCGACGATCGCGTCGATCTGGTCGGGCGGGCCGCCGATGACGGTCTGAGTCGGTGCGGCGTAGACGCACACCTCCAGGTCGGGGTAATCGGAGAACACCGTCTTGATCTCGTCGGCGGAGTACTCGACGAGCGCCATGAGCCGGATGTACTCACCGAACAGCATCGCCTCGCCCTCACCCATGAGGTGGGCCCGCGAGCAGATGGTGCGGGTGGCGTCGGCCAGGGACAGGCCGCCGGCGAAGTACGCCGCGGCGGCCTCACCGAGCGACTGACCGACCACCGCACCCGGGGCGGCGCCGTGGTGGCGCAGCAGTTCGCCGAGTGCGATCTGCAGGGCGAAGATCACCGTCTGAACGACTTCGATGGGATATTCGCAGGTTTCGTTGGTGTAGTCGATCGCGTCGTCGAGGATCAGCTCGACCACCGAGTAGCCGCGCTCGTCCTGAATGAGCGCGTCGACCGTGTTTATCCACTGCGCGAAGACCTCATCGCGCAGATAGAGCTCCTTGCCCATCTTGCGATGCTGGGCGCCGAAACCGGCCAGCACCCAGACCGGGCCGTTGGTGACGGGGCCGTCGGCGGCGAGCACCAGCGGGCTCTGCTTACCGTCGGCCAGCGCGCGCAGGCCCTTGACGGCCTCATCGTGGTCGTGGGCCAGCACGATCGCCCGGGACCGGCCGTGGTTGCGTCGCGACAGCGACCGGCCGATGGACTCCAGCGAGGCGGCGCGGCCCTGCGGGCTGTCGATCCAGTCCGCCAGTTCAGCCGCCGCGGCCCGCTTGCGCGAGGTCAGGAATGCCGAAACAGCCAGCGGAACAACAGGTTTGACTGGGTTCTCGGCCTGTTCGGCTTCGAACTCCTCGCGGGCGACCTCGAGCAGGCGCAGTGCCTCGTCGGTCAGGCCGGGCAGCTCATGGTCGGCCTCGCCGTAGGACTCGCTGCCGTAGAAGTCCAGCGTTCCGTCCGGCTCATCCTCGTGGACGAACTCGCCGTACTCGTCCATCCGGACACCGCCGACGTAGACAGCGTCGGCGTCAGACGAATTGGATTCTTCTGCAACATCTTTGGACTTCGGCTCGGGTTCGGCCAGATCGCCGGGCAGCACCTCGCGGACCACGATGTGGGCGTTGGCGCCACCGAAACCGAAACCGGACACCCCGGCGACCTTGTGTCCGCTGTAGCGCGGCCAGTCGTTGAGGGTGTCGTTGACCTTGAGGTGTTCCTTGTCGAAGTCGATGTACGGGTTCGGCCCGGAATAGTTGATCGACGGCGGCAGCTTGTCATGCTGGATGGAAAGCACCATCTTGGCGATACTTGCCGCGCCGGCCGCCGACTCCAGGTGTCCCACATTGGATTTCACCGCACCGAGCAGGGCGGGCTGGTCAGCCGAACGGCCCCGGCCGACGACCTGGCCCAGCGCGTCGGCCTCGATCGGGTCGCCGAGGATGGTGCCGGTGCCGTGCGCCTCGATGTAGTCCACGGTGCGCGGGTCGATACCGGCATCCTTGTATGCCTTGCGCAGCACATCGGCCTGGGCATCGGGATTGGGCGCCAACAGGCCGTTGGACCGGCCGTCGTGGTTGACCGCAGATCCGGCGATCACCGCCAGGATCTCGTCACCGTCGCGGCGCGCGTCGGCGACCCGCTTGAGCACGACCATGCCGCCGCCCTCGGCGCGGGAGTAGCCGTCGGCATCGGCGCTGAAGGACTTGATCCGGCCGTCCGGAGCCAGCACACCGCCGACCTCGTCGAACCCGATGGTCACCAGGGGTGTGATCATCGCGTTGACGCCACCGGCGAGCACCACGTCGGCCTCACCGCAGCGCAGTGCCTTGACACCCTCGTGGATGGCGACCAGCGAGGACGAGCACGCGGTGTCGATCGACAGTGAGGGTCCGCGGAAGTCGTAGAAGTACGACACCCGGTTGGCGATTATCGAACTCGACGTGCCGGTGATGGCATAGGGATGCGCGGTCGTCGGATCCGACACCGCCAGGAACTGGTAGTCGTTGTTCGACGATCCGATGAAGACACCGACGGACTGGCCGCGCAGGCTCGATGCCGGGATGCGGGCGTGCTCGAGGGCTTCCCAGGTCAGCTCGAGGGCCATCCGCTGCTGCGGATCGATGTTGTCGGCTTCCATCTTCGACAGCGCGAAGAACTCGGCGTCGAAACCCTTGATGTCGGTGAGGTATCCACCGCGGGTGCGCGCCCTGGCGACCCGCTCGGCGATACGCGGCTCGTCGAGGAACTCCGACCAGCGTCCCTCCGGCAGGTCGGTGATCGCGTCGCGGCCCTCGACCAGGGCCGACCACATCTGCTCGGGTGTGTTCAGGTCGCCGGGGAACCGGGTGCCCAGGCCGACGATGGCGATATCGTCCACGCCGTCGGGACGCGACCAATCCTCGGCGTCGGCATCGGAGATCAGCTCCTCCGGCTCACCTTCGACGATGACCTGCGCCAGCGCCTCGATGGTCGGATTGCGGAACACCGTGGTGGCGGTCAGCGTGGTGCCGGTGAGGTCCTCGATATCCGAGGCCATCGCGACGGCGTCACGCGAGGACAACCCCAGCTCCACCACCGGAGCGGATTCGTTGATGGCATCCGGGGACTGCCCGGTGGCGTTGGCCACCCAGTTGCGCAGCCACTGCCGCATCTCGGGCACCGACATCTCGCTGCCCGTCGGGGTGTCGCCGGCGGCCGTGCTGTCGTCCGGTCCGGTGGTTTCTTCTTCCATGTCGAGCGCCTCACTTGAAATCTTTTCGCCCGGCAGTCGAGCCCGGCATGTGGTTCGGCCACACGGCCGAACCGGCGGTGTCAGTCCGTTTCGTCAGGGAATGCGTTGGCGACCTTGCCGGCCCGCAGGCTGCCGTCGAGGTACGCCGACCGGCACGCACGCCGGCCGATCTTTCCGCTCGAGGTCCGCGGGATCGCACCTGCCGGTGTCAGCAGGACGTCGCGGACAGTCACACCGTGACGCACCGCGATCGCGGCGCGGATGTCGTCGGTGATCGGCCCGATATCGAGCTTGTGTGCACCCGGCGCGCGCTCGGCGACGATGACCAACTGCTCGGAGCTGTCGTCGGGGTCGCGCTTGAGACCGGAATGCGCGTTCTCGAAGACCTCGTCGGGCAGCTGGTTGGCCGGAACCGAGAAGGCCGCGACGAATCCGGTGCGCAAGGCCTTGCTGGCCTCCTGCGCCGAGTACTCCAGATCCTGCGGGTAGTGGTTGCGACCGTCGATGATCACCAGGTCCTTGACGCGACCGGTGATGTAGAGGTCACCGTCGTAGAAGGCGCCGTAGTCGCCGGTGCGCACCCAGGTGCCGTCGTCGTCGGCGCCTTCGGCATGCGAGGGCGTGGTCCGAGACTTGAGGATGTTCTGGAAGACGTCGCGGGTCTCTTCCTCTTTGCCCCAGTAGCCGGTGCCCATGTTGTTGCCATGGATCCAGATCTCACCGATCTGACCGTCGGGCAGTTCGGTGGCCGTCTCGGCGTCGACGATAACGGCCCATTCGGCGACGCCGACCTTGCCGGCCGACGCCTGCGCGACCGCCTTGGGGGAGTCCTCGGGCACCTCGATGAATCGGTGGTTGTTGAGCTCGTCGCGATCGACGGTGACGATCTTGGGCATCTCGCCGGCCGGCGTCGTCGACACGAACAGCGTGGCCTCGGCCAGGCCGTAGGACGGTTTGATGGCTGCCGGTGAGAATCCGAAGGGCGCGAAGGCCTCGTTGAACCGCCGGACCGTCGCCGCCGAGATCGGCTCGCTGCCGTTGAGCACGGCCTTGACGTTGGACAGGTCGAGCGGCTCGTCGGAGTCCTTGGGCACGCCGCGCGCGGCCGCATGGTCGAAGGCGAAGTTGGGTGCCACCGAGATGACGCCACCGGTGTCATCGGGCTTGCGGGCCATCTCGCGGATCCACCGCTCGGGCCGGCGCACGAAGGCGGCCGGTGTCATGAAGGTCACGTAGTGACCGATCATCGGCGACACCATGGCGGTGATCAGGCCCATGTCGTGGAAGAACGGCAGCCAGCTGACGCCGCGGTCGCCCTCCTCGCCTTCCAGCGCCTCGATGACCTGGACGACGTTGGTCGCCAGGTTGCGATGGGTGATCTGCACGCCGGTCGGGATACGCGTCGAACCGGAGGTGTACTGCAGGTAGGCGATGGTGTCGTGTTCGACGTGCACCGGCTCCCAGGTCGAACCCACATCGTTGGGGACCGCGTCGACGGCGATGACGCGCGGACGCTCCTTGGCCGGGCGGCTGCGGAAGAACTTGCGCACACCTTCGGCCGATTCGGTGGTGGTCAGGATGGCGGTCGGATGGCAGTTGTCCAGCACCGCATGCAGCCGGCCGACGTGCCCGGGCTCCGACGGATCGAAGAGCGGCACCGCGATGCGGCCGGAGTACAGGGTGCCGAAGAACGCGACCATGTAGTCGAGGTTCTGCGGGCACAGGATCGCGACGCGGTCGCCGGGTTCGGTGACCTGCTGCAGCCGGGCCGCGATCGCCTTGTTGCGGGCGCTGAATTCCGACCAGGTCAGATCACGCTCGACACCGTCGCGTTCCACGGAGAAATCCAGGAAGCGGTAGGCCAGGCGATCGCCGCGGACCTTGGCCCAGCGTTCGATGTGCTTGACCAGATTTCCGTTGTCGGGAAAGGTGATCCGCCCGTCCTTGATGAAGGGGTTGTGGAACGGCATGCCATTTCTCCTGTCACGAACATCTCCGGGTCAGCCGCGACTCGCGCTACGCACTGACCCCCCGCCGCTCGCCGCCTAAACCCCAAACCCCACAGATCGTACAGAGGACGTAGGGCTTGCCGGCTGATCGCCTGCCCGTAGCGGCCGACGAGAACGACTCTTATTTTGCTCTTAATGTTACGGGTCGGTAGGGGGTTGGCCAAATCGTTGCCGACGGTGATGGGTCACCGTGATCCGGCACGACCCGCAAGTCACCCGTGTTTGGGATGTGGCGCGTTGTCGATCACACCGCGGGCCCAGTTCAGCGCCCAGGCCGTGGCCGGTTGACCGTCCAAGTTCCAGAACTCCGGTGTGCCGTACAACGCATGCACCGGCTGACCCGCGCCGCCCGCCAGCACATTGAGCGTGCTGGGCAGGTTGGCGATGTTGAAGGCCTGCGACGGCGCTGCGCAGATGAGGTCACCGGCGGCACAGATCTGGTTGGTCCGGTCGTTGAGCGCGCCGAACCCGCCCGGGCGCGGACCCGTCATGGTCAGACCCATCGCCGAAAGCACGGGCACTTCCTGCAGGGTGATCTCGGCACCCTGCCCCGGCGGGTTGGGCCCGATGTCCTGGCCGACCGAATCCTGGCGGCGGCCGTCGGCGATCAGCGTGGCGCCCAGCACCAGATCCTGATCGACCGGACCGCGGCCGTTGCCGACATCGCTGGCGATGTCACCGGCGATGACCGCGCCCTGCGAGAAGCCGACCAGCACATAACCGGTCAACGGGCACTTCTCGTTCATATCGGTCATGGCCTTCACCGCGGCCCGGGTGCCCTCGGCGCGGCTGTCGTTGTAGGACATCTGGTTGTCGGCCGACAACGGATTGTGGAACTGCGCGGTGTAGGGAACGGTGAAGACCTGCACCCGGTCGGTCCCGAACTGCTCGGAGATGGGCTGGCTGACACTGCGCAGCAGCGACCGCGGGAACTGCGTCGGGTTGAACGGATCATCGGTCGGCGAGGACTCCCAGGTGCCGGGGATCACGATCATCTGGACATCGGGGCAGCTGGCGTCCTGGAACTCCGGGCGGGGTTTGGTCTGGCCCGGTGTCGTCGTGGTCGGCGGGACCGCGGACGGCGGTAACGCGGTGGTCGGGGTTTCCGGCCTGCGGATGACGATGACCACGATGGCGACGACCAGGGCGACCACGACGGCCATGGCGGCCGCCGCGATCAGGGCGAGTATTCGGTGCCGCTTCTTGTTCTTGCGGGTCCGGGAGGTGCGTGCCATCTTCTCCTGCTAGCAGAGTCGTTCGGAAGCGATCCGAATGTACTGGGCGGTGGCGTCGTTGACCGACATGGCTTTCGGCTGCGCGATATCGGAGCGGTCGGTGTCGTCGATATCACCACGTACCAACGGCAAGACGAAATCCCATACGGCCTGATCGCCCTGGCCCGCGGCACGGGCCTGGCAGATGTACGAACCGATCGACAGCGCCGTCAGATCGCTGGACCGATACACCCCGGCGCCGGCCAGCGCGTCGAGATAGCCGTGCTGATGCGGTGTCAGGACCACGTTGCTGGAATCGGACTGACCGGGTGCGGCCAGCTCGCCACCGGACATCCGCGACTGCGTCGAGGTGTCCGCCTGCGGTGGCGGAGCGACGCTGGCGGTGATGTCACCGCTGGATCCGCAACCCGTGAGCAGAACCGCGGCCGAGGCCGTCATGAGCAGCGACGGTGTGATGCAACGACAAAGCACGGCACGGTTGGAAACCTTCGCCGACTGTTGCACTCCTCCAAGGTACCGGCTCCCCCACGCCGACCCGCGGCCGCCGAAGCGCCGCCGCGGTGCAACCCTTGACAGTTAGCCAATAGTGGCGGCGATGTCCGAAGACATCGCGGCCAGCTGCGGCGCCCAGCTACTCCAGCCGTGATCACCGGAGGTCGGGAAGTCGAAATGCGCGTTGGACCCACCGATACTGCGGTACTGGTTGTAGAACGAGCGGTTGGTGCCCTGCGCCTGATCGGCGTAGCCGATCATCGCCGCCGGGTCGCTGGCCGTCAGGGTCTGAGGTGAGAAGATCCACAGCCGGGTGTTGTTGTCGACGAGCAGCTGGGCGTGCACGTACGGGTCATGCCACTTCCACCGGCCGAACTGCGGCGGGCCCCACATCAGGTTGGTGTCTGCACCGCCGTACTGCATCATGCCGTCGTGCAGGGCGCCGTTGACGAAGGTGTTCGACGGATACAGGAAGCCCGACATCGAACCGGCGTAGCGGAACCGGTTGGGGTAGAACGCGGCCAGCGTCACCGCGCCGGTGCCACCCTGGGCGGCGCCGACGATGGCATGCCCACCGGGGGCGAGGCCCTTGTTGGCGGCCAGCCAGTCCGGCAGCTCGGTGGTCAGGAAGGTCTCCCACTGCTTGCTGCCGTCCTGTTCCCAGTTGGTGTAAAGGCTGTAGGCGCCACCGGCCGGAGCGACCACGGAGATGCCCTTACCGGCCAGCGCGCTCATCGCGTTGCCCGCGGTCACCCAGTTGCTCACGTCGGGTCCGGCGTTGAAGGCGTCCAGCAGGAAGACCGCGTGCGGGCCGCCGCCCTGGAACGCCACCGGGATATCGCGGCCCATGGCGGCCGAGGGAACCTGCAGGTATTCCACACCGTCGGCGCTGGCGGGCGCGATGTGGCCGAGGGCCGTCGCCGACCCCCACATGCCTGCGGCGAGCGCACACGCGCACACCACCCGAAGCACGACTGACAGCAGCCTCTTACTCACGTTGGTGGTCCCCTTGCTGGTCTTGTCCGACTTGTGCCCCGTCCCGCTCAGGTAGTGAACCACATCACCTGCGCACGGTGGACACGAACATCGGGCCGGCGGTGGTCGTGAAACGCCATCGGCGGCGACCCTGGATCAGGGCCGCCGCCGACGGGCGAATCGTGTGCTGCTGGTGCCTAGCCGCCGCTGTTGCTGGCCGGCTCGGCCGGTGCTGCAGCCGCCGCGAGTGCCGCGGGATCCTGCGGCACCGCACCCAGCACGCGCTGGATGTCGGGCTTCATCTGCTGGAGCTGCTGGCCCCAGTAGTTCCAGCTGTGCGTGCCGTTGGCCGGGAAGTTGAAGACACCGTTGGTGCCACCGGCGGCGATGTAGTTGTCCTTGAAGGTCTTGTTGGTGCGCAACGTGAAGCCTTCGAGGAACTTGGCGTTGAACAGGTTGCCCGCGCTGGCGCCGGCATCGAGGTCCGACGGAGTGCCGTCGCCGCAGTAGATCCAGACGCGGGTGCCGTTGGCGACCAGCTGGCCGATGTTGACCATCGGGTCGTTGCGCTTCCACGCGCTGTCGGCGTCACCGGTCTTGCCCCACATGTCGTCGGCCTTGAAACCGCCGGCGTCACCCATGGAGATGTTGACCAGCATGGGCCACCAACCCTCGGACAGGTTCAGGAAGCCCGACAGCGATGCGGCGTACTGGAACTGACCGGGGTGGTAGATCGCCAGGGTCAGCGCGGCCGAACCGGCCATCGAGAGACCGACGGCGGCGGTGCGGGTGCTGTCGACGCCCTTGTTGGCCGCTAGGTAGGCGGGCAGCTCGGAGGTCAGGAAGGTCTCCCACTTGTAGGTGGTGCAACCGGCCTTACCGCAAGCCGGCTTGTACCAGTCGCTGTAGAAGCTGGACTGGCCACCGACGGGCATGACGACCGACAGGCCCGAGCCGTAGTACCACTCGAACGCCGGGGTGTTGATATCCCAGCCGTTGAAGTCGTCCTGCGCGCGCAGACCGTCGAGCAGGTAGACGGCGGGCGAGTTCGCTCCACCGCTCTGGAACTGGATCCGGATATCGCGCCCCATGCCAGCAGACGGGACGTCGAGGTACTCGACCGGCAGACCGGGGCGCGAGAACGCGCCGGCCGTGGCCGTCTGGCCGACCGCACTGATCAGGCCCGGCAGCAAGGCTGCCACCGCGACCGAGACCGCGAGCCGGCGCCCCCAAACGCCGCGCATCTTTTGGACAAAACTCATGAAGCTACCCATCCCATCTTGTGTATGCCGCACCCGAAAACCGGAGGACCACCTCGTCCATCCCCGGATCCAGGTGCCCGGTTAGTCAACCACAACTTGTGGCATTGCTCTGTTTCGTGCATGTCAACCCGCCCTTCCCGCTAGCTGTTCAGCGTCGCGATGAGGTCGGGTGCCAGGGCCTGCAGTTGCGCGCCCCAGTACGCCCACGAATGGTTTCCGGAGGCGGGGAAGTTGAAGGTGGCGTTGTTACCGCCGGCGGCCAGATAGCGCTCCTGGAACCGCTTGTTGCTGCCGATCGCCAGCGACTCCAGGCTGGTCGCGTTGAGCGCCTGGCCGGGGTCGGCGTTCTCGTCGAGTGCGGTCTGCCCGCCCGGGGCGCAGTAGATCCACAACCGGGTGTTGTTGGCGACCAGACGGCTCACCTGAGCGAGGGCGTCGTTGCGCTTCCAGGCCGGATCCCACGGCGGACCCCACATGTTGTCGACGTTGTAGCCGCCGGCATCGAGCATGGCGACCCGGATGGCCTGCTTCATGAAGGTCGTCGACGGGTTCAGGAAACCCGACAGCGACGCGGCGTATTTGAACTGTCCGGGGTGATAAGCAGCGAGGATGAGTGCGGCGCCACCGGACATCGATAACCCCACCACGCCGTTGCCGGTCTGCGAGACCTGCTTCTCGGTGGCCAGATACGCCGGCAGTTCGGCGGTCAGAAACGTTTCCCATTTATAGGTATAGGGCTGCTTGTTGAAACTCGACGGTGCGTACCAGTCGCTGTAGAAGCTGGACTGGCCGCCGACGGGCATCACCACCGAGACACCGGTGTTGTAGAACCACTCGAAGGCGCCGGTGTTGATATCCCAGCCGCTGTAGTCGTCCTGTGCGCGCAGACCGTCGAGCAGATAGACGGCCTTGCTCGGCGCACCGGCACCCGGCGCCGCGGGTCCGGCGCCGGGACCCTGGAATTCGATTCGGATGTTGCGGCCCATCGCCGCGGAGTAGACGTCGAGGTACTCGACCGGCAGGCCTTCGCGCGAGAACGCTTGTGCGCGTGGGGTGATACCGCTCACAGTCGCGCTCGCCAACAACACTGGCAACGCCAGCAACACCGCCAACATTATTGTCAGCGGGCGGGTGATCCCGGCCTTCATGGCCGTCGCATCAAACACGCACTACCCATCCGTTCCGTCATTCTCGGTGGGCTGTCCCCGCACAGCACACGGCGGGTGTCTCGACCACGCCTTACCTGGGTATCGCCGCAACAACTCCGCAGCGTTACCGATAGAGAGGCCGCTCAGCTAACAGATGAAGAACAGCTAGGGCCCCGTTGCCGGTAAGCCAGTGTACGGGGGACGGTCCATCGGGGGCTCGTCCAGTCCGCACCGGATCAGCTCGTATGCCGGCACCCGGTCGATGCGGTACTTGGTGAAACCGTAGGCGTGCAGCACGTTGGACAGGAACCTGCGCGGCGTCACCGGACCGCGGATCGCCGAGAGCGCAGCCTCGGTCGCGGGACACTTCAGCGCGGCCTCGGCCTCTTTTATCCAGCCCTCGTCGAGGTACGGCGGGATATAGGGCCGCTCTTTGAGGAAGGGCCCCTCGGCGACCGCCCAATCGGGGAACAGATTCTTGTCGTGGCCGATGCGGCCGTCCTCGATACGCGCGGTGCGCGCGGCCAGCGGATTGGCGAGTCCGATCTGGTCGATGACCCGGACGTCGAGACCGACGTTCATGCCCAGCATCCCCAGGTTGGTGAAAAACACTGTGTGCGGGCCGATTACGCGTTGGCCCGGCGCGTGCGGTGGCGGCGGCAGCGCCGGCACGACATCCCATTGGTCGTAATTGCCCGACGGCAGCAACAGCGCACCGTCGGGAGTGTTGTTGAGCGCCACCAGGACTGCGCGCATCCGCGGGTAGTCCAGGTAGTCGGCGGCGGTCAGTGGATGCGCGTGACCGGTGGCCTGTGAATAGAACCGGCGTTCGTCGACGATGCCCGAATAGCTGACCCGGGTGCCGTCGGAACCCAGGCCATCGGAGTTGGCAGCCCACAATGACCAGCCGGCGACCACACCCCACAACACCGTCGTCGCGCCGGCGAGCAGATACCCGGTCTCCCGGGAGAACCTCGCACCGTCGGGCAGCAGGATCGGGATGACGGCGACCGGCGCGAGCACACAGAACAACGGCGCCAGCAGCACGCGGCCGTGCATGAAGTCACCGCCCTGGCGGATCCAGTAGATCGCCTGCAGCAGGCCGCTGCCGACGAAGAAGACCACTACGGCCGCCGGGCTCTGCACCACGCGGGCCAGCTTGCCTGCGCCCTCGGCGCGATCGGAGGCGATCCACCACGGCCGGGACCTGCCCGCGACCAGGATCAGCCCGAGCAGCGCCAGCAGCAGGACCGGAATCCACAGCAGGTAAGGATGATTGAAGTTGTCGAGGTAGACGAAACCCTGCGACCACTTCGATCCCGAGGCGTCCTTGGCGACCGCGGTGCCCGGCACCAGCAGGCCGTAGTAACCCATCCGGAAGATCTGGTAGCCCACCGGCAGCAGGCCACCGGCGACCACGATCAGAAGCCGGCGTCGCCAACCGCGTTCGGCGATCAGCATCATCACCAGGGCCAGCCCGCCGATGAGCGCAAGTTCGGGCCGGACGAGCACGCTGAGCCCGGCCACGAAGGCCAGCATGCCGGTGAAGACGGCACCGGGTTCGACGCCGCCCCGTTGGGCGGTCCGCGGTTTCTGCGACCAGCAGACCAGCATCCACCACAACAACCCGATATAGGTCAGGATCAGGCCGTTCTCCAGACCCGACGTGGCGAAGTCCCGCGCGGGCGGCACGGCGATGTACACCAGCGCGCCGGCAGGCAGCAGCAGTCCGCGCCGGCCCTGCAGCCCGGGGGCGTAGAGCCGAGCCGCGCCGAGCATCAACAGGACCACACCGAGAACCGACAACACCAGTGCCAGGGTCAGCGCGATGTACTCCAGCCGCACCGGACCACCGACCCACCCGCCCAGGTACATCAGGTAGGTCCACACCGTGGAGGTGTTGGCCTCCACACGTTCGCCGGCGTTGAAGACCGGTCCGTTACCGGCGATCAGGTTTCGCACGGTACGCAGGACGATGAGTCCGTCGTCGGCGATCCACCGACGCTGCCAGGCGCCCCAGCCGAACAGGCCCGCGACCGCCACCACACCGATCCACAGGCTGACCCGGACCGAGACCGGGTACGGGTAGACCCGCGGGGCCAAGAAGCTAGCCGAAGTAGGCCGCTGCACCGACGGTTCCGATCAACGCCAGGGCGAGAAACTGCAACACGCGATCGTGCAGCGCGATGTCCTCGGGCTCGCCGGCGTCGCCGCCGTCGATGTCGACCGCGTAACGCAGGATCGCGATGGTGAACGGAATGATCGACACCGCCCACCACGATGCCGTGCCGCCGTCGCGTTCGAAGGCGAACAGGCCGTAGCAGAGCACCACCGCGGTGGCCGACAGGGTCCAGACGAACCGCAGGTAGCTGCTGGTGTAGCTCTCCAGCGACTTGCGGATCTTGGCGCCGGTGCGTTCGGCGAGCTGCAGTTCGGCATAGCGTTTGCCCGCCGCCATGAACAGCGATCCGAACGCCATCACCAGCAGGAACCACTGCGACAGCCGGATGTCGGTTGCCGCGCCACCGGCGATCGCGCGTATCAGGTACGCCGACGAGACGATGCAGATATCAAGTACCGCTTGATGTTTCAGGCCAAAGCAGTAGGCGAGCTGGATTCCGATGTACACCGCGATGACCACCGCGAGGTTGGGACTGACAACCCAGGAGATCCCCAGCGCCGCGACACCGAGCACCGCGGCGATGACGTAGGCCAGCTGCGCGGGCACGACGCCCGCCGCGATGGGACGGAACCGCTTCGTCGGGTGTTGCCGGTCGGCCTCGACGTCGCGTGCATCGTTGATCAGGTAGATGCACGATGCCGCCATGCAGAACACCACAAAGGCCACACCGACGCGGGTGAGCAGGAATCCGTAGTCATATTCGACATCGGTGCCCAATGCCGCCAACGGCGCCACCAGCACGAGAAGGTTCTTCACCCACTGACGTGGCCTGAGTGCCTTGACGATTCCGGCTGCCAGATTCTTCGGCGGAGCGGCCACCGTGGTCGGTTCTTCGCTCATTTTCAGCGCACGCCTTTCTTGCCGATCCGCCCCTGCACGGCCTGCGCCGCCTTCGCGGTCAGAGTTCCGACCACGACTCCGGCTGCCACATCCGAGGGATAGTGCACGCCGAGTACCAACCGGGACAACGCCATCGGGGGAACCAGCACCACCGGCAACGGCAGGCCGGTGGCGCGTCCCAGCAGCACGGCCGCCGCAGCGGTCGACGTGGCATGCGCCGACGGGAAGCTGAGCTTGCTCGGGGTCCCGACGTTGACCGCGATGTAGGGGTGGTGCGGACGTGGCCTGCGGACCACGCGTTTGATCACGACCGCGGCGGCATGCGCCGCGAAAGCGCCTGCGCCGGCGGTGATCCAGTCACCGCGACGGGACGGGAACAGCACCGCCCCCAGCGCGGCGACCACCAACCAGCCGAGGGAGTGCTCACCGAAATGCGACAGTGCCCGGGCACCGGGCAGCACACCGGGGCGGCCGGCCAGGGTCGCCTGGACGACGACCAGCGCGGCATCCTCCCCCCGGGGCGGCGCCGGTTGCTCAGTCATTCCCGGATTCCAGCAGCACCGTTTCCCACTTCTGCTTGCTGGTCAGCACCGGCAGCGCCTCGCGGTAAACCCGGCGCATCCGATTGAACTTGCGCGCCAACAGGATCTGGCGACGGACCGACTCGCGCAGCAGTTCGAACATCTTGGCGCGATCACGCTGCCGGTACACCACACCACGGCCGTCCGCGGTCGTCACGGTGACACCGTCGACGCGGCACAGCGAGAACCACCGGGCGTCCTGCGTCGCCACGTTGATCTGCGGGCGCACATGGTGCGCCGGATCGTGCGGCTTGAGCTGGTGCAGGACACCACGGGCCAGCCGGGTCGAGATCGTCAGCGGGCTGGTCGGGATGTTGACCTTGCGACGCCACTTCTTGTCCGACGGTGTCGGCAGCGCGGTGGCGCTGGGCAGCACCACGGCATCGGGGAACTGCTGGCGCATCGCGCGGACCTCGGGCAGCGCGGACTCCAGGATGGAGAAGATGTGCTCGGGTCCGGCCAGGAAGTCGTCCATCGCCTTGTTCTGGATGGCGACCGTCGAATATTCAAGGCAGAGAAGGTGTTTGAAGGTCGCCTTGAGATGGCTGGCCAGCAGCCCGCGGATATTGCCGTCCCAGTGGATGGCCGCCACCACCAGCCGGTTGCGCAGGTGGAAGTAGGCCTGCCAGTCGATGGCGTCGTCTTTGTCGCTCCAGGCCATGTGCCAGATCGCGGCGCCGGGCAGCGTGACGGTCGGATAACCGTGCTCACCGGCGCGCAGTCCGTACTCGACGTCATCCCATTTGATGAACAGCGGCATCGGCTGACCGAGTTCCTCGGCGACCGACCGCGGGATCATGCACATCCACCAGCCGTTGAAGTCGACGTCGATGCGCCGGTGCAGCAACCGGCTGCGGTACTCCTCTTCGTCGTTGAGCGGGTACTTGGCGAAGTTGTGGTCGTACTCGGTGTTGACCGCGCCGCTCCACATGAAGTTCGCCGCGTCGACCATCTCGCCCATGACGTGCAGGTGCGAGGGCTCCTGCAGGTTGAGCATCTGCCCGCCGATGAGTGTCGGCACCTTGGCGAACCGGCTCAGCGCCAGCGCCCGCAGGATCGAATCCGGCTCGACCCGGATGTCGTCGTCCATGAACAGGATCTGTTCGCAGTCGGTGTTCTTCAGCGCCTCGTACATGACGCGGCTGTATCCACCGGAGCCGCCGAGGTTGGGCTGATTGTGGATCACCAGCCGATCACCGAGCGGCGCGGCCGCCGCGGCGAAGCCCGGATGGTCGACAGCCTTGGCGGTGCCCTGGTCGGAGACGATGACGGCGCTGATCACCTGATCCACCAGCGGGTCGGAGGTCAGCGCGGCCAGCGCGTTGACGCAGTCCGACGGCCTGTTGAACGTCGGGATACCGATCGCGACGTTGGCACGCGCAGGCGCCTGCTGCGGTGCGTACCAACCCGCGCTGTGCACCGTGACGCTGCTGTCGGTGGTGATGTCGAACCAGATCCAGCCGCCGTCCTCGAACGGGTCGAGCCCGATCTCGAATTCGGTGACGGCCGGCTCGCCCGCATCGGCGCTGGAGGCTTCGGCACCGCTGACGGTGATACGCGAACCCGTCGCCTTGGAGCGGTACACGTCGACACGCGCCGAGCCGGTCAGCTCCACGCGCAATACCACCGACTCCAGCGTCGACCAGCGGCGCCAGTAGCTGGCCGGGAAGGCGTTGAAGTAGGTCGCGAAGGACACCTCGGACTCGGCGCCGATCTCCAGCGTCGTGCGGGTGGGGGCATGTGCCCGCCGGGCGTTGGTGTCGGATTCCTCGATGTAGAGCTTGCGGACGTCGAGCGGTTCGCCGGGGCGCGGGAGGATCACGCGCGAGAGCAGGCTGACCGCTCGCGACTCCGCGGTGTGGAGCGGACCGGAGGGAATGTCACTCATGCTTATGGGCTTTCTTCGGGTCCGGCCAGCGGCGCACCATCGACGAGGTGCGGTGCCAGCGTGTTGTCGTACATATTGAGCGCACTGGCGATGGCCATGTGCATGTCGAGGTACTGGTAGGTACCTAGCCGGCCGCCGAAGAGCACGTTGGCCGATGCCGTCTCCTGGCGGGCCAGGTTCCGGTAACCGGCGAGCACGGCGCGGTCGGTCTCGGTGTTGATCGGGTAGTAGGGCTCGTCGTCGTTGTCGGCGAAGCGCGAGTACTCGCGCATGATGACGGTCTTGTCGCTCGGGTAATCCCGCTCGGGATGGAAGTGCCGGAACTCGTGGATCCGGGTGTAGGGCACGTCGGCGTCGTTGTAGTTCATCACCGGTGTGCCCTGGAAATCGCCGGTGTCGAGAACTTCGGTCTCGAAGTCCAGCGTGCGCCAGCCCAGCCGGCCCTCGGAGTAATCGAAATAGCGGTCCAGCGGACCGGTGTAGATCACCGGCGCGTCCGGCGAGGCGGCGCGGAGTTCGTCGCGGACGTCGAACCAGTCGGTGTCGGTACGGACCTCGATGCGCTCGTCGGCGGCCATGTTCTTCAGCCACGCGGTGTAGCCGTCGACCGGCAGGCCCTCGTAGGTGTCGTTGAAGTAGCGGTTGTCGAAGGTATAGCGCACCGGCAGCCGGTTGATCACCGCGGCGGGCAGCTCGACGGGATCGGTCTGCCACTGTTTGGCGGTGTAACCCTTGACGAACGCCTCGTAGAGCGGGCGGCCGATCAGTGAGATGGCCTTCTCTTCGAGGTTCTTCGCGTCCTCGGTCTTGAACTCGGCGGCCTGTTCGGCGATCAGCGCGCGGGCCTCGGCCGGGGTGAAGTAACGGCCGAAGAACTGCGAGACCAGGCCCAGCCCCAGCGGGAATTGGTAGGACTGTCCCTTGTAGAGCGCGAATACCCGGTGCTGATAGCCGGTGAAGTCGGTGAACTGCCGCACGTAGTCCCACACCCGCTTGTTGGAGGTGTGGAACAGGTGGGCACCGTACTTGTGTATCTCGATACCGGTTTGCGGTTCCGGCTCGGAGTAGGCGTTGCCTCCGAGGTGTTCGCGCCGTTCAACGACGAGAACACGTTTGCCCAACTGGGTTGCCACGCGCTCAGCGATCGTCAGACCGAAGAATCCGGATCCGACGACGAAGAGATCAAAGCGATCGGTCATCGGAGGCAAGGGTATCCGACCGCCGGGGTCCTCCTTTCCCGGCGCGCGTCTCTCCCGGGTGCCTAACGGTGGAACATCGCGATTCGCTCACGATTGCGCATCGTCACTCTTTTCACAGCAGTCCCACCCGTACCATCGAAATCGTTGCTAGCCAACGAACCAAAGTATTGAGGAGACTTCCGTGCCCAACCGACGTCGACGCAAGCTCTCGACAGCCATGAGCGCAGTCGCCGCCCTGGCAGTCGCGAGTCCGTTTGCAGTGGTCGCTATTTCCGAATTGACAACCAACGCCGCACCCGCGCCGCAGGAACACGAGTTCACGCAGGCCGCTGTGGTCACCGATCTACCCAACGAGCTGCTCTCCGCGCTGTCGCAGGGCCTGTCGCAGTTCGGCATCACCATGCCGCCGCTGCCGACCGGTCTGAGCCCCGCGGGTGCCCAGCCGATCAGCGCCGGGCCGACTCTGACGACCCCCGGTCTGGCCTCCCAGGGCCTGACCACCCCGGGTCTGACGACGCCTGGCCTGACGACCCCCGGTCTGACCACACCCGGTCTGACCACGCCAGGTCTCACGACCCCCGGTTTGACGACCCCTGGTCTGACGACCCCCGGTCTGACGACGCCTGGCCTGACGACGCCGTCGGCCAGCCTGACCGATCCGGCGCTGACCAACCCGGGGCTGACCACACCAGGTCTGACCACGCCGGCAGCCGGTACGAACCCGCTGCTGACGTCGCCGACGGCGTCCGGACTGGGCCTGCCCAGCGAGACGCCGATCAGCACGCCCATCGGGCTGGATCCGACGGCAGGCACCTACCCGATCCTGGGTGACCCGCTGCTCGGTGCCGCCCCGGCGGCCGCGCCGTCCGGCGGTCTCATCAGCGATCTGAGCAGTGCGGCCAATCAGCTCGGCGCCGGCCAGGCGATCGACCTGATCAAGGGCATCGTGATGCCCGGCATCATGAGCGCGATCCAGCAGGCCGCTCCGGCGGCCACGGGTGCGGCAACCACTGCCGCCTCGACGGCGGCGCCGGCGGTCGAGGCCGCCGGTTCGCTCCCCGCGGCGGCGGCCTCGGCCGTCACCTCCGCAGCATCGGCTGCGGGCGCCTAGGACCTGGGGGCTGCGAAACCTGAACCAAACGACACCGCAGGGTGGGCTCGTCCCTCGACCCCCCTCGTGAGCCCGTAGGCCCTGCGGTGTCGTTGCAGGTTTTCACTTTGTGCGGCTACATACCGTGTCGAAACATCAGCAACATTCGGCACATGCGTAACATCGGGCCGTGCCTCGGCGCCGGTTACTGTCGCGACTCCTCAGCAGGGCTCTGCCCTCGCAGCGAGTGGTCGTCCGCCGTTCGAGCGCACCGACCCGGCGCGTACCGCGCAATCTGCTGACCGCGATCGCGGCCACCGCCGTCATCCTGCCGTGGGCCGTCGGCGGTCTCCCCGGTGAGGACCACCCACCGCGCGCCGACGACACCCGCCTGGCGGCGCAACCCCTGGCCGGCCTCGGCGGCGGCGAGACCATCCGCGAGATCAGCCAGGCCACCCCGTTCTCGATGGTCGCGCTGACCGGTGGCGACCTGTCCGGTACCACCGCGAAAGTCCGGGCCAAACGCGCCGACGGCAGCTGGGGACCCTGGTATCACGCCGAGGCGCTGATCTCGACGGCATCCGATTCTGCGAGCGCTCCCTCGCACGGTCCACGCGGCACCGATCCGGTTTTCGTCGGGACCACGACGGCGGTGCAGATCGCGGTGACGCGCCCACCCGGCGCACCCGTGACCACCGCACCCGAACACAGCTCCGCCGACTCCGGCGCCCTGGGCTACATCCCCGCCAACACCGAAGCCGCCTTACCGCAGAACCTTTCGGTGGTGCTCATCTCACCGCCGGCATCACCGATCGACGCGCAGTGGAATCCGCCGGTCGGCGCGCTGGCCCCCGGGCAGCCGCCCAACATCATCACCCGCGCGCAGTGGGGCGCAGGCAATTCCACTGGCTGCGGCGGACCCCGGTATGACGACGGCGTGCGAGCCGCCATCGTGCACCACACCGCGGGCAGTAACGACTACGCACCGCAGGATTCGGCGGCCATCGTCCGCGCCATCTGGGCGTATCACACGCTGACGCTGGGCTGGTGCGATATCGCCTACAACGCGCTGGTCGACAAGTACGGGCAGGTCTTCGAGGGCCGCGCCGGAGGTATCGACCGGCCGGTCGAGGGGTCGCACACCGGCGGGTTCAACCGGGACACCTGGGGTGTGGCGATGCTCGGCGATTTCGAGGACGTCCCGCCCACCGATATCCAGCTGCGCAATGTCGGCAGGCTGATCGGCTGGCGCCTGGCGATCGACCACGTCGACCCCAAGGGCACGGTAACGCTGCCGTCGGCGGGCGGTCCGTACAGCAAGTTCGCCGCCGGCACGATGGAGACGCTGCCGACGGTCTTCACCCACCGCGATGTCGGCAACACCGAATGCCCCGGCGATGCCGCATACGCCCGGATGAACGAAATCCGGGACATCGCCGCACATTTCAACGATCCACCGGGACCACAAACTCTGGAGGACCGGCTGCGCGGCGGTGCCATCTACGCCAAATGGCAGGCCATCGGCGGTGCCAACAGCGCCCTGGGTGCACCGATGGCTCCCGAGGCCACCGCCACCGGCGCGGCGCGCTACGCCCGATTCGCCAACGGCGCGATGTACTGGTCTCCCGAGACGGGAGCCGAACCCGTCACCGGAGCGATCTACGACGCCTGGGCCTCACTGGGATTCGAACTCGGCCTACTCGGACTGCCGACGAGCGCGGAGATCGGCGAACCCCAATGGGTGGTGCAGAACTTCCAGCACGGCACGTTGAACTTCGACCGTGAGACGCACCTGGTGACCCGCGTCGTCGACGGCGTCGCGCAAATTCTGCCGCCGCCACCACCGAACGGACCGCCGGTTCAGCTGGAGCGGTTCACCCCGATCAGCGCGGACTAGCGCGCCGGGGCTGCTACAGCCACCAGCGTTCGAGTACGCGGGCCAGCCCGTCGTCGGAGTTGGACGTGGTGACCTCGTCGGCGGCGGCCAGCGCGTCGGGGTGGGCGTTACCCATCGCAACCCCGTGCCCGGCCCAGCGCAACATCGGGACATCGTTGGGCATGTCGCCGAAGGTGATGACATCCCCCGCGGTGATACCCAGTGGCGCGGCGATCTCGTCGATACCGGTGGCCTTGCTGATCCCACGCGGCACGATCTCGATCAGACCGTTGTTGGTGCTGTAGGTGATATCGCCGTCCGCGCCGACGTGCCCGGCCAGGGCCGCCGCCATATCGGCACTGCGCGCACCGGGTTTGCGGATCAGCAGTTTGACCGCGGGCGCCGACAGCACCTCGTCGAGCGACACCTCGGTGTTGTCCGGATTAAGCCAGGCGTGCTCGTAGCCCGGTGAGCTGACGAACTGTGGGGTGGCGGCGTCATGTGCGCTGCGGCCGACGCGCTCCACGGCCAGGCCCGCCCCGGGGATGATCCGGGCCGCGATATCGGCCAGTGCGAGCAACTGTTCGGTCGACAGCGTTCGTGCCGAGACGATCTTGTCGGTCGCCGGGTCATAGATCACCGCGCCGTTGGCGCACACCGCCATGGGCGCGAATCCCAGCGCGTCGACGATCATGCCGATCCAGCGCGGCGGGCGCCCGGTGGCGAGCACGAACCGGGTACCGGCGTCGACGGCGGCGTGCACCGCAGACCGGGTGCGCGCGGTGATCTTTTCGTCATCGTCGAGCAGGGTGCCGTCGACATCGGTGGCGATCAGAGCCGGCAGGGTCATCTAGGTTCCAGTCCTTTTGCGCGCACGCTCGGCCAACTCGGCCTCGTCGAGCCGGCTGGCCTCGGCGGGCGTCGGGGCGCCGCCGCCCAGCCGACGGGGCACCCAGTATGCGCCAGCGGGGTGCGGGTAGTCGTCTTGAACCCGGTGCAGCAGTGTGGTCATGGTCGCCCGCAGCGCCGCACCCAGCTCGGCGGGAGCGCCGACAGGCGACAGCGGCTCGCCGACGGCGACGGTGATCGGTAATTTTCTGCTGGACAGGTTTTTCGGGTGGTCCTTGGTCCACAGCCGGTGCGCACCCCAGACGATCAGCGGGATCAGCGGGACGCCGGCTTCCAGCGCCATCCGGACCGCACCGGATTTGAAATCCTTGAGCTCGAAGCTCCGGCTGATGGTGGCTTCGGGATAGACCCCGAGAATTTCGCCCTCGCGCAGCCGTTGCACCGCGATCGGGTAGGCGTCACCACCGGCGCTGCGGTCGACCGGGATGGTGCCGGACTGCTTGATCAGGAAGTTGACGAACTTGACCTCCTGCATCTCGGATTTGATCAGGAAACGCATGCGGCGGTTTCGGCGTGTGGCGGCCAGCGCAGCGGGCAGGAAGTCGACGTAACCGGTGTGGTTGATCGCGACCACGGCACCACCGCTGGCCGGAATGTGTTCCAGCCCCACGAACGTGATGGCCGTTCCGGTGGCCCGTACGGCCAACCCGGCGGCGATCTCCAGGCTGCGGAAAACCGGTTCCATGCGGCTACCCCAGACCTGTACCTTCAGCCTCCCGGTCAGCCCGGGCCTGCGCCCGTTGGGCGGCTTCCTCGTTGTCGAGCCGGGTCGCTTCCGCCAGCGACGGTGCGCCACCGCCGAGCCGGTGCGGCACCCAGAATTCGCCCGGCGGGTGCGGGCCGTAGGCGTCCTGGGTCTTTTCGAGCAGGTGTTGCATACGCGAATGCAGCAATGCGGTGAGTTCGGCCGCGGGCAGGGTCGGTGGGATCGGCTCGCCCACCGCGATCATGATCGGCACCTTCGGGTGCAGGAGTTTCTTCGGGTGGCCCTTGGTCCAGATGCGCTGGGCGCCCCACACGATATGCGGGACGATGGGTACCCCGGCCGCGATCGCCATCCGGGCCGCGCCCGATTTGAATTCCTTGATCTCGAAGCTGCGGCTGATGGTGGCTTCGGGATAGACCCCGACGAACTCGCCCTCCTTGAGCCGACGGCAGGCTTCGTCGAAAGAGGCCGCGCCGCGCTCCCGGTCGACCGGGATGTGCCGCAGGCTGCGCATGATCGGTCCGGAGACCTTGTGGGTGAAGACCTCTTGTTTGGCCATGAACCGCACTTTTCGGCCCAGTCCCTGCTTGTAGGCGGGCAGACCGGCGAAAGTGAAGTCGAAGTAGCTGGTGTGGTTGATCGCGATCACGGCACCACCGGTCCGGGGTAGGTGCTCCACCCCGGTGACCGTGAACGTCAGGCCCTGGATCTTCCACGCCAGACGAGCCAGCTGAATGACCGTGCCGTATACCGGTTCCACAACGACCCAGCGTACTGCGAGTCGACGATGCCCCGAGGCACGAGGGGCTGAGGAGCGAGCGTCTGGAACGTCGAGTGTGGCGTCCAGACCGGTTGCAAGAGCCTTACGGCATCGATGCCGATGCCACCCGGATCGGCAGCCACCGGCGGTTGCGGGAGGCCGCCGACGATCCCGGCGGCTAAGCTCGAGGGCGTTGTCCGTTGGACGTAAGCGGTATCCAGAGAGGTATTTGTGCAGGTCACAAGCGTCGGTCACGCCGGCTTCCTGATCGAGACCAAGGCGGGAAGCATCCTGTGCGACCCGTGGGTCAATCCGGCCTACTTCGCGTCGTGGGTGCCGTTCCCGGACAACAGCCAGCTGGACTGGGACGCCCTGGGCGACTGTGACTACCTCTACGTCTCGCACCTGCACAAGGACCATTTCGATCCGGAGAACCTGCGCGCCCACGTCAACAAGGACGCCGTGGTGCTGCTGCCGGACTACCCGGTGCCCGATCTGCGGCGCGAGTTGGAAAAGCTCGGCTTCCACCGGTTTTTCGAGACCACCGACTCGGTCAAACACCGGGTCAGCGGCCCCAAAGGTGATCTCGACGTCATGATCATCGCGCTGCGCGCACCGGCCGACGGCCCGATCGGCGACTCCGGCCTGGTGGTGTCCGACGGCGAGACCGTCGCGTTCAACATGAACGACGCCCGCCCGGTCGACCTGGACGTGCTGGCAGCAGAGTTCGGCCATATCGACGTGCACATGCTGCAGTACTCCGGCGCGATCTGGTATCCGATGGTCTACGACATGCCGGCACGGGCCAAGGAGTCCTTCGGCATCCAGAAGCGGCAGCGCCAGATGGACCGGTGCCGGCAGTACATCGC
Source organism: Mycobacterium sp. (assembly GCA_016197405.1). GTDB lineage: Bacteria > Actinomycetota > Actinomycetes > Mycobacteriales > Mycobacteriaceae > Mycobacterium. The sequence continues at coordinate 134,179 of JACPVR010000018.1, forward strand.
CCAGGTCGGCGCCACCTGGGTCATCCCGTCGGCGGGCCCGCCGTGCTTCCTGGATCAGGAGTTGCGCGGTCTCAACGACGATCACGGCGATCCGGCCAACATCTTCCCCGACCAGATGGTGTTCCTGGATCAGATGCGCCAGCACGGCCACCATGGCGGCCTGCTGATGATTCCCGGATCATCCGCGGATTTCACTGGTGCAGAGCTGAATTCGTTGACGCATCCGCTGCCGACCGAAGAAGTCGAGGCGATCTTCACCACCGGTAAGGCCGACTACATCGAGGCCTTCGCGCAGCGGATGGCGCCGGTGCTGGCAGCCGAGAAGGCCGGCTGGGCGCCGGTCGACGGTGAGCCCCTGTTGGAGCCGTTGCGCGAGCTGTTCGAGCCCATCATGTTGCAGACCGACCAGATCTGCGACGGTATCGGCTACCCGGTGGAACTGCGACTACGCGGCACCAGCGGATACGAGACCGTGGTGCTCGACTTCCCGAAACGTGCTGTGCGCGAGGCGATTCCGGACGAGAAGTTCCGGTACGGGTTCGAGATCGGTGCCGAGTTGGTCCGGACCGTGGTGCGCGATCGCGAGCCGGACTGGGTCAACACCATCTTCCTGTCCACCCGGTTCACCGCCTGGCGGGTCGGCGGTTACAACGAATATCTGTACACCTTCTTCAAGTGCCTGACCGACGAGCGGATCGCGTACGCGGACGGCTGGTTCGCCGAAGCCCATGACGATTCGGCGTCGATCACACTGGACGGCTGGGAGATTCAGCGGCGCTGCCCACACCTGAAAGCCGATCTGTCCAAGTTCGGTGTGATCGAGGACAACACGCTGACGTGCAACCTGCACGGCTGGAAATGGAATCTGGACAACGGCCGCTGCCTGACGTCCAAGGGCCACGACCTGCGGAGCTCGAAACTGTGACCGGCCCGGTGGCGCAGCATTACGACGACGGCCTGGTCCAGCTGGACCGGCAGGCGATCACGCTGCGGCGCTACCACTTTCCGTCCGGGACCTCCAAGGTCATTCCGCTGCGGGCCATCCGCGGTTACCGCGCCGAGCCGCTGGGGATGTTCACCCAGCGGTTCCGGATCTGGGGCAGTTCGGATCTGCGGCGCTGGTTGCCGCTGGATGTGGGCCGGCCGCTGAAGAGCACCCTGGTGACGCTCGACGTACCCGGAGCCCGGCCCAAGCCGGCCTTCACCCCGGCGCGCCCCGAGGAGTTCGTGGCTGTGCTCGACGAACTCCTCGCCGACAAGCCGGCATAGCTCTAACCGCGCGTCACCCTACGAAACACGTTGGCGCAGCTCGGAAATCGCGTCGGATTCGGTGTCGTACACCCGGACGACGGCTTCGTCACCGGGCTGCAGGAAGGTCGTCTCACCCAGCGGGGTGTAGCGCGTCGCACCGATACCGATGAGCACGTTCTCCGGATGTCCGGAGGCCGCCATCAGCGCGCCGACATCCTCCAGCGGGGTTTCCGGCGAGCCCTTCTGATTGGCCAGCCGCTCCACGATCCAGTCCAGCAGCACCTCGCCGTAGTACGAATAGCCCAGCAGCGGGCTGTCCACCCCGTACGCGTGCTCCTGGCCGTCGGCACTGTTGAGGAAGCACACCAGGCGCAGCGTCGCCGTCGGCCCGTCCGGTGTCAGATCACTGATATCGAAGAATTGCGGCGCAACACCTTTGGACGCCGGCCCCCAGTTCTTCTTGACGCTGATCTTGGGGGCGCCTGGCCTGCGGATGGAGCAGTCGTTGAAGGCGCCCAGCGCGAACGGCTCCAGCGCGGCAACGGTATCGCCGCTCCAGCGCACCCGGCACGCCAGACCCACCTCGGGTTCGATCTGCAGGTTCAGCGGACCCGAGTCCGGGCTCTCCGCCGGTAGCACGATCGCGTCATTGGACAGCGGGAACGTCCCCAGGAAACCGTCGTGACCGGGCGCGTACCACGGGAAGATGCCCTTGGGTGCGGCACCGACCGATTCGACGTTGACGAAATCGGCTGCCTCGCCGGCCTGTTCGAGATGTCCGGCGAAGTTGCCTGCGACCCCGAAGCCGAACCAGCCGCGCAGTTCGTCGATTTTCAGCTCGATCATGGTTCGAGGACCTCCGTGCCGACGTAGGGAACCAGTGCTTCGGGTACCCGGACGCTGCCGTCGGGCTGCTGGTGATTCTCCAGAATGGCGACCAGCCAGCGGGTGGTGGCCAGGGTGCCGTTGAGCGTCGCGGCGATCTGCGGCTTGCCGTTCTCGTCGCGGTAGCGGGTCGCCAGGCGGCGGGCCTGGAACGTCGTGCAGTTCGATGTCGAGGTGAGCTCGCGGTAGGTCTGCTGGGTGGGAACCCAGGCCTCACAGTCGAACTTGCGGGCCGCCGAGGAGCCGAGATCGCCTGCGGCGACATCGATCACCCGGTAGGGCACGTCGATGAGCGCCAGCATGTCGCGCTGCCAGCCCAGCAGCCGCTGGTGCTCGGCCTCGGCCTCGTCGGGCTTGCAGTAGACGAAGGCCTCGACCTTGTCGAACTGGTGCACCCTGATGATGCCGCGGGTGTCCTTGCCGTAGCTGCCCGCCTCGCGCCGGAAACACGATGACCATCCGGCATAACGCAACGGGCCCTGCGACAGGTCGAGGATCTCGTCGGAGTGGTAGCCCGCCAGCGCCACCTCCGAGGTGCCGACGAGGTAGAGATCGTCGGCTTCGAGCCGGTAGATCTCATCGGCATGCGCGCCCAGAAAGCCGGTGCCGCGCATGATCTCGGGCCGGACCAGGACCGGCGGGATCATCAGCGTGAAGCCGTTGGAGGTTGCCACCCGGACGGCCAGCTGCAGCAGCCCGAGCTGAAGCAATGCGCCACGGCCGGTCAGGAAGTAGAACCGTGAACCGGAGACCTTGGCCCCGCGTTCCATATCGATCAGGCCCAGCGCCTCACCGAGGTCGAGGTGGTCGCGGGGATTGTCGAGCTTCGGCGGTGTGCCCACGGTGTCGAGTACGACGAAATCGTCCTCGCCGCCGGCGGGGACGCCGTCGATGATGATGTTGGAGATCGCCATGTGGGCCGCTGCGAGGGCGGCCTCGGCTTCGGCCTGCTCGGCTTCGGCGGCCTTGACGCGGCCGGCCAGCTCCTTGGCCGCCTCCAGCACCGCGGGCCGCTCTTCCGGCGACGCCGCACCGACGCGCTTGCTGACGGCCTTCTGTTCGGCGCGCAGGGTGTCGGCCGAGGAGATCGCGGCCCGCCTGGCCGCGTCGGCGGACAGCAACGAGTCCACCAGTGCGGGATCTTCGCCACGGCTGATCTGTGAGCGGCGGACGGCCTCAGGGTCGTCCCGCAGCAACTTCAGGTCGATCACGGCGCAACCCTACTGCTAGCCGATGTGTGATGTTTTGCCGCGGGGCCGGTCGCCGGACACACCGAAGGGCACAACCACATAACACTACTTCCGTATCAATTGTCACAGCCCCTAACACGCCTGTCACAATGGAACCGATGTCGGAAGCACCTAGCGGCCAAGAATCGTCGCCCGTGGCACCCGAGGGCGGCGATTCGTCCTCGGGTTGGTTGGGCACTCTCAAGGCCACCGCCACGCGGCGCGCGCTGTTGCTGACCGCGTTGGGTGGTTTGCTGATCGCGGGCCTGATCACGGCGCTGCCGGTCGGCAGCGGCGGCACCGGCCTGGCCGCCTACCTGGAACCCGTTTCCGGATCGTCGGCGTCCGGCCGGGCCAGCGCCACCTTCGGCAAGGCCGCCGCCGGCAACTGCCTGAACTGGCCCGACAAGACCCCCGACGCCGCCGTGATCGTCGACTGCAAGGACGACCACCGCTTCGAGGTGGCCGAACCGGTCGACATGAGCACATTCCCGGGCTCGGAGTACGGCCCGGACGCCGCGCCGCCGTCGCCGGCCCGCATCCAGCAGATCAGCCAGGAGCAGTGCCAGGTCGCGGTGCAGCATTACCTCGGCGCGAAGTACGACCCGAACAGCCGCTACACCGTGAGCATGCTGTGGTCCGGCGACAAGGCCTGGAAGCAGTCCGGTGAGCGCCGGATGCTGTGCGGTCTGCAGCTGGCCGGCCCGGACAACCAGCAGCTGGCGTTCAAGGGCAAGGTCGCCGATGTCGACCAGTCCAAGGTGTGGCCGGCGGGCACGTGCCTGGGCATCGATCCGGCCAGCAACCAGCCCACCGACATCCCGGTGGATTGCGCCACTCCGCACGCCATGGAGATCACCGGTGCGGTCAACCTCGCGGAGAAGTTCCCCGGTCCGATGCCCTCGGAGGCCGACCAGGATGCCTACATCAAGGACACCTGCAACACCCTGACCGACGCCTACCTGGCACCGGTCGCACTGCGCAGCACCACCCTGACGCTCATCTACAGCACCGTCTCCCTGCCGAGCTGGTCGGCGGGCAGCCACCAGGTCGCCTGCAGTATCGGCGCGACACTGGGCAACGGCGGTTGGGCCGCGCTGCTCAACAGCGCCAAGGGGCCGCTGATGATCAACGGCGCCCCGCCGGTTCCGCCGCCGGACATTCCGGCCGATCGGCTCAACATGCCGCCGGTCCCGGTCCCGGACACCTCCTCGGCCCAGTCGCCGGAGTACGACTCCTCCTACAGCGACTCCTCAAGTTCCTCGAGTTCGTCGGGGTCGTCGGGTTCGTCGACCCAGAGCGATCCCAGCACCCAGACCCAGCACATGCCGGGGCAGACCACGACGGCGCCGACCGCCACCGAGACCGCGGCACCGAGTAACACCTTCAATCCGCCGCCGCCGGCCGGAAACGTCTTCAACCCGCCGCCGCCGGGTGCCCCGCCCGCCGACGTGCCCCCGCCTGCCGACGTGCCGCCACCGGCCGATGTGCCGCCCGTGGTGGGCGCGCCGCCGGGACCGGTCGAACCGCTGCCACCGGCCTGACGCCGCCCGCGGATGGCCGTGCGGATGAGCGCGCAACGATTCGAGGAACTGGTCTCTGACGCGCTGGATCTGATTCCACCCAAGCTCGCCAAGGCGATCGACAACGTCGTCGTGCTGGTGTCCGACGCCCATCCCGACGAGCCCGATCTGCTGGGCCTCTATGAGGGCATAGCGCTGACCGAACGCGACACCACCTACGCCGGCTCACTACCCGACACCATCAAGATCTACCGCGAGGCCCTGCTGGAGATGTGTTCCTCCGAACAGGAGGTCGTCGACGAGGTGGCCGTCACGGTGATCCACGAGATCGCCCACCATTTCGGGATCGACGACGAGCGGCTGCACGAACTCGGCTGGGGCTGACGGGCGCGCCCTCCCCGCATTGTCGGCCCACGGTGATAAGACAGGGCACATGGGAGCGATATGCCGGGAATGCGAGGCGGAGCTTGAGCACTGCCACGGCACCGTCATCCGCCACACCCTGCGGTATGCCGAGTGCACCGAAGGTGACTGCGCGGGACCGGAGTTGACCGTGCACACCTTCGTCGTGGACTGCGAGGCGATCGGGTGTGAGTGCGCTCAGCCCATCGGGTCGTCGGCCGGGCCACGCTCGATGTCGGCTTCACTGGGCTCGGTGGCCGGGTAGAACGGCGGCCCCGCCGAACCCCAGTGCACGCAGCTCCACCGGCCGTCGGTAACCGGTGCCAGCACCACCGATTCGGTGTTGGCCAGGTGATGCTCGAGGGCGAACTCGCTCTCCACACCGGCAAGGATCTTGGCCACCAGCCGGATCACCGCGCCGTGGCTGACCACCACGATGTCGCCGTTCCAGGCGTGATCGTCGAGATACCGCAGCCGTAGCTCGGTCAGCACCGGTACGTAGCGGTCGACGACGTCGGTTCCGGTCTCACCGCCCGGCATGGCCAGGTCGAGTTCGCCGTGCTGCCAGCGCCGGTAGACAGCCGCGAACTCCTCGACGGCCTCCTCGTCGCTACGGTTCTCCAGGTCGCCGACCTGAACCTCGTGCAGACCCTGATATTCGTGCGCGATCTGCTGCCATTCGGCGCTGATCTCGGCTGCGGTCTGGCGCGCCCGGGTCGCCACCGAATGGACCAGGAGACCCGGCGCGGTGTCGCGGTCACGCGCGAAGGCGCGTGCCTGGTCACGGCCCAGCGGAGTCAGCTCGGCTCCCGGCGGCCGGGTATCGAGGCGCTTGTCGACGTTGGCGTGCGTCTGGCCGTGCCGCAGCAGTACCAGCCGGCCGCTCATCGTCGGCCCTCGCGCAGGCCGGTCAGCCAGTGTGCGGCGTCGTCGGTGCCGGGAAGTTCGTCACGGGTGGGGGGCAGGGCGCCGGCGGGTGATCCGGTCGGCCAGGATCCGAGGTATCGCACATCGACACAACGACGGTGCAGCGCTTTGAGTGCCTCGGCCACCGAACCGTCGTCGATATGCCCCACACAGTCCAGGAAGAAGAAATACGTCCCCAGCTCCACACGCGTCGGCCGGGACTCGATACGGGTGAGGTCGATACCGCGTTCGGCGAATTCCGACAGTGCGGCCACCAGCGCGCCGGGGGTGTTGGCCAACCGCAGGACCACCGAGGTGCGGTCGGCGCCGGTGCGCGGCGGTGGCGGGCCGGGTGGGCCGGCCAGGACGAACCGGGTCCGGGCGTTGGCCTCGTCGACGACACCGTCGGCCAGGGCTTCCAGTCCGTACATCTGGCCGGCCAGCGCGGTGGTCACGCCGGCGTCGGCGGTGCCGACGGTGACGTCCAGGGCGGCCGCCGCATTGGAGATGGCGGGCACCAGCTCGGCGTCGGGTAGGTGGTGGGCCAGCCAGTTGCGAACCTGCGCGGCGGCGACGGGGAAGGCCGCCACCGTGCGGACCTGCGCGGCCCGCACACCGGGGAGCACCGCGATGGTGAAGAACACGTCGAGGGTGACCTCGCCGAAGATCTGCAGCGGCGCACCCGTCGCCAGGCTGTCCATGGTGGGCGCCACCGACCCGTCGATCGAGTTCTCGATGGGCACGCAGGCATAGTCGGCGGTGCCCGCGCGGACGGCTTCGAGGGCGGCCGGCGTGCTGTCGGCGGGCAGCTCTTCGACGGTGCCCGTGCACACTCCGCGGGCGGACATCTCGATCAGCGCGGCCTGGGAGAAGGTCCCGCGCGGACCGAGATAGGCGATGCTGGCCACCCCCGAACCCTATCGGGTGGGTCTTGCACAGCCGCCACAGATCTAGTTAAGTTAGGCTTACCTCACTAACGGCTGGATGCGGAAGGCTCACACATGGCACTGGCGACGATCCCAGGACCGACCACTGCGGAACGTATCCGTAGCGCATGCGTTCGCGCCGGCAGCGCCCTGCTGGCACTCGACGGATCCGAACCCGAGACCACCACGGTGCATCACCTGCTGGCCGACGGCTCTTTCGCGATCACCGTGCCCACCGCCGGCTGTGCCGCGGCCAGCGTCGTCAGCGCCGGCGCCGCAGGCAGCCAGGCCGTCCTGGAGCTGACCGATTACGCTCCGCTGCCGCTGCGCGAACCGGTCCGCTCCCTGGTCTGGATCCGTGGCCGGCTACACCGGATCCCCGCCCACGAAGAGCGCGCGGTCCTCGACCTGATCGCCGTCGACAACCCGAATCCTGCTCTGCTGCAAGTGGGATCGGATCACAGCCTGCTGCGCCTGGAGGTCGAGTCGGTGGTGGTCGCCGACGCTACCGGCGCCGAGTCGGTGGGCATCGCCGCGTTGCTGGCCGCCCGGCCGGACCCGTTCAGCTCCATGGAGACCTGCTGGCTGCGCCATATCGATTCCGACCATCACGACGTCGTCGCACGCCTGGCGTCCAAGCTGCCCGCACCGCTGCGCTGCGGCCGGGTCCGGCCGTTGGGATTGGACCGCTACGGCGTCCGGCTACGCGTCGAAGGTGAGGATGGCGACCACGATGTCCGGTTGCCGTTCGCGCGTCCGGTCGACGACGTGCACGGCCTGAGCCAGGCGATTCGCATCCTGATGGGCTGCCCTTTCGTCAACGGCCTGCGCGCCCGCCGATTCTGAGGTCCGCACCGCGGCTACCGTGTCTCGGGTGACCGCGTCCGAGCCGCCCGTTGCCGGCGAGCCCGTCGACCGCCGGACCCTCAAGATCGAGATCGCCGTCATGCTGGCGGTCACCTTCGGTTTCAGTGCCGTCACCGCGACGCTGCAACTGATCGATTTCGTGTTGCGCGGCCTGGCCGGCCAACGAGTGGCGCTCAATCCGCGTCGCTCCTACTTCGACCTCATCGACCTCGGGCTCAATCTGGCCTATATCGGCCAGCTGGTGGCCTGGGGCGCGTTGGGCCTCTACCTGTTGTGGCGCAGCGGTTTCGGTCCCGCAAGCATCGGTCTGCGACGGTTCCGCTGGCGCGCCGACGGGCTCGGCGGGCTCGGCTTGGCGGCACTGATCGGCATACCGGGCCTCGGGCTCTACCTGGTGGCGCGCACGCTGGGCCTGAGCGCGGAGGTCACACCGACCGAACTGACCGACTCGTGGTGGCGCATCCCGGTACTGGTGCTGGCGGCCTTCGCCAATGCCTGGGCCGAGGAGGTCATCGTCGTCGGATACCTGCTGACCCGGCTGCAGCAGTTGCAGATGCGCCCCAGCCGGGCCCTGCTGACCTCAAGCCTGCTGCGCGGGGCCTATCACCTGTATCAGGGCTTCGGCGCCGGGCTGGGCAACCTCGCCATGGGAGTGGTGTTCGGGACGGTGTGGCGGCGCACCGGCCGGCTGTGGCCGCTGATCATCGCGCACGGAATCATCGACACCGTGGCTTTCGTCGGCTACGCGCTGCTCGCCGGGCATCTGGGTTGGTTGCGTTAGCGCCATCCCCCGCGGTTACGCCGTAAGTTGACGTGGTGAGTGATGACCGACGGCCGGTTCCGCCGCGCGACCCCGCGGGCGAGCCCACGCAGGTCATCCGTCGCGACCCCGGCTATCGGCCGCCGCCGCCGGCCGGAGGGCGGCCGCCACCGCCGCGGCATCCGCAGGCCTTACCGCCAATGCCCCCGCCACCGCGCCAACCCCAGGCGCGCCGACCGGCACCCCCGCCGCCACCGCCGCCCCCGCCGCCACCGCCTCAGGCGCGCAGAGCGGCACCTCCGCCGCCACCGCCCGCGGCGCGCCGACCCCGTCCGGCACCGGCCGCTGCCGCACCGCCGAAGAAGAAGCGCCGCCGCAGGCCGTGGGGACGCATCATCGCGGCGCTGCTGCTGGTCGCCGTGCTTGGTGTCGCCGGCACGGCGGTGTGGGCCGAGAAGTCGTTGCACCGCATCACCGCGCTCACCGACTACCCGGACCGGCCGGCCGCAGGGGCGGGCAGCACCTGGTTACTGGTGGGCTCGGACAGCCGCACCGACCTGACCGAGGAACAGCAGGCCGAACTGACCACCGGTGGGGACCTGGGCAACGGTCGCACCGACACGATCCTGCTGGTGCACGTGCCCGGCCTCGGTTCAGCCACCCCGACCACCATGGTCTCGATCCCGCGCGATTCCTACGTCCCGATCCCCGGCTACGGCAGCGACAAGATCAATGCCGCGTTCGCCCTGGGCGGCCCGCAACTGCTCGCACAGACCGTCGAGCAGGCCACCGGGCTGCGACTCGACCACTACGCCGAGGTCGGCTTCGGCGGCTTCGCCGGCGTGGTGGACGCGCTGGGCGGTGTCACGATGTGCCCGGCCGAACCGATATCCGACCCGCTCGCCGGTATCGACCTCCCGGCCGGATGCCAGCTTCTCGACGGCCGCAGCGCGCTGGGATTCGTCCGCAGCCGCGCCACCCCCCGCGCCGATCTGGACCGGATGGTCAATCAGCGAGCCTTCATGTCGGCGCTGCTGCACCGCGCGGCCAGCCCGGCGGTGTGGGCCAATCCGTGGCGCTGGTACTCGGTGCCCCATGCCGCCATCACCGCGCTGACGGTCGATGACGGTGATCACATCTGGGACCTGGCCCGGCTGGGCTGGGCGATGCGCGGTGACACCACCACGGTGACGGTTCCGATCGGTGAGTTCACCGGTAACGAGTCGGGCGATGTCGTGGTGTGGGACCACGACGCGGCTGGTCAGCTGTTCGAAGCGCTGGCCAACGACCAACCGGTGCCACAAGCCGCGCTCGACGCGCAGCCCTGACACCATTCCTCCATTTAGTAATGCCGAAATTGAAATTGCCGAATCCCGGCGGCAAATTCACCTCGATAAAGTTAGGAAATCCTTTCCTGAGTTAGTGTCACCTTCGATGAAATAGCCTCTCACCTGCTGTATCTTCGACGATCATGAGCGCTACCGATATCACTGAAACCAAATTCCACAGCATGTTGCAGGACCAGATCCGCAATGAATTCACGGCGTCGGCGCAATACGTCGCGATCGCCGTTCATTTCGACGACGAAGACCTGCCGCAGCTGGCCGCGCACTTCTACCGGCAAGCCGTCGAGGAACGCAATCACGCCATGATGCTGGTGCGCTACCTCATCGACCGCGGCGTCAAGGCCGACATCCCGGGCACCGACCCGGTCCGCAACGACTTCGGATCGGTGCGCGACGCGCTGGCCCTGGCCCTCGACCAGGAACGTGCCGTCACCGAGCAGATCACCGCCCTGACCGCGGCCGCCCGCGACGAGCACGACTACCTCGGCGAGCAGTTCATGCAGTGGTTCCTCAAGGAGCAGGTCGAAGAGGTCGCCACCATGACGACACTGCTGCGAATCGCCGAACGCGCGGGCAGCGACCTGTTCCACATCGAGGATTTCGTGGCACGCGAGATGAAGGTCCCCGCGGCCGACCCCGGCGCTCCCGCAGCGGCCGGCGGCGCGCTCTGAGCTGACGACGGACGCGGTGCGGGATCAGTCTGGATCCCGCTCCGCACCGGTCAGCCCGTCCTGTAACCAGCCTTTGGTACGGCCCGGGTGATTGGTGGCGATCCAGGCCACCCCGAGATCACGGCAGAACGCCACATCCTCGTAGTGATCGACGGTCCAGCAGTACAGCGCGCGGCCCTGCGCCGCGGCACGGTCGACGAGCTCGGGATGTTCACGCAGGTCCTGTATCGAAGGCCCGACGGCGGTCGCCCCGACCGTAGTGGCGGCGCTGCCGCCGAGCAGTCGCGACGTCTCGCCCAGCAGCACCGTGGGCAGCAGTGGCGCGGCACGCCGGATGCGCCACACCGCCGACGCCGAGAACGACATCACCACGGCGCGGGACAGATCCGCCGAGGCGGGTGACGCGATGCCATAGCGGTGCAGCAGGGCAAGAACCTTGCTCTCCACCAGCGCGCCGTAGCGCACCGGGTGTTTGGTCTCGAGTGCGGTCGACGCGGCGATCGTGCACACACACCAGGTGCCCGTCCCGGGTCAGCCGCACGTCACATTCGACGCCGTCGGCGCCTTCCTGCAGCGCCAGTTCGTAGGCCGCCAGAGTGTGCTCGGGAAGGGCGCCCGACGCCCCACGATGGGCGACCACGAACGGATGTCCGCCGGGTACGTCGTCGGCCGAGCTCATCGCGCTACGCCGCAGGTTCCCGGTCTTTGGATGCGAGCGCGTCGGCCGGATCGTCGGCCGACACCGCGGCCTCCGACCCGTTCGGCGCGTCATCGCGCTCCACTTCGACCACGACCCACCGATGCGCGGGGCGGTCGACCGGCTTGCGGACGAATCCGTCGTAGACCCTGATCAGGGCGACCACCGCGGCCAATGCCACCAGGTAACCGATCGTCGTCGTGACGGTGTTGTCGGCGATGCCCTGGGCATCCGAGGTGAAGCTGGTGGCCACCGCGAAGATCGACACCGCGGTCGAGATCACCCACAGCGCCCACCACAGCACGATCGGCTTGCGCAGCCTGCTGTACACGCCCTCGGTCATGGCGGTCTCGATGACGAAGACCGGGGCCCACAGCAGGTTCACCACCGGAATCAGACAGCCGGCCCACAACACCCCGGCGGGACGCGGTTCGGGCAGCCGGTGATGGGCGTAGACCGCGGCGCGGCGGGCGATGAGCCAGCGCGTCAGCACCACCGCCGCACCGATGACGGCGACGATCGCGGCGATGGCGATGATGACGCCGAGCCACACCGCAACGGCGGCCAGCAGCGGCGGCAGCAGGGTGTCGCGGTTGATGACCAGCAAGAGGTACCGCAGGGCATGTATGACAGCGGCGGCGGCGAGCACGCCGGCGGTGGCCAGCAGCGTCGCGCGCACCAGGACCTCGGACGGCCCGGAGGCCGGTGCGGACTGCTCTGTCGGCGACGGGCCCAGGTGCTCGACGAGTCCCCACCCGGGGTTACCCGCGTAGCGCGGTGTCGGGGAAAGTCCCCGGGAGCGGCGGCGTGGCGGTGGCGCGGCGCCGGGCCGCACTGCGATCCAGCGCATACCGGGTGCCGGGCGCTGGACCGGCCGCGGGGCCGCTGCCGGGCGACCCCAGTTCGGGTCCACCGGCGGTTGATCGACAGTCGGCGCCAGCAGCGCACCCTGACAACGCGGGCACCAGGTTCGCTGCTTGTCGCGCACATTCCAGCGCGTGCCGCATCCCGAACAGACCTGGATCACCGGACCAGCCTAGCCACCGCACCGGCGCAGTACAGCGCGGTCGACGCGAAGCAGGGCGTGCTCAGACACTGCCCGGGGCGCCGTCATCGGTGACCACGGGCCTGCCCGCGCCGGCCCAGGCCAGCATCCCGCCGTCGACGTTGACGGGCTCGTAGCCGTTGCGCTGCAGATACTCGGCCACCCGGTAGGAGCGTCCGCCGGCATGACAGATCACGAACAGTTCCTTTTCCGGATCGATCTCGCTCATCCGGGCGGGTATGTCGCCCATCGGGATGTGCTGCGCGCCCGGTGCGTGTCCGCGCTGCCACTCGTCGTCCTCGCGGACGTCGAGCAGGAGCACCGATTCGCCGAATTCGGTGGGCACGGTCGTGATCTCCGCCTGCCGGACGGCTGAATTGTCCATGCCACCAATCCTGGCATGTGCTGCCCGGTGTCGGGAGCCCCGGCAGCAATCTCGAGGCTATCCACAGTTTGCACAGCTTTATCCACAGGGCGGTCGGCGGCCCGAACACGCTCTACGAGCCCATCCGGGCGCGCATCCGGTCCATATTGTGGATAACCCGTGCGTCAATAGCCGTCGGCATCAACAAGGTTATCGGCCGTGAGCGAAATACCTTGCTCGGCTAAGTATCGGTTGCCAGGGACTGTGTCGGGTATCGCACCAGGCCCGAGGGCGCCGTCCGGGCCACAACATTGGGCGCCGGATTTTCCTCGAGGTACATAAGCGGTTATGATCGCCGTCACAGGTAAGCCTGTGACACACCTCACCGGGGGAGAAGCAATAGCGTGAGAGGCGGGAATAGCTGATGGCCACACATCCGAGTCCACAGTCGGTTTCTGCATCCACGCACTGGTACACGCCCTCGGCAACATGCAACCGCTCCTACCAGTTGGCGCTGCTTCGTGCGGGTGTGATCGCACTGGTCCTGCTCGGCGTGCTGGCACTCATCGTTCTGTTCTGAGTCGGCGCGGCCCGTCCCCGCGCACCGTCCACACCACGCGATACGAATCTCCGGCGGGAACCCAGCCGAACTGCCGTGAGTCGACGACACCGGGCGCCTGCGGATTGTCCGAGCGGGCCTCGAACATCGCGTCGCGTCCGGTACCGCGCACACCGCCCACCCGCTTGACGAGCCAGCGCGAGGGCAGCGTGGGGTCACGAAAAATCCGGACCTGGTCGCGTCGCGGAGTGCCGCCACGCAGGCCCAGCAGACCGTCGCCGGGAAGCAGCGTCGGGCGCATCGAATCCTCGACGACCAGGAAGCGGCGCAGCGGCAGACGCTGCTTCACCCGGGGCAGGCGCACGAGGGCAGTGTAGGTTTTCGCCGAACACCTGGCGGGGTAAGTTAGGCCTATGCTGCATCGACTCTTCACAAACGCCACCCCCGCCCACGCCCATTGCGATCTGTACTGCGGTGTCTATGACCCCGCGCAGGCCAAGATCGAGGCGCTGTCCGTTCTGAAGACGCTTCAGAAGTACCACGATTCGGATGACGATCACTTCAAGACGCGCGCCATCATCATCAAGGAGCAGCGCGCCGAAGAGGTCAAGCACCACCTGACGGTGTTGTGGGCCGACTTCTTCACCAAGGAACACTTCGAGCAGTTCCCCAACCTGCACCAGCTCTTCTGGGACGGCGTGCACGGCGCGGGCGACGCCAAGAAGTCGCTCGACATCGCCGTCGCCGAGAAGCTGCTCGCCACGATCGATCAGATCTCCGACATCTTCTGGCAGACCGAGAAGGCCAAGGGCATGGGCGTCTACCCGCCTGCCTGACATCACATCCGACAGCAGGGGCGTCGCGCATAATGCGCGGCGCCCCTTTGTTATCGGCGCGTTACCTCGACGGTTAGCAGTCGTGTCCTCTTGCGTGCCAGCGGGGTTGTACCCCATCCTGTTCAAACCGACCCGTAGCCGTGTCGCCCAGCAGCACCAACCGACAAGTCGCGGAGGGCATATGGATACCGGCCCTGGACGAGCAATCGGACTCGCCCCCTTCCATTCTCGTGGCTCCCTCAAAGGGTTCGTGGTGTCGGGCCGATGGCCGGATTCCACCAAGGAGTGGGCACAACTGTTGATGGCTGCGGTTCGCGTCGCTTCTCTGCCCGGATTGCTCTCCACCACAACGATATTCGGCGTCCGTGAAGAGCTTCCCGATGCTCCCGAGCCCGGCACGGTCGGGCTGGTCCTCGCCGAAGGGCCCGTCGTCGGCGAGTCCGCAGTGACGCCAGGACATTTCGCCGACCACCAGCCGCCCGCCCTGATAATGCTGCACCCACCGTCGGAAACCATGCCGTCGCTGCCCGAATGCGTGGGAGCCGCGTCTGGATGCGTATTGCTGCCCGGCCTACCGCATTTGGGCCTGGAGCACCGCGCCGCCTGGGTCGAGGCGGAGTCGGACGGCACCATCACCTCGATGGTGAGCCGTGTCGGTGTCGATCCGATAAGCCACCCCGACACCGCGATTCTGGCGATGCTGCTGGCCGCCTAGCCGATTCGACAGGTGGCGCGAGCACCGTATTTGACCGTATGGTGTGGACTATCAGCGAAGGGGAGTAGCCCCCAATCGTCGTGTCGACATACTGGCGTGAGCCCGGCAGACGAACCGCGTTCCGGCGCGGTGGGTGAGACCTTCGACCGATGACCGGCGTCCGCATTGCGGGCGCGGGCAACGCGTCGAAAGGTCACCATGTTCGCAGCCGCCCTACTCAGTTTCGGAGTGGTATTCCTCGCCGAACTCGGCGACAAATCGCAGTTGATCACCATGACCTATGCGCTGCGCTACCGGTGGTGGGTTGTGTTGTCGGGCGTCGGTATCGCCGCTTTCCTCGTGCACGGCATCTCGGTGACGGTGGGCCACTTCCTCGGCTTGACCCTGCCCCGCCAACCCATCGCCTTCGTCGCGGCGATCGCGTTCTTCGCATTCGCGATCTGGACGTTCCGTGAGGGCGGCACCGACGAGGACGAGACCGACGCCTCCGCCGCCGCCAAGGCACCGCGATTCGTGATCCTGGCGGTCATCTCGTCGTTCGTGTTGGCCGAACTGGGTGACAAGACCATGCTCGCGACCGTCGCACTGGCCGCCGACAACTCCTGGGCCGGGGTGTGGGCCGGGGCGACCGCCGGAATGGTGCTCGCCGACGGCGTGGCCATCGCGGTCGGACGGCTCTTGCACCGCCGCCTCCCGGAGCGCCTGTTACACGTGCTGGCCGCCGTGTTGTTCCTGCTTTTCGGTGTCTGGATCCTGTTCAACAGCGCGCTGGGCCGCCCTGGCCTGGCCATCGTCGTCACCTCCTCGGTCGCCGTGGTGGCGCTGGCAGTGGCTGTCGGTAGGTGGCTCGTGCGCCGCCGCCGCACCGATTCGCCACCGGTGCCGGAGCCCTCGTCGGACGCCGCCTAACCAGGCGCAGGTCTTTACCTGAGGTCGTTACCGCAGGTAAAGAGTCCATAGTCCTCAAAGGTGTAACCGGCGTTCCCAGGCAGCAAAGGTGAGGTCCTGTGTCGAAGCCATGCTTCGTCGTTGCCCGTGAAACGCACCCCGTGAGCCCCCATCGGGTGCCTCGCAGAGCCCCGAAAGACCCAAATCGGCCCCGGACACCTGCGTTTACTCAAGTTGCATAGGCAACGAATTCCGTAGCTAATCGGTTTCACAGGTCTCCCATATGTGGGAAAAACCGCCCCGATTAAATTTTGTTGGGTTTGCACTTGGTTACGACGGCTTCACTGGGTACCATGATCAGCAAATACGCGATCGCGCTGAGATTCTTGCTGCAACACGTGGAGGTCCAAAATGAGCACGACGTTCGCCGCCAGGCTGAATCGTCTATTCGACACGGTCTATCCACCTGGCCGCGGGCCCCACACTTCCGCAGAAGTCATCGGGGCTCTCAAGGCCGAAGGTGTGACCATGTCGGCGCCGTATCTGTCTCAGCTGCGGTCAGGCAACCGCACCAATCCGTCGTCGGCCACCATGACGGCTCTGGCCAACTTCTTCCGGATCAAGCCGGCGTATTTCACCGACGACGATTACTACGAGAAGCTCGATAAAGAGCTGACGTGGCTGGCCAATATGCGCGACGAGGGTGTGCGCCGTATCGCCGCCCGCACCGTCGGACTGTCCCCCGAGGCCCAGCAGGATCTGGTGCACAAGGCCGAGGAACTGCGTCGCCAGGAGAACCTGGCGGACTGACGTCCCCCTCAGGCACGCGCCCTATCCGGTCCGCAGTTGGGCCTGATACTGCCGCGCTATCTCGATGATCCAGTCCCGGTCGGCATAGCCGTCGGGCTGATGTAACCAGCCCAGCCCGGGGAACGCGGCGTCGCTGGCCGCCCTGTCATCATCCGAACCGGCGTGAATCCATTCGGCCACCGCGCGCGCCTGCGCGACAGGAGGCACGTCGGGGCGCTCGATACCTGCCCAGATGTCGTCGTCAGGCTCCTGCGGTGCGGTGTACCCGCCTCCGGCGATCC
Organism: Mycobacterium sp.; assembly: GCA_016197405.1. GTDB lineage: Bacteria > Actinomycetota > Actinomycetes > Mycobacteriales > Mycobacteriaceae > Mycobacterium. The sequence goes on from JACPVR010000018.1 coordinate 151,140, forward strand.
GGGCGCCGTGCGCTGCGGATGCCTCCAGGAACAGTGCGTCGGAGATGAGCGACAGTTTCTCGGCGACCTGGAAGGCCAGCGGACCGCGCGGCCGGACGCCGATGCCGATATCGGGCTGGCGGCGCAACAACTCGTCGAGCAGGGGTTTGATGGCGCGCAGCTCGCCGCGGCCGCTGAACCAGTCTTCCACCGACGGCAGCAGCGAGCCCGCTGCCACGACGGCCATGGCGCACCCGAGCAGCGTCGCCGCGGTTCCCACGCCGAGCAGGTGCACCGATCCGACGGCGCGGATCAGGAAGAACGCGCTGGCCAGCAGGATCAGCACGATGCCGAGGGTGAAGACGAACAGCGCCCGGCCGCGCCGGCTGCGGTTGGAATGACGCAACCCGGCCCAGGCCACCAGCGTCAGCGCCAGCAGGACGTACAGCAGTGGCACCAGCCAGGTCAGCGAGACGTTGGAGGTACCGAGGTTTCGGTGCAGGTACTCCTGCGGCGACATTTCCTGCTGCCTGCCGCCGGTGAAGAACACCGCAGCTGCCACCACTGCGACGACGGCGGCAAAGCCGTACTGCGCGAACGCAATTCGACGTACCACTGCCGGCGTGCGTTCAGAGCCGACACCGATGATCATCACGCAGCTGCCCGCTGCGCTGGCGATCAGCGCGATCTGGCTCAGCAGCACCGAGACGTTGGGCCAGTGCAGGGCGTTGTCCAACAACAGGGTCAGCGGTTGCCAGTTGAGGGCGGCCACCGCCGCCAGGCTGCCGAGCGCGACGATCATCGCGGTACTCACCAGGGACTGCTTGTTCACCAGTGCCCAGCCGATGCGAACACCGGTGGCAAGGCCCAGCAGGCCGGCGATCACCCAGACGGTCAACCAAACGCCTCTCCGAGACGCACCTGCACTATCGACGAGCGGTCAGAGGGCATGCGGCCCAGCCGATAGATGAGCAGAGCCGCGAAGTCCTCGGCCTCCTGCTCGGCCTCGGCCCCACTGGGACCCATGCATCCGGTTCGCTGGTTGAGCATGTATCCGATCAGATCATCACTGGCGAATTCGGTGCTGCTGCGGGCGGCTTCGACCACGGGGATGCCGTCATGGCCCAGGACCAGGTGCCCGAGTTCGTGCGCCAGGGTCCGCTCCCATGTCGGAAGTCCCTGCTGGATGAGGAACACGTCGTGGTCGACGTACTGGCGCCATTGTCCGCACACACCGTGCGGCAGATCGGCCATCTTGATGGTGATCTTGCGGCTGCGGTCGTCGCCGACGGCGCTCACCAGCCGTTGCACCGTGACTTCCCCGCGCCGGGGCGCGAGCGCGAGCACATCTGCCACGGCCTTGGTCACTCGACGACTAGCCGACATGTGATCTCCCTACCTGGGGTTTCATCATCGCAGGAACCTCGACGTCCCCGCGGCACGGACCGCGACACCGGATTTCGCCTGGCGGTAGCCGAGATAACCACCCGCCGCGGTGAGCGCGACGATCCCGACCAGACCGGGCACCGCCAGACCGGCGATCTGGGTCATGTCCGCGGTGCGCAGGTAGGCCGGGTATCCGACCCGGAAACCCTCGGGGGGTGCGCCGCTCATACCGGCGGACTCCGGCATCGGCGACTGCGCCAGCGGTTGTCGATCGGGCATCGCGGCAGGTGAGGACGGCAGCGGCGACGACATCGACGGTGGCGGCGCCGTCTCGATGACTGCGCTCGGCGGGGGCGGCACGATGAACACCGGCACGGCGGCGGCCATCGGGACCACTGCGCCCGCGGGGCCGTTGACTCCCCCGCCACCGGCCATCGCGCTCACGCCACCACCGCGGCCACCGTCGGTCCCGGCTCCGGTGTCCGTCTCGGTGTCGGTCTCGGCGTCGGTGGGCGGGGTCTCTTCCGGTTCCGGATTCGTGGTCGGCTCATCGGGATAGGGCCCGGTCGGCCATTGCGGCCCGCTCACGCCTCCGCTGCCACCGCCGCTGCCGGTGCTCCCGGAGCCACCGGTACCGGGGGTGTCCACACCGCCGCCCGGGTCGGGATCGGGGTCTGGGTCGGGATCCTCACCGCCACCGCCACCGCCACCGCCATGACAAGGTCGGCCCGGATCGGAACCGTCATCTCCGTCATCGTCGCCGGGGTGATGTGGCGGCCGGCCACCCGGCCAGTCGCCGCCGCCGTGCCATCCGCCCGGACCCGAACCGTGTGGACCATGCGGGGTTTCGCCGTCGGTGCCGGTTGTGCCGCCATCGTTGTCCGAGCCGGGACCGGGGGTGGGTTTGTCCGAGCCGTCACGCCGCGGCCACCGGCTCTGCGGGCGATCGGTGTTGTCACCGGGTCGATGTGCGGGAGCATCGGCGGTGCTGCCGTCGCGGTTCTCGGCACCGGACCCGCGGTCGGCCGCGGCAGGCGCCAGCCCGATGCCGCCGATACCGCCGGCCAGGAAGCCGCAGGCGATCACTCCGCCGATCGCTGCGGCCCGCGCATGCGAGCCTTCCACTGTTTTCCCTGTTCCCTCTGCCGCCACTGCCTCTGATCTGCGGCTTTCTCCCCAGGTGTGCGTTGGCCCCATTCTCGCATATCGCCAGGTCATAATTTCGGCGGTCGAGCCAGACGATAGGGTTGGGACACCGTTGGCGGGCAGACCGCGCGACGCGTGACGAGAGCACGGAAGGCGGCCGGAATGGGTCTGTTCACTACGCGGAAGACTCGCGCGAGGCGTCGTGCCGAGGCCAAGGCCCTCAAGTCGAAAGCCAAGCTGGAAGCCAAGCTCTCCGCCAAGAACGAGGCCCGGCGCATCAAGGCCGAGGGCCGCGCGGGCGCGAAGGCGCTCAAGTCTCAGTTGAAGGCGCAGCGCGACAGTGACCGGGCCGCCGTCAAGGTCGCCGAGACCCAGCTCAAGGCTGCCCGCGAAGGAAAGCTGCTGTCCCCGACCCGGGTCAAGCGCACCCTCAGCGTCGCCCGGCTGCTGGCCCCGGTTCTCGTTCCGCTGGTGTACCGCGCGGTCACCACCGCACGCGGCGTGCTCGACGAGCGCCGCGCGCAGCGGCTCGGGGTGCCGCTGAGCCAGGTCGGTCAGTTCGCCGGTCACGGCGGCGCACTGTCGGCCCGTATCGCCAGTGCCGAGCAGTCGGTGCGCGCGGTGGCCGAGAAGAAGCCCAAGGATCCCGAGACCAAACAGTTCGTCTCGGCGATCAACGAGCGGCTGGCCGACCTGGCCGTCGCCGTGACCACCGCCGAGCACATGCCCGCCGACCGGCGCCGCGCCGCGCACACCTCGATCGCCGGCCAGCTCGACGGTGTCGAAGCCGATCTGATGGCCCGCCTCGGCGTGCTCTGAACCGAAACCGACAGTGTCCAGGTCCGTGGCCGCCGCCGCCCGATTCCGCGGGTCGGCCGCCGGCGCGTTCACCGCAGCGCTCGCGGTGGCGGCCCACGGCCTCGGCGATGGCGGCGCTCCCGCCGGCGGATCATTGGCCTTGCTCGCCGTCCTTGCCGCCGGTATCGGCGCACTGGTCGCCACCTGGGAACACGCGGCGCGACGGCTGACGCTGCTGGGTGTGCTGGCGGGCGGTCAGCTCGCCGGGCATCTGGCGCTGAGCATCGGCGGGCATCACGGTAGCGCCGCCGCGCCGGTCTCGATGGTGACGCTCCATGTGGTCGCCGTGATCACCGGAGCGCTGCTGGTGACCGCCTGCGAGCGGTTGTTCCGGCTGCTGTCGACGGTTGTCAGCGGCAGCGATCCCACCGGGCCGTTGCCTGCGGTGGTTCCGCTGCGCACCGCCGTCATCCGCGGTGAACATCCGTCGCGTCGTGAGCTTCTGCTTGCCGCATCGATATCGCATCGGGGCCCGCCGGCACGCATCGCGTGCTGACCTGTCCCTGAAATTCCTTGCGATACAAGAAAGTTCAATCGAATGCTTCGTAATACCAGGCTGCTTTCGCGCGCCTTCACCACGGTTGCGGCCGCCTCCGCCGTGGCCCTCGGCTCGCTCGTCCTCAGTGCGCCCGCCGGCGCCCACGTCCACGTCGACGCCGATGACCCGGTTCCCGGTGGCTCAGCGGTGATCACCTTCCGGGTCCCCAACGAGTCCGACAGCGGCTCACCCACCACGGCGCTGACCGTGAACCTGCCCGATCTGGCTTCGGTGTCGGCCGCGGCCACCCCCGGCTGGACCACGAAACTGGACCGCGACACCGCGGCAGGCACCGTCCGGTCGATCACCTGGACCGCGACGCCCGGCGGCGGTATCGGCGCCGATCAATTCGGCCTCTTCGTCTTGCAGGCGACACTGCCCGATACCGCCACGGTCAGCTTCCCGGCCACGCAGACCTATGCCGACGGCACCGTCGTCAAGTGGGACCAGGCGCCGCTGCCCGGCGGCGGCGAACCCGAGTACCCGGCGCCCGAACTGACCCTGACCGCAGGCGATCCCGGCGGTGAGGCCGATCACCACGCGGCTCCTTCGGCACCCACCGCGACCGCGACCGCGACGCCGGTGGCCGCGCCGGCACCGGCCGCCGCCGCGGCGCGGCCCGACAACGTCGCACGCGCCTTGGCGGGCGCGGCGCTGCTACTGGCGGCCGTCGGCGTGGTTGTGGCATTGGTGCGGCGGCGCGCATGAGCAGCGTCGTACGCCTCGGCGTGGTGACCCTGCTGGCCGGCCTGCTGTTGTTCGCCGGGACGGCGGTCGCGTCGGCGCACGCCACCCGGGTCGCCACCGACCCCGTCGAAAATGCCTCGCTGACAACGGGTCCGGAGCGGGTCACCGCGACGTTCAACGAACCGTTGCAGTCGACGTTCGCGGCGATGACGGTGGTAGGACCGGACGGCAATCTGTGGTCGACCGGCGACCCGGCCGTCAGCGGCGCCCAGATCGGCGTCGCCGTGCGCCCATTGGGGCCGGCGGGCACCTACACCGTCAACTACCGGGTGACATCGGCCGACGGTCACGTGGTATCGGGCTCCTGGCCGTTCGAACTGACCCAGCCAGGATCCGGCACGCCGGGACCGTCGGCGGCAGCGACCACCGAGGAGACCGGGCTGCCGGTGTGGCCGTTCCTGGCCGGCGCGGTGCTGATCGTGGCCGGCGGTGCGCTGTGGGCGGTGCGGCGCAGACCGTGACCCGGGACGCACTGCGCTGGTGGGCTTTCGGTGCGACCGTGCTGGGCGCGGCGGTCGCGGTGGCGTGGGCCCTGGCGCATCCGCAGCTTCCCGTCGCCGTCGCGTCCGTACGGACGGTCGCCGATATCGCGGGCGTGCTGTGTCTGGGCCTGGCCGCGGCGCCGCTACTGGAGGAGCCGCGCCATCAGGACGAACTGACCCGTCGCGGTCTGCCGCGGCTCGCGGTGGCCGGTGCGGTCTGGCTCATCGCCGAGCTGATCCGGTTGGCGTTGGTCACGGCGCAGGCGGTGTCGGTCCGGCTGACCGGGTTGTCGCTGCACACCCTGGTGCAGTTCGCGGTGACGACGACGCCGGGCCGGTCTGCGTTGTTCGGTATCGCCGCCGCCGTCGCGGTGACGGTGCTGGCGGTTGCGCCCGGTCGCGGGTCGGCGACGTGGCGCGGGCTGACCATCACCGCCGCGGCGGCCGGTATCGCGGCACGTGCCGTCACGGGCCATCTGTCCGACAGTGTGACGGTCGGCGGGCTGGCCGTGGCGGTACATGCGCTGGCGGCTGCGCTGTGGTGCGGATCGCTGGCCGCGCTGACGCTGACGGTCAGCGCCCGCGGGCAGTGGGCGCGGGTGCTGCCCGCGTTCTCGCGGTTGGCATTGTGGTGTGTGGCCGTCCTGCTGGCCGGCGGGGTGATCGCCGCGCTGGTGGAGATCGGGTCGCCGAGTCGGCTGCTGACCGACGGCTACGGCCGGATCCTGCTGGCGAAGATACTGGTCACCGCGGTGCTGGTAGTGCTGGCGTGGCGTAACCGGACCGGCTGGCTGGTCGCCGCGCGTGGCCACCGGATCACCGCGGAGGCGTCGCGCACCCGGTCGTCGGCGGAACTGGCGTTGATGGCGGTGGTTCTGACCTTGGCGGCCGCCCTTTCGGTGACGGGCTAGCATCGGCGCAAGAGAATTGCGTCGCGGTGCACCGGGGATCACGCCGGTGCATGGCCCAGGACCGACTGCGAAGGAGCAGCCACATGGCCGACGAGCAGGAGCTTCCCGACGAGCGTCCGGAGACTCCGCCGCCCCCGCCGGTGAAGAAGGCGCCGCCAGCCAAGGCCGCCAAGAAGGTCCCGGCGAAGAAGGCACCCGCGAAGAAGGCCGCCCCGGCCAAGGCACCCGCCGCCAAGAAGGCACCGGCACCGGCCAAGAAAGCGCCCGCCAAGAAGGTGACCCCTCCGCCGCCCCCGGTGCCACCGGCACCGCCCGCTGCGGTTGCGCCTGCCAGCACCAACGGCGCCGGCCCGGTCAACGACGGCGCCAAGCAGGCCGCCGCCGCGGCCAAGGCGACGGTCGATAGCGCACCCGATGCCATCACCGCGGCGCCGCTGGTACCGGAGGTCCACGAGACCCGTTCGCCGGTGGGCTTGCTGGTCGCACTGGCGTTGGCTCTGGCCGCGTTCCTGGTGGTGCGCCGGCTGCGCAACAGCGACGACGACGAATCGTGACGACGACACCCCGCCCGACCGCCGATCTTGTCGACGAGATCGGGCCAGAAGTGCGCAGCTGCGATCTACAACTGCGCCAGTTCGGCGCCCGGCAGATGTTCGCCGGTCCGATCCGCACCGTGCGTTGCTTTCAGGACAACGCGTTGCTCAAGTCGGTGCTGTCGGAACCGGGCGACGGCCAGGTGCTGGTTATCGACGGTGACGCATCGGTGCACAGCGCACTGGTCGGTGATGTGATCGCCGAGCTGGGCCGCTCCAACGGCTGGGCCGGGCTCATCATCAACGGCGCGGTGCGCGACGCCTCGACGCTGGCCACCATCGACATCGGGATCAAGGCGCTGGGCACCAATCCCCGCAAGAGCAGCAAGACCGGTGCGGGCGAACGCGACGTCGCCGTGACTTTCGGCGGTGTCACGTTCGTCCCCGGCCACATCGCCTACAGCGACGACGACGGAATCGTCGTCACTGAGGCCTGATCGTCTCGGTCAGGCCGAAACCGATGCTGCCACGCGGTTTTTGGTGAAGTGCAGCGCATCGTCGTCGAACCGGGCATGCCGCAGCGCGTAGATGTCCCAGAAGTAGTTGTGCCGGATCTGCCACGGGCCGCGAGCTCCGCGCTTGGGCAGCAGATGCATCGCCCGTGCGAAGTAGCCCGAGCTCATATCGGTGAACGGCAGCCGCTCGATGTCATCGCTACCCGGCACCGGCTCGACGGTGTCGTAGCCGTGCTCGTCCATGTAGTTGAGCAACCGGCAGACGTATTCCGACACCAGGTCGGCCTTGAGTGTCCATGACGCGTTGACATAGCCGAAGGTGAACGCGGCGTTGGGCATGCCTTCGAGCATCAGCGCCCGGTAGGCCAGGCGCTGGCCCGGATCGACCGGCTCGCCGTCGCGGGTGATCTTCGCGCCGCCGAACAGCTGGAGGTTCAAACCCGTTGCGGTAACGATGATGTCGGCGTCGAGATGAGCACCGGAGGTCAACTTGATACCGGTGGCGTCGAAACGGTCGATGGTGTCGGTGACGACGTCGGCCTTACCGTGCCGGATGGTCTTGAACAGATCGCCGTTGGGGGCCAGGCACAACCGCTCGTCCCACGGGTTGTAGCTCGGGCCGAAGTGCTTCTCGACCTCGTAGCCCTCCGGCAGCCGGTGCTTGGCCATGGTGAGCAGCGTCTTGCGCATGTACTTCGGGAACCGTTGCGACAGTTGGTACTGCGCGGTGCTGAAGCCGACAGCCTTCCAGCGGTTGATGAAGTGCGCGGCCTTGCGCGGCAGGAACTTGTTGGCCTTCTCGGCGACCGGGTCGACCAGCGGCAGACTGCCGACGTAGGTCGGTGAGCGCTGCAGCATCGTGACGTGTCCGGCGCCGGTGTCGGCGAGCGCGGGGATGAGCGTTATCGCCGTCGCGCCGCTGCCGATCACCACGATCTTCTTGCCGGTGACGTCGAGATCCTCGGGCCAGTGCTGCGGGTGCACGATGGTGCCGGTGAAGTCTTCGGTACCGGGGAATTCCGGGGTGAAGGGCTCGTCGTAGTTGTAGTAGCCGCTGCATGCCATGGCGAAGCCGCACTGGATGGTGCTCTGCTGTCCGTCGTGTTCGACGGTGATGGTCCAGCGGTGGTCGGCATCGGACCAGTCCGCGGCGACGACGCGGTGGCCGTAGCGGATCGACTTGTCGATGCCGTTCTCGACCGCGGCTTCCTTGATGTAGGCCTTGATCGACGGCCCGTCGGCGATCGCCTTGGCCGACTCCCACGGCTTGAACCGGAAGCCCAGGGTGAACATGTCGGAGTCCGACCGGATACCGGGGTATTTGAACAGATCCCAGGTGCCGCCGAGGTCCTCCCGGCGCTCCAGGATGACGAAGCTCTTGTCCGGGCAGCGCTTCTGCAGGTGCCAGGCGGCACTGATGCCGGAGATTCCGGCTCCCACGATCACAACGTCGACAAATTCGCTCATATGTCAAACGCTATCAACGGTGTGTCGAACTAGTCAACAGTGTGTCGAAATGTTCGACACACTGTAAAGTCTGGTCCGTGACAACCGTCGGCCAGCCCCGAGCAGCGCGCGGACGCCGCTCCGCCCGCCCCACCGGCGAGGACCGCGAGCAGGCCATTCTGGCGACCGCCCGGCAACTGCTGGAGCATCGACCGTTCGCCGAGGTCTCGGTCGACGACCTGGCCCGCGGCGCCGGTTTGTCCCGGCCCACCTTCTACTTCTACTTCCAATCCAAGGAAGCGGTGCTGCTCTCATTGGTCGAACCGCTGATCGCCGCGGTCGACGCCAACCTCGAGGGTGCCGCCGCTCGGGTGCCGCAGGATCCGCGCAAGATGTTCCATAGCGGTATCAACGCGTTCTTCAGCACCTTCCGGGCCGATCCCGCCGTCGCGCGGGCCGGGATGGCCCTGCTCAACCACAATGCCGAGTTCCGCCGGCAGTGGTCGACGGCCATGACGAAATGGATCCGGCAGACCGCCGCCCTGATCGAGGCCGAACGCGCGCGCGGCGCGGCGCCCGACACCATCCCGGCGCTGGACCTTGCCACCTCGTTGAACCAGATGAACGAGCGCGCGATGATCGCGTCACTGTCGGCCGAACAGCCCGCGATCCCCGAGGCCCACATCGTCGACACCCTCACCCACATCTGGATGGCCAGCATCTACGCCGGCTCCGCCTGAGCTGTCGGACGTCGATGCGAACATATGTTCGTGTCAGGTGCCGGTGCCACCATCCTGCACGCTGATCTCGACGCGTTCTACGCCTCGGTCGAGCAGCGCGATGATCCGACGCTGCGCGGGCGGCCGGTCATCGTCGGCGGCGGCGTGGTGCTGGCGGCCAGCTACGAGGCCAAGGCATACGGTGTGCGCACCGCGATGGGCGGCCGGCAGGCACTGGCGCTGTGTCCCAACGCCGTGGTCGTGCCGCCACGGATGTCGGCCTACTCGCGCGCCAGCTCGGATGTCTTCGCGGTCTTCCGCGACACCACACCCCTTGTCGAGCCGATATCGGTGGACGAGGCGTTCCTCGACGTCGGCGGATTGCGGCGCAGCGCAGGCGAACCCGTGGTGATCGCGACGCGATTGCGCGCCCGGGTGCGCGATGAGGTCGGACTGCCGATCACCGTCGGGATCGCGCGTACCAAGTTCCTGGCCAAGGTCGCCAGCGGCGAGGCCAAACCCGACGGTCTGCTGCTGGTGCCACCCGGCCGCGAGCTGCAGTTCCTGCACCCGCTGCCGGTGCGACGGTTGTGGGGTGTCGGTGCCAAGACCGAGGAGAAGCTGCGTGCCTACGGTATTCACACCGTGGCGCAGGCCGCCGAGCTCAGTGAGTCGACGCTGGCGAGCATGGTCGGCGCAGCGATGGGCCGCCAGCTGTACTGCCTATCCCGCAATATCGACCGCAGGACCGTCGTCACCGGGGTGCGCCGGCGGTCGGTCGGGGCACAACGCGCGTTGGGCCGCGCAGGTAGCACCATGTCGGCGACCGAGCTCGATGCCGTGGTGGTCAACCTCGTCGACCGGATCACCCGTCGGATGCGCAACGCCCAGCGCACCGGCCGGACGGTGACCCTGCGGCTGCGGTTCGCCGATTTCAGTCGCGTCACCCGGTCCCACACGCTGGCCCGGGCCACCGGATCCACCGAACCCATCCTGGCTGCCGCGCGTGACCTGATCGGCGCGGCAGAGCCGTTGATCGGCGCGCGGGGGCTGTCCCTGGTGGGTTTCGCGGTGTCCAATATCGACCACGACGGCGCCCAGCAGCTGGAACTTCCGTTCGGACCCGAGTCGGATCTGCTCGCCGTCGACTCGGCCATGGACGAGGTCCGCCGACGCTTCGGGAACTCGGCACTGACCCGCGGCGTGCTGGTCGGCCGGGACCCCGGATTGGAGATGCCTATGCTGCCCGACTGATGCCGAGAATGCCTGTCAGGCAACCCATTCCAGTAGCTTGTCCACCGGCCAGGTGTTGATGATCCGGTCCGCCGGCACCGCGTTGTCGAGCGCCCGCTGCGCACCGTAGCCCAGAAAGTCCAGCTGCCCGGGTGCGTGCGCATCGGTGTCGATCGAGAAATGGCAGCCGATCTCCAGCGCCATCGTCAGCAGCCGGGTGGGCGGGTCGCGCCGCTCGGGCCGGGAGTTGATCTCCACCGCGACGCCGTTCTCCTGGCAGGCGGCGAAGACCTTCTCGGCATCGAAATCCGATTCGGCCCGCAGCCCCCGGTTGCCCTCGACAAGCCGGCCCGTGCAGTGTCCCAGCACATCGACGCGGGTGTTGCGGACGGCGCCGACCATGCGGCGGGTCATCGCGGCGGCATCCATCTTCAGTTTGGAGTGCACGCTGGCCACCACGATGTCGAGCCGATCGAGGAGTTCGGGTTCCTGGTCGAGCGCCCCGTCATCGAGGATGTCGACCTCGATACCGGTCAGGATCCGCATCGGTGCGAACCGTTCACGCAGTTCGTCGATGACATCGAGCTGTTCGCGCAGACGTTCAGGGGACAACCCGTTGGCGACCCGCAACCGCGGGGAGTGGTCGGTCAGGGCGCAGTATTCGTGGCCCAGTTCCTTGGCGGTGGCCATCATCTCGGCGATCGGCGCCGACCCGTCCGACCAGTTCGAATGCAGATGCAGGTCACCGCGCAACGCCGCCCTGATCTCACCGCCACCGAGATCGGCTGCGCCGGAACGCAATTCGGTGAGCACCCGGGGTTCACGGCCGGCCCACACCTCGGCGATCACCGCGGCGGTCTTCGGGCCGATCCCCGGCAGCGACTGCCAGGCGTTGACCCTGCCCAGTCCTTCGCGCTGCGCGTCGCTGAGCGCCTCGACGATATCGGCGGCGTTGCGATAGGCCATGACCCGCCGGGAGTCCTCGCGGGCCCGGTCCTTGTAGTACGCGATCCGGCGCAATGCGGCAACGGGGTCGGGGGCAGCCATGCCCCCCAGTGTGCCCTGCGGGCTGCCCGCCGACACCGGCCCGGTGGCCCAGCTCGGCGTAGCGTGGTCATCGTGCGATTCGCCTTCAAAACCTCACCGCAGAACACCGTCTGGTCCGACATGCTCGACATCTGGACGACCGCCGACGATATCGATGTCTACGAGTCCGGCTGGACGTTCGACCACTTCTATCCGATCTTCTCCGACTCGACCGGACCGTGCCTGGAGGGCTGGATAACGCTGACCGCGCTGGCACAGGCCACCAAGCGCCTCCGGGTCGGGGTGCTGGTCACCGGCATCCATTACCGTCACCCCGCGGTGCTGGCCAATATGGCCGCCGCCCTGGACATCGTCTCCAACGGTCGCCTCGAGTTGGGTATCGGCGCGGGCTGGAACGAGGAGGAGTCCGGTGCCTACGGCATCGAGCTGGGCAGCATCAAGGAGCGCTTCGAGCGTTTCGAGGAGGCCTGCCAGGTGCTCAAGGGTCTGCTGTCCCAGGAGACCACGACGTTCGACGGCACGTACTACCAGCTCAAGGACGCTCGCAACGAGCCAAAGGGGCCGCAGCAGCCGCACCCGCCGTTCTGTATCGGTGGCAGCGGGGAGAAGCGCACCCTGAAGATCACCGCCCGCTACGCCGACCACTGGAATTTCGTCGGTGGCCCTCCGGAGGAGTTCGCCCGCAAGCGCGATGTGCTCGCGGCACACTGCGCCGATATCGGTCGCGATCCCAGCGAGATCAGCCTGTCGGCACACGTCCGGTTGGGTGAGGACCGGGATTATCAGAAGGTCGTCGCCGAGGCCGGCGCATTGGGTGCCGAGGGGCTTGACCTGGCAATCATCTATCTGCCGCCACCGTATGACACCGCGGTGCTGGAACCGCTGGCCGAAGCCATCCGGGACTCTGGACTGCGGTCGTGATCGGCTGCAGTCCCCGGGCCAGCTATCAGATCACAGAACGATAACGCTCTGGCAAAGCTCCGATAACGGCGTCACTTCGGACGCCATGGCGCTGTCGGGCTGTTGCTAGAAACCGTAGATCGCGAGATCGGCCGGGGTGACCAGGCGTTCGTGCTTGGCCGGGAACTGCCGGGTCTTCACCGGGTGCCGGAACAATGACCAGGCAATTCTTTGCACTCGCGTCCGCGCGATTGGGCTGATGTTCATTGCGTTCACTCCTGCGGTCTTGCTTGCTGGACCGGGCCCCTACCCTACCGCCTCGCCCGCTGCAGAATATTAGATATCCAGCCTCCGGCAAACCCCCTTAGGCGCGCCGGTAAAAAGTCTGATGTTTCTGCTGTGACTGAAGTGACGTATGTGGCGTTACTTATCCGGGTTGTGATCAGCCAACTCGCCGTCACCACCTGCCGCGTCCGGCAGAACCCGGGCGCTGGAGCACCTCAGCTGGCGCCGGACCCGGCTAACCCCGGGATGCCCGACGAGCACATTTCCGCAGGTGACGAAGGTCACAGCTGCGGTGTGAGGACTGCCGCGGTTACCGCTGCGGAGCGGCCGTCGGCTTGATCGGGGCGGGCAGTGCGGTGTGTCCCATGAGGAACCGATCCACCGCTGCCGCTGCCGCCCGGCCCTCGGCGATGGCCCACACGATGAGCGACTGGCCGCGGCCCATATCGCCGGCCACGAACACGCCGGGAACCGAGGTCTGGAAGTCGTCGCCGCGCGCGACATTGCCGCGGTCGGTGAATTCGACACCGAGTTCGGTCAGCAGACCGGACTTCTCCGGGCCGACGAAGCCCATGGCCAACAGCACCAGGTCGGCCTCGAGTTCGAAGTCGCTTCCCTCGACGCGCTCGAACTTGCCGGCCTTCATCTCGACCTCGTGCACCTTGAGCGCCGTCACATGCCCGTCGACGCCGATGAACTCCTCGGTGTTGACCGAGAAGACCCGTTCGCCGCCCTCTTCGTGTGCCGAGGAAACCCGGAACATCAACGGGTAGGTCGGCCACGGTGTCGAGTCGGCACGCTCCTCCGGCGGACGCGGCATGATCTCGAACTGGTGCACGCTGGCCGCGCCCTGACGGTGCGAGGTGCCCAGGCAGTCCGCGCCGGTGTCGCCGCCACCGATGATGACGACCTTCTTGCCCTTGGCGGTGATGGGCGGCTCGCCGTCCTCACCCTGGACCGGGTCACCGGCCTGTACCCGGTTGGCCCACGGCAGGAATTCCATCGCCTGGTGGATTCCGTCGAGTTCGCGACCGGGTGCCGGCAGGTCACGTCACGCGGTCGCGCCACCGGTGAGCACCACGGCGTCGAACTGGTCGGTCAGCTCCTCGGCGGTGATGTCGACACCGACGTTGACGCCGGTGCGGAACTGGGTGCCCTCGGCCGCCATCTGCTCGAGGCGGCGGTCGATATGCCGCTTTTCCATCTTGAATTCGGGGATGCCGTAGCGCAGCAGGCCGCCGATGCGGTCCGCGCGTTCGAACAGCGTCACCTGGTGACCGGCGCGGGTCAGCTGCTGGGCAGCTGCCAGCCCGGCCGGACCTGAGCCCACCACCGCGACGGTCTTGCCGGTCAGCACGTCTGGCGGAAGCGGTTTGACCCAGCCCTCTTTGAAGGCGTTGTCGATGATCTCGACCTCGACCTGCTTGATGGTCACCGGGTCCTGGTTGATGCCGAGCACGCAGGATGCCTCACACGGCGCCGGGCACAGCCGCCCGGTGAACTCCGGGAAGTTGTTGGTGGCGTGCAGCCGTTCGATGGCGTCGCGCCACCGGCCACGGAACACCAGGTCGTTCCACTCCGGGATCAGGTTGCCCAGCGGACAGCCGTTGTGGCAGAACGGAATTCCGCAGTCCATGCACCGCGACGCCTGCACCTGCAGGGTGTCGTGGGAGAACTCCTCGTAGACCTCTTTCCAGTCCCTGAGGCGCAGCGGAACAGGCCGCCGTGTCGGGGTCTGGCGGTGGGTGTGCTTGAGGAAACCGCTCGGATCACCCACGAGCTGCCGCCATGATCGCCTCGCCGACGTCCTGGCCGGTCGCCTCCGCATCGGAGATCGCGACAAGCACCCGCTTGTAGTCCCGCGGCATGACCTTGCGGAAGTTCTTCAGCTCGCCGGTCCAGTCAGCGAGAACGCGTTGTCCCACTGCCGAATCCGTGGCATCGACGTGCGCGGTGATCATGCCGTGCAGCCATTCGACATCGGCGTCGTCCAGTTCATCAAGATCGACCATCTCTGTATTCAGGTTCCCCGACAGTGCGCCGTCGGGGTCGTACACGTAGGCCACGCCACCGGACATACCTGCGGCGAAGTTGCGCCCGGTCGCGCCGAGGATGACCACCTTGCCACCGGTCATGTACTCGCAGCCGTGGTCGCCGACTCCTTCGACCACGGCATGCGCGCCGGAGTTGCGGACCGCGAAACGCTCGCCGACCACACCGCGCAGGAAGGCCTGCCCGCTGGTGGCGCCGAACAATATGACGTTTCCGCCGATGATGTTCTCCTCGGCCACATAGTTGGCCGGTGCCTTCTCCGACGGCCGCACCACGATGCGCCCGCCGGAAAGACCCTTGCCGACATAGTCGTTGGCGTCGCCGTAGACCCGCAGCGTGATGCCCTTCGGTACGAAGGCGCCGAAGCTGTTACCGGCCGACCCGTCGAACGTGATGTCGATGGTGCCGTCCGGCAGGCCCTGTCCGCCATAGGCTTTGGTGACCTCGTGGCCCAGCATGGTGCCAACGGTGCGGTTGACGTTGGTGATGGTGGTGGCGAACCGGACCGGCGTCTGCGAATCCAGTGCTTCGCGGCACTGGGTGATCAGCTGCTGGTCCAGCGCCTTGTCCAGGCCGTGATCCTGGCCCGAGCTGCAGTACAGGTCCTGGTTCATGAACGCCGACTCGGGCTCGTGCAGCACCGGGGACAGGTCCAGCTTGTGGGCCTTCCAGTGCTCGGCGGCCTCGGTGGTGTCGAGCGTGCCGACCTGGCCGACCATCTCGTTGACGGTGCGGAAGCCCAGTTCGGCCATCAGTTCACGCACCTCTTCGGCGATGAACATGAAGAAGTTCTCCACGAACTCCGGTTTGCCGTTGAACCGCTGACGCAGCAGCGGATTCTGGGTGGCCACGCCCACCGGGCAGGTGTCGAGGTGGCAGACCCGCATCATGATGCAGCCCGATACCACCAGCGGTGCGGTGGCGAAGCCGAACTCCTCGGCACCCAGCAGCGCGGCGACGACGACGTCACGGCCGGTCTTGAGCTGACCGTCCACCTGCACGACGATGCGGTCGCGAAGTCCGTTGAGCAGCAAGGTTTGTTGCGTCTCGGCCAGACCCAGCTCCCACGGGGCGCCGGCATGCTTCTGCGAGGTCAGCGGTGTCGCGCCGGTGCCTCCGTCGTGCCCGGAGATCAGCACCACATCGGCATGTGCCTTCGAGACACCGGCGGCGACGGTGCCGACACCGTTCTCGCTGACCAGCTTGACGTGCACGCGGGCACTCGGGTTGGCGTTCTTCAGGTCGTGGATCAGCTGTGCGAGATCCTCGATCGAGTAGATGTCGTGATGCGGCGGCGGTGAGATGAGGCCGACGCCGGGTGTGGAGTGCCGCACCTCGGCGACCCACGGGTACACCTTGTGTCCCGGAAGCTGCCCGCCCTCACCGGGTTTGGCGCCCTGGGCCATCTTGATCTGGATATCGGTGCAGTTGGTCAGGTAGTGGCTGGTGACACCGAAGCGTCCCGACGCCACCTGCTTGATGGCACTGCGCCGCCAGTCGCCGTTCTCGTCGGGCTCGAAACGGTCGACGGATTCGCCGCCCTCACCGGAGTTGGACCGCCCACCGAGACGGTTCATCGCGATCGCCAGCGTCTCGTGCGCCTCGGCGGAGATCGAGCCGTAGCTCATCGCACCGGTGGAGAAACGTTTGACGATCTCCGACGCCGGCTCCACTTCCTCGATCGGAATGGGCTGGCGGACACCCTCTTTGAACTTCAGCAGACCACGCAGGGAGGCCATCCGCTCGCTCTGGTCGTCGATGAGCTTGGTGTACTCCTTGAAGATCGAGTACTGCCCGGTCCGGGTGGAGTGCTGCAGTTTGAACACCGTGTCGGGATTGAACAGGTGGTACTCGCCCTCGCGGCGCCACTGGTACTCACCGCCGACCTCGAGTTCGCGATGCGCCCACTCGTCGGGCCGGTCCAGGTAAGCCAGCTCGTGCCGCGCCGCGACATCGGCGGCGATATCATCGAGGTCGATACCACCGGTGGCGCAATGCAATCCGGTGAAGTACTCGTCCAGGACGCGCTGCGAGATACCGATGGCCTGGAACAGCTGGGCGCCGGTGTAGGAGGCCAGCGTCGAGATGCCCATCTTGGACATCACCTTGAGCACACCCTTGCCGGCGGCCTTGACGTAGTTGGCCTTGGCCGCATCACTGGTCAGACCGGTGATGACACCGCGGTCGATCATGTCCTCGATCGACTCGAAGGCCATGTAGGGGTTGATGGCGGCGGCGCCGAAACCGCACAGCATCGCCATGTGGTGCACCTCGCGGGCATCACCGGATTCCACCACCAGACCGACCTGGGTGCGGGTGCGTTCCCGGACCAGGTGGTGGTGCACCGCGGCGACCGAGAGCAGCGACGGGATCGGTGCCAGCCACTCGGTGGACTCACGGTCGGACAGCACGATGATGCGGGCGCCGTTGCGGATGGCCTGGGAGACCTTCTTGCGGACGTCCTCCAGGGCGCGGCGCAGACCCGGTCCGCCGTCGGCGACGGGGTACAGGCAGCCGATGACGGCGGCGCGCATCCCGTGCTTGCGACCGCGGATCTCGTGATCGGGGTCGACGTTGATGAGCTTGGCCAGCTCGATGTTGCGCAGGATGGGCTGCGGCAACAGGATCTGCCGGCAGGAGTCCTCATCGGGGTTGAGCAGGTCGCCCTCGGGGCCGACGACACCGCCCAGGCTGGTGACCACCTCTTCGCGGATGGCGTCCAGCGGCGGGTTGGTGACCTGGGCGAACAGCTGCTGGAAGTAGTCGAACAGCATCCGGGGCCGCTGTGAGAGCACCGCGATCGGGGTGTCGGTGCCCATCGAGCCGAGCGCCTCGGCGCCGGAGCGCGCCATCGGCGCCACCAGCAGGTTGAGTTCCTCGTAGGTGTAGCCGAAGGCCTGCTGCCGTGCCACCACGCGGTGGTGCGGCATCTTGACGTAGTTGCCCGGGGGCAGGTCGTCGATGTGGAACCGGCCGGCTTCCAGCCATTCCTGGTAGGGGTGTTCGGCGGCCAGCTCGGCCTTGACCTCTTCGTCGGAGACGATGCGGCCCTGCGCGGTGTCGACCAGGAACATCCGGCCCGGCTGCAGACGCAGGCGCTGCACGACCTTGGCGGGGTCCAGATCGAGCACACCGGCCTCAGACGCCATGACCACCAGGCCGTCGTCGGTGACCCAGATGCGCGAGGGACGCAGGCCGTTGCGGTCGAGCACCGCGCCGACCAGGGTGCCGTCGGTGAAGCACACCGAGGCCGGGCCGTCCCACGGCTCCATCAGAGATGCGTGGTACTTGTAGAACGCCCGGCGCGCGGGGTCCATGTTCTCGTTGCGCTCCCAGGCTTCCGGGATCATCATCAGCACCGCGTGCGCGATGCTGCGTCCACCCAGGTGCAGCAATTCCAGGGCCTCGTCGAACCGCGCCGTGTCCGATGCGCCCGGCGTACAGACCGGGAAGATCTTGTTCAGGTCGTTGTGGTAGCCGAAGACATCGGTGTGGATGAGTGCCTCACGGGCCCGCATCCAGTTCTCGTTACCGGTGACGGTGTTGATCTCGCCGTTGTGGGCGACGCGGCGGAACGGGTGCGCCAGCGGCCAGGACGGGAAGGTGTTGGTGGAGAACCGGGAGTGCACGATACCCAGTGCGCTTTCCATCCGGTCGTCCTGCAGGTCGAGGTAGAACGCCCGCAGCTGCGGGGTGGTGAGCATGCCCTTGTAGACCAAGGTCTGGCCGGAAAGGCTTGGGAAGTAAACGGTTTCGCGTCCGGGGCCATCCTGGCCGGGGCCCTTGGTGCCCAGCTCGTGCTCGGCGCGCTTGCGGATCACATAGGCCCGGCGCTCCAGCTCCATATCGCTGGCGCCGGCCATGAAGACCTGCCGGAACGTCGGCATGGCGTCACGCGCCAGCGCACCCAGCGAGGAGTCGTCGGTCGGCACGTCACGCCAGCCCAGCAGCTGCAGTCCCTCGGCCTCGATGATCTTCTCGACGGCTTCGCAGGCCAGCTTGGCGTCGCGGGCCGACTGCGGCAGGAAGGCGATACCGGTGGCATAGCTGCCCGGCTCGGGCAATTCGAAGTCCACGACGGCGCGCAGGAAACGGTCCGGGACCTGCAGCAGGATGCCTGCGCCGTCACCGGTGTTGGGCTCGGCGCCCTGGGCACCGCGGTGCTCCAGGTTCAGCAGGGCGGTGATCGCCTTGTCGACGATGTCGCGGCTGCGACGGCCGTAGATGTCCACGACCATCGCCACGCCGCACGAATCGTGCTCGTTTGCGGGGTTGTAGAGCCCGACACTGCTGGGCATTCGTACCTGACCCTTCGTAAGACTTTCGCGCGGTCCTGCCGCACCTCCGGAGGAAGCGGGCTGGCCCCTTCGGTCTGGTCTGTGCCAGTTCAGTCAAGTCGAGCCCGCGCCTCCGTGCAGCGTTGAACGGCGGCCCTGTATCCCGGGTCACGACAAGTTAAGAAACGATATGCCAAACACTGCCTGACATGCCAACTTAGGCCAAGCTTAGTAAAGTTTGCGGGTTATTCGCCGCCCTGATCGCGTCATGACGGTCCACGGCCTGGATTCTGTTGCAGCGATTCGCCTTTCGCGTCGGTACTCCGGTCAGCCGGGGGTACCCACCGCGGGCCGGTTGTCACACCAACCGCTTAGGTTGTTTGCTGGCCGGTATTCGACCAGCTCGTCGACGGGTTTTCCGGCGCCGCCGCGGAGCGGTTTTGCGTGCTGGTGGCCCTTTGTGCCTCTCGTCACAGCCCCTTGCCGAAGTTTGCACGACTTTGAGGCAGATTCTTAGACCGGACCGGCGTGCGCATCATCACCCCGCCCGAGGGTCTGTACCGGCGTCGCCCCGGGACGGGACCACTGCGGCGTCGGGCGGCTGGTGTCCCCCCAGGTCGGGGCGCCGTTCTCGTCGAGGCGCCAGTACCAGCAGGAATGCCGCCCTTGCGGCCATCCCGCGGGGTTGTCCTGCCACGCCTCACCGCGGCCGTGGACCGTCATGTCCAGCAGTGCAAACGCGGGGCTGACGGCCTCGTTACCGCGGCCCGTCGTCGAGTACGTCAGGAAGGTGCGATCACCGTCGCGCAGATAGGCGGTCAGGTAGCCCATGTGGCCGCCGGCCGGGCCGTCGACACCGCGGACCGAATACCAGGGCTGGGTGTAGCCCATGAAGTCCAGATAGGGCGCGACCTCGTCCCAGCGGCCCGTGGTCAAGATGGCGAACGACACACCACGGGCATTGAGATAGACGGCGTCCCGGAGCTGCCAGGCCGTGGTGGTGCAGCCCTCGCATTGGCCCTGGTGCGGCGCGCCGTCCCACCACATGTGCTTGTAGACCACCAGTTCGTCGCGCCCCTCGAAGAGGTCGAGGAACCGCACCGGGCCATCGGCGCCGATGACCTCGACGGTGCCGTCGAACTCCACCATGGGCAGCCTGCGCCGGGCCGCGGCGATGGCGTCGCCCTCGCGGGTGTGGGCTTTCTCCCTGGTCAGCAGTTCATCGCGGGCGGCCTGCCAGGTGGTCATGTCGACGATGGGCGGGCGGCCGGGCTGTTCGGTGCTCATACCGGGGACAGACCGGACCCGGCGGCACAACTCATCGGTGCGCGCCCTCTGGACGCGACGAGGGGCACCCCTTTCGGGATGCCCCTCGGATGCGCGTGCTGTTATCGCATCATGTCGATGTAGAGGACCGGCTTGCCGTTGAGGCTGAAGCCCGAGTCCCGGTGGGTGCCGTTGACATCGATGGTGTTCTGACTGGTCGCATTGCTGGTGCTCGCGACGGCCGGAGCGGCGGCGCCGACGACGGCCGCACTCAGAGCTCCTGCGATGGCGACGGCAATGCCGGTGTTCTTCATGGTGCTGATCCCTGATTTCTGTTTCTCGCGGTTCGATACAAAAGGTTGAACTGCCAGGTCAGCGCATTTCATCCCGTTGGCGGGATTTTGCCGCTGTGTCGTTGGCGATACTGGAGGGCGTGAGCGAGCGCGACGATTTCCTGCGGGACCGCCAGGCCGGGTATCCGCCCGGTCCTCCGCCCCCACCGCAGTACCGCCCGGGTCCGCCGCCGCCGACGCAGTTCCCGTCGCCTGCGCAGCCGACCACCCCGATCCACCGGCAGTCGCCCGCCCCGGCCACCGATGTCTTCGCCGCGCCGGGCAAGGTCGTGAAACCGCCGCCGGGCAGCGGGTGGCGGCTGCTGGTCTACAAGGCGACTTTCGGCACGGTCAACCTCGGCCCGTCGGCCGAGGACCGGCGTATCGCGCACCTCGAAGCCATCATCGCCTCGCGGCTGCGCGGGCACTTCAAGGTCGGGGTGCTGGGCAAAGGCGGTGTCGGCAAGACCTCGGTGGCGGCCAGCGTCGGCTCGGTGTTCGCCCACCGGCGCCCGTCGGACCGCGTGGTGGCGCTGGACGCCGACACCGCGTTCGGCCGCCTGGGCAGCCGGGTCGATCCGACCGCGCACGGCTCGTACTGGGAGGTCGCCGGTGACGTCAACCTGCGGACCTTCGCCGATCTGCAGGCCCGGGTGGGACGCAACAGCGCCGGGCTCTACGTGCTGGCCGGCGAGCCACCCACCACGCGTCGCCGGGTGCTCGATCCCGCGGTGTACCGGGAGGCCTCGGCACGCCTGGATCGGCATTTCACCATCTCGGTGATCGACTGCGGTTCCACCATGGACGCCCCCGTCACCCGGGAGGCGCTGCGCGATCTCGACGCCCTGATCGTGGTGTCATCGCCGTGGGCCGACGGCGCCGCGGCGGCAGGCCAGACCATGGAGTGGCTGGCCAACAACCACAAGGGTGATCTGCTGAGCCGGACGGTGGTGGTGCTCAACGACTCTGACGGTCATTCGGACCGCAAGACCCGTTCGGTGCTGGCGCAGCAGTTCGCCCGGCACGGTCAGGTCGTCATCGAGGTGCCGTTCGATCCGCACCTGCGCCCGGGCGGTGTCATCGACGTCACCAACCAGATGTCACCGGCGACGCGGGTGAAGATCCTGGAGATCGCCGCGGCCGTGACCGATCACTTCCTGGCCCGCCAACACCGGCGCTGACTAGAAATCGAGCGGAACGTTCTTCTCCTGGCAGGCATTTCGTGCCGCGGCCACCACGTCCTGGATGCGGATGGTCTCCAGGTCCTCGACGGTCACCGAGCCCCGGTCGGTGCGGTGTTGAGCGGCGACTCGCGAGTCGCGTAACCGTTCGGCCCGCTCGACCACGTTGCGGGCGAATCGGCCGTTCTGCATGACATCCACCCCGTGGTTGCCGTCCGGCCCCCGGTAGGCACGCAGGCTGCGGCAGATGGTGCCGAGCGCCTCCATGGCCGCCGGTTCGATGACGGTGGCCCGCGGCTTGCCGTAGCGCACCGCGATCTCGACGAGTTCCTCGGGGCTGTAGGACTCGAAACGGAGTTTGCGGTTGAACCGGCCGGCCAGGCCGGGGTTGACCGTCAGGAACTCGTCGACTTCTTTCTCGTATCCCGCGCCGATGAAGCAGAAGTCGAACCGGTGCACCTCGAGGGCTACCAGCAGCTGGTTGACGGCTTCCATGCCGATCATGTCGGGACGGCCGTCGTGGTGGCGCTCAACCAGTGAGTAGAACTCGTCCATGAACAGGATGCGGCCCATCGAACGATCAATCAGCTCATTGGTTTTCGGCCCCGAGGAGCCGATGTGTTCACCACAGAAATCGGCACGCTTGACCTCGATGATCTCGGGATGGCGGACGATCCCGAGCCCGGCGTAGATCTTGCCGAGCGCCTCGGCCGTGGTGGTCTTACCGGTACCGGGTGGGCCGACCAAGAGCATGTGGTTGGTCTGGTTGGTGACCGGCAGTCCGTGCGCCAGCCGCAGCGCGCGCACCTCGATCTGGTCCTCCAGTTCGGCGACGGCCTGTTTGACACCGGCCAGACCGACCTGGTTGTCCAGCAGCGCACGGCCTTCGGCGAGCAGTTCGGTGCGCCGGTCGTCGTTCTGCAGTTCCTCGCGTTGCTGTACCGAGGTCTCGGTGCTGACATCCCATTTGTTGGTGCGGCTGTTGATGGTCTCTTCGTCGGTGACGACCAGCTGCAACGTCGGATCGCCCATGGCCTGCTGTGCGGCCGGGATGAGGGCGCCGTTGATGGTCGCCTTCGACAGCGCGATCTGGGCCTTGTCCTCCTCGCCCAACTGCCGGTGGGCCATCCCCCGTACATAGGCGAGATCGGCGGCGATCAACGGGAAATCGGTGGGATCGATGGCGGCGACCGCCGAATCGGTGAGGTCACGTCGGCGCGCCTCGGTGGGCAGTCCGTGCGGCGCGCGCAGTTCCACCCGGTCGGTCCAGTCCAACGCGACCCGGCCCTGCCCCAGATGCGCGGCGGCATGTGCCGCCAGGGTGCTGGTGCCCGCGGTGACGGCGGACATGATGATGGCCTGCGGTGGCAGGATGCGTGCCGCCACCGAGATGACGTCGGGCCAGCGCTGGGTGGCGAACATCAGGTAGGCAAGGATGTACTGCTGCCACTGATGGTTCTCCCAGCTGTCCAGCAATGCCGAATCATTCAGCACGCCTTCGGCTTTCTCGAACTGCTTGTCGTCGATGTAAGCACTGGCCAGCGCCAGACCCGCGTGTGAGGACTCGGTGACGGTGATCGCCAGATAGGGCCCGGCCTTGATATGCGCGGCAAGCGAGCCGCCGATGCGGTTGGTCTCCCGGTGCAGCCGCGCGCCGCACGCGTAGAGCTCCTGCAACGTGTGCAGCGCCTCGTCACCTGCTGCCACCCGGCCCAGCCACGCATCGGCCATCGACGGGTCGATCTCGGTGGCATCCCGGAATCGGCCGAGCGCGGCCTGCGGATCGCTGGCAAGCAACTCCATACCCTGGTCGAAATGCCTGCGGGCGGCCGCCGTCATGTTGCTGCTTGTCGTCATGGCTGGGGCGCTATCGTCTTTCGTCTGCGAACTCGGGGGCGGACATCATGCTCATCGGTTCCGAAGATACGTACCGGTTTTCGGCGCGGAACAGCTCGATCTCCACGGTGTAGGTCCGGCCGGCCGCATTGACTTCGACCAGGGCGGGCCCGATCTGCGTTATCAGCACGTCGGCGTGGCCGCGGTGCGGTTCCCCGGGGGGTCCGACCGAGATGACGGTGTTGGGGCGGGGAGCCGGCGCCAGCGGGCCGTCGACCACGCTGACGGTGGTTCCCGGTGCCGGGCGCGGCCGGTCGGTCACGACGATGTCGGGCATCCGGACACTGGCCCAGCGACTGGTGTCCCGGGTGTGCACGGTGACCCGGTCGCCGGCGCCCAATGTCCGGACCACCAGCCGTTTGGCCAGATTGTCGTCGGCGGCGATGTGGATCCGGCTGAATTCGCCCGGATCACTGAACGGCAGCATCAGACGGTCGCCGGCACCGACCTTGCCCAGCAGCACACCGGACGGCCCGATGCCCACCGACAGCGATGCCGGCGCGGGCCCGGGCCGGATGCTGCGCAGCCGCACCGTCGGACCGCACATGCCGGCCGCCAATGCCGTCGCCTGCTCGCCGGGCAGCGTGCGCAGGATCACCGCGGGCGCAGCGTCCAGCGGCTGCGCCGTCCGTACCGTGACGGTGCCGGTCGCGGTGCCGTCCGGGAACAGCGTGATGTTCTGGATTATGGCGTCGGCCCGCATCGACCACGCCTGGGCCAGCACGTCGGTGCTGATGTCCTTGGCCCGATACCAGTACGTGGTGAGCCAGCCACCGTCGCCGCGCACCGAACGCCACTGCTGGCGGCCGGGATCCAGCGCGACTTTCCCGAGCCGGCGTTCCAGTTCCAGGATGTCGGTCGAGGTCGCGACCCGGGCGCGGATACCGTTGCGGCGCAGTGCGGCACTGATGCGTTGCGCGGCGGCCACCGCGGCGGTGCCCGCCGTCAGTCGCCATTGCAGGGCGTCGGCGTTGGGCAGCGCGGGGATCCGGGCGATCACCCACGTCTCGCGTTGGCCGGCATAGGGCGGCGGCCCGATCATGGTGTCGTAGACCCGCGGATAGTCACCGGTCGTGCGGCGCCGCGCGCCAAGTGTCACGACACTCATGGATTCGATGCGCAGCCCGAGACTCTGGTGCAGCAGGCCGCGCAACTCGGCGATGTCGAGGGTGTTCTCGGTATAGGTCGTGGCGGCGCCGGTGAACAGCGTCGGGGTGTGGGCCTTGCCGAGCACCTGCACGGCCACCGCCGCGACACCGTCCTGATAGCGCACGCCACCACCGGAGCGGTCGTTGGCCACCGTCACCGGCTCCTCGAGCACGATGGGCCGCTTACGTCGCAGGAACAACCCGATCCAGGACCAGACCTGCTGCCCGCGCCACGGGATCACCACCAGCAGCAGCGCGATGACCAAACCCGCTGCGGCGCCGATATATCCACCCAGCGCCCAGCCGGCCAGGCCGGCCGCCAGGACCGCCACCACCAGGGTGAGCCGAAGTGGTGCGCTCATATCGATCTCCTGGCCCGGCCCACCAGACCGGCAATGAGCAGCGCGGCGGCCACCACGCCGGCGAATCCCAGCGCGATATTGCGAGCCCGGTGGTCCGGCGGTGCCGGTGGCGGCGGTGGGTTGATGACCCGTGACTGCGCCTGTGGTGCCTCACGCGGTCCGGGCGGGACGTCGAAGGTCAGCGCGGCGACGGGGTCGACGACACCGTAACCGACCTGGTTGTCGACACCGCGCGGTGGGTTGTGCGCGGTCTGCAGGATGCGGTTGATCACCTGATGTGCCGACAGATCAGGGAATTTCGCCCGGACCAGGGCAGCGACGCCGCTGACGTAGGCGGCTGAGAAGCTGGTGCCCCAGAACGGGGTGTTGGGGTCCCCGGGCCGTGACGGCGGATAGGCGTTCACCGGGCCGCCGTTCTGCGGTGACAGACCCATGATGCCGACGCCGGGCGCCGCCGCAGCGACCCAGGGGCCGGCCAGACTCTTGGGCAGCGGTGCACCGGCGTTGTCGACCGCGCCGACCGAGAGCACGTAGTCGGAGAACCACGACGGTGACGACACCGTCTTGACCTGGTTCCAGTCCCGGGGATCGGAGGCGTTGAGCGGATCGAACAGCGGATTCTGCGCGCAACCGTCCTCGCCCTCGTTACCGGCCGCGGCCACCACGACGGCATCCTTGACGGTCGCGGCGTACCAGACCGCCGCGCCCAGCGCCCGCTGGTCGATCGGGTCGGCCGACGAAAGACACGACGTCACACTGATGTTGATGACCTTGGCGCCCATGTTCGCGGCGTGCACTATCGCCGCCGCCAGTGACGATATGGTTCCGGCCTTGCGGCGCACGTCATTGGTGACGCCGGGCTGCGGGTCCTCGAACTCATAGGCCCGCGACGACTGCCTGATCGAGATCAGGACGGCGTGCGGCGCGACACCTGCCACCCCGTCGGGCGCGCCGGGCGGGGGCGGCGGCACCGCTGGATTGTCGGGTCCGCCGGGGGTGGGATCACCAGGCCCGGCGGACGGCTGGTCCGGCGGTGGCGGTGGTGGTTCGGGCGGCGGAGGTGGTGGGGCAGGCCGGATTTCGGTGATGGTGACCGGCGCCGGCGGCGGCGGCGGTGCGGGCGGGGCAGGTGGTCCGCCGGGCGGGGGTGGGGCACCCAACGCGGGCGGCGGACCTGCCGGTGGCGGGAACGCCGGGGCGGCTGGCATGGGGGCGGGCATCGGTGTGCCCTGCGGGGCGGCGCCGATGAGCGAGGCCACGATGGTGCCGTGGGCGTCGCAGTCCAGTAGCCCGTCCCCACCCATGATGTAGTCGCCGCCCGGCACCACCGGCAGACGCGGATTGGGGTTGACCCCGGTGTCGATGACCGCCACCGGGACACCGTTTCCGGTGGAGTACTGCCACGCCTTGGCGATGTTGAGCATGGTGTAGCCGGGAGCGGTGACGGTGACATTGGGATCGGCGACCGTTATCGCCTGGGCACAGATATTGCTCTGCCGCATGGGTTCGTCAGGTCCCGGCTTGCCGTCGGGCGGCACAGCCGACGGATCGACCGACGGGGGCGGAATCGACTGGGCGAGAGGAATATCGGTACTGAAACCGACGAGCATCAACGCCGCCATCACGGCGCCGGCCTGCTGGACGCGGCCTGCCGGGCTCATCGCATCCGCACCCATGTGAACAAGCCCCCGATCCACGCCGCAAGCGGCATCACCGCGACGATGGCCGCCAGCTCGAGCCATTCGGTGACCATCCGGACCAAGGGCGTGAAACGGGTCACCGGCACCAGCAGGGCGGCGATCAGGCCCGCCGCCGCGAACAGCGCCAACGCCAGTACGCCCCACAGCAGTGCGGAACCGGACGTGGCGGGTTCGTGCATGACGTATTTGGCGACGCCGACGCAGAAGGCGGCGACGGCACCGATGACGAGCGCAACGGCCTGGCGCTTGTCGGCGAAAACCCTGGCCCGGCTGATGAAGATCAGGACGAACAGTCCGGCCAGCACCGCGGCCGCAGTGCTGCGAGGCCGGCCCGGCATCAGGGTGGCCCACACCGCTGCGGGCAGGGTCGCGGCCGCCGCCGCACAGATACCGGTGAGCACCTGGTTGGCGCGCCGGGCTGCGGCGGCGATCTGCTCACCGCGCGGCGTGGTATCCGGGTTCGGCTCGTCCTCGGTCTCCTCTTCCACCGGCGACACGGTGTCCACCGGCAGTCCGTCGCTGCGCCGGAACAGATCCCGGCCGGTGACCGAACCGAAGTGCGGCGGCCGGATACGGGCCGCCCACAGCGCGAAGGTGGGTGCCAGGGTCAGTAGCAGCAGGAGCGCGATCAGGGTGCACATTCCCAGCCATTGGGCCGGGACCGGTCGCCACATCCGCACGGCGGCAAGCACACCGCCGATGGCACATAACGTGACGATGGCGGCCGCGACGGTGACATCGCGGGAGGTCACCGCGACCAGCGCGCAGGTCAGTACCGCAGCCGCCAGCAGCGTGATGAAAACCTGTGGCGCGCCGACGTTGCCGGGCGCCCCGGCGCCGGCCCCCACTGCGAGAAGGGGAACCGCGATCCAGCCGAATCCGCCCAGCAGGTCGGCGCGCTGTGGCCACCATCTCGCCACCGCGCCCGCCGCCCCGGCGACCACCAGTCCGAGCACCCCGACGACCGCGGCCGATACCAGCGCATCGCCGGCCAGCCGGGCACGGATCCCCAGGGTCAGCACCAGCACCGCCGCCATCGCCAGGATCACCACGGCGGTGTGGGCGGCGGTACCGGCGGTCACCGGCTGGAACAACCGCTTGCCGATCCGCGCCAGCCCGGTCGACAGTGACTCGTATTGCGGCTCAAAGGAATCACCGGGTGTGGCCGGGACAAGCACCAATGTCGTGCCGTCCTCCACGCCGAGCTCGTCGAGTGTCTTGGTGACGTCGAGCCGGGTGCCGTTGGCACGGTGCAGTTCGTATCCGATACCGGCTTCCAGGGCGGTCAGTCCGCGCCGGCGCAGTTCGTCGTTGAGCAACTCGACGACATCGTCGATGAACACCTCGACGGGCACCGACGCCGGATACACCTGGGAGACCAGGTGTTCCCCACAGACCACCGCCACCGCACAGCGGGCCGGGAACGAGACCTTGGCCATCAGTTCGGCCTATCGGCGTCCGGGGTGTACTTGTCCATCAGCCCCGCGGTGATCTCGAACAACCGCAGCCGGGTCTTCTTGTTGAGCTCGTGCTGGGTGTCGATGATCCCGCCGGTCGCCAAATGCCGGTCGTACGGCATGAATTCGACGGTGGCACCGGACTGGCTGAACCGTTCGGTGAGGTAGGCGACGGCGTCCTTGTCGTAGTTGTCCCGGCTGTCGTTGAGCACCACGGTGCTGCGTGAGACCAGCTCGTGGTGTCCCATCGACCGCAGCATGTCGATGGCCCGGGTGACCGGCAGCGACGTGTCCGCCGTCAGGCCGGAGACGAAGACCAAGGTGTCGCAGGCCTCGAAGACCGCCTTCATGACGGGGTGTTCCAGATCGTCGGCAGTGTCGACCAGGATGACGTTGTGTGTGCGGCGCAGCCGCGACAGCACGCCGGTGAACATCGACGGCACCAAAGGCCGCGGCTGGTCGGAGACCCTGTTACCGGCCAGCACGTCAAGACCTATTGCGTTCTGGCCCAGGTGTTCCCGGATGTCGGCATAACCTTGGACATCGGTGTCGTTGAGGACCGCGGAGTAGTCGCCGGGTGGCGCTTCGTCGATACGACCGGCCAGCGTTCCGAAGCCCGGCGCGGCATCGATCGCCACCACGTTCTCGGGACGGCATTCCCGGAAGACGGCCCCGATACTGGCGGTCATCGTGGTCTTGCCGACGCCGCCTTTACCCGACACCACACCGATGACGTACTGCTTGCGGATATGTCGGCGGATTCGTTCCCGCAATTCGCGATAATGGCGTTCCGAAGGCGACTCACCGAGGTTGATGGTCTTGAACGAGGCTTTATAAATGAATTTGCGCCAGCCCGATCCGGGCGGAATTTTGCGGGGTGTGACCATATCGGAAACACGCAGTGTTCCCGAGATGGAATCCGCTGTCTGATAATGCGATCCGCCGCGCTCACCGTGTGCCGGCGCGCCACCGGTGGGCCTATTCACCGAATCTCCCCACGGATTTGTCACGTTGCCGATGCTAACATGTTTGCCAATCACCTTCGTTAATAAATCTTCCGGTGTGAATACCATTCTTCTTTCGCCGGCAACCGCCGCACCATCGTATTGATGGCCGTCACGATGTTGCCTGCCGATCCCGGCGAGGCGATCATCCACAACTTGCCGCCCTGCGGTGCGTGCTCGATCAGAATGCGGCCCTCGGGGGTGTCGAAGATCGTCACCGACCCATGTTCGATATGAGACTTCCCGGCCCCGGCCTGGGCGGCCACGATGGATGCACACGCCGATTTCGATGTGTCGGCAGCAAGCATCAACAACCGTTGCTGATCGGCGTCGACGCGTTGACTGCCCAGGAACCGGCCCAAGGATTCCGGGTTCTTGACGGTGTCGACGATCTGATCCGCGTCGAGGGTGACCGGCCGCAGCGGGGCCGGTTCCAGCACACCGAGCAGCCTTTCGATCTGGTCCCGGATGACGGTGTTCGCCGAGCTCTCCGTGGAAGCCGTTCCGGCAGGACCGATTCGGACCACACTCTGTACCCGTTCGATGCTGACCCACCACTGGGCGAACCTCGCGAGCACGACGCCGATCAGGCCTTCGTCGGTCGGGGTGTTGATGTAGAAGATCAATGCCACATCGCGCCGGGACAGTACCGTGAGCCAGTCGACGATCGCCGTGTCGACCTGGCCGCTGTCGTCGATCGCGCCGCTTTGTCTCAGTTCGGCGGCCACCGGGTGTGCCAGTGCCGCTTCCTTCGTCTCGAAACGAGGCAGCACGGCGCGCAATCCCAGTTCGGGCGCGATCGTTTCCACACCGGCCAGGATTTGGAGAACCCAAAGCCCGTCGATGGTGGTGGTCAGCACTGAACCCTCAACATAAGTCCCCCGACAAAGCCGCGGGGCGCACGCAGGCCGCGTGCGCCCCGGTGAGCTTGTCTGGTTAGAAGCCGGCGCCGATGTTGACGTCGAGCGCATGGGCCAGCTCGCTGGACTCCATGATCTTGCTGCCGTGGGTCATGACGATCTGGATGAGCCCGTCGAGACCTTTGAGGATCTGCATCTGGCGGGCGTGGAACGCGGTTCCCGCTTCGCCCTCGAAGAACTCCTGCAGGGCCTGCGTCTTGTTGAGAACGTCGTCATGGATCTCCATGAGCCGCGCTGCGGTGGTACCGACCTGCGAGGACAGTTCGGCGACGCCGCCGTGGACGTAGGTGATGTCTCCAGACACTCCGGACATTTGGTGACTCCTTGTTCGTAGGGGAAGTTTCGATCAGCTGCCGGCAAAGCTGGACATGGCACGGGCCTGCTCTTCTTCGTGGTGCTCCACGAGATTGGCCGCATTACCCAGACCGTGGGCCATGCCCTGCAGGCCATCGGTGGTCTGGATCAGTTCCGAACGCAGGTGCTGGGCCGTGGTCATCGAGGCGGTGCCCGCAGGCCCGTTCCAGATGGCGCCCATGGCGTCCTGATGGGTGTTGAGATAGCCCTCGACAAGGCCGTTGGCCTCGACGATGTAGTTCTCCATCTCGGCCTTCGTCTGACGCAGAACCTCAGGGGTTACGTGCATCTTTCCCATTTGCTTCTCCTTGTTCTCTGCTCCCCCCAAGCAGGGGCTTTTCTCGAGTTTATGGTTTACGCGACGGTTGTCACTTCACTGTTCAGCGAACTCATAGGCCTCCAGGGCACACCATGCGATCTGTTAACTGAAGTTGCTTGCCGGTAGAGCGTCAGCGCTCATCCCGGTAGTTGTCGTCCATCACGATGCGGGCGTGCTGCACGTCTTTCTTGTCCCCTTCCCCTTGATCGCGGCCGAGCATCCCGGCCGGCGACATCGGCATTCCCGAACCACCGGCCTGCGTCGGCCCGGTCGGCGCAGCCACCTCGGCGGCGTTCAACAGACCGGGCCGCAAGCCGGTCGCCCGGCCGCCTTCCGGCGCGAAACTGCTTGTGGGGCGGGTGTAGTTGGTCAGGCCCGACATCCCCGATGCGGGCACGCCCCCACCGCCTCCGCCGGCACCACCGAGACCACCGCCCGCGCCGGCCCCCGGCGCCGTCCGCATGGCGTCCATGGCCGGCGCCGCCTCCACCGCTGCACCGGTGGGTTTCATGCCGCCCATCAGTCCGGTCAGCGAACCCATGGCGGACTGCGGCAGGCCCGCCAGACTCTGGAAGGCCGACGGCACGGCTTGGAACATGCCGGTCAGCGGTTGGACTGCGCCGGAGAGCATCGACCCCATCTGACCGACCATCTGGTCCATGCCGCCGGACGACCCGACGCCTTCCATGCCCGTGGTCGCGGCCTTGGAGGTGGCCCGGGCCGTCGCGGTCGCGGTGTTGGTCGCTGCGGATTCACCCACCGAGGTGGCGGCCATGGCCGGGGCGGCCGGGTTCGCGCCCATCGCTGCCGGCGGCGGCACCGTCGCCAGCTCGGCGGCGAGCGCGTTCAGCGTCGTGCCGTAGTTGGCTCCGAGCCCGGAATTCTGTCCCCAGTACTCGACATATTCACCCTCAAGCTCGGCGATACGGCCGGTCAGAGCCCCGAGAGTGGCCGGGTTGGCGATGATGTCGGCCGCACATTCCACCCGGTTGGCATCGACCACCACCGACGGGATCAAGCCGGCCCGGGTCGCGGAGTACAACTCCGCGGCGGCCAGCATCAGGAGTTGCTGCTTGAGACAGTGCCCACCCAGCGCGCCCTGCAGGCCGTTGAGCATGCCTCCGGTCGCCGCCGAAGCGGTGCCGCCGACGCCGATGAAGTTGGGTAGCAGGCTGGCGATGTTGATACCCGACATGACCATCGACATGTCGTGCATCGCGGCCTCGACCGCCCACGCCGCCGCTGCCGCGAGCGTGGTCGTGGGACCGGCTCCAGTCTCGAATGACATCGCGACGGAGGCCGGGTCGGTGGACGGCCAGGGATGCAGCATGGGCTCAGCCGAGCGTGTTGGCCGCGGCGGTCATGGCTTCACTGGCCTCGGTTGCCGCCGCCGACAGGCTCTGGGCCGCCGAGTACGCCCCGCGCTGGGCGGCGTGCTCGGTGGCCACCGCGCCATAGGCTGCGCCCGAACTCACCGCGACCTGTGCGAACATCGCCGAATCCAGATCGTTGGCCATCGGCACCTGGCCGGTCAGCGCCGGCATGCTCGCACCGGTGCTGGCCGCGGTCTCGATACTGATACCGGTCTCGGTTGCGGCTGAGATCCCCACCGCCGCCGGATTCATGTTGAACATCGTCATGGGTGTCCTCCTCAGACCCGCGTAACCCCGGGCTACGCAATATCTCCATATTGTAGGTGTGCTGGACCATCCTGTCGAAGTCACTTTTATCCAGAGTCAGCAAACACCGGCAAGTCACCTATTCGGGCTGGCCCACCAGCACTCCCTCGATGGCCCCGTCGGTGGTCACCAGAAGGCCGCGACCGGGCGGAAGTTGCTGCGCCGAGATGCGCCCGAAAACCTTGACCGTCGCCGGATCGTTGTCCATGAAAAGCGTCGGGGTACGGGAGCCGGTCAGCTTCTGCAACAGCGGATTCATCGCCGAGACGCCGGCCCAGTTTCCGGGCAGCCGAGACACGATCACGTGCAGGCCGATCTCGCGGCTGCGTTCGATGAACGACCACAACGGCGCGGTCGCCGCCTGCTTGCCCAGGATGCCGTTGGGTCGCAGCTCCTGCTCGTCGTCGATGAGCACGAAATGCTGCGGCCCGTCCCAGATGGTCCGGTTGAGCAGTTCCTCCTGAGTCAGGCCCGACGGTGGTAGTCGGTCACGCAGCTCCTCGGTCAGGCTTGCAATGACCGCGTCGATGTCATCGGCGGTGTAGGCGTAGGCCCGGACATGCGGCCCCTGGATCTTGCCGATGAGCGTCGTCTTCGGATCGATGATGGTGATCTGGGCCTGCTCCGGGCTGTAGCGCGACATGACCGACTGGCCGAAGGTCGCCAGGGCGGTGGTCTTGCCACAGCCCTGCCGGCCCATCACCAGCAGATTGGGCAGTGTCCGGGTGGGGAGCGCGACGGGCTGTAGCGCCGTCTCCCCGATCGCGAACGGCAGGTTCGCCGGATCGGCGGCCTCGGGGGCGGCGCCGAACGCGGTCAGGATCTCGCGCAGCGCGATGCGCTCGGGTAGCCGGGCCAGCGTCTCCACCTTGCCGGTGCCGGTCACGGCGGCGATGACGGCGCCCACCTGCCGTGTGGTCACCCGCTCGCCGGACGGCCCGGTGATCTCCGGTACGCCCATGAGCATCTCGTGGCTGGTGCGGGTGAGCCCGAATCCGGGCCGGTCCAGCACTCGGCGGGCCGCCCGCCGGTGCTCGATACCGCTGCCCATCTGTGATTCGTCCGGGTTGCTCAGCCTCAGCTCGATGCGGGCGTTGGACACGTTGAGCAGTGCCTGCTTCTGTCCGATGAGCCAGCCGTTGGAGCTCGACACGATGTGCACGCCGTAGGACAGGCCCTGGCGGGCGATGGTGATGGCCCGGTCGCCCATGGCGAAGTCCTTCTCGTAGAGATCGCCGAAGTTGTCGATCACCAGGAAGACGTCGCCGAATTTGTCGGCCGGGTCGGTGGCGCCGCCGGCCGCGGCGCCGAACCGGCGTTCGCGGAACTCGGAGATGTCGATCTGGTACTGCTTGAACGCCGCCTCGCGGGCCCGTAGCAGCCCTTCGATGGTCGCCAGCGTTCGCGACACCCCTTCGGAGTCGGTCAGGCTGACAACCGAGGCCACGTGCGGAAGGTCCTCGATCGGATACAGCGAGGCGCCCAGGCAGAAGAACGTCACGCGCTCGGGTGCATACATCAGCGCCGCCGACGTGATCAGCGTCATCAGTGCCGTCGACTTCCCGCGCTGAGCGGTGGCGGCGACCATGATGTTGTCCATCACCGCGTCGAGGACGTGCACCCGCTGGACGTGATCCTCGGGGATGTCCTCGATACCGATCGGGAACACCAGACCGGGGTTCTGGCCGTAGTCGACGTGCCAGGGCTTGCCGCGCCACCGTTGGACGAGCTCGTCGACTCCTTCACTGACCTCCAGCGGCGGCAGCCAGATCTGGTGCGGCGGCCGGGCCGGGTGCGACGCCAGTGATTCGCGGATGACGTCGACGAGTTTCTTCTTCTTGAATCCGTCTGGGTGATACAGGAATTCGTCAGGTTCCTCGACGACATCGTCGGCCACCTCGAGCGCGGCGTTGTCCTCGGCGGTCAGTGGTTGGTACTCCCAGGTGAGGGCACGAGGCTGGGAGAAACTGAGGTCGACGGTGCGGTCCACCTCGACGATCTTCTTGGGCACCACGAACGGTGCCGAGACATAGAAGCACCGGAAGTGCTCCAAGTCTCGCGGCCCGACCTTGAGCAGTGCGTAACCGGCCTCCTTCGAGGGCAGATGCAACGCCGCATCGCTGCCGATGACATCGCGGGAATCCTCGGCCGTCTCGGCGCGCAGCGCGACACGAAAAGCGATGTTGCTCTTGGCTTTGCTCAGTGAGGACAGGTCCAGCCGTTGACCGCCCAGGGTGAAGAAGACGTTACAGCCGCGGCCCTCCTGGCCGATGTGGATCACCAGGTCGATCCACTCCGGGTGGTGGTGGAAAAGCTCGAGGTACTCGTCGATGATGACCAACAGGATGGGCACCGGCTCCAGGTCACGGCCGGCCAGCCGCATCTCCTCGTATTCGTTGGCATCGCGCGCGCCGGCATCCTTGAAAAGCCGGTAACGCCGGGCGATCTCACCGTCGACTGCCTTACGCATCCGCTCGGCGAGGTGCCGGTCGTCTTTGCCGAGGTTGGACAGCGAGCCGGCGACGTGCGGCAGACCTTCCAGGTCCTGGGCCGCCGATTCGAACTTCATGTCGACGAATATCACGATGAAGGTCTCGGGCGAGTGCGTCAGCGCGATGCCGTTGCACAGTGACAGGAAATACTCGGACTTGCCGGAACCGGATGTGCCGATCACCACCGAGTGAAAGCCGAAGCCGCCGAAGTCCTTTGCCCGCAGCACCACGTACTGCAACTCGCCACCGGGTTTCACACCGACCGGTACCACGGCCCATTTCGGGTCGCCGCGGCCTCGGCTGTCGGCCCACAATCGATCCACGTCGAGCTTTCGTGGGTCGCTGATCCCCAACGCCCGCAACAGCTCTCCACCCTGACTGTCGGTCTCGGAGAGTTCACCCGCGGTGGTGGGCGACCAGCGGGCGATGGCGCGCGCATAACGGTTCGCGGTGCTCTCGGCGAGCATGTCGGCCACCGCATAGAACGCGTCGCGATGCCGCAGCCGTCCCTCGCGCAACTCGAAACGTTCGTCGGCGTCGTTGAATCCCACCCCGGTACCGACCCGGTCGGCCAACCGGAGCACGGTGATACCTGCCATCCCCTTCTGTCCGGTGACGCCCTCCCACTGCTCGGGAGTGCCGACGTTGTCGTCGACGATGACCCAGTGCGGTCCGATGTTGGGAACGCCCGACTCGATGGGCGATCCCATGGTGGACGGGCTGGAACCCGACGGAGGTGCCCACGGGCCGCGGCCTTTACGGTGCAGCTCGGCGTCCAGCGCTTCCTCGAGATCGGTCGGGGAGGTGAACACCAGCCGGCGCAGTCCGCTGGCGTCGAACATCTCGTCGTGCTGGTTGTGCGGTAGCCAGACCAGCCACGACCAGACCTCCGGGTGGCGGGTGACCACCATCAGCTTGACGTCGCCCGGGCTCTGGTAGACCGCCAACGAACACAGAACCGAACGCATGAAAGCCCGCAGCTCGACCTGGTCGTCGCCGACGAAGCTGAATCCGGGCTTGGAACGCAGGCTCAGCACCTTGCCGATACCGCGAATCTTGCTCTGCTCCAGGATGAAATCCCGTAGCGCGCCGCCGGTCACCGGTTCCAGCTCCTCGCCGATCGGCACTTCCGGCCACTGCAGTGACACCGCGGATTCACTGGCCTGCTGCACACCGATGCCCAGGCGCACGTCCAGGAAGTCCGCGTCGGCGGGCCGGCGTTCCCACATCCGCGGACCGCCGATGACGGTGTCGAGTCGCTGCGGATCGCCGTGCACGAAGAGCTGGCTGCGGCGCTGGTCCTGGGCCGCGCGCTGAACCTCGTCACGATCCTCGTCGAGCTGACGCAGGTAGACGCGCCGCTCCTTTTCCTGTTCACCCCAGCTCATCCGGCGGCCCCGGCCGAATCGGCCGCTGAACATCAGCGCGCCGAAACCGATCAGACCGATCATCGGGAAGAGCCCGGACTGCAGGGACCGAACGCCCGAGGTGTACATGACGATCAAGGTGCCGATGATGCCGACCAGTAGCGCAGGTAGCGCGATCATCAGCAGGATGTTGCGTGGCTCGCGCTCGGGCAGGGCCAGCGGCGCCCCCACCATCACACGGGCCGGCGGCACGCTGGGCACCGGCTTGCGGGCACCCCGCACGAAACCCTTCTTGGACATCTAGCCTCCCCCGTTCTGGTCTCTGGCGCCCGGTATCGCCGCCACCGCGCCGTCGGACACCACGGTGTCGTGCGCCACCAGCGCGGCGGCCCGGCTGATCGCGGGCCCGGCGGCGAATGTCCGCACTATCGGCCACGGCGCCTGCACGGCCCGGTTCGGATCGAGGCCCAGCGCCCCGAGAGTCGCGGTGTCCCATTCGATCCCGAACCGCACACCCTGCGGTGACAGCCAGTACAGGCTCTCCCTGGTGTCGGATGTGCTGACCCCGCTGGTGGTCGCCACGAAGTTGGCGGCACCCGGCAGGACCAGCACGTTGTTGGCTTCGACCGAATCCGGATCCCGATCGTTTCGCACCAATGTGACCAGGTGGTTGTCCATCGACTGCGGCACCGGCAGGCCCCTGCCGGATATCACCGTGACGGTGGCCTGCCGATCGGTCGACAGCTTCTCCCAGCCGACGCAGGTGACGGGATTGGTCTCGGTGTCGACGAAATTCAGCTTGCCGGCCGGGTAGTACCCGACGTTGAGCACCTCAACGGCGGGGATGTCGACCAACTTGTCCGGCGAAATCAACTGCGGTGCAACAGAACCCTGATCGTTGGCGGTGCGCAGCAGATCAGCCACGAAACTGGTCACCTTCTGCACGCCACCGGGCAGCAGGACGTAGAAGCCGCTGACGTTACCGCTGGCATCCTTGGTCTCCAGCACCGTGCCGACGGCGGTGTCCGGCAGCCAGCGCGACGGCGAGCCGGCCTCGGGTATCACCGGGACGACCAACGGTTCGGTGGCCGGCATCGCGTCGAACAGCGCGTTGGATATCTCGATGGGCGATGTGACGCCTGGGTCGAGCCCGAGGTTGAACGTCACCGATCGGTCCGCCGGATCGATCCTGGTCCGTTGGCCGCCCCAGATGACGTAGGTGGCACCGTCGTGGGTTGCCAGTACGGCCTGATCGGGCGCCATCGGGCCGGAGCGGCCGCCGGCGGTGAGCTGTCCGGCGATCGATGTGACGACCGGTGTGCCCGCGGTGCCCTTGGCCGCGGCGGTATCGCAGACCGTCCACGCCGAAACCCCGGCGTTGACCGGCAGGTCGTAAGGCACCCCGGGGATCCCGATGAGCGGGCCGGTGGGGTACTTGCCGATCTCGGCGGCCGTCACCCAGGTCGGCACCGAGGAGGTTCCGGTCGCCAGGCGCGCCGACGTGAGGTTGAGAGCGGGGTAGAGCCGACCGTCGATCTTGGCGTAGATACCTCCGGTCTGCCGATCGCCGATGATGTCGGAATCGCCGACGATGCCCGCCGGCTTCATGAAATGCAGCAACGCCATCCACGCGACTCCGAGCAAAACAAAGACCATCGAGAGCACCACGGCCGCCTGTTGTTTGCGGTCGTCGTGTTTCATTCGAACCGAGAATCGGGTTATTGCGGCTTTTAAGCGCCGATTGTAGAAAAGGTGACCGGAATTCTGGTCCCGGTTCGACAAATTCAGCGGCACAGCCGATATCCCTTCGACGCACTGCTTGCTACCCGCGGCGTATTGCCCGCCGACGGCCGCGACGATACGCGCGTATTGTAAATCCGCTGGTCGCGCGGCGTGTTATTCGGTATAGACCAGTTGCCCGGCCCAGATCCAGTAGCCGGTCGCCCGCACCGATCGGCCGTCACCTGAGCGTTCCTCCGAAACGGGCGGCATTGTCGGCTTGCGCTTCTTCACGCAGCGCAGTGAGGGCGATGTTGAGCCGATCCGCCAGTTCCGTATGGGTATAGTGCGTCGTTACGCCCGGATCGAGGGTTAATTCGATCAACTTCCCATCTGAATTGACAACCGCGTGAATGTCTCCTAAATCGACGCTATAAGAAACATTCTCGGCATCGGCGACCAATTTTTCCCATTTATCGGCGGCATCCTGCAATTCCCGCAGTACAGCATCGACGAGAGCCTTGTCGTCGCGTAGCCCCTCCGACCCCGCCATGGCTCCCAGTATGGAGAGGAACGGCAAGCAGCGTCAATTCATTCAGCTATCTCGGTGCTCGCTGGCAACCGTCGGCGGAGCTATCCGCTCGCGGAGTTCCAGGCGCTGGCCGGTGGTGTGCTCAACGCCAGGAACCAGCTGAAGTGGTAGTTGGCTGCGACCGTGGCGCCCGTCGCGACGGCCTCCGTGGCAGCCAGCAGCAGGCAGTTCAACAACAACGCGTTGTCGAGATCCGGATACCGGGCGGTCAGCTGATAACGCGCGGTGTCCAGATGCACGCGCAGGACGTCCACCTCGGCATCGAGCACGCCGGTGCCTGCACCACCCGCCTTGGCAAGGGTGTGCACCATGCGCGGTAACCCGTCGCGCCAGTGCGTGGCCTCGGCGAGCCGCCATCCCAGATCCTCGACGGGCTCGAGCAGGCGGGCGTCATCCGACGGGGTCAGCGGCCCGTCGCCGGCGGGCCCGAACGGGTCGCCCGGTGAGTAGCTGACCATTTGCTCGGGATGCCCCAGCATTGCGGCCAGGTTCCCGCTGCGGCGCTGCGGGTCCAGCAGCTCGACTCCGGCGGGGATGTCGACACCGGCCGGAATCCAGCCGTACGCCAGGTCGGTGGCCAGCAGGGTGGTTCCGTCCCCTCGGCGCCCGACTGCCCATCGCAGTCCGGGCACCTGGCGTGCGACGTAGCGCACGACCCGGCGCAGCTGTTGTTCGTCGGTTTCCGGCGGTGCCGGCGGCTTTTCGACCGCCTGCGCACTGATCGCGGGTGGGTCGACGCGGACCGGCTCGGGCTCGGCCGAGTGCTTCGGTTCGGCATCGTCGTAACTCCAGCCGAACGCGGCGCTCGCCACCGGCTTTCGGTGCCGCGCGACCGGCTCGGGTTCTGGTTCGGGCACTTGCGGTTCGGGCAGTGGCTCGGGCTCGGGCAGTGGCTCCGGCTCGGGTGGTGACTCGGGTCGCGGTTCGGGTTCTGCTTCGGGTCGCGGTTCGGCCTGCACGCGCGGCGCGGTCACACTCAGTAACTCCGGCTGGAATCCCAGCGGTTCGCGCCGCAGTTGCCGGACCGTGGACTCGACCCGCAGTACCGCGAACGCGCGCGCGACGTTGAGCACGCGGTGCTCCTCGGACTGCCGGGTCGGCTCGGGCAGCCCGGCGGCGGCGATGGCGCGCAGTTTCTCGTTTGCCGAGTCGGCGATGCGCTGCAGATCCTTCTTCAGATAGTCTGCGAGGCTTTCCGTTTCGGGCGTGAGGTGCTCCAGATCGGCGGGCCACAAACCGGAGAGAACCCACGGCGTGCAATCGAGATCGGAACGGAACGGCGGGGTGGACGGCGCCAGTTCGGACGCCTTTCGCAGGCGAGTACGCGTCGACTTTCGACCGAAGATCCCCACCGGGCCAGCCTACCGACAATGCGCGAGCTGTCAGTTCATGAACCTGGGCCGGTGCTCAGATGGGATCGAGCGCCAACCAGTCGTCGATGTCGAAGCGGTCACCGCGGGCCACGATCGTCGCCCCACCATGGCCGGGGTAGTGCGCGGGAACCACCGCTGCCCGCCGTCGCGATGCCTCGGTGAAGATGCGTCTGCGGGTGTCGGCGGCCTGTTCGGCATCGACGTCGAAGGCACACGGGTCCGCGGGCCGCGCAATCTGGATCGGGCAGTGGGTGAGGTCACCGACGAACATCGCGGGTACCCCGGCATCGAGCCACACCACCGAGGACCCGGGTGTGTGCCCGGCCGCCGGTCGCAGCCACAGGGACTCGCTGATCCGGGTGTCACCGGAATACAGCTCGGTCTGCTCGGCGACGGGGATGATGCTGTCGCCGAACAGTATTCGGGTGTGATCGGTCGATCCGGCACCACCGTCGCCGAAGTAGCGGTGGTCCGCCTCCGGCATCAGGTAGCGCGCATTGGGGAAGGTCGGCACCCACGTGCCCTCGGATGACAGCATGGTGTTCCAGCCGATGTGATCGGTGTGCAGGTGGGTGTTGACGACAATGTCGATCGCGTCCGGGTCGAACCCGGCGGCCCGTAGGTTGTCCAGGAAGTCGGTGCTCAGGTGTGCCAGTCCGGGCATGTGCGGGCGGTCGCGGTCATTGCCGATACCGGTGTCGATAACAACGGTCAACCCGTCGACCTCGATGACCCAGCTCTGCATCGCCAGCCGGACCTGCGCGGTGTCGGGTAGATAGAACGTCGGCACCAGCAGGTCGGCGTTCTCGCTCCAGGCCTCCTCGGGTGTCTGGGCGAACATCTCCGAGCGGAATTTGACCTGCCACTCGACGACCCGGGTCAGGGTGGCCCGCCCGAGGCGGATCCGATCAGCCATAGCTACCAGTGTTTACACCATCACCGGGACAGGAGCCGCCGGACACTGAAACATGGTCGGCATGGACATGAACCTGACCGACAAGATCGCGGTGGTCACCGGT
Source organism: Mycobacterium sp. (assembly GCA_016197405.1). Taxonomy (GTDB): domain Bacteria; phylum Actinomycetota; class Actinomycetes; order Mycobacteriales; family Mycobacteriaceae; genus Mycobacterium. The sequence goes on from JACPVR010000018.1 coordinate 192,374, forward strand.
GCCAGCAAGGGCATCGGACTGGCCGTCTCCCAGGCGCTGGCCGAGGCCGGCGCACACGTCGTCGCCGGGGCCCGGCACAACAGCCCCGAGCTGGCGGCCATGGAGGCCGCGGGATCGGCCACCTTCGTCGCCGCCGATCTGAGCACCGCCGAAGGCCCGCAGGCCTTGGTGGCCGCGGCCGCCCAGCGCGGTGGTGTCGACATCCTGGTCAACAATGCCGGCGCGGTGACACCACGTTTCGACGGCATCCTGTCGGTCACCGACGAGCAGTGGGAGGCCTCACTGAACCTCAACGTGATGTCGGCCGTCCGCACCACCCGGGCCGCCGTTCCGCTGATGCTTCAACGCGACGGCGGGGCCATCGTGATGATCGGGTCGGTCAATGCCACCCTGCCGGAATGGAACATCGTCGACTACAGCGCCACCAAGGCGGCAATGGCGAACTATGCCAAGGCGCTGTCGAAGGAGTTCGGCCCCAAAGGGATCCGCGTCAACACCATCAGCCCCGGGCCGGTGGCCACCGACCTGTGGCTCGCCGACGGTGGGGTGGCCGCCCAGTTCGCCGCCGCCAGCGGAGCCAGTTCCGACGATATCGTGCAGTCGGTCAGCGCCGGGGCCGCGACCGGCCGGTTCACCACCCCGCAGGAAGTCGCCGACCTCACCGTCTTCCTCGCCAGCGACCGGTCCGCCAACACCACCGGCGCCGACATCCGCATCGACGGCGGCTACGTCACCACCATCTGAGGCCGCTACGCCGCGTCCTGCTCGGCGGCCGGCGCGTTGTCAGGCTTGGTGTCGTTGGCCGCAGCCGTCGAGTCATGCGAGGAGTCGGCGGCCTCGGCAGCCTTCACCGGCTCGGTGGACGGCGGGTCGGACTTGCGGACCTCGTCGAGCGAAACCGGTTCCTGATCAACGGCTTCCGCCGGATCCTGCTCATCGGTCTCATCGACCTGCGACGCCGTGTCCTCCTCGTCGGCGACCGGCACCGTCGTGGCGGCATCGCCGTCATCGACGACGGCTGGGTCCTCGGCACCGTCGGCGTCCTCGGATTCAGCCGCCGTGCGGTCGGCTGCCGGGGTCGTGTCGGCGGATTCACCGGTTGACCCGTCGACAGACAGGGCGAAGGTCGTGACATCGGAGTCGGTACCCAGGTCGGTGCTCTCCGGTGCCACACTGCGGGTCTGCAGGGTCTGCGTCGTCGGTCCGGCCTGCAATGCGGTCACGATCGTCTTCTGCGCGGTCTCGATACCGTCGACGACGGCGGCGCCACCGGCCGCCAGCCCGTCGACGACGAGCTTCGCACCCTGCACCAGGGCGTCGACGAAGTTGCTGAGGTTCAGCGGCAGTATTGCCTTCAGCACCACCTCGGCCGCCGCGATCACCGACTGCGCCACCAGCCCGGCGCCTTCGAAAAGCCCACTGCCGGCGCTGATCAACGCCTGCGGGATGGCGGTCCACATCGCCGACTGGACGGCCAGATACTTCTGGTTCTGGGTTATCGCGCCCTCGAGCAACGGTCCGCCGATCGCCTCGACGCCGTCGACCACCGCCGCCACGAACGTGTCGAACGCGCCGCCGAGATCCAGCGCCAGCACCTGCTTGGTGATGGTGACGATGTTCTCCGGCACCGCGAGAATGGTCTCGACGGTCCCGATGCCGGCCTGCGCCCAGCCGCCGAGCCACGTGCCGAAGTAGAAGAGCTGGTTCTCGATGTACTGGCGCAGCACCGGCAACGTCAGCACATAGGGAATGGCCGAAAGTTCGACCGTCGTGCTGACCTTGGGCACCTCGTAGAGCGTCGGTGGTGCCGATATCGGTGCCACCGCAATAGCACCGGTGGTGACCAGGGCGATCCCAGTCACCGACCACGGGCGTAGCGCTGCAGTCATTTAAAGCCCCCGCTCTGAAGAGATGCAGGGTTGGAACGCTACGCCGGCAAACCTGTGAGCGTGCACAGGTTCGAAAAAATCGGCTACGGGCCGATCCGGATGGGTCCCGGCTTCCAAAGGCCCGATCGGGTGGCGGTGCCGAGCTCGATCTGCGCCTGCGGCGCGTCGACGATGGTCTCGAACTGGCGCAGCGAACCCCAGTCCCTGCCCCAGTCCCGCGACAGGTAGGTGGCCATCACATGCTGGCGCAGCAGCAGGTCGGTGATCCCCAGCAGGCCGCCGTTCTCGCCATCCTCCCAGGTGTCGGTGTCCTGCTTCTTGGCCGAATAGTCCGGTGTGATGCGGAATTTCGGCACCTCGGTGACACCGTTGGCGTGCAGCATCGGCTGCTGACAGGGGAAGGCCAACCCCACGGCCCAGTCCATCAGAACCGGATCGGTCGAGCCGACGAACTCCTGCACCGAACGCAACTCGGGCACCCGCGGCGGTGTCACGGCCAACCAGTCACCGGGCGTCAGGGACTTGTCCTCGGCGATGATCCGGACAAAGGTGGCGTCGGCGGGCATCTCCGACCGCGGGAAACGCAGGTTGCGCCAGGACGGGATCGGTCCCAGGTCGTAGGGCACCACCCGGCCGGCCGGGACCGGCACACCGTCCGGACCCCCACGGGCGTACTCCAATTCGACGGTCTGGCCCTCGGTGCGGCCGTTGAAGATGCTGTTGCCGGTGATCGTGCCCGCGGCGGTGACCACCACCAGCGGGTGGGCATCGTCGGCGGGCGGCAGCGCATACCAGGCCGAGGCCAATGTGCTCTGCTGCTGCGGTCCGGGGACGAAACTTCCGGCCATCGGCACCCGGGAGGGGTCGAGCCCGTACGGCAGCGGAACCGTCGAACCATTGATCCCGGGTATGGTCAGCTTGCTCGGCGCATCCCAGTCATAATCGGTCCCGGGCTGGGCGTTCTCCAACCGGATCGCCTCGGCGACAATATGTTCCGGTACACCGTCCGGGGTGAAGCCGACCGGCTTGTCACCGCCGAGCGGGCCCAGCGGACCCCACGGCGCCGCACCCGGAACCGGGGTCAGGAACCCGTCGTTGGGATCGGGCTCCACCAGCACGTCATCGGCCAGCGCGCAGCCTCCGGTGAACGCACGCAGGTTGGCCCACGCATTGGAATAGGTGGGGTACTGGCGGACGACACCGATCGCCATCGACGCGACGAAGACGAACACCATGAACCCGGCGACCACCGGTATCGGCGCCGCGGTCAGCACCCGCGCGATCCGGCCCTCGCCGCGATCGCGCGCCGCGAAATGCAACCAGAAGGTGTAGGCCGCCGAAATGGCGAACAGGATGAAGAAGATTGTGCTGACCGTGATCCCAGCGATCGCGGGCTTGGAGTTGTTGAACGGCACGCCGTAGCTGGAGACATACCACCAGCCGTTGGTGGTGGCCCAGCACAGCGCCAGCGCGAAAAGCAATGCGCTCAGGAATGCCATGCGGTTTCGTGACCACCGCAGCACCGCCGGTGACACCAGCACGGTCGCCAGTGCGGCCATGGCGGCCCCGACGGCGGCGAACAGACCGAAGTGGTGCACCCACTTGGTCGGGGTGAACATCAGGAAGAACATCGTGCCGAAGATGACGCCCATCAGGCGCCAGGCCGGCCCGCGGGCCACACCCGGGATGCGGCCGCGGCGCAACATGATGAACATCGCGGTGAACAGGCTCAGGGCGGTGATGAAGAAGCCGAACCGGCGCGACAGCGATCCGTCGACGGTCGGCAAGATCAGGTAGTAGTAGCGCAGATTCTCGGTGTACCAGGCCTGACTGGGGCCGATTGCGGTACGAATCCTGGTGGCTTCCAACACCGTTGCCAGGGTCTGGTCGGCGAACACCACAGCCAGGATCACGGTGCCCGCGGCGAGCAGCGGCAGCACCAACGGCCAGGTACCCAGCAGTTTTCGGCGCCGCACCACGATGCGCAGGATCGGGCGGCCACCGGCCAGCAGCGCGGCGACGGCTATCAGGCCCGTCGGCTGGATACCGAGGGTGAAGGCAGCCGAGATGATGGCCAGTGCGGCCGGCGTGAGCCGGCCCGAGGTGATGGCGCGTTCGATCAGCACATAGGTGATCAGGGCACCGACGGCGATCTGGCCTTCCGGGCGCAGACCGTTGTTGAACGGCATCCACGCTGCCAGCAGCACCAGACCGGCCGCCCACAGCGCAGGCCTACTGGTGACGACGGCTGGCCCCAACCGCGGCAACACTTCTCGTGACAGCAGCAGCCAGCACACCAGTGCGGCAACCAGGTCAGGCAACCGGATCCAGATGCTGGCATCGCTGACATGGGTCATCAGGGCCAGCAGGTTGTAGTACCAGCCGAACGGGTCCTCCGGGCTGCCGAACCAACGGAAGTAGTTCGACATGTATCCGGCGTGGTCGGCCACCCGGGCCATCGCCAGGATGTAGCCGTCGTCGGAGGAGTTGGCGCCGGCGATGTGCCAGACCAGGAAGGCGCCGATCACCGTGGCGTCGACCGCGGTGAAGGTGCGCCAACGGCCCGGGATGAGCCGGTGCATGCGATGACCATCGGTGCGGTCCAGGCGCCACAACGCCAGCAGCGCAATGACAGTCGCGACGATGGCCAGCAGCATCGCGGTCAGCTTGAGCGGCGTCGGCGTGCTGGAGAACCGGGTGTCGATGGTCGCCGAGAACGACAGTCCTGGCGGCGCGGGTCCGGTCAGGTCGGTGAAGACGCCGACGATCGCCGGGCGCAGGTTCGGGTCGGCGAAACCGGTGCGCTGCTCGGAACCGTCGGCCTTGGTCAGGCCCACGAAGTTGGCGAACGTGCCCGCCGTGGTGGAGCTGATCTCGATGCGTTCACAACCGGCGCTGACCACCCGGGCGCGCGGCACGCTGGCCACCACGACATTGCGGTCGGTGATGTCCACGCGCTGGGCGTTGACGTTGACGAACAGCCCGTTGAGTGCGGCTTCCTTGCCCTTGGCCGGCGCTGTGCCCAGCACCAGACCACCGCTGGGTGGCATATCGCGGATGACCTGGCACGGGATGGTCGCGGTCAGCGTCACCGGAGCCTGCGTGATGAGCGGCGCGGTGACATTGCCGAACTGGCCCTGCTGCGGCCAGTTCAGCGTCGCGGTGGTCTGCACCACGGGCAGCAACGGCGTCGCGACCGCCATGACGAAACCGACCAGACCGGCGATCATGGCGACCCACCGCGCCACCTGCACGTCCTTCGGGCGCTGTGTCTCGATCATGGCAGCGCCCGGATCGGACCGGCGCGGTGCCAACCGAATTCGCGCTGGACACCCTGTTCGATGACGGCGTCGGGCGCCTGGTCGGCGGGGATCACGCGTTCGTATTTCTCAATGGAACCCCAGTCGCGATACCAGTCGTCACGCAGATAGGAGGGCACCGTCGACGTCCGCAGCAGCGCCTGGATGAACAGGAACGGTCCGCCGTCCTGCGCCGACTGCCACTGATTCGACGAGGACACCACCTGCTTGAAATTGGGCAGGATGCGGTACTCGGGCAGCTGCGCAACGCCGAGATGCTCGCTGAACGGGCGCTGGCACGGGAAGTTCGCAGCTGTGGCGATGTCCATCAGCACCGGGGTCTGGGAGCCCAGGAACTGACTAGCGCTCTCCAGCACCGGAACCCGCGGCGGGGTGAAGGCGAACCACTGGTCGTCGGACAGGTTCGGGTCATCGGCGACGATGCGCGCGACGTTGGCCTCCGGCGGTGCCCACGCCAGCGGGAAGCGCAGGTTGCGCCAGGCCTTCTGCGCGACGATGTCGATGGGCTGGACCTCGGTCAGCGCGGTGTAGCTGCCGTCGGGGCGCTGCACACCCCACTGCAGTTTCAGCGACTGACCGTAATTGAAGTTGTGTTCCTCGTCGTACCACCAGATGGCCCCGGCCGCGGCGACCGTCACCAGCGGACGGTCGGCGGAACGCGGTGGCAGCTGATACCACGCCGAGGTGGCCTTGGCGGCCACGGAGTTCTGGCCGTAGCTGCCCATCACCGGGGTGCGGGCCGGGTCGAGACCGAACGGCAGGACCACCCGGGAACCGTTGACGCCCACCGGACCGAAACCACCGCCGGTGCCCGCGGCGTAACCGATGCCGGCATTGGGTTTGTCCGGCGGACCGTCGGAGTTGACCAGACCAGGGTTGGCGATCACGGGCAGCGCGGGCTCGAGCGTCTCCTTGACCCCGTTGGGGATGAAGCCGACCGGATCCTGGCCGCCCAGCGGACCGTCGGGACCGTAGGTCTGCCCGGGCACCGGCTGCAGCATGCCGGCATTGGTGTCCGGTTCGACCAGGACATCGTCGGCCAGCGCGCAGCTGGTGTCGGACAGGCCGGACTTCAGCGCCGAGATATTGGCCTTGGCGGTGGTGTAGACGGGGTAGCGCTGTACGGCGCCCTTGGCCAGCGAGCCGACCTCCAGCAGCACCATGATCACCGCGACGACGAGCATCGGGGACGATGCCAGCACCCGGTTACGACGGGTGTTGGCGACCTCGACGTGGCCGGTGTAGTCGATCCGGAAGTGCAACCAGCCGGCCAGGATTCCGGTGACGATCGCCAGTGCCAGGAACATCGAGGTGACGGGCTGACCGGCCAGCACCGGTTGCTTGTCGAACCACGGCACACCGTAGTTGCCGACATAGAACCAGCTGTTGATGCCCGAGGTGGCCCACGCCAGCACGAACAGCAGTGCCGTCACGTACAGCGCGAGGTTGCGTCGGCTGTGCAAGCCGACCCGGGAGAAGGCGAACGCGGTGACACCGCCGAGCGCACCGGCCAGGGCGGCGAACGCCCCGAACTGCACGGCCCACTTGGTCGGGGTGAAGGTCAGCAACAGCAGGCCCGCGGCGGTGGTGCCGATCAATCGCCACACCGGCCCGGACGCGGCGCCGGGGATCTTGCCGCGCCGCAGCAGTACCGCGAGCATGCCGAACAGGCACAGCAGCATCAGCAGCACCGCGAACCTGCGGGTCAGGGAACTGTCGGTGGATTCCTCGACGGTCAGGAAGTAGTACCGCAGGAAATCCTGATACCAGGCGATGGTGGGCCCGACCTTGTACTTGATCCGCGCCGATTCGGCGACGGTCGCCAGCGTCTGGTCGCGGAACACCACGACGAAGATCAGCGACAACGCGGCCGCCAGCGGGGCCAGTGACGCCAGGATGCCGACCTTGCGGGCACGGATCACCGCGGCGATGGCGCGCGCGCCGACCAGCAGCGGCGCGATGGCGATCAGTCCCTGCGGTGCCAGCGTGACGCTGAAGACCGCGACGACGATCGCGGCCGCAGCGGCCCACAGCCGACGCGTCGCGATGGCGTATTCGACAAGTGCCCACACCGCGATGGTGCCGAAGGCGATGAGCGGCTCGGGCCGCAGACCGTTGTTGAACGGCAGCCACGCCGCCAGGAAGACCGCGCCCGCGGTCCACACCGTGACGCGGTTGGCTGCCAGCGCGCTGCCCAGCCGGGGCAGCGCCCAGCGGCTGACGATGAGCCAGGCGCCGATACCGGCCAGGGTGGCCGGGATGCGCATCCACACGCTGGCGGTGCTGACCGCCGCGAGATGCGCCAGCACCGACTGATACCAGTCGAACGGCGCTTCGGTGGCGCCGAAGTAGCGGAAGTAGTTGGCGGAGTAGCCGGCGTCGGCGGAGACCCGGGCGATGGTCAGGTTGTAGCCGTCGTCGGAGGACAGGGCGCCGATCAGATGCCACACCAGCAGGGTGCCGATGACGCCGGCGTCGGCCAGCCACGTCGATATCCCGCCGCGCGACAGCAGCCGTCGCCAGGAGTGTGTGACCCGCCGGCCGGTGCGGCGGTCCAGTACCGCCAGCGCGATCACCGAGGCGATGACGCACAGCACCCCGAGCACCATGACGGCGAGCTTGAGGACGGTCGGTGAGGTGATGAACCGGGTGTCGATGTCGACGCGGGCGCTCAGGCCGGGCTGTGACGCCACCTTGAGTTCGGTGAACAGGCCTGCGACCTGTGGCTTCTTGTCGACGGGCAGCGTGCCGGTGGCGCCGGGGATGCCGACGAAGTCCGCGCCCACCGAACCGGCGTCGGCCCAGATGTGCAGCGTGCTGCAGGCGGCGGCGTTGACGGCGGCCCGCGGCGCGACCGCGGCCACCGAGTCACGGAACGCGACGACCACGGAATCGGCGGTGGCCCGCACGAACAGTCCGTTGCGGGTGGCCTCGATACCGCCGGGCGGGATGGTGGAGAACACCAGTCCGCCGCTGGCGGGCAGCGTCGACACCGTCTGGCACGGGATGGAGACGTCGAGGGCCCGCGGCGCGCCGGAGACCAGCGGGGCCGTCACGTCGCTGATGAATCCGTCCGGACCGGGAGCTTGCGGCCAGGTGATGGTGGCGGTGGTCTGCTTCACCGGGAGCAGCGGCGCCAGCCCGCACAGCAGGACTCCGGCGATACCCGCGAGGATTGCGACCAAGCGGGCGATACGGACGGCGGACACGAGGCTCGATGGTATGCGACGGGCCTTAGTGCACCGCGTAGGCCATCCGGCCCCGTCGGGGTCCGAGGTCAGGAATGGCGCAGCGGCGCCGGGCTCCACCAGCCGCTACGGGTCGCGGTGCCCAGTTCGAGGCGCGCCGGTGAGGCGTTCGGATAGAACGGCGCCAACCGCTGTAGCGCTCCCCAGTCCCGGAACCAATCGTCCTTGAGATAGGTCGGCACGCTCTCGGCCCGGAACAGCAGCTCACTGATCCCCAGCGGTCCGCCGCCCAGGTAATCCATCACCGGCGAGTTGGCCTCGGCGCCGAACCGGTCCGGCAGGATGCGCCACTTCGGCACCTCGGTGACGCCGTTCTGATGACCGAACGGACGCTGGCACGGGAACGCCAGCCCGACGAGCCAGTCCAGCAGCACCGGGTCCTGCGAGCCGACGACTTCTTGCAGCGACTTCAGCTGCGGGATCCGCGGTGGCGTCACGGCGATCCAATGTTGTGGCGACAGGTCGTCGTCACTGGCCACCAGGCGGATCTGGGTGGCCTCGGACGGAATGGCCGACATCGGTGCCCGCAGGTTGCGCCAGGCCGGGGATGCGCCCACGTCGGCGAAGCCGACCGCGCCACCCGGGGTGCCCGCCGCGGCTTGGGCGTCGGTGGCCCACTGCACCACGACCTCGCCGGGATCGAAGCGGCCGGCGGCCGAGACCACCAGCAGCGGTCCGGCCTGATCGCGCGGCGGCAGCCGGTACCAGGCCGACCGCATCACCGCGGGCTGCTGTACGCCGGGACGCCAGCTGCCCAGTACCGGTGTGCGGGCCGAGTCCAGGCCGTAGGGCAGCCGGGCCCGGGAACCGTTGACACCGGTGGTCGCGGTGGTGCCACCCTGCGTGCCTGCCTCACCGTCGGCGACGGTGCCGGTGTCGCTGTCGGCGAAATTGCCCGCCTGGGTGGGCTCGGATACCGGGTCGGGTGAGACATCGGTCGGGATTCCGTTGGGCGAGAAGCCTATTGATGTGACGGAGCCGAGTGCGTCACCGACCGGAACGTTGATCGGGGTGAGCAGCCCGGTGTTGACGTCCTGTTCGACCATGACGTCGTCGGCCAGCCCACAGGTCTTGCCGGTCAGCGCGTCGAGATTGGACCGGCCCACCGACCAGGCTGGGTACTGCTGGGTCATGCCGAGGGTCAGCGTCAGCACCTCGAAGACCACCAGCACCCAGGCCGCGATCGCCAACGGCGAGTGCAGGATCCGGCCCACCCTGGTGGGCCGCCAGGGTTTCTCCCCGCGTTTGGAGAAGTGGAAGTAGGTGGCCAGCAGCAGCGACAGCACCGAGAGTCCGAGCAACATCGTGGTGAAACCGAAATGCCACTCCGGGAACTGATTCGACCACGGCACACCGAAATTCGAGACGTACCACCAGCCGTTGACGCTGGCGAACGACAACGCCATCACGAAGAGCACGATGGCGGCGAAGATGGTGCGGTTGCGTCGCGACCGCATGGCGTGCGCCGTGACCGCCACCGCCGCCAAGGCGCCCAGTGATCCAGCGAGGCCGGCGAACACGCCGAAGTGGTGCGTCCACTTGGTGGGGGTGAACATCATCGCCAGGAACGAGATGATGGTGATGCCGATGATGCGCCGGCTCGGGCCGGCGGCGGTGCCGGGAATTCGGCCGCGGCGCAACGACATCGCCACCGATACCGCCAGTGCCACCAGCAGTGCGAGCACCCCGAACCGGCGGGCCACCGACCCGTCGGGCGTGGCCAGGAACAACCGTTCGTAGCGGGTGTGCTCGTCGAACCAGCTCAGGCTGGGCCCGACATCGGACTTGAAGGCGCTGGCCTGGATCTCACCGATGAACGACTGGTCGCGGAAGATCAGGAACACCGTGACGGTGATCGCGGCCAGGATCGGTGCCAGCAGCGGCAGCAAGCCGAATTGCGATGAGCGCCGGTGCAATATGGTGCGCAGCGGGCCGATCGCCACCAGCAGGGCGCCGATGGAGGCGATACCGGTGGGCCCGGAGAACAGTGTCAGCGCGCCGAGGATGCACGCGACCGCGACCGGCAGCAGCCGGCTGGTGGCCACCGCGCGCTCGACCGAACACCAGGTCAGCAGGATGCCCAGGGCGATGATCGGTTCGGGCCGCAGGCCATTGTTCAGTGGCAGCCAGAACGCCAGGAACATGCCCGCCGCGGTCCAGCGGGCGGCGGTGCTGTGTTTGACGGCGGTGCCCAGACGCGGGATGACTTCCCGGCTGATGACCCACCAGCACGCCAGCGCCATGGCCAGGGTCGGCAGGCGCATCCAGACGCTTGCCGTGGACACGTGCGACCACAACGCCAGCAGGTCGTAGTACCACCCGAACGGCGCCTCGGGCGTACCGAACCAGCGGTAGTAGTTGGCCATGTAGCCGGCGTTCTCCGACACCCGGGCCATGGTCAGGATGTAGCCGTCGTCGGAGGTGTTGGCGCCGACGAAATGCCACCACACCAGCACCGTGGTGACCAGTGCGTCGAGCCAGCTGACCGACCACCAGCGGGCCGGCAGGAAGCGCCGCATCCGCACGCCGTCGGCGCTGTCGAGGACGTGCAGCGCGATCAGCGACAGCACGGTCAGGACGACACCGACGATCATCGCGATGAGCTTGAGGGCGGTGGGCGCGCTGCTGTAGCGGGTGTCGATGGTCGCCGACAGCGACAACCCGGGCGGCGCCGGACCGGACAGGTCGGTGAACACTCCGACGATTTGTGGACGGAAGTCGTAGCCGCCACGCTCGCCGCGCAGCGGGTCGGTGGGCTTGTCCGGGGTGAGATCGGTGCCTTCGGCCTGGGTGAGCCCGACGAACTCCGCGGTCACCTTGTCGGCGTGCGCGGTGAACTTGAGCTCCTGGCAGGCCGGGCTGAGCACCGCGGTCATCGGGGCCACCACCACAGGGGTGTTTCGCACCACGACGACGAGGTTGTTGTTGATGCGCTGGATCAGCAGGCCCCGGTCGACGGCCTTGGGTGCCTGTTTTGGCACCGTCGAGAGCAGCACCGTGCGGTTCGCGTTGTCCGGACCGGCCAGCCCGGCCGCGGCCTGGCACGGCACGGTGATCTCCAGGTCGGTGGCGACATAGCTGATCAGCGGGGCGGTGACACTGCTGAAGACGCCGTTCTGCGGCCAGTTGAGCTCGGCGGTGGTCTGTTTGATCGGCAGGAACGGGGTCAGTACGGCCAGCAGCGCACCCAGCAGGCCAGCGACCACGGCGACGGTCTTGGCGACTCGGTAGTCAGACCCGCCGCTGTTCACGGAGGTAGATGTTAACCGGCCGATCATTTTCTGATCGCCAGCACGAACGGTCCGATGTCCTTGACGGTGAAATCGTCGGCGAACAGCGCCGAGTCCAGCTCCACGGTGTAGCGGCGCACATTGGGCTGGTTGGGGTAGACGTCCTCGGCCAGCCGCAGGGTGTAGGTGCTGCCCGATCCGGTGCCTGCGCCGCGGCGCATCAGGAACACCGTCGGCGGCTGCCACGGCAGTTCGTCGAGCTTGCGGACGAACTCGGCCGACGTGGTCAGATCGCTCCAGTCCCCGATGGCCGCGGCCCGCTCGTCGAACTGCGCCAACGGATTGGCGTAGTGCGATGTCAGACCCTGGAAGCCCAGGTAGGGGTAGTACGCCAGGAAGCTGTAGTCGGCGGTCAGCACCACGGTCTCGTCGCGCGGGCGACCGGTGGCGGCCACGATGGCGGCGTCGATCTGCGGGTAGAACTTCTCGGCGGCCGGCGGGCGGCGGTCGCCGCGTTGTCCGTCGCCGTCGGTATCGGTGTAGGCCACCGCGATGTCGGGGCGCAACGTGTCGGGAATGTCCTGGCTGAAGGCCATACCGCCGGCCAATCCGACGACCACCGCCACCGGGATGAGGCGCCGGCCCCAGCGGGCCGCGGCCACCTGCGTGAGCTCGATGAATCCGAAGGCGCCCGCCGCCGCCAGCAGCGTGGTCAGGGTCGGCTGCAGCCGGAAGGACAGCAACGTGGAGCCGGCCAACGTGGTGAGCATCGACAGCAGCGACCACAGATAGATCGAGAGCACACCGATCGCCAGGGCCCCGGCCCGCACCGAGGATCGCGCGCGCAGGATCATCCACAGGGTGCCGAGCAGGCACAACGCGCCCAGCAGGGAGAACTGCAGCATCGGGAAGGTCAGCACCGCGCCGTCGGCGGGCAGATAGTGCTGGGCGCTGCCGGTACCCGACATCGGATCGCGCGCCGCGCGCAGCAGGAACGGCAGCCAGGTGATCAGTGCGATCAGCAGCGCGATCACGCCGGCGACGGCCAGTCGCAGCAGCGGTTCCCAGCTGCGTCGGGTGACTGCGAGCAGCACCGCCATGACGGTCACCGTCAGCGCCGCCAGTCCCGGCAGCAGGGTGTAGATGGTGGCGGAGATACCGAGGAATATGCCGGTGCCCACGACCGCGGCCCAGCCTCCGCCGCGCGCCTGACCCCGCAGCCCGGACCAGGCCAGCACCAGCACCGGCGGCAGCAACGCGGTGATCATCGCGCTGTAGGGCTCGGGTGAGGCGTAGGCCAGTGTCACCGCCGCGGTGGTGACGGTGACGATGAGCGCACTCTCGAACCGGATGAGCGCCGACCACAACACGAAGGCCAGTGCCACGGCGACCGCGATCGAGGTGATCGCCCACGGTTTGTACATCTCCCAGCCCGGGGTGCCGGTCAGCGCTGCGGCCCGGCCACCGATCCAGAACCAGCCTGGCGGGTAGAACGGCGGCAGACCGGCATAGGTCATATCGGCCAGGGCCGGGCTGTCGGTGAACCGGGTCAGGTATTCGGTGCGGAACTGCTGATCGACGGAGATGCCGAAAAGGTAGAGCTTGGTGGCGCCCAGCGGCATGGCCAGCGTCGCCAATACGAATGCCACCAGGAAGACGACCGCGGTCAGGCGGGCCAG